>NZ_LXKA01000336.1 GCF_001645125.1 Paraburkholderia ginsengiterrae | reverse complement strand
TTGTACTCGTTCTCTCTTTTTGTTTTTTTTCTGACCACCGACGGATTACGAGTTGCCCTCTTGTCTCGTGGGCTCGGAGATGTGTAGAAGAGCCGGTTTTCGTACGCGAGCCCCGTCACGGCCTGCGGCGCGCCGCGGCCGTGCCGGGGCTCGCGTACGAAGAGGTCCTGAACCGCGCGACGATCACGGGCTCGATCGATATCAGTCGGCTGCCCGGCACGGTGCGCGTGACCTTCCTTTGCCCGCTCGCGATCCTCGACCGCACGGGGATCGGGCATCTGGTGCGCGAGAAGTACCAGCTCGAATAAAAAACGCGCTGCGCCTCATTTCGGATTTTCGGATGAGGCGCGGCGCGTGCGCGCATGGCATCGTTCGGGGGCGTCCGACACCCCTCATTCCTGGTGCTGCACCGACTCGATGCGATTGTTGCGAAGTGCGACGATCGCCTTGGCTGTCCCGGGAAGCCGTCAGCGGCCGCGCGCACTTTCCTGCCGCTGCCACGATAACGTGCCAGGTACAAGCCACCGCGTTTTTCACGCGCAGGAAGCGCGGCAAGCCATCCGAAAATGTACGGGTCATCCGATCCGAAATACCACCGCCATTTCCGCCGCGACCAAGGGGGGGATGTGGTGCAGGACGTCAATGTCGGCATTGACTGCACCACGACCTCTCAGCAAATCATCAAGTTGTCCGATTTCACAATAGTCTTCGACGGGGCCGAGAAGGCTCGTCAACGTAGTCGTCATGCCTTGGTATGTCCGTGAGACTTTTGCACCAGTGGGTCAACCGGCGCTTACGCGCGGCGTCACCGAGGATGCGTGAACGCCAGAAACATGTGCGATGAAACTCAACGGCCGTTATTGGGTGCTGAGCCGACGTCTGGACATCCGAGCGACACGGCGAGCGAATGACGCTTCATGGCCGAACCCGGAAGTTCGGCCAGCGCCCGTCAGTCACCCGCTCGGCCTCGCCGCGAATTTCCCTTGTCGACACTGAGCCGCCGATTGAAGCAAAGGCTCGACTGTCCGCTCCTCATGCGAACGCGGACGTCAATAGCGAAGGTTTTGCTCGAACGTGAACGCAGGATTCGAACGACTCCAACAAACCCACAGCCGCAAGCTGCAATGCGTTCCTTGCGGCTAACGAGGAAGTGCCTGCCAGGTACGCCGCCAGCCGGACGCATCGGTGCGAGCGCGTGATCGCTGCCCGAAGCCGATCTCCTCACACATCTTTACTCGACGGCCGACGATCCGTTCAGGAAGAAGGACCGTCCGTCGAAACCGGCAAGCCGGCGATAGATTTCATGCCCGACGCGTCGTCGACCGCGACCGACTCCGGCGGACCCGGCACAGTCCGGACCTTTGCCGGAGTGCGCGAGAACCGGTACGGCACTTTGAGTATTGGCCAGAAGGCACCGTCGGGATCGCGACCAACAGTCAGCATGTCGGACAGAAAATCGCTGTCGTCGATCAACTCATCCACTCGGGTGACGAATACCGCATGAATCCCGAGCGCCTCTATTTCCGAGACCGCGCGCTTTCGCGTTGCTTTGCTCCACTGTAGACGGCGAGTGAAAATTTCAAGCGACTCCAGATCATGGCGACCACTGCTTTCGAGCCAGACGTAGCCGTCGGCGCAGCGAATAGCCATGCCATCCGGCACGGGGTTCCCAGCGGAAAACAGCGAGCACCATGCGGCGACATCCTGCATGGCGATTTCCAGGAACACGCCCTCTTTCCGGTTCTCGTCGGCGAGTGCGGAAACCACCGCGAAGAGTGCCACCTGGCCGCCCAGAATGTCCGCACCCGAAACGCCCATTTTCACAGGCGCGCCCCCGGTACGATTCAGATCCATTAGCCCGCCCGTCGCCTGAATCACGGTGTCGAAGGCCGGTCGCGAAGGATAGGCCGACTCGATTCCGAACCCCGAAATCGAGCAGTAGATCAGCCGTGGGTTGATCCTCGCAAGCGCGTCCCTGTCGAAACCCAGTTTCGCCAATGCGCCCGGCCGCAGGTTCTCCACCAGCACATCGGCGGTGGCGAGCAGCCGTTCCAGATAGTCGCGCCCGGCCGCCTGCTTGAGGTCGGCTGAGATTGTGTGCTTGTCCGTGTTGTTCAACGCAAAAAAGTAACTCGTGCCGCCCTGACCTGGCGCCCATTCCCGGGCGGTCTCTCCGTTGGGAGGTTCGACCTTGGTCACCTGCGCGCCCATGGCCGCAAGGTGCTTGCCCACCAGCGGTGCGGTCGTGTATTGACCGATCTCTATGACCTTTATGCCAGCGAGCGGCCCTGTGCTCTCCGGCGCCGGATGGTCCGCATCGCGCTCGCGCGGCGTAGCAGACGTTCGTTCTTCGGTGCGACATACCGTTTGCACTGGATGACGGCTGGAAACGAGCGAAGTCGCACGGAACGCAGACACGTCCCGATACGTTTCGCTATCAATGCCCGCGCTTTGCATCCGCTGCGACGCTACCGGATGGCGCAGGCCGAAGTTGGCCTCGTGCGCCAACTCGTCGATGGATACGATCGGACCGGCTGCTATGCCTGCTTGCTCGCAGAGCGTCGAACATTCATCGGTCGTCAAGGTAGTCGTCCATGCTTCGATGATCCGGTCGAGGTAGTCGGCGTTCTTCACCCGCGCCGCAAGCGAACTGCACCGCTCATCGTCGCATCCGTCGATACGCGCGGCATGCTTAAGTTTGTGCCACTGGTCTTCGGAGCTTGTGCAGATGAGCACCCAGCCGTCCCTCGTCCGGTAGGCGTTCCACGGCGCGCACGAGGGATGACGATTGCCGACGCGCCCAGCCATCCGACCGACGAACGCGTTCGGCAGGAACGTTGTCAGCGCGCTGACCGCGCAACCGAACAACGTGACATCGACGTTCTGTGCGAACCCGCGAAGTTGCCTGACCCGAAGTGCTGCTGAGATCGACGACGCAGCGTACATGGCCGCGGAGACTTCCGTGAGCGGAATGCCGATCCTGACAGGCTCGCCGTCTGCAAAGCCAGTTGTATCCATCAAACCGGTTATCGCCTGAATCTGGCCATCCGACCAGCGCATGCCCTGACGGGCGCTTTGCGGACCGGTCGCGGTGATGTTGCACACAATAATGGAGCCGGACGCCAGAAGCTCGCCGATTGCGCGCTTTAGTGTCGCCGCACACGTATCTGTCGAGACAATGACCGCGTCATAGGCCTGGAATTGCTGAAGGCCTTGTTCTTCCGCAACGCACTCCGGATCGATGACATCGACCGACGCCCCAGCACTCTCCAGGAGTCTCGCACTCATGCGGACCGCACTCCGTGAGCCGCAGGCGAGAATCCTTGCTCCGTTCAGCATGGTTGTCTCCTTGCTCTTTACCGGCCACGAAACCGGGGTTTTCTTCTTTCGGCGAACGCCTTTCGCCCTTCGATCCGATCCTCCGAATCCCGGATCACGCCCCATGCCAGTTCGGTGAATTCGATAGCCTGAGTCAGCGGCACATTGCTGCTGGTTTCCGCCACCTTCTTGATCATCTGGAGCGCGAGCGGACCGTTGTCCGCGATTGCCCTGGCGAGTTCCCGCACCGTGTCCATCAGCGACTCAGGAGCCGTGAGGTCGGACACCAGGCCGATTCGCTCTGCGTACGACGCATCGATCCTGCATCCGGTGAGCAGCATCTTCATCGCGACGGCAGGCGGCACCGCTTTCTGGAGCAACTGAATGCCGCAGACTGCGGGGATGCTGCCAACAACGGCTTCCGGCAAACCGAAAACAGCATGGGTCGACGCGACGCGCAGGTCACACTGAAGCGCGAGCTCGAGGCCGCCGCCCAGGCAATAGCCGTTGATAGCCGCGATGATCGGCTTGAAGATCCGTAACGAGGTCAAGTCCATCAGGCGGACATAGACGCCTTCGGCCGCCGAGCGATCGATCGATTTAACGAACGACGTACCGAAGCCGGTCGAAGGCGGAAGTGTCTTTTTCAGATCCGCACCCACACAAAACGATTTCTGGCCGGCACCCGTAAGAACAATCACGCGCACAGCGTCATCATCACGCGCGCGACTGAGTGCATCTCTCAGGTCGCCCAGGCTTGCGAGGTCGAGCGCGTTGAGCGCATCCGGACGGTCAAGGGTCACCGTTGCGATATGGTCCCTTACTGCGTAGTGAATCGCCATGGTCGTTCCCCTCACACGCCCGGCGACGAAAGCGACCGGCCGCCGCACACATAGAGGACCTGCCCCGTGACATAAGAGGCTTCCTTCTGCGTAAAGAAGAGCACTGCCTGCGCAATATCCTCGGGCGTTCCGATCCGTTGAACCGGGACGGATCGTTGCAGCCTCTCCTGCAAATCCACGTCGTATCCCCGGAAAAGCGGTGTGTCGACGATACCCGGCGCAATCGCATTCACCGTCACGCCAGCGCTCGCCCACTCCAGCGCCAGACTGCGGGTCAGGCTCACCACGCCGCCTTTTGCCGCGGCGTAGTTCGCCTGCCCGACACCGCCCAGCCACGCCCGCGAGGACATATTGACGATGCGTCCGTAGCCCGCCCGCGCCATATGCTGCAACACCGCGCGGCAGCAGAGAAACTGGGACTTCAGGTTCACGTCGACCACCGTGTCCCAGTCGTCGTCGCTCATTCTGGTGATGCGCTTGTCGCGCACGATACCGGCGTTGTTCACCAGAACGTGGATCGCGCCGAAACGTTGCGCGACTTCATCGATCGCGTGATTGACGGATTCGCTGCTCGTTACATCGACGGCCATGCCGCACACGTCGGCCCCCGCAGCCAACAGCGACGCCGTCGCCTCATTCAGGCTGTCGCGATCGCGATCGAAGAGGACCACGCGACGGCCGTAACGCGCGAGGACGGTGGCGATGCCGAGCCCAATGCCCCTGGCGCCACCGGTGACGATTGCGACTTCGGCGTCGCTGCTTCTCTCTGCAGAATTCATGGTGCTGTCCGTGTGGAAATGGTGGATCCGCTTTGTCATGCGCGACCGGCTGAACGGCCCGTGGACGGCGTCAGGTCGAGAGAATGGTGACCACTGCCACGGCGGAGTCGCCCGCCAGTTGACCACCGTTGTTTTCGGCGAGCGCGACCTTTGCACCCGGACGCTGGCGCGCGCCCGCTGTGCCCCGCAGCTGTTGCGTCAGCTCGACGATCTGGGCGACGCCCGTGGCGCCGAGCGGATGACCGCGCGAGAGCAGCCCGCCACTCGGGTTCACCGAGATGCGCCCGCCGATGTCCGTGTCGCCCGAGCGGATCAGCGCGGGACCTTCACCGGGCGCGCAAAGACCCAGATTTTCGTAGTGAATCAGCTCGGCCGGGGCCGACGCGTCATGGAGTTCGACGACATGCACATCCGACGGTCCAATGCCCGCTTCTTCGTAGGCCACATGGGCAGCCCTGACGGCAACCAGATCCCCGCTGCCATCGGCCTTCGCGGACACGATCGCGCTCGCGCGGATGAACACCGGACGGATATCGCGCTTCGCCGCGTACGCTTCGGAGCAGACGAACACCGCGGCCGCGCCATCTCCAATCGACGAGCACATGAAGAGCGTCAACGGATCGCTGATCATGCGGCTCATCAGCACTTCATCGATCGTGGTCTCTTTCCGGAACTGGGCGGCGACGTTCAGGGAGCCCGCGCGTCGGCTCTTGACTACCACTCTCGCGAAATCGCTCGCGTCGGCGCCGGTCTTGACCATCCACTTGCGGGCCTTGGCTGCGTAGAGGTCCATGAAGAGCGAGCCGCTGCCAGCCTTGACGTCGCCCGCCAGCGGTTCGTCGATATCCACTGCTTTCGCAAACGCGCCGAACGAGACCGCCTTGTCCTCATGCGAGAGTTTTTCAACCCCGACCACTAGCGCGGTCTCGGCCTGCCCCGATGCCACCGATAGCCACGCGAGGTTCAAGGCCGAACTACCGGATGCGCAAGCATTCTCGATGTTGTAAATCGGCTTGCCGTCCAGGCCCGTGTTGCGCAGCGACGATTGACCACGAATCATCTCCTGTCCGGTAACAACGCCAGCTGCTGCATTCGCGAAGAAAACGCGTTCGACGTCGTCCGCTGTCACGCGCGCGTCGCGCAGCGCGTGACCCACGGCCTCTTCCGAAAGCGACTTCAGGCTGCGGTCGAGAAACTTGCCAAACGGCGTCATTCCGATGCCGCCTATCAGGACGTTACGCATTTATATCTCCACTGCGTTCAAAACGGGATTCAAGGATTGGGGGAATCGATCCGCGCGACGTCACGCTTTCCACGCGAGCTCCAGAATGGCGCGCAGGTCCTCCTCCGTGCGGATTGGCCGAAGGTTGTTGAGCGTGACCATCGGATGCTCCAGCGCCGGACGCATCATCGCTTCCACCCGCTGGCGGCTCAGTCCGAGGTCGTCTAGGGTCATCGGCATCTCCAGCCGTATCAGAAGTTCGCGCAGGATTTCATGAAACGGCCGGTCTGGCTGGCCCAGCGCAGCGCGAAGCCGGCTGTGCTGGGGCTCGGCCCACCCGTCGAGCCACCTGGCTTGCGCGAGCATCAGCACACACGCTGCGTCGCTGTGCGCGATCCCGCCATAGGGGCCGACGATGTGAACCATCCAGTGGCTGAAACCATGCGGCACCGACATCTGTCCCATTCCCGTGTACCAGGTGGCGAGCTGGCAGTTCATCAATGCTTCGCGGCTCGCCCTGCCCCTCAGGAGCGGCAGGTTCTCCATGTAAAGCTGAATGGCCTTTTCGGCGAGCAGGCTTGCAAACGGGTGCGGGGACGAAGAACACGCGGTGTTGATCGCATGATCGAGACCCCGGATCCCCGTCGACAGCAGCAGACGGGACGGCGTTTGACCGAGAATCGCAGGGTCGTAAATGACAGCGCGCGGCGAGCCGTCTGGAACGACGAAGCGCGCCTTCAGACGCGTCTCGTCATCGATCGGGGTACTGACCGGCGTCCACTCGGAAGTTGCCAGCGTGGTCGGAATGGCAATCTGCCGGATGCGCGGCGCGGCTCGCGACGTGGTCAGCATCTCGGTTCCGTCTTCTGAGAGCACGAACTGCAGCTTGAGCAGTGCGTCCCGGTCGTATGCGTCCTCTGATATGCAAAGCTGCATCGCCTTGCACATGTCCATGACCGAACCGCCTCCCACCGCCACGATGACATCCGCGCGGACGTCCCGCGCATGACGTGCGGCCTTCAGCACATTCGACAACGGAGAATGCTCGCCGACCTCATCGGTCAAACCCACCAGCCGGCTGCCAAGACATGCGCTGAGTTCCTCGACGATCGTCGTCTTTGTGTTGATCGATCTGGAGCAAACCAGGAATACGCGTTCGTAGCCGAACAGGGACAGGAGGCCGGGAAGCGCATTCGCTGCAGATACGTCGTGCAGGACACGTTCGTGTCCGGTGAAGCGATAGCGCGGTTCTCGAAGGGTGAAGTTTTCCAATTGGATTCGTCCGGTGCTGACACAGGGTTCGACAGGTGGTGAGTTCGAATCATGTCTGCGTCGCGATCGGCTGAAAACCATTGCTTTGCGAGTCTGCCATCTCCAAAAACGACGGCTCGAATGACACCCGCAATCAGCGGTTAGTTATCCGTATCGCACCTTATCCGGCGTCGGAATCGGGCGCACGATCCGATCGTTTCCCCGCCATCGCGGATGGCGATGGCGCGTTCGCAAAAGGACACTTTGCGCTGTCGAGCGCCCCGCGCACACTCGGCACCTGACGCGGCGCGTGTCGCGGGGCATAGTCCATAAACCGACAGGATGAGACAGATGAAGTCATTTGAAATGCGCATCGGCGCCACATGGCGCGGCGCGTCGAACGGCGAGACCTTCGAGAGCACGGATCCCTACACCGCCCAGCCGTGGGCCCGCTTCCCGCGTGGGACCGCGCAAGACGTCGACGCCGCGGTCAAGGCCGCGCACGCGGCCTTCGAGAGCGGCCCATGGGCGCGCACGACAGCAAGCGCGCGTGGCCTGCTGCTGCACCGTCTCGGCGACGCAATCGCGGCCAACGCCGCGCATCTCGCCGATATGGAGGTCAAGGACAACGGCAAGCTGAAAGCGGAGATGCTCGCGCAGATGGAGTATCTGCCGCAGTGGTTCTATTACTACGCCGGCCTCGCCGACAAGGTCGAAGGCGCTGTCACGCCGATCGACCGGCCCGGCATGATGCATTACGTGACCTATGAGCCGTTAGGCGTGGTCGCGGCCATCGCGCCGTGGAACTCGCCGCTGCTGCTCGCTGCGTGGAAGATAGCGCCGGCCCTTGCAGCCGGCAACACCGTTGTGATCAAACCGTCGGAGTTCTCGTCGGCGTCGACGCTCGAGTTCGCCAGGCTCTGCGAGGAAGTGGGTTTTCCGCCTGGCGTCGTCAATGTCGTCACGGGATTCGGCAGCGAGGTCGGTCAACCGCTGGTCGTTCATCCGCTGGTGGCGCGCGTCGCCTTTACCGGCAGTGACAGCGGCGGGCGCGCGGTGGCGTTGAGCGCAGCGGAAACGTTCAAGCGTGTGTCGCTGGAACTGGGTGGCAAATCGGCCAACGTCGTTTTCGAAGACGCACACCTTGACGATGCGGTCAAGGGCGTGGTTTCAGGCATCTTCGCGGCGACGGGACAGACCTGCATGGCCGGCTCGCGGCTCCTTGTGCAGTCCTCGATTCACGCAATTCGTGAAGACGGCGCGCCTCGGCGATCCCAGCGATCCGGCGACCCACATCGGCCCCGTGTCGACGCTGCCTCAACTCGACAAGACCCTCAGCTATATCGCCATCGCGAAAGCCGAAGGCGCACGTTGCGTTCTGGGCGGCGAGCGCTCGCGTCGCCCAGGTTGCGAACAGGGACTTTTTGTCGAGCCAACCATCTTTACCGGCGTGCGCAACGACATGCGCATAGCGCGCGAAGAGGTGTTCGGTCCCGTGCTGGCAGTCATTCCGTTCGACACCGAGGACGAAGCCGTTGCGATCGCCAACGACAGTCCTTATGGCCTCGCAGCAGGCGTCTGGACACAGAACCTGCAACGAGCGATCACCCTTCCACGTCGATTGCACGTGGGTACCGTATGGGTCAACGCATATCGCGTGGTCAGCTATATGGCACCTTTCGGCGGTGTCAAGGCGTCCGGGATGGGTCGTGAGAACGGGGTGCGTGCCATCCACGAATACCTCGAAGCCAGGAGCGTGTTCATCAATCCTGTTCCGGGGATTGCGAACCCATTCGTGTTGTCCAGGTAAATATGCTTCAATCGGGGCTCTCATACGGAGAACGCGGGGGCTATCGATGCGAATCGATCCGGTATCGCTGAAACTTTTTCTGACGGTTGCCGAACTGGGCACGATCGCGGCGGCGGCCGAACGGGAGCACATTGCCGCCTCCGCAATCAGCAAGCGGATCTCCGATCTCGAGGCCATTCTTGCGACTGAGCTTTTTGCCCGGAGCAACAAGGGCATCGAGCTGACCATCGCCGGCGCCGCGTTGCAGAACCTGGCGCGCGGCGTGATCAACAATCTCGACAACGTGTACGCGTCGATGCGCGACTATTCGAGCGGCACGCGTGGCCTCGTTCGCATCTTCGCCAACGTGTCGACTATCGCGCAGTTCCTCCCGCACGATCTGCAAACCTTCATCGAGAAGTATCCGCTGGTGCAACTGCAACTCGAAGAGCAGATCAGCACGGTGACGCTGCGCGGCGTGGCCCAGAATGCCGCCGATATAGGCTTTTACGCCGACCTCGGCAGTCAGCCCGAGGGCGTGACGGTCCTGCCATACCGGGAGGATCATCTGGTCGTCGTTGCACCCCAGCGGCATACGCTGGGCCGTCGCGCATCGCTCACAACCGCGGACCTGCTCGAACACCACCTGGTCGGCCTTCAGACAGGCAGCTTTATCAACCTGCAATTGATCAAGGCGAGCAGCGAACTGGGCCTTCCGGTGAAGTTCCGGATGCAGGTGAACAGCTTCGATGCCGTTTGCCTGATGGTGGAAGCGAACATGGGGTTGGGAATCATGCCGAGAAGGCTGGCCCAACGCTATGCGAAAACCTTCGGCATCCGGCTCATTCCGCTGCACGCGTCGTGGACCACGCGCAAACTGAATATCTGCATTCGTTCGTATGACAGCTTGCCGGTGGCGGCCCGTCTGCTGGTCGATCATTTACAGCAGACGGGTGAAGCGGAGAACGACGGCACAGATCGCAAGCGATCAGGCTAGACACGCGGCGTGAATGCCTTCGGCGTCCCGCACGCTCATCTTGCGCGGCGCCGGGCAGACGATTGTCGTATCGCTGTCCGCCAACGACGCGGCCCCGCGCACGCCCAGTGCGTCAGCAACTTATTGTGCAAGTCGTTTACCTCGACTGGGATGCCTGGACTGGCGAAGCGTCCGCAATGGGTTTGCCCCGCGACTCCTTCGCGAGAAACAACGTGACGACGAAGGCCATGCTCGCCACCGTGACGGGATATCGCAGACCGGAAAATATGTCGCCTGTGGCAGCAACGATTGCAAATGCGGCGGCAGGCAGGAATCCACCGAAAATGGCGGACCCGAGGTGATACGGAAACGACATCGCTGTGTAGCGAATGCGCGACGGAAAATGCTCGACCAGCATCGCGGACGACGGTGCGAACGTCATCGTCCCGAAGCTCAAGCTGATGACGAGCAGCAGGAACAGCATGGGCATGTTCATCGCAGCAAGGTCCGCTGTCCCCTCCGGGTAGCCGTTGCGCGACAACGCCGCGCGTAGCGCGTTATCGAAGAGACGGGATTGCACGTGTGCGTCGGACACACGTGCGTCGTACCCGATGATCCGGTCCGCACCGATCCTGACCTGCGCCACCGCACCCGACGGACCAGGCACCGTCGTGTAGCTGAGGCCTGCCTTCCCGAGGGTTGCCTTCACCACGTCGCAACTGCTGCTGTAGGTCGCGGTCCCGGTGGGATTGAATTGCAGCGCGCATTGGCTGATGTCCGCCACCACGACAACCGGCGCCTGCTGCTGCGCCCGTTCCAGCGCGGGATTGGCGTAATGGCTCATCATCCGGAAAAGCGGAAGGAAACAGAGCGCGGCGAGCAGCAAGCCCGAGAGAAAGACCGGCTTGCGCCCGATGCGGTCGGACAGCCATCCGAAGAAGAAGTACAGCGGAGCAGTCGCCACTGTCGCGCCAATGACAAGCAGGTTGGCGCTCGCGTCATCCACCTTCAGTACCTTCGTCAGGAAGAACATCGTGTAGAACTGGCCCGTGTACCAGACCACTGCCTGGCCGGCCACCATGCCAAAGAAAGCGATCAGCACCAGCTTCAGATGTTTCCACTGGCCGAACGTTTCCGCGATCGGCGCCTTCGACAACGTCCCCGCCGCTTTCATCCGCGCAAACTCTGGCGACTCATCCAGCTTCAGTCGAACCCAGACCGAGATCGCAAGCAGGATGCTCGAAACGAGAAACGGGATACGCCAGCCCCAGTCCACGAACGCGTCCTTGCCGACGAGGACGCGCAGCGGAAGCACGACGGCAAACGATAGCAGCAGACCGAGCGCCGCAGTCAGAATGATCCACGATGTCCACGCGCCGCGAGCGCGGGCGGGCGCGTGCTCCGCGACATAAATCACCGCACCGCTGAACTCGCCACCTAGCGCCAGCCCCTGCAGCAGACGCATGCCGATGAACAGCATCGGAGCCGCAATGCCGACGATCGGGTAGCCCGGTATCAGGCCTATTCCGAACGTGCATGCGCCCATCATGACGATCGTCACGAGAAAGGTTCGCTTTCGGCCGAAGAGGTCTCCGATGCGTCCGAACGCCAATGCGCCGAACGGTCTCAGCACGAAGCCGGCGGCAAAGCCGAGTAACGTGAAAATGTAGGCGGCTGCGGGATTGATTCCCGAAAAGAAGGCCTTTGCCAGCTCGTTCGCCAGAAGCCCGACGACAAAGAAATCGTACAGTTCGAGTACCGTTCCGAGCGAAGCGGCGATGATCACACGCCTCTCTGCGCGCGTGATGCCACGGGCGGAAGCGCGCGAGTCAAGGTTTCCCGCGATGAGGGGTTGCATGCTGTCTCCGTGAAAATAGGTATGTCCGGATGGCTTTCGATGCGATCCTTAAGCGCGCTCGCCAAGACGCCATTCAACGGGCGTCCC
This sequence comes from Paraburkholderia ginsengiterrae, assembly GCF_001645125.1. Classification (GTDB taxonomy): domain Bacteria; phylum Pseudomonadota; class Gammaproteobacteria; order Burkholderiales; family Burkholderiaceae; genus Paraburkholderia; species Paraburkholderia ginsengiterrae. The sequence goes on along the minus strand of NZ_LXKA01000336.1, from coordinate 44,441 downwards.
TGCCCTTCCCAGACGTGCCTCAACAGCTTCACGCCTGTCGCGCCCAGACAATAATCCTCCGACGGTCGACGCTTGCGAATCATCGTTTCACGAGCTTGCCATCGCGTCGCGCGATGACAGATAGCGGAACACAGCACCGCCGGACACCAATCAGACTTCGCACGTTGCGCTCGGCGGACCACACCTCTCGACGAACTAGCGAACGGTCATCGCTCTGCTCGCGCGCGGCGGCAGCGCATGACCGATAACTCGCTGCCATCGGGGTGTACTATCTTTATTCGCAGGGTCACCCAGCGCGAGGCATTCAGGTGCGTCGTCAATGCGGTCATTTAACCCCGATGGGGCCCTTGGGGAACAGCATGAGGGGCTTGCTTCTGGCATGGAGTTGCGTGTGCGTGCTTTCGGTTGCCGCGGCGCAGGGTATGCCGACTGCCCCGCTGCCCGGGACCACAGTCGCGGCGAAGGACTATCTGGCCGAAGCGAAGCGTGTCGTCGATGTCGCGGCGCAACCCGCTGCACCCTGGAACGGCCCGCGCAATGGGCCGCGCGCACAACCCGGGAAACGCGTCGCTATCGTCGCCGAGGATTTGCGCAATGGCGGCATCGTCGGCGTTGTCGACGGTGTGCTGGAGGCGGCCAAAGTCATCGGCTGGAGCGTAAGGATATTCGATTCTGGCGGCACGCCGGACCTGCGGCTGAAGATGCTTGCGAATGCACTGGCAAGTCATCCAGACGGTCTGATCATCGTCGGTGGCGATGCGCGCGCCCTGTTGCCCGGGCTGCGGCCGTTTGCCGAGCGGAGCATTCCCATCGTCGGCTGGCATGTCGCGGCCCAACCCGGACCGGTACCTGGCACGCCCGTGGCGATGAACGTGGAGACAGATCCGCTTGAGGTCGCGCGCGTGACCGCGCTGGCGGCTATCGTGCAGTCCGGCGGGCATGCGGGAGTCGTCATCTTTACCGACTCCAATTTCCGGATTGCGCAAACCAAGGCGGATGAAATGGCTGCGGTCGTACGCGAGTGCAGCGGCTGCACCTTGCTCGAAGTGCACGACGTGGCGATCTCACGCAGCCAGGAACTGATGCCGGGCGCGACACGCACCTTGCTCGCACGGTATGGCAAGCGCTGGACGCATGCGCTGGCCGTCAACGACATCTACTTCGACTACGCCGCCCCGGTGCTGACCCAGGCCGGAATGCCGAGCGCCGCCATGGCCATGCTGTCGGCTGGTGACGGCAGCGAGTCCGCCTTCCTGCGTATCCGGGCGGGCACCTTCCAGACGGGCACCGTGGCCGAACCCCTGAATCTGCACGGCTGGCAGTTGGTCGACGAGATGAACCGGCTCTTCGCCGGGAGAGGCGTCACGGATTACATGGTTCCGGTGCATCTCGTGACAGCGGAGAACATCGCCGCAGACGGCGGCGATCGTCTACTCTACGACCCGGCCGACGGCTATCGCGACATCTATCGCCGCATCTGGCAACGCCCGTGAAACTTCCGCTCCCACAATCGCTCACCGCCCAGTTCACGCTGGTAGTTTCGTGCCTGGCCGCCCTGGTAGTCGCGGTCAGTGCCACGACCATTTACTCGTTGGCCGGTTCGGCCCACGCGATCCGCCAGTTGGCCGAAGAGCGGCTGGCGCGCCAGGAGGAGGCACAGGATCTGGCGCAGCGCACCGTGATGATCGAACGCCTGGCATTGCAGTTGTCCAGTGACGATACGGCGGACGCTGTACGCGAGACGCACCGGCATGTCATCGAACAATTGGCATTCTTCGACCGCCTGGTGGATCGCCTCGCCTCCGCGACCACGAGCGACGATGTAGGTGTCGATGCGCTGGCGCTGCATCGATCCAGTCAGCGCTTCCGCAACACGATCAACATCGAGGCGCAGGTGCGCGAGACCGCGCTGGGCAGCGCAACAGCGTCGGCGTCGGCGTCGGCGTCGGCGCCGGCGTCCGCGCCGCGGCCCGGAGCGTCATTGGCCAGCCTGGACGACGATCTGCGCCGCCAGGCCGACGCATTGGCGGCCGCGGCACACCAGCAGTCGGATTATTTCACGCGCGACTACCGTAAAGCGGTCCAGGATCTGGCCGACGACGTGGACCGCACACGCAAATGGGTGGGCGGCGAAGTTGCGGTGAGCCTGCTGCTAGCCTGGCTGATCGCCCGCGCATTCCTCGGTCGCCACGTCGTGGCACGGCTGCGCCGGGTCAGCCACTTCCTGCGGCATGGTGATGTCGACGGCACGCACGTCGGCGTCCCCGTTCACGGCGGCGACGAGATTGCCGATATGGCGCGCGCAGTCGAGCAGTTCCTCGAAGACCGGCGCCAGCGCAGGCAGGCCGAGGATGCGCTGAAGGAACTCAACGCCGAACTCGAGGCACGCGTCACACAGCGCACAGCCGAACTCAGCACGGCGCTTGCGGGTCAGACGGCCGAGATCGTCGAACGACAGCACGCGGAAGAAGCTGCGCGAGCGAGCGAGCACTTCCTGGACAGCATCATCGAGAACATTCCCGACATGATCTTCGTCAAGGATGCGGCGACGCTGCGCTTCGTGCGTTTTAACAAGGCAGGAGAGCAGCTGCTCGGCGCCCGGCGCGAGGAACTCATCGGCAAGTCCGTCCATGACCTGTTTCCAACGCAGGAGGCCGATTTCTTCGCGCTCAAGGATCGTGACGTGCTGGAGTCGCGGCTGATGGTCGACGTGCCAGAGGAGCCGGTTCACACGCGTCACGGGCCGCGCCTGGTACACACGATGAAGATCCCGATCCTCGACGTGCGCGGCGATCCGCAATTCCTGCTCGGCATCTCACGCGACATCACGGAGCAAAAGCGTGCCGAAGAGGAACTGCGGCGCTATCGCGAGCACCTCGAAGACATGATCCGCGAGCGAACCGCTGAACTGGCCGTCGCCAAGGAATACGCCGATGCGGCCAACCAGGCCAAGAGCGATTTTCTTGCGCACATGAGCCACGAGGTGCGCACACCGTTGAACGGAATTCTGGGCTACGCACAGATTCTCAAGCGCGATAAGAGCCTCGACCAACGCCAGGTCGACGGGATCACGGTGATCCAGCGCAGCGGCGAACACCTGCTTGCGATCATCAACGACATCCTGGATATGGCCAAAATCGAGGCCGGAAGGGTGGAGCTTAGCCTCTCCGACATTCTGCTCGACCGATTCATCGACTTCATCGCCGAGACGATTCGGGTGAAGGCAGCGGAAAAGGGCTTGGCCTTCGCTTGCGAGATGGCACCTGATCTGCCCGCGGGGGTGCGGCTCGACGAACAACGGCTGCGCCAGGTGCTGCTCAACCTGCTCTCCAACGCAATCAAGTTTACCGAGGCGGGTGGCGTGCGCTTGCGCGTCGGTTGCCTGCCGCCCAATCGGCTGCGTTTCGAAGTGCAGGACACCGGCATCGGCATAGAAGAAGCGCATCTTGAGACGATCTTCCGGCCTTTCGAGCAAGTGAGCGATGCTCAGCATCGGGTTGGAGGCACGGGGTTGGGTCTCGCCATTAGCCGGCAGCTCGTGCGCCTGATGGGTGGCGAGATCCACGTCGAGAGCCGCCGCGGTGCGGGAAGCATCTTCTCGTTCGAGCTGAACGTCCCGGTGGTGGCGCCTCAGGCTACTGCCGTTCCGCCCGAATGGACGGCAAGCGGCTACAAGGGGGCGCGCAAGACCGTCCTCGTAGTAGATGACATTGCAGCAAACCGTGCTGTGGCGGTCGATATGCTCGAGCAGCTCGGATTCGACATGGTGGAGGCCGGCGACGGACTGGAAGCATTGGAGAAAGCCAAAGCGCTGCGGCCGGCGCTCATCCTGATGGATGTCGTCATGCCTGGAATGGACGGACTCGAAGCCACACGGCGCCTACGCGAAATGCCGGAGTTCGGGGATCTGCCCATCATTGCAGTTTCCGCCGGCGCCTCGGGGAGTGATACGGCGAAAAGCCTGGCAGCCGGTGCAAACGCATTCCTGTCAAAACCGATTGACTTCAGCGGGCTGTTGTTACAGATCGCGGCGTTACTGAATATCGAGTGGGGCGACGAAGTTCCGCAGACGCAAGGCACCGTAGCGGGCCACGCGGCTGTACGTGCCACGGATCCCTCCACAGGGACCTTGATCGTGCCGCCGCATGAGGAAATTGAAGCGCTGCACTACCTGGCGCGACTCGGCGACATGCGTACCATCGTGCAACGCGCCGTGCACCTGACCGAGCTCGACGAACGCTATCGCCCTTTCGCCGACCACCTTTGCCAGCTAGCGAAGAATTACCAATCCAAGGCACTCCTCAGTTTCGTCGAACAATATCTGGAAAGAAGGCAAGTCCCATGATTGGGAGCGCAGAACCCGCATGCGAGCCATCGAAACCGGTTGCCTCCCGCCGGGGCATCGTTTGTCCTCATCAATCGAATGGCCGGTTTCTGAGTGGCACCGAAGTCTGAATGTCCGAACCGCAAGTCGGGCGAATGATGCCTCATGGCCGACCGTCCTGCAGATTCCTGATTTCACTACATAGAAGCCGCTCCGCGTTAACCTTGAAACTGCCCCTGGATTGCGGAAGCACCCAAACTTTCAACCCGATTCCTACCGCCGGGTACTTTGGCTGGAATTCTCACCGATGCTGTCGTGCCATCAATGGCAGATGTGGCCCCGTCCGACAGTTTGAACACCGCTACCGCATGCACCAGTTGCTGGGCCTGCGATTTCAGGCTTTCTGCCGCCGCAGCGCTCTCTTCTACCAACGCAGCGTTCTGCTGCGTAACCTGGTCCATCTGGCTTACTGCCTCCCCCACTTGCCCCACGCCGACGCTCTGCTCGTTGCTGGCAACACTGATCTCACCGACGACATCGGTCACACGTTTGATCGCGACCACGATCTCGGACATCGTCGTGCCAGCTTGATTTACCAGGGCAGTGCCCTGGTGTACACGCTCGACGCTGGTCGAGATCAGGGTCTTGATTTCCTTCGCCGCAGCAGCGCTGCGCTGTGCCAGATTGCGCACTTCCCCAGCGACTACAGCGAAGCCACGCCCCTGATCACCGGCACGCGCCGCTTCCACCGCAGCGTTCAGCGCCAGGATATTGGTCTGGAACGCGATACCGTCGATCACGCTGATAATCTCGGCAATCTTCTTCGAGCTGTCGTTGATCCCAGTCATCGTTTCGACGACCTCATCGACAACCTCCCCGCCTTTTACTGCGATCCTACTCGCGGTGCGCGACAGCTCGCTGGCCACAGCGGCATTTTCTGCATTCTGTTTGACGGTAGCGGTGAGTTGCTCCATTGAAGCAGCGGTTTCTTCCAGCGCACTCGCCTGCTCCTCGGTGCGACTTGACAGATCCAGATTGCCCTGGGCGATCTGTGCGCTTGCGGTAGCGACACCGTCGGCGTTCTGACGTACATTCGACACAACCCGCAACAGGCTGTCGCGCATGTTCTTCAGCGAGGCCATCAGGCTACTCGTGTCGCCAGGCCGCAAGTCGATGTTCACGCTGAGATCGCCTTGCGCGACGCTTTTCGCCAGGTCAGCAGCAATCGCGGGCTCCGTTCCGAGTTGCCGCGTCAGGCTATGCGTGAGCCACATGCCGATTCCGATTCCCGCCAACGTAGAGAAGATCACCAGGGCGATCATCAAATTCCGACTTTCCACGTACAGGTCCTGATTGGATGCGGCGGCAACCTTTGCGTTCTCCTGCTTCCTGCTCACCAGGGTGTTCACCAACTCGTCAATCTTGTTGGCCTTCTCACGGAAATCTCCGAACAGGTGCTCGGCGAGTTCCGTGCGATCCTGTAAAGGGGCAGCGCTGATTTTCTTTGCCATCTCCTTGAAGGCCTGGTCGTAGTCATGCCAGGCCTGATCGAGATTGGCGAACACCGCCTTACCTTCCTCGCTTTGAAATAGCGGCCTGGCTTTGTCGAGCGATTCGCGCGCCGCAGCAAGGCTTTGCTCGCTTTGGCCGAGGAACCCGGCTCGCTGTTCGGAGGCGGAAGACAGAATGGCGTTGCGCAGCGAGCGTGCCGCCTCGAGCAGTCCGACGTCTCCCTTCTGTGCCAGAGACAACCCAATCAGGTCAAGCCGGTATATTCGGTCGCCCGCATCGTTGATCCTGGCCATATTGCGGATTCCGATTCCGCTTACAACTGCACCGATCAGGCAAACCAGTACAAAAGCACTGATCAGTTTAGTGCCAAGTCTCATGTTGCCGAATTTCATACTGCCACCCCGTGAAGTCGAAGAACCTTTGCCTTTGCAGGTCATTGCTCTGGATACGCACAATTTTGTGCGCAGTTCCAGGAAAGAAAAATCGGCACCCCGTTACCCAGATTCATCCGAAGATAGCGGCAGCTTATCAAGCATATTCGTAATATAATAAGCAATCCTATTCGAAATGAATATTCAGCAAGTCAGTTCATCTCGGGACCAGATTCACTCAATTTTTCCAGCAAGATTTCGGTGCAGGCGCGCGGATGATCTCGAATGTTATTGTTTGCGCAACGTTGTCCTCGTTGCGCCCATAGTATTCGAGTCACGCCCTGGAGATATCGCAATGTCAGAGGTAGCACGCAAATAATCACGGCTGCTACATCGGTATACGGCACTGTGCTGCTATCTCTGCAGTGAGGATTGTGTAGGGATTCCCTGAAATTGTTGTAGGAATCCAATCAGCGCCTAGTCCGATCCGAGCAAGGTCGAACCTTGCGCTCCGGTAACACTTCGAGAGGCAATGCTCGCCTCGGTCTGACATCGCACCCATCGACTGATTCTCGGGAATCCGGGAGGCGAATTCTAATAGCCCATCCCGGTTCGACGATGATCGGCTCAAGTCGACCGGGATGGAAATAGATATCGCCCGAAACACTGCCAAGCCGATACGCCGCGATCTGAATCGTTGTTTTTTAGAACGCTGCAATCAGCATGCGTTTTCATGCACGCAGTCACTGCCTGTCCATGATCGGCTGCACCCACCCCGCTTGCGGACCCTCCGTCGTGGAAACCCACTGTCTTCTCACAAATAACGCATCCTGTTCGCGAGTGGGCGCGAATGTGGTTGCATACCAAGCGCGACACGATTTGCCCAATGTTGCCGCATGAGTGCATATCGCATTGACGTTCGAGTGCTTACGGGCTAAGTTTTCCTTTTGACTTCATTTCACCAAACGTGCCAGCAGAAGACTACGAAACAACGAAACCCGTCGAAGTCGAGCTTGACGGTGTGAAGTACACGGGGATGTTCCGCGTCATCGGTGGCTCGGTCATCGTGTACTACAAGGATGAGATCAAGTTCGCGTCGCACGGGATGAACCTACCCGACGTCGTTGCGCGCTGGCTGCTAACGGATGTTTGCCGCAAATTACAAAGGAAGGGGCGCAAGGCTACTGGCGGTCAAACATAGGCACGGCACGCGTACGATTTCGTATTGTTTTGTACCGCGAAATGTTCAGGTGTATTTGGACGCGCGGTCAGAGAACCAGTGTCCTTCCAACCAACATAGGTGGACGGCAGCTTGAAGCGCTATAGGCCCACGAATACTGCAATCGGATATGGCAGATTAGTGTGACCTGTTTCAGGACGCAACCGTAGAGGAGAACGTGCGAAGGTTAGGGGGTCGATTTGAGCGCCAAGAAGCGGCGCGGCGAGGATTCCCGGTTCATGACGAACGACGACGCGATGGCCCTTGAAGCTACCGTTCGCGCAACTCGTCGTGCGCAATATAGCCAAACCCTGAAGATTACTGTGCCCTCACGTGAGCACGATGCGGCTACCGATGACTTCATGCGCAAGCTATACCGTGCCGTTAGCGGCGATCCGCACCACTTGTCCGTGATCCGCTCTTTCCCAGACGACGTTCAATCACGCGTGAGCGGAGCTGACGAAAACAGCTGCAAAGTCTCGACCGCTGGCGGCCGACTACGACGGACAGCAGGGGAACGCCGACTGAGCGCGGCAGCTTCCTCGTTGCATGAGGCAAGGCGCATCTTGATATCCGACAGTCGCTTCCAGACAGATTTCGCATGTCAGGTCCCTCAATAGGAAGGTGGCGTGCGCGTTGCGCCGACTACTGGCTGGCTTTGCACGCAGCGTCGACAAGGCAACCCAGGCACTCCCGATAACCATTGATCATCGGATTCGGACGTGCCTTGGCGAGGTCATCGGCGGGCTTAACCTTTAGCGTTTCCTGCGTGAGAATGCGCACTCGCCCGCCCGACAGGTCTTCGATTCATCGATGTGTTCCTCGGCTGGAATCCAAGGGTGCGCTTCTGCCAGTCATTCTCTCGGCCATCCACGCTTTCAGCGATTTCATCGCCGGTTGAAGCTCGTCAGTATCGGGGTGTACCAGATAGTATCCGTTCGCCAACTGCAGCGCCTTGCCGAACAGTTCGACAAGCGCCCCTTCGGCCAGCTCCGCCTCCACCAGGATGGGACTTGTCAGGACCATCCCTTGCGCACGCACGGCTGCCTCGATTGCCATCAAGGACTGATCGAATTGAATCCCGTTGATCGCCTCGATCTGCGCATCGGCAAGACTGCTGAAGCGCGTAAGCCACGACCTCCAGTGAGGATGCAGCGTATTGTGAAGCAGCGTCGCAGACTGAAGATCTTCGGGCCGTTTCAATTTCCGCTTCTTCGCGTAAGCCGGGCTGCAGTATGCGCGCACTTCGTCGGTGCAAAGCAGCTGCACCGCGAGGTGTGGATCGATGCCATCGAAATATCGGACCGCGAGATCGACCGCGTCATATTCGAAATCAACAAGCGTGGTGGTCGTACTCAAGCTCAACGCGATACCCGGGTGAACCTGCAGAAAGTCGGCCATTCGAGGGGCGAACCACTTCGCGGCGAAGCTCGGCGGCATCGATAGCCGAACGCCCTTGCTGTGCCGTTCCCGCAGGAGGCGACTGGCATGGATGATTTCCCGCAGCGCCGGCTGGATGCGGGCGAAATACGCACGACCAGCGGCAGTCGGCGTTACCTGCCGTATCTGCCGTACGAACAGGGCGACACCGAGCCAGTCTTCGAGCTTCTGGATCTGCTGGCCTACCGCGCCGGGCGTCACGCTCAGCTCCTGCGCAGCCAGAGTAAAACTGCCAAGTCGCATCGCAGCTTCCAGAGCTACCAAGGCTTTCATTGGAGGAATGGGTTGCATGGCGTAGTTTTTCTATTGCATAGAAGAAATTAAATCAGTTGTAGCGCATGGATGGCGTGAAGACAATCAAGACTCGAAACTCTCCATCGAGATCATCGCCATGAACCCCGCCTACCTCGCCTTCGCTGCGCTCGGCCTCATCTGGGGCACCAACTTCATGTTCATGAAATGGGCTAGCGTTGACATATCGGCTTCCCAGATCGTGTTTCTACGCACGCTGCTCGGTTTCCTGCCAATCCTCGCCCTGGCGCTGTTCAGAGGGGAACTGAAATGGCGCCATCTGCGCCACGCGCATCATTTCATCGTGATGTCCTTGCTTGCCACGGTGGTCTACTACTACGCGTTCGCGAAGGGTGCAGCCCTGCTTCTTTCTAGCGTGGCCGGCATGCTGAGCGGCGCGATCCCGCTGTTTTCCTTCGTCGTCGCATGGGCGTTACTGCGGCAGGAACGCCCGACCCCGCGGATGATCATCGGCATCGCGAGTGGCTTCGTCGGCGTGCTGCTGATCGCGCAGCCGTGGAATGCGCATGGGGCGGGCGTCAATCTGCTCGGCGTGTCCTACATGGTCGCCGGCTCGCTGAGCGTCGGGTGCTCGTTCGTCTACGCGCGCCGCTTTCTCTCCAACCTCGACCTTTCACCGCTCGCGCTGGCTACGTGGCAAATCGGCTTCGCGCTCGTTGTGGTCAGCTGCGTCACCGACTTCCATGGTATGGCGCGAGTAACGGGTGACCCGCGTGCAGCGCTTGGGCTTGTCCTGGGACTCGGTCTGACCGGAACCGGAGCCGCCTACATTCTGTATTACTTCATCGTCGGGCGGCTCGGCGCGGTCGCGGCTTCCAGCGTGACGTATATCCCGCCGGTCATTGCATTGCTGCTGGGATTGTCGATCGGCCACGAACCTATGCGACCACTCCATCTGCTTGCGATGGCGGCCATTCTTGCGGGCGTCTACCTGCTTCAGAGCCGGCCGCGCGCAAGGGTTGCCGGCGCGTCGCGGACGCGTGCGGCGCTCAACTGAGTACCGCGGCGTTTGTCGGATCAATTCGACCGCGTTCGGGTCGTTTGGAAATCGTCATACATGAGCTCCTCCCGCACTTCCTCGCGTCCGAATCAGGTGAAGTTCTGGTGCGAACCGGCGTTCGCGGGCGCGGAACTGCTGAAAGCGACGTACCGTACACACCGCTTTCCTCCCCATGCGCATGATGAATTTGCACTCGGCGTAATCGAACGCGGTGCGCAGGCCTGGCTGGATGGCCGCGGGCGTCGGGTGATCATGCCGGAAGGCACAATCTGCGCGATCAATCCTCACACCTTACACGAAGGTCGCCCCGTATCCGGAGACGGATGGGACTACAGGATGATCTACTTGCCCGTCGCTGGCCTCACAAGCCTGCTTGCCAAAGAAAGCGAGGATGTCGGGGCGACCTTGCATTTCCCGCAGACGGTCATCGATGACCCGCAGACTATGCAACTGTTACATGAAGCGCACGTCTCATCAGAACTACGTGATGCGACACAACTCGAAAAGACTTCGCGCCTGACGGCAGCCATATTTCAGTTGGTACAGCGCCACGGACAGCTTTCCCGCCCGCTACGAAGCGCGACACCATCAATGCCGGGTGCAGTCAAACGTGCCCGGGACTATATCGACGCGCATGTCGCCGCCAACCCGTCCCTCGACATCATCGCGCAGGCTGCGGGAATGAGCTCCTTTCATCTGCTCAGGGCCTTCAAGAAAGCAATCGGCGTCGCCCCCCATGCCTATCTGGTCCAACGGCGCGTGGATATGGCGAGGCATCTCGTACTGCAAGGCCATGCCAGGTTAAAAACGAAAAAAGCCCGCAATTACGCGGGCTTAGGTGTGCTTTACTGCCAAGTCGTGCCGGCACGTGCTTGACGTCCAATCACTCCCACTCAATCGTCGCCGGCGGCTTCCCCGAGATGTCATACACCACCCGGTTAATCCCCCGCACTTCATTGATGATCCGGTTCGACACATGGCCCAGCAGCTCATGCGGCAAATGGGCCCAGTGCGCGGTCATGAAGTCCAGCGTCTGCACGGCGCGCAGCGCGACAACGTACTCATAGGTCCGCCCGTCGCCCATCACGCCGACGCTCTTCACCGGCAGGAACACCGCGAACGCCTGGCTCGTCAGGTCGTACCAGGACTTGCCGGTTTCCTTGTCGACGAAGGTGCGCAGCGTCTCGATGAAAATCGCGTCCGCGCGGCGCAGCAGGTCCGCGAAATCGCGCTTCACTTCGCCGAGAATCCGCACGCCCAGGCCCGGGCCCGGGAACGGGTGGCGATACACCATCGACGGCGGCAGGCCCAGCTTCACGCCCAACTCACGCACTTCGTCCTTGAACAGTTCGCGCAGCGGCTCAAGCAGCTTCAGGTTCAGCGTTTCCGGCAAACCGCCGACGTTGTGGTGGCTCTTGATCGTATGCGCGGCCTTCTTGCCCTTGCCTGCCGATTCGATCACGTCAGGATAGATCGTGCCCTGCGCGAGCCACTTCGCGTCCGTCAGTTTGCCCGCTTCGGTCTGGAACACCTCGACGAACTCCGCGCCGATGATCTTGCGCTTGGCCTCCGGATCCGTCACGCCCTTGAGCTTGGACATGAATGCCTCGCTCGCGTCGACGTGGATCACCTTCACGCCGAGATTGTCGGCGAACATCGCCATCACCTGCTCGGCTTCGTTCAGGCGCAGCAGACCGTGATCGACGAACACGCAGGTCAGCTGATCGCCGATCGCACGATGCAGCAGCGCCGCCGCCACCGACGAATCCACGCCGCCCGACAGACCGAGAATCACCTGTTCGTTGCCGACCTGCTTGCGGATGTTCTCGACGGCCTCGTCGATGTAGTTGCCCATTTCCCAGTCCGGCTTCGCGCCGCAAATCTTCAGCACGAAGCGTTCGAGCATCGCGCGGCCCTGGACCGTGTGGGTGACTTCCGGATGCCATTGCACGCCGTAATAGTGGCGCGTCTCATCGGCCATCGCGGCGATCGGGCACGATTCGGTCGAGGCCATCAGCTGGAAGCCCGACGGCATTTCCAGCACCTTGTCGCCGTGGCTCATCCACACCTTCAGCATGCCGTGACCTTCCGGCGTCGCGAAGTCCTGGATGCCGTCAAGGAAGCTCGTATGGTTGCGCGCGCGCACTTCCGCGTAGCCGAATTCGCGCAGGTGGCCATTGTCGACCTTGCCGCCGAGTTGTTCGGCCATCGTCTGCATGCCGTAGCAAATGCCCAGCACGGGCACGCCGGCTTCGAACACCGCTTGCGGCGCGCGCGGCGTGTCGCTTTCGGTGACGGAGCTCGGGCCGCCGGACAGGATGATGCCCTTCGGCTTGAATTCGCGGATGAACTCGTCGCTAACGTCGTGCGGATGGATTTCCGACAGCACGTGCGCCTCGCGAACGCGACGTGCAATCAGTTGGGTGACTTGCGAACCGAAGTCGAGGATCAGGATCTTGTCGTGCATGGCAGCGGACGGAGTCAAAAGTGAACGGATACGGAATGCCGCGCACGGGGCGCGGCGTTGAATTCAAAGCGGTCCAGGTGGGGACGATCGAGCAGCAAATGCAACGATGAAGCGTGCTGGCGCATCTGGCGCGGCAGCCACCTGCCTGCGGCGCGCGAGCGAAATCCGGTAGTCTCTGCGGACGGCGCGGCGCGCAGCGCCTCAGCCATGAAGCGGCGGCCGGGGCGCGCCGGCTGCTTCGCTGGTAGCGCTGCTGGTGCTCTCACGCGCGACCGCGGCTTCGTCGCCTACCGAACGCAGCGGTGCCGTCGAACCGGGAGTCGCAGCGCTGACAGGCCGCGAGTCCGGCATAACGGGTTCGACGAGAGGCTGCGTGCGGTAGTCAACTGACTCGGCTGTCACACGGACCGGCTCGCGCCGGTTGGCGGCGTTTTTCGCGGCGTCTTTGGCAGCCTGCTTTTCGGCACGTTCCGCCGCGGCGGTCTCGGCCAGCTTCGCCTTTTCACGCCGCCTTACCGCACCGGACAAACGCACGCCGCCAAGGCCAACCACCAGCAACACCACCCCGGTCAGCACTCCAGCGATCTGGCCGAAGCCGGTGAGCGCCGGCGTATGCAGACCAACCAGCCAGACCAGCATCAGCACACCGGTCAGCCAGTTCACGTGACCGACGACCTTGGCGACCGTGGAGGTGAGTGCCCCGTCGATCGACGCGTGCATGGCCAGCCACGCGAGCCCGATCAAAGCCACGCCAAACCCCTGGCCGGCCAGAGCCGGCTGGGTTTGCACCAGCAGCAGCGCGTTGTACAACGAAGTCCAGGGCGTCAGCAGAAACAGCAGGCCGAACGCAAGCAGCAGCAAGGCATCGAGGATCAGTACAGCGCGCAGCAATGGCTTCATTGGCGATTAGTCCACGTGGTAGTTGGGCGCTTCCTTGGTGATCTGCACGTCATGCACGTGCGACTCGCGCAAGCCCGCGCCCGTGATCTGCACGAACTCGGCCTTGTCGTTCATCTCGGCGATGGTGCGGCAGCCGCAATAGCCCATGCTGGCGCGCACGCCGCCGATCAGCTGGAACAGGATCGCGTTGACCGAACCCTTGTAGGCGACACGGCCTTCGATACCTTCCGGCACCAGCTTGTCGATGTTCGCGGAGTTGTCCTGGAAGTAGCGGTCCGCCGCGCCGTCCTTCATCGCGCCGACCGAGCCCATGCCACGGTACGACTTGTACTGGCGGCCCTGATACAGGAACACGTCGCCCGGCGCTTCTTCGGTGCCCGCAAACATGCTGCCCATCATCACGGCGTTCGCACCCGCTGCCAGCGCCTTGCTGATGTCGCCCGAGAAACGCACGCCGCCGTCGGCGATCACCGGCACGCCGGTGCCCTTCAGCGCTTCGGACACGTCGGCAATCGCGGTGACCTGCGGCACGCCCACGCCGGCGACGATCCGCGTCGTGCAGATCGAGCCCGGGCCGATGCCGACCTTCACACCGTCCGCGCCGTATTCGACGAGCGCCTTGGCGGCCGCCGCGGTGGCGATGTTGCCGCCGATCACTTCGACATGCGGGAAGTTCTTCTTGACCCACTGGACGCGCTCGAGCACGCCCTTGCTGTGGCCGTGCGCGGTATCGACGACGATCACGTCGACGCCCGCCTGCACCAGCAGCTCCACGCGCTCCTCATTGTCCTCGCCGACGCCGACTGCCGCGCCCGCGCGCAACTTGCCGTGTTCGTCCTTGCAGGCGTCCGGGTGTTCGGTCTGCTTGGTGATGTCTTTCACCGTCATCAGGCCGCGCAGTTCGAATGCGTCGTTGATGACCAGCACGCGCTCGAGACGATGGCTATGCATCAGCGCCTTCGCCTCGGCGAGCGGCGTGCCTTCCTTGACGGTGACGAGGCGCTCGCGCGGCGTCATGATGGCGCGCACCGGCTCATCCAGGCGCTCTTCGAAGCGCAGGTCGCGGTTCGTGACGATGCCGATCAGTTGCGCGCCTTCCACGACCGGAAAGCCCGAAATGCCATGCTGCCGCGACAGCGCGATCACGTCGCGCACCTTCATTTGCGGCGGCACGGTGATCGGATCGCGCACGACGCCCGATTCGAAGCGCTTGACCTTGGCCACTTCACGCGCCTGCTCGGCCGGCGTCAGATTTTTGTGGATGATGCCCACGCCACCCATTTGCGCCATCGCGATGGCGAGACGGGCTTCGGTGACGGTGTCCATGGCGGCGGACACGAGCGGCATATTCAGGGAGATGTTGCGGGTCAGCCGGGTCTTGAGGCTGGTGTCGCGCGGCAGAACATCGGAGAAAGCCGGGACGAGGAGCACGTCATCGAACGTGAGTGCTGTTTGGATCAGACGCATGGCAAATCCTATAGGCGCAAAAGCGAATTATACGCGATACCTCCCTGGTTTTCACTGCACGAACAGCAGCTTAGCGATTTTCGGGCGGTTTTTTTCGCGTCATCCGGCCCCTGGATTTCGCTTGGCTGTTCGCCTCGGGTTCGATCGGGTTTCGTTTGCGCGTTCGGGCACGGACGGGCTCCGCCGGCAGGTGCCGCGCCAAAATGCAGAATCGAACAAGACAGCCAGCCGGCCGAGCCGCTATTCTCCCGACCATTCCAGTTTTCTTGCAGGGGCAGTCGATGCAGCGCGGTGTGGCATATGGAGTAATGGCCGGGGCCCTGTGGGGCATGGTTTTTCTGGTGCCGCGGGTGCTGCCGGACTTTTCGCCGCTGCTCCTGAGCGCCGGCCGCTATACGATGTACGGCATCGTCTCGCTTGCCGCGGCGCTGCCGACGGCGCGCTCGCTCGCAAAACGCCTGAGCCGCGAGGATCTGGCCGCTCTCGTGAAGCTGGCGCTGGCCGGCAACCTCCTCTACTACCTTCTGCTGACGGCGGCCGTCCATCTGATCGGCATCGCGCCGGCATCGCTGATCGTCGGCGTGCTGCCCGTCACCGTGACGCTGATGGGCCGGCGCGATCACGGCGCGGTGCCGCTCGCCCGACTCGCGTGGCCGCTGGCGACGGTGATGGCGGGCATCGCCTGCATCAATATCGACGTGTTTACGGCGGCCGGCAGCACGCCGGTCAGCATCGCCACCAAGCTGATCGGTCTTGCCTGCGCAGTCGGCGCGCTCGCATGCTGGACGTGGTTCGCGGTCGAAAACACCCGTTACCTGCAGCGGCAGACGCATTTCAGCGGCAACGAATGGTCGGTGCTGTGGGGCGTGGTGACGGGCGCGCTCGGCGCGGCCATGTGGCTCGTGATCGCCGCGCTGCCGCCGGGCGGTCCGCAAGGCGAGCTGGCGGACGGGCGCTGGCACACCTTCTGGATGCTCAATCTGGTGCTCGCGATCGGCGCATCGTGGCTCGGCAACGGGCTGTGGAACGCTGCTTCGAAGCGGCTGCCGCTGACGCTCTCCGGTCAGATGATCGTGTTCGAAACTCTTTTCGCGCTGCTCTACGCGTTCATCTACGACCAGCGCCTGCCCCGCCCGCTGGAACTGGCGGCCATTCTGCTGCTGGTGGCGGGTGTGTGCTGGTCGGTGCGCCAGCATGCGGACGACGATTCGTCAGGCGGCGCCGCGATCAAGGAAAAGACGCCTGTTTCGGCGCATTGAAGCCGACGGGCTGCGCTCAGCAGCCCCCTTTCAAGGAACCGCGCTTACCGCGAATCCTTGTTCAGCCAGCGGCGCCCTTCGATCGAGCCCGCCTTGCGGGTCTTCTCGACGCGGCGCTGCCGCGAGACCTTCGGGTCGACCAGCAGCGGCCGGTAAATCTCCACACGGTCGTGGTCGGCCAGCACGGTGTCGAGCGGTTTGAGCTTGCCGTACACCCCCACCCTCTGCGTACCCAGATCGATCTGCGGATAACGCCGCAGGATGCCGCTCGCCTCGAGCGCCTGCTGCAGCGTGGCGCCTTCAGGCATTTCCACGGCAATCACGGTCTGCTCTTTGGCCGAGGCGTAGCAGACTTCAATCGACAGGCGCGCGCTCATGCCTTGCCGTAGCGCGCATCGGCGCGCTTCACGAACGATTCGACGAAGGTATTGGCGATGTGGCTGAACACCGGCCCAATGATCTTCTCGAGAATGATGTTGGTGAATTCGTAGTGCAGCGCGAATTCGATCTTGCAGGCGTCCGCGCGCAGCGGCGTGAAGCGCCAGAACCCGGTGAACTTGCGAAACGGGCCGTCCGCGAACTCCATATCGATGCGCGTGGGCCGCTCCATGCTGTTATGCGTGGCAAAGTGCTGCTTGATGCCCTTGAAGTTGATATCGATCTTGGCTTCCATGCTAGTCTCGTCCCGGCTGCGGATTTCGACGCCGCCGCACCAGGGCAGGAAGTTGGGGTAATCGGCGACGTCGGTGACGAGGTCGAACATCTGTTCCGCCGAATGACGGATCAACACGGTTTTCTGGACATCTGCCATAAATTGAACAGCGCGCGGCAAGGGTGGACGAGCGCGGCGGGCTTTCCTTGCCCCGCTTTGCTAAAATCGTGATTTTAAACGAGTTGGGCACTTTCCATTCATGAGCATTATCGACAACAGAAAAGCCTTCTACGACTACTCGGTCGAAGAACGCTATGAAGCAGGGCTCGTGCTCGAAGGATGGGAGGTCAAGGCGCTGCGCGCCGGGCGCGGCCAGATCAAGGAAGGCTACGTTGTGATCAAAAACAACGAACTGTTCCTGATCGGCACGCACATCAGCCCGTTGCCCGAGGCCTCGACCCATATCAATCCCGACCCGGTGCGCACGCGCAAGCTGCTTCTGCACGCAGAGCAGATCAGCAAGCTGATCGGCAAGGTCGAGCAGCGCGGCTATACGCTCGTGCCGCTGAACTTCCACTACAAGGGCGGTCGCGTTAAATGCGAGATCGGCCTCGCCAAGGGCAAGAAGCAGCACGACAAACGCGAGAGCGAGAAGAAGCGCGATTGGGAACGCGAGAAAGCGCGCCTGATGCGTTCGCCGGGCTGAGCGGCGTCCTGAACTGATCCACGCCGGGCGCCGCGCGGTTATGACGCGCCTTGCGCTGCGCCAGCGCGTCACAACCCACTGCCAACCGACCCGCCACCCCGCAAAAAAAATGGCCCGCAAAGTCCGCGGGCCATTTCGTTTTCAGCAGGCGAAACGCGCTTACCGCGCCTCGGCTGTGCCCTTCCCTTTGTTCACAATGGTCAGCGCCGAAGCGATCATCGAACTCATATCCGCCAGGTTGCCCGGCACGATCAGCGTCGTGCCCTGCTTCGCCAGATTGCCGAATGCGTTCACATATTGTTCGGCCACCTTGAGATTCACCGCTTCCATCCCGCCGTTCGACTGAATCGCGGCGGCGATCTTCTGAATCGCCTGCGAGTTGGCTTCGGCCACGGCAAGA
The DNA here is from genome assembly GCF_001645125.1 of Paraburkholderia ginsengiterrae. Taxonomy (GTDB): domain Bacteria; phylum Pseudomonadota; class Gammaproteobacteria; order Burkholderiales; family Burkholderiaceae; genus Paraburkholderia; species Paraburkholderia ginsengiterrae. The sequence goes on along the minus strand of NZ_LXKA01000336.1, from coordinate 26,412 downwards.
ATCGCCGCCGCCTGACCCTGCGCCTGGTTGATAGCCGCCTGCCGCTCGCCTTCAGACTTCTGGATCGCCGCCTCACGGCCACCGGACGCGATATTGATCTGCTCCTGCTTGCGTCCTTCCGATGCCGCGATCAGCGCGCGCTTCTCCCGTTCGGCGGTGATCTGCGCCTGCATGGCGTGCAGAATTTCCTTGGGCGGCGTCAGATCCTTGATCTCGTAGCGCAGAACCTTCACACCCCAGTTCGATGCTGCTTCGTCGAGCGACGAGACGATGCTGTGATTGATGAAATCGCGCTCCTCGAAGGTCTTGTCGAGCTCCAGCTTGCCGATCACCGAGCGCAGCGTGGTCTGCGACAACTGCGTAATCGCGAACACGAAATTGCTCGACCCATACGAGGCCTTCATGGGATCGGTGACCTGAAAGTACAGCACGCCGTCCACCTGCAACTGCGTGTTGTCGCGCGTAATACACACCTGGCTCGGCACTTCGAGCGGAATTTCCTTGAGGATATGCTTGTAGGCGATCCGGTCGACGAACGGAAACGCGAAGCTCAAACCTGGTGTGAGCGTGCGGTGATAACGGCCGAGCCGCTCCAGCACCCACGCATGTTGCTGCGGCACGATCTTGATGGTCTGCGCGGCCAGCACGATCACGATAAGCAGAAACACCGCCCCGACGATGGTCGAATCCATACTGCCCTCCGGTCCTTGTTTGAATAGTTCTATGCAGTGCCCGGGCACCCGGTGCGGGATCGCCCAGGTCTTTTATTGGCGCGCCGCCACCACAACGAGGCAACTGCCGCGCAACTCCGTGATTTCGTATATCCGCGCATCTTCCGGCTCGCCTGCCGCCAGCTCCACGTCCCACGCGGCGCCGCGATAGTCGGCTCGCGCCCGGCGCTCGCGCCATGCGGGGACGGCCACCTTCTGACCGATGTCGAGATTGACGTCCGGGTTGCTCGACGCCTCCTTGCGCACCCGGCGGCCAAATCGCGAGCGCCTGAGCAGCAGAACCGCCACTAGCGCCACCGCCGCGGCGACAACGAACTGCACGTCGGCAGCGGCCCCCGCGAGGTGCGCCAGCGCGGCCGCCACAAAGCCAAACGCGATCATCAGCAAATAGAAACTGCCGCTGATCAACTCCAGCACGATCAGCACCCCCGCCCCGATCCACCAGAACAATCCACCTGGCGCCACGTCGACCTCCACAAAGCAAAACACCCCGGATCTACCGAGGTGTTTATAGCACGAAGCGGGGGCATTGCAACGGGCGGTACAGCACGCTTTGACGTGCATTTAACGTGCGTTTGACCTACCGCACCGCGCGTGATGCATGCCGCCTGGGAAGCGGCATGCCCGTCGCATTACTTCTTCGACGATTGCGCCAGTTGCTGCCACGTATCGATGATCGAATCCGGGTTCAGCGAGATCGACTTGATGCCTTCGTCGGTCAGCCACTGAGCGAAGTCCGGATGATCCGACGGACCCTGCCCGCAAATCCCGACGTACTTGTCCAGACGCAGGCAGGTTTCAATCGCGCGTTTGAGCAGGAACTTGACCGCCGGATCGCGTTCGTCGAAATCGACCGCCAGCAGTTCCATGCCGGAGTCGCGGTCGAGGCCGAGCGTGAGCTGGGTCAGGTCGTTCGAGCCGATCGAGAAACCGTCGAAGAATTGCAGGAATTCCTCGGCCAGAATCGCGTTCGACGGCACTTCGCACATCATGATCAGGCGCAGACCCTTTTCGCCACGCTTCAGGCCGAACTTCTCGAGCAGTCCGACCACGCGCTCCGCCTGCTTCAGCGTACGCACGAACGGCACCATGATCTCGACGTTGTCGAGGCCCATTTCCTCACGCACCTTCTTCAGCGCGACGCATTCCATCTGGAACGCTTCCGCGAACTCGTCGGCGATGTAGCGCGAGGCGCCACGGAAACCCAGCATCGGGTTTTCTTCATCCGGCTCGTAGCGCGAACCACCGATCAGCTTCTTGTACTCGTTCGACTTGAAGTCGGACATGCGCACGATCACGGGCTTCGGATAGAACGCCGCGGCGATGGTGGCGATACCTTCGGTCAGCTTGTCGACGTAGAACGCGCGCGGCGATGCGTGACCGCGAGCGACGCTTTCCACGGCCTTCTTCAGGTCCTGGTCGATGTTCGGGTACTCGAGGATCGCCTTCGGGTGAACGCCGATGTTGTTGTTGATGATGAATTCCAGCCGCGCCAGACCCACGCCTGCGTTCGGCAGTTGCGAGAAGTCGAAGGCCAGTTGCGGGTTGCCGACGTTCATCATGATCTTCACCGGAACCGGCGGCAGTTCGCCGCGCTGCACCTCGGTGACTTCGGTTTCGAGCAGGCCGTCGTAAATCTTGCCTTCGTCGCCTTCGGCACACGACACGGTCACGAGCGCGCCTTCCTTCAGCACGTCGGTCGCGTCGCCGCAGCCCACCACGGCGGGCACGCCCAGCTCACGCGCGATGATCGCCGCGTGGCAGGTACGGCCGCCACGATTCGTGACGATGGCCGACGCACGCTTCATGACCGGCTCCCAGTTCGGGTCGGTCATGTCGGCGACCAGCACGTCGCCGGGCTGCACGCGGTCCATTTCCGAAGGGTCATGAATCACGCGCACCGGACCCGCGCCGATCTTCTGACCGATCGCACGGCCGGTAGCCATCACGTTCGACTGGCCCTTCAGCTTGAAGCGCTGCTCGGCCTTGCCCGTGGCCTGGCTCTTCACCGTTTCCGGACGCGCCTGCAGAATGAAGATCTTGCCGTCTCGGCCGTCCTTGCCCCACTCGATGTCCATCGGACGCTCGTAGTGCTTTTCGATAATGACGGCGTATTTGGCCAGTTCGATCACGTCTTCGTCCGTGATCGAGAAGCGGTTGCGCTGCTCGTGCGCGACGTCGACCGTCTTCACACGGCCTTCCTCACCCGCCTTGGTGAATTCCATCTTGATCAGCTTCGAGCCGATCGAGCGGCGAATGATCGGGTACTTGCCTTGCGCGAGCGTGGTCTTGAAGACGTAGAACTCGTCCGGATTCACGGCGCCCTGCACGACCGTTTCGCCCAGGCCGTAGCTCGACGTGATGAACACGGCGTCCTTGAAGCCCGACTCGGTGTCCAGCGTGAACATCACGCCGGCCGCGCCGACGTCCGAGCGCACCATGCGCTGCACACCGGCCGACAACGCGACTTCAGCGTGCGTGAAGCCCTTGTGGACGCGATAGGAGATAGCGCGGTCGTTGTACAGCGACGCGAACACGTGCTTCATGCGATCGAGCACGTCGTCGATGCCGACCACGTTGAGGTAGCTTTCCTGCTGGCCCGCGAACGACGCGTCCGGCAAGTCTTCCGCCGTGGCCGAGGAGCGCACGGCAAACGACAGTTCTTCAGGCGAGCTGCTTTTCAGGGTCTCGAAACCCGCGCGAATGTCAGCCTCGAGTTGCGACTGCAGCGGCGCCTCGACGATCCATTGACGGATTTCCTTGCCGGCTTCGGCGAGCGCCTTCACGTCGTCGACGTCGAGCGTTTCGAGACGTTTGGCGATGCGTTCGGTCAGATTGTTGTGCTGCAGGAAGTCACGGAAAGCCAGCGCCGTCGTGGCGAAACCGGTCGGCACGCGCACGCCGGCTTCGGCGAGCTGACTGATCATCTCGCCAAGCGACGCGTTCTTGCCGCCGACAATCTCCACATCGGTCATCCGCAACTGCTCGAACGGAACTACATACGCCTTATCCTTTGCGACGGTAACTGCGTTAGTCATACAAGCCCCTAAGTGTGAAAGAAATTCACGGCTGTGCAAGTGGGCTCGGACGCGAGACGCCCATTGGAAGCGTGACCTCGCGTCTTGCACAACCTGTTGGAGAAGCAATCGCAGCAAAAATTGCCAGATGCGGGACGAAGAAGGCGAATGGACGAATTTGCCGGCCAATTCATCACGTTCAACGCAAGTTACAGGCTGAAAGCGAGGCGTTGAGCGACCGTTCGCGGTGATTTAAACGCCAATCGCCTGCAATTGCTTATCCAACAGGTTGCCGCTATTCTACCGTGCCGACTCTGGAAATGTGTCTGTCGGACGAGAATTGCGCCTCGAATCGCGCCCCGAACCGGCCGGCGGGCTTTTGCGAGGCCTAGCCGCCAGTCGGGCACGATTGCGCTGCCCACGGCGCGCTGGTTGCACGCTGCTGCAGTCTTACGGTTAGCCACCGTGCAGCGGCGTCGACACAGCGATGTTTCATTCGAGCGCTTATTGCCGCTCACGTTCCCCAGCTCCATTGATGCCGCCCACCGTATTCATCGTCTCCGACGGTACCGGGATCACTGCCGAAACCTTCGCGCATTCGATCCTCTCCCAGTTCGACCAGAAATTCCGCCTGGTTCGCGTGCCCTTCGTCGACTCGACGGACAAAGCCTACGCCACGCTCGAAAAAATCAATGAAGCGGTTGAGCAGGACGGCCGCCGCGCGATCGTGTTCACGACGCTGGTGGACAGCGCGTCGAATCAGATCGTCAAAGGCTCGAATGCGCTCGTGCTGGACATGTTTCAGACCTTCGTCGAGCCGCTCGAACAGGAACTGGAGCTGAAATCGACCCACGCGATGGGTCGCGGGCACCAGAACGCCGACACCGAGGAATACAAGAACCGGATCGAGGCGATCAATTTCTCGCTCGCCCACGACGACGGCCAGTCGAACCGCAATCTTGCGGATGCCGACGTGATTCTGGTGGGCGTGTCGCGCAGCGGCAAGACGCCGACGAGCCTGTATCTGGCCATGCAGTACGGCGTGAAGGCCGCCAACTATCCACTGATTCCGGAAGATTTCGAGCGAGGCAAATTGCCGACCCCGCTATTGGCGCATCGGCAGAAGATGTTCGGTTTGTCGATCGATCCGCAGCGGCTCTCGGAGATCCGCAATGAGCGCCGGCCCGGCAGCAAGTACGCCGCGCCGGAGAATTGCCGCTACGAGATCAACGAAGCGGAAGCGATGATGCGGCGTGAAGGGATCAAGTGGCTGTCGTCGACGCACAAGTCGATCGAAGAGATCGCGACGACGATCCTGCAGGAAATCAAGCTGGACCGGCCGTCCTATTGAAGGCGGCCCCGTCGTAAAGGTAAAGGTATGGCACGCGCGGCACCGCGCGTGCCTCTGCTGTCCAGGGCGTTAGTTAACCACGCCTGCGCTGCTGGCGGCACTGCTCGAATACGCAAACGGCCGCTGCCGCCGCCACATTCAGCGACTCCATGCCGCCCGGCTGGGGAATCGTCACCCGCAACGCGTCCGCGTCACGCCAGATCTGCGAGACGCCCGCCCCTTCGTTGCCGAACACCCACGCGAGCGGCCCGCTCAGATCGCTGTCATAGATCGCCTCGGCGCCGTGCGAATCCGTAATGACGACCGGCACGGCAAGACGCTCGATCAAGGTTTGTGCATCCACATCTTCGTGAATCTGCAGCAGGAAGTGCGCACCCATACCCGAGCGCAAGACTTTCGACGACCACGCGTACGCTGTTCCTGGCGCGCAGAACACCTGCTGAATCCCCGCCGCGGCCGCGCTGCGCAGAATCGAGCCGACGTTGCCCGCGTCCTGCACGCCATCGAGCACGAGGCAAGTTTGCGCGACCTTCCCGGGCAGCGGCGTATCGAGCTTCTCGACCAGCAGCAGCAGGCCAACACCGTGCACCACATTCGACAATTGCCCGAACAACGCATCCGGCCGCGTCACGAGGCGATGATCTTCGATCCGCGACACGATCGCCTGCGCTTCCTCGGGACGAAGCGCGCCTTCGGTCACGACGCACATTTCCGGCTGCCCGGCGACGTCGAGATACGCGCTGGCCAGATGGAAGCCTTCGAGCAGCGCGTGGCCGCTGCGACGCTGCTGATGCGTCGAACCGGCCAATGCTTTCAGGCGCTTGTAGAGCGGATTGTCCCGCGAGGTGATGGCTTTCACAGGCAGCGAAGACAGTGAGAATAAGAAATGGAATGCGAGGAATGGAATGCGGCGACGGCCCGCTATGCCCACGCACTCTTGCCGAAACGCAGATACGCCTCGCGCACCGGCGCGAACGAGCGCCTATGGTGCTCGCACGGTCCATGCTCGCGCAATGCGGCGAGATGCTGCGGCGTACCGTAACCGGCATGTGCGTCAAAGCCATAGACAGGATAGGCCTGATGCAATTCGAGCAGCATCCGGTCGCGCGTCACCTTGGCAAGAATCGACGCCGCTGAAATGCTTTTGACGAGCGCATCGCCACCGATCACCGCTTCACTGCGAACGCTCAGCGTCGGGCAGCGGTTGCCGTCGACTTTCACGAGCGTCGGCACGACCGACAGACCTTCCACGGCGCGCTTCATCGCCAGCATGGTGGCGTGCAGGATGTTCAACGAATCGATTTCTTCGACCGACGCTGATGCGATGCAATAAGCCAGAGCCCGCTCGACGATCTTGTCGTACAGCTCGTCGCGCTTTTTCGCCGTCAATGCTTTGGAATCGTCGAGGCCGCGAATCAGCGGTTTCGTCGGATCGAAAATCACCGCCGCGGCCACCACGGGGCCGGCCAGCGGCCCGCGCCCTGCTTCGTCGACGCCGCAGACAATGTCGTCCGGCGTTTCGAAGCTCAGGCCCGCCTGCTGCGCTGTCATTCCGGCAGCGGTCTTGCGACGGGGTGCGCGTGCACCGGTCACGGCCGCGCCTTCCGCTTCTCGATGACGCTCGCCACGACTTCCGCGGCACGCTGCGCGGTGTTCTGCTTCAGCACGTGATGCATCTCCGTGAAGATTTCCGTCAGCGTGCGCCGGTTGGCCTCGTCGCGCAACTGTTTCAGCGTGGCTTCGGCCAGCGCCTGCGGCGTGGCGAAATGCTGCAGAATTTCCGGCACCACGAAGCGTCCCGCCAGAATGTTAGGCAGGCCGACGTACGGCAGATAGCCCTGACGGCGCATGATCTGGCCGGTCAGCCAGGGCACCTTGTACGAGATCACCATCGGCTTCTTGAGCAGCGCCGCTTCGAGCGTGACCGTGCCACTCTTGACCAGAATCGCGTCGGCTGCCGTCATGGCGAGCTGCGACTGGCCGTCCGTAATCGTCAGGGCGAGACCCGGGTGGGATTCGACCAGCGGCTGCAGCATCTCGCGCAGTGCCGGCGTGGCCGCCGGCATCACGAACCGCACACTCGGCTCCTGATGCTGCATCATCTCCATCGCGGCAAAGAACGTCGGGCCGATCAGATCGATCTCCGAGCGCCGGCTGCCCGGCAGCACCGCGATGATCGGTCCGTCTTGCGCGAGTCCCAGCGTGCGGCGCGCACCGAGCGTGTCCGGCACGAGCGGAATCTCGTCGGCAAGCGGATGGCCCACGTAAGACGCCGCGACGCCCGCTTTTTCCAGCAGCGCCGTTTCGAACGGGAACACGCACAGCATGTGGTCGACCGCCTTGGCGATCTTCTTGATGCGGCCGCCGCGCCACGCCCAGATGGACGGACACACGAAGTGAACCGTTGGAATCCCCGCTTCCCGCAACGGATGCTCGAGTCCGAAGTTGAAATCGGGCGCATCCACGCCGACGAACACTGACGGCGGCTCAGCCAGCAGCTGGCGCTTGAGTTCGTTGCGAATGCCGAGAATGCCGGGAATGTGCTTCAGCGCTTCGACATAGCCGCGCACCGTGAGCTTTTCCATCGGAAAGTGTGCGTCGAAGCCCGTGGCGATCATGCGCGGGCCGCCGATTCCGTAGTACTGGGTGCCGGCGGGCAGACGGTTCACGAGGCCGTCGAGCAGCGACGACGCCAGCAGGTCGCCGGACGGCTCGCCGGCCACCATCGCGACGCGTAGCGGACTGGGTTGCAAGGCCATCGGTTAGCGGATAATGCCGCGTTGCGACGCTTCGACAAACGCGAGCAGCGTCTCCACCGGGGCGTCGCCGTCGCCGCCCGCGGACGCGAGCTCGCGCAGTTGCACCTTCGCCTCTTCCAGCGACAGGCCGTTCTTGTACAACACGCGATACGCCGCGCGCAGCGCCGAGATCGCGTCTGCCGAGAAACCGCGGCGGCGCAACCCTTCGACGTTGATGCCATGCGGTTCGGCCTTGTTGCCGGCGGCGATCACGAACGGCGGGATATCCTGCACCAGCGCCGAAGCCCCGCCCAGCATGGAATGCTCGCCGATGCGCACGAACTGATGCACGCCCGACATGCCGCCGACGATCGCATGGTCGCCGATCGTGACGTGGCCGGCCATCTGCGCGTTGCTCGACAGAATGACGTTGCTGCCGACGTGGCAGTCGTGCCCGATGTGCACGTAGGCCATGATCCAGTTGTCGTCGCCCAGCGTGGTGACGCCCGCGTCCTGCACCGTGCCGGTGTGGATCGTGGTGAACTCGCGGATGGTGTTGCGGTTGCCGATCACGAGCCGGGTCGGCTCGTCCTTGTACTTCATGTCCTGCGGACGGCCGCCGACCGATGCATAGTGGCCGATGCGGTTGTCTTCGCCGATCGTGGTGTGGCCTTCGATCACGCTGTGCGAACCGACCGTGGTCCGTGCGCCGATCGTGACATGCGCGCCGATGACGGCATACGGGCCGATTTCGACGGATTCGTCGAGTTGTGCGCCCGGTTCGATGATCGCAGTGGGATGAATCCTGCTCATGCGTCCTCGCTTCTGATTCTGTTGCGTTGTCTGGATGGGCATCTTGCGGGGGCCGGCAGCGCCCGCCTTGGGTCGCTGACCGCCCGGACGCCGGCTTATAGGCGTCCCTTAAGCGTCCTTATCCGTGTGCCGCACCGCGCACATCAGGTCGGCTTCCGCCGCCACCACGCCATCCACTTCGGCGCGCGCCTTGAACTTCCAGATGCCGCGCATATGCCGCTCGAACGTGCAGTTCAGGATCAACTGGTCGCCCGGTTCCACCACGCGCTTGAAGCGTGCATTGTCGATGCCGACGAACAGATACAGGGTGTTCGACGGGTCGCTCGGCTCTTCCGAAAACGTCAGCAGAGCCGCCGTTTGTGCGAGTGCTTCGAGAATCAGCACGCCCGGCATCACCGGACGGGTCGGAAAGTGGCCCTGAAAATACGGCTCGTTGATCGACACGTTCTTCAACGCTTTGATGCTCTTGTGCGGCTCAAGTTCGAGCACCCGGTCGACCAGCAGGATCGGATATCGATGCGGCAGCAGCGTGAGAATCTTATGAATGTCGAGATTGATTTTTTCGGTGCTCATGGTGTTTCTACTCACGCATTGACTGCGCGATGATGACTGCGGATGCTGGTGCAGGTGGGTTGATAACGCATGCTGCCGGCGCTCGCCGTGTCCCGGCGGCCATGCCACCCGGTCACGGCAACCGCGTTTGCTTCCTGAGTTTGATTCCTGATCCCAGCCGGTATTTTACGCGGTACCGGCGGGTTGCCTTGCGAATTGCTCTGCGAGTTTCGCCGATACCTCAGGATTTGTCGCCTGGGGCATGGCCTGTCGCCTGGCTTGCGACGTCAGCCGCCGAATCACCGGGCTTTCCAGCCGCGGCGCTTTCGAGCGCCCTGATACGGTCGCGAAGCTTGTCGATATTGCGCAGCAACGCCGCACTCCGGTTCCAGTCTGCATGGTTCACCGCCGGGAAGGCACTGGTGTACATACCAGGCTTGAGCAGCGACTTGGAGACACCCGACTGCGCCGTGATAATCACGTAATCACCCAGCGTGACGTGGCCGGCAATCCCGACCGCGCCGCCGATCATGCAGTGGCGGCCAATCGTCGTGCTGCCCGCAATGCCCGCACAGCCGGCGATCACCGTATAGGCGCCCACCTTGCAGTTATGGCCGATCTGCACGAGATTGTCGATCTTCACGCACTCTTCGATGGTCGTGTCGGCCATCGCGCCACGGTCGATCGTGGTGTTCGCACCGATTTCGACGTCATCCGCAATTGACACCCCTCCGACCTGCGGAATCTTCACCCAGCTGCCGGTGCGCGCATCGCCCTCGCCGACGAAATCCGGCGCGAAGCCGAAGCCGTCCGAGCCGATCACCGCGCCCGCGTGCACGATCACGCGCTCGCCGAGCTTGCAGCCGTGGTACACCGCGACATTCGGATAAAGATGCGAGTTCGCACCGATGCGCGTGCCGCGGCCGATCACGACATTGGCGTCGAGCCGCACGTTTTCGCCGATCACCACGCCGGCTTCCACCGTGACGTGCGGGCCGATCACCGCGCTTGCGGCCACCTGGGCCGAGGGATCGATGGTTGCACTCGGATGCACGCCGGGCGATGCCTTCGGCGTAGCGAGGTCGATGAAGGTTTGCGCGATGCGCGCGAAGTAAGCGTACGGATTCGGCGTGACGATGAAATTACGATTCTCGCGGGACGCGAGCTTCGCGAGGTCGCCGGCGTTAATCAGCACCGCGCCTGCGCGCGTCGTCTCGACCTGCGACAGGTATTTCGGATTGGCAAGGAACGCGAGCTGGTCCGGACCTGCCTGGTCGAGCGGCGCCAGACTGCCGACGCGCTGCGAACCGTCTCCCACTACTTCACCGCCGAACTGCTTGACGATGTCCTCGAGCGTAAATCCCATGCCTGTTCCTTCTTTTTTGTCGACCGGAGTTAGCGCTTTAGCGCTTACTCTGGTCCCATGCAACGCCGTCGGCCCGAGTTGGCGCTTTAGCTGCCGACCGGAGTTGGCGCTTTAGCGCTTACTCCGGTCCCATGCAAAGCACTTACTCCGGTCCCATGCAACGCTGTCGATGAGCCGCCACACCAGCCCCGCCGGCGGGCTTAGTTGCCCGACGCCGCCAATGCCTTGAGCACCTGATCCGTAATATCGATACGCGGGCTCACATAAACCGCTTCCTGAACGATCAGGTCGTAATGCTGCTGCTCGGCGATCTGCTTGATCACTTTGTTGGCGCGGTCGAGCACCGCCGCCAGTTCCTCATTGCGACGCTGGTTCAGATCTTCACGAAACTCGCGTTGCTTACGCTGAAAGTCGGTGTCCAGTTGCGACAGGTCGCGCTGCTTCTGCGCCCGGTCGCCCGGCGACATCGACGGACCGTTCTTGTCGAGCGAATCGGACATCGACTTCAGTTTCTGCGCCATGTCGGCAAGGTCCTTGTCACGCTTGGCGAATTCAGCCTCGAGCTTGACCTGCGCGACCTTCGCGGCCGCGGACTCGCGCAGGATACGGTCGGAATTCACCGCAGCGATGCGGGCCTCCTGCGCCTGCGCTACCCCGACGCCCAAGGTCATTGCCAGCGCGAACGCGCACGCCACACGTTTCGAAAACATACCGGTTAGCAAAGTCATCCTCTCGATAGTGTAGTTTGGCCTGGCCCGCCGCCGGATCAGAATGCCGTCCCGATCTGGAACTGGAACTTCTGATACTGGTCGCCCGTATGCTTGACAAGCGGGAAGCCCAGGCTGAGCTTGAGCGGGCCGATCGGCGAGATCCACGCCAGACCGACACCGTAGCCGTAACGCAGGCCGTTCGCGCCGGTCGAGGTCGCGGCCGTGCTCGCATCCGCCCAGACGTTACCCGCGTCCAGGAACGTAAAGACACGCAGGGTTCGGTCGTAGCCCGTGCCAGGCAACGGGAACGTCAACTCGATATTGCCCACCAGCAGCTTCGAGCCGCCGATCGGATCGTTGGTGGTTGCGTCGCGCGGACCCAGCGAGCTCGGCTCGTAGCCCCGCACCGAGCCGATACCGCCGGCGTAGTAGTTCTTGAAAATCGGGTAAGGCTTGCCGCCAAGGCCGTTACCGTAGCCGCCCTGGAAGTTGAAGCCCAGCACGAAGCCGCGCGCAAACGAATAATAGTACTGCGCGTTGATGTCGGCCTTGTAGTACTGCGTCCCGCCAATTGGCGTGCCGTATTCGGCATTGGCCTGCGTGAAGTAACCGCGGCTCGGCACCAGAGCACTGTCACGCGCGTCGCGTGACCAGCCGATGGTAATCGGCACGTTGTTCGAGACGCGCCCGAAGTCGGCAACGTATTGCTTATAGGACGCCGGCGTATTCGCGTCGATGTCCAGCTGGTTCTGCTCGAGGCCGGCGCCGAAGTACACCGTGTCCACTTCCGAGAACGGAATGCCGAACTTGAGGTCGCCACCCACCGTGACGATCTTGAAGCTCGAATCCGTCGAGTAGTACAACGGCTGGTACGTGCGGTAGTAGACGTCGGTAATACGCTTGATGCCGTCGACCGTGAAGTACGGGTCGACCTGCGTGACGGTCAGCGTGCGGTACGTCTTCGCGGTGTTGATGTTCACCGAGAGGCTCGTGCCGGAACCGAACACGTTGTCTTGCGAGACACCGGCCGAGAGCACCACCTTGTCGGTCGACGAGAAACCTGCACCCAGCGTGATCGCGCCGGTCGGCTTCTCGGCCACCTTGACGTCGATATCCACCTGGTCCGGTGTACCCTCAACCGGAATCGTGGTCACGTCGACGTCGGTGAAGTAGCCCAGACGGTTGATACGGTCCTTCGACAGCGCGAGGCGGTTCGAGTCGAACCACGAGCTTTCGAGCTGACGCATTTCGCGGCGCACCACTTCGTCGCGCGTGCGCGTATTGCCGACCACGTTGATGCGGCGCACGTAGACGCGGCGGCTCGGATCCACTTGCAGCGTCAGGTCGACCTTGTGGTGTTCCTGATCGATCTGCGGCTGTGCATTGACGGTGGCGAACGCGTAACCGTACTCGCCTAGCTTGTCGACAATCGCCTTGGTGGTGGCCTGCAGCTTCTCTGCCGAGAAGCGGTCACCCGGTTTGATCTTGATGAGCTTGGCCAGCTCCGGCTCGCGATCGAGCAGATTACCGGCCAACTTGATGCTCGAAATCGTGTACGGCTCGCCTTCATGCAGCGCGACCGTCAGGTACATGTCCTTCTTGTCCGGCGAGATCGACACCTGGGTCGACTCGATGTTGAACTCGAGGTAGCCGCGATTCAGATAATACGAGCGGACATTTTCGAGGTCGCCGGTGAGCTTGTCTTTCGCGTACAGGTCGTTCTTCGTGTACCACGAGAACCAGTTCGGCGTGGACAACTGCATTTCATCGCGCAGCGTGCCCGTGCTGAAGGCCTTGTTGCCGATAAAGTTGATCTGGCGGATCTTCGCGCTCGGACCTTCGGCCACCGAGAACAGCACCGCCACGCGGTTGCGGTCGATCGGCGTGATCGTGGTGGTGACTTCGGCGGCGTAGTAGCCGCGCGTCAGATACTGGCGCTTCAGTTCCTGCTCGGCCTTGTCGACCAGCGCCTTGTCGTAGTAGCGACCTTGCGACAGACCCACGGCGCGCAGCGCCTTGGTCAGGTTTTCCTTGTCGAATTCATGAATGCCGGAGAAGTCGATCGTGCCGATAGCCGGACGTTCCAGCACCTGAACGATGACGACATTGCCTTCGGTGGCGATCTTGACGTCGTTGAAGAAGCCCGTGGCGTACAGCGCGCGGATGGCTTCGGAGGCCTTGTCGTCGCTGAAGGTGTCGCCTTGCTTGATGGGCAGGTACGCGAACACGGTACCAGGTTCGACGCGTTGCAATCCCTCGATCCGGATGTCTTGCACCACGAAGGGCGTCGTTGCGTGAGCAACCAGCCCATGCGCGGCGAATGCCGCGGCTATAACCGTCTTTGGAACAGAGCGATGAGGTTTAAACAACGTGCTTCCCCAGTGTGTATAGCTGCATCAGGTCAGACGGTCGCCATCGTGAACGCCGCCAGACACTTTAAAAATGGATTAAACGAGCCAGATCGTTGAACAGCGCGATCGCCGACAATGCGACGATGCAGGCGAGACCCGCCCTCTGAAAAACGAGTTGCCAGCGATCGGAGACAACTTTACCGGTCACAGCTTCAACCAAATAATATAACAGATGACCCCCGTCCAATACCGGAATTGGTAACAGGTTCAGTACACCGAGGCTAATACTGACAAGGGCCAGGAACGACAGGAATGCAGAAGGACCTAGACGTGCGCTCTTTCCTGCGTAATCGGCGATCGTCACCGGGCCGGAAAGATTTTTCAGCGAAGCCTCGCCGACCACCATCCGGCCGAACATACGCACCGAATACACCGCGAGATCCCAGGTGCGGCGCGCGCCCAGTTGCAGGCTTTCGAGCGGCCCGTAGCGCACGTTGATCGACGGCACCTGGGTAGCCAGTTCTGCGCCGATACGGCCGATCTGCTGACCCGTCGCGTCATCGCGCTGCAACTGCGGCACGATGCTGATGTTCTCGAGCGGGCCTGCTACCCGGCCCTGCTGGCCGCCACGCTCCACTTGCAGCGTCACCGCCTTGCCCGCGTGCGATTTCACGAAGGCGATGAAGGCTGTGGCGTTGTCGGTCGGCACGCCGTCGACGGCAAGCAGGCGATCACCCGCGGCCAGTCCAGCCGCCTGTGCCGCGCTCCCCGGCTGCACGCCCGCGACCGTCAGCTTGCCGCCGCCCGGCTCGAAACCAAGACGCGACATGAAGTCGTCGTCGACGTCTTTTTCCTTGATGCCGCGCAAATCGAGCTGAAAATCCGACGTGCCATGCGCATCTTTGGCGCTCAGCACCACGCGCTTGTGATCGAATGCCGCGCCCAACAGCTTCCAGCGCAGGTCCGACCATGAACGCACCGGCTCGGATTCGCCGGCGTTTCCGGTGCGCACGGCCACGATTGTTTCGCCGCCGTCGAAGCCGGCCACGGCCGCCGGCGTATTCGCCGCGGGCGCCGCGACTATGGCCGCCGGCTCGGTGACACCCGTGGCGAACACCAACGCGAAGAGCACGATAGCCAGCAGGAAGTTCGCAACCGGACCAGCCGAGACAATCGCGAAACGGCGCCACACCGACTGGCGGTTGAACGCATGCGGCAACGCTTCGGCGTCAATGGCCTCGCCGCCGGTTTCGCGCTCGTCGAGCATCTTCACATAGCCGCCGAGCGGCAGCGCGGCAATCGTCCATTCGGTGCCCGTCTTCGGGCTCACCCATTGGAACAGCGGCTTGCCGAAGCCGATCGAAAAGCGCAGCACCTTGACGCCGCACAGGCGCGCCACGCTGTAATGCCCGTATTCGTGGACCACCACGAGCACGCCAATCGCGACCGCGAAGGCAAGCAGTTCGATCAGCAGGTTCATATGCGCCTCACTGGACGGCGCGTTCCGTGCGACGAGCGCCGTCGGGCAGACGCGCGATGAATTCGGCAGCGGCGCGACGCGCGGCGGCATCCGCTTCGATCACGTCTTCGAGCGCATGCGCGCTGCGATTCGGCAACGCGTTGAGCACCGCGTCGACCACCTGGGCAATCGCCATGAAACCAATCTGGCGCGACAGGAACGCCTCCACCGCGATCTCGTTGGCAGCGTTCAGGGCCGCGCTCGCAATGCCGCCTTCGGCCAGCGCCTTCATGGCAAGCGCGAGGCATGGGAAGCGCGCGTAGTCCGGCTTTTCGAACGACAGCGACGCGACCTGCAGCAGATCGAGTTGCGCGACGCCCGAATCGACACGCTCCGGAAACGCCAGCGCGTGCGCGATCGGCGTGCGCATGTCGGGGTTGCCGAGTTGCGCGAGCACCGAACCGTCGGCATACGAGACCATCGAATGAATCACGCTTTGCGGGTGGATCAGCACGTCGATCCGCTCGCCCGGCAAACCGAACAGCCAATGAGCCTCGATTACTTCGAGACCCTTGTTCATCATCGTGGCCGAGTCCACCGAAATCTTGCGGCCCATGACCCAGTTCGGATGCTTGCAGGCCTCGTCCGGCGTGACATCGACGAGCGTGGCCGGTTCGCGGGTGCGGAACGGGCCGCCCGAAGCGGTCAGGATGATCTTGGAGACGCCGCCATGCTGCGCGCCGTCGCGCGGCAGGCATTGGAAAATCGCATTGTGTTCGCTGTCGACTGGCAGCAGCACGGCATCGTTGTCGCGCACCGCGTCCATGAAGATCGCGCCGGACATGACCAGCGCTTCCTTGTTGGCGAGCAGGATGCGCTTGCCGGCGCGCGCGGCGGCAAGGCTCGGCGCGAGACCGGGCGCGCCGACGATCGCTGCCACGACCGTATCGCAGCCGTCGCTTTTCGATACGTCGACGAGCGCCTGCGGCCCGTGCATGACCTCGGTCTTGCAGCCTGCTTCACGCAGTTTCGCGGCGACTTGTCCGGCCGTGTCGGCGTCGCCCACCACCGCGACCTCGGGTTTGAAGCGCAGGCATTGCTCAACGAGCTTGTCGCCGTTGCGATGCGCGGTGAGCGCATAAACCGAAAAACGCTCGGGATGCCGCGCGACGACGTCGAGCGTGCTGTCTCCAATCGAGCCCGTGGAACCGAGCAATGTCAGACGTTTTTGCATATCTCTTTCTCTAGCCGAGCAGCAGCATGGCAAGCGGCAGCACCGGCAATAATGCGTCGATGCGGTCGAGCACCCCACCGTGCCCCGGCAACAGACCGCTTGAGTCTTTCACACCGGCCTGGCGTTTCATCATGGATTCGAACAGGTCGCCCACCACGCTGAATGCGACCAGCAAGGTCAGCGCGAGCAGCGTGCGCACAGCCCCCCAATGCGCCAGCAGCGCAGAATACAGGGTCGGCTCGAACGCATGCAAAAAGACCGCCGCCGCCGCGGCGATCATCACCACCAGCCAGCCGCCGATCGCGCCCTCCCAGGTCTTGCCCGGACTGATGGCAGGCGCCAGCTTATGCTTTCCGAATGCCTTTCCCGAGAAGTATGCGCCGATATCGGCCAGCCAGACCAACAGCAGCAGCGACAGGACGAACGGCACACCTTGCATGCGCGCGGCGACGAGAGCATGCCAGCACGCAACGAATCCCACAATGCCGGCAAGAAACAGAAAGGAACGCCAGGCGCCCTGCGCGAGCGTCGGCTTACGCAACAGCACGAACGGCCCGGCGATCACCCAGAAGATAGCAGCCGCCTGAAAGAGCGGCCGCGCCTGCTCGATGCCGGTGCCAAGGCGCGTGCTGGCGACCAGCGCCACGGCGGCCACCAGCGCGTAGATCACCGGACCCGCGCCGCCCAGCTTGAGCAGGCGTGCCCACTCCCATGCGGCGAACACGACGACGAACGCGATCAGCGCGCCGAACGCGCCCACCGGCGCGAACAGCGTGACCGGCAGAAGCACTGCCAGCAGGACGATCGCCGTGATGACACGGGTTTTTAGCATGGAAGCGAATCGACGTTTTGCGATTGCGGCTCGAGTTGAGCACTGGTGCGGCCGAAGCGGCGTTCACGCTCCGCGTAGGAAGCAATGGCGTGCCCGAGCGCGTCGGCGTCGAAATCCGGCCAGAACGTGTCGGTGAAGTAGAACTCGGTGTACGCGAGCTGCCACAGCAGGAAGTTGCTGACGCGGCGCTCGCCGCCGGTGCGGATGAAGAGGTCCGGCTCCGGCGCATAAGCCATGGACAGGTGCTCGGCGAACGAATCCTCGTTCACCTCGACCGCCTTGCCGGCCAGCGCCGACTGCTCGGCGAGCTTGCGGGTGGCCTGCATGATGTCCCAGCGCCCGCCGTAATTCGCGGCGATCGTGAGCGTAAGACGGGTATTGCGCGCGGTCTTGGTTTCCGCGCGCTTGATCAGGTCGCGAATCTTCGCGTCGAAACGGGACAGATCGCCCACCACCCGCAGGCGGATGCCGTTCGCGTGCAGCTTGCCGATTTCGCGCTCCAGCGCGGTCACGAACAGACGCATCAGGAACGACACTTCGTCGTTCGGACGGCGCCAGTTTTCCGAGCTGAAGGCGAACAGCGTCAGATATTCGACGCCCTGGCGAGCGCACGCCTCGACCGCCGCACGCACCGCGTCGACGCCGCGCGTATGCCCCGCCACGCGTGGCAGACGCCGCTGGGTGGCCCAACGGCCGTTGCCGTCCATGATGATCGCGATATGTCGCGGCACCGCGGCGACATCAGGCACGCGCACGGTTGAGCTGGTATAGGTCATGGCCGTCGGGACAGTGACTACAAGTAAAGAAGTGGAAATCGTGTACGGGCTGAGCCAACCGGCCTCAGACCGTCATGATCTCGGCTTCTTTCGTCACGACGAGCTTGTCGATTTCGGCGACGAACTTGTCCGTCAGCTTCTGAACGTCGTCACCGGCACGGCGCTCGTCGTCTTCCGAAATTTCCTTGTCTTTAACGAGCTTCTTGAGTTGCTCGTTGGCGTCGCGGCGCAGGTTGCGCACGGCGACCTTGGCCGTTTCCGCTTCGCTCTTGACCACTTTGGTCAGTTCGCGGCGGCGCTCTTCGGTCAGCGCGGGCATCGGCACGCGGATCACGTCGCCTTGCGTGGCCGGGTTCAGGCCGAGGTCCGACTCGCGGATCGCCTTTTCGACGACCTGCACCATCTTCTTTTCCCACGGCTGCACGCCGATCGTGCGCGCGTCGATCAGCGTGAGGTTCGCGACCTGCGAAATCGGCACCGGCGAGCCGTAGTAGTCGCACTGGATGTGATCGAGCAGGCCCGTGTGAGCACGGCCCGTGCGGATCTTCGACAGGTCGTTCTTGAACGCGTCGATGGAACGCTGCATCTTTTGTTCAGCGCCCTTCCTGATATCAGCCACAGACATTTTTAAACCTCCGAACCTTCAAAACGGTGCGAGCCGGCCAATGCGCGCGATATGCGGCGGCCCGGGCTCGCGCTAAAGCCCACGTCATGTGAACGAGAGTTTACACGTGGACGAGCGTGCCCTCGTCCTCGCCCAGTACGATGCGTTTGAGCGCGCCCGGCTTGACGATCGAAAACACCCGGATCGGCAGCTTCTGGTCGCGGCACAATGCGAACGCGGTGGCGTCCATCACCTGCAGATTGCGGCCGATCGCTTCGTCGAAGCTGATCGTGGCGTAGCGGGTCGCGCTCGGGTCTTTCTTGGGGTCGGCGGAATAGACGCCGTCCACCTTGGTGGCCTTCAGCACGACTTCCGCGCCGACTTCCGAGCCGCGCAGCGCAGCGGCCGTGTCGGTCGTGAAGAACGGGTTGCCGGTACCGGCCGCGAAAATCACGACTCTGCCCTCTTCGAGCTGGCGAATCGCGCGGGGCCGGATGTACGGCTCGACCACCTGGTCCATGCGCAGCGCCGATTGCACACGCGCTTCGATGCCGGCGTGACGCATGGCGTCCTGCAACGCCAGCGCGTTCATCATGGTGGCCAGCATGCCCATGTAGTCAGCCGTGGCGCGGTCCATACCGGCTGCGCCGCCTGCCACGCCGCGGAAAATATTGCCACCGCCGATCACCACGGCCAGCTGCGTTCCGAGACGGACCACTTCGGCCATGTCCGCCACCATTCGTTCGATGGTCGCACGATTGATGCCGAAGGCATCGTCGCCCATCAGAGCTTCACCGGAGAGTTTGAGCAGGACGCGTTTATAGGCAGTGGGCATAGGGGTATCCAGATCGCGCAGAACAGGGCAACAACAAGGGACTAATGTAGGGGTGAAATGCTGATTCGGGCAAGCGCCGCCAAATTTGACGAACCCTGAGGAACGCCCGCGGCGGCTGCGCGGCGAGGGTCAACCCGGGCGCGTCCTTGCGGCGCTGCCGACCGCGGCGAAGTCTTGCCCCGCCGCGGGTCCAACGGTACTACGTAATACTTAGGTGAAGCTTATTGTTGCTTTGCAGCAGCGACTTGAGCGGCCACTTCAGCTGCGAAGTCGTCCTGCTTCTTCTCGATGCCTTCGCCGACCACGAACAGCGCGAACTTCTGCACGCTCGAGTTGCCCGCCTTCAGCATCTGTTCGATCGTCTGCTTGTCGTTCTTAACGAACGTCTGGTTCAGCAGCGACACTTCCTTCAGGTACTTCTGCACGCTGCCGTCGACCATCTTGGCGACGATTTCAGCCGGCTTGCCCGATTCGGCCGCCTTCTGTTCAGCGATGCTGCGCTCCTTGGCGATCAGGTCCGCCGGCACGTCGTCCGACGACAGCGAGACCGGCTTCATGGCAGCGATGTGCATTGCCACGTCCTTGCCGACCTGCCCGTCCGCGCCGGTGTACTCGACCAGCACGCCAATGCGCGTGCCGTGCAGGTACGCTGCCAGCTTGTTGGCGGTCTCGAAACGCTCGAAACGGCGGATCGACAGGTTTTCACCGATCTTGCCGACCAGCGCCAGACGCACTGCGTCGACCGTCGAGCCTTCCAGCGGCAGTGCCGACAGCGCAGCGACGTCAGCCGGGTTTTGCGTGGCGACGAGTTCAGCGATCTGCTTCGAGAAAGCCAGGAAGTCGTCGTTCTTCGAAACGAAGTCGGTTTCGCAGTTCAGCTCGACCAGCGAACCCGCGTTGCCGCCGATGAACGATGCGACCACGCCTTCAGCCGTCACGCGCGACGCTGCCTTGCTGGCCTTGTTGCCCAGCTTGACGCGCAGCAGTTCTTCAGCGCGTGCCATGTCGCCGTCGGCTTCCGTCAGCGCCTTCTTGCATTCCATCATCGGCGCGTCAGTCTTGCCACGCAGTTCTGCAACCATGCCTGCGGTAATTGCCGCCATCATTTGCTCCTTGAGTTCCGTCTGTCACACGCCGCCCGGATTTCGATACCAGCGGCAAGAATTCGTTTCAGCGTTGCGCGCAATTTTTACAAACAACGCTTCGGGCACCGCCTTGGACACTGCCGGCAGCGCCCCACTACAACGTCACGGCTTAAAAAAAGGGGGCCTGTAGAAAGCCCCCTTTTTTGCCGGACACGGGGCAGCTTTACGCTTCCGAGTTGACCTCGACGAACTCGTCGCCGTCGTCGCCACGTGCAGCCTGCACCACTTCGTTGACCGCGTTCGCACGACCTTCGAGGATCGCGTCAGCCACGCCAGCCGTGTACAGAGCGACAGCCTTGCTGGCGTCGTCGTTACCCGGGATCACATAGTCGATGCCTTCCGGCGAGTGGTTCGTATCGACCACTGCGATGACCGGAATGCCCAGCTTGTTCGCTTCCGTGACGGCAATCTTGTGGTAGCCGACGTCGATCACGAAAATCGCGTCCGGAATGCCGCCCATGTCCTTCACGCCGCCGATCGACTTCTGCAGCTTGGCCATTTCGCGTTCGAACAGCAGCGCTTCCTTCTTGCTCATGCGCTCGGTTTCGCCTGCTTCCAGCGCCGCTTCCATGTCCTTCAGGCGCTTGATCGAAACCTTCAGCGTCTTGAAGTTGGTCAGCATGCCGCCGAGCCAGCGTGCGTTGACGAACGGCATGCCAGCGCGTTGTGCCTCTTCAGCGATCGTGTCGCGCGATTGACGCTTCGTGCCGACGAACAGGATCGTGCCGCGGTTCGCTGCCAGTTGACGCGCGTACTTCAGCGCGTCGTTGTACATCGGCAGCGTCTTTTCGAGGTTGATGATGTGAATCTTGTTGCGATGACCGAAAATGAAGGGGGCCATCTTCGGGTTCCAGAAGCGCGTTTGGTGACCGAAGTGGACACCGGCTTCCAGCATTTGACGCATGGTAACTGCCATGAAAATCTCCGCGAGGGTTGGGTCTTAAGCCGGCTGCCGTATCGGCCGCGCCCGCCCTTCTCTTTGGCTGGAACGCGACGGACACCCTAGGTGCGCCGGCTTGCGAGTCTGCTGCCTGGTACCGCTCAATCCTCATCGCGCAGGCAACCAGTGCGATGAGAAGCCGTTTCCGCTACGCCCCGCCCCCCTCTCTCTCCGCAGCGACTTTCGTGCGCCGTAGGATAATAAGGTGGCAATAAAACAAGACAGATACCGACTTAGCCAATGATTATAGCACGCGACGATTGCGCGACTCAACCTGCCCGGTAGCTCCCATTTGCGGGCCGGGTTGCACCGGGCGTCCGGCGCCTGCCCAGCCCGGTCGCAAAAGCCTGCGGTGGGGGGAATATGGTGCGATAATCTTGTGATAATCGTATTTCAGGCCCGACTCATGGCTATTACACTCAAAAACGAACACGATATCGCGCAGATGCGCGTCGCCTGCAGGCTGGCGAGCGAAGTGCTCGACTACATCACGCCGTTCGTCACGGCCGGCATCACAACCGGCGAACTCGACCGCCTGTGCCACGAATACATGCTGAAGGAACAGGGCACGATTCCGGCGCCGCTGAATTATCAGCCGCCTGGCTATCCGCCCTACCCGAAAGCCACCTGCATTTCCGTGAACGACGTGATCTGCCACGGCATTCCGGGCGACAAGACGCTGAAGAACGGCGACGCGCTGAATATCGACGTCACGGTCATCAAGGAAGGTTATTTCGGCGACACCAGCCGCATGTTCATCGTCGGCGAAGGCTCGATCATGGCCAAGCGGCTCGTCCAGACCACCTTCGAGTGCATGTGGCTCGGCATCGACCAGGTGCGCCCGGGTGCGCATCTCGGCGACATCGGCTATGCGATCCAGAAGCACGCCGAAGGCCAGGGCTACAGCGTGGTGCGTGAATATTGCGGCCACGGCATCGGCACCGTGTTCCACGAAGACCCGCAGATTCTGCACTACGGCCGCCCCGGCACCGGGCTCGAACTGCAGACCGGCATGATTTTCACCATCGAGCCGATGATCAACGCCGGCCGCCGCGACATCCGCACCATGCCGGACCAGTGGACCGTCAAGACCAAGGACCGCAGCCTGTCGGCGCAGTGGGAACACACCATCCTGGTCACGGAAACCGGCTATGACGTGCTGACCGTTTCCGCCGGCACGCCCGCTCGTCCGCCCGCGGTCGCGGCCACGGCCTGACCGACTTCCGACCTTTGCGCATGCCTGCCAATGAGTAGTGTTCCCGCCGTCGCCCAATTCCACGCCACGTCGCTCAAGGCAGACTACAAAGTGGCCAAAACCCAACTGCTGGAACGCTTCAGGACGGCCACCAACGTCGACGCGCTGATGGCCTCGCTGGCGCGCGCGACCGACGAGTCCCTGCGCGCCGCCTGGAACACCTGCGAACTGCCTGCCGAGCTGGCTCTCGTGGCGGTCGGCGGCTACGGGCGTGGCGAACTGGCGCCCCACTCGGACATCGACATTCTGGTCCTGCTGCCGGATACGCCGGTCGAGCATCTGGAAGCGCGCATCGAACGCTTTATCAGCCTCGCGTGGGATCTGGGCCTGGAACTCGGCAGCAGCGTGCGCAGCGTCTCGCAATGTCTCGAAGAAGCCGCCAACGACGTGACCGTGCGCACCTCGCTTCTCGAAGCGCGGCGCATCACGGGCAGCGCGGCGCTGTTCGACGACTTCGCCAAACGCTACCGCGAGGTGCTCGACCCGAAGGCGTTCTTCACGGCGAAAGTGCTGGAAATGCGCCAACGCCACGCCAAGTTTCAGGACACGCCCTACGCGCTCGAACCCAATATCAAGGAAAGCCCGGGCGGCCTGCGCGATCTGCAACTCATTCTCTGGATCGCTCAGGCGGCGGGATTTGGCAGCAGCTGGCGCGAACTCGAAGCACGGGGCCTGATCACCGAGCGTGAAGCGCGCGAACTGCGCCGTAACGAAGGTTTCCTGGAAGCGCTGCGCGCGCGGCAGCACGTCATTGCCGGCCGTCGTCAGGACATCCTGGTGTTCGACCTGCAAACGCCGGTGGCCGAGAGCTTCGGCTACAAACCTACCGCGACCAAGCGCGCGAGCGAACAGCTGATGCGCCGCTACTACTGGTCCGCGAAGGCCGTCACGCAGCTCGCCACGATCCTGATCCAGAACGTCGAAGCGCAACTCTTTCCCAGCACCAGCGGCATTACGCGCGTGCTGTCGGAGCGCTTCGTCGAAAAACAGGGCATGCTGGAAATCGCCGCCGACGACGTGTTCCTGCGCGAGCCGAACGCGATTCTCGAGGCCTTCCTGCTATATGAGCAGACGCCCGGCGTGAAGGGCCTGTCGGCGCGCACGCTGCGCGCGATTTACAACGCTCGCGACGCGATGGACCAGCACTGGCGCCGCGATCCGGAAAACCGCCGCCTCTTCATGGAGATCCTGAAGCAGCCGGCCGGCATCACCCATGCGCTGCGTCTGATGAACCAGACCAGCGTGCTCGGGCGCTATCTGCTGAATTTCCGGCGCATCGTCGGCCAGATGCAGCACGATCTGTATCACGTCTACACGGTCGACCAGCACATCCTGATGGTGTTGCGCAATCTGCGCCGCTTCGCGGTGGCTGAGCACTCGCATGAATATCCGTTCTGCAGCCAGTTGATCGCCAACTTCGACCGGCCGTGGATGCTTTACGTGGCGGCACTGTTTCACGATATCGCCAAAGGCCGCGGCGGCGACCACTCCACGCTCGGCATGGCCGACGCGCGACGCTTCTGCCGCCAGCACGGCATCGAGGGCGAGGACGCGCAACTGGTCGTCTGGCTGGTTCAGCAGCATCTGACAATGAGCCAGGTGGCCCAGAAACAGGACACGAGCGACCCGGAAGTCATCAAACGCTTCGCCGAACTGGTCGGCACCGAGCGCCGCCTCACCGCCCTCTACCTGCTGACCGTGGCCGACATTCGCGGCACCAGCCCGAAAGTCTGGAACACCTGGAAGGGCAAGCTGCTCGAGGACCTGTACCGCGCCACGCTGGCCGTGCTCGGCGGCGCGCGGCCGGATGCGCATTCCGAGCTGAAGTCGCGCCAGGAAGAAGCGCTCGCGCTGCTGCGCCTCGAAACCGTGCCGGAAGGCGCGCAGAAAGCGCTGTGGGAGAAGCTCGACATCGGCTATTTCCTGCGTCATGACGCGGCGGATATCGCGTGGCAAACGCGAGTGCTGTATCGCCATGTCCAGACGCCGGTGCCGATCGTGCGGGCCCGTCCGTCGCCGATCGGCGAGGCGCTCCAGGTGCTGGTGTATGTGAAGGACCAACCCGATCTGTTTGCCGGCATTTGTGCGTATTTCGACCGCAACGGCCTGTCGGTGCTCGATGCGCGGGTCAGCACGACCCGTCATGGGTACGCGCTCGACAATTTCCTCGTCGCGCATACCGAAGAAGACGTGCATTATCGCGATATTGCCAATCTCGTCGAGCAGGAACTGACCGCCCGCCTCACCGGCGACGGCACCTTGCTCCCGGGACCGTCGAAAGGCCGGTTGTCGCGGCTGTCGCGAACCTTCCCTGTTACGCCGCGCGTCGATCTTCGGGCCGACGAGCGCGGCCAATATTACATCCTGTCCGTGTCGGCCAACGACCGGCCAGGCCTTCTTTATTCGATCGCGCGCGTGCTGGCCGAGCATCGGGTCGGCGTCGCTTCGGCGCGGATCAATACGCTCGGCGAACGCGTCGAAGACGTGTTCCTGCTGGATGGACACGGCCTGTCGGACAACCGCCTGCAAATTCAGGTCGAGACCGAGCTGCTGCGCGCGATCGCAGTGTGAGATTTCATGCGAGTCAAATTAACTGCCAAGCACCCGCGACCGGCTTCGTCCGAACGCGCCCCTGTCCGTACCGGCAGCCCGTCGGCGCGTAAGCCGACGCGCCCGGTAGGACCCAAGCCGGCAACGGCGGGTTCCCCGGGAACGCGGGGCGAAGGTGCCGGCACCGCGGCTGGCAGCAGCAAGCGGCCGGCCGGCGGCAAGCCGGCGGGCGCTGGCGCGCGCGCACCACGCGCCGAAGGGTCGTTTTCCCGTGAGCGCGATGCGGGTGGTGCGCGTCGCGCGCCTTCGGATCGGCCGCCGCGCCGTGAGGGTGCCGGTGATGCGCCGCGCAGGTTTGAGGGCGGTGGCGACCGCACCGAGCGTGCTCCGCGCCGGTTTGAGGGCAGCGGCGACCGCACTGAGCGCGCCCCGCGCAAATTCGAAGGCAGCGGCGATCGCACCGAACGCGCCCCGCGCCGGTTTGAAGGCAGCGGTGACCGCACCGAGCGCGCCCCGCGCAAATTCGAAGGCAGCGGTGACCGCACCGAGCGTGCCCCGCGCAGATTCGAAGGCAGCGGCGACCGCACCGAGCGCGCCCCGCGCAAATTCGAAGGCAGTGGTGACCGCACCGAGCGCGCCCCGCGCCGGTTTGAAGGCAGTTCCGATCGAAGCGAACGAGCGCCGCGCAAGTTCGAAGGCGGAGCCGATCGCGGTGACCGCGCGCCGCGTCGCGAGACCGGTGGCGAGCGTGCCGAACGTGCCCCCCGCCGTTTCGAAGGTAGCGCGGATCGCGGCGAACGCGCCCCGCGCAGCTTCGGCGACCGCCCCCCACGCCGCGATGACGGTGAACGTCGCCCGTTCAGCGGTCCGCGCGCCGGCGCCGGCCGTGCATCGGAAGGTGGCGCGCGTGGCGAGCGTCCGGCACGCCCTGAGCGCGACGCCGCTGATCGCCCGCGTGTTAGCAGCGACCGTGGCGCTCCGCCACAACCCCGCGGCGGCGAGCGCGGTCCGCGTAGCGACCGCGCACCACCCCGTTTCCAAGGCGAACGAGTCCCCGCCGACCGTGGCCAGACCAGCCCCGTCAAACCCCGGACAGCAACGTACAGCGACCGATCGTGCCGCCCGGCACGCGCTCAGCACGACTCACGCGCCG
>NZ_LXKA01000335.1 GCF_001645125.1 Paraburkholderia ginsengiterrae | reverse complement strand
GCGGTAACCAACCCGCGGATATCAGTGTGACCCACCGTCGAGACGTACTGCTACGTCGCCCTCAGGAAATTCAGATGCACCAAAACCGAGAACCGATCGCGATTGACACGGAAAGTCATATCAGTCCCCTCGGCCCAAGCGGACGCTGGCTTGAGCGCGTGTATAAGACTGCTATTTAATACAGACCGGCCGCTTGATGGGAGCCAAGACGAAGGGGCCGCTATGTGCCTTGACGAGCGCGTATTTGCGTACCTTATCGTTCTTTGAGTCAAGAGAATCTCAACTTCCACTTTCGAGGCCCGCCGTCGCCGGAAAAACCAAGGCTGTCGGTAGTCGATCGGCGTGAACGGTTGTTCGCCCTCAGTTCCAAGACATGAAGCTCATCATGGTCTTTTTCCAGCACCACTGCTCACGACATGGCTGAGGCCTTGCGACATTTCCACAGGCGTTACTTCAGATATAACTGAGGCAACGTGCAGCCCATAAACGCGCGGCCATCGAACGGGGTGCACATGGTTTTTTCAAATACGCTGCCCGAGTATCTGTCTCCTCAACTCGGGTCATCGATTCCTAGGATGTGATCGCGGCATCCCGACAGCGTTATATCTACTTTGCGAAGCAACATCGACGCGAAACGGCGCTCCTTAGTGAATTTATAGCTTTTCGTTCAATGGTCCTGATTCATGCTTTCTCCGCTTGGAGCAGAACTGAGTCGACGTCTTCCCACTCCGCAAAACGGATGCTTCGATCGGGTGTCCATGCGTAATGCATGAGGGGGCAGCTCTTTTCCGTATTGTTCGTCAGCAGCGCGAAGGTCGACAACAGAAAGCCCGCCAAGCACGCTGCCTTGGTAAAATATCCTCGCGGGGAACATACTACATTGCCGACTGAAGCGGCGGTCCGACTGGCATCGCAACCGGGGAAGAATGGGCATGGCTGCATCTCCAACAGCTAACGAAATCACAGTGCGGCAGGTGCTCGAGAAATTCGAGGCTGAATTCACTTCGGTCGCAGACGCAGTCGAAAACGGCGAGTTTGCCCTCTGGGTTGGTTCCGGAATTTCACGCCAGGCTCCCAATCTCGGTGATCTCATCGAGCGGGCATTCAACTACCTCCGCCAGAGAGCAATCGACCCCGCAACTAGCGCTGCCTATCTGCCGGCGCTTGAGGAAGCACTTCGGCTTGCAGAGGTCGAACCCGCGCGCGTTGAAGTCTGGTACCCAGAGCCGCTATCAGCATGGCCGGAGCGGCGCGCGATCATTGATCGTTTATGGAACAAATATTCCCGGGTGCTGGACATCCGCATCGCAGGAACGGACGCCGACTTTGTTCTGTGGGAGGCGATTGATATCAGACAGGCTTTTGCGCATCCCGCGCCACCTGCGGCAGAACATCTGTGCATCGCAATGCTGATCCTCGAGGGTGCGGTAAAAGAGATTGCGTCAGCAAATTGGGACGGTTTCATTGAAGCGGCCGTTGACCGGTTGAGCAGTGGTGTGCAAGGAGTCGTGCAGGTCGTCGTCGACCCGGATCAACTGCGAGGTCCTGCAGGCCGGGCGCAACTACTGAAGTTTCATGGTTGCATCGTGCACGCTTCGCGCGAGCCATTGATTTTTCGGCGTTTTCTGACCGGGAGTCATACCCAGATCATAGACTGGCCAGAGAATGCTGAATTCGCGGCGATGCGCAACGCGGTTGTCGGAGTGGCGACTGCCCGCAAGACGCTGGTACTTGGCCTATCGATCCAGGACAACAATCTTCAGACACTCTTTGCGCGGGCAAAAGCGGCGCATGCTTGGCCATGGCCGTGTGCGCCTGCAGCCCCGGCGCATATTTTCTGCGAGGACACTATTCAGCAAGGGCAGCGTGACGTACTGCGCGTCGCCTACGGCGAGGCATACAACAAGGATCCCGGCGTTGTTCACGCGGCCACGTTGCTGCGCGCCTGGGGCGAGAAAGTGCTGATCGCACTTGTGCTGCGCCTTCTCGGCGACAAGCTCAACCGATTGATGAGGCTTGCCCTAACTGGCTTGGGAAAGGAAGCAATTGCGGACACGCTTGAGCTTTCGCTAAAAGCATTGCGAGACGACATTTCTGACCTCGCGGTCCCCTCTCCCGGAGGGGCAAATCGGACCGCGTTCGTCAATCATGGCATCGCGCTGTGGTCGCGCATGCTCTCACTATTCCGCGGTGGTACGCCACCTGCCGATCCACACGGCTACGAGACGCTGAGCAATTCGACGCTCAATCTTCTGACGGCCGACCAGAATGCCGTTGCCATGGGGCTGGGACGCCTGGGAGTTGCGTTGTCGCTGCTCCAGTGTGGCCGTACATCTGGCCTCTGGCAGTTGAGTCAACCGGTGTCTGACGCATTGACGTCCGGCGTGATCACGGCTCGCGCGCTTCGTCCGGACGCAGTTGATCGCCAACTCTTCGTCGTAAGGTCGGCTTCGGAAGCGATTGCGCTCCAGAGCAGAGGCGCTTTCGCCAACGACACTACGGTCGTCCTTCACGCGGATGATGTCTGGCATCAGATGGCGGGAAGCGGCGCAAGCGCGCGCCGCGTAAGCACGCCGCCCGGACGGACAGGGCGGGTCGGCGAGACTCATGTTAGTCTCGGTGCGTTACTGGCTCGCTGCGGTGATGCCGCGACGCTGCAGCAGGAATTTTTCACGGAGATGATGCTGTGAACGGCTCGCCACTCGTACAAGCCGTCCAGGAACGGCTCCGCCATGGGGGCTACAGTGATCTGGTTACGCCCTTGAAGGTTGCGGGTGTGGAGTTCTCATTTACCGGCGCAATGCGTGGGCGAGGCGGCAGAGCGCTCGATCTGGTGCTCCTAGTCGACACCACGACGGGAGACTTTGGTGATCGGGACGGTACGCGCGTCCGACACCGGGTGGAAGCGTTGAGCCGCGCGCTCGATATTGCGCGCTCACGCTACGTGGTAACGGTTATCCTCGCAGGCGCCGTGCTAGCCGAAGGTGTTGAAGCGTTGTCTGAGACCTGTCGCGTATTGCAGGTTGACAGTGCATCGCTCGACGATAATGGCAAGCTAGCGAACGAGGCGGCGAAACATCAGCTTGACGATCGTATTCGCGTACTTTTGCCATTGACGCTTCCTGCTCCACTCACAGGAGTGCAGGAAGGTGGCGGCCCATCGATGGAACAGCTCGTTCGCGCGCTTCCGGACGGGACAGACAAGGCTCTTGTCGATGCGGTGATCGTCGCATCAACGGCCGGTGAGAATGCCGTGACGGATGCTGCGGCTCAGATGATCAATGGCGCGTTCAAGTCCGAATCTGGCGAGGAACAACAGTGATGAGTGATCTTCTGCTCAAGGGCCTGGACATCAACAATTTTCGCAGCATTCGTGGGCAGATACATGCGCCGCTCGATGCCAAGGTCGTGCTGGTCCATGGCGAGAACGGTGCAGGTAAGACAAGCTTGCTATCTGCGGTCGAGTTGGCATTAACCGGGCGGGTCCAGTCGCTAGAACGCGCCGACCCAGGTTACGGCAAGCAACTGCTTCATCGTTCAGCGACGGAGGGTAGCGTCCTGCTGCGCACGCGCGGGGAAACCTCGGAGTACAGCTTCGAGGCTGTATTGAACGCCGCCGGTGCACAATCGATCACCGCATTCGACAATCAACGAGCCTCCTTCTTTCGGGAACGCGCGTTTTTGCCACAGTCTCTACTTGGTCAGTTACTGCAGATCTATCAGGATGCAGGCAACGACGCAGCATCACCGTTAGCGCAGTTCGTGGCCAACCTGCTCGGGCTCGATCAGCTCGACGCACTTGAAGCTGGACTGAAGCCGCTGGCGGATGTGCGCAACGTTCGCAAGAATGTGGATGGTTGGCAAGCGGCAGAAAATGAAAGGTCGCGCCTTGATCAGCTGCTATCAGATAAGCGGAAGACGTGTGACGGACTGAATGAGCAAATTCGGGTTGCGTTCGGCGATCTTTCGACGCTTTGTACGGCACTGGGCATTTCCACAACATTGACGGAGGAGGCGCTGAGTGAGGTCTCCTCGGCCTTTGCCGATGGCAAGGACGCGGAAGCGTTTGCTCGGCTGACAGATCAGCAGCGAAGACTGGCCTCAATTCAACGTGAAATCGATGCCGCGCAAAGTGCGATCAAGTCCCAGGCTGCAACGCCAACAGGCGCAGACGAATCCAGAAGGGCTTTTGAAAAGTGGGAGTCTGAATATGGAGAGCGGGTTAGCACACTTCGTGAGCGCGTCGAAGCGCTGCTACCCGATGTTTCACTTCCCAGCGAGCCCGAACAGTTCGCAGAAGCGGCGATTGTCCGCCTTGGTGCTGAGCAGAAGTTGCTTTCGGAGCGCACACTGCAGGCGCGGGCCGACATTTCCCGGCACGCAGTAGCTCAGGATGAGCGTAATGTCGCGCTGCGCCAGCGCAGCACAATCGACGAAGAAGTCGCCCGTCTGTCGAGCAATGCGGGTAGTCTGGGCTCGGCACTGGCTGAACTGACAGCCTTTATCTTGGACGAGACTTGTCCGGTCTGCGATCGAAACTTTAGCGAAGTGAGCAATATTCCGCTCAGTGCTCACGTCCACGACAAGGTTCGGACATTGTCGTCATCGGCAGAGCGGTTGCTTATCCTTGGTCGCACCCGTAGCGAAGCGCAGATTACGGTCGAGCGGCTAAACCGGGAAATTGAAGCGATTGCTGCGCGCAGGCTCGACGAGCAAGCACTGGCGGAACTCGACCGACGACTCGCCGCTGTTGGAACACTGAACGATGAACTCGGGAGAAATATTGACGCACTCCGCGAAGGCGGTCGATTGCGTGCAGCGGACGTTTCTGCGCGGCGCGCAGTGAGCGCGGCGCAGGCACACCACGTGTCGCTAGCGGCCGCGCGCGACACATTGAGCGAGTTCGCACTTTCAATTGCCGCTCCTGCACTTGAGGACGGTGAGTCCTTCGAGGCGGCCGCTGCGCGGCTGACGACGCTTCTCTCGTCCGAGGCAGCGCGTCTCGAGGAACGGCTTTCACTTCGGCGTAGGGGCGCGGACCATATCGCTGCCGTTCGTTCGGCAGTCGTACGCCGTAAGGACCTGGAACAGGGAATCGCAGCTGACTCTAAGGCGAAGCAGCACGCCGAGCATGCCCTCGCAAGGGCGCAGACTCTTCGTGAACAGGGTAATGTGATCAGAGCCGCTGTTGACAAGGTTCGGTCTGCCATCATCCGGCGTGAATTCAACGACCGGCTCAACCGGGTGTGGCGAGACCTGTTCGTGCGTTTGGCACCGGCTGAGCCTTTCGTGCCCGCATTTCGGATCCCGGAATCGTCTACGCAGAGGCTCCAGCCCAAACTCATAACGGAGCATCGGGACGGTGGGGATGCCGGCGGAACGCCAGGGGCGATGCTGAGCGCCGGAAATCTGAATACTGCGGCACTCACCCTGTTCATCGCACTGCACTTATCGGTGCCACGGGAACTACCTTGGCTAATTCTGGATGATCCCGTGCAGTCGATGGATGACGTTCACATCGCCCAGTTCGCGGCGTTGTTAAGGACTCTATCGAAGGAACACGGCCGCCAGGTCATGATTGCAGTCCATGATCGCCAGCTGTTCGAGTATTTGAAACTTGAGCTTAGCCCGGCCTTCCCAGAAGACAGTCTGCTCACGCTTGAGTTGTCTCGAGGTCCACGCAGGGACAGTGTTTGTATCTCGACACGGTTCTCGTTCAGGCAAGAAACGGCTGTTCTTGCCGCCGCATGATGCGGTCCGGTAGCGACGATGTCACTTTCAAGAGTAATGACGTCGCCTCAGCTACCGCATGCGAGCTGGCAGCAAATTGGATCGATGACACAGATGTGACGGCGTGCAAGACCGCGAGGGGGCAGTTCCCCTACTGAAGGACACCAACTTCTCGCTTGAGCGTAGAGGGCGGCGAACCGAACCGTTTGTCGCAGTGATTAAAATGAAATGGAGCTCGCTTGGCTAATATCACCGCTCTCGATCTTGAGAACGCATTAACTGGCGATCCGGAGACACTCGATATTCATCTCTCGCTCGTGGAACGAGATGTGACCATTGACGGACATCTGGTCAAGATCCATTGCCATTGTCTATCGGTCGATGCGAACGGCCGAGTTCAACCACGCAGGCTTGCGGAATTCATGCGCAACGCTGTAGTGGACTACGCGATACCTCGTTCAAAGCTCGCCCAAGCAAAGGCGCGGGATCAAAAGTACAACAGTACCGAGGCTGTCACGGAGCTGGTTGAACGTGCGAAGCGTTCATTCACAGATCTGGCGAAAACCGGAGAGGGTGGCGAGATGTTGTTGTTTTTGTTGGCCGAACGATTCTTGAAACTACCCCAGATTCTTTGCAAGATGGATCTGAAGACCGACACACGTATGCATTATCAGGGCGCGGACGGCGTATATGCGGGTGTGACGCCAGAAGGTACGCTGAAGCTTTTTTGGGGTGAATCGAAAGTTTATGATGAGGCGGCCGCGGCGATCCGTGACTGTTTGAGCTCCCTTGCCCCATTTTTAATTGAGCCTGAACATGAGGACGCGGAACGCGAGCGCGATCTACTACTTCTGAGCGACAAGGCTGACCTCAGCAATCCTGATATTACGAATGCGCTGCGCAAGTATTTTGATAAGTCATCACCGATGTCGAAGCGGGTTAAGTATTGCGGCGTGGCTCTGGTTGGATTTGACGCTCCGTTTTATCCGAAGGAGGGCGTGAGTGCAGTCGCGGATGAGATTGTCAACGCGTCTCGCGCAGCGCTGGCTGGCTGGCGGAAAAACATTGGGAAGCGCTTGAAGATCGAGAAGCTCGATCAGGTCGAAATCGAGATTTTCTGCGTCCCTTTGCCATCAGCCGATGGATTTCGGGAAGCGTTCCTGAAAACGATGGGGATCACAGAATAATGAGCCTGGCTGACCTTAATTCATGGCTTTTGAAAGAAGGTGTACGACCCGATCTTGACACCATCACGCGCCTCACGGTGCGTGGCGAACTAGACAATTTGGTTCTTGACGACGCCAATGAGGACGTCACCGCAATTGACTGGCCTCGATTGCTTTTCGCCGGCAGTATTCTGGCTCGTTCTGAACAGAGGCTCGATCAGGAGGCTGCTCTTCGGATCGCGACCGCTGCCGTTTCGCTCACAGACGATCAAGCAATAAAAGACACTGGCGCCGTTCTTCTAGGGAAGCTTTCTAATTTTCGAGCCATTACGCTAGCGATCAAACGAGAGCTCTTGGCGTCCGGGCTAGATGAGCGGCTCGGCATCGCGCTCCGCATAGAGTCGGATCGGCGGCAAATGGATCGATCGGTCCTAGTCGAGTCTAGTGGCGCGTGGTTGCAGGTAAACGACTTCCAACAACGCTTTTGGAACTATGCGAAAGGCAAAAGCTGGCTCTCGGCGTCTGCACCGACGGCCTCCGGCAAGACATTTCTAGTGCTCCAATGGCTTATCGACCAAGCGATCGCAGGTGATACCCGAGTCGTCGTCTATCTCGCCCCGACCCGTGCATTGGTCTCCGAGATCGAGACGAGCTTGAACGAATTGCTTGCTGGTGTCGAGGGCGTCGTAGTGTCATCACTGCCGTTGGCAGGAAAATATAAAGCCGCTCGCGCAGGAAATACCCGTGTAATTCTTGTATTCACGCAAGAGCGCCTTCACCTTCTCACCAACGTGCTCAATGAGGAGTTTATTGTCGACTTACTAGTAGTGGATGAAGCACACAAGATTGGGGATAGTCAGCGCGGCGTGGTCCTCCAAGACGCCGTCGAACGCGTCACCCGATGCAACATAAAGCTGAAGGCGGTCTTCATCAGCCCTGCGACGCAAAACCCAGGGGAGCTTCTCACGGATGCACCAGAAGGTGTCGATACTGTAACCGTCGACAGCGACTCTTCGACGGTGCTTCAGAACTTGTTGGTCGCGGTGCAAGTGCCGCGAAAATCTAAATTGTGGAAGCTTAGTCTTCGACAGCCGGACTCCTCGCTTTCGATCGGGACTCTCCAACTCCCTAGCAAGCCGGATGGCATAAAGAAGCGACTCGCTTTCATCGCCGCAGCTATTGGGGAACGAGGTGGCACGCTCGTATACACAAATGGCGCGGGCGAGGCAGAGGAAGTCGCTGATCTGATCAGTCAGCTTTTGCCTGCATCCGCGCCGGTCGATCCAGAACTCACACATCTCTCTGAGCTTGCACGAAAGGGGGTGCATCATGAGTTCCGACTGGCTCCGCTCGTTGAGCAAGGGGTCGCGTTTCATTACGGAAACATGCCGTCGTTACTCCGAATGGAAATTGAGCGACTCTTTCGGTCCGGAAAGATCCGTTTCCTCGTGTGCACCTCGACCCTGATTGAGGGGGTGAACTTGTCATGCCGCACAATCGTGGTTCGTGGGCCGCGAAAGGGCAAGGGTCATCCGATGGAGCCTCACGATTTCTGGAACTTGGCAGGTCGCGCGGGTCGATGGGGAGATGAGTTCCAAGGAAACATCGTCTGTATAGATCCTGAGGACCCGCAGGCGTGGCCTCAAGGCGTGCCCAATCGTGCGCGGTATCCGATTAAGCGCGAAACCGACGCCGTGCTGGAGCTCGGAGACGGTATGGCCGATTATCTGAAGAGACGCGGTTCATCCGATTTGACTAGCATGAGCGATGCCGATCAGTTTGAGCGGGTCGGCGCCTATCTATTGACTACTTACATGCGCCTCGGGTCGGTGTCAGTTGCTAGTCTCGCGAAGCGCCACAATGACATAACGATCAAGAAGCTTGACGATGCACTTGGTGCCTTAACCCCAGAGATCGAAATCGATGTGGCACTAGCCGCACGGCATCCTGGCGTGAGCGCAATCGGCCTTCAACGGCTGCTTGATTTTTTTCGTGCATATGCTGGTGATGTCGAAAACTTGCTACCGGCAGAAGTGGCAAGCAATGACAGCTACGACCGGTTCATCACTATCATGAACCGGATCAATGAGCAGCTATTCCCCGCTTTTGTACCGGAGTCACGCTTACGGCTTTACGCGCTGATCGTTGTGAAGTGGCTAAGCGGTTACTCTCTCGCCAGAACGATTCAGGACAGCATAGAATGGCATCGTGAAAACAATCGCCCATTCAAACTGCCTGAATTGATTCGCGGGACGATGGAACTTGTGGAGCAGATCGCGCGATTTAAAGCGCCGAAATACCTTTCGGCTTACATGGATGTGCTACATGTGCATCTTCGGCAGATCAACCGCGAAGATCTGATTGAAAATGAATTAGATATCGGAACCCAGCTTGAATTCGGCGTTTCCTCGAAAACTCTCCTTTCGCTCATGGAGCTCGGCCTTTCCCGGATGAGCGCAGTGGCTTTATATGAGAAGATTGCGCGCGATGACCTCAGTACAGACGGCTGCACGGCGTGGATCGTCGAGCGGGCAAATCGGCTGCGAGATATGGACATCCCGGCGATCATCGTGCGCGAGGTACGAGAACGTCTCAAGCTGCCTGACGAGGCCGCTAAATAACGATTCTCTCGATATTTGAGGAATGCATGCCAGCGAAGCCCATAACACTTGGTCCGATGTCCTTTGCGAAGAAGGGGGACGCCGCCGCGTTTTTGAAGGCGATGCTCAATCGCTATGACGTGGGTGACCGTGTTAGTGCAGCAGACTCGGTCATTCTGCGAGCCGTGGTAGAACGCCACCCCAACGCCGTCGAGAAGATTGGGAGCGGCATTGCCAATTTCAGCGTCCGTAGCGCAGATTTTGGTAGTAAATGTTTTTGGGTGAATCGAACCGACGGGAGCACGGAAAAATTTTCGATCTCAAGCATTTATGGAGGCTGAGTTAGTGCTGGCATGTCAGGCGTAGAAGAATTCGCTTACTGTCGCCGAAAAATCCACTCGAAGAAGTTCCCTCGGCTTCGGACTCGGCGATTTCATCGTAAGGGCGGAACAGCCGCAGAAAGCCGATGCGATTCAGCAAGACCTCGCGACGATGCTCAGCTAGGGAAGCGTCAGTGCGATGGATTCTCGCAACGCGGTCTATCCGATGACGGTCGCGTGCCCGCCACAGTGCCGGCGAGAGCGCCGCCTTATGGCACGAGTGTAGCGATCGGCAATCTCGTGACTACCCGTTGCCAGTGAGCCAGATTGCGTCCAACAATCCCGCTGGTCAGTTGAGTCGAAGCGCGCGGTGGCCCGATGGTGGCGCCACATTAACCAGCGCCGATACGTGAATGTCGGAAACGAGGCGTAGAGCAGCCTCGTCATCGTCGACTTCTGAGCGTCTGCAAAGGCCGACGATTTGTCATACCCGGTGCCCAAAAGAGCTGCCGTTGACGTTATGCGTGCTTGAAGGGCGGTTCAGGGTGGATCAGCTATGTTGGCGTATTTGACGCGCTCGAGCGGCCGGGCCATTAGGACAGTCCTGAGCACGTCGCATCAACGCGGCTGGCGAGCATTTGCGAGGTTTTGAGAGTGACAACGAACACTGAAGAGCTGGTAGTGGCGCTGAATGCAGCGCTGGTAGACTAGAATCAACGACTCTATTCAGCGATATCGGCAGGCATCGCCCGGTTACGTCAAGCTGAAAAATCGATTCAACCTTGCGCTGCGACCGGCCAACAGACCGCGGACTGCCGTCGCCACGCAGGGAGCAGGCTTGATCGTCAGTGTCATTCTTTGCTCGTCTTCGATTGTTCGGGCTGCGGGTCATGTCCGTGTTGCGTCGGCGCCCTCGTGCACGCATCCGGAGGCGTCACGGAAGTCACGTCGTTGCAGCAGCACGCATAGACCGGAAACCCGTATGAATTCGTGCGGATTATGGTCGTTGGTCCGTGCAACTGACACACCGCGTTCGCGTTCATGTCGCCTCCCGAAACTCATGGTCAATCGCTTATATCGTACACGCTGCGCGTCAATTCGGTATGGGCCAAGGACCAATGTGCCGCTGAGATGCAGCCAAATCGGCGCGCCAGCGCTATCTGCATCTAAGCCGTCCGCCGCATCGACAGGCCAGCCAAGTTTTTCCGAGACGGCGACTCGTGTGCTTGGGCTTGGGCTATCAGCTTTTGGCCCAGATTCAGGGGGGGCACGTGCGAGTGATCAACATCGAGTTTAGCCCTCCGCGTGACCGTGTAGGCGCAACGGAGCCCGGTCGGAAAACTCGATTGGTTGTCGAAAACAAAGACTGACGACCCACTCGCTTTGCCGAGGTTTCAGAATCCCGCAAAAGCTCACCGTTCGGAAGGGTCTTACGAGATTGAAATGCAACTAACGGTCTGACGCAATTACGTACGCTGCAACGTCAAATCCGGCTTTCCAGACTACGCGGCGCGGCAATCTGGCTTACTTATCTCAGAAAGGCCGGCCGCCTACTAGGCCCCGAGAAGGACTCGTCCGCATGCAAAGAACCGGCCCTTTTCAAGGCGTAAGTTTGTCCCCAGCATCGAACGCCAAGCTCGATGGTCACGGCAGCGTACGGAGCTGTCGCCGATCGGGTTATGAAATCGTTTGCGTTCCGTGTCGGCGGAACAGTTTTGTGAACAATACGCAGTGGAGGACCTGTTCTCTCGCTAATATCGGCGCTTCGCCGAGCCCGACATTACCGGAAAAAGTTCATGCAGACCAGCCTTAGAGCAATATACTTAGGTAAGCTAACGATTTGACATAAAAGAAATTAGCAACATTTGAACGGTCGTGCGTTTTTATGTGTTTATCAGACGCACGTCCACACGACGGTCAGCGTCAGCCAACGGTCAGTTACCGGGTCAGGAAGTCGTCGACGGTCAGCCGCAGCGGCGCGTCCGGCCGCGCAAGCAACTTTCTTTGTGCGACCGCGACGATGCGGTTGCGGCCGTTTTCAAATGTCTTGAGTGTGCGTGCCGCGTCGGCGTCGGGCGGCAGCCAGAAGTGTTCTTCGAGCGCGGCACGCGCGACCGCCCCTTCGACGTCGCGGCCGCGGGCCGACAGCATGAAAACCACGGCGCGTCCGTCCGGCGAGACGGCGGGCGCGCGATCAAGAACTTCCATGACACACCTCGACTATATCGTTCGCGGTCTTTGTATTTGTACTGCGCCGCGTAGCGATAAATTTACCAGAAGTCACAAGCCCGTCGATCACCAATGAAGTAACGGTCCGGCACGCCGCCGCCGCTCGTGGTTGCTTATCAACGTAACGCATTACCTGGATCTTCATCGCCCTGGACCCAGGTTGCCAAGCGGGTTTTTGTTCCCCGGCATGGGCGCTTGAAACCGACAATAGACAAGTGGGCTGCAAAAAACAGCGCACGATTTGAACTAAAACTTTCACGAAAAGTGATCACTTTAATTATGTCAAATCGAGGCGTGAGTCAGGTATCTATATCAAGACCGGCAGGCGCGCGAGCCATTCGACTTTCACGGTGAAGCACACCCACTCGCCGGCCCAGACCCGGACGAAGTTATGGATCAGGCCGCTCACGCCGCGTGGACTGGCCCACGGCGATCGAGTACCAGTTGCCGGGTCCCGTGATGGAACCGATAAACGTCGGATACATGCCTAGCATGTCTAAGTCTTCTCCCCGTATCTATT
This sequence comes from Paraburkholderia ginsengiterrae, assembly GCF_001645125.1. GTDB lineage: Bacteria > Pseudomonadota > Gammaproteobacteria > Burkholderiales > Burkholderiaceae > Paraburkholderia > Paraburkholderia ginsengiterrae. The sequence goes on along the minus strand of NZ_LXKA01000335.1, from coordinate 46,600 downwards.
CTGTGTTCCGGCGGTCCAACGGTGACCGTCGCCACTCAGTTCGTTGTCGCGCTTGCCGGAGAATGGACCTCGAAGACCGCAATCGCGTGCCGCTGGGCGACGACCTGCTCCCCCAGCGAGAACGCCGCTTGCGCTGCCTGCTCGACGACGGCGGCATTGTGGCGGATCACCTGATCCATGCGGCTCACCGCCTCGTTGACCTGCCCGATCCCGCTGCGCTGCGTTTCCGAATTTTCGAAGATGCTGTCGTTGATTTCGACCACGCGCTGGATCGCAAGCCGCACGTCCCCCATGGCATGCGCCACCCGGTCGGCATGTGCGGAGCCACCCGAAATGGACTCCACCGAGTCGCGCACCAGCACCTTGATTTCCTTCGCCGCGCTGGCCGCCCGCTGTGCGAGGCAGCGCACCTCTCCGGCGACGACGGCAAACCCGCGGCCGTGCTCGCCAGCACGCGCGGCCTCGACGGCGGCATTCAGCGCGAGGATATTGGTCTGAAACGCTATCCCCTCGATCAGGGCTGTGATTTCCACGATTTTCGCCGAGCTGGCGGAAATTACGCCCATCGTGCCGCGCATCTGCTCGACGGCCGCCACGCTCGTATCGGCCGCGAGCGACGTCGCATTGGCAAACTCCGCGGCCTGGCGAACGTGATCCGCATTGCGTTGAACCGACAGGATCAGCTCGCTCAGGCTCGCCGCAGTCTCTTCGAGCGACTCGGCCTGTCGCCTTGCGCCGGAGGACAAATCCGCGCTGCCTTCGGCTATCTGGATCGATGCGTACTGGATCGCATCACTCGATCCCTTGATCGTATGCACCGTCCCTGCGAGGTGCCGGTCCATCGTTTGCAGCGCATCGAGCAACTGGGCGAACTCTCCATGCAGGCTCATGCCCTCGGCGTTGCCCAAACGGCCTTCGGCGATTTGCCGTGCAACGTCGAGCGCAGCCTTAAGCGGCGTCGTAATCGCCCAAAGCAGCCAGGCCGAAGCAGCCGTGGCTACGACAATGCCAAGTCCGATTGCACCTAGCACGGTCCATCGCAACGCATCGAACGTCGCGTTGCCGCCCTCCGCCAATTGCCGCGCCTGCATGGCGCTCAGTGCAACGTCGCGGCCGATTGCGTCGGACAATGCATCGCCGGTTTCCGTCAGCTCGTCAATCGAATAGGCCGCCATGTCCTGATTGCCGGAACGAAGCACCGCGACGATATCGTCCGATTGCGTCCGGAAGGCGGCCAATACCATCACTACCCGGTCGGCCAATCGGCGCTCATCCGCCGTCGCGATCTTCGCGGGATAGTAGTCGTGCCAGGCCGCATCGAGCTTCTTTTGCTCTTTGCCGATATCGGCCACGAGTTCCTCGGCCTTGTCCTGTTCATGCAGCGCCTGGATGTAGCGCATCTGCAGACGGATCTTGAGCGCCGCCGCCTGCATCGAGGCGAGATCCTCGATCGGCACGGTACTCGCCGAGTACATGCTGCCCATATCGGTGCTGAGCCTCGCCAGACCGCGAAGGCCCATCATGCCGATCGCCACCATCAGCGCGACGCAGACACCAAGCGTCAGCATGACCTTGAACCGGATCGTCCCCGCAAAAGCTCCCATACAGCCAGCCCTCTTATATTTGGATGACGAAATATAATGTCTTATCGGCTGGCCGCTTGCTACCACCGGTCACCCACTGATGCTTCAGAGATCGTCGACACGCGCCATTGCTTCAGGCTTTCTTGTTATACGCGCTGCACCAGCCCTTGCCTGCGACCTGCTTTCCCCCGAACATCGGGCAAGGCGCGAACGCGTCGCCTGGCTTGCCCTGATAGAACGTGCAGTTGCCGCAAACCTGGCCAACGGCATACTTCGCGTATTCGCCTTGTCAACTTTGGTTGCATCGGATTTGTAGCCGAGTGCCTGCGCCGTAGCGTCGGTGTCGGACACTTTCGGAGAATCGGCGAATGCAAGACGCGTGAGCGCCAGACTCGAAGCCACACCGGCGGTCGTGATCATAAAAGTACGGCGGGACTTTTTCATATAAGTAATCCTTTTTGTGGGATTGGCGTGCCGGTAAGGCACAGTAATATCAAATACGAATGGCTTATGAAGGAACCGTAGTTGTCGAGCGCGTCACCGTGTTCAGGCTTTCAGTGCTGCAAAGATCTCGCGCAACATCGCCTTCGCATCGCCGAACAACATGCGGTTGTTGTCCCTGTAGAAGAGCGGGTTTTCCACGCCAGCATATCCGGAGGCCATGCTGCGCTTCATCACGATCGACGTCTTCGCCTTCCAGACCTCCAGTACCGGCATACCGGCGATCGGGCTCGCCGGATCCTCCTGCGCCGCGGGGTTCACAATGTCGTTCGCGCCGATGACCATCGAAACGTCCGCCTCGGCGAAATCGGCGTTGATTTCGTCCATCTCCAGCACGATGTTGTAGGGCACCTTCGCTTCGGCCAGCAGTACGTTCATATGACCCGGCATGCGGCCGGCCACCGGGTGAATCGCGAAGCGAACGTCTACGCCCTTTTCGCGCAGCACACTGGTGAGTTCGTACACCGTGTGCTGGGCCTGCGCCACGGCCATGCCGTAGCCGGGCACGATGATCACGCTCTTCGCGTCGCGCAGCAGCTCGGCGGTTTCGGCAGAGTTCACCGACACTACCTCGCCGGCCGGCTGCGCGCCGCCGCCGCCCGCTGCCGGCGCGCCGCTGGCGGTACCGAATCCGCCGGCGATCACGTTAATGAAGTTGCGGTTCATCGCGCGGCACATGATGTACGAGAGAATCGCGCCCGACGAGCCCACCAGCGCGCCGATCACGATCAGCAGGTCGTTGCCGAGCATGAAGCCGGTGGCCGCCGCCGCCCAGCCCGAGTAGCTGTTGAGCATCGACACCACCACGGGCATGTCGGCACCGCCGATCGCCATCACCATGTGCATGCCGAACAGCAGTGAGATCGCTGTCATCACGAGGAGCGGCGGCATGCCATCCTGGATGCTGCCCGCATGAAGGAATGCCCGGCCGGACACGATCACCACCAACAGCGCTGCCAGGTTGAGCCAGTGCCGCGCCGGCAGCAACAGCGGCTTGCCGCCGACCTTGCCCGAGAGCTTGCCGAACGCGATGATCGAGCCCGCGAATGTCACCGCACCGATCAGAATGCCTATGTAAATTTCGACTTCGTGGATGGCCTTCTCGGACCCGGTGAAGTGGACCGAGGTGTCGACGTAGCTTGCAAAGCCCACTAAGCAGGCCGCCATGCCGACCAGGCTGTGCATCAGCGCCACGAGCTCAGGCATCTGCGTCATCTGCACCCTTCTCGCAGCGACAATCCCAACGGCGCCGCCAACGACCAGCGCGCCGACGATATACGGAATGCCCCCAGACGAAACGCGCGGCCCGAGTATGGTGGCCAGCACGGCAACGGTCATGCCGACCATGCCGAGCAGATTGCCGCGGCGCGCGGTCTCAGGATTAGCGAGGCCGCCAAGGCTAAGGATGAAGAGCATCGCCGCGCCGATATAGGAGACGGTAGTCAGGTTGGAAGTCATTGTTGTCGTCCCCTTATTTGCGGAACATCGCCAGCATGCGCCGCGTCACTGCGAAGCCGCCGAACATGTTGACGGCCGTGAGCGTCAGCGCGCCCACCGCCAGGCCGAGGATCAGCCCCGACGGTCGGTCTGCCATGCCGGGCTCGCCCAGTGGTGGCGCGACCTGCACCAACGCACCGATGACGATGATTGACGAGATCGCGTTGGTCACGCTCATCAGCGGCGTGTGCAGCGACGGTGTGACGTTCCAGACCACCATGTAGCCGACGAAGCAGGCCAGCACGAACACCGTGAAGTGCGAGAGGAACGTGGCCGGCGCGTACAGCCCCACCATCAGGAAGGCCAGCGCCCCGATGCCGAAGGCGATGGCCAGCGACTTCGCCGACATCGGTTCGCCGCTGCCGTGGCCCTTCTTCGGCGCGACTGCCGCCGCAGCAGCGGCGGGCTGGGGTGCGGGTGCTACGGCCGGCTGCCTGATCGGCGGCGGCGGCCAGGTAATGCTGCCTTCCTTGATGACCGTGAGGCCGCGGATGGCGTCGTCATCAAAATCGACGTTGATCGTGCCGTCCTTGGTCTTGCACAGTTCCTCGACTACGCGCAGCAGGTTGTTGCCATACAACGTGGACGACTGCCGCGCCAGACGCGAAGCAAGATCGGTGTAGCCGACGATGGTCACGCCGTGGTGCACCACCGCTTCTCCGGGCACGGTCAGCTCGCAGTTGCCGCCTTGCTCGGCCGCCATGTCCACGATGACGCTGCCAGGCTTCATCGTCCGCACCATTTCGGACGTGATGAGCTTCGGAGCCGGCTTGCCGGGAATCAGCGCCGTGGTGATGATGATGTCCGCGTCTCTCGCCTGCTGCGCGTACATCGCCCGCTGCGCCTGCTGGAAGCCCTCGCTCATAACCCTGGCGTAGCCGCCGCCGCCCGAGCCTTCCTCGTCGTAGTCCACCTTGACGAATTCGCCTCCCAGGGACTTGACCTGGTCGGCCACCTCGGCGCGCGTGTCGTTGGCGCGCACGATCGCGCCGAGACTAGCCGCGGTGCCGATCGCGGCCAGGCCCGCTACGCCCGCGCCGGCGATGAAGACCTTCGCAGGCGGGACCTTGCCGGCGGCGGTGACCTGACCGTTCAGGAAGCGGCCGAACGCATGCGCGGCCTCGATCACCGCGCGATAGCCGCTGATGCCGGCCATCGAGGTGAGCGCGTCCATCTTCTGCGCGCGCGAGAGCGTGCGCGGCAGCGAGTCGATGGCCAATACCGTGGCCCGTTTCGCGGCCAGTTGCTGCATCAGCTCGGGGTTCTGGGCAGGCCAGACAAAGCCAATCAGCATGCCGCCCTCGCGCATCGACGCGACTTCGTCGCTGCTCGGAGCGCGAACCTTGAGGACGATGTCGCTGCAAGCCCAGAGTTCGGAGGCCGATGCGATGACCTCGGCACCGGCCGCTCGGTAGGCGTCATCGTCAAAGTTCGCTGCGGCGCCTGCGCTGCTTTGCACGGCTACCATGAACCCGAGCTTGATCAGTTTCTCGACCACCTCGGGTACGGTCGCTACGCGCCGCTCTCCAGTGTCAAGTTCCAGAGGAATGCCAATCAGTAATGTCATAGGGCAAGTTGATTCGTCATACTGGTATCGGATGTCGCAAGGATTGCAGGCCTGACGGCAATGGCGAAGTCATGCCAGCCGCGTAGTCGCTCAGTCGTCCGCGCAGAACATCGTCGGTGTGATATTGGTGAAGTTCTTCACGTCGCCAACGACCTCAGCGGTTTTTGCCGACGAAAGGGCCATATTGATCCCGTCCTGATCGCTGAATCGCAGTATCGCTACGCATGAGAAGGGTTGCGGATCCGGCGATGGGAACAGGACCTCGGCTGATTGCAGACCAAACTCACTCCATGCTGAGCGGACAAGTGGAGCATGAGTCGAAAGGTAGTACTCGCGGTCAAACGTCCCGCCTTCTGTGCTCGGGTAACTCACGATCAGGGTAGTCATATTCAGTCCCGTGTTGAGATGCAGTTGAGAGTTGCGTTAGGTGGATGCGCCAGCGCCTTGCATTCGGGCCGGCATCGCTCGCGCGCGGCGCAGCATCTGCCAGCCGAACAACAACATCCATAGCGGCAGAACCAGTACGATGACCATCTCGCTGGCATTCGAAAACGCGTCGAGATCCGGAAACAAGCCGAGCAGGAAGAAGACCCCGAAAGCCCAGCCGACGATCTTGAGCAGAATCGATCCCTTCCATCCCTCCTTCTTGAGCACGTTGGCGGCAATTGGCGTCCAGAAGAGCACGAGCGGGCCCTCAATCCACCAGAGGCCGTTTTGTGTCCCGTTGGCTATCGCAGTCCATACTGCCGCCGCGGCGTTTCTCGTGGCATCGTCGCCGCCCGCGTAAAGATGGGCCAGCGGATGAAGGATCGCAAACTGCACGACAGCACCAGTCACGCCAACCATGACGTACAACACGACGGCCATCGCCACCATGTTGCCGAGCGCACCCAGCTCTTCGCGAAATACGTGCACAAAGTATCCGCCAATGACCAGGAAGGGCAGATAGAAGCCACATGTGTCTGCGACCATGCACCAGCGAAACACGTCGCGGGTATCCGGCGGCAACGCCAGCATCGATGCACCGTGCAGCACCATATCCGCATCCGGGCCCGTCACCACGAATGACAAGCCGACATTCGCGTACGCCAGAATTCCGCCGATGATTGCGCTCCAGGCCGTGAAGCGCATGACCCTATGCGAGGTTTGATTCATCATTGATCTCCGGGAAAGGTCAGGTTCGGTAAGGCGTGGGCGAGTTCAGCACGACTCTGCCATTTTTGGCGCGCTCCAGAGCGCAATAGCCGTAATAGACCGCCGGCATGAAGTAGGCCCACGAGCACAAGGCAAGCGTGTAGAAGTTGAAAAAGACGTTTGTTTCTTCGCCCGGTATTTTGTAAAAATCGTAAATGACCGCAATGCCCAGTGAAGTTACCAGAGCCACCCCCACGGCCAGCGCACGGAGCATCTCGCCAATTTCCAGAAGTCTTTTGATGAAGTACACAAGATAGATCGACAGCAGAATCCACATCGTCAGATAGTAGTAAGGCAAAACCCCAGCGATGAATTCCGCTCCCACGAGAGCGAACGTAAGCGCAAACGCGACGACGAATACCGCGACGTCCTGGCGAATCGACGGCTTGTAGCCATGCGTAATCGCCATCAGACCCGCGACGGCGATGATGGGTATGCCGAATCCTCGAGAAAATGCATCGAAGAAGTGCGCTACTTCATAGGAAACGGCATTTCCGGTAGCAAAAAATCCAATGGCGTTCGTCGCCGATGTGCCGACGATCCACATCTCCAGGCCGAGAAGATAATTTCGTTTCCTGACGACCTTCCAGCCGTAGAAAAATGAGCTTAATGCCAGCAAGGCACTGGAGAGCATAAGAATTGCAGATCTGAGGTCCATGACTAAACTCCCAACTTCCGGTTGCATCTGATTGGTCAATCTTTCTTCGGGTCAAGGCTTGCCAGATAGGTGGCAATAGCCTTGCGGTCTTCGGGCGAAAAACCTGTCGCAAGGTTTTTCATGACGCCTGTGGGTTCGCTGCGAGTGCCGGATGCGAACTCGTCGAACTGCGCGAGCAGATAGTCGTATCCCTGCCCCGCCAAACGCGGAAACTGGTCGTGGCCCGTCAATTGGGCACCGTGACAGGCGACACAGTTGCTCGCGGCCACCAGACGCTGTCCCCTTTCGCGCAATTGCGCATCCGGCTTGAAGTAGTGATTCGCGACCGGGGTCACACTGGCAAAATATTCAGCCAGCGATTTGATCTGCGGATCGCTCATCGTCATCGCGAGGGGCCCCATGTTCGGATTACGGCGCGCCTCACTCGCGAAATTGTGGAGCTGGGTCTCCAGATAGGGTGCCGGCTGCCCGGCGAGACTCGGATACCCCTGATGGAGTGAATTGCCCTTGACGCCGTGGCAGCCCATGCAGACGTCGGTCACATGCGGCCAGGGGCCGCCGTCAGCCAGGTAAGCCGTGGTCGATGCCGTGAGATAGCGCTGCAGCCGGTAAAGACCCAGCAGATCGGAGCCGAAAATGGCCAGTATCAGGGCAATAACCAGAGGAATGCCAATCAATAGTGTTTTCTTCATCGTTACCCTCCTACGCCCGGCGCAGCGCATTAAGCGCCTGAAGCGCGCCCTGATGGCCGGAGCGCACGGCGCCATCCATGTAGCCGGCCCACATATTCGCAGTCTCCGTCCCCGACCAGATCAGCTTGCCGCACGAGGGGCGCAGCGCCTCGCCGTGAGCGCTCCAGAAGCCGGGCGGAATGGCGGAAACGCAGGTCAGGGTCCAGCGATCGACCCGTCCCCAGTCCTGATCGTGGTAAGCGATGGGAGACAGCGCTTCATCGCCCCATGCCTGCGCGTAGAACTGCTTATGCATGGCCATTGCCGCGTCCCGCTCGGACGGGACCATCGCATTCTCAATGAACGCGTTGATGACCCCGATCTCTCCGGCGGGCGGAGAATTGTCGTAGGCCCAGAGAATGGGGCCATTGACCTGGAAGATGCTCCCGTTCATGCCCTTGTCGCGCCAGAACGGACGGCGATAGACCATGGCCGTCTTCCGTGCCGGGGAATTCGCGGGCCAGGCGCGCTGCAGGGCCGCACGCTTTTCCGGCAGTGGCGGATCGAACTGCACCTGATGACACAAAGCCGGATGGATGGCCATGATGACGGTCCGTGCCCGCACTTCTTCATGGTCGGTATGCAGGGTGACGACGTCGCCGTCCCATCCGGAAATCTGGCGGACTGGAGAAGACAGGCGGACCTTATCGCCCAGTTGCTGGGCCATCTTGATGCTGAGGATTTGCGAGCCGCCGATGAAGCGGGTTTCCTGGGCGCTGTGCTTGATGCTGTCGAGTTGCGAATAATCGCAATCCGCCGAATTGACCATCGAAAGGAAGTGCAGCAAGCCCATCTTCGCCGGCGCCGCGCCGCCCGAAAGCGTGATGCTGCCATTCCATGCGACCTGATCTTCAGGCTTGATATTCTGCTTTTCCAGCCAGTCACCGACCGAGAGCTTGTCCAGTTCAGCGACCTTCGGGGACGTCCACGGTGCGCCACAAGGCACGTCGCGCGAGAGTCTGCTGAGCTTGGCGCCAATCGCCCCGTCAGTGCCGAACGTGCCCTTCAGATCGATTGCCACGCGGCCGTTGCCGCCCAGAATGACCGTACTCCCGTCGTAATAGGTCGGGAAAGTCCCGACGCCCAGCTCGCGCGCGAGATCCGCAACGGCGGTCTGGCCGGGCCCGATCCATTGCCCGCCGACTTCCGAAACGTACCCGCGGGGGATGTTGTAGTTGAACGTTCGCCCACCCACGCGATCCCGGGCCTCAAGCACCAGAAAGGACTCGCAGCCCGCGTGGCGCAGGTCGCGCGCGGCGGTCAGTCCGGCCAGCCCCGCTCCTACGATAGCGACGTCGAGAATGCCGTCCGCGCCTGGCGCGGCCTTGGTGACTGCGGCATACGCCTGTTGGGTGCTCATGGCGAGCGTACCCACGGCAGCTGCCGAGGCACCGGCATATTTGAGCCATTGCCTGCGCTGCAGGTTTGCAGCGCCGTCTGGAGAAGATTTTTTTGCCATAGTGCCTCTGTCTACTTGATGAAGGCTCCCGCTCTGAGCGGGTGACCGAAACCGCTGCGCTCAGGCGCCAGTCTCCATATCCGGTCGATACACCGTGCTGCGCAACTTCTTTGAAATCCCTTAAGAATCATTCGCGCCCCTGGCGCGAGACCGCGCGATCCGCTGTTTCAGCGACCCAATATTAGTACATATAGACAAAGATAGGTCAATATACCAATATAGAGATCGAAAAGAATGCAGGGTATTCCCCTGTATCTCAAAAGATGCCTCGCGACATTCCACTTCCCGACGCCTGGCTGGGTACCAAAGCGCCGCGCCATGCAGGGATTCTGACGATCCGCCCAAGTGAGCGGGATTAGCCCGGCATCCGCCCGGACATCACAGCCGCAACTCCAAGTTTGCGTTCAGATTGACGACGCCAGTTCCGGCACGACAGTAAACAGGTCGCCCACCAGGCCGTAGTCGGCCACGCTGAAGATCGGTGCTTCTTCGTCCTTGTTGATCGCGACGATGACCTTCGAGTCCTTCATGCCGGCCAGATGCTGGATTGCGCCCGAGATGCCGACTGCCACATACAGTTGCGGCGCGACGATCTTGCCGGTCTGACCGACCTGGTAGTCGTTCGGCACGTAGCCAGCATCGACTGCTGCGCGCGAGGCGCCGAGCGCGGCATTGAGCTTGTCGGCCAGCGGCTCCAGAACCTTCGTGTAGTTCTCGCCGCTGCCCAGACCCCGGCCACCCGAGACGATGATCTTCGCGCTCGTGAGTTCTGGACGGTCGAGCTTCGTCACTACACGGCCGACGAACTGCGTGAGGCCGCTGTCTGTTGCCGCTTCGAGTTTCTCGACACCTGCGCTGCCGCCTTCGGATGCTACGGCGTCGAAAGCGGTCGTGCGGACTGTGATGACCTTGACCCGATCGGACGACTGAACCGTTGCGATCACATTGCCGGCGTAGATCGGACGCTCGAACGTATCGGGCGCATCCACGGCGGTAATGTCGCTGATCTGTGCAACGTCGAGCTTCGCGGCAATGCGCGGCGTGACGTTTCTGCCCGCTGCCGTTGCCGCAGCCAGGATGTGCGAGTAGTTCTGCGCGATGCTCAGCACCGTCGCTTCGACGTTCTCTGCAAGACCCTGTTCGAGTTGCGGCGCGTCGGCGAGCAGCACCTTCGCAACGCCGGCGATCTTCGCTGCTGCGTCCGCTGCGGCCTGAGCGTTGTGGCCCGCGACCAGCACGTGAACGTCGCCGCCAATTTTCTGTGCTGCAGCGACCGTGTTCAGCGTCGCGGCCTTGATCGACTGATTGTCGTGTTCGGCTATTACCAGATTCACCAGATTCGTCATTTTCGTCTCGCTCCTTACAGCACCTTGGCTTCCGTCTTCAGCTTCTCGACCAGCGTCTTCACGTCCGGCACCTTCACGCCTGCGCTGCGCTTGGGCGGCTCGGCAACCTTCAGCGTCTTCAGACGCGGCGTGACGTCCACGCCCAGGTCTTCCGGCTTGAGCGTTTCGAGCGGCTTCTTCTTCGCCTTCATGATGTTCGGCAGCGTGACGTAGCGCGGCTCGTTCAGGCGCAAGTCCGTCGTGACCACCGCGGGCAGCGTCAGCGAGAGCGTTTCCGCGCCGCCATCCACTTCACGCGACACGGTAGCCTTGCCGTCGGCCACCACAACCTTCGAGGCAAACGTCGCTTGCGGCAGGTTCGCCAGCGCGGCGAGCATCTGGCCGGTCTGGTTCGAATCGTCGTCGATGGCCTGCTTGCCGAGGATCACGAGCTGCGGCTGTTCCTTGTCGACCAGCGCCTTCAGGAGCTTCGCGACAGCCAAAGGCTGCAATTCAACTGCGGACTCCACGAGCACCGCACGGTCCGCGCCGATCGCGAGCGCAGTACGCAACGTTTCCTGTGCCTGCGGAACGCCACACGAAACTGCGATCACCTCAGTGGCCACGCCTGCCTCCTTCAACCGCACCGCTTCCTCCACGGCGATCTCGTCGAACGGATTCATCGACATCTTCACGTTGACGATGTCGACGCCCGTGCCATCGGATTTCACGCTGACCTTGACGTTGGCATCCACGACCCGCTTTACAGCGACCACCAATTTCATTGCTGCTCCTCGTTCAGTCCATTTGTGCTATTTACGCTCGTCGGCGGAATGATCGCTTTCGCCTTCCACACTTGTTCCACGCGGATAAAGTTTTCCCGATTGCGCGCCCTCGTTGACGCACTGCGCGGATAATCAACCCAGCGTGGCGGAAGCATGCCCTCCTCCCCGGCCTGCAGGAGCTCGGCCCGGACTTGTGCCCGGGTCTTACCCAGCGCCTGGCTGACTTCCGTGCCCGGGCGCCCGTCCGCACGAGCCGCATCGGTCTGCGCACTTGACTCGTCGGGCGCTCCACTTGAAACGGACACGAATTGCGGAGTCGATTGTTCCTGCGGGCGAATGCCGCCGCCGCTCGCGTGAGCAGAAACGGGGATGGACGTCAGCACAACCGCGAGTGCCGAACGGCTCGATATCGCAGCAGCTTTCATGTCGTACTCCTGATAGACAAACGGATTCGAACCCAGATTAGCGGCACTGCACACACAGTAGCCGCTATTCGACAGCTTCATTCGGGTACCATGGAGCCCCAACGCCGGGCCAATATATCGGCGTCGACGGGCTGGTTACTCTTTCGTCCACCCGTTCTGATAGAGCTTCCCTGCCAGCACGCCCAAACGCAACGTAAGGTGATAGTTCTCGCCGTCTTCGATCAGTGCGGAGCGCACATCGCGGAACAGCTTCTCGATCGGGAATTCGCGGGTGGTACCGTTGCCGCCGAAGAGCTGGAACGCCTCGTGCGTGATCTTCATCGCTTCTTCAGTCACGCTGACCTTGGCCTGTGCCGTAGCGTATGGATGGCTCTTTGGAGACAGACGTGAGAATGCGAGGCTGCGTCGCGCAATCGCACGCGCCATCTCCAGCCGCCGCAACATGTCGCCCACGCGCAGTTGCGTCATCTGGTGATCGATCAACAGCGCCCCGCCTTGCTTGCGCTCGTGGCAATAACCCAGCGCGAGTTCGAACGCAGCGCGGGCTACGCCCACGAACACCTGGCACATGTGCGTGCCGGCGAACGACCAGGTTGAGGCCAGATTGCCGAGATAATCATCCTGCAGCGCAATGGCGAAACGCTTGGGCACCTTTACATTGTCGAAGTAGATCTCGCCTTGCGGCAGCGAGCGCTGGCCAATCTTGTCGAGCGGTTTGCCGCGCGAAACACCCGGCAGATCGAGCGGAAGGATCATGCCGATCCCGTTCGTGAACGCACTTCGTTCCCCGTTGCCATAGAAGCCATCGCCATAATCCGCCGCCATGTATGCGAGCGCCACCTGCGCGACCGAGCCGTTCGAGATCCACGCGGAACTCTGCCCGTTGATGACGATTTCGTCTGCGCCCACCTTTGCCGTGAGATTACCCACCGGCTGTTTGCCGCCCGCGCTGATCTCGTCGCGGTAGAGAATCGCGGCATCGGTGCCGCGGTCGGGCTGCGTATTCATCCAGCAACCAATCTTGCCGGTGCACATGTCGATCAGTTCCTGATTACCGATCGACTGTGCCATCATCAACGGAGCGGGCGCCACGCCGATCGAAACGGCAAGCCCCGCATCACCCCAGCCGAGCTCTTCGCCGATCAGCGATTCGATGCGCACCGCCATGTCTGGCGGAAGTTGCGCAAGCAGTTGCGGATCGAGGCCCAGCTTTGCACTCTCCATCATGGCGCCCCAGTACGGGGACCCAGGCGCGATCACTTCCTCCGGCGTCATGCGGTCCAGTTCGCGACCGACGGGCTTCAGCACGTCGCGTGCGAAACGGTGAACCGTCTCCTGGATCGCACGTTCCTCCTCCCCCATCGGCGTTTCGAAACCAGTCAAGCCTGCCAGAGGCAACCCCACGGACTTGTGCAGTCGAATCATTTCAGTACTCCTCTCCTGGACATATGTCGACCGGACTGCCCCGCAACCCAGCCGCCTCATTAATAGATCACCATAACAAACATAGGTAACAATACAAAACATGAGGTGAAAAAAAAAGACAGGGTATTCCCCCGTCCTTTTTCTTCGCCGGCAGAGTGCCGGGGCTGCTAGGCCGTCTCGGCATCCACCGTCTTCCCCCATACCAGGTTACGCGCGGTCTCAAGGAACATCGCCTCAAACCCTCGCATGTACGCGCGCTTGCCGCGCGCGGTGCCCAGATGGATGGTCATGCCGTCCACCATCGAAATGAGCAGCACAGCGATATGGGTACTCTCGGCCGCCCCACGCTCCGGATTCGCGGCGCGAATGAGCTTGGCAAGTTCGTTCGTCAAGGTGTCGTACCATTCGTCCCGCATCTGCGCGCACTCCGGGTCGGTAGACGCAAACGAAAAGAAATGCCACCACAGTGGTATGTTCTTCGAGTCCTTCGCGTCCTGCACTGACTGATCGAGAATGGCTTCGATTGTCGCACGCGGCGAGGCGTTGCTCTGGAGCGCCTGTTTCAGAACATCGATATACGTGTCGATCACCGGCGCCATCACCGCCCGCACGACGTCAGGCCGCGTCGGGAAGTAGTATTGGAGATTGCTGACACTGATTCCCGCTTTCAGCGCGACGGCACGCAGCGAGAAATCCATGGGACCATTCTCGAGCAAGAGCTTCCTTGCGACACGAATGATGGCATTGCGCGTACGTACGCCCTGGGCCCGCAGGCCGTCGGGTGCGGTTCCCGTGGAAGGTGCTGCGCTCGACGTGCGCCGCCTACGGGTGCTTGGCTCTTTTGTCACTGTCATCGCTTTCCGCCTTGAGTGAGACGCCTCGCCGGGGAGAGGCAATGCGGTCACACGAACCGCTTCCTAGGTAAACATGACTATATCTTACACCAGGCTGAAACTCCATCTACACGGGGGACATGCTGCAGCGGTCATCCCCGCTCCTCATCTCCTTCAACCGCGGTAGCCGATCACTGAGGCGCTCGCACAGTGCCCCAATTAGGCCTCGTCGAGGCTTGTTCGCCGGAAGCGTCCCATACCTTGACGCGCGTCACGCCCGCAGCGCTTGCGCGGCGCGCGCGTTGCTGTTCACGCGGTCGTCGAGCGCATTCACCACCCCCAGCGCCCCGTTCATAACACACCATCGCAACGGCTCGGGCAGCGTCGATGGCGTCTTGTGATCCAGCGCGGAAAGGAGCGGATTTTCGGTCCCGCGAATCCGCCCGGCAATCATGTTGCCCACCATGGATTGGGCAGCCACGCCATGTCCGGAGCACCCGGCACTGTAGAAGATGTTCCGATGCGCCCCCGTGGCTCCGACAGCCGGCAGCGCATCATTGGCCAAGCTGATATAGCCACTCCAGCATGCCCGCAGCGCGATGCCCTTGAGGGACGGGAAGCGGTCATGCAGAGCCGTGCGCAGTTCGCGATACGACTCATAGTCGGGCACGTTCGGCGTTTTTGAGCCGTATGGATAATGGATTCGCTTCGTCGTCACGACGAGCGTGTTGTTGACGGTCAGGCGGTGGCTTTCCATGGTCCAGTGTGCCGTCACGATGCCTTCGCGTCGCGGCCAACCCAACGCCTTGCGCTGGGTGTCGGAGAGCGGTTCGGTCTCGATCGCCGAGACCCGTAGCGGTACAACCTTGTCCGCGAGCAGGCCGAGCTGCGGCGTATAGGCGTTGGTGGCCAGCATCAGCGCCGGCGCGCTCGCGCTGCCGCGCGGGGTTTGCACCTTGATGACCGGCCCCTCGGTGTAAGACAGCAGCGGCGTATTCTCGTAGATCTTCACGCCTGCTCGCAACGCCGCGCGCCTGAGCCCCATCACGTATTTGCCGGGGTGGAGCGTGCCGCCGCGCGACACGTAATTGCCGAATAAAAACGCCGGCGGAATGCCACGCGCACGCATCTCGGCCTGGTCGAGAAACTCCGACTGAAAGCCCAACCCGGCGCCGGTTCGCATGTCCTCGCGCACCTTCTCCTCTTGTGCGGGATCAATGCCCGCACGGATAATGCCGGTCTGGTTGTAGTCGCAGTCGATCTCGTACTCTCTGAGCTTCCCCTCCACGAAGGGAACGGCGTCCTCGTAGTAGCGGACGATCTCCTTCCCTTTCTCGTTACCCACGCTCTTGAGAAAAAGATCGTATTCGAGCGCGAGCGCGCCGGCCAGATAGCCCGCGTTGCGTCCACTCGCGCCAAAGCCGGCGAACTCGCGCTCGAGCACGACCACTTTCGCTCCGTGCCTGACCAGCTCCAGCGCAGCCGAAAGCCCGGCAAAACCGGCACCGACGATGACCACATCCGCATTCACGTCGCCCACTAGTTCCGGCCGCAAGTCGTCTGGTCTTTCCACCCAGCCGCCAAGTGTGCGGTACTTCTCCATGTCAGCAGTCAATTTGGCCTCCTCCACGGGGCCAGCCGATTCGACGCGCGAGCATTGCGTAGCCGCCACGGCCGGCGCGACTACGGCTGCCGCCGCTGCGCCCTTCAGGAACGTGCGGCGGCTCACTCCCGAACGCGAACCGTCCTGTTGTTCCACCTGTGTTTCCGTCGTCTCGCTCATTCCTGCTCCATCAAGTCTTGCTCAGAATGTGGACGGCAAGCGCCGCCTCTTCGATGCCCTGAAATCCACCGCCGTTCTCCTGAATCGCATGACGCGCGCCGGGTACCTGACGCGCGCCCGCTTCTCCACGCAGTTGCGTCACCAGTTCGTAGAGTTGACCGATTCCCGTCGCGCCCAGTGGATGCCCCTTCGATTCGAGTCCACCGGACGTGTTGATGGGAATGCGCCCGCCGAGGGTGAACTCGCCGCGCTCTGCAGCAGGACCGCCCTGGCCGGGCGGAACCAGTTGCAGGTTTTCGGCCTGGATGATTTCTCCCATCGCCGACGCATCGTGCACCTCGGCGACATCCATGTCCTCGGGGCCGAGGCCTGCCTGTTCATAGGCCTGCAGCGCCGCGAGGCGGCCGATGTTCTGTTCCGGCTCGTCGATACCCCGATGAGTGAAGCTGCGGATCACGCTTGCCGCAACGCGAATGCAACGCTTGCGGTCGGCGCCGATGCGCCGCAGTCCCTCTTCGGTGCAGAGGATCGCTGCGGCCGCACCGTCTGAAACCGGCGCACACATGGGCAGCGTGATCGGATACGTGATCGGCGGCGCTGCGAGCACTTCGTCGATCGTGAACGGCTGGCGAAACTGCGAGTACGGGTTGTGCACCGAATGCAGGTGGTTCTTCGACGAAACCGCCGCGATCTGGCGCTGCGTGGTGCCGTAGGTCTTCATGTGATACCGGCACAGCGCGGCATAGACCGACATGAAGCGGCTATAGGGCCGATCGGACTCCGATCCAGGCGGCGGCTCGATGCCTTCACCGAGCTTCATCAGGCTGGCGAAGTTCTCTTCGACGCGCGACACATCCCAGCCCGCTTCGAACAGGGCAAATGATTTCGCTTTGTCCGGGACGTTCATCTTCTCTGCGCCGAGCGCGAGCGCGACATCGCAAGCACCCGACCTGAGGGCATGACCTGCGAGATGCACTGCGGTGCTACCCGAAGCGCAGGCGTTTTCGACGTTGTAGACCGGGATGCCGTCAATCCCGATCTTGCTGAATACGACCTGCCCCGGAATCGACAACTGGCCTTGCAGCTGCCCGTTGGTGATACCCGCATAGAAAGCCGCGCCGATCACCCCGCCATCGCAACCCGCATCCTTCAATGCTCCGCGTAGCGCCTCGCCCGCGAGATCGTCAATGCTGCGCTCGAAGTGCCGGCCGAACACGGTCATCGCAATGCCGGCGATGTAAATGTCGCTCATGGTGTTTTATCTCAATGTGACTGACTCAGATCCGGCGGGCTTGACCCTGCCAGTACTGCTCCCGTAGATCCTTCTTCAGCACCTTGCCGGCTGTGCTGCGAGGCAGTGCCGCGATGAAGTCGACGCTCTTCGGTGCCTTGACCGAGCCGAGTTTCTCCTTGCACAACGCCACGAGCTCTTCGGCACTGACGCTCTGACCCGCGTTGAGCTCCACCACCGCCTTCACGGCCTCGCCCCACTTTTCGTCGGGCACGCCGATCACCGCGCAATCCTGCACCGCGGGGTGCGCCCAAATCACCTGCTCGACTTCGCTCGGATAGACGTTGAAGCCACCACTGATGATCATGTCCTTCTTACGGTCAGTGATATGCAGATACCCTTCAGCGTCCAGATGACCGATATCGCCCGTGTGCAGCCAGCCGTCCACGACTGTCTCCGCTGTCTTGTCGGGCGCCTTGTAGTAACCCTTCATCACGAGGTCGCCGCGCACGCAGATTTCACCGGTTTCGCCTTGCGGCAGGATCTCGCCGCGATCGCTCATGATCTCGACGCGCACGAGCGGATTGGGGCGGCCAACCGAGGAGAGACGCTCTTGCGGCGCAAGCTTGCCGTCCACGAAGTGCTCGGCCGGCGTGAGATAGGAGATCGACGCAGGGGCTTCCGTCTGGCCGTAGCCGCCCGCCATGACCGGACCGAACACCTCGATTGCGCGCTTGAGCTTCTCCACCGACATCGGCGCCGCGCCATACAGAAAGCACTTGAGCGACGAAAAATCCTGGTCCTCGATGCCGGGGATATCGAGCAGGCGGTAGATCACCGTCGGCGGCAGAAAGAACTCCGTGACCCGGTGCCTCGCGATCGCCGCGAGAAGACGTGCCGGCTCCGGCTTCGGCAGCACGACCACCGTACCGCCGCGCGCGGTGCAAGGCAGCGACAGCATCCCCGCGGTATGGGTCATGGGCGCCGCGGCGAGATTCACGGGACGCTCCACGCCATACGGAAACGCCATCATGAACTGCGCGAAGTAGGTCTGAAACGCGCGATGCGTGTTCATCACGCCCTTGGGCAAACCGGTCGTTCCGCCCGTGCCCGAAAGCGTCACGATGTCGTCCATGTCGTAATCGACGCGCGGCTCGGACGCGGGCTGCGCCGCGCTCCACTTCTCGAGCGACGGTGCCCATGGCAGATCGGCATCGATACAGATCCAGAGCCTGACTTTCGGCAGGCTGGGACGCAGCGCCTCGATCGCCGGTGCGAACGCCTGATGAAAGAACAGCGCTTCGCAGTCAAATGCCTCGAGGAGGTACTGGTTCTCCTGCGGCGCGCTGCGCCCGTTCACCGGAATCCATACCACGCCCGCACGCCACAGCCCCAGCGTGCAGGTCCATGCCGTGACGTCGTTGTCGGCCCAGACCGCTGCCTTCGCTTCCTTTTCGAAGCCGGCGGCAAGCAGCCCGTTGGCGATGCGGCACGACAGCGTGTGCACATCATCGAACGAATAGCTGCGCTCGTCCTGGATGTAGGCGATGCCGTTGGGGTTGATGCGCCAACCGCGATCGAAGAAGTCAATGATTGCCATGTCCCATGTTTCCCTGAATCTGTCCTCAATCTGCTCGTTCGCGGCGCTTACAGCTGAGCGACGGTCGCGCGCGCGAGCCCGCGCTGCTCGAGGAACCCGAGCAGATAGCGATGCCCGAAAGCCTTCGAGCCGGATGCAAACCCGACCTTGGCGGTGTCGCCGTCGAGAAGCTTGGCGACGCCGGCGGCATGAATGGCTCCGGTGGCGATGTACGGCGTGATGCCGTGCAGGGTCGCGCGTACCGCTGCAAGTTGACCGCGGCCGATCGCGAAGTCGACAGTGCGATGAAGCGACGTGCGCTCGCGCGGTGGCATTGACGGAGTCACGGAATCGACAAGCTGCTTGAGCACCGCGTCCTGCTGCTCGCGCGGCAGGTGCGCGTATTCCGCATCCCACTTCTGACCGAGTCCATGCACCATCTGCATCGCGTTGTTGTCGTAGAAACCCACGCACGAGATACAGCTGCGCACGCGCGCATCGTGCTCGAAATACACCGGCAGCGACGTACCGCCCCACGGCAGAGCAAACACGGGCTGAAGGAAATCGGGAGAAGCGATGTTGAACGAAGCGTGCCTGTCATGTGGCACCAGCTTCTTTTCCCACAGATAGGACGATTCCTGGCGATAGCCTTCGAAGATGGTCGCAGTGGAGCCCACGCTCACACCAGCGCCGGCGCCGCGCGGGCCGCGCGTGAGCGTGGCCGTCTCCAGCGCGTCTATACCGGGCGTTTCGAGTGCCAGTTCGGCGGCGATTTCGGCGAACGTGTACATGTAGGCATTCGAGGGCGACACCAGCAGCCCGGCCTGCCGGAACTGCTCGCCAAACTGCTCGCGAACCTGGCGGATAAAGTGCTGCTCGCCAGTAGTGTCGAGGTAGTGGCAGCCAGCCTTGAGCGCCGCTTCCACAGCGGTGAGGCCGAAGTTGAAGAACGGCCCGACCGTGTTGCACACGACCTTTGCACCGCGAAAGGCGTTCACGAGCGAATCCACGCTGTGCTCGGCTTCGATGACTTCGTAGTTCGCCGATTCGAGGCGCACGACACGCTGCGCCATCATGTCCTGCGTGCGCTTCGCATTACGTGCGACCGCCGTAAAGGGAATGTCCTGGTCGATGAGCCAGTCCATGATCAACATGCCGGTATAACCGCTTGCGCCATAAACGACGACGGAATGCTTTGCCATGCTTGTCTCCTGAAACTTGATTGGTCGAATGTCGAGTCGGCTAAATGCCCGGATTGTCTTCGGCGGCTGGCGAACCCCGCCGTCGGACGATACTGCGATAATGCACGCCAATTTGATAGAACACAATACAAAACATAGTTCATGATACCAAATACGTAAAGCTAAAAAAGACAGGGTATTTCCTGTCTCTTCCCGATTCCTGCCGCGCTACGCCAATGCGGCTATTGCACGCCTGCGGGGCTGCCCCCAGGCCTCAGGCCCGCGAGGTAGCTGGCTACCGCGTGGATGTCTTCGCCGGACAATGCGGCCGCCATCCCGTTCATTGCGCCGCTCGGGTCACGACGTTCGCCCGCCTTGAACGCAGCAAGCTGCTTCGCAAGATAGACTTCGCCCTGGCCCGCCAGACGCGGCACCGGACCCTGGCCCATGAACGACGCCCCGTGACAGGCCTGGCAGCTTTTCGCCGCTACGAGCGCCATGCCCTGCTTTTCGAGCGCTGTCTGGGCGTGCACCGCTTCGCTTTGGGACGGCGTCTGCCGCGCGAAATAGGCAGCCAGCGACTTGATCTGCTCGTCCGTAAGCCCCCTCGCAATCGCCCCCATGTAGGGGTTGGGTCGTTGCCCTCCGGCAAACGCGTGCAACTGGGCAACGAGATAAGCCTCGGGTTGTCCGGACAGCGCCGGATACCAGGCGTTGACGGACTGGCCGTGCGCACCGTGGCAGAAGACACAGGTCTCCTGCGGCTGCGGCCAGGGGCCGCCGTTGACCACCTCCGTCTTGTCGATTTCGCTCATCGATTTTTCGAAATGCATGCCGTCGAGGTATTCGCGCCCGTAGAGCGCTCCCACACCCACGACGCCTGCCAGCACGGCGACTGCGCTTACGATCCATGCCCGTTTCATTCACGCCACCTCGCCGCGTTGAGTGAAACCGGCCAGCGCCTGCAAGGCTGCGCGGTGACCCGAACGCACGGCGCCATCCATCGCGCCGGCCCAGATGTCGGCGGTTTCGGTCCCTGACCAGATCAGGCGGCCCACTTCGGGATGCAGATATTTGCCCCACTTCGTCCAGAAGCCCGGTGGCATGGGATTGATGCAATGCAGGGTCCATGGATCGACCCGACCCCAGTCGTAGTCGTGGAATTGCGTCGGATGCAGCGCGCGGTCGCCGAATGCCTTCGCAAACGTGGCCGAAAGCGTTCTTTCCGCCGTCGTGGGATCGTTGGGCAACATCCCCGGCGCGACGAACGCGGCGATCACGCCGAGCGACGCATCGGGGGGCGAGTTGTCGTACGCCATGAAAACCGGGCCGCCGACCTGGAAGATCGTTCCGCAGTAACCGGCGTCGCGCCAGAACGGTTTGTCGTAGACGTGGACCGTCTTGCGCATGGGGGCGTTTGTGGGCCAGTTCTGCTGGAGTTGCGCCCGCCCGCCGGGCAGCGGCGGATCGAAAACAACCAGATTGCACAGGGCAGGATTCATCGCCACGATCACGCGGCGCGCCCTGACCACGCCCTGATCGGTATACAGTTCGACCACTTCGCGATCCCACCCTGAGATCTTGCGTACCGGCGAGGACAGCCTGACCTTGTCGCCGAGTTGTTTGGCCATCTTGATACTCAGACGTTGCGAGCCGCCGACGATGCGCGTTTCCTGCGCGCCGCCCTTGAACGCTTCGAGTTGCGTATAGTTGCAGCTTGCACTGTTGATCATCGATAGGTAGTGCAGCAGACCGAGTTGTGCTGGCGCACCGCCCGTGGTCAGCTTCGCGGCTAATGCGAGAAAGTAGCCGTCCTCGTATTTCACGCCCTGCTGCAACAGCCACTCGCCGTAAGAAAGCTTGTCCAGTTCCGCCAGATGCGGTGCTTTCCAGGGCGCGCCGGACGGCACGCCGCGCGACAGTTCGGCAAGCCGGTTGCCGATCGTATCGTCACCCCCAGTGCCGCCATGAAAATCCTGAGCCACGGTAGCGCCCTGCGCCATCACGACGGTCTTGCCCGTGTACCAGCTCGGAAACGTATCGATCTCGAGTTGACGTGCCAGATCAAAGATCGCGGTCTGGCCAGGACCGATCCACTGCCCTCCGGCTTCGGATACGACGCCGTGTCCGAGGTCATGGTTATAGGTTCGTCCACCGACGCGGTTGCGTGCATCAAGCACGACGAACGAATCGCATCCGGCCAGCTTGAGGTCACGGCCCGCGGTCAATCCGGCAAGACCCGCGCCGATGATTGCGACGTCCAGAATGTCGCCGTTCATGGGCTTCGTCGCGGTCGTTGCGGCGGCCTGTGCCAGCGACACGCCGCCAGTCGCGAGTGACGCCGCGCCCATTGCCGTAAAGCGAAGCAGCTGGCGCCGCGTCTGTGTATCCGGCTTACGTTTCCGATCCATCTTCGATGCCCAATTCAGTTTCATTGTTTCTCCCCTTTCTTCCCAGCTACTAAGGAGAACGTTCTAACAAGGTAGCGAACGGCTTGTCTCAAGGGGCCGTCAGCACCCCGTCCTGCGAAAACAGCACCGGTTTGCCGGCGCCATCGATCAATGCAGCGGTAAGCGTCGCGCGATCGTCGCGCTGATGAACCTCGAACGACGTGCTGCCCTCGTGTTGCCGGAACACAAGGCCATCGAGCCCGACGCCCATCAGTCCGTCTCGAGTCGCCACCAGATCGGTGATCGAACTCTTCGTGCCCGCGCTCAGCGCCGCCCATGTCGCCCCGCCGTCGCTGCTCTGGTACAGGCTGCCCAGCAGCCCGCCCACCACGATGCGCCCGTCGGGCAGCGCCACGCCCGTCCACAGCGTGCCCTTGCTGCCCGTCGCCAGATAGGTCCAGTTCGCACCGCCATCCGTGGACTTCAGCACCAGGCCCTGTTCCGAGTCGATGTAAAGCGCGCCCTGGTGGTCGGCAAAAATGTGGTACAGGTTGCGGTCCGCTCGGCCAGCCCCCGGTGGCTTCGGCAAAGTCACCTTCTCCCACGTCTTGCCACCGTCGTGCGTGGCGAGCATCAGCGACCACAGGCCCACTGCAATGCCGTCCTGCGAATTAGTGAAGAGCACGGAGAACAGCGGCTGGTCCACCGAGAGATCCATGCGCTGCTTCTGCCAGGTCTCGCCGCCGTCGCGCGTCGCGAGAATCACGCCCCACTGGCCAACCGCCCAGCCGTGCTGCGCGTCAGCAAACGTGACTGACGAGAGTGTTGCCGAAACTACCACCTGGTTCGCCTGGCGCCACGTCTTTCCTTCGTCATCCGAAAGGATGATGACACCGTGCTCGCCTACCGCGACGATGCGTGAACCGGCGCGCGCCGCGTCCATTAACATCATGTGCGCCGGCGCAGCCCACGCATGTGGGGGTTTTGCAGCCCAGTCCGCTACGGTTCCCGGCGGCAAGGCCCAGACCACCGCACTCGCACACAACGCGGCACAGGCAACAAGCATTTTGATCATGACTGCGTCTCCCATGTTCAGTGACTGAAGAGTCCGGGCGCGCGCGCCGGTTTGCGGCGCGGGAACCAGCGCTCAAGCACCGAGGCCAGTGCCGGCAGCGCCGTCATCGCCATCAGCAGGTTCACGAGGAACATGAACGCCAGCAGCTTGCCCATATCGGCCTGGAACTTTAGCGCCGAGAAGCTCCACGTCGCCACGCCGATCGCCAGCGTAATCGCCGTAAAGATCGTCGCCACGCCCACTTCCAGCATCGCGTGCTGCACGGCCTTCACAATGGTTTGTCCACCCGCCAGATGCACCTGCAGCCGGTTGTAGATATAGAACGCGTAGTCCACGCCAATGCCCACCGCCAGCACCATGACGGGCAGCGTGGCCACTGTGAGCCCGATCTGCAGTTCCTTCATGAACCAGTAGCCGATGAAGGTCGCCACCGAAAGCGGCAGGCAGCAGGCCAGCATCGCGCGCCAGTCGCGGTAGGCGAGGAACACCAGTATCAGGATCGCCGCGTAGACATAGAGCATCATCGGCAGCTCGCTGGCCGCCACCTCCTCGTTGGTCGCGGCGAGTACGCCCGCATTGCCCGCCGCAAGACGCACCGTAATACCCGGGAACGGATGCGTTGCGCGATACGTCTTCACGTCGTCCAGAATCCGGCTGACCGTCGTAGCTTTGTGGTCGGTGAGGAACAGATGCACCGCCGTCATGCTGCAATCGGCCTTCATGAAACCCTTCACGCGCCCCACGTCCACCGACACCGCACCGTAGTTCCCGGGGTCGATCGGCACGACGCTCATCTTCGGATAGTCTTCGTTGTAGCCCTGGTTGTAGCGGCGCAGCATGCCCGAATACGACTGAACTGACACCACTCCAGGCTCGGTGCCCATTGCGCTCGTGAGGTCTTCCTCATACAGGCCGACTGCCGGGTTGTCGCAGCCCTTTTGCGCCGACTCGATCGCGACCGTGAGCCAGTCGAGGCCGATGTCGTAGTTCGAAGCGATCGACGTGGCGTCACGGTTGAAACGCGCATCTGCACGCAGTTCCGGCGCGCCCGGCTGCAGCGTGCCGATCACGCGGTCGCGGCTTTGCCAGGCGGCCAGCGCGAACACCACGAGCGTGAGCGCCACAGTGACACCCGCATACTTCGGCTGGGCGATGCGCGCGAGCCCGCGCAGCCATGCGGAGCGCCGTTCGCTGCGCTTGAGGGCACTGTCCGCGTAGGTCTTCCTGAAGTTGAAGCACGAAGCCGCGACCGGCAGCAGCACGAGGTTCGTCACGATCTTGTAGGCCACACCGAGCGAGGCCGTGATGGCAAGTTCCCGCACCATCGGAATCGGAATCAGCAGCAGCGTGATGAACGATACAAAGGCGGTGATCAGTGCGAGTACGCCTGGAATCAGCAGACCGCTGAAGCTATGGCGCGCCGCGTCGAACGAGCTGTTGCCGTGCGCAATCTCGCGCACAATGAAATTGACCTGCTGCACGCCATGTGAGACGCCAATCGCAAAGACCAGAAACGGCACCAGTACGGCGAGTGGATCCAGTCCGAAGCCCAGCAGCTTCAGCGTGCCGAACTGCCAGACGAGCGATGTCAGCGAACATGAAATCAGCAGCACCGTGAAGCGCACCGAATGGCAGTACCAGTAAACTGCAAGCGCCGTGAGCAGCAGTGCGATGCCGCAGAAGCCGAGCACGGCCGTAGCACCATCGGCGATATCGCCGATCTGCTTGGCGAAGCCGATGATCTGGATTTCATAGCCCGCGTCTTCGAATGGCTTGCGGATCTGCGCTTCGAGCAGGTGGTTGAACGCCACGTAATCGAGCACCTTGCCGTTCCGGTCACGCTCATTGAGCTCGGCAGTAATCATGGCGCTGTCTTCGTCATGTGAAACGAGCGTGCCGACATAACCGCCGAGCGTCGTCGCACGGCGGATCTTCGCGACGACGTCGGGCGTGAGCTGGTCAGGCGTAATCGTGCCGGAGATGATCGGCTCGGCACGGAAACCCTCATCGGTGATCTCGTTCACGTAGGCGTTCGGCGTCCACAGCGACTGCACGCCGATGCGGTCGACGTTCGGTAGATACGTCACCGCCTGGGTCACTCTGTAGAGGCGCGTGAGCCCTTCGTTGGTCCAGATCGAGCCCTTGCGTGCCCGCACAACCACGGTGATCCGGTTCGCACCGAGCAGGTCGGCGCGGTACTTCTGGAAGGTCTGGATGTATTCGTGGCCGATCGGCATCTGCTTCTCGAAGCCCGCGTCCATGCGAAGTTGCACGGCGAAAAAAGCCGCGATAGCGGTGAACAGACCGATGCTCACGAGCACGGCCACGCGGTAACCGAAGAACACCCTCTCCAGCGTTTTGACCAGGCGATTTAACACGGCAATTTCCCTTCAGATGATTCAATGGCGTACGGAACGGGCCATCAGAAGTTCCGCGTGACGAACATCCCGACGAAGTTGCGGTCTGCGTAGGGATTGCCCACGGTGTTGTGTCCGTCCCAGAACAGCGTGTAATTGATGCCCGCCTGCCAGACGGTTGGGTTCTGGTTGAACAGCACGTAGAGGTTCAGCGACTTCGCGCCCTGCAGGTAATTCGCGCCGAGCGTCGGCGTATAGCCGTAGAGTCCGTCAGCGAACGTCACGCCGGGCGTCACCTGCCAGCCATGAATCAGCGTGCCATCGTAGGTCCAGTTGAAATCGACGGTCGCGCCCACGGAACTCGAGGTGCCCTGTGCCATGCCAATCGGGTAGCCAAGACCAGAGTTGTTGTTCAGCCACGGCAGGTAGCCCGCCTGGGGTACCTGCGTGACGGTCTGGCCGTTGACCGTGCGCGTAATGCCGTGCGTGCTCAGGCCAGGGTAGTAGATCCAGGTGAGCTCCCAGGTCAGGGCCGCTGCGTCCGCGCCGATTAGCTTGAGGAACGGGTACTCGCTGCGCGTGAGCGCGAGCAGCCCGTTGATGTCGTACTGGAACTTCTTCTCGTCCGCCCATTGCTGGCAATTCGCGCCGGCGACGCCGTTGGTGTTCAGGTCGAGCGGGCCACCCGCGCCATAGCAGCTCGACAGCGCCACGGCATCGTGCGGGCGATACGAGAGCTCGGTGCCGATCGCCCAGTTGCCGATGCCGAAGTTCGCGCTGGCGCCGAAGAGCTGACGGTTCTGCAGATACGACCAGTTCAGCGTCCCGTTCGCCAGCGACGAGAGTACCGGCGACTTGTCGGTGTAGTTCTCGTAATAGACGCCGAAGTTCGCATCGAAGGAGCGCGGTGAGTAGTTGAACTTCACGCCGAACTGCGGCTTATACTTCGAGGGTGCCTGCCAGTTGACAGGCAGGCCGATGTCGTTAAAGGGCGGGCCGGCAAACGCACCGTTGACGAGGCCGGTGTTGATCCCGTTGAGCACATTCTGGTTACCGCTGCTGGCCCCCGCGATCGTACCGGCGCTAGGGCCCGCCACATTCAGATTCGTGGTGTTAACCGTGTACGGGTCCGTTCCACGGCCCAGGCTGTTCGAGATGGACCAGTACGAGCCCACTGGTGGATAGCGATTTCCGTTCCACTGAAACTGGTAGTAATCCTCAGTGCTGAAGCCATGAGAAAGATCGGCGGCAAAACTGATCATCGGTGCCGGCAGCAATGCCTGTTTTAGTTGCGAACCGGGGATCAGCAGCTTCTGCACGTCGAGCGAATTGGTGGCGTTGATGCCGCCCTGCGCGAACATGCTCTCGCCCCAGTTGATCACCTGGTTGCCGAGACGCACGTGTGCGTTCTGCCCGTTGATCGTGAAATCCTTCTCGCCCCACAGGTCAAGCAACTGCGCGTTGTAGACGACCTGTGCCGCAGCGGTGCTCGACAGCGGCGTCCTGTTCGTGTCGCCGGCGAGGAAGTCGTACATGCCGGTGCCGCGGATCATGAACTTGAGCCCTTCACTCGGCATCTTGAAGAGCAGTTCGCTCGTCGCGCTGATGTAGGTGCTGAAGGGCTGCCCCTTGCGGTAATTCAGGTCGCCGTCGTCGCCCACGCCCCACTGGTTGACGTTGGCGGCCGCCCCGCAACCGAATGAGTTCGGATCGCCTGTGAGCGAGCAGCTCGGGCTTTTGGTTCGGATGCCCGCGCCCGCCGTGAGGTTGGTCACCCATGAGCCCGTGAGATCGTTCAGGCCCGTCGAAAATTCGTAACCGTATGCACTCGTTGCCGCTGTGCCGAACATGGCCAACGAGGCCGCAACGTATCTTCCGATGATCTTCGTTTTCATGAGTCTCCCCTGCCGTCACCCTCGATGCCGACACACGCCAGCGGCGCGCGTCGGTCCCCTGCACCTGCGCCGAACCTCAGCGCTCGCTCACCGATCTCAACGATTCAGCCGTGAAGAAATCGGTCTTGAAACGCGGGTTGCTGACCTGCTCGTACCAGTGAAGGTCCTTGCCCTGGCCAATCGACGACGCGTCGAACACGTAGCGTCCACTGTTGAGGTCGTACTGCGCCATCGGCTCGTTATCGCAGGTGCCACCCAGCTCCCACACCGGGATCGGATAGCTCTCGCGCACCTTCCAGAGCTTGCCCTGCGCGTCATAGTCCTCGCCTACAAGCGCGAGCCAGCTATCCTCGTCCAGGTAGTAAACCTTCTTGGACGCGACGTGACGCGCCGTGGGTTTGAGCGTCGCCTCGACCACCCAGACGCGGTGCACCTCGTAGCGACGATGGTCGGACGCAATGCCATTGAGCGTGGCGACGTCATGCAGCTTGTCCTTGAAGTTGTACATGCCGAAATCGTCGTACGGAACGATCATTTCCTTCTTGCCCACAAGCTTCCAGTTGAAGCGGTCGATGGAGCCGTTGAACATGTTGGATTCGTCGATCAGGTACTGATTCTCGAAGCCGATCAGCGGCGCATCATGCGTATAGGCCGGCATACGCCTCACGCGGCGCTGGCCCGGAAAGTAGTAGTACGTCTCAGAATCCTTGTCGAAATACTGACGCTGCACGAAGGCCTGTCCGGCCAGCGCAGCCGGTGAATCGACCGAGAAGTAGGCGCCCAGGTTGAACTGGTCGACGTCCTGCGGTGTGGTCTTGCCTTCCTTGCCGGCCGGGAAAAAGAACGACTGGGGACCGATTGCGTCGATCCAGTCACTGCTGCCGGGGCGCGGGGCAATGGACGTGACAACCGGCGACCACTCGACGCCCTCGCCGCGATAACGCGTCTCGTAGTTGAGGATCGCTTCGGCGCCGTTCTTCGGCTGCGGGAAGGCCACGCCGGGGAGCACTGCGGCCTGCACCGTCTCGCCATCCGAAGCGAGTTTCGCCGTCGTGAGATTTGCCTTCGAATTCTGCTCGGCAAAATCAGGCAACTGGCACTCGCGATGCGACGGATAGACGTCCATTCGATAGCCCTTCAGTTGCTTGACGAGCTGGATCAGCCCAGGGGAAAGCTTGTCGGCATATTTGTCGACGTTCGATGCATCGATCGTGTACAGGGGCTTTTCATTCTTGTGCTTCCAGAAGTCGCCGCGAATCTTGCCCCACTCCCAACCGGCCGGCGTCGCTTCCCGGCCGGCAAACGCCGGCACGAGCCCGTCCTTGCTGGCCGAGCGCTCCGCGCCTACCGACGTGAGATCGTCGGCAACGGCGGCCCCGGCCACGAGCAGTAAGGCTGCCGCAATGGCCGACAAGGCTCCAATAGTGTGCTTTCTCATCATGACTCTCCTTCCGATTTCAATCTAATTCGCAATACGAAGTGTCAGATTCAATCCTGACGCATCGAGACCAAACCGCTCAACCCTCGCCGCACCCTGCCACGGCCACCGCCCGAATCTCGATGCACAACTCGGGTAATGCCAGTTGTGTTACGCCAACCGCCGTCCACAAGGGAAAGCACGCCGGGAAGTAGGTGTCCTTGACCGCCGAAAAGGCCTCGATTTCGCCGCGCAGATCTGTATGGAACGTGGTCAGCTCCACCACATCAGAAAGGCTCGCGCCCGCCGTCTCGAGCACGGCCTTCAGGGACTCGAAGGCGATACGGGCCTGCGCCGACATTCCTTCGCCGGCTTTCATATCCGGACCGATGCCGACCTGGCCGGAGACCCAGATCGTGTCCCCCACGCGGGTCGCGGGTGAGAAATGGTAGGCGTCGTAGAACGCCTGGAACGGCGGCGGGATGATTGATTGCCGCGTAGTGGACATTGTCATGATGGTGGCCCCTTTGGTCAGATGAGTTGACGGAAACACGGTGCGCGAAACGGATCCCCTTCTCTCAACGCGGCAAGTTCTTCAACGAACAACACACCAGCCGGCGTGAAGCCCGAGAGGCTCGGTTGCGGCAGCGGGCTGAAAACCGCGTCGTCGCCGAAGAAGCGCAGCACGAGCGTGTGGCGATCCGGAAACGCGGTGTCCACCGCGCCGCCACCGTGTAGCACCCCCGGATGCAGCAGCAGGACGTCGCCGGGCTCTGTCGCCCAGGAAATGATTTCGTAAGCAGACGGGCTAACGCGGCGCTCAGCCTCGATATTCGGCAGGCGTGGCCAGACATCGTCGCCATGCAGAGGATCAGTCGGATCTTCAGCATTTTGAAAGGTCGTGCCGTCGTGCCGCGGGCCTCGATGCGATCCCCGCACAATCTCGAGCGCATTCTGTTTGGGTATGGCCTCGAAACTGATCCAGGCATTGCCGAAGTGCATGCCCTCCCATGGCAGGTAGGAAGTGTCCTGATGCCACGGCGAGCGCCCGCTCCTGCCCCCACTTTTGAGGAACAGTTCCTCCGCGAAATACCAGACGTTGTCTGAGCCCCAGAGATCCGCGAACAGTCGGCCGAACGGCAGCTCTCCAGCGAGCTCGTCCAGACGCCCCTTCGCATACGGATTGGCGTTGTCGTTGTGCGTCTTGTGCACTGTGCCGTCGAAGAGGCTGCAGGCCATAGGCCCGGGGTTCTCGATACCCCAGTCGAAGACCTGTCGGCACCGGGCCAACTGTTGCTCGCTGAGAAGGCCCTTGACCAGAACGGCGCCGTCCTCTGCGAACGCCTTGCGCGTGGCTTCCTCCATAGCTGAACTCCTGAATCGTCAACAGGCGACCCGGTTGCAAACGCTTCCTGCGGCGCCTTCGTAGAAAATACTACCAAAGTTAGGTCATAATACAAAAATAAGAAAAAGAAAAAAGACAGGGAATTCCCTGTGTTCTGCGGGTTACGGCCAATGGCGAAGTATCAAACGTGCCCCAGATCCTGCCAGACCAGTTCGCCCGGGCGGCCTTCGCGAACGGATTCGCGTTTCGGCCGTGAGTCTTGTGCGCCGTGCCTTCAAGAAGCAGGCAGCCATGGGTCCAGCTTTTCCATCTTCTGGTCGTAAATCAGGAAGCGCCGGGCCAGCTACTGCTCGCCAGGAAGATCCATGGCCAGATGACACCTTCCTCGTCGAATGCCTCGCATGCCTTCATCGATCGTTGAACCCTTGAAACGTCGTTGTGTGCTCCGGTTGCAATCGCTCCCAGAATAGTCATAGGAAATGGTACCGAAATTAGGTCAGAAAGAAAAACATTGTGCAAGAGGAAAAGAGAGGGTATTCCCGCTCTTCCCATGGTTACTCACTAGCCTGCCAGCCCCACGACAACTCCCGGGA
The DNA here is from genome assembly GCF_001645125.1 of Paraburkholderia ginsengiterrae. Taxonomy (GTDB): domain Bacteria; phylum Pseudomonadota; class Gammaproteobacteria; order Burkholderiales; family Burkholderiaceae; genus Paraburkholderia; species Paraburkholderia ginsengiterrae. Next base: position 15,771 of record NZ_LXKA01000335.1, on the reverse strand, counting down.
AGCGGTTCCGGCACCCGCAAGCAGCTTGAGCGCTCGAGACCGCCTTTTCAGGCGCGAAGCCAGTGGACACGCCGCCAAAGTTTTTCTTGACGTCGTTGGTATGTTTACCTATCTTAGTCATCATGTACTATCTATTGGTAGCGACGTGCTGCAGGCGAACGAGTTTGCAACTCGCCGCCTTGGCATCGGAGGACATGAAAGCCGGCATGGAGCGGCCTTTGTTGTAAAACCGGCGCCCATTAATGGTGGAAAAAGTAGGAGACGATGATGTCCAGAATTCTCAGCAATTGGATTTATGTGGGCAGCAATGCATACGACGAATACACGTTCGTGCCATGGCTGAACAGGAACGTCTACCGGCGGACCGTAGATTTTAATAAGGTATGCTTACTGTAGCGTCGACGATTCGTTGGCATTGAAGGAAAATTGTGATGGGTATCGAAAAGACTTCGAGCGACCCGGGCATGGCTGGTCGAGCTGGATGAACAAATCAAACGTGAAGAATGCAAGAGCGTGGACAGGTGCCTGCGGCTCACCAACGCTATGCCAACAGCATTCGCGAGTTGGTTGCGAGCGAAACGTGCGCAGCTTGCATTGATCGGGCGCTCGAGCGTCTGGCTTGACGACTCTGCTGTTTTCGCTGCGGAAGGTCTGGGCAGATTGTTTAATTTCTTAAAGACTGAATTGGACAGTACACGATACTCCGATTTTCTACTTTGTTGTTTTCATCTATTCGTCGTCGTGTCGTTCCATGGAAGACCGATTGAACCGATCGTGACCATGGAATATTGAGGAACATAGACCATGTTCACGAACCTGAGCGAAGATTCAATTGGGTGGCTACACACTCTTGCTCGCCGCCTGCGCGACATCGTCCTCTCGGCTATTGTGGTTTTCTGCTCGCTAACGGGGCTGTGTTATGGCGCCGTTGCGCCGGCTTGGCCGACGTCGGCTGAAGCGGTCCACCTGCCGCTAGAGGAAGCACCCACAGCAGAGGAAATCGCAGCTGTTGTGAGTTCTCGTTTTCATATAGGATTACACGACGCCTTGGGAATCGGTCACGCGGTGCTAACTGCGGCAAGGCGTTACACAATCTCGCCGTTGTTATTGCTTGCAGTGATCGCAGTCGAATCTAGTTTCGACCGATTTGCGATAAGTGTTGTTGGCGCCAAGGGACTCATGCAAGTACTTCCATCTCAACACAGAGACCGTGTCCTTCGCACATCCGATTTGACCGACCCGCGCACCAACGTCCATATCGGGTCCGCGATTCTCCGAGACTACATAAGGGCGTCAGGTGGAGACCTCGAGGGCGCGCTATGTCGCTATAGCGGGGGCGCCAAGGGCTATGCACGACGGGTTGCCGATCGCTTGAGCATGATGAAAACGGCATTTGGTCTGTAGACGCAGCCTTGTTTGGATTCGGTTGTGAGGTAGTGCCTGGACGCATCGACCATGTTCCATGGTTATGGCTGCGAGGCTTTGTGCGCGCGCGTCAACCGATCGATGACACTGCGCGCATAACGCTTGTCGTCGATGATCGCGATGCGTCCGCGAGCATGGACAATCATGTAATTTCAGGTCGGCACCCGCTCGTGCAGTTCATGCTTGCCCGGATACCAGTTCGGCGACATGCAGGCTTCGCCCGGCATGAAAGACCACAAGCACCTCGTCGCCATTCTCGACTTCCCGGCATACGTGGCTCGCCCGCGCGACGCACGCGCAGTACGCCCTGACCTCCCTCTCCCATCGCTAGTTCGAAAGGAATGTGTTGGCGTCGAGTCCGCTTTTCCCATACGCGACTAACGTGCCAAACGGATGTTGGGCAATGCCATCACAGGCCGGTGTTGATGCAAGTTAAGCGATGCTCGTGCAGCCAGAACTTCCATGGGGTTTGAAGCCCGTCTCTAAGCATTAAGGCGCAGTGCCGAACTGCTCATCGAAAGCCCGAACAGTTGTGTGTACCGAATTCGCATGTACAAGGAGGGGTAATGGCGAGCTTGCCAGTTCCGAATCCGACACTGGTCATTGCTGGCATCGACGTGGCGAAAGCCACTTTGGACATAGCAGTTGGTGTGACATCCACTCCGTTGACTCTTCCGAATGATCATGTCGGCTTTGACTCCATGCTTGAGAAGTTTGCAGGTCACCACGTCGCGCTGGAGGCGAAGGGGGCCGGGAGATGTCTCCCGAAGGGCTGCGCGATGATCTGCTGGGAAACAGCATGGCGCACGCGGTCTTGAACGGCGCACCGTCGGTGCCATCGCGACACGAAGGCTCCTTTCAGGAGCAGGTGCTGGATGCACTGCACCTGATTGACGAATTTATCGTCGAACTGACGCGGGTGAGAACGATTCTTGATCCGCTCGAAGCGTTGTACCCGGACGATGCGTTCGGCGAAGATTGAGTGTGTGTGGGCGAAACGCTTGCAGGGGTAATCGCGGGACTCAAATGACTCTGAGCGCCTCGGGCGATGTAAGAGCCGCGTTTACTGTGGCTCTCGGAATGTGCCCACACTTCCTGGGTCGTTTCAGGCCGATGCAGGTGGCAAAATCAGCCAAGTCTTAAGGGCACCCCGGATGGCGGCCGAAGCTCGGCCGCCATCCGTGACCGGTGCGCCGAAACGGGAGACGACGGCGCGGCTGCCGTGCCGCCTGCGCGGCTCGCAGCTGGCATGCGCCGGGCGCTTTGCAAACAACCGCGCACGCAGCGCCGCCGCCTGCGCCGTCGCCGTACCTGATGCCGACGTGGGTCTTGCCGGACCGTGTTGTTAGCTGGTGGCCTTCGTTCCACTCACGTCTGTCTCCCTCCTTTCGAGACGCAGATAGGTGTCTGCCGCTACCAGCCCGAACACGATGTGGGCAATGAGGCTCATCCAGCCTCTGGCGTCTGCGAACCACGGAAACAACCGGGTCATGCCGTAGAAGTTGACCAGGTACACGGCGACGCCGAATAAAGCCCCCACCAGCGAGGCCATTCCGATGCTCGAATCAAAGCTGAACGGCGCCATGATCACCGCCAGAATGAGCGCGAAGACGATCGATAGCGCAAAGTGGACGACGAGCGCCACCAGCATGATGCCCGGGTCAAACGTGGCAGGTCGGGCAAGCGCATCACGTCCCAGGGCGATTGCCGCGATCATTTGCGGTGGTCCCCATAGGCTCTGCCCCGTGACCCACATGGCTACGAGCTCGAGCACCAGGAAAACCACGCCAGCGACACACCCGCCGATCACGGCCGCGCGCCAGTCAGGCGTACGGCGAGTGAAATGGTGCGAATGAATGTGAAGTTCCATAGCGACCTCCTTACAGTAAAACAGCTCACCTGTGCCGCTCGCGCGAGCCATCCTGGACGAAATTGGCGCGCCTGCTCCCTGATTCATATATTTCAGGTTCCCGACAGCGTGCCTCGTCGCGCAGCTTCCGCCTTCCACGTCCGTTTCGCACGAAAACCTACTGCTGCTGCTCGATCATCAGATAGCGAACGACCAGCGCCGGATCGACGATTTCCAGAATGAGACGGCGCAGAATGCGATTGCGCATGTGCTCCTCATCCAGCAGCCATGGACCGCCGACGTCGCTCAGATGACGGGAAATCGCGTCGCGCATGGCGTCGCCTTCCGAAGGCGCGTCCAGCCGCACCGCCAGCAGCCCGGCGATTACGTCATCAAGCTCAATGCTCAAAGGCGTGGAATCAATCGTCAAATTCAGCTTCATGTTCACCCAAAATGGAAATCGTGTCCGCCGTAACAGCGAACGGCGCGGACCGGCTATTACGAGATGTCCGTGTATCGGTTCGTCCAAGCCTGGAATCGAGCCGAAGCATGGCATTGCTGCGGCTTACCGCTTCGTCTTCACCTCCTTGAACTCGGCATCGACCACGTCCTCCTCCCTTGTTCCGCCACCGGCCTCTTGACTGGCCGAGCCCTCTGAGCCACTGGCTGCCTGCGACTGCACGTCGGCATACAGCTTTTCGCCGAGCTTCTGCGAGGCCGTGGCGAGCGCATGCACCCGGGCGTCGATCTCGGCCTTGTCGGATCCCTTGAGCGCTCCCTCGAGCTCCTTGATCGCGGCTTCGATCTTTTCCTTCTCACCCGCCTCCAGCTTGTCGCCGTACTCGGTGAGCGCCTTCTTCGTGCTATGCACCAGGGCATCGCCATGGTTACGCGCGTCAACCAGCTCACGCATCCGGTGATCTTCAGCGGCGTGGGCCTCGGCATCCCTCACCATCTTCTGTATTTCCTCCTCGGACAGACCTGAATTGGCCTTGATGGTGATGCGGCTTTCCTTGCCGGTCGCCTTGTCTTTGGCCGACACGTGCAGGATGCCATTCGCGTCGATGTCGAACGTCACCTCGATCTGCGGCACGCCGCGCGGCGATGGTGGGATGCCTTCGAGGCTGAACTCGCCCAGCAGCTTGTTGCCCGTGACCATCTCGCGCTCGCCCTGGTAGACCTTGACCGTCACGGCAGGCTGGTTGTCGTCGGCGGTGGAGAAAATCTCCGAGAATTTGGTCGGGATGGTGGTGTTTTTCTCGATCATCCTGGTCATCACGCCGCCCTGTGTTTCGATGCCGAGCGACAGCGGGGTGACGTCGAGCAGCAGCACGTCCTTGCGCTCACCTGCGAGCACCGCGCCCTGGATGGCCGCGCCCGCCGCCACAGCTTCGTCAGGATTGACGTCCTTGCGCGGCTCGCGGCCGAAAAACGCCCGAACCTTGTCCTGCACCCTGGGCATGCGGGTCATCCCGCCTACCAGAATCACGTCATCGATCCTGTCCACTGCCACGCCGGCGTCCTTCATTGCGATGCGGCATGGCTCCATCGAGCGTTCGATCAGATCTTCCACCAGTGCTTCGAGCTTGGCCCGCGTGAGCTTCAGCGTGAGATGCCTGGGTCCGCTCGCGTCGGCCGTGATATACGGCAGATTGATTTCGGTCTGCTGGGTCGACGACAGCTCGATCTTCGCCTTTTCGGCCGCTTCCTTCAGGCGCTGCAGTGCGAGCACGTCCTTCGACAGGTCGACGCCTTGCTCCTTCTTGAACTCGCCGATGATGTAGTCGATGATGCGCTGGTCGAAGTCCTCGCCGCCGAGGAACGTGTCGCCGTTGGTCGAGAGCACTTCGAACTGCTTCTCGCCCTGCACGTCGGCGATCTCGATGATGGAAATGTCAAAGGTGCCACCGCCGAGGTCGAACACGGCGATCTTGCGGTCACGGTTTTCCTGTTTGTCCAGGCCGAACGCGAGCGCCGCCGCGGTCGGCTCGTTGATGATCCGCCTCACTTCAAGGCCGGCAATACGGCCGGCATCCTTCGTGGCCTGGCGCTGGCTGTCATTGAAATAGGCGGGCACCGTGACGACGGCTTCGGCGACAGGTTCGCGGAGGTATTCCTCGGCGGTCTTCTTCATCTTGCGCAGCACCTCCGCCGATACCTGCGGCGGGGCAAGCTTCTTGTCCTGCGCCTCGACCCACGCATCACCATTGTCGGCCCTGAAAATTCGGAAAGGCATCAGGCCGATGTCCTTCTGCACTTCCTTCTCTTCGAAGCGGCGGCCGATCAGCCGCTTGACGGCAAACAGCGTGTTCTTCGGATTGGTCACAGCCTGGCGCTTCGCCGGTGCGCCGACGAGCACTTCGTCCGCGTCCATGTACGCGACGATCGACGGCGTGGTGCGCGCACCTTCCGAATTTTCGATTACCTTGACCTGATTGCCTTCCATCAGCGCCACGCAAGAGTTCGTAGTGCCGAGGTCGATGCCGATGATCTTGCCCATGGTGTTCACTCGCTCGAACTGTTTTGGGGAAGGTCCCGTGAATCCCGCTCCGTTACGCCGTCATCCCACCGCGCAGTGTCAATGCTCCATGTCGGGCGGCGATACGGCGGGGCGGCCCTCTTCTTTCGGCAACTCCGCCACCACCACGTCCGTAGTGAGGATCAGCCCGGCGACCGACGCGGCATTCTGCAGGGTCGTGCGCGTCACTTTCGTCGGATCGACCACCCCCATCTTCACCAGGTCGCCATAGGTATCGGAGGCCGCGTTCCAGCCGAAGTTGCCGGAGTGCACCAGCACACGATTGAGCACGACCGAGGACTCTTCGCCCGCGTTCAACGCGATCTGGCGCAGCGGTTCCTCCAGCGCGCGCAGCACGATCCTGATGCCGGCATCCTGGTCGGGGTTGGCGCCCCGTAGTTCCTTGAGCGCCGCGCGAGCACGCAACAGCGCAACGCCGCCGCCCGGCACGATGCCTTCCTCGACGGCCGCACGCGTGGCGTGCAGCGCATCCTCCACGCGCGCCTTCCGCTCCTTCATTTCGACTTCGGTGGCCGCGCCTACCTTGATGACCGCGACGCCCCCGGACAGCTTCGCGATGCGCTCCTGCAACTTCTCCCGGTCAAAGTCGCTCGTCGTCTCTTCGATCTGACGCCGGATCGTCTGAATGCGTCCGTCGATCGTCTTGCGCTCGCCCGCGCCGTCGATGATCGTGGTGGCCTCCTTCTCGACCTCCACCCGCTTGGCCCGTCCGAGGTCTTCCAGCGCCACCTTCTCGAGCTGCTTGCCGGTTTCCTCCGAAATCACTAGGCCGCCGGTCAGCGTCGCGATGTCTTCCAGCATCGCCTTGCGGCGATCGCCGAAGCCCGGCGCCTTCACCGCCACCGTCTTGAGGATGCCGCGCAGCGAGTTCACCACGAGCGTGGTCAGAGCCTCACCCTCGACGTCCTCGGCGATGATCAGCAACGGCTTGCCCGCCTTGGCGACCGCTTCCAGCCCGGGCAGCAGGTCGTGGATGCTTGGGATCTTCCTGTCATGCACGAGAATGTACGGTTCATCGAGCACGGCGAGCTGCTTCTCTGGATCGGTAATGAAATACGGCGAAAGCCAGCCGCGATCGAACTGCATGCCTTCGACTACCTCCAGCTCGCTCTGCAGCGACTTGCCTTCTTCAAGGATGATCGCGCCGTCCTTGCCGACCTTTCCCATCGCTTCGGCGATAATCTGGCCAATCTCCTCATCCGCATTCGCCGAGATGGTGCCGACCTGGGTGATTTCCTTGCTGGTCGTCACGGCTTTCGAGAGCTTCCTGAGCTCCTCGACGATGACCGCCGCGGCCTGGTCGATGCCGCGCTTCAGGTCCATCGGATTCAGGCCGGCAGCGACGTACTTCATGCCTTCCCGCACCATGACCTGGGCCAGCACGGTGGCGGTGGTCGTGCCATCACCGGCGACATCGGAGGTCTTCGCGGCGACCTGCCTGACCATCTGCGCGCCCATGTTCTCGAACCTGTCGCGCAGTTCGATCTGCTTCGCCACGGTCACGCCGTCCTTGGTGACCGTCGGTGCGCCGAACGATCGCTCGAGCACGACGTTGCGTCCCCGTGGACCGAGCGTGACCTTGACCGCGTCGGCAAGCAGATTGACGCCCGTCAGAATGCGGTGGCGGGCGAGATTGTGAAACCAGACGTCCTTGGCTGCCATTTTCCGGTTCCTCCCGACATGTCAGACAAAATGCAACACCGTGCGATGGCGCCGCCATCGATCTCCTCATGAAGCGGAATCCGCGGTCGCCACCGCCAGTAGGTCAGCTTCGCGCATGACCAGCAGCTCTTCGCCTTCGACCTTGATGGCGGTGCCGGCATACTTGCCGAACAGCACGCGGTCGCCCACCTTGACGTCCGGTTCGCAACGGCGGCCATCCTCGAGCCGCGTGCCGGGGCCGACGGCAATCACTTCTCCGTGGTCGGGTTTTTCGGCCGCCGTATCGGGGATGACGATGCCTGCTGCGGTCCTGCGCTCCTGTTCCTGCCGCCTGACCACGACCCGATCATGCAAAGGACAGATTTTCATGGTTGGCTCCGTATCGTCAGATATGGGGATTCGGTTGCATGCCGAATCGACTGCATGGCGATTCCGCGCGGGGTGCTCAGCCAGCTGTCAACGCGGAGCGCCTGATCACCGATCTTCCGCGGGCTGACCAGGTCCCCTGGCCGGGGGCAACAGACGCACCTTTTGCACGTCCCGACGCCCGGCGCGTCCGCGGCGCACCGGCCTCGGACGCCGGCGTGCATGCGATGGGATCGCTGGCCGGAAAGGTTTCCCGCAGCGCCTCGTCGAGCAGCGCATCTGTGTCGGCGATGCCCGAGTGTGGCGTCCTGATTGTCTTCATCATTCACCTCCATGCCGAGTACGCGGGCGCATCGCCCCGCGTTGCGTCATCGAACTCCCGGGTCAGCCGGGACGCCGGTGGCGGCATGCCCGCCATGATGTAGTCTCCGGCCACGCCTGCGTCCCGCGGCGTGAGTCGCAGCTCGCCGAGTCGAGCCTTGAGAAACGCGTCGGCATCCACGAGCCAGTGCTCGAGTTCCTGCTCGCTGGTGCCGAGCACCTGAGCAGCAGAGGCTCGGGGCACGGCTTCCATCCGGCACAGCACCAGCGCCTGGCGCCACGACGTCGGCATGTCTGCAACAAGCGCCGCCACGAGTCGACGCGTTTCCTTTGCGCTCAATTCCTCTTCGGGCGTGCCGTCGGCCGCCGACATCACGTCCTCGAGTCGCAGCACTTCGTCGGGTTGCCAGTATTCGAACAGGATCTCGTCATCGTCTTCGTGCGGCTCGCGCAACTGAACCGGCGGTCTGCCTTCCAGGGAGATCCAGCGGCCCTCGTCGGTCTGCCGGCGGCTCACGTCCTCGGCGAGCAAGTCGAGCGCGATCTGGTAGAGCCACTGTCTCGGCTCGAGCTTGCGTGGACGCCGCGCGAGTCTTTCGCAGGCGCGGGCCAGCGTCTCGTCGACGACCTCATCCACGGCGGGGTCCCCAGGTGCGAGGTCGCCGCGCGCCTGCAGGTAGGCGAGTTCGCGCTCCACGAAGCGCTTGAGCTCCGGCAGCAATGGGCGCACGAGCTCGCTGAACAGCGCTAGCCCGGCTGCGACCGGACCGGCCGCCGCGCCTTTGAGCCGCCGCAACCCGGCGCGGCGCTCCTTGCGGCGCCAGTTGTCCTCGTGACGCAGGTGGGCGCTGTGGCGCTCGAGTTGCCGCTCCAGTTCCACGAAGGACAGTTCGAGGGCTTTTTCGAGTTCGGGCGACTCGTCCGAGCAGGCGAGCGTGGCACTCGGCAATCCGAGCCGGAGCCTTGCCCGGTAGAGACTGCGATGGCCGCTTCGTTCGAGGGTCGCACGCAACCGGACGAGTTCGGCGGGGAAGTGTGACAGGTGCGGCTGGAGGTGTCGGCCGAGGAGATTGCCAACCAATCGTTCCAGGTCGGGGCGGGCAAGCTCCGAAATGTTCCGGTAACTGATCGCCGTTTTCATGACAGTCCTGCACGTCTTCCAGTGGCCGCCGCATCGGAGGCGGCCGTCACTCCCTCAGGGGCGGGCGCGCGATCGCCGGCGGGACCACCGGCCCGACGCTTGCGCTGCGAGGCTCACCGTATCCGGTGAGGTTTCGCTTCGCACCCCTGACTCTGCCCGCTCGCTGTGTTTCCCAGACACTCGTCATCCGACGTCACGGGCATACGCCATTTGCCCTTCATCGCTATCCGGGCTGGCAACACAAAATATAAAAACAGTGGCGAAAAAATCAAGGGCCGCGATGCATTGCTGGACGTCGCAGGCGACTGCGAGGACATCCGCCCGAGCGGGCGGATTGAAGGCGCAGAAAATGGACACCGCGCACGGGTCGTGCATGCGCCTTCGAAGCTCTCCTGTCGGGTCAGTAGATCGGAAACACGAAGTCCGGCGTCGGTGCAAACTGGATTCCGGAATCCGGACAGGTGATGCGCCCTCTCACCGCAACCCGCTGGTTCAGATATGGCAACAGCAGCAAGTGTTCGGTGGTGCCGGCCTGACCGAGCAGGATGTCGGTCACAACCTTGTCGCTGCACGGTGAAGCGGCCGGGCGATCCAGCCGGATCGTCGTATAGTCTCCCGGCGCGAACTGCCCGTTGCCCCGCTGGATCGTGCCGGCGATCCAGATGTCCTGCTGGATTGGCAATGCCCGCGGCAGTGGCGCAATAGCAACCACCGCTGCAGGGAAGGCGCCCGCGGCCAGGGCGGTCGCGGCGAGTAACCCGTGTGATCGTATTTTCATGGTGATGCTCCCATTCCGCGACAGACGCCGCCGCGTCCGCACTCGCCGGCAGGAGACGAGAGCCGGCGCCTGCCGGACGGCGGGACGCAGGCTCGATCATTGGATCGGCGGTGCTACACCAATCTTCTCTGACAACATCCGCTCGTAGACACCAAAGTGCAGATCGACCTCCTTCTGCGTAACATGTGTGACCGTGATGTTGATCTGGTCAGGTAACAGGCCCAGCACGACCGCCACCGCGGCTTCAAGTTGCGGTGCACAAACCTTGTCTTCCACCATCGTCGTGCCGACCAGCACGTCGTAGGTCTTTTCCTGCCGACAGACGACCTCGACGAGTCGCGCCCGTGCGCTCATGTTGTTGTCGATCGCGAGCCTGACGACCTCCACCACGGTGCGCATCGTCTCGGTCGGAAAGCCCTTCGTCGAGCGCAGCCGGATACGATGCCTGCCCAGCGTAAGCCAGTCCGTGTCGAATTCCATGACGTCCTCCATATGCAGTTCCGAGCCGCTGCGATGATAGGTTCCAGCGCCGAAATTTCAAGTGCAAAAATCTGCCGACGCCCCTTGAAATTTTCTGCAGAGTTCCTATCTTAAGTTTCGCTCAGGCAGCCGCGCGGATCGCTTCATTCCGTGCGCTGCGTGTTTCGATTTGTTTGTCAGCAGTCTGGCAGGCGAACTGGAGCGCGTAGGCCCGTTCGCCTCCCGGCTGCACTCAAGGAGGATACGATCATGAGCGATCTTTACTTCGGAACCGACCTCTTCGGCGAGTTTGACCGCCTGCAGCAGCAGATGGCGCAACTCTTCGGCGGTTTCCCGTCCAGCATCCGCGCCGGCCGTTTCGGCGCGTTTCCTCAGATCAACATCGGTGCGACCGACGAGTCGATCGAGATTGTCGCCTTCGCCCCAGGGATCAACGCCACCGAACTCGACGTATCGGTCGACAAGGGCCTGCTGACCATCAGCGGCGAACGCAAATCGACACAACCTGACACTGGCAGCGAGACGCGCACCTATGCGCAGGAGCGCTTTGCCGGCATCTTCCGGCGCGTCATCGAGCTGCCGGAGACCGCCGATCCCGATAAGGTCCAGGCGCGCTACGAAAATGGCTGCCTGTCGATCAGCATCGGCAAGCGCGAATCGTCCAAGCCGCGCGCCATCACTGTCCAGTAATCCGAGGAGCCGATCATGACTGACACGACCCAACTGGCTGAACGCGACCAATCCACATTAGCGCGTCGCGACACTGAACAGCCCACGCGCCGGATCACGCTCACCCCGGCCGTCGACATATACGAGGACCCCCAGGGCGTCACGCTGTGGGCCGATCTGCCCGGCGTGACGAAGGACAAGCTGGACGTCAAAGTTCACGACAGCAGCCTCTCGATCGAGGCCGAGGCGGTGGTGCCGACGCGGGCAAACCTGCGGCTGCAACATGCCGAGGTCCGCGAACCGCACTTCGCCCGGACGTTCACGCTGTCACCGGACTTCGATACGTCAAAGATCGAGGCGAGCATCCAGGACGGGGTGCTGAAGCTGACGATCCCACGCCGCGACGAGGCTCGCCCACGGCGCATTGAAGTCAAGACCAGCTGACCCGTCAGCAACGGCAGGCCAGGAGCATGGGCGGCAGCGATTGCGCTGCCGCCGCCGCGAACCAGGAGCAGGGAGCCCGGTGTCTGATGTCACGAAGGAGTCCTGGAAAGGACATGTGATCCATATCCGCACCATTCCCGTGCGACAGATCGTGACACGCATGTCCACACCGGACGGCTATATCGCCATTGTCCGGATCGACCAGAACGACGAGTTGCTGGCCGACTGGCATCTGCCGCGCTTCAGCGAACGCTGGACTAGCGCGGCCGAAGCGCAGCGCGATGCGGTCGAGTACGCGGTGAAACTGATCGATCGCGGGGTGCTTGGGGCAATCGAAGCTCAGGGCGCGCTCGCTACCTGATGCGCTGGCCGTCACGCTCAAAACAGATTGAAGCTGAATCGGAGGACGCTATGAATACCGATCTGAAAAAGTGGAACCCCTTCAAGTTCCTTCGCGGAGCTGCCCGCAAGTCCGATGCAGAAGGCCCGGAAAGCCCACCGACAAGCGAACAGTGGCGAGCCTCATGGCCTGACATTCCGCGACTGTTCTCACGCGAACCGTGGCGTGCGGTGGAGGAGTTCTTTCATGACCCGTTTGCAGGCCGTGGCGCGCTCGAACGATGGTTTGGCGACTTCAGTTCATCGCGCTTCCAGCCGCGCATCGACGTCGTCGATGAAGGGCAGGTGCTGCGCGTGACCGCCGAACTGCCCGGAATGGAGCGCGAAGACCTGAATGTGAGCGTCGAGGACGGGGCGATCGTGCTGCGCGGCGAGAAAAAGCAGGATGTGCGCAGCGAGGAAAACGGCTGCTACCGGCTGGAGCGCGCCCATGGAAGCTTCACGCGCACGATCCCGATGCCGGAAAACGCCGACCCCAATCATGCCTTGGCAAAGTTTGACAACGGTGTACTCACGTTGACCGTGCCAAAATCCGAGCCGGCGCGGTCCGCCAGTCGCACGATCGATATCGGCTAGGGCAGGCACGCAAGAAGTGCCATGATGGCGGGCGGATATCGGGCGAGCCGGGCCGTTAGCTCAGCTGGTAGAGCAGCGGACTTTTAATCCGTTGGTCACTGGTTCGACTCCAGTACGGCCCACATCCAACTGCATATGCCGACGCCACTCGACAAATGTACTCCGAGCCTCTGATTGGCTGCGGGGATCGGCTAGAAGGGTTTTGTCGCAATAAGAATGAGAGGATGAAGCAGGCCCAGTATGTATAGCACTACTTATATCGCCAGAAAATAGAACTGCTCGGCAGCGGTTCGCGCAACACCGTGGTCCTGCATCTGCCCCTTCCTGATCATATGCATCACTTCGATACCAGACAGGATGATGCGGGCGCAACGAAAATTCTTGAACCCGAGCATGGGTCGGGTGCGCCGCTTGATCGCGCGGTGGTCCTGCTCGATGATGTTGTTCAGGTACTTCGTCTGGCGGATCTTGATCGGTGTTTCGCGCTCGGCATTGATGGATTCCAGTGCGGCCAGATTGACGCCACTTTTGTCAATCGTCACTGTCTCGGGTTCGCCGTTCTGAACGATCGATTTTTCGAAGTAACGCTTTGCTGCAGCTTTATCCCGATGGGCCCGCAGCAGGAAATCGATGGTGTTGCCGGCCTTGTCGACGGCTCGATACAAATATTTCCACTGGCCCTTGACCTTAATGTAGGTCTCGTCGACGCGCCAGCTCTTGCCGACCGGGCGCTTGTTGCGGCGAAACGCTTTCTCCAGCACCGGCAACAGCTTGAGCGCCCAGCGATGCACGGTTGAATGATCGACCGCGATGCCTCGCTCCGCCATCATTTCTTCCAGGTTCCGCAGGCTTAGCGAATAGGACACGTACCAGCGCACGCACGTCAGGATTACATCAAGCGGGTAATGCAAGCGCTTGAGCACGCGCGCCACTGCTGGATTCAGGCTCTGCGTCATCGATCACATTGTTCGTCTTCACCGCTTGAGCATAGCAGAACGCCTTATTGCGACAAAACCGCACCTCTCGCCGCAACCCATCATCATCGTCTCTCAGGCCGTCACACACGGTCTGCGAGTATTGGAGAAGTTCGTCTCGATCCAACTACCCGGCTCCCAGTATCACGCATGTGCCTTCTTTCATACACGTCCATGCATTGCTAGACTGCCGCAACGTATTCCTTAGTAGGCTAGACGATGAACCAAACAGATCCTAACGCTACGTCTCAAAACATTCTCGTGCTCGGTGCCGGGGAACTCGGGCTCCCGGTGCTGCGCAATCTTGCGCGCCGCGCGAAGGACGTGGACGGTGCGAAGATCAACGTGCTGCTGCGCGCAAGTGCCGTTGAGTCCAATGCACCCGGCAAGCGACATGATATCGGGGAGATCCGAGATCTTGGGATCGAGATCGTCGTAGGCGATCTTGTGAAGAGGTCCATCGATGAGCTCGCCGTAATATTCGCGCGATATGACACGGTAATCGGCTGCGCGGGCTACGCAGCCGGCATCGACACGCCAATGAAGTTGGCGCGGGCTGCCTTGCAGGCGCGAATCCCGAGGTACTTCCCCTGGCAGTTCGGGGTCGATTTTGACGTGATCGGTCGCGGCAGTCCACAGGACATCTTCGACGCACAGTTGGACGTGCGCGAGTTGCTGCGCAGTCAGCACCAGACTGAGTGGGTTATCATCTCGACCGGCATGTTCATGAGCTACCTGTTTGAGCCGGACTTCAGTGTTGTTGACCTGCAAAACGACGCAGTCCACGCCCTGGGCAGCCTCGACACCGCTGTGACGCTGACGACGCCCGATGATATCGGAGCGCTGACTGCCGCGATCGTGTTCGCCAAACCCCGTATCCGGAACGAGATCGTGTATCTAGCCGGCGACACCGTGACTTACGGGGAGGTCGCCGACAAGCTGCAAGCGGCCCTCGGCCGCCCCTTCAGCCGTTCGGAGTGGAGCGTGCAGTATTTGCTGGACGAACTGGCGCGCGACCCGCACGACATGATGCGTAAGTATCGTGCGGCTTTTGCTCAAGGGCGCGGTGTCGCATGGGACAAGAGTGGGACGTTCAATCAACATCGCGCCATTCCGGTCACCGATGTGGCATCGTGGATCAATGCAAACCTTACTTCAGGCCGCAGCGAGTAATCGTGAGTCCGACCAGCCGGGCAAACGGCATCGACGACAGCCCCCCGAACAGAAAGCCCGACCCCAGCGATAGGTGCGGGTTCCCGAACTCCGTACTGACTTCACCCGAATTCTGCTCGGCGAAGTCGGCGTGTGAAAGCAATATGACAGGTGGCGGAAGTTGCTTGTCAGCGGTCGTTGCGCTCGAGATGGCCGAGCAGACCGACGTGTGACTGACGCGGCCGGACGGCCATCGGACGCTGTCCGGCCACGTGCAGCCATTCGCCTGCGCTTTCCTGCGGACATTCACGCGTCGGCTCCGCCTTGGCAACAGACCTTCGCGCACCGACCAACTCCGTCTCGTCGTCGAAACGAGCCGCTCTCGTTCAAAGGTTTTGCGAAGGCTGGGGCGTGGCCCACAGAGCGGCAGCGCAATCGCGCGGAAGCCATGAATGATTTCCCAAGGTCATGAAAAAGCGTCGCCGAACGGGTGAACGCGCGCGAGGTCGGTATACCATGCCAGGCTGCCGGAGAATTCGCACAATTGATGGCGAATTTTCGTTGCGAGCTTCCCTCCCGCGTGAACGGGAGAAAGATATGATCAATCCTGCCGCCGCACGCCTGCTCATTGCGGACAATGACGAACATGGAGCCGAACTCAACATTCTTGTTCAAAAGCGGCGCGACAAAGCCGCAGCTAAACGCTTCTTCAAGCGTGTGCTGCGTTCCAGCCCGGTGCCGCGCGAGATCGTCACCGATCAGTTGCGCAGCCATCCGGCCGCAAAAGCCGAGATTCCAGAACTTGTGAACGTAAAGCACGTGTTCGTCAAAGCTGCAGCGAGACTGAACAACCGGGCCGAAAACAGCCAATGTCAAACGCAATCTCAAGTTGATACAGCGTCGGACGCAAACGCAATTTAAATTTGATACACCTGCGCATACGGTTATTAGCTGAGTGCTGCCTCCTTCGAATTGCGTTTGCGTTTGACGTCGTCC
>NZ_LXKA01000334.1 GCF_001645125.1 Paraburkholderia ginsengiterrae | reverse complement strand
GGCGACCACGCTCAGCTTGTACGCGAACTGGTCCGTGCCCGGCGCCGGGCCGTTCGGGAAATAGGCGGAAATGATGCGCACGCCTGCGACGGTCGCGGCGATCACACGTTGCTGCGGATCTTCAAAGCCAGGAATGTTGCGCACGACGCTGCTTTCGTCGACGGTGAGGCCTTCGCGCACCAGAATGCCGACGCCGTTGTAGGTCTTCTGGCCGGCGAACCAGCTGCGGTAGCCTTTCTCCTCGAGTTCGGCGCGCGGGAATTTGTCGTCGGTCAGCTTCAGTTCCTGGAGGCACAGCACGTCGGTGCTGCTGGTTCCGAGCCAGTCGATCACGTGTTGCTGGCGGACTTTGAGGGAGTTGACGTTCCAGGTGGCGATTTTCATGAGATTCTCACTTTCGTGCGTGATTCCTGTAGTCCCGCATCTTATCGCGTGGGAGCGGGGACGGCGAAAATTGCTCTGCCGCGGGCATGGAAAATAAAAGCGCGGGCCGGTCATGCGGCAGCGTATAGTGGGACTACACACATTTGCGTTCTTGCGCATCCTGGAGGCATCATGGCCGAACTTTACCCAGCCCTTTATAAGGACTTCGAAGTGCATCCGCTGGTGTTTTCGCGGGCGTTCGACAAGTTCGACGGTCACAAGCGCCATGCCGAAGGCTACGACGTCGCGGTGCGCGTTTGCCGGCCGGGCGCGATCAGCGGCTCGAAGGCAAGTCGCGTGTTTCGTCTCGTGCTGCCCGCCACGTTCTCCGATTTCGGTGTGGCAAAACGCAGCGCGAGCCAATACGGCGCGGATATCATCGACGGCAAGATTGAAGGCGCGACGGTCCAGGATCTGTGAGCCGATTCATTAGCATGAAATAATTCGCGCGATTGTTTGACGTCTTGCCGACATCTCTATACAATCCGTTTTCTCTGACGCGGGGTGGAGCAGTCTGGCAGCTCGTCGGGCTCATAACCCGAAGGTCGTAGGTTCAAATCCTACCCCCGCAACCAAGCATTGTTGAAGGCCCGCTGGCGCAAGCCACGCGGGCTTTTTGACTTCTGGCGGTGTGCGTTGGTATTTGTGTGCGCTTGCGTTGAGCATGTGCGCTCATATCAGCCCTTACTCCCCCTCAATCGCCCACTCCACCGCCGCCTGCGCATGCAGCGCAGTCGTGTCGAACACCGGCAGCATCGAATCTTCCGGCTTGATCAGCAATGTGATCTCAGTGCAGCCGAGTATCACCGCCTGCGCGCCACGCGCAGCCAACGCTTCGATCACCCGCTGATACACCTTGCGCGACGCATCGTTCACGTTACCGTGGCACAGCTCGTCATAGATGATGCGATGCACGTCCGCGCGTTCGCTCTCATCGGGAATCACGGTCTCAAGACCATAGCGCTCACGCAAGCGCCCTGTGTAAAAAGTCTGTTCCATCGTATAGCGCGTGCCGAGCAAACCCACCCGTTCGATGCCCGCCGCGCGCAGCGCGTTGCCGGTCGGATCGGCGATATGCAGGAACGGCACCTCGATCGCCGCCTCGATCGATTCATACACGCGATGCATCGTATTGGTCGCGAGCATCACCAGATCGGCGCCGCCTCGTTCGAGCTGGCGTGCGGCGTCGGCCATCTGCTGCCCGAGCGCGGCCCAGTCGCCCGCGCGCTGGTTTGCCTCGATCGGCGCGAAGTCGACGGTGAGCATCAGGCTACGGGCGTTGTGATGGCCGCCGAGGCGCGCTTTGGCGTGGCGATTGAGCAGTTTGTAGTACTCGGCGGACGATTCCCAACTCATTCCGCCAATCACGCCGATTGTCTTCATGCCCTTGCTCCGTGAGTGAGTGAATGACGGACACGCATCGTCCGTCTGCCAGCCGAGTATAGGTGGGCAGCGGGGCGCATAGCCGGTACGGATTGCGCGCCGCCCGCCGGTACGGCATCCTGAAAACGCAGGATAAAACGCCCGCACACACTTTCTGACGCCGATAGAATCGTGATCAATCAGAAGGCGGTCAACAGGGAGCGATACATGGATCTGATCATCCGCCGCGCGACGCTGCCGCGAAGCGCCGTGCCGCAGCACAAGCAGCCGGTCGACATCGGCATCGAAGCGGCGCGCATCGTCGCCGTCGAGCCCAATCTGGCCGCGCACGCGCGCGAAGAAATCGACGCCGCGGGCTCACTCGTCACGCCGCCGTTCGTCGACCCGCACTTCCACATGGATGCGACGCTTTCCTACGGCTTGCCGCGTGTGAACGCATCGGGCACCTTGCTGGAAGGCATTGCGCTATGGGGTGAGCTGAAGCCGCACCTGACGCAGGAGGCGCTGATCGAGCGCGCGCTGCAGTATTGCGACTGGGCGGTCGCGCGCGGGCTGCTGGCCATCCGCAGTCACGTGGATGTGTGCGATCCGCGCCTGCTGGCGGTCGAGGCGCTGCTCGAAGTGAAGCGCCGGGTCGCGCCGTACCTCGACTTGCAACTGGTCGCATTTCCGCAAGACGGCGTGTTGCGCAGCGCGGGTGCGTTCGAGAATCTCAAGCGGTCGATCGCGATGGGCGTGGACGTGGTGGGGGGCATTCCTCATTTCGAACGCACCATGGCCGACGGCGCACAGTCCGTGCGCCTGTTGTGCGAGTTCGCGGCGGAGCAGGGCTTGCGTGTCGACATGCATTGCGATGAATCGGATGACCCGCTGTCGCGCCACATCGAGACCCTCGCGGCTGAAACGCACCGGCTCGGCTTGCACGGGCGCGTCGCCGGTTCGCATCTGACCTCGATGCATTCCATGGACAACTACTACGTCAGCAAGCTCCTGCCGCTGGTGCGCGAGGCGGGCGTGGCGGCGATCGCGAATCCGCTCATCAATATCACGCTGCAAGGCCGCAGCGACACCTATCCGAAGCGGCGCGGCATGACGCGCGTGCCGGAGATGATGGCGGCCGGCATCGACGTCGCCTTCGGCCACGATTGCGTGATGGACCCGTGGTACAGCCTCGGTTCGGGCGACATGCTCGAAGTCGCGCACATGGGCTTGCACGTGGCGCAGATGACGGGCGTCGACGCCATGCATGCCTGTTTCGACGCAGTCACGGTGAATGCCGCGCGCATTCTCGGTCTCGAAGGCTACGGCATCGCGCCGGGATGCGCGGCCAATCTCGTGCTGCTCGACGCGCGCGACCCGGTGGAGGCGATCCGCTTGCGCGCCGCACGGCTCGCGGTGGTGAGCCGCGGCAAGGTGGTGAGCCGCGCGCCGGCCGCGCGCGCGTCGTTGTCGCTGGAGGGCCGCCCCGCCGAGGTGGACTTCAAATTGCATCGCGGTTGAGCGCGGCGCGGGGGTGCGAAACAAAAAAGCCGGTGCGCCTGCTCACGCAGACCACCGGCTTTGTAGCGGCGCATGTCGAGCGCCGCAGGTCACTTCAATCGATCGACGCGTCGATCAATGCGCGGCGCCCGGCGCCATGCCGTTGTGCCGCAGCAAGGCATCGATGGACGGCTCACGGCCGCGGAACGCCTTGAACGATTCCATGGCCGGACGGCTGCCGCCCACTTCCAGAATCTCCTTGCGATATCGCATGCCGGTCGCCTGATCCAGCACGCTGCCGTTCGCGGCTTGCGCAGCTTCTTCGAACGCGGCGTAAGCATCGGCGGAAAGCACTTCAGCCCACTTGTAGCTGTAGTAACCCGCCGCGTAACCACCCGCGAAAATATGGCTGAACGTGTTCGGCCAACGCGAGAACGGCGCCTGCGGCACGACGTGGAAGCGCTCGTTGATCTCGCTTGCGAGCTGCGTGGCGTTCTTCGTGCCGGACGCGTCGAAGCCGGTATGCAGTTGCATGTCGAACATCGAGAACACGATCTGGCGCAGCGTGCCCAGACCGCTCTGGAAGTTCTTCGCGGCCAGCATCTTGTCGAACAGCTCGCGCGGCAGCGGCTTGGCGGTTTCGACGTGCGAAGTCATGTCGCTCAGCACGTCCCACTCCCAGCAGAAGTTCTCCATGAATTGCGACGGCAGTTCGACCGCGTCCCACTCCACGCCGTTGATGCCCGACACGCCGAGTTCGTCGACCCGCGTGAGCATGTGATGCAGGCCATGGCCGAACTCATGGAACAGCGTGATGACTTCGTCGTGCGTGAAGCAGGCCGGCTTGCCGCCGACCGGCGCAGAGAAGTTGCAGGTCAGATACGCGACCGGCGTTTGCACGGCGCCATGCGTGTGCTTGTGACGGCCGCGCGCGTCGTCCATCCATGCGCCGCCGCGTTTGCCTTCGCGCGCGTACAGATCGAGGTAGAACTGCGCGACGAGGCCGCCGTCCTGATTCTCGACGCGGAAAAAGCGCACGTCCGGATGCCACACGGCCGCGTCGTCGCGACGGATACGCACGCCGAACAGTGTTTCAGTGACCTTGAAGAGGCCCTTGAATACGGTGTCTTCCGGGAAATACTGTTTGACTTCGTTCTCCGAGAACGAATACCGCTTCTGACGCAGGCGCTCGGCGGCGAACGTCATGTCCCACGGCTGCATGTCGGCGAGGCCGAGTTCGTTGGCGGCGAATTCACGCAGTTCCTTCCAGTCCTGCTCGGCATGCGGACGTGCGCGTGTGGCGAGGTCTTCGAGGAAGCTCATGACTTGCGCGGGCGACTCGGCCATTTTCGGCGCGAGCGAGACTTCGGCGAAGTTGTTGTAGCCGAGCATGCGCGCTTCTTCGGCACGCACCTTCAGCTGGTCGGCGAGCACCGCGGTGTTGTCCCACTCCGTTTTGCCGTTGCCGTATTGCGGGCCGAGTTCGGAGGCGCGCGTCACGTAGGCGCGATAGACCGCTTCGCGCATTGCACGGTTTTCCGAGTACTGCATGACCGGGAAGTACGACGGGAAGTGCAGCGTGAATTTGTAGCCGGTCTTGCCTTCGCGTTCGCTGGCTTCTTTCGCGGCTTCGATCACGTCTTCCGGCAGGCCGGCCAGTTGTGCCTCGTCGCCGGCTTCGACGACATAAGCGTAGGCGTTGGTCGCATCCAGCACGTGGTCTGAAAACGCTTTCGACAGCGCGGCCTGGCGTTCCTGCAATTCGGCGAAATGCGGCTTTTGATCTTCCGGCAGCTCCGCGCCAGACAGACGGAAGTCGCGCAGCGCATTGCCGAGAATCTTCTTGCGCTCGCTGGTCAGCGAGGCGAAATCGCCGCTGGCGTTCAATGCCTTGTACTTTTCGTACAGCGCGAGATTCTGTCCGACGCTCGACCAGAATTCGGTTACACGCTGCAGATTTTCGCCATACACGGCGCGCAGTTCGGGCGTATCGGCCACGGCGTTCAGATGGCCGACCACACTCCAGGCGCGCGACAGCGGTTCGGTAGCGCGTTCGACCGGCTCGACCACATCGGCCCAGGAGGCGGGGGTGATCGGCTGGGCCGCGCGCTCGACGGCGGCGGCCGCGTCGGCGAGCAGCACGTCGAGGGCGGGCGTAACGTGTTCGGGGCGGATTTCGCCAAAGCGCGGCAGGTCGGAGAAATCGAGGAGCGGATTGTCGTGATTCGAGGCGGTAGTGGACATAAGGCTTCCTGTCTGACGCGGGTGAACGGGTAATCGGTGGATCGACGGGCGCGCGCCCAAGGGGGCGAGCTTCCGGGCGTGTGATCACGCCCTCTGACACCCGATACGGACATTATTGGGGCAGGGCGTCCCGATTCCAATCCGTCAGCAGAGAAATTATCAGATGTCGTGACTCGATTTGCGGGCGGCACATGTCCGGCCGGGCCCAAGCCGGGCCATGCAGGCGCATTGCGCGCCAGCAGATGGTGATTGCCGCAGTGATGAGGGCGGATCGTGCCGCGCGGCGAGTTGGCCGACGCATGCGCTGCGCCGGCTTGTCCTTCCTGATTTACGCGTTGGCGGCAGCCGCTTCGCGTTCGGCCGCTTCGATCGTGTTGACGAGCAGCATGGTGATGGTCATCGGGCCGACGCCGCCCGGCACCGGCGTGATGTATCCGGCCACTTCCTTGACGCCCGCGAAATCGACGTCGCCGCACAGCTTGCCGGCTTCGTCGCGATTCATGCCGACGTCGATCACCGCCGCGCCCGGCTTGACCATGTCCGCCGTGAGAATGTTGCGCAGGCCGGTCGCGGCCACGACCACGTCGGCGTTGCGCGTATGGGCGGCCAGATCGCGCGTCTTGCTGTGGCAGATCGTGACGGTCGCGCCGGCTTCGAGCAGCAGCAGCGCCATTGGCTTACCGACGATGTTCGAGCGGCCGATCACCACCGCGTTCGCGCCTTTCAGCGGGATATCGTATGCGGCGAGCATCTTCATCACGCCGTACGGCGTGCACGGGCGGAACAGCGGCTGGCCGGTCATCAGCGCGCCGGCGTTGGCGACGTGAAAGCCATCCACGTCCTTTTCGGGCGCGATGGCTTCGATCACCTTGTGGCTGTCGATATGCGGCGGCAGCGGCAGTTGCACCAGAATGCCGTGAATGCGCGGGTCGCGGTTCAGTTCGTCGATGCGCGCGAGCAGTTCGGCCTCCGGCAGGTCAGCCGGATAACGGTCGAACGACGACCCGAGGCCGTTGTCGTGGCAGGCCTTGACCTTGTTGCGCACGTATACTTCGCTGGCCGGATTGTCGCCGACCAGCACCACTGCGAGGCCCGGCTGATGGCCGCGGGCGGTGAGGGCGGCGGCGCGCGCGGCGACGTCGGCACGCAAGGTCTTGGAAAGGGCGAGGCCGTCGATCAGTTTGGCAGTCATGGTCGGTCGAGATGGGCAGTTTGGAAAGCGGAGCAGGGCGCGGGTGCTCGCGCCCGATGGCGTTTTTCAGCGGGAACGGGTCGTCACCTGAAAAGCGCGCTGCGCGAATTGGGGTTAATGCGCGCAGCGAAGTGCGACATTATACCGGGCGGCCCGGCTGGCAATCTGCACATTGATCGCCCGCTTTGGGTGCGTCGAAATCAGTCCGTCGGACCAGACCGCCGCGCGGCGGCAACAGAAAGGCGAGGGGGAAATCAGGCAGGAAAGACGCGGCGGCCGAGCATAAGGCAAGCCGGACTGTCGTGCAGTCCGGCGCGTTGGCGCGCAGTCGCGTCTGGCGGCGAGCCCCCGCAGGCGGGCTCGCTTCGGGGCACGCCGCCGGGTGCGGCTTATTGCGCCGGCTGCTGCGGCTTGTTCGACAGCGCCAGTCGCAGCAGATCGGCGACCGTGTTGACGTTGAGCTTTTCCATGATGTTCGCGCGGTGCGCTTCGACTGTCTTGATGCTGATGCCCAGGTCGTCGGCGATCTGCTTGTTCAGGCGGCCGGCGATGATGCGCTCGAGCACCTGGTGTTCGCGCGCGGTCAGCTTGCCCAGACGTTCGGCGGCGGCACGCTGTTGCTGCACACTGGTGCTTTCGCTGCGCGCCTTGTCGAGCATGCGCTCGACCAGTTTGCGCAATTCGGCTTCGTCGAACGGCTTTTCGATGAAGTCCATCGCACCTTTTTTCATCGTCGACACGGCCATCGGCACGTCGCCGTGACCTGTCACGAAGATGATGGGCAGGGAAGCGTTGTCGGCGATCAGGCGTTCCTGCAACTCGAGCCCGCTCATGCCGGACATCCGCACATCGAGAATCAGGCATGCGATCTGGCCCGGATGCTGATGCGGCTGCCAGGCGTCGATGAACTGCTCGGCGCTGGAGAAGCATTGCACGCGGTAGCCGTTCGCCTCCAGCAGCCAGCGCAGCGAATCTCGCACGGCCTCGTCGTCATCGACGACAAAGACGGTTTCCTGTGTGGTGACTGGGCTGTTCATAGCTCTCCCGTAACGGTTTGTGGTGTCGGCGCCTCTGACCCGCCGTTGCTCGGGCCGTCCGGCTCTCCAATAGGCAGACTGCAATGGAACGTGGCGCCCGTGATGTGGCCGTCTGATTCGACGTTGTTGACCACCCACAGACGACCGCGGTGCGATTCGATAATCGAACGGCAAATGTTCAGCCCCATGCCCATGCCGTCGGACTTGGTGCTGTAAAACGGTTCGAACAGCCGCTCGGCTGTCGCTTCGTCGACGCCGGGCCCCTGGTCGACGACACTGATGCAGACGAAGTCGCTGTCCAGCCGCACGACCACGCGGATCACCGGATCGACCGCATTCGGACGGGCTTCGGCCATCGCTTCGGCGCCGTTCTTCAGCAGGTTGACCAGCACCTGCTCGATCAGCACCGGGTCGACGTAGATCACCGGCAGGCGCGAGCGCAGATCGGTGACGATGCGAATGCGCCGCTTGCGCGCTTCGAGTTCGGCCAGCCCCACCGCGTCCGCGACGATATCGGCCACGCGCGTGGCCTGGCGCTTCGGCTCGCTGCGTTTCACGAATTCACGAATACGCTTGATGATCATGCCCGCGCGCACTGCCTGTTGAGCGGTCTTCTCGAGCACGGGCAACAGATTGTCAGGCGTCGTCCGACCGGATTTAACCAGTGCGACGGTTCCGGAGCAATAGTTATTGATGGCGGCGAGCGGCTGGTTCAGCTCGTGAGCCAGCGATGACGCCATTTCGCCCATCGTCATCAGGCGGCTGGTGAATTGCAACTTTTCGTCCTGCTGGCGCGACAGTTCCTGCGCCTGCTTGCGCGTGGTGATGTCGGTGGCGATCTGCATCTGCGCGAGGTGGCCGTCCACCCACTGGATGTACTGGCGGCGCACTTCGAACCACTTCTGGATGCTCTGCACGTAGATTTCCTGCGCGTCGGCGGTGCTTTCCGTCAACGCGGCGGCGGGCAGGCCGGCGTAGGTGTCCACCATATCGATCGAATCGGACGACGCCTGCGAGCTGTCGAACCCGCCGCCCGCCAGTTCCAGATGACCGTCCGGGCGAATGCCGAAGAGATGGCGGTAGTAGCGGTTGGCGAACAGCAGTTCGGCTTCGTCGGCGGCCAGCACGGACACGGCGGCGTCGAGACTTTCGAGCACCGTGGTGAAGCGCTCGTGCGCGGCGGCCAGCTCTTCGCGCGCGCGTTTCGGCTCGGTGATGTCGGTCATGGACGACATCCAGCCGGTCTGGCGGCCCGAGCTGTCGATCAGCGGCGAGACATAGAGGCGCGCATGGAACGTCGAACCATCCTTGCGGCGTACCCGCAATTCGAAGCCCGACGAGGGCGCCTTGCCGCGCAGCGTCATGTCGAGCTGGCGCTGCATTTCCGGGTACGAGTCGCGCGGCCAGTAGGCGAACGGCGCGTTCTTGCCGACCAGATCGCTTTCGTCCCAGCCGGTCATGCGGCAAAACGCCGGATTGACGTGGGTAATGCGCCCGTGCATGTCGAGCACGCGCATGCCGATCAGGACCGAGTTTTCCATCGCGCGGCGGAAGAACGCCTCGGCGTACAGCGCCTGCTGCGCCTCGAAGCGTTGCCGCGTGTGCTTCCACAGGCTCCACAGGCTCCACAACACGAAACAGGACAGGCCGGCCACCAGCCACACCAGCGTGTTGTTGGTGAAGTTGGTCATCTGCGGGAACGCGTAGACGCGCACCGAGACGCCCTGGCCCGGCGGGTCGAGCGGCAGGTCGTAGAACATGTCGCGCGGCAGGCGCGGGCGGGTCGACGTGGTGGTCAACTCGCGGTTGTTCACGTCGATGATCGAAATTTTGTATTTAGCCGACAACTCGGGCGGAATGTCGTGCTTCAGGATGCCTTCCACCGAGAACACGGCGGCAATCGTGCCGAGAAATTCACGGTCGCGGTACAACGGCGTTTGCAGCGTGATGTAGCCGTTTCCGACGTCGTCGTACATCAATGGCGAGTACACCTGGCGGCGCGTGTTGCGCGCTTCGCTGAAGCCGGCTTTGACGGCCTCGTCCATCTGCGCGTCGCTCGGCTTGGCGAGGCGCTGGCCGAACACGGGCAGCGCGGTATTGGGCCAGCGCGGCTGCTGCTGGGCCGTGTACCAGTTCATGTGCAGGATCTCGGGATGCCCCTGCATGATGTCCGTGGTGGACACCTGGAACGAATGCGGGTCGGCGTGGCCGGCGACGAGATCGCGCGCGAGCGCCTGGATCTGTTCCTGCGCGCCGGTCATGGACAGGCGGATCTGCTGCTGCGCCCATGCGACGTTGCGGTATAGCGTGTCTTCCTGCTGCTGCTGTTCGCGCCGGTTCAGACTCCACAGAATCAGACTCATGACGACCAGGAAAACCAGGATCGACAGGAGTGGCGTGAGCAAATAGGAATTGGACCACCATGGCCCATGGTGCCAGCGAGAGGACGGCGTCGAGTCCGCCGGCGAACCGGCGGCGCGCGCCGAGCGTGCGAAAAGCCGTTCGGTCAACATGCCTGGCATTGTAGCGCAGCGTGCAGCTAGCAAATGGCGCAAAAAAGCGCTGAAAGTACCGTTAATCGGCGCACACTACCCGACGTATCCGTCGATCGGCAGTCAAATCAGGTTGCGCCGCAACAATTTTCCGCATTATGAGATTCGATCTCGTAATTCGAAAATTTTGTTGCGCGGACGTCGGGACCCTTATTACAATCGGCCGAAGCTGCCGCGGCCGTGCTTCGTCCGCGTCGTCTGTTCAAAGAGCGTTCCTCTACATCCAGGAGACGAGAATGTCCGCTGTACCCGACGAAGTCATGAAATATGTCGCTGCTGAAAAAGACGACGATCCCCAGGAAACCGGCGAATGGCTTGAAGCGCTGGATGGCGTGATTTCTGCTGTTGGCCCCGATCGTGCTCACTACCTGATCGAAAAACAGATCGAATTCGCCCGCGTGCATGGCGAACATCTGCCGTTCTCCGCCAACACCCCGTACATCAACACCATTCCGGTCTCACGCCAGGCGCCGATCCCCGGCGACCAGGATCTCGAGCACCGCATCCGCTCGTACACGCGCTGGAACGCCATCGCCATGGTGCTGCGCGCGGGCAAGGACACGAACGTCGGCGGCCATATCGCCTCGTTCGCGTCGGCCGCCACGCTGTACGACGTCGGTTACAACCACTTCTGGCATGCGCCGTCGGCCGAACATGGCGGCGACCTCGTGTTCGTGCAGGGCCACTCGTCGCCGGGTGTGTACTCGCGCGCGTTCCTGCTCGGCCGCCTGAGCGAGCAGCAGCTCGACAACTTCCGCCAGGAAGTGGGCGGCGAGGGCATCTCGTCGTATCCGCACCCGTGGCTGATGCCGGACTTCTGGCAATTCCCGACCGTCTCGATGGGCCTCGGCCCGATCATGGCGATCTATCAGGCACGCTTCATGAAGTACATGCAGGCGCGCGGGATCGCGAAGACCGACGGCCGCAAGGTCTGGGCGTTCCTCGGCGACGGCGAGACGGACGAGCCGGAATCGCTCGGCGCGATCGGCATGGCCGGCCGCGAACGTCTCGACAACCTCGTGTTCGTGATCAACTGCAACCTGCAGCGCCTCGACGGTCCGGTGCGCGGTAACGGCAAGATCATCCAGGAACTGGAAAGCGAATTCCGCGGCGCGGGCTGGAACGCCATCAAGGTCGTCTGGGGCAGCCGCTGGGATGCGTTGTTCCAGCGCGACAAGTCGGGCGCGCTGATGCGCCGCATGATGGAAGTGGTCGACGGCGAATACCAGACGTACAAGTCGGAGTCGGGCGCATTCGTGCGCGAACACTTCTTCAACACGCCGGAACTGAAGGCGCTGGTCGCCGACTGGTCCGACGAGGACGTGTGGAACCTGAACCGCGGCGGCCACGATCCGCACAAGATCTACGCGGCGTTCACCGAAGCGACCAACGCCAAGGGCCAGCCGACTGTCATCCTCGCGAAGACGATCAAGGGCTACGGCATGGGCGAAGCCGGCCAGGCGATGAACATCACGCACCAGCAGAAGAAGCTGCACGTGGATCAGCTGAAGAAGTTCCGCGACCAGTTCCGCCTGCCGATCTCCGACGAAGACCTCGTCCACGTGCCGTACCTCAAGTTCGAAGAAGGTTCGAAGGAACTCGAGTACATGCGCGCCCGCCGTCAGGACCTCGGCGGTTATCTGCCGGCGCGTCGCCAGAAGGCCGAGTCGCTGCCGGTGCCGGCGCTCGACGCGTTCGAGCCGCTGCTCAAGGGCACGGGTGAAGGCCGCGAGATCTCCACGACGATGGCGTTCGTGCGGATCCTGAACATCCTGCTGAAAGACAAGGCTCTCGGCAAACGCATCGTGCCGATCGTGCCGGACGAGTCGCGTACCTTCGGCATGGAAGGCCTGTTCCGTCAGATCGGTATCTGGAACCAGGAAGGCCAGAAGTACATTCCGGAAGACTCCGATCAGCTGATGTTCTACCGCGAATCGGAAAGCGGCCAGATCCTGCAGGAAGGCATCAACGAAGCCGGTGGCATGTGTGACTGGATCGCAGCCGCGACGTCGTACTCGACGCACGGCGAGACGATGATCCCGTTCTACATCTTCTATTCGATGTTCGGCTTCCAGCGCATCGGCGACCTGGCCTGGGCCGCGGGGGACATGCGTTCGCGCGGCTTCCTGCTGGGCGGCACGGCCGGCCGCACGACGCTGAACGGCGAAGGTCTGCAACACGAAGACGGCCATTCGCTGCTGTGGGCGGCTTCGGTGCCGAACTGCATCAGCTACGACCCGACGTTCGGTTACGAACTCGCGGTCATCATGCAGGACGGCCTGCGCCGCATGGTCGCGGATCAGGAAGACGTGTACTACTACATCACGGTGATGAACGAGAACTACGAGCACCCGGCGATTCCGCAGGGCGAAGCCGTAGCAGCCGACATCATCAAGGGCATGTACTCGTTCCGCAAGGCAGAGGCCGACAAGAAGGCGCCGCGCGTGCAACTGATGGGCGCGGGCACGATCTTCAACGAAGTGATCGCCGCCGCCGACCTGCTGAAGAACGACTGGGGCGTCGCCGCCGACCTGTGGAGCGTGCCGAGCTTCACCGAACTGGCTCGCGAAGGCCACGAAGTGCAGCGCTGGAACCTGCTGCATCCGACCGAAGAGAAGAAGCTCTCGCACGTCGAGAAGCTGCTGAAGGACGCGCCGGGCCCGGTCATCGCCTCGACCGACTACGTGCGCGCGCTGACCGAGCAGATTCGCGCGTTCGTGCCGCAGAAGTTCGTCGTGCTGGGCACGGATGGCTACGGCCGTTCGGACACGCGCGAAAAGCTGCGCCACTTCTTCGAAGTCGACCGCTACTGGGTCACGGTTGCCGCGCTGAATGCATTGGCAGATGAAGGCACGATCGAGCGCAAGGTCGTCGCCGAGGCGCTCAAGAAGTACAACCTTGATCCCGCCAAACCCAACCCGATGACCGTCTAAGGCATCATTCCCCGTGTGCCATGGCGCGCGCGGCCGCCCCTGATAACAGGGGCAGGCTGCGCGCGCGGCCCAGGAGACACTAACAATGAGTCAAGCGATCGAAATCAAGGTGCCGGACATCGGCGATTACAAGGACATTCCTGTGATCGAGGTGCTGGTCAAGGCGGGTGACACCGTCGAGAAAGAGCAGTCGCTCGTTACGCTGGAATCCGACAAGGCGACCATGGACGTGCCGAGCTCGGCTGCCGGCGTCGTCAAGGAAGTGAAGGTCAAGGTCGGCGACAACGTGTCGGAAGGTTCGCTGATCGTCGTGCTGGACGGCGCGGTGAACGGTGCGGCCGCTCCGGCGGCTGCCGCGGCTCCGGCTCCGGCACCCGCGCCGGCAGCAGCACCCGCTGTTGCGCCGGCGCCCGCACCGGCCGCGGCCGGCGGTGGCCTGCAGGAAGTCAAAGTGCCGGACATCGGCGACTACAAAGACATCCCCGTGATCGAAGTCGCGGTGAAGGTCGGCGATCGCGTCGAGAAAGAGCAGTCGCTCGTCACGCTGGAATCCGACAAGGCGACCATGGACGTGCCGAGCTCGGCCGCCGGCGTGGTGAAGGAAGTGAAGGTCAAGGTGGGCGATACCGTGTCGGAAGGCTCGGTGATCGTCGTGGTTGAAGCCGAAGGCGGTGCGGCCGCGCCGGCTCCGGCGCCGAAGCCGGCACTCGAGAAGCCGTCCGACGCACCGGTCGCGCCGTCGCCGGCGCCGGTTGCGCCGTCCGCGCTCGCTCAGGCGCCGGTGATTCCGGCCGGTGAAGGTGGCGCGCGCCACGCGAGCCATGCGTCGCCGTCCGTGCGCAAGTTCGCGCGCGAACTCGGCGTCGACGTGGCTCAAGTGCA
The DNA here is from genome assembly GCF_001645125.1 of Paraburkholderia ginsengiterrae. Classification (GTDB taxonomy): domain Bacteria; phylum Pseudomonadota; class Gammaproteobacteria; order Burkholderiales; family Burkholderiaceae; genus Paraburkholderia; species Paraburkholderia ginsengiterrae. The sequence continues at coordinate 47,318 of NZ_LXKA01000334.1, read as the reverse complement.
GGGCACGGGGCCGAAGGGCCGCATTACGCAAGCCGACGTGACCGCCTTCATCAAGGGCGTCATGACCGGCCAGCGCGCTGCTCCTGCAGGTGCGGCGGCACCGGCTGCGGCCGGTGGCGGCGAGCTGAATCTGCTGCCGTGGCCGAAGGTCGACTTCTCGAAGTTCGGCCCGTTCGAAGCGAAGCCGCTGTCGCGCATCAAGAAGATTTCGGGCGCGAATCTGCACCGCAACTGGGTCATGATTCCGCACGTCACGAACAACGACGAAGCGGACATCACCGATCTCGAAGCGCTGCGCGTGCAGTTGAACAAGGAAAACGAAAAGGCCGGCGTGAAGATCACGATGCTGGCGTTCGTGATCAAGGCGGTGGTCTCGGCCCTGAAGAAATTCCCGACGTTCAACGCGAGCCTCGACGGCGACAACCTCGTGTTCAAGCAGTACTTCCACGTGGGTTTTGCCGCTGATACGCCGAACGGTCTGGTGGTTCCGGTGATTCGCGACGCGGACAAGAAGGGTCTCGTCGAGATCGCGAAGGAAATGACCGATCTGTCGAAGGCCGCTCGCGACGGCAAGCTGAAGCCGGACCAGATGCAAGGCGGCTGCTTCTCGATTTCGTCGCTCGGCGGAATCGGCGGCACCAACTTCACGCCGATTATCAACGCACCTGAAGTCGCCATTCTGGGCCTGTCGCGCGGTGCGATGAAGCCGGTGTGGGACGGCAAGCAGTTTGTGCCGCGTCTGATGCTGCCGTTGTCCTTGTCGTATGACCATCGCGTCATCGACGGGGCGGAAGCGGCGCGCTTCAACGCGTACCTGGGTGCGATTCTTGCCGATTTCCGGCGTGTGATTCTTTGATGGTGGTTTGAGGTCAGGCGGCAGGCGCGGATTAGCAGTTGTTATCCGTGTCTGTCCGCTTGCGCGCACCTTATCGCCGATCAATAAGAGAAGGGGACACTAATGAGTCTCGTCGAAGTAAAAGTGCCGGATATCGGTGACTTCAAGGACGTCGACGTCATCGAAGTCAATATCAAGCCGGGCGACACCATCGAGAAAGAGCAGTCGCTGCTGACGCTCGAATCCGACAAGGCGTCGATGGAAGTGCCGAGCGACATCGCCGGTACCGTCAAGGAAATCCGCGTCAAAGCCGGCGACAAGGTTTCGCAAGGCACGGTGATCGCGCTCGTCGAAACGTCGGCAAGCGCGGCTCCGGCTAAAGAAGCACCGAAGGCGCCGGCCAAAGAACCTGAGAAAGCGGCTGCTCCTGCAGCGGCGGCAGCCCCCGCGCCGCAAGCCGGCAGCTTTGCCGGCAGTGCGGACATCGAATGCGACATGCTGGTGCTCGGTTCGGGTCCCGGCGGTTACTCGGCGGCGTTCCGCTCCGCCGACCTCGGCATGAAGACCGTGCTCGTCGAACGTTATTCGACGCTCGGCGGCGTGTGTCTGAACGTCGGCTGTATTCCGTCGAAAGCGTTGCTGCATACGGCGCTGGTGATCGATGAAGCCGAAGCGCTCGGCTCGCACGGCATCACGTTCGGCAAGCCGCAGATCGATCTCGACAAGCTGCGCGACTTCAAGTCGGGCGTCGTCAAGAAGCTCACCGGCGGTCTCGCCGGCATGGCGAAGATGCGCAAGGTCGAAGTCGTGACGGGGACCGGCGCGTTTGTCGATCCGCACCACATGGAAGTGCAGACGGAAGGCGGCAAGAAGGTCGTCAAGTTCAAGCAGGCGATTATCGCGGCCGGCTCGGAAGCGGTGAAGCTGCCGTTCATTCCGGAAGATCCGCGAGTGGTCGATTCGACCGGCGCGCTCGAACTGCGTCAGATTCCGCAGCGCATGCTGGTGATCGGCGGCGGCATCATCGGCCTGGAAATGGCCACGGTGTACGCCACGCTCGGCGCGCAGATCGACGTGGTGGAAATGCTCGACGGTCTGATGACCGGCGCCGACCGCGATCTGGTCAAGGTCTGGGAGAAGTACAACAGCAAGCGTTTCGCGAACGTCATGCTGAAGACCAAAACCACCGCGGCCGAGGCTAAGGCCGACGGCATCTACGTGTCGTTCGAAGGCGAGAAGGCGCCGGCCGAAGCGCAGCGCTATGACCTCGTGCTGGTGGCCGTCGGCCGTTCGCCGAACGGCAAGAGGATCGGTGCGGAGAAGGCCGGCGTGGCGGTAACGGATCGTGGCTTCATCGACGTCGACAAGCAGATGCGCACCAACGTGCCGCACATCTTCGCGATCGGCGATATCGTCGGTCAGCCGATGCTCGCGCACAAGGCCGTGCATGAAGGGCATGTCGCCGCCGAAGCCGCGCATGGCGAGAAGGCGTACTTCGACGCGCTGCAGATTCCGTCGGTGGCGTACACCGATCCGGAAGTGGCGTGGGCCGGCAAGACGGAAGACCAGTTGAAGGCCGAGGGCATCAAGTACGGCAAAGCCGTGTTCCCGTGGGCTGCTTCCGGCCGCGCGATTGCCAACGGCCGCGACGAAGGCTTCACGAAGCTGCTGTTCGACGAAGAAACGCATCGCGTGATCGGCGGCGGGATTGTCGGTCTGAATGCGGGCGACCTGATCAGCGAAGTGTGTCTCGCGGTCGAGATGGGTGCGGACGCAACGGATATCGGTAAGACGATTCACCCGCATCCGACGCTCGGCGAATCGATCGGCATGGCTGCGGAGTTGTATGAAGGCGTCTGTACGGATTTGCCGCCGCAGAAGAAGAAGTAATGCGCTCTGGTCCGTCTGCTTGCAGACGGACTCGACGAAGCGAAAAAAAATACGGCGCGCCCTTTGCGGGGCGCGCCGTTTTTTTCTTGGCCAGCGTTTTGAGCATCGAAGCGGGCGGTCACCGCTGGACGGTGGCGGCGTCGGTACTTTCTGAACGGTTTCAGGCGGCGGGAAAAAAAATCCCGGCCTGCGCCGGGCAAACGATACGCGATTCAGCGTATCGGAGCGTTCGGCCAATAGAACCGTATGAGCGGCAACGGCACGACGCTGTTGCTTGCAGAAACGCCGGCACAGCGGATGAGCTGTGCCGGCGTCGGGTGATGCCTGAATTGATGCCTGAAACTGAAGCCTGAAACTTAGACTGCCTTCTTGGCCGAGCGCGAAGCTTGTGCAGCGGCTTGCGAAGCTGCCTTCGAGGCGGCCGTTGCGGCTGCGTTGAAGTTGCTTTCTGCGATTTCAACAGCTTGCTTGGTTGCCTTGTGAACCGTTTCGTACGTGGTGTTGGCGGCGGTGATAGCCGACTTCAGCACGGCGACAGCAGTTTCCGAACCAGCCGGTGCGTTCTTTGCGACGTTTTCGACGAGCGATTGAACCTTCTTGTTCTGCTCTTCGAATTGCGCTTCTGCGACGCGGGTGAATTCACCTTGCGTTGCCGAAACGATTTCATAGACATGGCGGCCGTACGACAGGGCCTTTTCAGCCACCGGCTGTGCCAGGCTTGCTTGCAGTGCCAGCAGTTCTTGCGCGTCCTTCACCGACAGCGCGCGCTGGGCGTTTTCCTGGCTTTCCGCGAGCGTCGACTTCACGACTTGCAGGTTCAGTTCAACCAGTTTTTCCACGCCTTCAAATGCCTTGGTCGTCAGGCCGAACAGCGTTTCGAAGTTGGCTTTCTGGGCTGCGGCGAATTGCTCAGGGGTCAGCAGAGTCATGTTTTACGCTCCTGGGTAGCGGTCTGTCTGTGCGGACCGCGTTGGGTTGGTGGCGAGACACATTGGTGCATCTCCCCGGACTGCAATGTTTTGTGCATCGCAGCAATGGTTCCCATTTTAGGATGGCCTAACCGAATGTCAAGAACTTTTTGTGCGTCGCACAATGTTGATAAAATGCTGATAAAACAATACGTTATTCAGTACGCATGACATTCGTATGACGCAGGCTGAATTGGCTCTTGCGCCGTGCTGGTGCGCGGCAAAATCGACTTGACCGGCAGGCGGGTAGGGCGTTTTGACCGATCCTGGTGCGCGGGCGGCGCGGCTGGCCAGCATCTGGCAGCGGGTGGCAAGCCAGGATTTGCAGATTCATGTAAACCGGAAAGTGTCACGGAACGTTAACGCTTCATGCCGGTCGAATGCGCGTTGGCGATCTCAGCAGGTGTTTAACACCCTCGCGGCGTGATCCCGACTGCGCGCCTTGCACGAGCAAGCCCTTGGCCTGCCTGTGTGTTGACCGTATTTCCCCTGATCAAGGTTGTCTCGAAATTGCCGTTATGCTGGAAGAATCACCTCGAGATTCTGGCGTGTGGCGGCAAGGGCGGGACGAAGCACGCCAGCGATCGTTTTTTTCGATCGAGGCGGGGCACTGACTTGTGTTTTTGCGATCGGAGCTTACAAGCCGGTTTAAGGACCACGTATAAGTGCTTAAAATTGCTAATTTTTCGTTGTTTTACTACACTTGCGGAAACCTCTCGCCGCTCCTTACCGAACACACATGAAAACCGACATGTTTTCGTCGCTAAAAGTGATCCACGGCGCGGCCCGCAGCACCGCTCTGTCGGTGGCCGCCTCCATGGTCATCGCGGCGGCGTTCGCCGCGCCTGTGAGCACTTTTGCCGCCACGCCTGACGCGACTGCAACAACCACCAAACAGGCGAAAAAAACCAAGAAGCCGGCTGCTGCCACCGCCAAGGTGTCGAAGGCGAACAAAGGCGCGGCTGCCAAACCGGTAGCCGCCGCTGACGACGACGCGCCGCGCGCGAGCGTCAAGCGCAAGCGCGTCACGTACACGTCGAATGGCCGTCACCACACGGTGATGCGCCGCGTCGCCTACGAACCGCGCCAGCCGAGCGTCGGCCAGGCCTTTGGTCTGCACGACACGCCCGACGCGCTGATGCTGCGTTCGAGCGTCGCCTATGTGATCGATCAGAACACCGGTGAATCGCTGTTCGACAAGAATTCGCGCGCCGTGGTGCCGATCGCGTCGATCACCAAGCTGATGACGGCGATGGTGGTGCTCGATTCGAAAGAGCCGATGACGGACCAGATCGAAGTCACGGACGAAGACCGCGATTACGAAAAGAACACCGGCTCGCGTCTGTCGGTGGGCTCGGTGCTCTCGCGTGAAGACATGCTGCACATCGCACTGATGGCCTCGGAAAACCGCGCGGCCGCGTCGCTGTCGCGTTACTTCCCGGGCGGCCGTCCGGCGTTCCTCGCCGCCATGAATGCCAAGGCGAAGCAACTCGGCATGACCGACACGCACTTTGAAAACCCCACAGGTTTGACGAGCCAGAACGTGTCGAGCGCGCGCGACCTCGTGAAGATGGTCAATGCTGCGTATCAATATCCGGTGATCCGCAAGTTCTCGACCGATCATAGCTACGAGGTGTACACCGGCAAGCGCTCGCTGGCCTACAACAGCACGAATGCGCTGGTGCGCAACCCGACGTGGGATATCGGCCTGCAAAAGACCGGTTTCATCAACGAAGCGGGTGAGTGCCTCGTGATGCAGGCGACCATCCACGGCCGTCCGATGATCATGGTGCTGCTCGATTCGTCGGGCAAATATTCGCGTTTTGCCGACGCCACGCGTCTGCGCACGTGGCTTGATAACGGCGGCGACCAGCCGCGCATCACCAGCGCGGATGCCGGCGGCGCGGGCACCTGACGCATCCCGGTGGCCGGTTGCCTGACTGGCCAGCAAAACAAAAAGCCTCGCGGATGCGAGGCTTTTTGTCATTGAGCTGACGGTAGCGCCGGCTTACGCGTGATGATGGCCGTGAGCATGGTCCTGCGGCGAGGGCGGCCGATAGCCGAGCGACTCCGAGATCATCAGCGCCGTCTGGCTGAGCTGGCTGAGCCACGAGTCTTGCAGACGGTCCGCGGGCGCCGACAGCGATAGGCCGGCGACCAGCTTGCCGGTGTCGTCGTAGATGCCGGCGGCAATGCAGCGCACGCCCAGTTCCAGCTCCTCGTTGTCGCGCGCGCAGGCCTGCTGGCGTACATGCGAGAGTTCGCGTTCCAGTTTGCTCAGGTCGGTAATGCTGTTCTGCGTGTGGCCCGACAAGCCGGTGCGCGTGGCGTAGGCCCGTACGCGGGTCGATTCGTCGGCGGCGAGAAAGAGCTTGCCCACCGAGGTCAGATGCAGGGGAGCCCGTCCGCCGATGGCTCGCACCACCTGCATGCCGGAGCGCTCGGAATAAGCCCGTTCGATGTAGACGATTTCGTCGCCCTGACGCACCGAGAGGTTCACGGTCTGGCCCGTCTGCCGGTGCAATTCGCGCATCGGCGTGAGCGCCGCGTCGCGCACCGACAGGCGCGCCTTCACCAGATTGCCCAGTTCGAGCAGGCGCATGCCGAGACGGTAAGTGCCGGGGTCCGACCGGTCGACCAGCCGGCACATCACCATGTCGTTCAGGATGCGGTGCGCGGTGGAAGGGTGCAGTTCCGTGCGGATGGCAAGTTCTTTCAGGCTGACCGGGTCGCTATGTGCGGCGAGTGCATCGAGCAGGCGCATCATGCGTTCGATCACCTGGATCGACGTTTTGGGATCCGGGTTCGTATCGCTCATGGGAGGAATCGGTTGACGCGTCAAACAGCGGAAATTGATTGTATCTCGTATCGTGAAAAAAGCGAATGTGATTGGAAAGGCTATTCCAAATCAGGTGGTGCTCGTCCTATGCCTTCCGGCCGTTGGTATTGTGCGGCAAACAGCGGATAATCAGGGACGTTTTCCCGAAGGAGGGCTCATGCGAGTCGGATTGTTCGTTACGTGCCTGATCGACCTGATGCGTCCCGAAATCGGTTTTTCGGTCATCAAGCTGATCGAAGGAGCCGGTTTCGAAGTGGTTGTGCCGCCCGCCCAAACCTGCTGCGGGCAACCCGCTTACAACTCGGGGGAGCGCCGCATCGCGCGCGATCTGGCCGAGAAAACCCTGCGCGAATTCGAACAGTTCGATTACATCGTGGTGCCATCGGGCTCTTGCGGCGGCATGATCCGCGTGCATTACGGCGACCTCTTCGCCGACGATCCCGAACTGATGAACCGCTTCGGCCGGCTGCGCGCCAAAGTGTTCGAACTGACCGACTTCCTCGTGAACGTGGCCAAGGTGCAATTGCAGCCGGGCGAATTCACAGCGCCGGTGACCTACCACGATTCCTGCTCGGGGCTGCGTGAACTCGGCGTCAAGGAGCAGCCGCGCGCGTTGCTCGCGCAGGTGGGCGTCGCCGTGACTGAAATGAAGGGTTGCGAGCACTGCTGCGGCTTCGGCGGCACTTTCGCGGTCAAGTACAGCGATATCTCGACGGCAATCGTCGACGAAAAATGCGCGAACATCCAGGCAAGCGGCACCGGCGCGGTGGTGCTCGGCGACCTCGGGTGCATGCTCAATATTGAAGGCCGTTTGCGGCGTACCGGCGACCACACCACGCGGGTGCTGCACATTGCACAGGTGCTGGCCGGCGACGTCTGACGCCGCGCGTCGCGTTGCCGCCGTTTTCCGTTGTGTTCCGTTATGCGCGTTGCCGTTCGCGCGCTTTGCCCGAATCCGCACAAGGCCGCCATGCAAGTCCAATCGATGCAATTCAAGGCACGCGCCGGTCAGAAGCTCGCCGACCAGCGTCTGCAGCAGAACCTCACCAAGCTGTCGACCAAGTTCGTGTCGGCCCGCGCCACGGCTATGACCGCGATCGATTTTCCCGCTACCCGCGCGGCGCTGAAGGAGCGCCGCAATCGCGCGCTGGAGAATCTCGATGTGTGGCTGGAAACCTTCGAGCGCGAAGCGGCCCGGCGCGGCGTGACGGTGCTGTTTGCCGAGACGACTACTGAGGCCGCCCGGCTCGTCGGTGACATTGCGCGCCGGCACGAGGTGAAGAAGGTGATCAAGACCAAGTCGATGGTCACCGAGGAAATGCGCCTGAACGAGGTGCTCGGGCAAATGGGCGTGCAGTCGATCGAGACCGATCTGGGCGAGTACATCCTGCAGATCAACGACAACGAGCCGCCGAGCCACATCATTGCGCCGGTGGTTCATAAGGATAAGGACGAAATCGCCGACCTGTTCGCGAAAACGCATGGTCGGCCGCGCCTGACCGAGATCACCGACATGACGCGGGAAGCGCGCGAGATGCTGCGCCCGCACTTCATGACGGCGGATATGGGCGTGACTGGCGGCAACTTCGTGGTGGCGGAGACCGGTTCGGTCGTGCTGGTCACCAACGAGGGCAACGAGGGCATGTGCACCGTGATGCCGCGCGTGCACGTGGCCGTCACCGGTATCGAGAAAGTGTTGCCCACGCTGGAAGATCTGGCCACGGCAATGCGTTTGTTGCCGCGTTCCGCGACCGGGCAGGCCACGTCGAACTATTTTTCGGTGCTGACCGGGCCGCGCGGCGAGCAGGATCAGGACGGTCCCGAGCATATGTATGTGGTGCTCGTCGACGGGGGGCGTACCGGGCTGATCGGCGGCGATTTTCAGGAGATGCTGAGATGCATCCGTTGCGGCGCGTGCATGAATCATTGCCCGGTGTATCAGAAGGTGGGCGGCCACGCGTACGGCTGGGTCTATCCGGGTCCGATGGGTTCGGTGCTGACGCCGAGCTATGTCGGGCTCGACAAGGCGCTCGATTTGCCACAGGCCGCGACGCTGTGCGGTGAATGCAACAGCGTGTGTCCGGTCGGCATTCCGTTATCCGATCTGTTGCGCAAGCTGCGCGAGAAACAGGTGGAGCGGCATCTGCGGCCCTGGAAGGAGCGTCTGGGACTCGCGGTATGGGGCTTTCTGGCGCTGCATCCGGATGCGTATGCGCTCGTCACCAAGCTTGCCGTACGGGTGCTGGAGCGCATGGGCGGTCGGAATCGTTCGATTGCCCGGCTGCCGTTGGGTGGAGCGGGCTGGACGGGGACGCGCGATATGCCGGCCCCGGTCGGCCGCACGTTCAGGGAGCTATACGCAGCGCAACGCAGCCATATCGGCTAAGCAGGCGGCGGCCGCGGTTCTCGCGCGGCCCGCGCCTCTCCGGGTCAATGTTCCGTCGGACTGCCCGACGGACGGCTAGTCCAGTTTCCCCTCTGCGAGCCATTGTTGCCGTTGCCATTGCCGCGGTTACCTCCATTGCCTGCCTGTTGTGGCGGAGGCGGAGGCGGCGGGTTGCCCGCTCCCGGGCGCGGCGCACTCGATCCGCTCGGCCCGCGCGGGCCGCTCACCGCGCTTTGCGGTTGCGGCGGCGGCCCGCCGTGCCAGTTGCCGTTCCCATTGTTCGGGTGGCCCCTGTCCGGGTAGCCGTCATAGCCCCTCGGCCCGTAGTAACCTCCCGGCCCGTTGTAGTAGCCCGGGCCGTAGTAATTGCCATAGCCCATATAGACGTTGGTTTGCGGCACGACCGGCACGCCGGTGGCGTAACCGTCGTAGTCTTGATAGCCGCTGTAGCCGCCGCCGTTACCGTACATCGGCGTGCCGTCCGGGTACACCGCGCAGCCGCTGAGCAGGGCGGCAACGGCAAGGCTGGCGAGGGGCGCGAAGCATTTCATGAGATCGACCAGTGCGAAATGTATGTCGGTGAGACCGCTATTATCGCCGTCCGTCGCGTGAGCTTTGTATGTGTTTGTAAGGATTTCTTTTTCGTGCCACGACGTGCTTCGGCAAGCACTCCGCGTCGTGCGCCTCCACGCGATTAATTGACTGTTCCATTCGGAGCAACGATGTATCTCGCGCCAGTGGGTTTTTCCTGATTGCGTATTTCTATAGCATTTCAACTGGTCATAGTGAGTTGCTAGCTCACAGACTCCTAATCGGAAGAAATGCCATCATGAGAAAGAAAATATCGGTGTACTGGCCCCTTGCCATTGTTGTGCCGCTTGCCGCGGCTGCGTTCCTGCATCTGTGCGGCGATGCCGCTTCGCGCCCCCCGCAGACTCCGCTCGCCGCTGATCAGCTGACGGCTGAACTCGCTCGCGCCGTCTCGTACGGCATGATCGACGAAAGCTCGGCGCTGCCGGCCAAGCCCATGCGGTCCCCGAAGGCGATGCCCCTTGCGGATGCGTCGGCGGTGAGTAGTTGATTCTGCAGCAGGGCGTAGCGATGGCGGCCGGTGTCGGCCGACGTTATGCCCTTGGGCCGCGCCGCCGCGCGCCGGCCCGGCGTCCGGCGAGATTTTGACGAGCTTTGTATAATCGCGGCACCCGTTTGCTAACCGTTGACCCATGCGTCTAACGCGCCTGAAAAGCCTCTGATGAAAACCGTGTCGATCTGCTTTGTCTGCCTCGGGAACATCTGCCGTTCACCGACGGCGGAAGGCGTGATGCGCCAACTGGTCGGCGAGGCGAAGCTTGCAGAGCGCATCCTGGTCGATTCGGCCGGGACGGGCGACTGGCATATCGGCGAACCACCCGACGAGCGTGCGCAACAGGCAGCCGCCCGAAGGGGTTTTGACCTGGCCGCCTTGCGCGGCCGCCAGATCGCCGCGGCGGATTTCGAGCGCTTCGATCTGCTGATTGCGATGGACGACAAAAACGTCGCCGGGCTGCGCCAGGTTTGCCCACCCGCGCAGCGCGACAAGATCAGGCTGCTGATGGAATTCGTCCCGGAATCGGACAGCCGCTGGGGCGGCGCCCGCGAAGTCGCCGATCCGTATTTCGGCGGCGCTGAAGGTTTCGAGCAGGTGCTGGATCAGTGTGAAGCCGCTTGCCGCGGACTGATTGCGGCCCTGCGTCCCCAGTTGCTCGCGTAGGGCCGGCGAGCGCGCGCCGCCCTTGTCTCGGAATTAAGCAAATAACCCAAATTTCAATATGGATACTTGACTAAATCGCTCATGTATTTATACTTGACCAAACTTGTCGAGAATAGCGGTTCCCACACCATATGAGACTCACCACGAAAGGCCGTTTCGCCGTCACGGCGATGATTGACCTGGCGCTGCGCCAGGAGCAGGGCCCGGTGACGCTTGCGGGTATCAGCCAGCGCCAGCACATTTCCCTGTCGTACCTCGAGCAGCTGTTTGGCAAGCTGCGCCGTCATGAAATCGTCGAGTCCGTGCGCGGACCGGGCGGCGGCTACAATCTCGCCCGCCGCGCCGAAGACGTGACGGTGGCGGACATCATCATCGCTGTCGACGAGCCGCTCGATGCCACCCAATGCGGCGGCAAGGGCTCGTGCGAGGGCACCAAACAGCACGACGGTCATTGCATGACCCACGAACTGTGGTCCACGCTGAACCAGAAAATGGTCGAGTATCTCGACTCGGTCTCGCTGAAGGATCTGGTCGATCAGCAGCGCTCGCGCGAAGGCGCGCCGGCGGTGTTGCGCGACCGGCGCAGCGAGGCGCCGGCGGTCGAGCCCGTCCGCGTGGCGCCGAAAGGACCCAATTCCGTTTTCAACATGGCCGGTTCCTGAGGCGCGGCAGCGAGCATTCACCGCAGCCTCATCAGGAAACCAGAAGCCAGAGCACATGACGTCCCCGGAGCAATTGATGAACAACGACTCTCTCCATCTGCCCATCTACATGGACTACAGCGCGACGACCCCGGTCGACCCGCGCGTGGTGGACAAGATGATTCCGTACCTGCGTGAGCAGTTCGGCAACCCCGCATCGCGCAGCCACTCGTATGGCTGGGACGCGGAGCGTGCGGTCGAGGAAGCGCGCGAGAACGTCGCCGCGCTGGTGAACGCCGACCCGCGCGAAATCATCTGGACCTCGGGCGCAACGGAGTCGGACAACTTGGCCATCAAGGGTGCCGCGCACTTCTACAAGAGCAAGGGCAAGCACGTCATCACGGTGAAGACCGAGCACAAGGCCGTGCTCGACACCTGCCGCGAACTCGAGCGCGAAGGCTTCGACGTGACCTATCTGGACGTCAAGGACGACGGCCTGATCGACCTCGAGGCCTTCAAGGCGGCGCTGCGCCCGGACACGATTCTGGTGTCGGTCATGTCGGTGAATAACGAAATCGGCGTGATTCAGGACATCGAGGCAATCGGCGAGATCACCCGTGAAAAGGGCATCATTTTCCACGTCGACGCCGCGCAAGCCACCGGCAAGATCGAAATCGACCTGCAGAAGCTGAAGGTCGACCTGATGTCGTTCTCGGCGCACAAGACGTACGGCCCGAAGGGCATCGGCGCGCTGTACGTGCGCCGCAAGCCGCGTATCCGCATCGAAGCGCAGATGCACGGCGGCGGTCACGAGCGCGGCATGCGTTCGGGCACGCTGGCTACGCACCAGATCGTCGGCATGGGTGAAGCGTTCCGTATCGCACGTGAGGAAATGGCGACGGAAAACGAGCGCATCCGCATGCTGCGCGATCGTCTGCTGCGCGGCCTGTCGGAAATCGAAGAAGTGTATGTGAACGGCGACATGGAAAAACGTGTGCCGCACAACCTGAACATCAGCTTCAATTTCGTCGAAGGCGAATCGCTGATCATGGCGGTGAAGGATGTGGCGGTGTCGTCGGGCTCGGCCTGCACGTCGGCGTCGCTGGAGCCGTCCTATGTGCTGCGCGCGCTGGGCCGTAACGACGAGCTCGCGCACAGCTCGATCCGCTTCACGGTGGGCCGCTTTACCACCGAGCAGGATGTCGACTATGTGATCAACCTGCTGAAGACCAAGATTTCCAAGCTGCGCGATCTGTCGCCGCTATGGGAAATGCACAAGGACGGGATCGATATTTCGACCATCCAGTGGGCAGCGCACTGACGCGCCGTAGTTTGGACGGCGTCGAATTCATCGAATCAGCAGGTTGAAACGAATCAAGGAGTGTCATCATGGCTTATAGCGAAAAGGTTCTGGACCATTACGAAAACCCGCGCAACGTCGGTTCCTTCGAGAAGGACGACGACGCTGTCGGTACCGGCATGGTCGGCGCGCCGGCATGCGGCGACGTGATGAAGCTGCAGATCCGCGTGGGCGCGGACGGCATCATCGAAGACGCGAAGTTCAAGACGTACGGCTGCGGTTCGGCCATTGCGTCGAGCTCGCTCGTTACCGAGTGGGTGAAGGGCAAGACGCTCGATCAGGCCATGTCGATCAAGAACACCCAGATCGCCGAAGAACTGGCGCTGCCGCCGGTGAAGATCCACTGCTCGATCCTCGCGGAAGACGCGATCAAGGCAGCGGTCGCCGACTACAAGCAACGTCACGGCGAAGCGGTTGAAGGCAGCAAGCAACACGCGTAAGCGGCGGTTGCAGCGCGGTTTTAGGTGAATGAGAAACGCTATGGCAATTACGTTGACCGAAAAGGCAGCACAGCACGTCCAGAAGTACCTGACCCGTCGCGGTAAAGGCGTCGGATTGCGCGTCGGCGTGCGCACCACCGGCTGCTCCGGCCTGGCTTACAAGCTCGAGTATGTGGACGAACTCGCCCCCGAAGACGAAGTGTTCGAATGCAACGGCGTGAAGGTCATTGTCGACCCGAAGAGCCTCGCGTATATCGACGGCACCGAACTCGACTTCGCACGTGAAGGGTTGAACGAAGGCTTCAAGTTCAACAACCCGAACGTGAAGGACGAGTGCGGTTGCGGCGAGTCGTTCCGCGTCTGATTCCGGACGTTTCCGCGTGCAGCGGATCAAAGGCGGCGCGGGCCGCCTTTTTAGTTTCATCCGCGCATTCGCCTCTGCCGCTCTGCTGAGCCGCGTTTTTAGACTGCACTCCGGTGCGCTTTTCTGAACGGACTTCTTCTATCCGATGGCCTCGCTGAACGACAGCCACTTCGACCTGTTCCATCTTCCGGCGCAATTCGCGCTCGACGCAGAAGCGCTCGATCACGCTTACCGCACGGTGCAGGCGCAAGTGCATCCGGACCGCTTCGCGGCGGCCGGCGATGCGCAAAAGCGCATCGCGATGCAATGGGCGACGCGCACCAACGAGGCGTATCAGACACTGCGCGATCCGTTGAAGCGCGCCACGTATCTGCTGCATCTGCGCGGTATCGACATTGGCACGCACGACAACACGGCGATGGAACCGGCGTTCCTCATGCAGCAGATGGAGTGGCGCGAAGGCGTCGAAGACGCGGCCGCGGCGAAAAACGTCGACGCGCTCGACGCCTTGCTCATTGAATTGCGCGACGAAGAGCGCATGCGCTTCGACAAGCTTGGCGCCTTGCTCGACAGCGGCGCGAATCAGGCCGCGGGCGAGGCGGTGCGGCAGTTGATGTTCATCGAGCGGGTGGCATCGGAAATCGGCACGCAGATCGAGCGGCTCGAACCGTAGCGGCTTGAAACCTGGCGGGCCGCTCTGCGTCGCCGGCGCGAGCGCAGCAGCCGCCGCCAGATAAAGCAGAACAGCCGTAGCATTACATCCAGCAACGCGAAAATTCAGGACGGGGTCTCGCGGCCCCGAGAAGATCCAGATGGCCCTACTGCAAATCTCCGAACCCGGCATGGCGCCGGCGCCCCATCAGCGGCGTCTGGCGGTCGGTATCGATCTCGGCACCACCAATTCCCTCGTTGCCGCTGTGCGCAGCGGTGTGCCCGACGTATTGCCCGACGCGGACGGCCATGCGCTGCTGCCGTCGGTGGTGCGTTATCTGGAGCAGGGCGGCCGCCGCATCGGCCGTAAGGCCAAGGCGGAAGCGGCGAGCGATCCGCGCAACACCATCGTCTCGGTCAAGCGTTTCATGGGCCGTGGCAAGGCGGAAGTGGAGGGCGCCGAAAACGCGCCGTACGATTTCGTCGACGCACCCGGCATGGTGCAGATCCGCACCATCGACGGCGTGAAAAGCCCGGTCGAAGTGTCGGCCGAAATTCTCGCGACGCTGCGCCAGCGCGCCGAAGACACGCTCGGCGACGAGCTGGTCGGCGCGGTCATCACGGTGCCGGCCTACTTCGACGAAGCCCAGCGCCAGGCCACCAAAGACGCCGCGCGTCTGGCCGGGCTGAACGTGCTGCGTCTGTTGAACGAGCCGACCGCGGCCGCGATCGCCTACGGTCTCGACAACGGCTCCGAGGGGCTGTACGCGGTGTACGACCTCGGTGGCGGCACCTTCGATCTGTCGATTCTCAAGCTCACCAAGGGCGTGTTCGAAGTGCTCGCGGCGGGCGGCGATTCCGCGCTCGGCGGCGACGATTTCGACCACGCGCTGTATCGCCACGTGCTGGAGCAGGCGGGCATCGCGCCGCAGACGCTCGCGCCGGAAGACGTGCGCCTGCTGCTGGACAGCGTGCGCGTGACCAAGGAGGCGTTGTCGGACGCGCCGGATGCGAAGGTGCAGGCAACCCTCTCGAACGGCGCTCAGATCGATCTGACGATCGCTGAGGCCACTTTCGAGGCGATCACCGAGGCGCTGGTGCAGCGCACGCTCGGCCCGACGAAAAAGGCCCTGCGCGACGCCCGCGTCACGACCAAAGAGATCAAGGGCGTGGTGCTGGTCGGCGGCGCGACGCGCATGCCGGTGATCCGCCGTGCGGTCGAGTCGTTCTTCGGCCAGCCGCCGCTGATCAATCTCGATCCGGATCAGGTCGTCGCGCTCGGCGCGGCGATTCAGGCCGATCTGCTCGCGGGCAACCGCGGCGCGGATGGCGACGACTGGCTCCTGCTCGACGTGATTCCGCTGTCGCTCGGCGTGGAAACCATGGGCGGCCTGACCGAGAAGATCATTCCGCGCAATTCGACGATTCCGGTCGCGCGCGGGCAGGATTTCACGACCTTCAAGGACGGCCAGACGGCCATGGCGATCCATGTCGTGCAAGGCGAGCGCGAGCTCGTCAGCGACTGCCGCTCGCTCGCGCGTTTCGAGCTGCGCGGCATTCCGCCGATGGCCGCCGGCGCGGCGCGTATTCGCGTGACCTATCAGGTGGACGCGGACGGCCTGCTGTCCGTGTTCGCGCGCGAACAGGGCTCGGGCGTCGAAGCGTCGGTGGTGGTCAAGCCGTCGTACGGCCTCGCCGACGACGACATCGCCAGAATGCTCGAAGAAAGCTTCTCGACGGCTGAAGTCGACATGCGGGCGCGCGCGCTGCGCGAAGCGCA
Source organism: Paraburkholderia ginsengiterrae (assembly GCF_001645125.1). Lineage (GTDB taxonomy): Bacteria > Pseudomonadota > Gammaproteobacteria > Burkholderiales > Burkholderiaceae > Paraburkholderia > Paraburkholderia ginsengiterrae. The sequence goes on along the minus strand of NZ_LXKA01000334.1, from coordinate 31,414 downwards.
AGTCGAAGCGCGCCGTCTCGCGGAAGCGACCGACGCGGCGCTCGCCGCCGACGCCGAGCTGCTCGACGAGAACGAGCGCGCCGAACTCGACGCGCTGCTCGTCGTGTTGCGCAATGTCGAGCAAAGCGAGGACGTCGACGCGATCGAGGCCGCTACCAAAAAGCTCGCCGAAGGCACCGACGAATTCGCCGCTCGCCGCATGAACAAGGGCATTCGCCGCGCACTCGCAGGGCGCAAGCTCGACGAGATCTGAGGCGCGTTCAGAGCCTCACGGCGGTGGAAGGCGGGCCGCCAGGATCGCCCGCCGTCGAAAAGCCGAACCGCGCCGCGTGGACTTAAAAAGTCCGCGCGGCGCCAGTAAAATGGTACGGAGCCTGTTTGCGGCCGCCGTGCCGCAGACCCAAACGGAAAATGTATGCCTCAAATCGTTGTGCTGCCTCACGTCGAACTGTGCCCGGAAGGCGCGGTCATCGATGCCGTGCCCGGCAAGAGCATTTGCGACAGCCTGCTCGAGCACGGCATTGAAATCGAGCACGCGTGCGAGAAGTCCTGCGCGTGCACGACCTGTCACGTGATCGTGCGTGAGGGTTTCGCCGCCTTGACGCCCTCCGAGGAAGACGAGGACGATCTGTTGGACAAGGCGTGGGGCCTCGAGCCGGCTTCGCGCCTGTCATGCCAGGCCATCGTGCCGGCCGAGCAGGATCTGGTTGTCGAAATCCCTCGCTACTCGATCAATCACGCGAAGGAAAATCACTAACAGGAGGATGCAGCCATGAAGTGGACCGATACGCAAGACATCGCGATGGCCCTGACTGACAAGCACCAGGACATCGATCCGCAACAGGTGCGCTTCACCGACTTGCACCGCTGGGTCACCGAACTGGAGGGATTCGACGACGATCCTAACCGGTCGAACGAAAAGATCCTCGAGGCGATTCAGGCTGCATGGATTGAAGACGCGGATTACTGAGCGCGTTGTTGTGACGTAGTTCGATGTTGCCGGGGTGTGCGAGTGACAAACGCTCCGGCAGCGGCAAACAAAAAGGCGATTCCACTGGAATCGCCTTTTTTACGCCCGCGGAAAACAGCGGTCTCGCGAAGAGGAACTTAGCCCGCCGCCACCAGCGTGCCGTTCTCGACACGCACGCGCTGGCCTTGCGCGAACGGCGGCGCGTCGTGGTAGGTGAAGTAGCGCGTCTTGCCGCTTTCCATCCGCACGCGGACCGAATAAGACGTGGTGCTGCGGATGTGTTTTTCCACCGAATTGCCGGCGAAGCCGCCGCCCAGCGCGCCGAGCACCGTCATCGCGGTACGGCCGTTGCCGCTGCCGAACTGATTGCCCACCACACCGCCGGCCAATGCGCCGCCGACTGCGCCGATACCCGTGCCATGGCCTTCCTGACGCACGGTCGAGATGGCTTCCACCGTGCCGCACGTCGAACAGTAGGCGGGCTGTGCCGGCTGTTGCTGAGCGTAGTTCGGTGCAGGCTGGGCTGCTTGCTGCTGCGCGTATTGCGGTTGTTGCTGCGGTTGTTGCGTCGGCACGCGCTGCTGCTGTTCAGCCTGCTGTTGCGCGGCCTGTTGCTGTGCGGCTTGCTGCTGCGCAGCCTGTTGCGCAGACGGGCCGGCCGGCGTCGCCGAGTCGACGACGCCCGACGGGGTGCTTTGCGTGGAAACTTGCGCCGCTTGCGTCTGACTGTTTTGCGCGTCGGTGCTGGACGCCTTCGGGAACAGGCCCGTAACAGCCGCTGTGGCCGCCAGGCTGGCGATGATCACGGCACCGGCGGCAGTCGCGACGAGCGGGTGAATCCGGCGCGGTTGCGCGGGCGGCGTGGATTGCGTAGTGGGTTGTGTGTTGGGGTTGTCCATATTGGCCTCCGTCTTTGGCAGAGTCGACTTTTAGTGACTTTTACAGAAACACAGTGTCGGACAAATCAATTCCGTGAGGGTTTCAATTTGTAACGATTTGCCGGCAATCATCGCGATGACTTCGCGTCGAAGTTCCCGCCGGGCGGCGGGGCGCCGCTTGCCTGCAAGCGCTCGTGCGATGAACATTGACCGTCCAATGGTCGCATGGCGTGCAGCTTTTACCGATGGTTACAAACCGTCAGCTGGGCGCAACACGCTTTTTCGCGCGCCACGAGTGAAAACGCCCGGCATCGAGCCGGGCGTTTGGGGGTGTACAACTCGTTTGATGCGAGTCGCGTAACGATCAGTCTTCGCGGCGCAGATGCGGGAACAGAATCACGTCGCGAATGCTCGGGCTGTCGGTCAGCATCATCACCAGACGGTCGATGCCGATACCGCAACCGCCGGCCGGCGGCATGCCGTATTCCAGCGCGCGAATGTAGTCCGCGTCGTAGAACATTGCTTCTTCGTCGCCGGCGTCTTTCTGGTCGACCTGCTTTTTGAAGCGGGCCGCCTGGTCCTCCGGATCGTTCAGCTCCGAGAAGCCGTTGGCGATCTCACGACCCGTGATGAACAGCTCGAAACGCTCCGTGATGCCGTCGAATTTGTCCGACGCGCGCGCGAGCGGCGACACTTCGATCGGGTAGTCGATGATGTAGGTCGGCTCCCACAGTTGCGACTCGGCGGTTTCCTCGAACAGCGCCAGTTGCAGCGAACCGACACCGGCATTCAGGAATTGCGGCTGCGACGCGTCCACGCCGAACTTCTTCAGTTCGGTGCGCAGGAACGCGCTGTCGGCGAGCTGTTCGTTCGTGTACTGCGGCGCGTACTTCTGGATTGCCTGGGTGATCGTGAGGCGGTGGAACGGCTTGGCCAGATCGAGCTCACGGCCCTGATAGGTGATCGTGGCGGTGCCCAGCGCGTCGATCGCGGCCTGGCGGATCAGCTGCTCGGTGAAGTCCATCACCCACCTGTAATCGGTGTACGCCGCGTAGAACTCGATCATCGTGAATTCCGGATTGTGGCGCACCGAGACGCCCTCATTGCGGAAGTTACGGTTGATCTCGAACACGCGCTCGAAGCCGCCCACCACCAGCCGCTTCAGATACAGCTCCGGCGCGATGCGCAGGAACATCTGCATGTCGAGCGCGTTGTGGTGCGTGGTGAACGGCTTGGCCGCCGCGCCGCCCGGAATCGGGTGCAGCATCGGCGTTTCGACTTCCATGAAGTCGGCGTTCGCCATGAAATTGCGGACCGACGCGATCGCCTTGGTGCGCGCGAGGAAGGTCTTGCGCGTTTCCGGCGTGACGATCAGATCGACATAACGCTGGCGGTACTTCATTTCCTGGTCGGCCAAGCCGTGGAACTTGTCCGGCAGCGGACGCAGCGACTTCGACAGCAGGCGCAATTCGGTGCAGCGCACCGACAGCTCACCCTTGTTGGTGCGGAACAGCACGCCGCGTGCCGCGACGATGTCGCCCATGTCCCACTTCTTGAAGGCGTCGTACGTTTCCTGGCCGACGTCAGCGGGCGTGATGAAAAACTGGATCTGACCCGAGCCGTCGCGCACGGTCGCAAAGCTCGCCTTGCCCATCACGCGCTTGAGCATCATGCGGCCGGCGAGGGCGACTTCGAGCGGATTCGCCTCGAGCGCTTCCTTGTCGGCATGCTCGTACTGGGCTTGCAGATCTTCGGCGTGGTGCGTGGGGCGGAAGTCGTTCGGGTAGGCGACGCCTTGTTCACGCAACTCGCGCAGCTTTTCGCGGCGCTCGGCCATGATCTTGTTGTCGTCGCCTTCGGGCACGGCATTAGGCTGGGTCGATTCGGTCATGATGATTTGGTATTCGGTGGCCCGCGCGGGAGCGGCTCGCATGCGGGTAGCCAGTCAGTAAAAACCTCAGGCGGATAAAAAGAGGCGGCGCGGCGCGGCGCGGCGGTGCGGGCCGCGCCAGTTGCGCTCGCGTTGGCGTTACACGCCTTGCTTCAGGCTCGCGCTGATGAACGGATCGAGGTCGCCGTCGAGCACGCTCTTGGTGTTGCTGATTTCAACGTTGGTGCGCAGATCCTTGATACGGCTATTGTCCAGCACGTATGAGCGAATCTGATGACCCCAGCCCACATCGGTCTTGCCGGCTTCGAGCTTGTCCTGCTCTTCCTGACGCTTGCGGATTTCCGCTTCGTACAGGCGCGATTTCAGCATGGCCATGGCTTCGGCGCGGTTGCGGTGCTGTGAACGGTCGTTCTGGCACTGCACGACGATGCCCGACGGCATGTGCGTGATACGCACCGCGGAGTCGGTCTTGTTGATGTGCTGACCGCCCGCGCCGGACGCGCGGTACGTGTCGATCCGCAGATCGGCCGGGTTGATGTCCACTTCGATCGAGTCGTCGATTTCCGGGTACACGAACACCGACGAGAACGACGTATGACGGCCGCCCGACGAGTCGAACGGCGACTTGCGCACGAGGCGGTGCACGCCGGTTTCGGTGCGCAGGAAGCCGTACGCGTATTCGCCTTCGATCTTGATCGTGGCGTTCTTGATGCCGGCCACGTCGCCGTCGGTCTGTTCCAGCACTTCGGTCTTGAAGCCCTTGCGCTCGCAGTAGCGCAGATACTGGCGCAGCAGCATGGACGCCCAGTCGCACGCCTCGGTGCCGCCCGCGCCGGCCTGGATGTCCAAGAAGGCGTTGTTCGGGTCGGCCGGGTTGGCGAACATGCGGCGGAATTCCATGTCGGCGACGCGCTGTTCGATGCCTTGTGCGTCGGATTCGCAGGCGAGGAGGGTGTCCTCGTCGTCTTCCTCGCGGGCCATGTCGAACAGGTCCTGCGCGTCGCGCAGGTCGTTATCGAGCGACGTGAGCTTGCCGACGGTGTCGTCGAGCAGCTTCTTTTCCCGGCCGAGGGCCTGGGCGTGCTTCGAGTCGTTCCAGACATCCGGGTCTTCGAGTTCCCGGTTGACTTCGATCAGGCGCAGTGACTTGTCGTCGTAGTCAAAGATACCCCCGTAGCGAGTCCGCGCGAGAGCGCAGGTCCGCCAGTGAGGCTTCGATCGCGTTGAGACGTTCCGCTTCCATGTCGATCTTTTATAGCTTGGTGAAAAGGGGAAATTATAGCCGATCGACGCGCCGCGCCGGAGGCTCTTGAGCGATCCGGCGCGTGTTTGCGGTTGATTTTGCGGAGATTTTTCGAGGTTTCCGGCGAGATGGAGCCTTGCATGGAGCCTCCCATGGCGCCTCTCTCCGGTGCGCCGCTTCAGTTCACCGCTTCAGCTTGCCGCGTGCTCGACGATCAGTTGCACGCGCGACACGCCGTTCCACGTATCGCTCGCCAGCCGGTAGCTGACGGTGGTGCGCGCGGGCAGGGTGTCGGTGTGATTGAACCAGATCGCGTTGAAGCGCTGGCGGCCGCGCACCAGTTGCAGCTTCAGATGCTTGTCCTTCACGAGCGCCTGTGATGCGATCTCGAACTCGCCCGAAAACACCGGCGCCGGGAAGCCCTGGCCCCACACGGCGGCGTCGAGCATTTCGACGAATTGCGGCGTGAAGTAGGCGTCTTCGAGTTCGCCGTCGGTTTCCACCGTGCGCGAGAGCGCCTCTTCGGACAGCCATTCGCGGCCGACCGCTTCGAACGCGGCGGTGAAGCGCGGCACATCGGCGGTGGCGAGCGTGAGGCCCGCGGCCATCGCGTGACCGCCGAATTTGGCGATCAGCCCCGGTTCGCGTTTCGAGATCAGGTCGAGCGCGTCGCGCAGATGGAAGCCCGCGATCGAACGGCCCGAGCCTTTGACGGTCTGGCCGCTGTCATCGGCGAGCGCGAAGGTGAACGAGGGCCGGTGGAATTTTTCCTTCAGCCGTCCGGCGACAATACCGATCACGCCCTGATGCCAGCCCGGATTGAACAGCGTGATGGTGGTCGCGCCCGCCGGGTCGATGGCCGAGAGGTCGTCGAGCGCCTGCTGCTGCATGCCGGCTTCGATTTCGCGGCGTTCGCGGTTCATCGTGTCGAGCTGTTGCGCGAGCTCCCACGCGCGGCCGATGTCGTCGGTGGTCAGGCACTCGATGCCGAGCGACATGTCCGACAGGCGGCCCGCCGCATTCAGGCGCGGCCCGAGCGCGAAGCCGAGATCGAAGCCCGACGCGCTGCGGGCGTCGCGCGCGGCGCCGCGAAAGAGGGCGGCGATGCCCGGCTGCATCTTGCCTTTGCGGATGCGCTGCAGGCCCTGCGCGACCAGCACGCGATTGTTGCCGTCGAGCTTGACTACGTCGGCGACGGTGCCGAGCGCGACCAGGTCGAGCAGGCCGTCGAGGCGCGGTTCGGGAAGGCTGTCGTTAAACGCGCCACGGCTGCGCAATTCCGCGCGCAACGCGAGCAGTACGTAAAACATCACGCCGACGCCCGCGATGCACTTGCTCGGAAACGTGCAGCCCGGCTGGTTCGGATTGACGATCGCGCGGGCGGCCGGCAGTTCGTCGCCGGGCAGGTGGTGATCGGTGACCAGCACGTCGATGCCGAGCGCGTTGGCGGCGGCCACGCCATCCACGCTGGCGATGCCGTTGTCGACCGTGATCAGCAGATCCGGCTGGCCTGACGCATTGCGTGCGGCCAGCGCGACGATTTCGGGCGTGAGGCCGTAGCCGTACTCGAAGCGGTTCGGCACCAGATAGTCGATCTGGCCGCCGAGCATGCGCAGGCCGCGCACGGCGACCGCGCAGGCGGTGGCGCCGTCGCAATCGTAGTCGGCGACCACCAGCATGCGGCGCCGGTTCTGGATCGCGTCGGCGAGCAGGGCGGCGGCTTCTTCGCAGCCCTTGAGCGCGGCGGGCGGCACGAGCCGCGCAAGGCCGGTTTCGATCTCGTCGGGCAGGCACACGCCACGCGAGGCGTAAAGACGCGCGAGCACCGGGTGCAGGCCGTGACGGGTGAGGACTTCGGCGTCGACAGGAGAGCAGGCGCGCGTAACGATTCGAGTCATTCGGAAAGGCCGTGGATCATTCGATGAGTTATTCGATGGGTCATTTGATAAGTCATTCGATAAACAGCGAGGCGAGCACCCGCCGCCGCCAGAATTTGCGCAGGTCGCCGCGCGTGACCGTGAGCGTCACCGAGCCGGTGTCGCCACACAGGGTCAGGGCGAGTTCGCCGAGCAGGCCGGATTGCAGCGCGGCGAGCGCGGGTTCGAACCAGTCGGTCTGCAAGGCGGCGAAAGCGTCGTTCCAACGCGCCCAGTCCTGTTCGATGTAGGGCGCGGAGAACGGGTCGAGTTCGACCAGCGTGGCGCCGGCTGGCCCGTTGGCGCTGTCGCTGCCTGCCAGCGCGGACAGCGCGGCGAACGAAGCCGGCGGCGCGCCAGCCGGCACGCCAGCCGTGATGGCAAGGCCACGCGTGGCCGCCGCATCGGAGAGCACGCGGGCGAACGGGCTGCGCACAGGCTGCGCCGCGCCTTGCGCGTGAAACCAGATCGAGTTGACGGCCGGCAGGCCGCGTGCCTCGCGCGCTTCGTTCACAGGATGCTCGAACCACGCCATCTGCACTTCGTTTTGCAGCTTCATCCAGGCGCGCGACCGCTCGCCGGAATGCGCCTCGTGCGGCAGCCAGATTTCGATATTGCGGCCGCTCGCGCGCAACGGCGACGCCCCGGCCAGCGTGCCGAAGCCGTCGCCGGAGAGATACCAACGCGTGGGCCGCGGCGCTTCGATGCGCACGCCGAGTTCCTCGATCAGCGGCCGGGCGACCGCGAGCAGCGCGCCGGCGTCCTCATCGGAGAGTTCGGGCGAGGCCGGATCGATCAGCACCAGGTGGTCGTGCGCGATGCGCACGTGCACCGGCTGCACGCAGGCCCACGTTGCGTTGCCGGGTTCGCCGCCGTCGGCGCGCAGCATGTACGGCGCGAGCGGCGCTTCGTCGGCGGCGGCTGCACCGGCTGCACCGGTCACAGCGGCCGGCAGCGCGCCGAACTGGCGCGTCACCCAGCGCTCGTGCGGCAGCGTGCGCTGGAAATCCTCGCCGATTACGCGTTCCACGAGCGTTGCGCGCGCGATCAGCCGGTCGAGGGCCGGACTCTGGATAGCGTGAAGGGCGGTGGAAGCGTCCGCTGCGGCGGGCAGCGCGAAAGGCAGGAGCAGATGGAGACGGTTGGCGAGCATGATGCTGCGCATTGTATGGCAAACTTCGCGCTTGATGACTGGTGGCAGCGGCAGTGCGCGGCTTCTGACAGGCTTTGGAGCGGGGTGGCGCGCGCATTGCTGCGGCACGGCACGTCGGACCGGAACCATCCGCGCCGCAAAACACACCAATCATCACGCTCGGGCCGCACGGCAGGCGCTTCACGCCGTCGTGCGCGGCACAAAGCCGAAGAACGCAGAAAAGGATTCGCTTGAAATTTCCCTACGAATGGCAGATTGGCTGGCGCTACACCCGCGCCGGCAAACGCACGACCGGCAACGGTTTCATTTCCTTCATCGCACTGGTGTCGATGTCGGGCATCGCGCTCGGCGTCGCGGCGCTGATCGTCGTGTTGTCCGTGATGAACGGGTTTCAGAAAGAGGTGCGCGACCGGATGCTGTCGGTGCTTGCGCACGTCGAAATCTTTTCGCCCACCGGCTCCATGCCCAACTGGCAGCTGACCGCCCAGGAAGCCCGCCAGAACAAGGAAGTGATCGGTGCGGCGCCGTATGTCGAAGCGCAGGCGCTGCTCACGCGCCAGGACGCCGTGAGCGGCGTGGCGCTCCGCGGCGTCGAGCCGTCGCTCGAGCCGCAGGTGTCCGACATCGGTAAGGAAATGAAAGGCGGCAATCTGAACGCACTGGTGCCGGGCGACTTCGGCATCGTGCTCGGCGCGGACCTCGCCACCAATCTCGGCGTGCAGGTGAACGACAAGATCACCCTGGTCGCGCCCGAAGGCACGATCACGCCCGCCGGCATGCTGCCGCGCCTGAAGCAGTTCACGGTAGTGGGCATCTTCGAGTCGGGGCATTACGAATACGACAGCACGCTCGCGCTGATCAACATTAAAGACGCGCAGGCGTTGTTCAGACTGCCCGCGCCGACCGGCGTGCGGCTGCGCCTGACCGACATGCAGCGCGCCCCGGAAGTCGCGCATCAGCTCGCGCGCACCTTGTCGGGCGATCTGTATATCCGCGACTGGACGCAGCAGAACAAGACCTGGTTCTCGGCGGTGCAGATCGAAAAGCGCATGATGTTCATCATCCTCACGCTAATCATCGCGGTGGCGGCGTTCAATCTGGTGTCGTCGCTGGTGATGACGGTGACCAACAAGCAGGCGGATATCGCGATTCTGCGTACCTTGGGCGCGCAGCCCCGCTCGATCATGAAGATATTCGTCGTGCAGGGCGTGACGATCGGTTTTGTCGGCACGGCGACCGGCGTCGCGCTTGGCTGCCTGATCGCGTGGAGCATTCCTTGGCTCGTGCCGATGATCGAGCACCTGCTCGGCGTGCAGTTCCTGCCGCCGTCGGTGTATTTCATCAACGAATTGCCGTCCGAACTGATTCCGGCCGACGTCGCGCGCATCGGCGTCATCGCCTTCGTGCTGTCGGCGCTGGCTACGTTGTACCCGAGCTGGCGTGGTGCGAAAGTCCGTCCTGCGGAGGCGCTGCGCTATGAATGACCGTTCCCCTGACTTGTCCATGGCTTCCCGAGACACCGTGCCGCATCCCTACGTGCTGGAAGCAAACGGCATTTCCAAATCGTTCGTGCAGGGCGGCCTGAACGTGACGGTGCTCAACAACGCGCAACTGAGCGTGCGGCGCGGCGAGAAGCTGGCGATCGTCGGCGCGTCGGGCTCCGGCAAGAGCACGCTGCTGCACGTGCTCGGCGGCCTCGACGATCCGAGCGCGGGCCATGTCTCGGTGATGGGCAAGCCGTTCACCCAGCTCTCCGAGCGCGAACGCAACGACCTGCGCAATCGCTCGCTCGGCTTCGTGTATCAGTTTCACCATCTGCTGCCGGAGTTCACCGCGCTCGATAACGTCGCGATGCCGCTGCGGATTCGCCGCATGACGACCGAAGCCGCGCGCCACGAAGCGCTCGCGGTGCTGGAGCGCGTGGGCATGGGGCATCGCGCGAAACATCGTCCGGGTGAGCTGTCGGGCGGCGAGCGTCAGCGCGTGGCGATCGCGCGGGCGCTGGTGACCCGGCCGGCCTGTGTGCTGGCCGACGAACCGACTGGCAATCTCGACGGCACCACCGCCGACACCGTGTTCAATCTGATGCTCGAACTGTCGCAAACGCTCGAAACGAGTTTCGTGATCGTCACGCACGATCCGGAACTGGCCGGGCGCTGCGACCGCATCATGCGGCTGCGCGACGGCGTGCTGCACGAAGAGCCGCCGGTGCCGGTCTGATAGCGACTATCGACTGAGACACAGGCGTAAGCAAGGCACGATATGTGGATCGATACGCACTGCCATCTGGACGCTTCGGAGTTCGACGCCGACCGCGCGGACGTCGCGGCGGCGGCACACCGCGCGGGGGTGGGGCGGATCGTGATTCCGGCGATCGGCCGGACAAACTTCACGGCGGTGCGCGAGTTGGCGCACCGGTTTGAAGGTTGCGCGTATGCGCTCGGTATCCATCCGATGTACACGCCGGCGGCGCAGGAAGGCGATCTCGAACTGCTGCGCATGGAAATCGAGGCGAGCCTCGACGACCCGCTGTTCGTTGGGATCGGCGAGATCGGGCTCGACTATTTTGTCGAGGGTCTCGACGACGCGCGCCAGCAATTCTTCTACAACGGGCAACTGCAACTCGCGCGCGAATTCGATCTGCCGGTGCTTTGCCATGTACGCAAGTCGCAGGATCAGGTGCTCAAAGGGCTGCGGCGGCACCAGATTCATCGCGGCATCGCGCATGCGTTCAACGGCAGCTTCCAGCAGGCCGAGGCCTATATCGACCATGGACTGCATCTCGGCTTCGGCGGCAATCTGACGTTCGAGCGGGCGCGGCAAATCCGCCGTCTTGCCGAACAACTTCCGTTCGACGCGCTGGTCGTCGAGACCGATGCGCCGGACATCGCCCCGGCGTGGATGTACAAACAGCGCAACTCGCCGGAACAGATTCCGGCCATTGGCGCCGGCCTCGCGCAACTGCGCGGCATGAGCGCCGAAGAGGCCGCCCTAGGCACAACGGCTAACGCGCTCGCCGCGCTGCCGCGGCTCGCACTTTCGTCTGCATAATCAATCCCCGATGGTCTGAGTGGTTCGCGCCGGGCGACACCCACGCCCGGCGGGTCTGCTGACGCCTGCTCGCGAGGCGTTGCGTCTTCGTCCTGCGCTGGTTGGGCAGCAGGCGGACGGCGGGAGGGCGGATGCGGGCATGGTGGTGCGGGTTTGCGTTGGGCGTGATCTGGCTGCAGCGGCAGGCGGCCTTGCCGGTTTGGACTGGATGGTGCGGATTGGCGCTGCTCGGGGGCGCTTCAGTTGTCGTGGCGGCTTGGGGTCTGCGCGCTCGCGTTGCGGATCTCGAGTGCGGGTGTTCCGAGGCTGCGGCTTCGGTTCGCGCCCACGGTGCGGCTATTGGGAAAGGACTTGCGTGCCGCGCCTGGCTCAACCGGCGCGTACGTTCATGCGCAGGCTGGGGGGCGATCTGGTGTGCCGCGATGTGCGCCGGGTTCGGTTACGCCGCCTTGCGCGCGGACCAGCGCCTCGCGGTGAGTTTGCCGGGCACGTGGGAAGGCCGCAATATCGACATCGTGGGAAGCATCAAGGGGCTGCCTTCACACGACGAAAAGGGCGCACGGTTTCTGTTCAGCGTGGAAAAAGCCGACATGCCCGGCGTGGCATTTCCCCCTGTGATCCAGCTTTCCTGGATCGCCGAGGATGCGCCGCCGCCGCTGCTCGAGCCCGGTGCGCGCTGGCGCCTCACCGTGCGGCTCAAGCGGCCGCACGGCAATGCGAACTTCGGCGTACGCGACACTGAGGTCAATCTGCTCGCGCGTAACGTGCGGGCCACCGGCTATGTCAGTGCGCCGGCGCATGCCGCGCGACTTGCGGGCCGGGCAAGCGGTGTCGGCGTCATGGTGGACCGCTTGCGCGCCACGCTGCGCGCGCGGATCGACGCGGTGCTCGCCGACGCGCCGCATCGCGGGATTGTCGTCGCGCTGGCGATCGGCGCGCAGGACGAAGTCAGCGCCGCCGATTGGCTCCTGATGCGCGGCACGGGGACGAGCCATCTGGTGGCGATTTCGGGTCTGCACATTGGTTTCGTCGCGGGCCTCGCGGGCTGGCTTGCGGGCGCGCTGTGGCGGCGCTCCGCGTGGATCGGCCGCAACTGGCCATTGCGCTTGCCCGCGCAGATCGTCGCGGTGACGGGCGGCGCGCTGTTCGCCGCTCTGCACGCCGCGTTGGCCGGTTTCAATGTGCCGGCGCAGCGCGCGCTATGGATGGCGGGCGTGCTGGCGCTCGCGTTCGTGAGCGGGCGGGAGGTCGCACGCTCGGTCGTGCTCGCGTGGGCGCTGGGGCTCGTGTTGCTGATCGATCCATGGGCAGTGACGTCGGCGGGATTCTGGTTGTCGTTCTGCGCGGTGGCGGCGATTCTGTTCGCGATGTCGGGGCGGCCGCGCGTGCAGGATCATGAGCAACACCGCGACGAGGCGGGCAAAGATGCCGAGGCGCCGGGCCGATGGTTGCGCCTGTGTCTCGTCCTGCGCCGCCGCTGGCGCGGCGCCGTCGAACGGCTGCGCGGCGCCACCCATGTGCAGTTCGCGGTAACGGTCGCGCTCGCGCCGCTCACCGTCTACTGGTTCGGCCAGATTCCGCTGATCGGCCCGCTTGCGAACGCGTTCGCGATTCCGTGGGTGAGTGTGCTGGTCACGCCGGCGGTGCTGGCGGGCATTGCATTGCCCGCGCCGCTCGACGTGCACGCGTGGCGCTTCGCGCATGCGTTGCTCGACCTGCTGGCCACAGGCTTGCAAATGCTATCCGGTCCCGCATGGACGCTCTGGCGTCTGCCGCAACCGGATGCGTGGACCCTCGCCGCCGCGGCGCTCGGCGTGCTCTGGTGTCTCGCGCCAAGCGGCTGGCCGCTGCGCTGGGCTGCGCCACTGACGTGGCTGCCGCTGCTGATGCCGGCGCCGTCCGGCCCGCCGCACGGCAGTTTCCGGCTGACGGCGCTGGACATCGGGCAGGGGACGTCGGTGCTGATCGAAACGGCGCATCACACCTTGCTATTCGATACCGGGCCGGGTCCTGAATCGACTCACGCGGGCGAGCGGGTGGTCGTGCCGTTTTTGCAGGCGCAGGGTGTCAAGGCGCTCGACACGCTGGTCATCAGTCATGCCGATTCCGATCACTCCGGCGGCGCGCCCGCGGTGCTGCAGGCGATCCAGGTGCATCAAATGGTAGCGGCATTGGCGCCGTCGAACGCGTTGTGGGCGGCGGCGAGGCAGCGCGGCGCCGACACGCTGCCGTGCGCGGCGGGACAGCGCTGGCAGTGGGACGGTGTCGAGTTCGCAATGCTCTGGCCAGATGCCGGCCCGCTGCGAGGCAGGCCGAACGCGCATTGCTGCGTGCTGCGGGTCAGTGCGCCGCTGGCCGGGACCAGTCAGACGAACGGGCGTGTTCAAACGGAGCCCCGGCGCATCACAGCCCTGCTGACGGCGGATATCGAGGCGCCGACCGAACGCATTCTGCTTTCGCGCGACCCGGCAATGCTGCGCGCCCAGGTGCTAGTCGTGCCGCATCACGGTAGCAAGACCTCGTCGACCGAGCCGTTCCTCGACTCTATCGAGCCGCTCGTCGCGCTATTTCAGGTAGGCTATCGCAACCGTTTTCATCATCCGAATGCGGGTGTGTTCGAGCGCTACAAGGCGCGGCACATCGAGCTTGGGCGCAGCGATACGGACGGCGCGGTGCGGGTCGAGGTCGTCCCGGACGACAGGGCGAATGGCGACGCGCGCACGCCAGGCGTTGCGCTGAAGCTCGAACGCTATCGCGACACGCAACGCCGCTACTGGATGGATCGCTGATGAAACGCCGGCGCATGGCCGGCCGCATGGACAAAAAGGAACGCGCCGCTGAGCGAGGCGCCCGGCCGTCGGCGCGCGCGACAGTCCGGCTCGCAAATACAGCACGCCAAAACAGCACGGAGATAGCCGCAGTTGAAAAACATCATTCACTTCTCGCACGCGAACGGCTTTCCGGCGTCGACTTACCGGACCATCTTCGCCGAGCTCGCCGACGACTATGAGCTGCGCACCATCGAGCGCATCGGCCACGACTCGCGCTATCCGGTGACGCAGGACTGGCCGCATCTGGTCGAACAGCTGCTGGAAGACATTGGCCGGACCTACGAGCACCCGGTGTGGCTGGTGGGGCATTCGCTCGGCGGCTACCTCTCGCTGATGGCCGCGCTGAAGAAGCCGCAGTGGGTGAGGGGCGTGGTGATGCTCGATTCGCCGGTAATCGCCGGCTGGCGCAGCAGCATGCTGCGCGTGTCGCAATGGACCGGTCTCGACGAGCGGCTTTCGCCCGCCGCCGCGACCCGCACGCGCCGCACCCAGTGGGCGAGCCGCGACGAAGCGTGGCGGCACTTCCATTCGAAGCCGGCGTTCGCGCGCTGGGACGAACGCATGCTCTCCGACTACATCGACTTCGGCATTCCGCAATCGGCGCCCGACGGCTCGCGCTCGCTCGCCTTCGACCGCCGCACCGAATATCAGATCTATAAGACCTTGCCGCATACGCTCGGCTCGCGGCTCGCCCGTGGCGCGCCGGTGCCGGTGGGATTTATCGCCGGCACGCATTCGAAGGAAATCCGCCAGGCCGGTCTCGCCGCGACCCGGCGCGCGACCGGCGGCCATGTGGAATGGATCGAAGGCAGTCATCTCTACCCGATGGAAAAACCCCTCGAAACCGCCCGCGCGGTGCAGCGGATGTTGCATGAACTGGAGCGCCGGGCTTAACGCCGCTTGCGGGCATTGACGGCGCATGATCGGAAGCGGGGCTTGAGGATGCGCACCGCAGCATGCGCGCGTGGCTGTCACGAGGAATTCGCTGGGTTGAGGCCCTGCTTTACGGTATAATCCGTTTTTCCCGCGAGCATCCAGCGATGACCAAATATGTTTTCGTCACCGGCGGCGTAGTATCTTCCCTCGGCAAGGGTATTGCCGCCGCTTCCCTCGCCGCGATCCTCGAATCGCGCGGTCTTAAAGTCACCCTCCTCAAGCTCGATCCCTACATCAATGTCGACCCCGGCACGATGAGCCCGTTTCAACACGGCGAAGTGTTCGTGACGGAAGACGGAGCGGAGACCGACCTCGACCTCGGCCACTACGAGCGCTTCATCAGCACGAAGATGCGCAAGGCCAATAACTTCACCACGGGCCAGATTTACGAATCGGTGATCCGCAAGGAACGCCGCGGCGATTATCTCGGCAAGACGGTGCAGGTCATCCCGCACATCACGAACGAAATCCAGGCGTTCATCGAACGCGGCGCGGCTTCCGCGACGTGCGGTGAGCCGGACGTCGCCATCGTCGAAGTGGGCGGCACCGTGGGCGACATCGAATCGCTGCCGTTCCTCGAGGCCGCGCGTCAGATGAGCCTGCGCATGGGCCGCAACAGCGCGTGCTTCGTGCACCTCACGCTGGTGCCCTGGGTCGCCACGGCCGGCGAACTGAAGACCAAGCCCACGCAACACAGCGTGCAGAAGCTGCGCGAAATCGGTATTTCGCCGCACGTGCTGCTGTGCCGCGCCGACCGCCGCATTCCGGACGACGAGCGCGCGAAGATCTCCATGTTCTCGAACGTGCCGGAAGACGCCGTGATCTCGGTGTGGGACGCGGACAGCATCTACAAGATTCCGCAGATGCTGCACGATCAGGGTCTGGACGCGATCATCTGCGAAGAGCTCAAGCTCACGCCGAAGGCCGCGGATCTGTCCATGTGGTCCGATCTCGTCGAGAAGCTGCAGCATCCGAAGCACGAAGTCACGATCGGCATGGTCGGCAAGTATGTCGATCTGACCGAGTCGTACAAGTCGCTGATCGAAGCGCTGCGCCACGCGTCGATGCATACGTCGACGCGCGTGAACATCGAATACATCGATTCGGAAGAAGTCGAGACGCAAGGTGTCGAGAGCCTCAAGCATCTCGACACCGTGCTCGTGCCTGGCGGCTTCGGCCGGCGCGGCACCGAAGGCAAGATTGCCGCGATCCGCTATGCGCGTGAAGCGAAGGTGCCGTATCTCGGCATCTGCCTCGGTATGCAACTCGCCGTGATCGAATTCGCCCGCGACGTGGTGGGTCTGAAAGACGCGAACAGCACCGAGTTCGATCAGGAAACCGAAAACCGCGTGGTCGCCCTGATCACCGAGTGGTACGACCGCGAAGGCAAGGTCGAAAAGCGTACCGAAGAGTCGGATCTGGGCGGCACGATGCGCCTCGGTTCGCAGCGTTGCCCGATCAAGCCCGGCACGATGGCCGAGGAGATTTACGGCAAGGATGTGAACGAACGTCATCGTCACCGTTATGAAGTCAATAACCGCTTCGTGCCCCAGCTCGAAGCCGGCGGCCTTATCATCAGTGCCCGTACCCCGAGTGAGGATCTGCCGGAAATGATGGAATTGCCGCGCAGCATGCACCCGTGGTTCGTCGGCGTGCAGTTCCACCCGGAATTCACGTCCACGCCGCGTGACGGCCATCCGCTGTTCAAGTCGTTCGTCGAAGCGGCGCTCGCGCATCAGCAGTCGAGCATGGTGAAGGAAGTCGGGGAGAAAGCATGAAACTGGGCGATTTCGAAATCGGTCTCGACAAGCCGTTTTTCCTGATCGCGGGCACCTGTGTCGTCGAATCCGAACAGATGACGATCGACACAGCCGGCCGGCTGAAGGAAATCTGCGCGAAGCTGAACATTCCGTTCGTCTACAAATCGTCGTACGACAAGGCTAACCGCAGCAGCGGCAAGTCGTTCCGCGGTCTGGGCATGGACGAAGGTTTGCGCATTCTGTCGGAAGTGAAGCGTCAGCTCGGCCTGCCGGTGCTGACCGACGTTCACGCCGAGCACGAAATCGAGCAGGTCGCTTCGGTGGTCGACGTGTTGCAAACGCCGGCTTTCCTGTGCCGTCAAACGGACTTCATTCACGCCTGCGCGCGTTCGGGCAAACCGGTCAACATCAAGAAAGGCCAGTTTCTCGCACCGGGCGACATGAAGAACGTGATCGACAAGGCGCGCGACGCGGCGCGTGAAGCGGGTTTGTCGGAAGACCGCTTCATGGCGTGCGAGCGCGGCGTGTCGTTCGGCTATAACAACCTCGTGTCGGACATGCGTTCGCTCGCGATCATGCGCGAAACCAACGCGCCGGTCGTGTTCGACGCCACTCACTCGGTGCAGTTGCCGGGCGGGCAGGGCACGAGCTCGGGCGGTCAGCGCGAATTCGTGCCGGTGCTGGCGCGTGCCGCGGTGGCGGTCGGCGTGGCCGGCCTCTTCATGGAAACGCACCCGAATCCGGCTGAAGCCAAATCGGATGGTCCGAACGCGGTGCCGCTCAACCGCATGGCCGACCTGCTCGAGACGCTGTTGACACTCGATCAGGCTGTCAAGCGCGCGCCGTTCCTCGAAGGCGACTTCAACTGATTCAGGCGTTCGCGGCGTGTCACGAATGCTTCGCATAATCGGCATACTCGTGACGCGCGGCGAATTCACGCGATGGTCGTCGAACGTATCGGCGCAAGTTGTCTGCCGGGGAGACCGGCAAATGGCCGACACAGTGTCACAGTAAAGAATTCAACGTCATTTCTTGAGGAAACCATGAGTGCTATCGTAGATATCATCGGTCGAGAGATTCTCGATTCGCGAGGCAACCCCACCGTCGAATGCGACGTGCTGCTCGAATCGGGCACGATGGGCCGCGCAGCGGTACCGTCGGGCGCGTCGACGGGCTCGCGCGAAGCGATCGAACTGCGCGACGGCGAAGCCGGCCGCTACAACGGCAAGGGCGTGCTGAAGGCGGTCGAGCACATCAATACTGAAATCTCCGAAGCGATCATGGGCCTCGATGCTTCCGAGCAGGCCTTCCTCGACAAGACTCTGCTGGAACTCGACGGCACCGACAACAAGTCGCGTCTCGGCGCGAATGCGATGCTGGCCGTGTCGATGGCGGTGGCCAAGGCTGCTGCTGAAGAAGCCGGCCTGCCGCTGTACCGCTACTTCGGCGGCTCGGGCGCAATGCAACTGCCAGTGCCGATGATGAACATCGTCAACGGCGGCGCGCACGCCAACAACAGCCTGGACATCCAGGAATTCATGATCGTCCCGGTCAGCCAGCCGACCTTCCGTGAAGCCCTGCGCTGCGGCGCAGAAGTGTTCCACGCGCTGAAGAAGATCCTGTCGGACCGTGGCATGAGCACGGCTGTCGGCGACGAAGGCGGTTTCGCACCGAACTTCGGCAGCAACGACGAGTGCCTGTCCACCATCCTGCAAGCGATCGAAAAGGCAGGCTACCGCGCGGGTGAAGACGTGCTGCTCGCGCTCGACTGCGCAGCCAGCGAGTTCTATCACGATGGCAAATACCAGCTGGCCGGCGAAGGCCTGCAACTGTCGTCGACGGAATTCGCCGACTACCTGGCTAACCTCGCGGACAAGTTCCCGATCGTGTCGATCGAAGACGGCATGCACGAAAGCGACTGGGCGGGCTGGAAGACTCTGACCGACAAGCTCGGCAAGAAGGTTCAGCTGGTGGGCGACGACCTGTTCGTGACCAACACGCGCATCTTGAAGGAAGGCATCGAGAAGGGCATCGCCAACTCGATCCTGATCAAGATCAACCAGATCGGTACGCTGACGGAAACCTTCGCGGCCATCGAAATGGCCAAGCGCGCCGGCTACACGGCTGTGATCTCGCACCGTTCGGGCGAAACCGAAGATTCCACTATCGCGGACATCGCCGTCGGCCTGAACGCCGGTCAGATCAAGACGGGCTCGCTGTCGCGCTCGGACCGCATCTCGAAGTACAACCAGCTGCTGCGCATCGAAGAAGACCTCGGCGATATCGCCAGCTACCCGGGCAAGTCGGCGTTCTACAATCTGCGCTAATCGTTGGTTTGTCAGCGCTGACCGATGATCCGGTTATCCTTCGTTTCTGATTGACCCCGCCGCCCTGCGTATAGCGCAGGGCGGCGTGTATTTATTGTGCTTACTTCATGCGGCTTGTCACTGCTGTCCTGATCGTTCTACTGGCGTTGATCCAGTATCCGCTCTGGTGGGGGCACGGCGGCTGGTTGCGCGTGCACGAGTTGCAGCAGCAACTGGCTCAGCAGATGCAGAAGAATACCGACGCGAAGGTGCGCAACGAGCGCATCGAGGGCGAAGTGCAGGATTTGCAGAACGGCACGGCTGCTGTGGAAGAGCGGGCGCGCTACGAAATGGGCATGGTGAAGGACGGCGAGGTGTTCGTGCAGTTCGTCTCGCCGAATGCGCCGCTGCCGGCTGCGAACACGCCTTCGGTCACGACGTCCACGCGAGGCGAAGTGTCGGCCGCGCCGCTGCATGTAGTGCCGAATCCGGAGTCGCGCGCGAAACCGGATCGCAAGCACGGTGGCAAGGTCGTGAAGGACAAGAAGCCTGCACACTGAGGGACGCCGTACAGAAACGTATCGCTACGGTTCAGTAAGAAGGATGCAAAAAAAGCACGGGTGAGAAATCACTCGTGCTTTTTTCTGCCTGGCGGTTAGCCCACGGCACCTGCAGAATGAGCTAGCCGCCGCTGCTTACCAGCCCCAATACGGCGCATATCCGACGCCAACGCCCGTACCCCAGCCATGCCCCCAGCCGCCGCCGTAATAGCTGCCGTACACGTTGACGGGCGGCGTGTAATAGCGCGACCACGCCTGCGCCGCGTTTTCGGCGGCGATTGCCTGATTCTGCTCGGTCATGACCTGCTGGTCGATCGCGTCGTAGCGTTGACGCTGTTCCGGTGTCAGCGGCTGGGCGGGGCTCGCCACACCTGACTGGTCGGCAGGTAGACGGCTATAGATGGGCGACGGCCCCGGCGGGTCCATCACGCAGCCGGTGAGCGCGACGCTGCAGGTGACGGCAGCGAGGACGGCGAGCCTGCTGGCACCACGTGGCAGCGGTATCAACGAAGTGGGGTAGTTCATGTTCGATCTCCATCGGCCGGATGCCTAAGCAAACCGTGCACGGCGTGCACCGCCAATGACTTGACGCAATGATCAAAGATACTGCGCCGCCCGAGCCCTGAAAAGGCATCGGGCGGCGCGGTATTGTTCCGGTCGGATGCGGAGCTGATGAAGCGCGGCTAAACGGACGCCAAGCCGACGAACCGTTTCAATGCCGTTGTTCCGCAGCCGGTGTCACACCTTGTGAGAGCGCGTTGGCGACGAAAAGTTGCGCCACGTCGACCGGATCGAACTCAAAACGCTGATTGCAGAATTCGCAATGAATCTCGACATGACCGCGTTCTTCGATGACGCCGTCCACTTCCTCGCGGCCGAGCATTTTCAGCATGCCGCCGACTTTTTCGCGCGAGCAGGTGCATTCGAAGCGCGCCTTGGCCGGTTCGAAATGCTGCACGTTCTCCTGCCAGAAGAGGCGGCGGAACACCGTTTCCGGTTCCTCCTTCAGCAACTCGTCTTGCGACAGGGTGCCGCCGAGCGTACAGACGCGCTCCCACGTATCCGCGTCCAGTTCGCCCGGATGCGGGACGATACCGCCGTCGCCCGGCAGCTTCTGCAGCAGCATGCCGACCGCCCGCTCGGTGTCCGCCGCGAGCCACATGCGCGTGTCGAGCTGCTCGGAGTGGTGCATGTAATGCTCGAGCACTTCCGCCATCGACTTGAGCGGGCCGTCCACGCCCGATAGCGGCACGATACTTTGATACGGTTGCTGACCGGGCTGCTTGTTGTTCGGGTCGAGCGTGATTACGCAACGGCCGTGGCCGCTCGCATTCAACAGTTCGATCATGCTGGTCGTGCCGTCGATCACGCTGGCCGCTTCGCTGGACAGCTTGGCGGTGGCGCGCATCGACAGATCGGAGCTGCACTGCACCACCAGCATCTTGACCGGGCCGTCGCCGAAAATCTGCATGATGAGCGTGCCGTCGAACTTGAGATTCGCCGACAGCAACGCGCACGCAGCCATCATCTCGCCCAGAATCGTACGCACGGGCGCGGGATACTCGCGGCGTGTCAGCACTTCCTGCCACGTATTGCGCAGCGAAACGATCTCGCCGCGCACCGGCGCCGCGCTGAACATGAATTTTTGCAACTGGTCGCTCACAACTTTTCCTCGGTCGATTGACGCGGCATGATGCCGCGCCGTGCGCCGCCGCGCGCCCCGGCTGGTTAGCCGATGCGCACGAGCTGCGCCTTGAAATATTCGCGGCGATTGGCATAACTTGCCGCGCCGCGCTGCATATTGGCGATATCCGTCTCGGTCAGTTCGCGCACCACCTTGGCGGGCGCGCCGAGAATCAGCGAATTATCGGGAAACACCTTGCCTTCGGTGACAATGGCGCCCGCTCCGACCAGACAGTTGCGGCCGATTACCGCACCATTCAAGACCACCGCCTGAATTCCGATCAACGAACCTTCCTTGAGCGTGCAGCCGTGCAGCATCACCTGGTGGCCGATCGTCACGTTTGGCTCGACCGTCAGCGGAAAGCCGGGGTCGGTGTGCAGCACGGCGTTTTCCTGCACGTTGCTGCCCGCGCCGATCGTGATGGGCTCGTTGTCGCCGCGAATCGTCGCGCCGAACCAGACGCTCGCGTTTTCTTCGAGCGTCACTTTGCCGATGATGTTCGCCGAATCCGCGACAAACACGCTTTCATGGATGGTGGGGGCGGCGTCGCCAAGCTTGTAAATGGTCACAATGTCTCCTCTTGATCGGCCGCCGCGCGTGGGATGGCGCGGCAAACCGCCTGAATGTCCTGTCCGGCGGGGTTGTTCGCCTCGCGGGCGCTTTGGATGGCCGAATCCGGTATTGTAAACGGTTGTGTGCATGTGCCGCTTGGCGCGTCTGTGGGTGGGCTCGCCGCCTGCCCAGGCGCGCGGGAGCGTAGCTGTCGTTGTGCCGCCTGTCCCTTTTGGGCCGCTGTCGGCGCCTCGATGACCGTGCGTGCCGCCGTTTCCTATACCGTTCTGTATCCAGTTTTCTTTGTCGATTCGCTTGCCATGATGCCCGCCGCTTCGCCCGTTTCGTCGGTTTTGCCTGATTCGTCCGATTCGCCCGTTCCCAAAGCGGGTGATCGGGCGCACTGCATGCGTACGGCTGCGCTTGCCGCGCTAGGCGAAATCGACCCGCCCACCAAGGCTGCCGCGGCGCGCGCGTTGCACTCCGCGGTGCTCGAAGGCCGCATGACATGGGCGACGGACCTCGAACTCGACGAACCGGCCGGCCTGCCCGGCCGTCCCGCGCGGCCCGAACTGGTCGAGCCGCGCAAACTGGGGCGGCGCAGCATGCAGTCGCCGCAGGGGCGGGCGGTCCTGCTGCACGCGCTCGCGCACATCGAGTTCAACGCGATCAATCTCGCGCTCGACGCGGTTTGGCGCTTCGCCGGCATGCCGGCCGCGTTCTATTCCGACTGGCTCAAGGTTGCTGCCGAGGAGGCGTATCACTTCTCGCTGCTGAGCGCGCGTCTCGCGGAATATGGCCACGCATACGGAGATTTTCCCGCCCACGACGGCCTGTGGGACATGTGCGAACGCACCCGCGACGACGTGCTGGCACGCATGGCGCTGGTGCCGCGCACGCTCGAAGCCCGCGGCCTCGACGCGTCACCGCCGATCCGCGCGCGCCTGCTGCAGGCAGGCGATCAGGCGTCCGCGGCGATTCTCGACGTGATTCTGCGCGATGAGATCGGTCACGTGTTGATCGGCAATCGCTGGTTCCGCCATTTGTGTGACGAAGACAGCCTTGATCCGCACGAGACGTACACGCGCCTCGCCGACCAGTATCACGCACCGAAGCTACGGGGTCCGTTCAATTTCGAGGCGCGCCGCGACGCCGGCTTTGACGATGCGGAACTGGCCGCGCTGGCTGCCTGGGCGGAACTCGACGTACAGAAGGCGGCACCGCCGGCCGCGCAAGACTGAGACTTTCTTCGCTATCGGACCCCGTGCATCGGCCCGCTATCTCGTTATAATCGAACGACCATTCTTTTTTTGGCGAGCCGTTCATGAACACTTCCCAGTCTGAATTCGTCGCCGTGCGCGGCATCCGTCTGCATGTGCGGCGCTGGGGCAACCCAGATGCGCCGAAGCTGTTCATGCTGCATGGCTGGATGGACGTGGCGGCGTCGTTCCAGTTCGTCGTCGATGCCCTGGGCGGCGACTGGCAGGTGCTGGCGCCTGACATGCGCGGCTTTGGCCTGTCCGACTGGCCAGTGGCGCAGCACGGTGGCGGCAACTACTGGATTCAGGATTACGTGGCTGATCTCGACGCTTTGCTCGATCATTACGCGCCGACTGACGAGGTCAATCTGGTCGGCCACAGCATGGGCGCGAACATCGCCTGCATCTATGCGGGCGTGCGGCCGGAGCGGGTGCGGCGGGTGGTCGATCTGGAAGGTTTCGGTCTCGCGCCGTCGCACTCGGCGCAAGCGCCCAAGCGGCTGCGCAACTGGCTCGACGAATTGCGCGATCCGCCGCAATTGAGGCACTACGCGTCGCTTGGCGACGTCGCCGCGCGTCTGATCAAGACCAATCCGCGCCTCGATCCGCAGCGGGCGAAGTTCCTCGCCCAGCATTGGTCGAAGCCGGACGGCGAAGGGGGCTTCATGCTGCTCGCCGATCCCGCGCACAAAATGCGTGGCCCCATGCTGTACCGCCTCGACGAGGTGATGGCGACATGGCGCAAGGTGAGCGCGAAGGTGCTGCACGTGGAAGCCGCCAACTCGCCGACGCTCGCGCAGATTGCGGGCGAGATTCCGCTCGACGAATTCAAGGCGCGCTTTCAGGCGTTCCCGAACTGGCGCGAGAAGATCATCGACGAAGCGGGGCACATGGTGCACCACGATCAGCCGGAGCAGGTGGCCGCGCTGATCGAGGGATTCTGCGCGTAGACCTTTCAAAAGCTTTAAGGCGTCTCAGGGAGACTCCTTTCAGGGCGTCAGGTGCGCGAGATAGCTCTGCGTTCACTTACTGCGTTGCAGTAAAATGAGCGGAGAACCTTTTCAAGACAACGATGAACGCCGATCTCCACTGTCACTCCACCGTTTCCGACGGCCAGTTCGCGCCGGCCGAGGTCGCGCGCCGCGCGCATGCGGGCGGGGTGACGCTGTGGGCGCTCACCGATCACGACGAAGTGGGCGGCCAGCAGGAAGCAAGGCGCGCCGCGGAAGCGCTCGGCATGGGCTATCTGAGCGGCGTCGAGGTTTCCGTCACCTGGGCCTCGCGCACGGTGCATATCGTCGGGCTCGGCATCGATCCGTCTAGTTCGGTCCTGATCGATGGACTGGCCCGCACACGCGACGGCCGCGCCGCGCGGGCCGTTGCGATCGGCGAGCAACTGGCCGCGCTGGGCATTCCCGATGCCTATCAGGGCGCGCTCAAATACGTGTCGAACCCAGACCTGATTTCACGCACGCACTTCGCGCGCTACATGGTGGAAAGCGGTTACGCCAGTTCCACCCAGGATGTGTTTACACGCTACCTCGGCGACGGCAAGCCCGGCTTTGTGCCGCATCGCGGGGCCAAGCTGTCCGACGCCGTGGGCTGGATCCAGGCCGCCGGCGGCGAAGCCGTCATTGCGCATCCCGGCCGTTACGCATACTCGCCGGTCGAGTTCGACGCGTTCTTTGCCGAATTCATCGACCTCGGTGGCAAGGCGATCGAAGTGGTGACGGGCAGCCATACGCCCGATCAATACCGCGAGTACGCAGATGTCGCGCGCCGTTTCGGTTTCGAGGCGTCGCGCGGGTCCGACTTTCATGCACCCGGCGAAGGCCGTGTCGAGCTAGGCACGCTGCCGCCGCTGCCCTCCGATCTGAAGCCCGTCTGGGAACGCTGGCTGTGATCCCGCGCGGTGCCACGCGGGCACGTCATGCGCGCGAGCAGGGCCTGCGTCGCGCGTCCGTTTGTGTTCCGCTTGCCGTTTCACCGCTGCTCGTCCGCCATTCATTTGCCGTTCATCCGTAGGCATCGCTAGCCACCATGTCCCAATATTTCCGGCTTCATCCAGACAACCCGCAGCCGCGCCTCGTCAAGCAGGCCGTGCAGATCATCAACGACGGCGGCGTGGTCGCGCTGCCGACGGACTCGAGCTACGCGGTCGCCTGCCATCTCGACGACAAGGACGCCGTGGAGCGCCTGCGGCGCATTCGCGGGCTCGATGAGAAGCAGCTGCTGTCGCTGCTGGTGCGCGATCTGTCGGAGCTGGCGAACTTCGCGATGGTGGACAACCGGCAGTACCGGCTGATCAAATCGGTCACGCCAGGCCCCTACGTGTTCGTGCTGCAGGCCACCAAGGAAGTGCCGCGCCGCCTGTCGCACCCGTCGCGCAAGACCATCGGCCTGCGGGTGCCGGATCACGCGATCACGCTGGCCATTCTCGAAGAGCTCGGCCAGCCGCTGCTCGGCTCGACGCTGATCATGCCGGGCGAAACCGCGCCGCTGAACGACCCGGAAGAAATCCGCGCGCGCCTGGAAAAGCAGCTGGATCTGGTGATCGACGGCGGGCCTTGCGTGTGCGAGCCGTCCACGGTGGTTGATCTGACCGGCGCGGACCCGGTGCTGGTGCGGGCAGGGCGCGGTTCTCTCGCGCCATTCGGTCTCGAAGAGACGGCATGAGCGAAAGCGGACAGACGCACGCCATCGCGTTGTTACAATAGCGAGTTATGGATTCTTCCCTGATACAAACCATCGCCGTCTACGCGTTGCCGGTGATCTTCGCGATCACGCTGCACGAGGCGGCGCACGGCTACGTCGCGCGCTGGCTCGGCGACAATACCGCGTACGTGCTCGGCCGCGTCTCCATCAATCCGATGCGGCACATCGACCCGCTTGGCACCATCGCGATTCCGCTGCTGCTGTACTTCGCCACCAGCGGCGCGTTCATGTTCGGTTACGCCAAGCCGGTGCCGGTCGCCTTCGGCAATCTGCGCAATCCGCGCTGGGGCAGCATGTGGGTCGCGGCGGCGGGGCCGGCGTGCAATTTCGTGCAGGCGCTGATCTGGGGCGTGTTCGGCGTCGCGCTCGCGGTGCTGAATGTCGATGAACCGTTCTTCACGCGCATGGCGGGTGCGGGCGTCGGCGTGAACCTCGTGCTCGGCGTGCTGAACCTGTTTCCGCTGCCGCCGCTCGACGGCGGCCGCGTGCTGATGGCGCTGTTGCCGCCGCGCCAGTCCATTGCGCTGTCGCGCCTCGAACCGTACGGGTTTTTCATCGTGATGGCGCTTGTCATGACGGGCACGCTCACGCGCTACTGGTTGAGCCCGCTCGTTACGATCGGCTATAGCGCGATTACCGCAATTCTGACTCCACTTGTTTCGCTTTTCTAAATAACCATGTTCCCAGACCGTATCTTCTCCGGCATGCGGCCCACCGGGTCGCTGCACCTCGGCCACTATCACGGCGTGCTGAAAAACTGGGTGCGTCTGCAGTCCGAGTACCCGTGCTTCTTCTGCGTGGTCGACTGGCACGCGCTGACGACGCACTACGAAACGCCTGAAGTGATCGAAAAGAACGTGTGGGACGTGCTGATTGACTGGCTCGCCTCGGGCATCGATCCGGCGCAAGCCACACTGTTCATCCAGAGCCGGGTGCCCGAGCACGCCGAACTGGCGCTCCTGCTCGGCATGAGCACGCCGCTTGGCTGGCTCGAGCGCGTGCCGACCTACAAGGAGCAGATGGAGAAGCTGAAGGACAAGGACCTGTCCACCTACGGCTTCCTCGGTTACCCGGTGCTGATGGCCGCGGACATTCTGCTGTATCGCGGCTCGCTCGTGCCGGTCGGTGAGGACCAGGTGCCGCACGTCGAAATGACGCGCGAAATCGCGCGCCGCTTCAACTATCTGTACGGCCGCGAACCGGGCTTCGAGGAGAAGGCCAACGAGGCGGCGAAGAAACTCGGCGGCAAGCGTTCCAAGCTGTATCACGAACTGCGCAATGCCTACCAGCAGGAAGGCGACGACGAAGCGCTCGAACAGGCGCGCGCCATGTTGCAGGAGTCGCAGAGCCTGTCGATGAGCGACCGTGAGCGCCTGTTCGGCTACCTCGAAGGCTCACGCAAGATCATTCTGGTCGAGCCGCAGGCCATGCTGACGGAAGCGTCGCGCATGCCGGGGCTCGACGGCCAGAAAATGTCGAAGTCGTACGGCAACACGATTGGCCTGCGCGAAGACGCGGAGACCATCACGAAGAAAGTCCGCACCATGCCCACCGATCCGGCGCGCGTGCGCCGCACCGACCCGGGCGATCCGGACAAGTGTCCGGTGTGGCAGCTGCATCAGGTCTACACGGATGAGGCCACGCATGAATGGGTGCAGAAGGGCTGCCGTTCGGCCGGAATTGGCTGCCTCGAGTGCAAGCAGCCGGTGATCGAGGGCATTCTGCGCGAGCAGCAGCCGATGCTCGAGCGTGCCCAGAAGTACATGGACGATCCGTCGCTGTTGCGCGCGATCGTCGCCGACGGCTGTGACAAGGCACGCAAGTTCGCCACGGAAACGATGCGCGACGTGCGCGAGGCCATGGGCCTGTCGTACAACTGACGGGCCGCGCTGTAGTGATGAGTACTTCCGCTGCCGCCGTGCATGGGTTGAGCGAGCCGTCGCCCTGGGTGCGCGATTGGGCGCATCTGGTCGAGACGGGCGGCGCGGTGCTCGACGTCGCGTCGGGGGCGGGGCGGCATGCGCGATTCTTTGCGTCGCGCGGACATCCGGTCACGGCCATCGACCGCGATCCGGCCGCGCTCGATTTGCTGCGCGACGCGCCGCTCGTGACGCCGCTCGTGGCCGACCTCGAGGGCGCCGCGTGGCCTTTGCCCGCTGACGCCAAGTTCGCCGCCGTCGTGGTGACGAACTATCTGCACCGGCCGCTTTTCGAGTCGCTGTTGCAGGCGCTCGCGCCCGGCGGCGTACTGGTTTACGAGACCTTCGCGCAAGGAAACGAAAGCGTCGGCAAGCCCTCTAATCCGGCGTTTCTGCTCGCGCCCGGCGAGCTCCTCGAGCGGGTGCGCGGCCACCTGCGAGTGGTCGCATTTCAGGACGGTTATCTCGCGCAGCCGCGCCCGGCCTACGTCCAGCGGATCTGCGCAATTCTGGAGGCGGAGCGCTCAGACGACCCCATGCAGGCGGCATCTCCGCGTTGTTACGGGTTGGCTGGCTAATCCGCTACAATCGCGGTTTACCTGATCAAATTCATGGCGTTTCATGACTAACGGCAACCAAAGCGGCACTCAAGGCAACAGCAACGACGGCGTTAAGATTCGCGGCAGCATTCCCGCCATCATCACCCCGATGCTCGAAGACGGCAGCCTCGATCTGCCGGCGTTTCGCAAACTGATCGACTGGCACGTCGAAGAGGGCACGAACGCGCTCGTGGTGGTCGGCACGAGCGGCGAGTCCGCTACGTTGTCGGTGGAAGAGCACGTGCTGATGGTCAAGACCGCAGTCGAGCACACAGCGGGCCGGATTCCGGTGATCGCGGGCTCGGGCGGCAATTCCACCTCGGAAGCGATCGAACTGACCCGCCAGGCGAAGGAAGTTGGCGCGGACGCGACGCTTCAGGTCGTGCCGTACTACAACAAGCCGACGCAGGAGGGCATCTATCGCCACTTCGCGAAAATCGCGGAAACCGTCGATCTGCCGGTGATCCTGTACAACGTGCCGGGCCGCACCGTCGCGGACATGAGCAACGAAACCATTCTGCGCTGCGCGCAGGTGCCGGGCATCATTGGTGTGAAGGAAGCCACCGGCAACATCGATCGCGCCGCGCATCTGATCAAGTTCGCGCCGGCGCATTTCGGCATCTACAGCGGCGACGATCCCACGGCGATCGCGCTGATGCTGCTCGGCGGCCACGGCAATATTTCGGTGACCGCCAACGTCGCGCCGCGCGCCATGAGCGAGTTGTGCAAGGCCGCTCTTGCCGCCGACGCTAAAACCGCGCGTGAAATTCATCTGAAACTCCTGTCGCTGCATAAGAACCTGTTCATCGAATCGAATCCGATTCCCGCGAAATGGGCAGTGCAGCAACTGGGTCGTGTGCAGGGCGGAATCCGCCTGCCGCTTACGCCGCTCGACGCGCAATACCACGAGGTGGTGCGCGGCGCGCTTCGCGAAGCGGGTCTGCTGGGGTAAGCGGCTCGTCCGCAATACCCGTCAGCGCTAACGCAAGCCTGTCACCGGCAATCCCTTAACCGACGTCGATCCAGCCCACGTTCCCAGCACACAGAACCACGGCACCGCGTTCCAGCATCACGAAGGACCTCATGAAACGTTCTGCACTTTCCCTCCACGCAACCCGCATGGCGGCGCTGGCGCTTGCCCTCACGACGCTCGCCGGCTGTGACACGCTGAACGACTGGTTCGCTTCCGACCGCGTCAACTACAAAGGCGCGGGCAGCGCGCCGCCGCTCGCCGTGCCTGGCGATCTGAACACCACGCAGACCGATCAGCACTACGTCGCACCGCCGGCCAATCTGGCGCTGGGCGGCGCGCAGCAGCGCGCGGTCACGGCCGCCGGCAATTCGACCGAAGGCCAGCCGAACGCGCAGGATCCGCTCGGCATGCACATCGAACGCGACGGCGATCGCCGCTGGCTCGTCGTCGACGGCCGCACGCCTGAACAACTGTGGCCCCAGTTGCAGGAGTTCTGGCAGGAGAACGGCTTCGCGCTGAAAACCGACGCACCGGCCACCGGCATCATGACGACCGACTGGGCCGAAAACCGCGCCAACATTCCGGACGACTGGTTCCGCCGCACGGTCGGCAAGGTGATCGACTTCGCTTACTCGTCGGGCACGCGTGACAGTTTCCGCACGCTCGTCTCGCGCGCGCCGGGCGACACCACGGATATCTCCATTACGCACAGCGCGATGGAAGAGATGATGACAGGGCAGGACAAGACGTCGTCGCGCTGGGAAGAGCGCCCGCGTGATCCGGCACTTGAAGCGCTGTTTTTGACCAAGCTGATGCAGAAGTTCGGACTGACCGAAGCGCAATCCAAGCAACTGCTGACCGATGCGCGCCCGGCGGCCGCGCCGGCTACGCTCGACCAGAGCGCAGGCGCGTCGACGCTCGATCTGCAGGAGTCGTTCGATCGTGCATGGCTGCGCGTGGGCCTCGCGCTCGACCGCACCAACTTCACGGTCGACAACCGCGATCGCGCGAAGGGCATCTACTACGTGCGTTACGCGGACTCGATGCAGGAACTGAAGAAAGAAGGCCTGCTCGGCAAGCTGTTCTACAGCGGCAATTCGTCGAAAAAGCCGGGTCAGGAATTCCTCGTCAATGTGCGTTCGAAGGGCGACACGGTGACGCAGGTCGCGGTGGTGGACGCGAACGGGCAGGTGGACAATTCGACCGACGCGCAGCGCATCGTGACGCTGCTGCATGCGCAACTGAACTAAGCGAACCGTGAGGTTCGCGAGTCTCGGCAGCGGTAGCGAAGGCAATGCCTTGCTGGTGGAAGCGCAAAGCGGCGCGACCACCACGCGCGTGCTGCTCGACTGCGGCTTTTCGGCGCGGGAAGTCGAGCGGCGTCTGACGCGGCTTGGTGCGAGCGTCGAAGGCCTCGACGCCATTCTGATCACGCATGAACACAGCGACCACATTGGCAGCGCGCTGACGCTGGCGCGCAAGTGGTCGATTCCGCTTTACATGAGCTGGGGTACCGCCCGCGCGGTGGGCGCCGACGAAGCCGATATCGACCTGCAGGTGCTGTGGGGCGACGAAGCGGTCGCGATCGGCGACCTCAGCATCCTCCCTTATACCGTCCCGCACGACGCTCGCGAGCCGCTGCAATACGTGCTGTCGAATGGCGCGAGCCGGCTTGGCGTGCTGACCGATGTGGGTACGTCCACACCGCATATCAGCACCGTGCTGAGCGGCTGCGACGCGTTGGTGCTCGAATGCAATCACGATGTGCGGATGCTGGCTGGCAGCCGCTACCCGCAATCGCTGAAGGCGCGCATCGGCGGCAATCATGGGCATTTGAACAATGATGCGGCGGCTGAGATTCTGGCCTCGCTCGACCGTTCGCGATTGCGCCATCTGGTGGCCGCGCATCTGAGTCAGCAGAACAATCTGCCGGAACTGGCACAGGCCGCGATGGCCGGCGTGCTGGGCGCGGCGCCGACGGAAGTGGTGGTGGCTTCGCAGGACGAGGGTTTTGCGTGGCTGAGCGTGTGATGCGGCCCTGAGGTTTGCTGCCTGATGCACGTTCCGCGCGTTAAATACCGCGGTGCAATGAAAATCTATGGTCAGCCCGATTTTTGCAAGCGAGGCGGTGTTGGCATAAAGTGGACTTGCTCGAATCTATCCGGGGTCGTGGATGGGAAAGATCCCGCCCCATGATGAGAGCTGCGCCGGGCAAACC
>NZ_LXKA01000333.1 GCF_001645125.1 Paraburkholderia ginsengiterrae | reverse complement strand
CGAACGCCATGAGCGCGGGCAGTGCGGCGATGCCCAACAGGAACAGTAGCGGCGTGGCGTTACGCAGGCGGTTGTAGAACCGGACATAAGAGGCGTACGCGAGGATTCGCTGCTGGTAGGCGCGAAAGTCGAGTAGTGCCGCCACCTGAGCCTCGTACGCGCCCTTTGCCTGGGCTACCTGAGCTTCATCAGGATTCGGCGCGGCAGCATGTTGCACCCATTGCTTCCCAAAGTCAGTGGCTTGCGTCACGGCAGCCTGGACGACTGCCTGAAACTGGTCTATGGACGTGTAGCCAGGAGGAAGCAGGTCCGCCCGGTGCTTGTCGATGTCCTTTCGGAGCCGCCTGATTTCACAGGTTACTTTAGTCCTGGGTGCCGTGGCATCGGGCGCCAGATCCGAGAAATACAGCAGATCGGCGCGAAGCAATCGCAGCGTGAAGATCAGCGCAAGGCAGATGCACACGAAACTGAACAGCAAGATGCCGGCCGCCCACAGGAATTTCGTGCTGGGCCACGGCAGTGCGCCAAGCCCCGACAAAGGCGTGCCGGCGATCACGACCGCCGCCAGCGCGCCGAAGATGCCCGCCAGCCACTTTATGGTGTCGCGCAGATTCGCCTTGTTGGTGGCATAGGGATCGCCGGCCGCGGCAGCGGCAGTGGAAGCGGGTTCGTCGGAGGCTGCCACACGTTACTCGCCGAGGACTTTGGTCCAGAGACTCATGACGATGGGGTGCCCCATGACTTTCGCGATCTGACTCAGATGACCGGCCAGCAACTCCGCATCGATCGCATGGCCTGTGGGCAGGTGTGCGTCGACGCTGAGCGGCTCGCCGGGTTGCAGGCGATTCGCTCTCGCGGCGAGTTCGGCTTTCGTTTCGCTGTTCAGTTCGCCGCTTTCAATGATCCGATCGAGTCTCAGAAGCGGCAGGCCCGCCGTGATCACGCTCCAGACCAGAGCGCTATGTTTGACTTTGATGATGCTCATGGGGAGCGGCGGGGCCGGCAACGGACCCAGAATGATGGGCTTGGGCGGCGCTGGCTCATCCCCGGAACGGGTCGGCTGCTGCGGTTGCTGCGGCTGCTGCGGATCCTGGGGCTGTGGCGGTTGCTGTGGTTGCTCCTGCGCGGGCGCGATCACCGTCTCCGTGGTCTCGGTGAAATCGAGCATGACTTGCCCGCCGGGAGATTCGAGGATCAGTTGGCCATCGGCGCGATTTGCAATCGTAATGGACATCGTCGATCTCCTTTCCAGCGCGCGCTGCAATAATCCGGGCTCACAGGGCAAGCCGCTGAAAACACGCTCGGACAAAGAATGCTAGGCGATGGAAAAGCTTCTTCAGAAGATTAATCTGGCGACGAATGTTCGACAGGGCACATAACCCTCGCACCGCGCTACTTCCTGTCGTCCGCCCGCATGAATCGCAGTGCGAAGCGCACGAGCTTCGGCATCGTTTGGGGGCGTAGCAGACGAGCGTCATAACCGG
Source organism: Paraburkholderia ginsengiterrae (assembly GCF_001645125.1). Taxonomy (GTDB): domain Bacteria; phylum Pseudomonadota; class Gammaproteobacteria; order Burkholderiales; family Burkholderiaceae; genus Paraburkholderia; species Paraburkholderia ginsengiterrae. The sequence continues at coordinate 63,999 of NZ_LXKA01000333.1, read as the reverse complement.
AGAAGCGCCGTTCACTTTCCGTGAGGCACAGCGTCATCAGTTCACGCACGCTGGTGGGGGTGGAGGACACGGTTTGCGCACCGTTCACCGTGAAGTTGCGCTTGTGTGTGTGCTCGTTGCCGTCGGCATCGAGCGTGCGCGCGAGATTCATCCGCTCCCAGCCGAGAAACACCCACACGGCGGCCACTCTCAGTTTGAAGCGGATCCGTTGCCACCAGGACAGTTGCGCGCGATGCCACGCGACCCAGTTTGCGAACAGCAGGATATGGCGGCACTCTTCCTGCATAACCGGCTCGAAGGTGTCGACCAGTTCGGGCGGGAACAGCCCCGAGCGCCGGGCGACTTCGAACAGGCCGAAGGCGAAGAAGCTGTCGATGCACTCGCTGTAACCTGTCACGAGGTAGGCCCACTCGGTGTCTTTGGGGTGGACGTAGGGCGCTTCGCTCTCGAGCGGAATACCGTATGCGGCCACCATCCGTGTGAGCACTTCCTTGTGGCGGTTTTCTTCCCAAGCGTTCAGCGCGAGCGCTTCGCGCACGTCAGATTCGGCGAGGGTAGCGGCATACGCCGCCATGCGCAGTCGTGCCTTGCCTTCCGTCTGCACGGCGATGTCCCATATCGGCAGGGAAACAATCCGCTGGAGCGCGTCGGGCTCGAGATGAGGCCATTCGAGCACGGCCGGACGGTACGGATTGAAGGTCTCGAGAAACATCCGGCACATCTCGCGGCGATGCACGTCGGAGCCCGGCTTCATCGGGCCGGCGACGCTGCTCGTCCACTGCCGCGCGTTGCTGTCCGCCACGTCGAGAGCGGCCCGGTCGGCACCGTGCTGCGGCAGCGCGGGCGCGGTGAAGTCTTGAATCAGGTGTTCGACAGCGAATCTGTCAGAGATCGAATCACTCATTAGGGAGGCTCCCCGGTGAATGCACCACCGCGGATTCTGCCATGACTCGAATCGGTTTGCTCTGGCGCTGCACATCGGCAAACGGGCCAATCGCCGGCCGCCAATCGCCAATGGAAATTCGTCGCTGACAAGCGTTGCACTTGTCATTCACGCCCTTAAGTCAGAGCGCATATTTCATTGGCCTTCGCTAATCCCCGCTGGTGGCCTTCAGCACTTTCATCACTTCCGCTGCCGTGTGCTCGGAGTGTTCGCGCAGCAACCGGATGAGGCGCGCACCATCGCGTTTGGCGAGCGCATCCAGAATGTCGCTGTGTTCGCCGAGAGACTCAGCCCAGCGGAGCACGTCTGCATTGGCCGCGCCTCGCGCGCGGTGGATCTTGCTCATCAACGATGCATACAGATCGGATAGCACCGGGTTCCCGGCGACATCGACGATCTGCTGATGCACTTTCTGGTTCGCGCGGTAGTAGGCCGTGCGCTTGCCTTCGCGGTGATAGGTTTCCATGGTGCGATGGCGCTCCAGCAGTACCTTCATCTGCTTGTCGTCGATACGCTGCGCGGCCAGCCGGCCGGCCGTCTCTTCGAGGCCATGCAGCACTTCGAAGATGGCGGCAATCTCGTCTTTATTGATCGGCGCGACCTGAAAGCCCATGTGCTGCCGGTGGGTCACATGGCCCTCGGTCACCAGCGTCTTGAGTGCTTCGCGCAGCGGCGTGCGGGAGATGTCGAACTGTTCGCACAGCGCTTTCTCGTCGATGTGCTCGCCGGGCGGTAATTCCCCTTCGAGAATCATCTCGCGCAAGCGCTCCGCGATCGCCGCGTACATGCCCGTGCCGCGCAGGCTGATGCGCTTGCGTGTGTCCGCCGGTAGTGACTTCATGTCCATGTTGCCTTTGCTTCCCAGTTGCGTCTTCAATCTCCGCTTAATTGTCGTACAGAATCCCGAGGCGAGCTATAAAAATAAAAACACAACAAAATCAATTAACTACAGAGCTTGTAATTCATAATTAGGCATCATATACTGCTTTCGCGCATGCAGCGCACCGGGCCGGGAGCGGTCCCGGTCACAGACATGAAACCCGAAGGCCGAAATCAGGCGAACGGAGGAGACATCGATGCGAACTGTAAATGCGGCCGTGCAGGCCGAGGTCAGGACCGGCGTACGCTGGAAAATCTTTCTGATCATGCTGATGCTGATTTCGATCAACTATGTGGACCGGGCTTCGCTGTCCGTCGCCATGCCGCTGATCGCGAAGGAGTTTCACATCGCCCCGGCCGTGCAGGGGCTGATCCTCAGCTCGTTCTTCTGGACCTACGCCTTCATGCAGATCCCGGGCGGCATGCTGGCTGACCGTTTCAAGCCGCGTATCGTGATCGCGTGCGCCACGTTGTTCTGGGGCTTCTTTCAGGGCATTGCCGCTGTCTGCTCGACGGCCACCGCGCTGATTCTCACGCGCCTGGGGCTGGGTCTCGCCGAAGCGCCGATCTATCCGGCGGGCGGCAAGCTCAACGCCATGTGGATGACCCGGCACGAACGCGGCCGCGGCGCGACACTGCTCGACGGCGGCGCTCCGCTCGGCGCGGCGCTCGGTGCGGTGATCATCTCCGGGCTGATCAGCGAGTTCGGCTCCTGGCGCACCTCGTTCGTGGTGGCCGGTGTCGGCACCATGCTGGCCGGCCTGTTTGCCTGGTACTACATCCGTAACAACCCGCGTGAGCATTCGTCAGTCAATGAGGCCGAAGCGGAATATCTCGAAGCGGCTCTCGCGGAGGAGCACCGCAGCGAGCCGGTTAATGCCAGCGGACGCAGTCTGGATTTCTTCAAGTACCGCTCGGTATGGGGCATGTTTTTCGGCTGGATGTGCTTCAACTCCGTGTTCTACGGCTTGCTCACCTGGATGCCTAACTATCTGAACAAGGTGCACGGCTTCAACATCCAGCAGATGGGCGGCGCGAGCTTCGCGATCTTCTTCAGCGGCTTCGTCGGCGAACTGGTCGGCGGATGGATTGCCGACAAGTGGAAGGCAGCCGGCGGTTCGCCCAACCGCGTCATGCGCACGCTGTTTGGTATCGCCGCCGTGGCGGCCACCGTGTCGATCTTCTCGGTCGCCTATGTCGGCAATGCGGTGACGGTCGTCGTCCTGCTAGCTTCCACGCTGTTCTTCCTGCGCTGGTGCGGTCTGTACTGGTGCCTGCCTTCCATTCTCGGCACACGCAACAAGATCGGTTTTCTCGGCGGATTGATGAACCTGGGCGGCAATATCGGCGGGATCCTCGTGCCGATCATCGTCGGCCTGATCGTGCAGACCACCGGCTCGTATTTTCTGGCGCTGATGTTTTTCGCGGCGGCTGGCGTGGGCCTGTTCGTCTGTTCGACGCTAATCGACTACGAACGCAAGCTGCCGGTCTGAGCCAGGCGTTCCGCACCCGCTGTTTTCATACTTAACTATTCATTGCTGGATTCATCATGAGCAAACGCGTCCTGCTCGGCATGCTTACCCCGTCGTCCAACACCGCGCTCGAACCGATCACGAGCGCGATGGTGGCCCAGCTGCCCGGCGTCAGTGCCCATTTCTCGCGCTTCCGGGTGACCGAGATTTCGCTGTCGGAGACGGCGCTAGGCCAGTTCGACACCACTCACATCATTCAGGCCGCGAAGCTGCTGGCCGACGCCAAGGTCGATGTGATCGCCTGGAACGGCACTTCGTCCGGCTGGCTCGGCTTCGACACCGACCGCCGCCTGTGTCGCGAGATCGAGGAGGCGACAGGCATTCCGGCCACCACGTCGGTGCTGGCGCTGAACGAGATTCTGGAACAGACCGGCGTGAAGAAATTCGGTCTGGTGAGTCCCTATCTCAAGGAGGTCCAGCAGAAAATCGTCGCCAACTATCGTGACAACGGCATTGACTGCGCTTCTGAAAACCATCTCGGCCTGAAGGTGAACTTTGAGTTCTCCGAAGTAACCGAAGATACGCTGCGCGAACAGATCCGCGAAGTCGCGACGCAGCGCCCGGAAGCGATCGTCACGTTCTGCACCAACCTGCGCGCCGCGCATCTGGCCGCCGAAGTGGAGCAGAACCACGGCATCCCGCTCTACGACACGATCTCCACGGTGGTGTGGAAATCGCTGAAGCTCGCCGGCTACGACACGACCCGCGTGACGGGTTGGGGCCGGCTGTTTTCCGAAGTTGTGTAAGAGATCCGCCATGACTACCGTGTACGACCTGATAATCCGTAACGCCGACGTGGTCACCGCGTCCGAGCGCTTTAACTGCGATATTGGCGTGAAGGACGGCGTTGTCGTCGCGCTGGGCCGCGAGCTGGGCGAGGGCAAGCGCGAGATCGACGCCACAGGCCTGCTGGCGTTGCCCGGCGGCATCGACGCGCACTGCCATCTCGACCAGCCCATGCCTGAAGGCCTGAGAATGGCCGACGACTTCCTGAGCGGCACCCGTGCGGCCGTGTGCGGCGGCACCACGACGGTGATCCCGTTCGCCGCGCAGGCCAAGGGCCAATCGCTCAAGGCGGCAGTGGCCGACTATCATCGCCGCGCCGAGGGACGCGCCGTCACCGACTACGCGTTCCATCTGATCGTCTCCGATCCCACGCCCGAGGTGCTGGAGCGCGAGCTGCCGGAACTGATCGCGGCCGGTTATACGTCGTTCAAGATCTACATGACCTACGACGATCTCAAGCTCAGCGACCGCGAGATTCTCGAGGTGATGGACGTGGCGCGCCGCAACCAGGCACTGGTCATGGTGCATGCCGAGAACTCGGACTGCATCGCGTGGCTGACCGACAAGCTCACCGAAGCCGGCAACTACGCGCCGAAGTACCACGCACTGTCGCGCCCGGCGGTGGTCGAGCGCGAGGCGACGCATCGCGCGATTGCCTTCTCCGAACTCGTCGACGTGCCGATCCTGATCGTTCACGTGTCGGGCCAGGACGCGATCGAGCAGATCGAATGGGCGCAGCAGCGCGGCCTCAACATCTACGCCGAGACCTGCCCGCAGTATCTGTATCTGACCGCCGAAGATCTCGGCCAGGAAGACGGCTATCACGGCGCGAAATGCGTGTGCAGCCCGCCGCCGCGCGACTCGTTCAGCCAGAAGGCGGTATGGAGCGCGCTCAAGCGTGGCGTATTCAGCGTGTTCTCTTCCGACCACGCGCCGTTTTCCTATGACGATCCGCAGGGCAAGAAGCCCGGTGGCAAGGAAGTGTCGTTCGAGCACATTCCGAACGGCATCCCCGGCATCGAGACACGGCTGGCGCTGCTATTCGATGGCGTCAATCGCGGCAAGCTGTCACTGCACAAGTTCGTCGAGCTGACCTCGCTGAATCCCGCGAAGCTGTACGGCCTCTATCCGCGCAAAGGGACGATCGCGGTCGGCGCCGACGCCGACATCGTGCTGTGGGACCCGAACAAGCAGGTCGTAATTGCCAACGATGCGCTGCATCACAACGTCGATTACACGCCGTACGAGGGCCGCACCGTTCAAGGCTGGCCGAAGCATTGCCTGTCGCGCGGCGAACTGCTGGTAGAGGGTGGCCGCTATCTTGAGCCGCAGGAAGGCCGGGGCCGCTTTCTCGCCGCCGGCAAACCGCAGTACGTCGACCTTTGAAGCCGGAGCGCAGCATGAAGATCCTCGTGATCAACCCCAATATCTCCGAGAGCGTCTCGACGCTGATTCAGGCGGAGGCGCAGCGCAGCGCGTCTCCCGGCACCGAGATCGAAGTCGCGACCGCGCCGTTCGGCGTGGCTTACATCGAGACCCGCTTCGAGGCGCTGGTGGGCGGGTACGCGACCGCGTGCGTCGCGGCTGAACGGCACGGCAGCTTCGACGGTGTGGTGGTCGCAGCGTTCGGCGATCCGGGCCTGCAAGGCATCAAGGAGCTGCTCGACGTGCCGGTCGTCGGCCTGACCGAGGCTTCCCTCATGACGGCCGCCACGCTCGGGCAGCGCTTCTCGATCATCGCCATCTCGCCGCGCATCAAGGCGTGGTACCGCGAGACGGTCGAACGCAGCCATCTGGCGACGCGGCTCGCCAGCATCCGCTCGCTCGAGGAGCCGTTGCGCGATATCGGCAGCGTGCAGCAGGACTACGCAGCAAGACTGAAGGCGCTGTGCAACCAGGTGGTCGACGAAGATGGTGCGGACGTCATCATCATCGCCGGCGCGCCGCTGGCTGGGCTCGCACGTGAGATCCGCAACGAGTTGCCGGTGCCGGTGGTGGATGGCGTATCGAGCGCGATTACCCAACTGGAGGGCCTCATCCGGCTCAGTCCGCAAAAAGCCACGAAAGGCAGCTTTACCCAGCCGCCGGTCAAGCCGAACCGGGGCTTGCCGGAAGCGCTTGAGCGGTTGCTGAACGGTCGGCAATAAAAATTCGGCATACTATCTGGCCTCCAAACCGACCATGTGAGATGTCCGGATGCAAGCACATCTGAGAATCGCCAGACCTGTGAGCGACCTTGCCAGAGCCGAGCAAATGTATTGCGCGGGATTGGGTTTTTCGGTGATGGGGAGGTTTGCGGATCACCAGGGCTTCGACGGCGTGATGATTGGCCCAGCCGGCATGGACTATCACCTGGAGTTCACGCAGTGCCGAACGGCTCCGGTGACGCCTGCGCCCACTCACGAGGATCTGCTCGTCTTGTACCTTCCCGACGCAGAAACATGGCAGTCCGCCTGTGCAAGGTTGGATGAGCACGGATTCGTTCGCGTGCGCTCATTCAACCCCTATTGGGCCGTTTCGGGGCAAACGTTCGAGGATTTCGACGGTTACCGGACCGTCTTGCAGAACGCCGCGTGGCCGCGTTAATGAGGTCGCCATACACGGCGCTGTCTTCGTCACTGGAAGACGGCAACGACGATCAGTTCGCTGTAGACACACCTAAGTCAGATCAAAAGCGTCAACGTCGCGAATAACGCGAGATCGTCCTTCCTCGCCGAGCGCGAATGCCGGCGAATCACTTTCAACAGGCACTCGACAAAACAGACCGCGGCACTACTCAACGTGCTATTTCGCCGGCTGACAATGCTCAGTTGTCTGGATTCGAAATGCTCTTTCAATGCGAGCGCGCGCAACCGGCCACCGAAGGGAGGCACGAGGCTCAGCACGGTCGGACTCCAGGTGCACATGTCCGCCTGTTCCACCATGGTCTGAAGCATCGCAACCGACTGGGCTCGCACTATGCGGCGCTCGTCGATCTGCGCGCCATGCCGTGTGAAGAGATAGTCCACCAGGCCGGCCTGTCCATCCGCCGGGAAGTTCAGCACCCAATCGTTATCGAGCAGCTCGTGAATCGAGCTTGCATGCTGATGCCGATGTCCGGCACGCACCATGACCGACGATTCGTAGGTGAGCAGGGGCTCGCACGCGAATTCCTGGGTGCCGGCGGCGGGCGGCAGTTGCCCGATCGCAAAGTCCATGCTGCCTTCGCGCAGCAGCGGTTGCGCCACGGCCATTAGCCCTTCGAATAGTTCAAGGCGAATCTCGGGCATCTGCTTGCGAAACAGCAGCACGGCTTCGGGGAGGAATGTCAGCGTGACCCATGGTGTCACGCCGACCATGAGGCGCCCTTCAATGCGCCCGCGCAGTCTTTCGAGGTCGCTTTGAGCATGCTCCAGCTGGTTGAGCACGAGCCTCGCATGAGTGAGCAGAACCTTGCCGTGTTCCGTGAAGCCAATGCCTTCCGGCGCGCGAACCAGGAGCGGCAAGCGCTCGTTCGCTTCCAGCTCGCGCAGCGCGCGCGTGACGGCGGCCTGCGAAAGCCCGAGAGCGCGTGCGGCGCCGCGGATGCTGCCAGCGTCTGCGCTGGCGACCAGCGCTTCCAGTTGATGCAGCTTCATGAGCCGGAATTCGATCTGGGGAGACAACGAGAGGTTGTCATCATAACAAAACGCTGGCTGGTTCCGCGTATTTTCGCTGCATACGATCCGCCTCACTGCACGTCGTCACCGCCGCCAGAAATCGGGTCAGGTGACGACCAACGGTTTCATATCAGGGAGGGATGGTGGAAGCAGAGCGGGTATTGCCGGAAATTAAAGCGATCGAGCGCGAGATGATCGCGGTGCGTCGCAAGCTGCATGCGAATCCGGAACTGGGTTTCAACGAGCACGCGACGAGCGGGTTCGTCGCGACGTCGCTCGCCGAATGGGGATATCGCGTCTCGCGCGGGGTCGGCGAAACGGGTGTGGTCGGGACGCTTACGCGCGGTCACGGTTACAGCCTCGGCCTGCGCGCTGACATGGATGCCTTGCCGATCCACGAGATGACGCGCTTACCTCACGCGAGCCGAATCGATGGCGTCATGCATGCATGCGGTCACGACGGCCATACGGCGATGCTGCTCGCGGCGGCGAAATGTCTTGCGCAACGCACCGAATGGCAAGGTACGTTGAATCTGATTTTTCAGCCCGCCGAGGAAGGGCTGGGCGGCGCTCGCAAGATGATCGAAGACGGCCTGTTCGAGCGCTTTCCATGCGATGCGGTGTACGCGATGCACAACGTGCCCGGCTTCCCAGCCGGGCGTCTAGGGTTTCACGACGGCCCGTTCATGGCCTCGGCCGATGAAGTGACCATCCGCGTGATCGGGCGCGGCGGTCACGGAGCGTCGCCGCAGCATACGATCGACCCTGTCGTCGTCTGTGCGTCGATCGTCATGGCCTTGCAGAGCATCGTTGCGCGCAACGTTGACCCTCGGCATCCGGCGGTCGTTACCGCCGGCGCGATCCATGCGGGCGCTGCGTCCAACGTGATCCCGGCACACGCGGACCTGCTGCTGAGCGTGCGCGCGCTCTCGCCTGAAGTGCGCGCGCTGCTCGAAAAACGGATTCGCGAGACCGCGCAGGGTCAGGCAGCCAGTTACGGCGCACGTGTAGAGATCGACTATCACCACGATTATCCGGTGCTGATCAATCATGCGGCGGAGACCGAAGTCGCGCGCCAGGTTGCACTGGACTGGGGCGGCCCCGACGCGTTGATGGACGGTCTGTGTCCACTTATGGCAAGCGACGATTTTGCGTACATGCTCGAGCGCTGTCCGGGCAGCTATGTGTCGATTGGCAACGGCGACACCGCGCGCAATTGTTCGCTCCATCACCCCGAATACGATTTCAACGACGATTGCCTCGCGATCGGCGCGAACTACTGGGTCATGCTCGCCGAGCGAATTCTTAGGTGACGCACACACATGCCGGCTAAACCATTCATACAACAGAAGGAGATATGCAAATGAAGAACTGGACGATTACGCTTGCTCTTGCCTGCGCGGCTATATCCGGCGCGGCGCACGCGGCCGACTGGACCGGCAGGGAGATCCGGCTTGCCGTCGACCCGACCTATCCGCCGTTGGAGTACAAAACGCCGGACGGCAAACTGACCGGCTTCGGCGTGGACATTGCGAACGCGTTGTGCGCGCAGATGCATGCGAAATGTGTGTGGGTGGAGATGAGTTTCGACGGCATGATTCCCGGCCTCATCGCGCGCAAGTTCGACGTGATTTCCTCATCCATGACGATCACGCCGAAACGCATGGAGCAGATCGCTTTTTCCAACAAAATCTCGAACGCCCCGGCGCGGCTCGTGGTGAGGCGTGGCTCGCCGCTGCTGCCGGTTGCGTCCTCGCTCAAGGGCAAGCGCGTTGGCGTCGAGCAGGGCTCGAGTCAGGAAGACTACGCGCGTGCCATGTGGCAGCCGGCCGGGGTTGAAGTCGTGGCCTATCAGAACCAGGATCAGGTGTTCGCCGATCTGATGTCGGGGCGTCTCGATGCGGCATTCCAGGCATCGATTGAAGCCAGCGACGGCTTCCTGAAAAAACCTGAAGGCAAGGACTTCGAGTTCGCGGGTTCGTCGATCGACGACCCGAAGTATTTCGGTCAGGGCGATGGCCTCGGACTGCGCAAGCAGGACGTCGAGTTACGCGACGCATTCAACCAGGCGCTCGCGACGATACTGGCAAATGGCACCTACGCGCGCATCAACAAAAAGTATTTCGACTTCGACATTTACGGCGCGAAGTAACTATGCCGAACCGCATTGGCCTGCAAGGCATGCGGTCGGTGAGCAAGGAAGAAGGCAAGCATAGTCGCCATCGTAAATATTTAGCATGACGAAAAAAATGGAAGCTACATGAAAAAGATAATCTCGGCTGTAGTCTTGTGCAGTGCCACCGTCCCCGCGTTAGCCCAGAGCAGTGTGACGTTGTATGGTTTGATCGATGAGGGTATCGATTTCACGAACAACTCGGACGGCCACCAGGTCTACGAAATGACCAGCGGTTATGCGCAGGGGAGCCGATGGGGTTTGAAGGGGACCGAAGATCTTGGTGGCGGCTTAAGCACGGTGTTCCAGCTGGAAAGCGGCTTCAACGCCAGCAACGGGGCGTTTGCGCAAGGTGGCCGCGAGTTCGGACGTCAGGCGTTCGTCGGCCTGTCCAGCGAGCGCTTCGGGACGATTACGCTGGGCCGCCAGTACGATTCGGTCGTCGACTATCTCGCGCAGACCACGGCGAATGGCAACTGGGGCGGCTACGCGTTCTCGCATCCTTACGATAACGACAACACCGACAATACGTTTCGCGTGAACAACACGGTCAAGTACGCCAGCCCAACCTTCGGCGGCTTTTCATTCGGCGGAACGTATAGCTTCAGCAACGATGCGGGCTTTGCCAACAATCGGCAGATGAGCGTGGGCGCGCAATATGCGGTCGGTGACTGGCTCTTTGCAGCGGCTTACCTCAATGCGAACAACCCGGCGGCCACGCCCGGCGGCGCCATTTCCGGCGCGGGCGGCTCGCTGGGTGCAGATGGCAATTTCGTTTCGTCGAAGTTGCAGATATTCGGAGCCGGCGTCAACTACACGGCCGGGTTGGCGACGATCGGTTTTGCCTACACGAACACGCGCATGGACCAGCCCACCGCCAACGTCGCCTATCTGAGCGGGGCGGAAACAATTCAGCCTGTCGCGGGACCGCTTGCCGGCGGTACGCTGACTTCACTGAAGTTTCAGAATTTCGAATTGAACGGCAAATACCAGTTCACGCCGGCGTTTTTCGTTGGCGCGGAGTATGTCTACACCATCGAACGCTTCGACACGACGGCGGGCAGCGCGAAGCCAGGCATTCACACAGCCGGACTGATGGCGGATTACAACCTGTCGAAGCGAACGGATATTTATCTGCAGGGCATGTATCAGCTGGTGGCCGGCGATCGGACTGGTTCGTCGCTCGATCGTGCCTACGTGCCCGGTGCGCAGGACCTTTCGTCAACGTCGCGGCAGGTGCTCGTTCGCGCTGCAATCCGCCACACTTTCTGACGGCAGCGGGGAGGGGCTCCGGTAGACTGGTGCTCCTGCCAACCTCGCGGCGACAGCATGGATACTCAGCTTCTGATCATCTGCGGGCTTACATTTGTAATCCATGTGATCGCGACACTGGCCTATGCCGTGCGGATCGCCGGTGTTCGCACACGCCGGGTCGCCTTGTCATTTTCTCTATTCGGGATCATTGCCTTGGTCTCGCGAACGGCGAATTCTTTTCAGGGGCCATTCATAGCGAAGCGGGTTGAACTCGATATCGCGCGCCACATGGAGCATGGCCTGCTCGGCGACTTTCGGCTTTTCCTGCTGGCCGCCACAGTGGCGAGCATCGTCGGGACATTTCTTATTCCCACATTCCAGCGTTATTTCAGCCGCGCCGTCGATCACTTTCAGGCTAACCGCTCGATTTCCCGTCTGCTGCTCCATATCTTCAGTCGCGGAGGCGTCAACTATATCCGGACCGGCGCGCGGCTTCCTTCCCGGCACAACGTCACGCAACTGACCGCAGGCGCGGGTGTTTCCTGGAAGGTGATAGGGCTGAACGTTCTCGCGATGGCGATCTGGACGGTAGGCGTTTTTGCGTCGCTCTATGCCGGATACCTGAAACCCGATTTGCGAGTGACATGCGCCAATCTGTCGTCAGTGATCAATGGCTTCGCGACGGTCGTATTGGCAGTCGTCATCGACCCGCAAGTTTCAGTGATGACGGACGACGTCATTGAAGGCCGGATCTCCGAAAACAGTTTCAGGCGTGCCATCACAACGCTCGCGGGCGCGCGCGTTCTCGACACACTGTGTGCGCAGGCGGCGCTCGTTCCAGCGGCACTCGTTATCGTGCGTGTCGCGGAACTCATTTAGCAATATGGCAAACTTCGGAAACCACGGTGATCCGAAGCGCGATCGATGTCCATCAACGTAAGCGGCACGGAAGGTTACGCGGAGCATGCGCAGTCGCTTATCAGGCGCTGGCGGAGCATTCCATTTGCCGGGCAACACAAGCCGGTTCTGCACCTGATACCCAATGCTCCGTCTCGCATTCTCGATGTTGGCGCCGGGGCAGGGGTGGATGCGGCCGCGTTTGCAGCGATGGGCCACTCGGTCGTGGCCGTTGAGCCGGTCGATCAACTGCGTGCCGCCGGAATCAATCTGTGTCCGTCATGCCAGGTTGAATGGCTCGATGACAGTCTCCCTGAGCTCGCCGTCCTGCGTTCGAGGCCGGAAACATTCGATGTGGTCATGCTCACAGCCGTATGGATGCACCTTGATGCCGAGCAGCGCCGTCGAGCCATGCACACGGTCAGTTCCCTGTTGCTCGATGGTGGTGTGTTGATCATGTCCTTGCGGCATGGACCCGTTCCCGAAGGCCGGCGCATGTTCGACGTTTCCGCGAACGAGACCATTCAGCTCGCGGGCCTCCACGCGTTGCGACCCGTGCTCGAGCTTCGAATCCAATCGATTCAGCAGGTGAACCGGAACGAGGGGGTGTTATGGACGCGACTAGCGTTTGAGAAGGGCCGTTGAATTGTCCAGATGCCAATTCGGCCGAGCGTGTTTGGCCGTTACAGGAGTGTGCGAAATGCTTGTTCATATATTTCGGGGGCCTGGCCGTGTGTTCGGCTTTACGGCGGATGCTGCAGCAGCGAATTTGCCGGCAAAGTTCTCGCCTTGGGTCCCATTTAAGTCAGTAGAACTGAACCGCGACGAACCCACCCCCGGCGTCGATCCGGCGGCGTGTCTGGACGACATCGAGAAGCATGGCTTCCATATCACCGATGCTCACGTTCGCATTACTGACACGGTAGTTTGATTCTTGTTGGCGTGTTGTGGAATACCCGAGTCAAATATACTAAGCTGGCCCAGTACACTGAGCCACCGGAGGGGTTCTGACCGAGGAATCGACTGGGTGGCGGCAGCCAGCGATCCTGAGTCGAAAAAGTCAATTAGCGAATAAGAGGTTCACATGGAGTTGACGCTTGAGCGGCTATCCGAGTCGGTTGCTTCGGCCGAGAGTCTGGAGCAGCTCGCGAGGCCATTGCTGGAAATGCTCGAACTGATCACTGGCCTGGAATCCGTGTACCTGACCACGATTGATGAAGAGGCGGGCGTGCAGTCCGTCGACTACGTAAGAAACACGGGTGAACTCCTGATCCCCGAGGGACTGACTGTCCCATGGTCCGACACGCTATGCAAACGCTGTCTGGAAGAAGGGCGCCGGTTTACGTCCAACGCGAGCGAGATCTGGGGCGATTCGGAAGCGGCGCGGGCTCTCGGGATCGAGACCTACGCAAGCGCGCCCATTCGCGCGAGTAATGGGGCGGTGATCGGTACGTTGTGTGGGGCGAGCAAGCACAGCCAGTCGCTCGATCCGCAAGCGTTCAGCGCCTTGAACATCTTTTCGAAGCTGATCGGGCAGCATGTCGAGCGGGAGCGTTTGCTCGAGGAGCTCCGGCGATCAAACGAATACCTCGCGAACTTCGCGTTGACCGACTCGCTGACCGGCCTGCCCAACCGGCGGGCTCTCCACGACGAACTCGGCAGGCTATTGGCGCGGGCGGCGAGGGACGGCTCGTACGTCATCGTCGGCATCATCGATCTCGACGACTTCAAGAGCATTAACGATTCATACGGCCACGTCATCGGCGATCACTTCCTGGGCGAGTGTGCAAAACGTCTTGCCGGCATTGTGCGCGACATGGACATGCTGGCGCGCGTGGGCGGTGATGAATTCGCCATGGTGGCGCCCGGCCCGGTCGGCGAAAAGCAGGCGCACCGCGTAGCGGAGCAGTTGCAGAAACGCGCTTCCGAGGCGACTCGCGGGCTCTACGCGCTCGGCGGCAGGGCCATTGATTACGCCGGCGTGAGCGCGGGTGTGATCGCTGTCAGACTCGTCACCGTCGATCAGGCGCTGGAACTGGCGGACGCCGCTATGTACCGCGAAAAGCGGCAGCGCAAGCTATTCCCGCATGGCGCCGAATGACCGCATCGTGAACGGCTGAGTTCGCGCGGCTCCGGGAGGCGCCAGCCTCCCGGCCTTCTTCCATTGCTTTTCCATCACCAAAGCGACCTACGCGTCTTTTGACGTGAAGTGGTTGTAGACACCGCTTTGCCTGAAGCGGGCCGCCGCCGTGATCGCGCGGCGGTTTTTCGCCCGCCCGCTGCCTGAAAAACACCCAATCTCCCTCCCTTCGGCCAAAAAAAGCCCAGAGCGGCCCACAACGGCCCACAGCGTCCCAATCAATTCCATCGAAAAATACAATGTCGATCACCATTGACATTGCGTGGGTGGCCGCGCAGAATCCATCTCAACGACAATGTCATTCACCATTGTCTTAAGTATGACCTTCCTGAACTGGACCTCCAGATAGCAGGGGGCACGATGTCTAACCGGCGCCTGAGGGCGTCGTTACCTGAATCTTTGAAGAGAGTCCCATCATGACGAAGACAACCGCCGAGCAGAACAAGGCTTTAGTGCTGGAAGCGTTCGAGGCGCTGTTCAACAAGCGCGACTACGCCGCGGCCGAGCGCTTCTGGTCCGACAGCTACATTCAGCACAGCGCGCATATCCCGCCCGGACGCGACGGCCTGTTCAATCTGGTCCGCGCGCTGCCCGATACCTTGCGCTACGAGAACCATCTGATCCTGGCCGAGGGCGACTATGTCATTGCACACGGGCGCTTCTCCGGCCATGGCCGGCCCGCGTCATGGATCGCGGCCGACGTCGTTCGCTTCGAAAACGGCAAGCTGGCCGAGCACTGGGACGTCCTGCAGGACGAAGCCACCAAGGCGGAATCGGCAAGCGGCCTGCCGATGTTCGGCGACCGGTTCCCTGCCTGAGCACGCCATCACTCATCACTTAAGCATCCAAAGGAAGCGATCATGAAACTCACTGGAAACACGATCTTCATTACGGGCGGCGGTTCAGGCATTGGCCGCGGGCTCGCCGAGGCGCTCCATCAGCGCGGCAACAAGGTCATCATCAGCGGCCGCCGGCGCAGCCATCTCGACGAGGTGGTGGCGGCGAATCCCGGCATGTCGGCAGTCGAACTCGACATTACCAACCCGGCCAGCATCGAGAAGGTTGCGGCGCAACTGATCGCCGACTATCCGGACCTGAACGTGCTGATCAATAACGCCGGCATCATGCAGCCCGACCAGGCGGGCGGCCATATCGACGATGCGCTGCTGGTGGACACCGTCACGACCAACCTCATCGGCCCGATCCGCATGACGTCGGCGCTGATCGACCACCTCAAGACGAAAAACGACGCGGTGGTGGCCTATACGAGTTCGGTACTGGCCTTCGTGCCGTTGGCCGTGACGTCGGTGTATTCGTCGACCAAGGCGGCACTGCATTCGTACGTTCTCTCGCAACGCTTCATGCTGCGGAACTCGAAGGTTCGCGTGCTCGAGATCGCGCCGCCCTGGGTGCGCACGGACCTGATGAACAGCCGCGAGGCCGAACAGGCGATGCCGCTCGACGACTTCATCAATGAAACGATGGCAGTGCTTGGAACGGACGTGGATGAGGTTCTGGTTGAAGGTGCGAAGCCGATGCGCGCGAACCCGGGCCCTGGCGAGCATGCGTTCGTCAATGGCTTCAATGCGCAGGCGGTGGAGCTGTTTGGCGGGTGAACTGCCGTCCTCCGGCAAGATGACGCTGGCCGACGCCTGTTATGGCGTCGGCCAGCGGTGACTTCGGCGCGCGGTAGCCGAACAGCACTTCGACTGCCTGCCGCGCGCCAGACTCCGCCATCACACCACTCAGGTGCGCGTAATCGAGGCGCCACCGTCAACCAGCGAAGCCGTACCCGTCACGAAGGACGAATCGTCGGAGGCCAGATAGAGCGCCGACCGTGCGATCTCTTCCGGCCTGGCGACGCGCTTGAGCGCGTGCAGGTTCGTCACGAACGCTTGCGATTCAGCCGTGTCGTTCATGTCGCGATACATTTCCGTGTCCACCGCGCCCGGAAGGATTGCGTTGACGCGCACACCTTGCGGCCCGTACTCGGCCGCGAGCGCTTGCGTCAGGCCAATCAGGCCGGACTTGCTCGCCGCATAGGCGGCAGTCCCCGGGAAGGCGAACGAGTAGCCGACGAACGTCGACGTGAAGATAATCGATCCGCCGCCATGCTTGACCATTTCAGGAATCTGATGCTTTGCGCCCAGAAACGCGCTGGTCAGATTGGTCGCGATCGTGGCGGACCAGCCGTCTTCGGATACGCCTGTGGACGGCCCCATTTCCCCTAGCGTCCCGGCATTGTTGTAAGCGATGTCGAGACGGCCAAAGCGTTCTACGGCGAATGCGACCAGCGACTTCGCGAAGTCCTCGGATTGCGCGTCGCCTGCGAGTGCGGCAGCTTCGCCACCTGCGCTGACGATCTCCGTAACTAGCGTGTCGAGTTCGGCCTGGCGGCGCGCGGCCACGACGACCTTGGCGCCCTCCGCGGCGAACAGCTTTGCCGCGGCACGGCCAATCCCTGCGCTTGCGCCCGTCACGATGGCGACTTTTCCTGTCAAGCGTTGCATGTTCTATCTCCGGCTGAGTTGGTGGACCGAGCCCCAGTGCGTCGGTCAGTGAGAGCACTATAGGATTTCCACCTTGTGGCGGAAAGGCCAAAATAATGGCGGTATCATTCAGCTTTTATGAATGTAGGGGCGAAGCATGGACCGATTGCGCGCCTTTGAGGTCTTCGTGACCGTGGTCAATCGCGGCAGCTTCGCGCGCGCGGCCGACGCGCTCGACACGTCGCCCGCGAACGTGACCCGCTACGTGAATGAACTGGAAGCGCATCTCGGCACGCGCTTGCTCAACCGCACCTCACGCAAGCTGTCGCTGACCGAGGGCGGCGAGACGCTTTACGCCCGCTGCAGCACCATTCTGGAAGACGTCGCCGAAACGGAAGGGCTGGTATCGACGACCTCGATCGAGCCGCGCGGACGGCTGCGCATCAATGCGCCGGTTACCTTCGGCATTTTGCATCTGGCGCCGCTATGGCCTCAGTTCATGCAGAAGTATCCCGATGTCGAACTCGAGGTTGCTCTGATCGATCGAGTCGTCGACATTGTGGAGGAGGGCTTCGACCTCGCCATTCGTATCTCGCGTGCCGGCACGGCTGACCACGCGGCCCGCAAGCTGGCGACCTCGAGAAACATCCTCTGCGCTTCCCCGGACTATCTGGGCCGTTGGGAACATCCGCAAACACCGGCGGATCTCGCGAGACACCGTTGCATTGGCTATTCCTATTCCGCCACCGGGGACGAATGGCAACTGATCGACAGCAACGGTAAGACGCACGCCGTCGAAGTCAACTGCCACATGCGCACCAATAACGGCGATACGGCGCGCGCGGCGGCGCTTGCAGGGCAGGGCGTGATCTGGCAGCCGACCTTCATGATCGGCGACGACCTGCGCGCCGGCCGGCTCGTGCGGGTGCTGCCTGAATTCCGGCTGCCGGATATCGACGTGCTCGCGCTATATCCGAGCCGCCGGCACGTGAGCGCGAAGGTGCGTGCGGCGATTGATTTTCTGGTCGACGCGTTCGCAGGCGTGCCGCCGTGGGACAGGGCCTGAAGCGGCGCGCCGAAGCGATGCGTGGTGTCGCGTGCCGTCGATCGGCGGCACGCGAACGTTGCCGGCCTGCTTACGCGTGGGCGTCGGCGTGGCGTAGTTTGAACAGCCCCACGATACGCGACAGGCCGTGCGCCTGCTCGTTCAGCGTGGCGGACGCGGCGGTCGATTGCTCCACGAGGGCGGCGTTCTGCTGCGTCGCCTGGTCCATCTCGGCGACGCTGCGGTCGATCTGGCTGATGCCGGCGCTTTGCTCGTTCATGGCGCCGTCAATTTCGCCGATCACGCGATTCACCCGGTCGATCCCAGCCACGATCTCGTGCATCGCCGCGCCGGCGGCCTGGACGCGCTGCGCGCCCGTGCCGACGCTGGCTTCGGACGCCTGGATCAGGTCCTTGATCTCGCGCGCGGCGGTCGCGCAGCGCTGTGCCAGCGTGCGGACTTCGCCCGCCACCACGGCGAAGCCGCGGCCGTTCTCGCCGGCCCGGGCCGCTTCGACGGCGGCGTTCAGCGCAAGGATATTGGTCTGAAACGCAATGCTGTCGATCACGCCGATGATTTCGGTGATACGGGCCGAGGATTTGGCGATCTCATCCATCGTGCTGACCGCGCTCGTCACGACCTCGCCGCCGCGCGCGGCGGCCTGGCTCGCGGAGGTCGCGAGCCGCGTGGCCTCCATCGCGGCTTCGGCTGACTGCTTGACGCTGGCGGTCAGTTGCGTGAGCGCCGCCGAGGTGTTCTGCAGATTGCAGGCGGACGTTTCCGTGCGCTGCGACAGGTCGCGGTTGCCCATTTCGATTTCGCTGGTGGCCGTCTTCATGTTCTCCACGCCGGCGCGCACTTCCAGCAGCACCGTGCCGATCTTGTCGACAAACGCATTGAACGACGCGGAAATCTGCGCGACTTCGTCCTTGCCCACGACCGGCAGGCGATGCGAAAGATCGCCGCTGCCCGAGCCGATGGTGTCCATGGCGTCGCGCACCTGCGAGAGGCCGCGGAACGAATGTGACGTGAAGAACGCAGCAATAGCCACCGCCGCCAGCGTCAGCAGCACCATCG
Organism: Paraburkholderia ginsengiterrae; assembly: GCF_001645125.1. Lineage (GTDB taxonomy): Bacteria > Pseudomonadota > Gammaproteobacteria > Burkholderiales > Burkholderiaceae > Paraburkholderia > Paraburkholderia ginsengiterrae. Next base: position 45,146 of record NZ_LXKA01000333.1, on the reverse strand, counting down.
CCACGCCGAGCGCCCGCAGCACGTTGGCGAGACCGGCCGTGGCCTCCGCCTTGTCGAGCGCGACCACCATATACCAGTCGGTGCCCTGCACCGGTTGCGCTTTGAGCAGCTTCGCGACGCCGCCCAGCTCGACTTCCATGGGCGCGCCGGCTTGCACGAGCGAGGCCAGCGCGTCGGGAGTGAGCGCGGCGGAAATGTCGGCCGCCTGCTTGAGGATCAGCTTCGCATTCGGATGGGCGATCACCTGACCGTCGCGCGTCACCACGAAGGCGAGGCTCGAGGGGGTCGGATGCACGGCGGCGACCACTTCGCGCACGCCGTCGAGCGGCACGGCGCCGCTCAACGCGCCGGTCGCCTCGCCATTGCGGATCATCGGCGCGGAAAACGACACGTAAGGCACGCCCGTCGACGCGTCGCCATATGGCTTCGTGACAATCAGCTTGCCGGCAGCGATGGCTGCCTTATACCAGGGCCGCGCGGTCGGGTCGTAGTCCTTGGGCGTAGTGTTGCTGGTCGAGAAATAGGTCTTGTCGGTCCAGCCCACCGTGGTGATCGGGAAGTCGTCCGCGCGGCTCAGATGCTTGACGAAACCCTGCGGATCGCCGTGTTCCACCTCTTCGGCGGTCACTTTCACGGCCTGCGCTTTGGCCGCCACCCACTTGTCGATGGCCAGCGTATTGGCGCCGGCGATGGCGCTCAGGTTCTGTGCGATCGTCTCCATCGTGTTGGCGCGCACAGTGGTGTACGCAGCGGCGCCTGAGAGCGCGAGCGCGCCGATGACGGTAGCCGAGGAAATGATCAGGATGCGGGTTCGAAGTGAGGAAATCATGGATGCCGTGAAGAGTGGAAAAGTGCTGCACGAATCGGAATGCCTGATGTGGCACGTCGGCTCGACCCGAACCGAGCCATGGTTTTAGCGCCACCTTTACGGACTACGGCGCAACGGGCGAGAACTTGAGCCTTACGGACGGCCGGCGAGTCGATCACCTCTCACACAGCACGTTGATATTCAGTGGATCGGTGACCACCATAAGTCGAGTTAATGAATTATTTCTATGCATCCGGATTTGCATGTTTGAAGCTCGAATGCCATCGCGATTATTTGTAATTGCCGCAGATGTCATATCGAATACATTGATTCAACACATATTCGCTAACTGTGACATTCGAATCGCATCATGGAATGTATGAATCAGTTACCTTTTTCATTCATTTCGCATTCGATGCGGAATTTTTCTTGCACACGGATAAACCGTCGCATATAACTTCGAGATGCCAAAGGTTTGAGAGTGTGTTTACAGGCGGGCGTTATCGCCCGTTTGAATGCGCAGCATTCACCATCCATTTACGCATTTTGTGGATGAAATCCGGCAGTCGAACGGAACCTGATTTAGCCATGACATATCGGATGCCGGGATAATTCCATTCCAGATACATTGGGTTGGCGGCATCCGCGACACCATACCCAGTGCATTCGCCGTTAATCCTGAACGCAGTCCAACCGGAGATATTTATGAAGAAGCTCATCGCAACGGTCTGTCTGTGCACAGCGGCGCTCGCGCCGTCAGCGTGGGCACAGACTGCATCGGAGCCCGCCGCGAACGCGGCGCCAGGCGCCAATTCCGATGAGATCGTGAAAATGCGGATGCAGATCGCAGCAGCCAATAAGGAATACAACCGGAAAGTCGCTGCGGCGAAGAAGGTTTATGACAGGCAGAAGGCGGCGGCCGCGAAGGTTCGCGATGAAGCTATCGCCAAGGCGCGCAGCGGGGCCTGATTCGCACGGATTCAGCTCTCCTCAAATAAAAACGGCACCGGGAAGTTGTGCGGTGCCGTTTTCGTTGACCCCTTGGCGGGACCTGTGCGTCTTTACAGATAGCTGCAGACGTAGTCGAGCGTTTCGATCACGTCGATGTCGAAGCGGCTCTTGCCCGGCACCGAAAAGGACTCGCCCGCGCCATACGTCTTCCATTCGTCGCTGCCCTCGAGACGGATGCGGCATTGGCCTGCCTGCACTTCCATGAGTTCCGGCGCGTCGGTGCCGAAGTTGAGGGCGCCGGGCAGGATCACGCCGAGCGTCTTGCGCGTGCCGTCGGCGAACAGCACCGTGTGCGACACACATTTTCCGTCGAAGTAGACGTTGGCTCGTTTAACAACGGAAACCTGATCGAATTGCGTGCTGGCCGTCATGGGGGTCTTCCTCCTGATCGTCATGAATGAATGCGTGAGCGCCGCGGACAGCCAGTATGGGCGTCCGGCCGGGCGCGAGTCCGCCATCATACCGTTCAACGCCGCGGCGTGACCGTGATGACCATCATTCGGCCCGGCGCCACCGGCCGGAATCCGGGCAGACCGTGACCCGTTCGCCGTTCAGCCGAATCTGCCCGGCGCCCAGTTGCTTCGAGACCGAAGGGGCGATGTCGAAGGCGACCTGAAGCGCACGCGCGACATGGACTTCTTCGATGGGAAGCTCCCAGGTCAGGAAGATCTGGACGTTATCCTGCGCCGGCGCGAAGTCGGCTTCGTCAAAACCGCGGCTGCCGCGCTGAATGACGCCATGCGGCTGGCCGGTATCGAATATCACGGCTGTTCCCCGTGTCAACGGAATGCGAAGGTCCAAAGCGGGGAAGTGCAAGTCCAGGCCTTTGTCGTCACTCATGAAGAGATTGCAAAAGGCTGCATGGCCATACTGGTTGCCGTCATGGTGATACCTCGCGCCGCGGCAGGCCATCAGCGCAACGTCGCTTGCGGCCAGCACCTCAGGCAGTCCCAGTTCACGCGTCCACTCGGACACGGCCCGCACGCAGAGCGTGTAGTCCGGCCAGCGTGCCCGCGCTCGCGGCAGCGGCAGTGGCTCGACGTCGCCGGGATCCAGCACGACGTTCGACGCGATCTCTCTGTCCCAATCCGCAAGCAGGCGCACGGGAGGCGCAGGCACGTCGAGCCTGCCGGATAGCACGATGTCGCTCACGCACCGGCTGCGAATGGCGTCGTCACTCCAGAAGTAGGAGATCAGCGAGTCTGGCATCTGAAACTTTTGACGGTGATTCATCCGGGCCATTGTAACGACTCCACCGGATCACCTCGACGCAACCCGCCGCAGCGGAAAACAAACCAGCAAGCCATGCGCGTTTACGGATTCTTTACTACTCGGCATGGAGTCTTGCCACGGCTTTTACCACTCTTTTCCTAGGCTTCAGGTTAGGAAGGACCGTCATGGGAGGGTATGGCCATGGATCTGCTTTATCTCCTTGCAATCGCCGCCTTCGGGGGCCTTGTCGTGGCGGGCGCCATCGGTTGCGACAAGCTCCGCCGTGCTCCGGGAGGCCGGCCATGATGCTCTGGACGCTGTGGCTCGCGGCTGCGTCCACGCTCGTGCTGTTTGTCTACCTCGTGTATGCCCTGCTGCGCGCGGAGGCCCTCGAATGACGACCAATGACCTGTTCCAGACCGGTCTCTATATCGTCGTGCTGATCGCACTGGCGATTCCGCTGGGCCGCTACATGACCGCCGTGCTCGATGGTTCATCCGTCGTGGTGCGGCGTGTGGGCCGGCCGATCGAGGCGGTGTTGTACAAGCTTGCCGGTGTCGATCCGGAAGCCGAAATGTCGTGGACGCATTACGCCCTCGCGGTGATTGCCTTCAATGTGCTCGGCGTGCTCGCGGTATATGGATTTCTGCGCGTACAACAATGGCTGCCGGCCAACCCGCAGAGTTTCGGCCCGATGACACCCGATGCCGCGTTCAACACGGCCATCAGTTTCGTGACCAACACGAACTGGCAGGACTACACGCCCGAGTCCACGGTCAGCTACCTGACGCAGATGGCCGCGCTCACCGTGCAGAACTTCTTCTCGGCCGCTACCGGCATTGCGGTCGTCGTGGCGCTGGTGCGCGGCTTTGCGCGCCATACCACGAAGACCATCGGCCACTTCTGGGTCGACCTCACGCGCATCACGCTGTACATCCTCGTGCCGCTCTCGGTGGTGATCGCGCTGCTGTTCATCAGCCAGGGCGCCATCCAGAACTTCGAGTCTTACAAGGATGTCGCCACGGTCCAGGTCACGACCTACCAGACGCCGAAGACCGACGCTCAAGGCAATCCGGTGAAGGATGCGAAGGGCAATCCGGTGATGGTGGACAACAAGGCAGACAAGCAGACCATTGCGATGGGGCCGACCGCGTCGCAGGAAGCGATCAAGATGCTAGGCACCAATGGCGGTGGCTTCTTCAATGCGAACTCGGCGCATCCGTTCGAAAACCCGACGCCGTTCGCGAACTTCGTGCAGATGATCGCGATGCTCGTGATTCCCGCGGCGTTATGTCTCGTGTTCGGCCGCATGGTGGGTGACCAGCGCCAGGGCTACGCCGTGCTCGCCGCCATGACGATCGCCTTTGCGGCGGCATGCTGGGTGGAGATTTCCGCGGAGCAGGGTGGCAATCCGCTGCTGGCGTCGCTGCATGTGGACCAGAGCGCCACCGCCACGCAGGCGGGCGGCAACATGGAAGGCAAGGAAACGCGCTTCGGCATCGTACAGTCGGGCATCTTCACGGTCGCGACAACGTCGGCATCGTGCGGCGCGGTCAACACCATGCATGACTCGCTGACGCCGATGGGCGGCCTCGTGCCGCTGCTGCTGATCGAGCTTGGTGAGGTGATCTTCGGCGGTGTCGGTTCCGGCCTGTACGGCATGCTGGTGTTCGCGCTGCTCGCGGTTTTCGTTGCCGGTTTGATGATCGGACGCACTCCTGAGTATGTGGGCAAGAAAATCGAAGCCTACGAGATGAAGATGGTGTCGATCGCCGTGCTGCTCACGCCGCTGCTCGTGCTGGTCGGGGCGTCGGTCGGCGTGCTCTCGAGCGCGGGCACGGCGGGTATCGCCAACCCGGGCCCGCACGGGTTCTCCGAAATCCTCTATGCGTTCAGTTCGGCCGCGAACAACAACGGCAGCGCATTCGCCGGGCTGTCGGTCAACACGCCGTTCTACAACGTGTCGCTAGCCATCGTCATGTGGTTTGGCCGCTTCGGGTCGATTATTCCCGTGCTGGCCATTGCCGGCTCGCTCGCCGGCAAGAAGCGCATTGCCGTGACCGCCGGTACGTTGCCGACGCACGGCCCGCTGTTCGTCGTGCTGCTGCTCGGCACGGTGGTGCTGGTCGGCGCGCTCACGTATGTGCCGGCGCTCGCGCTCGGTCCGGTCGTCGAACATCTGATGATGTTCCCGGGCCACTGATATCGAGGAAAGCATGACTACCCGTACTCAACCGCCGGTTCATCAGCCCGACAATATCGGTCAGGCGCGCACCGCGGCGCGTTCGATGTTCGATCCGGCGATCGTCCGGCCCGCGCTCGTCGATTCGTTCAGGAAGCTTGCGCCGCGCACACAGTTGCGCAACCCCGTGATGTTCTGCGTGTACATCGGCAGCATTCTCACGACCATTCTCTGGCTCGCCGCGCTCGGCGGCCAGGCCGAGGCGCCCGCCGGGTTCATCCTCGCGATTGCGTTATGGCTGTGGTTCACGGTGCTGTTCGCCAACTTCGCGGAGGCGCTCGCGGAGGGGCGCTCCAAGGCGCAGGCTGCGTCGCTGCGCAGTGCGAAGCACAACGTGGTGGCCAAGAAGCTCAACGCGCCGCATCCCAAGGCGCCGATCCAGATCGTCGCCTCGACCGATCTGCGCAAAGGCGACGTCGTACTGATCGAAACCGGCGACGTGGTCCCGGCTGACGGCGAGGTGATCGAAGGTGTCGCGTCGGTGGATGAATCGGCGATCACGGGCGAGTCCGCGCCGGTGATCCGCGAATCGGGCGGCGACTTCTCGTCGGTGACGGGCGGCACGCGCGTGCTGTCCGACTGGATCGTCGTGCGCGTGAGCGTGAACCCGGGCGAGGCGTTTCTCGACCGGATGATTGCGATGGTGGAAGGCGCGAAGCGCCAGAAAACGCCGAATGAAATCGCGCTGACCATCCTGCTGGTCGCCCTCACGCTGGTTCTGCTGTTCGCCACCGCGACGCTGCTGCCGTTCTCGATGTTCTCGGTTCAGACCATGAAGGCCGGTCACGTGGTGACGATCACGGCGCTGGTCGCGCTGCTCGTGTGCCTGATTCCGACCACCATCGGCGGGCTGTTGTCGGCGATCGGCGTGGCCGGCATGAGCCGCATGATGCAGGCGAACGTGATCGCAACGTCAGGCCGCGCCGTCGAGGCGGCGGGCGACGTGGACGTGCTGCTGCTCGACAAGACCGGCACGATCACGCTGGGTAACCGCCAGGCATCGGCGTTCATGCCCGGGCCGTGGACCTCCGAGCAGGAGCTGGCGGATGCCGCGCAGCTGTCATCGCTCGCCGACGAAACACCGGAAGGCCGCAGCATCGTGGTGCTGGCCAAGCAGCGCTTCAACCTGCGCGAGCGTGACATGGGTTCGTTGCACGCGACGTTCCTCGCCTTCAGCGCGCAGTCGCGCATGAGCGGCGTCGATTTGCCCGGCCGCGAGATCCGCAAGGGTGCCGCCGATTCGGTCAAGCAGTATGTCGAATCCCACGGCGGGCGCTTTCCGGCCGAACTGGACGCCGCCGTGGCGGACGTCGCGCGGCGCGGCAGCACACCGCTCGTGGTAGCGGACCGGCAGGGCGACGTGGTGCGCGCGCTCGGCGTGGTGGAGCTGAAAGACATCGTCAAGGGCGGCATCAAGGAGCGTTTTGCCGAGCTGCGCAAGATGGGTATCAAGACCGTCATGATCACGGGCGATAACCGGCTGACCGCGGCGGCCATCGCCGCCGAGGCGGGCGTCGACGACTTTCTCGCCGAAGCGACACCGGAGGCGAAGCTGTCGATGATCCGCTCGCATCAGGGCGAGGGCCGGCTCGTCGCCATGACGGGCGACGGCACCAACGACGCGCCGGCGCTCGCGCAGGCGGACGTCGCGGTGGCGATGAATTCGGGCACGCAGGCGGCGAAGGAAGCCGGCAACATGGTGGACCTCGATTCGAATCCCACCAAGCTGATCGAGATCGTCGAGATCGGCAAACAGATGCTGATGACACGCGGCTCGCTCACTACGTTCTCGATTGCCAACGACGTCGCCAAGTACTTCGCGATCATCCCGGCCGCGTTCGCGACGACTTACCCGCAGTTGCGCGTGCTGGACGTGATGCATCTGAATTCGCCGTCGTCGGCGATTCTGTCGGCGGTGATTTTCAATGCCCTGATCATCGTCGCGCTGATCCCCCTCGCGCTCAAAGGCGTGAAATACCGGGCGCTGGGCGCGGCGTCGCTGCTGCGCCGCAATCTGCTGATCTACGGGCTGGGCGGCATCCTGTTGCCGTTCCCGTTCATCAAGCTGATCGACGTGATCCTCAAGGCCTTCGGCTGGGTTTGACCCGATAGAGCAACCATCATGAAAAACGTGATTCGGCCAGTAATCGTGCTGTTCGTCCTTCTAACCGTGATGGTGGGTGTCGTGTACCCGCTCGTCGTGACCGGCATCGGGCATGCAGTATTTCCGAGTCAGACGAGCGGCAGCCTGATCGAGCATAACGGCAAGCTGGTGGGTTCGGCCGTGATCGGCCAGCAGTTCGACGCGCCATACTATTTCTGGGGACGCCTGTCGGCCACTACGCCGATGCCGTACAACGCGCAGAACTCGGGCGGCTCGAATCTCGGCCCGACCAACCCGGCACTCGCCGATGAAATCAAAGGCCGCATCGACGCCCTGAAGGCGGCCGGCACCGATATGTCGCAGCCCGTGCCGGTCGATCTGGTGACGTCGTCGGCCAGCGGGCTCGATCCCGAGATCAGTCCTGCCGCGGCGGCGTACCAGGCGGCGCGCGTCGCCAAGGCGCGGGGCCTGACGGCCGACCAGGTTAACGCGCTCGTGTCCCGCTACACCTCCGCGCGGCAGTGGGGGATTCTGGGCGAGGCGCGCGTGAATGTGCTGAAGCTGAACCTCGCGCTCGACGACCTCAAGCCGATGCACGGATGATGACAGTACCGGCAGGTATCCGAAGGAAAATGAGCGACCCGACGGTTACCGTAGTGCTGATCGAGGACGACAAACACATTCGCCGTTTCGTGCACACGTCGCTGGAAGCCGCTGGCATGTCGGTCCTCGACGCGGAGACAGGGCGCGAGGGGCTGATCCACGCGGCGACGCGGCGGCCCGATCTGATCATCGTCGATCTCGGTTTGCCGGATATGGACGGCATCGACGTGATCCGCGAATTGCGCGGCTGGTCGACGCTGCCCGTCATTGTCCTCTCGGCACGCACCCATGAAGAGCACAAGGTCGCGGCGCTCGATGCCGGCGCCGACGACTATCTGACCAAACCGTTCGGCGTGCCGGAGCTGACCGCGCGAATCCGCGCGCATTTGCGGCGGCAAACCTGCGGTGGACGGCCCGAGTTGCACAAGGTGCATTTCGGCGGGATTACGGTCGATCTGGTTGACCGGAGAGTCACGCGTGACAGCCAGATCATTCATCTCAGCCCGATCGAGTACCGGCTGCTGTCGGCACTGCTGTCGCATGCGGGGCGGGTGCTGACGCATCAGCAGTTGCTTCAGGAGGTGTGGGGTCCGTCACAGGCGACCAATTACCACTATTTGCGCATCTACATGGGGCACCTTCGCCAGAAACTCGAACTGGACCCGGCACAGCCGGAGTACATCATTACCGAGACTGGCGTCGGCTACATGGTGGTCGGCGTGACCGACCATCACAGTCAATAGCGTCACTTCACCCCGTGCTGTGCCTGCCAGCGTTTCATGAACGCGATTTCATCGTGCTGGGCCTTGATGATGTTTCGCGCTAGCCGCTTCAACTCCGGGTCGCGGCCGTACTTCAATTCGACCTGCGCCATGTCGATCGCGCCTTGATGATGCGGAATCATGTGCGCGACAAAATCCTTGTCGGCGTCGCCGGTGTAGGCGGGGGCGCTCATGTCCTGCATCATTTTTTCGTCGGCGGCCTTGAATGCCGGTGTCGAATTGCCCGAACCGGCGTCCGCGGAAGCGGACATGTCCATGCCGGGCATGGCGGCCGGTTGCTGGGCGTGGACGGGCAGGGCGGCGGCCGCGAACGGGACGCCGCTAATAAGGCATAAGGCTCGAAACGCGCGAAGGTTTGTCATGGTGGAAGTCTGTTGGAAAAGCGTTGGTGTATGCGGGTCTGGCTCAGGTTCGTTGCGACGGATGAAAGCCCGCCGCCTCAATGGCCTCGACGAGCCGCTCGGGCGCCAGCGTCGACGTGACCTTGACGATTTTAACGGCGACATCGATATCGAGCCGCGCAGCGGGGTCGAGACTCGTGACGGCGCGCTTGATGGCGTTGGCGCATCCGCCACACGACATATCGGGTATGGTGAGTTCCATGTCCTGCCTCCAGTGAGAAGTCATGCCTCGATCGTGGACCTTCCCACGGCGGTAAGGTCAAGGGGGTTTTTTGATGCCGGCTCGACGCGATTATGCGGCGGCGCCCCTTCGCCGCAATCTTCACGACATTTTTATGTCGGCCCCCGCGATTCCTTCGTGGTGTTTACGGCGCGATCCGTAAAGTGCATCACTGACGTTGCGCCTCGCAACGAGACCGAAATTTGCTGGAGCCTGCATGGCCTTCAAACAGACCCAAGGAAGTGTAAGCGTTGAGGCTCGCACGTTCGCTGCTCAGGATAGCGGCTCATGATGCCCTCGCCACCCGCGATGATTTTCAGGGGAATGTGCAAGGTCATTGCCATTGCCTTCGTCACCAACCAGGTGCTCACGACGATCTTTACGTACGCCGTCCAGCAACTCGGCTCGCCGCTCCCCAGTGACGCGAGCTGGCTGTTCAGTTGCGTGACCTGCGGACTGCTGACCTTGTGGCTGCAGGCCGACGCGCGGCGGGCATTCGGCTTCGCGCGTGCGCAGGGTTTCGTAAAAACCGGCGGCGAGGGCGCCCAGCCGCTGCAGATCGCACAGGACTGCCCGAAGCGCTGGCTCGTGATCCTGCATATCGAACTGAATCCCGCGGCGATCCGCGCGTAGACGGCCAATACTTTTACGCGCTTTTAATGCCGCTTTGGCTAAGCTCAAACTACCCACAGTGGCCGGGAGTGCCAGATGTTAAGAATGTTGATTCCTGTGCTCGATCACGCCGGTGCAGCCGAAGCCGCGCGCTTTGCGGCGTTCATGTATCTCGAACGCTGCGTGACTGAAGTCGAATTGCTGGAAGTGCTCGAACCCGTCGATCAAGGGCGCGCCGCCGCGTTTCACACGCGAAGCTCGCTGCTGCGGCAGGAAAAGCGCACCATGCTCAAGGCGCTGATCGACGCGCGCACTATCCTCGAAGAGGCTGGCGTGCCTTACCACTGGAAACGCGTATTCGGCCATAGCACGAAAGCGATCGCGGCCTACGCGGCAACGTCCCGGCCCGATGTGATGGTGATCGACGCCAGTCATATGAGCTTCTTCCGGCGCCTGGCGATGCTCGCCTCGCTGGCAAGACGCACCGTCACGCCCGTGACGATGGTGCACTGAGCTTGGCCGACGCGCGGCGGCTCCGCTGTCGTAGTGGTTAAAGGCTGGGCGTCCGAAGCCCGGCAAAATCGACGCTACGCGCCTCGCAGGCTTCCGTAAAAGCCGTGTCGTAGCTCGAGAAAAACACCGTGCGCGTTTGCGCCAGCTTCCTGAACAGCTCCGCCAGCACTCCGCGTGCGGCGGCGTCGAGTCCGCCAACGGGTTCGTCCGCGATTAAAACCTGCGTTTCACCGAGCACCGCCGAGGTTAAAAAGAACTTCTTGCGCGTACCGAACGACATTTGCTCGAAGCGTTTGTCGAGATGGGGCGTGAGACCGAAACGGTCCGCCAGATCCAGCGTATCGCTCGTAACGGCGGTGTTTCTCGCCGCTGCCACGTTGTTCAGATAGGTCCGGCCGGTTTGGTCCGGATACGTCATGCAGTCTTCCGGCACATAGGTGAGCACCGCCTGCGCGGCGAGCGGCGCACGGCGCAACGAATGTCCGCCGAGCCAGACCTCGCCCGTGTCCGGCTCGATCGTACCGGCCAATATGCCGAGCAACGTCGACTTGCCGCTGCCGGACTCGTCGTTCAATGCCACGCATCCTGACGCCGTGTCGTAGTGCAGCCCCTGAAAAATGAGGCGTTCGCCATAGCGCTTGCTGAGGTTGTCGAATCGAAGCATGAATTGGAGCGTGTATCAGAAGAAGCGTTGCCGCGCCGTACGGCGCGGTAGCGCAGGGGTTGCGCAAGTGTAGCAGTGCAGGCGCCCTTGAGTTCCGGCAGGGAAGTGTGTTCTCATGCGGCCTTGACCTCGACCTGGCCGAACACGCCGCTCTACCTCAAGTTGCGCCGCGCCGGACCGTTAAGGAAGAGAGATTCTGCTTTTTTGCTTCCTTTCTGACCTGACTACCTCGGCGAATTCGTCGACTGCAACTCATGCATAGTGCTGCCGGCAATGCGGCCCCGCTGTCCCGCGCCGAACTCCGGCGTGTCATCGCCGCAATCGTGATCGGCAATGGCTTCGTCGCGTACGACTTCACCGTCTATAGCTTCGCGGCCGTCGCGATTGGCAATCTTTTCTTTCCGTCGGCGAATCCCGCGTCGTCGTTCCTGCTCTCACTCGCCACCTTCGGCGCCGGCTTTGCCATGCGTCCGCTCGGCGCAATCCTGATCGGCCACATTGCCGACAGCCGTGGCCGGAAAGCGGGCCTCACCGTGTCGCTCACGCTGATGACGCTCGGCACGTGGCTGATCGCGTGCCTGCCCGGCTATGCCGCGATCGGCCCCATCGCAACCGTGCTGATGGTGCTCGCGCGCCTGATGCAGGGGCTGGCGGCAGGGGGCGAGATCGGCCCGGCGTCCGCCTCGCTGATGGAGTCCGCGGGCTACCGGCACCGCTGTTTCATGGTGAGCTGGCGCGGGGCGAGCCAGGGCGCGGCGGCTTTTGTGGCCGCGCTGGTCGGTGCGGCCACCACGGCGCTCCTGTCGCCCGCCGCCATGCATGCGTGGGGCTGGCGCGTGCCGTTCGTGCTGGGAGGGCTGATCGGCCCGGTCGGCTGGTATCTGCGCCGCCATATGCCGGCGGCCGCGCCGCAACGGCGCACCCGGCTCAGCCCGCGGCGCATGTTCGCGGAGCACACACGTCCGCTCGTCTGCGGCATCCTGATGATGGCGGCGCCGTCAGTGAGCATCTATCTCACCGTGTTCTACATGCCAGCCTACCTGGTCCGTACATTGCACCGCCCGCTGGCGATCAGCCTGCTGACGGCCTGCCTCTCGGGCATCGTGATTCTCGTGGTGACGCCGCTCGTCGCCTATGCGGCTGACCGGCTCGCGAGCCGCAAGACGCTGCAATACGCGACGCTGGTGGCGTCGCTGGTGACAGCCTGGCCGGTTTTCTGGGCGCTGACCCACGGTGCCGGCGATCTCGCCGCGCTGGTCATCATCACCGCTTATGTGGCGCTGGCGGTCAACAACGCCGGCGCCAATTCCGTGCTGATGCTGGAAGCCTTCCCGGCGGAGCGGCGCGCGGCCGGCATGTCGGTGATCTACAGCTTCGGCGTGGTCCTGTTCGGCGGATTTTCGCCGTTTCTGGTGACGTGGCTCATCAACCGGACCGGCGACCCGATGGTTCCCGCGTGGTATTTGATCGGTGCAACGCTGCTCACGCTCTGCGCGCTGAAGGGGTTTCCGGAGAAAACGTCGGCGGGCGCGCACATCACCTGCGGTTCGCAGCCGCCCGCCTGAGCATCAGGGCACGAGGTTGCCTAGCTGCAGATCCAAGGCGCGGGCGCGCATGTCCTGCGGACTCATGTCGAAGGCGCGGCGAAACGCGCGAGTGAAATCGGACGGGCTCTGAAAACCTAGTCCGTACGCGATTTCCGTCACCTGAAGATGCGGGAAACGGACTAGTTCGTCCGCCGCTTCCCGCAGACGGCGATGGCGGATATAAGCGCCGAGGCCGCCTTCGTGCTCGAACCAGCGATAAATCGTCGCGCGTTTCAGTTGCAGCGCGTCGACCACGCCGCCCGGCGTGAGGTCGCCCTGGTGCAAATTGGCCTCGATATAGCGGCGCACCCGGCCCATTACCGCAGCCTGCAGCGCGGCGCGGCCCGTGCCGGTCAGGCGCGCCTCCTTGCGAAACGCGGCCACCAGCAACTGCGCACCCGCCTGCAATGCGCCGATGGCGCTGGCCGGGTCGAGCCGGGGCATGTCGCGCACGAGCGCCGTCATGTGATCCATGACGAGACCGGTCAGCGGCGAGCCTTGCTGCAGGATACGGCCGTGAAGCGACGCGCCGTCGCGCAACGCCTCGTCCACTACCGCGGCCGGTACGAACAGGCTCAGAAGGCGGCATTCAGGGCGTTCAACGCGAAACGGCTGATTCAGATCGAAAGCGACGATGCCTTGCACCGAACCCGGCGCGCTGCGTTTCTTGCGCATGCCGCTCACATGGCCGACTTCCCCTTCCACGAAGAGCTGAAACACGTAGTCGCGCCGCGAATCCGTGGAGACGCGTGCCACGGAGCGTTCCAGCAGCATGGAATCGGTGCTGCAGTCGGTCAAAACCATCCCGCCGACCGCAAATAAATCGATTTCCCCGCGAAATCCCCCCGCGACCTGCGCCTTCGAAGGCGGCGCGTCGACCACATGGCCCACGCGTTGGCGCCAGGCGAGAAACTGCTCACCTGGCGTGATGCCGTGCGTGCTGAAACGGCTCGTCGAAATGACGGAGCGCGAATTCGCTGCGGCGGCCGCAGCCAGGTGTGGTGGCAGGGTGCGCTGGTTCATGAATCAGTTGCTACGTGCGGGGACTGCAAATCCGGTAAGAATGACGCGTTTTGCGCGCATATTCACGTTCCGTCGTGGAGTTTTGAGACGGACGGTAAAGCCTAACAAAAAACCTGCTTTAACGTTACATGATTAGATGCAGATCGCTTTCGCCGACGGCGCGGCAGGTTTTCGACCGCCACTTCCGGACTGGAATCGCAACTGCGCGCAAAAGAGCGCCGATCCGCTTTTTGCGGAGTCAAGGCGTGAAGGTTTCGCTTGGCCAGCAGGTAATTCACGGGGTGTGAAAGATGAGCGGCGTAAACAGGCAACCGTCCGCGCAACGCGGCGCGCGGCAACCGGCCAGTCTGGTGGATAGCCAGTTGCAACATTTCGAAAGCGTGGTGGAGTACGTGACGCGCAAGGATGCGTCTGGCGGGTCTTATGCGCTTGACCACGAGTATTGGGAAAAGCGCATTCGTGCGCTGGAAGGGTCGTACGAACTGCTTGCCAGCCAGCGGCAACGCGTGACGAAACTCCTCGAAAAGCTCGCGAGCGAAGCGCAAATCGCGCTGAAGCGGCGCACCGCTGCCTGAGTCTGCTGGGAAAGATTGTGTAAGGGCTGTGTTTAGTAGGGGAGAACCAAACCGGTGCAGGCCAGCATCGGAATAAAAAAACTGTGGGACCTGAGAGAAAGTGGCGATGATGCGAACGGGCCCGAAGAGGCCCGTCGCACATCAGCCCATGTTCGATGCTGATGAACTACCGCATCGGGAATGCGGACAGCGCGCTGTTATATATTTCGGAATTCGAACCATATTGCCAATTCGATTTCGAATAAGCGTCGCGGGAAGAATACTTATAAAACCCCAGACTTCCAGATCATCTGCGCCGCAGCCGCCAGCACGAACACCAGCACCAGAATCCGAAACACCGCAGGCGGTAGCTTGTCCCGCAACGGCCGCACCAGCAGCATGCCGATAATCACGGGCACGCTCGCGGCGGCCGAAATCGCCAGGTCGGTCCAGCTGGCATGCGCGCCGCCGCTGAATGTCGCGACCAGTGTCAGGATCGACACCACCAGAATGATGGCGATCTGCTTCGTGAACGCTTTGCCCGTGGCGCCCGTGGCAATCAGATACATGGCCAGCAACGGACCCGGCACCGACGCAATGCTTTCCATCAAGGCAGCGCCGAATCCCAGCGCGACGCCCACCGGCTTGGCCCACGTCGGCGACAGCGTCAGCCGCGGGGAGGCCAGCAACAGCAGCGCAGCGACCATCAACAGAGCGCCGGCCGCCGCCTGCGCGCCATGCGGCGCCAGCGAGACCAGCACCGCCACGCCGACGATATTGCCGATCACCGTGCCGACCAGCGGCGCGCCGATGCGCCGGACCGTTTGCCATAGTTGGCCGCCTTCGAGCGCTTGCGGGATATTGCCGAGGATGATCGGCATCGACAGCAGCAGAACCGCTGCCTTGATCGGCAGGAAGTGGCTGAGGATCGGCATCGCCACGAGCGGCACGCCGATGCTGACCACGCCCTTGACCATTCCGCCAAGCAGGAGCGCGGCGACGATGCCGAGCAACGCGTAAAAGTCGAGCACCTGCAGGCTTGCGCCGAGCACGCCGTCGGCGAGAGTGAAATGCGACATCGTTGGAATCCGCGAGCCGGCCGCGCGCACGGAGGGACCGGACGTCGCGGGCAATGGCGTGTTGTTGTCGTTCGGCCAGTTCGGTGCCCGCGTGTCGCGCAAGGCTGGAAGCGGCCGGCCAGTTGAGGCCGCATGATACCGTGCCGTAGCTTGCGACGATGGTAATAAAAACGTAAGGATTGCTTGCGTCAGACCACGTCCGATGTGGCAGGCGCTTGCACCTGAGCGGGACGGGGCGCGGTGTCCGGCGCGCGCCGCGTCTTCAAGCGAAGAATCGGTTCCTCGATCAGCCGCCAGGACAGCATGGCCGTTGCCAGCGAAATCGCAAACGACCCGGCAATGCCCGCGACGTGGGCCCACATCGGCACCGTGCCGCCGAAGAATGCCACGGCGCGATGGTTGCGGGTCAGGTCGGGAATCAGGTTGTGGTACAGATAAAAGCCATAGCTGATACGCCCAAAGCCGGCCAGCCAGCGGGTTTCGAGCAAACCGGTCACGGCGGCGTTGCGGCAGCAGGCAATCGAACACACCAGCGCCGCGATACACATGCCGTATAGCGCGCTGACCGCCGTGAACAGTGCGGCATCGCTCACCTGGCTCCACCGCGGCTCGGTCGCGCACAAACCAACCAAGGTCAGACTCAGCACGAAAAGCGTCGCGCCGTGCCCGAGCCACGCGCGCAAGCGGTTCGTTCTTCCGGCGATCATCAGGCCACCGACGCCACCCAACCCCAGCAGCCAGAAATTGGAGAGCGGGTGCGTGTAGATCGTGATGTCCTGCCAATGCCACGCGCGCATTGCCAGCAGCGAAACCAGACCGGCCGCGACGATCGCGACGCACGCCGCGCGATGCCAGCGCGCGGCAAGCAGCAACAGGAGTGGCGCAACCACGAGATAAAACTGCTCCTCGATGGCGAGGCTCCACAAATGCGAGTAACGCCCCGGCCAATAATGCAGCACGGAGCCGATCCAGATGTTCGACAGATAGGCGAAGTGAAACGGCATGCCGCTCGCCAGTTCAGGACTGGCCAAGCCGAATGCCATCAGCACGCACGACACTGTCAGCATCAGGTAGTAAACAGGAAAGATGCGCAGCGTTCTGCGAAACAGAAAGCGCCTTAATTCAGCCGCGAATCCGCTGGCGCCGGTTTCGATCCGTGTGCGTTGCGCTGAGAGAATGCCGATAATCAGAAAGCCGCTCAGCGCGAAGAAAATCCACACACCGAGATGACCGATCTCGCCGATGTCGCCAAACAGCCGGTGCTGAACAAATACCATCAGGACTGCGATTGCGCGCAACCCATCGAAGCCCGCAATTCTGTATTCCATGTGGTCGTCTTCCAAGGCGCATGAAGCCATCCTACGATGAAAAAAAGCGAAAAAAACCGTGCATCGTATTTGGCGATTTATTTCCGCAGTCGTGACCGATTGCATTCGCGTGTGACGTTCCTAATCCGCAAATCTTGCCGCGAATGGCATACGCAATAAATCAGCATTACTGCATGCCGACAGCTGAATTTCAGTTTGCTGCCACGCGATTTCAATATCGAAGCAGGTTGTCAGCACGCGGCGATTGTCAGTGGCGGCATCGGCGGGAACGTTTTACCGCCTTGCTGTTCCTATGAAAACGGCGTGCCGCATGCGCACGCCATCCTGCGAGAATCTGAATGGAAATCCGTCGCGGCCGCCCAGGAGGAGGTCCCCTTGGGGGGCGCTCGATCGAAGTGGATTTCTTTCGTGGCGTCGTGCTGATCGTCATCGTGCTGGATCACATGCCGGGCAGCACGCTGTCGCATCTGATGTTGCACGCCTACGCGCTTTGCGATTCAGCCGAAGTGTTCGTGTTTCTCGGCGGCTATGCGTCGGCGGCGGCCTACACGGCAGTGCTCACGCACCGTGGCGAGAGCGCGGCGAAGATGCGCTTTTTCCGGCGCTGCTGGGAAATCTATCGCGCGTACCTGTTGACGGCGGTCTTGACGCTGCTGTCCGGCGCCGTCCTTGCCGCGTTGCATATGAACCGTTCCATGGTCGATCTCACCGGCTGGCTGCCTTTCGCGAGTCAGCCGCTGCGCGCGGCGTTCGACATCCTATTGCTGCGGCGTCAGCCTTATCTGTCGAGCGTGTTGCCCATGTATGTGATCTTCGCGCTGTGCGTGCCGTTCGCGGTGCCGCTGGCGCGCCGTTCGCCGCTCACCGCGCTGGGTTTGAGCCTCGCGGTCTGGGCGCTCGCACGGCCGCTTGCCGCGCTCTTCAGCATTGACGGCGTGGCCGACTGGGCTTTTAATCCGTTTGCATGGCAACTGATGCTGGTGCTCGGCATTCTCTGCCGGGTACAACCCGTCAGCGAGCGCTTTCAAGCAAGCAGCACGGCGCGCTGGTTGACGTGGGGTGCGGCGATCGCCGTGCTGGCGTTTGCTATAGTCAAGCTCTTCGTGCTGACGCAACCGTTGCCCGGCGCGTTTAAACAGAATCTTTCTCCCGACCGCGTGATCAACTTCATCGTCATCGCCTGGCTCGCCGCGCAATTCGTGCGCATGGGCAGCATTGCGCGGCTCGCCCAGCGGCTGCCCGCCGTGGTGACGGTCGGCCGCACGGGGCTCGTGTGTTTCGTTGCGGGCACACTGGTCTCATTGATCGTCGATACGGCGACGCCGCATACGTTCCATGGCTTTCGCGGTGTGCTGATCGGACTGGGCGGCGATCTCGTCGCCATTGGCGCTGTGCTGATGATCGCGCGCGGCTGGAACGGCTGGAAAGGGCAACAGGCGGGTGCGCCTGCCCGCGGCGCGCGCTACGGATGAGGTCGAGGGGGCGCCGCGGGCGTGTGATCGGAGACTCGCGCGCGGCAATCCGCTTCCTCGGCGCCATATTGTGGCTCGCCGCTCACCCCGCACTGGCTGCGCCCAATGAAGCCCCGCTCGCCTTGCGCTGCGCGGAATTCGCCGGCGCCGTGCTGCCGCCGGAACTCATCGCGTTGCCGACGGCCGGCGCGCAGATCGAAAGCGCCGCGATGATCGGCGCCACCGCGCCCGGCAATCAGCAGGGTGGCGAGTACTGCCGTATCACCGGCCGCATCAAAGGGCTTACGCCCACCACGCCCGATATCCGTTTCGATCTGAATCTGCCGCGCCGCTGGAACGGCCGCGCGCTGCAGATTGGCGGTGGCGGCTATAACGGCGTGGTGGTGAGCGGCACCGGCGTGATGCCGTTTTCACCGAACCGCGCGCCGCTCGCGCAAGGTTATGCGACCTTCGGCGACGACTCAGGGCATGTGGGTGATTCATCGCTCGCGGTGTTCGGTCTGGTCGATGAAGCGGTCGTCAACTTCGGCTATGCCCATCTGAAGAAAACGCACGACGCCGTGCTCGCCCTGATTGCGCGCGCGTACGGACGGCCGCCGCAGCGGATGTATTTTGCGGGCGGTTCCACCGGCGGACGGGAAGGCTACACGGTGATGCAGCGCTACCCCGACGACTACGACGGCGTGATCGCCAATTCCCCCGCGCTCAACTTTTCCGGCGTGCGTCTGCTCGGCGTGAAGCTCGGCCGCGCGGAATATGCGGCGCCCGGCGGCTTCATTCCGCCGTTGCTGCTCGAGCACGTGTACCAGCGGACCCTTGCTGTGTGCGACCGGCTCGACGGCGCCGCGGACGGCATTGTCAGCGACGTCGCCGCATGCCGTGAACACGAAGCGGAGATCATCGAATCGTTGCGCTGCGCTGGACGCGCGCCGTCACACGATGACTGCCTCACGGACGCGCAACTCTCCACCTTGCTCGTGATGCGTGACGGGCTATCCCTGCCTTACAAGCTGGCATGGGACGTCACCGGTTACTCCGGCTACAACATTTTTCAGGGCGCGCATCTGACCGGGATGCTTGGCCTCGGACACCAGCCCGAGCGCTTGCCGATGCCGACGTTCTTCGCCAACGGCTATCTGTTCGCGCAAGGCGACGGCTATCTCCGGTACTTCGTCGCGCGCGATGCGTCATTCGACTCGCTCAGGTTCGACCCGCAACACCCGGGAAAATATCGCGCACAGCTGATCGCGTTATCGCAGACGATCGGCGCGATGAACACCGACCTCACGCGCTACATTGGGCGCGGCGGCAAGCTCATCACGCTGCACGGTCTCGCCGACGAAGTCATCAGCCCGAACCAGACGATTGCCTACTATGACGCGCTGGTCGATCGCTTCGGCAGCGACCAGGTGAACGGTTTCATGCGGCTGTACATGGTGCCGGGATTTCAACACGGCAGCGGGGCGTTCATTCCCTCGGTGGATCTGCTGAGCGCGCTCGATAACTGGGTCACGCACGGCGCGTCGCCCGAAACGCTCACGGCGGTCGATATCGCGGCGGCCACCAACGGACGCTCGCGTCCGTTGTGCCGTTACCCGCTGTTTCCGCGCTATAGCGGCAAGGGCAATCTCAATCTCGCCAGCAGTTTTGTGTGTGCCGAGCCGTGACGGGCGCGGCCCCGTTCGATACCTGCCGTGCCTCGCTAATAGGGCGATTCCCGCAACAGAGCATTTCATTTGCGAAGCTGACGGCGCCGCCGTGCCCGTGCGCGCGTGATTCCGATCCTACGGGTTTCCGGTCTGGCGCCTCAGGGCGGTGCACGCTTTCGCACTTTCCATTACATTGCGGTAACAGTGCTGTTTCAGCACCAATCCCACCAATCAAACAACGGTGTCTGCCATCGTCGACTCCATGCAGCCTATCGTCTCGATCACGAACGTGTCGAAAACCTATGCCACCGGTTTTCATGCACTTAAAAACATCAATCTGGCGATCAACCGCGGAGAAATCTTCGCGTTGCTCGGACCGAACGGCGCGGGCAAGACCACGCTGATCAGCATTATCTGCGGCATTGTCAAGGCGAGCGAAGGCAGCGTGACGGTGGACGGCCTCGACATCGCGGCGGACTATCGCGGCGCGCGCTCGCTGATCGGCCTCGTGCCGCAGGAGTTGACCACCGACTCCTTCGAAACCGTCTGGGCGACCGTCTCGTTCAGCCGCGGGTTGTTCGGCAAGCCGAAAAATCCCGCGTACATCGAAAAGGTGTTGCGCGACCTGTCGCTATGGGAAAAGCGCGACAGCAAGATCATCACGCTCTCGGGCGGCATGAAGCGCCGCGTGCTGATCGCCAAGGCGCTGTCGCACGAACCGCGTGTGCTGTTCCTCGACGAACCCACGGCCGGTGTCGACGTCGAGTTGCGGCGCGACATGTGGAAGATGGTGCGTTCGCTCACGGCGAGTGGCGTCACGATCATTCTCACCACGCACTACATCGACGAAGCCGAGGAGATGGCCGATCGTATCGGTGTGATCAGCGGCGGCGAGATCATGCTGGTCGAAGAGAAAACGGAGTTGATGCGCAAACTCGGCAAGAAGCAGCTGACGCTGCAACTGGAGAGTCCGCTCACGCAGGTGCCGCCGTCGCTCGCCGGTTACGGACTCGACGTCGCGAAGGGCGGCAACGAGCTGATCTATACGTACGAAGGCGAGGGGGGGCGCACCGACATCATCGCGCTGCTGAAGGCGCTCGACGATGCGTGCATCCGCTTCAAAGACCTGCATACCACGCAAAGTTCGCTCGAAGAAATCTTCGTCAATCTGCTTCGGGGTAACCCATGAACATCTACGCAATTCGCGCGATCTACAAGTTCGAGATGGCGCGCACCTGGCGCACGCTGATGCAGAGCATCATCGCGCCGGTGATTTCGACCTCGCTGTATTTCGTCGTATTCGGCGCGGCGATCGGCTCGCGCATCAAGGAAGTGGACGGCATCAGCTACGGCGCGTTTATCGTGCCGGGGCTGATCATGCTGTCGCTGCTGTCGCAAAGCATTTCGAACGCGTCGTTCGGGATTTACTTTCCGCGCTTTACCGGCACGATCTACGAGTTGATGTCGGCGCCGGTTTCGTATCTGGAGATCGTGGTGAGTTATGTGGGCGCAGCGGCCACCAAATCGATTCTGCTCGGGCTGATCATTCTGGCGACAGCGGGCCTGTTCGTGCCGCTGCAAGTGCAGCACCCGTTCTGGATGATCCTGTTTCTGGTGCTCACCGCGGTGACGTTCAGTCTGCTCGGGTTCATCATCGGTATCTGGGCGGACAGCTTCGAGAAGCTGCAACTTGTGCCGCTGCTGATCATCACGCCGCTGACGTTTCTTGGCGGGAGCTTTTATGCGGTCAATATGCTGCCGCCGTTCTGGAAGGTCGTGACGCTGTTTAATCCGATCGTTTATCTGGTTAGCGGATTTCGCTGGAGCTTTTATGGGCTCGCGGATGTGCACGTTGGGGTCAGCCTTGGCATGACCGCACTATTTCTCGCGGTGTTCCTGGCGATCGTGGCGTGGATCTTCAAGACTGGGTATCGGCTCAAGAGCTGATTGAGTGTGCGCGAAGCGGCGCGTGTCATCTGCACGTGAGCCGCTTGCGCGTTAAAAGTAGTTTGAAGGCAAAGCCCGTGCTGCGGTCTTTAGTTGTCCGTCGAGACCGTAACAGCCTCCCACGCACGGATCTCATCCTCCAATGCGGACAACTTGCCGCGCACGAGTCCGAGTGCATCGCTGCCGAGCAAAAGATGCGCGGGCGGTTGATCCGCGGCAATCGCGGCGAGCATCGCGCGCGCCGCTTTCACGGGGTCCCCCAATTGCTTGCCGCTTTTTTCCTCACGGGCTCTGCGGATGGGGTCGAAGATATCGTCGTAGTCTGAAATAGAGCGAGGCGTCCGCGTCATCGAGCGGCCCGCCCAATCCGTGCGGAACGAGCCCGGCGCCACGGCTGTCACCGCAATACCGAACGGCTTGACCTCTTTGCCCAGTGCTTCGGAGATGCCCTCCAGCGCGAATTTGCTTCCGCAGTAATAAGCGATGCCCGGCATGGTGATGTAACCGCCCATCGACGTGATGTTCAGAATGTGGCCGCGGCGGCGTGCACGCATGAAGGGGAGTACGGCCTTCATCATGGCGACCGCGCCAAATACGTTCACATCGAATTGCTGGCGCATCTCCGACAGAGGCGATTCTTCCATGATGCCCTCGTGACCGTAGCCGGCATTGTTGACCAGCACGTCGATGGGTCCGACGCTTGCCTCGATTTGCGCGACGGCACCGTCGATCGCGTCGAAGTCGGTCACGTCGAGCACACGTCCCCAGGCGCCATTCGCGGACAGAGACTCGAAATCGCGCTTCGCCTGCGCACTTCTCACCGTACCGATGACTTTGTGACCCACCGCCAGCGCTTCCTGGGCGAGCGCGCGCCCGAAGCCGCTGCTGACGCCGGTGATGAGCAGAGTTTTGCTGGATGCCATGAAGCTTCTCCCGGATGTCGATTGGAGAATGCATACTAGTCTGACGAACGAGGCAAAATAAGCCACGTTTCGCTGATTATCTCGCATAAAACTATGAGCACGGTGCACACCTCGATCCAGCATCCAGACCGATCTTCCCGAAGCCAGAAACGCATGGTGGCCCTGCTGCGCGCGCTGGCGCCGGAAGAGGGCTACAACCTGACGGCCCTGCCGAGCGTCCGCATCCTGCGTTCGAACCGTGCACTGTCGCGCACGCCGGTTCTGTACGACCCCGGCATCGTGATCGTCTGTCAGGGCCGCAAGCGGGGTTACTTTGGCGGGCAGCTCTATCTGTACGATGAGCGTCACTACCTCGCCGTGTCCGTGCCTGTGCCGTTCAGCATGGAGACCGACGCGAGCGAGGAGCGCCCGCTGCTCGCGCTGTATCTGCACCTCGATTTCACGTTGGCCGCCGAACTGGCGGAGCAGATCGACCGCGAAGGCGAAACGGAGCGCGTGCAAGCGCCTCGGAGCATGATGTCGACGCCGATGGATGACGCGATGCAGACCTCCGTGTTGCGCTTTCTCGAGGCGATGCGTCGGCCACTCGAAGCGGTAGTGTTGGGCCCCGGCTTGCTGCGTGAACTGTATTTCCGGGTGCTCACCGGAGCCCAGGGGAACTCGATGCGTGAGGCGTTGGCGATGCGAGGACAGTTCGGCCGGATAGGCCGGTCACTCCGTCTGATCCATGCAAGCTATGCGCAACCCCTCGACGTCGCACAACTGGCCGACGAAGCGGGTATGAGCATTCCGAGTTTCCACAGTCACTTCAAGGCAATTACACAGGTCTCGCCGATGCAGTACGTGAAGTCGACGCGTCTGCATCAGGCTCGTCTCTTGATGGTGCGCGAGGACCTGACCGCGGAGGCGGCGGGTCATGCTGTGGGTTACACGAGTCCGTCCCAGTTCAGCAGGGAATTCAAACGGCTGTTCGGCTTGACGCCGGCCGCCGAGTCGAAGCGTATGCGTGAGAGCTTCGCTGTCCCGGCAGCATTCGCCGATGCAACGTATGTCTCGTCGCACTGAGTGTGGCGCGCAAAGGGGGCCTTGGGTGATTTGTCGATTCTGTTGGCGTGATCGCGCCGTTTGGGGACGTGCGGCCTAATCCGGTCCCAATTTCCGTCCGTGCGATTCTGCCTCGATGAGGCAAGGGCGAAACGCGTGCGCGGTAGGGTACAGAAGACTATCAGCGCAGTCGTATAAGTGGTATTCGCGTTGCACGCCTTGCTGGTGAATATCGTCCGCCCTAATCTGAATCTCACATTCAGCCATCCTTCCAACCATTTCCTGGACCGGCCATCTCACGCAATCCGTACACCGACTAACTTCCGATTCCGGACGACGAAGCTCCCGTTGGAGAAGACATGCACGACAACCTCCTCTCAGTCATCGTTACACGCAAATGGCAACTCGCTGAGAATTACCATGCCGTTGAACTTCAAACCAGGTCCCAACTGGAGCTTCCGTCGTTTGACGATGGAGCCTGCGTCACGCTTGTTCTCAACAACGTCGTCAACAAGGAAAGAATCTATCCCCTGTGCCGTTCTACGTCTCGCCCGCGTTCCTATGTAATCGCCGTGCGGCAAGATGACGGGGACACAAACAGAAAAGCAGCAGACCTTTCGTTGAGTCAAGGAGACGAAGCTTTTGTCGGAACGCCACGGAGTCCTACAGTTATTCTGGACAGTCGCGTACGGTCGATACTTTTTGCTGGTGGCGTCGGCACGGCATCGATCGCGGGAATCGCGAATCGACTAGCCCTGGCCGGTCAGATGTTCGAGTTGCACAACTTCGCTCGTTCACCTGAACGCGCGGTGTTTCGGGAAGAACTTGATGCGCTTAAAAGCAAAGGCAAGGTCTTTCGCCATTTTGGTCTCGATGCCGACCGAGTGGGGCAGGCAACCTCTCACGCAATGCGCCCAGCGCATGCAAACACCCAGATCTACTGCAGCGGTCCCCTCGCATTTATGGATCTCATCGAGCGCCATGCGCGCGACTGGGTGTATCCGGCCAATATCCAGAGAATCGTGCTCGGGGATGGAAGAAATGAATAGGCGCGCCTTTTCCAAGGCGCGCGCTTCGTCTCGATGTGCTTACGATTCAGCGGCGATGGCACCTGCATCCTCGCAGGTGTAGCCCAGTGCTTCCGCGACCTCGGGACAGGTCACTTTACCGAACGCGACATTCAGACCACGACGCAGATGTTCGTCGAGGGTCAGCGCCTTGCGCCAGCCCTGGTTGGCGATTTGCAGAACAAAGGGCAGCGTCGCGTTGTTCAAAGCATAAGTGGAAGTGCGCGGCACACCGCCAGGCATGTTTGCGACGCAGTAGTGGACGACTTCGCCAACTTTGTACGTGGGGTCGGCGTGAGTGGTGGGCCTCGCGGTTTCGCAGCATCCTCCCTGGTCGATCGCGACATCGACGATAACGGAGCCGGGGCTCATTGCATCAACCATCTTGCGCGTGACGAGTTTGGGCGCCGCGGCGCCGGGCACGAGCACGCCGCCGATCACTAGGTCGGCATCGAGCACGTGTCGTTCGATGTTGTCCTGATTCGAATACACGGTAATCACGCGCGCGCCCAGCAGGCGGTCCATGCGTCGCAGCGCGTCGACATTGCGGTCGAGTACGGCAACCTGCGCACCCGTGCCGACAGCCATCTGCGCGGCATTGGTGCCGACCACGCCGGCGCCGAGGATCACAATCTTCGCGGGAGGCACGCCCGCTACGCCGCCAAGCAGGATGCCTTTGCCACCGTGCGCGCGTTCCAGGCTGAACGCGCCCGCCTGAATCGACATGCGGCCTGCCACCTCGGACATGGGCGCAAGAAGAGGCAGTCCGCCGCCGCGTTGCGTGACGGTCTCATAAGCGATGCAGACCGCGTTGCTTCTGACGAGATCGGCGCACTGCTCGGGGTCCGGCGCGAGGTGCAAGTAGGTGAAAAGAATCTGTCCTCGTCGCAGCATTGCACGCTCAGGCGCCTGAGGCTCTTTCACCTTGACGATCATGTCCGCAGCGGCAAACACCGCTTCACCGCTGGGCGCAACCTGCGCGCCCGCCGCCCGGTACGCGTCGTCCGTTGCGCCGATGCCAGCGCCGGCGCCTGTTTCGACGTCCACGCTGTGTCCATGCGCGACGATCTCACGCACGGAAGACGGCGTGAGACCGACACGATACTCGTGGTTCTTGATCTCCTTCGGAACACCTATGCGCATATTGCCTCCTGGGTGCTATATCCGGCTACTAGTAGTTATTTCCCCAATACTATCGACTGTGTGACAGGGGTTGTTAATGTAATTGTGGTGAAATTTGGTTGAAACACCTGAATTAGGCGGTGTTCGTTTATTACCTTGAATCGCAGGCCTAAGGGTTTATATCTAGTTCCGTCTCCTCCAAGTTTTCTTTGTCTCAACAACTCGTCCGGGTAGGGACGAGCGGAAATGACTTGCGCGCTTCGCACGAAGATAGCCGCGGTGGAGGCCGAAAAGGTAACGGGGCGTCTCGACCAATGCTTATGCACGTGGCTTTCGTTAGAATCTGCTTTCGATCCTTTTATTCGTCTATTACCGGAGGCGAACGTGCCAGGGTTACTCCCCGATGTCGACCGCGAGGGACTCCTCGAATATTCAGTCGTTTACACCGACCGATCCATCAACCATATGTCGCAGCTTTTTCAGGGAGTCGTACGGGATATATCCGGCTCCCTGAAAAAGGTCTACAACGCGCAATCGGCCGTTATCGTCCCAGGCAGCGGGACTTTCGGCATGGAAGCCGTCGCCCGGCAGTTCGCGACGCAAAGGAAGTGTCTGGTGATTCGCAACGGCTGGTTCAGTTTCCGCTGGTCGCAGATTTTCGACATGGGCAGCATTCCGTCTGAATCGATAGTGTTGAAGGCGCGTCCTGTCGAACAGGGAAGGCAGGCCGCGTATGCGCCGGCGCCGATTGAAGAGGTGGTCGCTGCGATCAGGGAACACAAACCGGATCTGGTCTTTGCGCCACATGTCGAAACGGCATCCGGGATGATGCTGCCTGATGCCTATTTACGCGCGGTGTCCGACGCTGTGCATGCGGTCGGTGGCATGTTTGTACTGGATTGCATCGCCTCCGGTACGATCTGGGTGGACATGCAGGCCAGCGGCGTCGATGTCCTGATCAGCGCGCCGCAAAAGGGATGGAGCGCGTCACCCTGCTGCGCACTGGTCATGCTCAGTCCTCTCGCCCGCGAAAGAATCGACGCCACAACCAGCAGCAGTTTCGCTTGCGATCTTCGCAAGTGGCTGCAGGTTATGGAAGCCTACGAGAACGGCGGGTTCGCGTACCACGCGACGATGCCCACGGATAGTCTCGCGACGCTGCGCGACGTCATGAAGGAAACCGAGGCATATGGTTTCGACAAAGTGCGAGCGGAGCAGGTTGAACTCGGCACTCGCGTTCGCGCACTTCTGAGCGCCAAGGGTTTCAGGAGCGTGGCGGCTGAAGGTCTTCAGGCTCCGGGCGTCGTGGTCAGCTATACCGACGATGACGGCATACGATCCGGCAAGAAATTCGCCGATGCCGGCTTGCAGATCGCACCCGGCGTTCCCCTTCAATGCGACGAGCCTGAAGACTTCAAGACTTTCCGCATCGGATTATTTGGCCTGGACAAGCTGCATGACGTCGAGGGCGCGGTCGCGAGGCTTGCCAACGCTTTGGACAGTATCCTTTAGCGCGCTTTTTTGGAGCATGTGCGTATGGCTCGTCGTGCGCGCAACTGCATCGGCGAAGTTGCACCTGGACCCACTTCGGCCTGTGGGTCAGGTGTCACTTCTTCGGCCGCTTTTGGGTACAGCGGTCATTCATCTCGTCGAATCGGGCACTTACCTATCTATTGCCTCAGAAGTGGCGTGACGACGCGTTGCAAGCGTTCGGATGTCCAAACGGGATATTTGTCGTCCCAGCCGTTGTCCACCAGGAGACCCGATCGTCCGATCGTGAAGCTCACTGGAATGCGCCACATTCGCCCATAGTCGCCTGCCCACGCGCTGCCCAGCAGGCCCACTGGAAAGCTCAAGCCCGCTGCAGCCTCGCGAACCGCAGACAGATCGTCAGCTCCATCCAGACTGAACCCGAGCACTTGCAGCCCCCGGTCCGAATTGCGCGCGGCGTAAGCGGACAAAAGAGGCAGTTCCTCACGGCACGGCTCGCACCAGGTCGCCCAGAACGTCAGAATAACCACTTTGCCGAGCAGATCGGCGGTGTCGATGTCCCGGCCATCCAGTGTATGAAGGACCAGAGGCGGAGCAGGTTGACCAACGGCCAGCGTGGCAGCGCGGCTTGCCAAGGGCCGGCCCAACCCGCCTGCACCTAGAGACACTGCCAGCACGGCACGCAACCACGCGCGCCGCGCAGTCGATATCGAGGATGCGGTGTCCTCATGCGCCGGTTGCGCTCGCGATACGTCAGAACGCATAGCTCATCCCCACGTTGCCGGTCCAGCGTGGAAACACCTGATAACCGTCGAGCTTGCTGTATATCGCACGTTGCACGAAGCCGTACACCTCCAGGTTTTTCCACACGTTGACGGTGACGCCGGGGCTGAGATAAACGACAGTTCCCGCTGTGTTCGCCGTATCCGCGAGCGTGCCCTGGTCGTGGCTCTTGCGAGTAACGTTGATTTGCAACTGCGGAACCCACTTCGGGTTCGCTTCATAGCGCAATCCGGCACTCAAGCTGGCCAGATTTCCGGGGCGGTATGTCGCGCCTTCATGGTCGAGATTTTCGACGATTGCGGACTGGAATTGCCCGTTAATGAACGCGTCGAAGTTCTGGCTGATCGCCTGGTAATAGTAGGCGCCGACGATAAGGTCGGTACTGCCGGTGCCGGGCTGCAAGCTGGTGTCGAGCGCCTGGCCTGCGGCCGCATTGGGGCCGTTCGAGAAGAACACGGGATTGTGCCCAACGGTTGCGCCGGTGTCGACATTCTGACCGCCGTACCGGCCCGTGGGTAACTTGACGCCAAGCTGCAATCCAAGATTGTGCGTTGGCAGAAACCCCTGATAGCTTGCGATGAGCTTGATATCTCCCAGGCCTTTGCTGGTTGCGCCGCTCAAGTTGTCGGGAGTGAGCTGGTCTGTCGTCGCGTTGCCGTAAGTCGTATGGCTACGGTAAACGTACGGAATGAGAGCGCTGAAGTTCCAGCTCGCGCTGGGGCTATAGCTGATGCCGAGATTGATGTATCGATTGATCGTCTGGCGCTCCACCTCCTGGCTGCCACCAGCGTCATTGATACTGGCGGGCTGCGTGTTCGGCACTGAACTGGTACCGCTGCGCAACTGGTTCTGATTGATGAAGTCGTATTCGATGTTGATTCGCCAGCCTGGGGCGGCGGAATAGCCCATCGCTGCATCGGTGCTCAAGGAGCAGCCGCAAGTGGCGCATGCGTGAGCCGCAGCCGGAAAGATCGCGGCCATGACGAAAGGCAGCGTGCAGCGCAATAGGGTGTTCTGGTTGGTTGACATGATTTCCTCTCCGCTCGATACGGACGCGCGTCATCCCCCCTCGGGTGAAAGGACGTGCGTGTTTTCCTGAGACGACAGACTGCGGCGACGGCCTGATTACGAAGCAGGCCGACGCTGCGACTGACAGAGCAACGGCTAGGAAAAGACGGGAGGATCGCGAGGCCGGCCAGAGGGAAACGCGGCGGCATGAGGGACAAACGGAGGGGGCGCCGATACTTGCGCATCCGCTAACAATACCGTTGCAACGAGACCGGCCGGCGAGACGCTCAGAGCGGCTACATGATGAGCGAGGAAATCGCAGTATCCGCACGCCGCGATCTTGTCCGGAGACGCATGGTGTGCGGCGGAAGTGCCGCTGTCGACTGCCGAACAAATGGCACTGACCGGCTCATCGGCGCGGGACGCAACGAGCAGCTGACTCACGAGCGGCGCGAAAACGACGAGCCACATGGCGATGAGGCCAAGCCATGCGACAGAGTGTTTGTGGGCGCCGAGCTTCATGAGTAGTCAAAAATTTTTCAGGATTCTATCCATCGGATAGCGGACCTGGGTAGCACTTCCTTTATGCAGGCCATCAGCCGGAATGGACCGGATCGGCCGGGCAGGTACTTCGTTGGGTAACTGAAAGACAGGACCGTTTCGCGAGGAACAGAAAGCACCCGTAATCAGATCGACAGTTTGGTCGGCCGAAAGAGTTTGCGAGACCGGCGGTGCGAGCATTGCCATCGGGATTGCAAGCAATCTGAGAATGCCGCCAGTCTTCAAATGGAAAAGGCGAGGCATGATCTTGACGGACCGACCGGCTAGTGTGTTGTAGACGATTGTCCCGCAAGCCTTTGACGGCACCGATGGGTAGATATCCTACAAAAGGGTAGGGAAAGAACGGGGCATGTCTTTCCGTTGGGCTGCATGTCCATTTGAACGGCAACGTTTGTTCGACACGGGCAGTTGAAGTCAGACGCACTCCTGAAGCCTTCAACGTTACCGCGAACGCTCTATTCGTCTGATCTTTGGGGCTTCTATAAGAAAGAAACTGGAACGGTTTTATGCCTCTATTCAATGGATCGCGTTGCCGCGACCGGACATACGCTGTGTATTGAGGAAGGGCGTCCACACCGAACCCCAGTCCACGCGCAATGGGCTCAACTTTGCCGGCCAATTGCCGTTAGACGTGTTTGGGGGATGAGTTAGTCCTCCTTCGTAGCAAATCGGCGTAGCAAGCCTGCTATGCAGGCGTTACTTAACAAGGAGTCTTCCCATGCTGCGTTTTATCCAAACCCTTTCGCGCGACGAGCGCGGTGTCAGCTCGCTGGAATATGCAGTTCTTGGCGGCATCATCGTCGCCGTGCTGGTCGCACTCGGCACGTTCCTGTCTGGCACGACGGGCTTCCAGGCCGTGTTCCAGAAGCTGCTCACGGCGGCAAACAACGCAATCTAGTGGTCGTGATGCGCCGGCGCGGCACGAGCACGTGCGAGCCGGACACCACTTTCCTCGGCACATTCGAAAAACGATGATAGCCCCGGGTGTAGTGAAAGCGGGTGCCTGCGCGACCCTCATCATGCTTGCAGGTTTCGATCTGCGCATGCGGCGTCTGCCTAATGCCGCCGTGGCCGCGTTTGTCGCCCTGTATTTCGTCAACGCCGCCATGGCCGGGTTCGGCCTTGCGGCATGGGACATTCATCTGGCCGCGGGTGCGGCATCGTTTGCCGTGGCTGCATTGATGTTTCGATTGGGTTGGCTCGGCGGCGGCGATGTGAAGCTCGCCGCCGGGGTTTTTCTCTGGGCAGGGCCCGAATCCTGGCCGGTGTTGGTGGTCGTTTCGCTGTGTGGATTGCTTGTTGCCCTGGCCGTGGTCGCAGTGGCCGGCATGCAGCGAATTCCCGCCCTTGCCGGCGTGAGCGCGCGGCTTGACTGGATCGCGCCGGCGCGCGGCGTGCCCTATGGCGTCGCGCTCGCGTTAGGCGGCATCGTCGCAGTCTTGCTGCAACCCACAGCCGATCATCGCATGTCGCTCGCCATGGTTAGGTTATTAGTTTAGTTAATCTGGATTGGTTTTTTAGTTAACCTAAGGTTATTGCCGCACGAGCCGCGCGCTGCTTGCACTGAACACAATGCCGACCCTATGCAAAACTTCATCAAGCTAGCCGCGCTCGTAGTCATCGCCGCAATTGGCGCCTTCACTATCCGCGCGCTGTACATTACGGCATCGAGCCCGCACGTGGCACAGCACACGTCGATGGTGCACGTGCGCGCCGCAGCCGACGATTTGCCCGACGGACTGCTGCTGCGCGACGTCGACCTCGTATGGAAAACGATGCCGCGCGAACAGGTCCCGGCAGGCGCGCTCATCGAAGAGCCCGCGAACAGCAGCGACGGAAAAGACCTCAAAGGCGATCTGCTGCGGCACGCGGTACGTGCGGGGACGCCGCTCGGCGTTGCCGACGTGATTTTGCCGAGCGCCCCAGGATTTCTTGCAGCTGCGCTCAAGCCTGGCATGCGCGCGATCTCGGTTGCCGTTGACGACGTGTCGGGCAATGCAGGGCTCATTCAGCCCGGCGATTACGTCGATATCCTGTTGACCCAGCAGATGCGTAACGAACCAGGCGCCCAGGTCGATCCCGCGCGCGCGGTCGAATCGGAAACGGTCGCCGAACGTGTGCGCGTGCTCGCGGTTGGGACAGCGTTTCGTCGTCCGAAGGATGACGACAGCGCGTCGGGCACCAATGCCACGCCCGCGACTGCTCGTACCGTGACGATCGAAGTCACGCCGGCAAGCGCAGAGTCGATCACGGTGGCGGCTCACCTCGGCACGCTCTCGCTTGCACTGCGCAGTTTTGCCACGCGTGAACGGCACACGCCGGATGTCGAGGATGTCGCCATGACGCGCGCACGTCCCGTGTGGGCTGGCGATGTCTCGCACGCATTGCGCGCGGTGAGCGCACCGGCAGTGCCGCACTCGGTGAAAACAGCCGGGCCGGCGCCGCATGTCGTCATCTACCGTGGCTCGAAGGTCGAGCAGTCAGACGGCGAATTGCCCGGCGGCCCACCGACGAGCGCGACAGGCGCGCCGGGCGTGCCGCCGCTGCCCACCGGCATGCCGCCCGCCGCGCCCCCCATCTCCGCAGGATCATAGGACGACACATGTTCAGCCTTAGACACGGCAAGCTGTTTTCGCGCTGCGCACGGTGTTGCGCAGGCGGCCGTCCTGCAGTCACCGGCGTTGGCGCGGTGCTGCTTGTCATCGCCGCGCTTTGCGGCCCCGTAGCGGGGGCGGCAACGGCGAGCGAGCCTGCCGAAGTGCTGTCGGTTGCGGCAGGCAGTGGCACGTTGATCCAACTGCCGCAGGCCGCCGTTGCCGTCTTCGTGGCCGACCCCAGCGTTGCCGATGTCCATGTGCCGACGCCGCGTTCGGTTTTCGTGCTCGGCAAGAAGTCCGGCACGACGACACTCTTTGCACTCGGGCCGAACAATCGGGAAATTCTGCGCAAGACGATCAGTGTGTCGACGGATACGGCTTCGATTCAACGTCTTATCGACGCGCGCTTCCCCAAACTCGCGGTCACCGTGTCGGGTGCGCCCGGCTCGTTGATGGTAACGGGCGCGGTACCGAGCGCGGCGGATGCCGATGCCATTGTGCAAACGCTGCAGCCGTATCTGCACGCCAACGAGCAGCTCGTGAACCGCCTCTCGATCGCGCACCCGATCCAGGTGCTGCTGCGCGTGCGCATCACCGAAGTGGATCGCAACATTACGCAGCAGCTCGGCATCAACTGGAATGCTCTTGGCGCGAACGGCAACTTCTTCGGCGGCCTGTTCAACGGACGGGCAATTTTCGACGCGACGACCAATCTGTTCAACCTTCAGTCCGGTGGTGTGTACTCGGTAGTGGGCGGATTCAAGGCCGGCCGCACGACGATCGAAGGCGTGCTCGATGCGCTCGATCAGGAAGGTTTGCTGACGATGCTGGCCGAACCGAATCTGACGGCGATGTCCGGTCAGTCCGCGAGCTTCCTCGCAGGCGGCGAGCTGCCAATCCCCGTGCCCCAGAGCGGCACGACGAGCACGATCACGATCGATTACAAACCCTACGGCGTCGCGCTGAACTTCACCCCGACCGTGCTCGCCGACAACCGTATCAGCCTCACTGTGCGGCCTGAAGTCAGCCAGATCGATCCGAGCAACAGCATCACGCTGAACTCGATCGTGGTGCCGGCGCTGACCGTGCGCCGCATGGAAACCACCGTCGAGCTGTCGGGCGGCCAGAGCTTCGCGATCGGCGGACTCCTGCAGAGCTCGACGAGCGACGTGCTCTCCGAGCTTCCCGGCCTTGGCCAGTTGCCCATTCTCGGCAAGCTGTTCTCGTCGAAGAAATACCAGAACAACAAGTCGGAGCTCGTCGTTATCGTGACACCGTACATTGTCGGGCCGACAGGGCCGGGCCGGCTGCGCGGCGCGCTGGACGATGTCATCACCCCCAGCAGCGACGTCGAATATGCGGTGCGCCAGTCGCTTTCGATCGACCCGCTTGTGGGCAATTCGCCCCGCCTGATTGGCGCCGCGGGCTTCGTCTATTGATATGGAGACCACAATGAATCCCCGGCTCTCCCTCATTGCCACGATACTCGCCGGTGTGGCTTGCGTCGGCCTTACGTCGTGCTCGCATCCGCCGCTCGGTATGCCCGATGCGTCCGTGATCGGCTTTACGCCCGGCGACGGCGGACACGCGATGCCGCCGGACTGCGGAACGCTCACGCAGCGCTCCAGCATGCGCGATGCCGGATTCAGGCGGCCTGGCGTGGCGTTCGGCTGTGCGACCTACTCGAATCTGGCCGCGATGCTCGCGCGGCCGGCCGACCTCGTGGCGCCGCTGCCCTATGCGGGCGCGGACGCGCCGCTCGCCGCGAGTGCGGTGCGGCGCTACGAGGAAGACCGGGCGAAACCGCTGAACTCTGACTATTCGAGTTCTTCGTCATCTTCGTCGAACTCGGCGGCGCCCTCGTCGCCGGGATCGCACTAACGGAGATTGCACACATGGGCGTTTTCGAATCGAACATCCTCAAACGCCGGGCGCAACCGTCCGGCGCCGAAAAACTTATTGCGGTTGTCTCCGAAGCCCAAAGCATCGAGGTCATCAAGAGCGTCGTTGTCGATCAGGGCATCGCAACTTCGTACGTCACGCTCGGTTCGCTCGACGATGCGATCGGGATCATGACTTCACTGAAGGAATCGCCACGCCACCTGATTGTCGATGTGACGGGGTCGGCCATGCCGATTTCCGATCTGGAGCGCCTCGCCGAAGTCGTCGACCCTTCCGTCGCTGTCATCGTCATTGGCGAGCGCAACGATGTCGGGCTCTTTCGCAGCCTGCTGCACGCCGGCGTGCAGGACTATCTCGTCAAGCCGCTCACCGCGGAACTCGTCCGGCGCGCGCTGACGGCCAGCGACGGCGGTACCTCGGCGCGCATGGGCAAGGTGCTCTCATTCGTTGGCGCGCGAGGCGGCGTCGGCGTCACGACGATCGCCACGGCGCTCGCTTCTCATCTTGCCGACAAAACGCGGCGCCGGATTGCTTATATCGATCTCGACCCGTACGGTGGCGCGGCCGCCTCGATGCTCGGCGTCGCCGCCAACAACGGGCTCATCGAATTGCTGCAGAACCCGCAGCGGCTCGACCAGCAATTGATCAATCAGGCTTTCGTTGCCCAGAGCGACCGTCTTCTCGTGCTTGCGGCGGAACTCCCGTACAACCAGGAGTTCGCCTTGCGTTCGGGCGCGCTGAGCGAGCTTGTCACGATGCTCAAGCATCACTTCCACTACATCATGCTCGATCTGCCTGGGCGTGCGGGCAGGCTCGTCGAGGAAGCCCTCGATGCCAGTTCGACGATCCACGTCGTTGCGGATTTCTCCGTGCATTCGGCGCGCGAGGCCGCGCGGCTTTGCCGTTTCGCACAAACCCTCGACGCCGCGCCCGCCATCACGGTGCTGCTCAACGAAGCACGGCAGCCCGTGTCCGGGCGCGTTCGCGAGGACGATTTCATCAGCGCGCTCGCACGCGGGTCCGTGCATTCGCTGCCCTACGAGCCGCAGAGCCTTGCCCTCGCTGAAAACCTCGGTGAAGCAGGAACGCTTGCCCACGCCAATCGCTCGCCGTTCGCAGCGGCCATCGTGTCGCTGGCCGACGCGATCACGGGCAGCGAAACGGCAGTGGCCCGCGAGCCGTGGTACCAACGCCTGTTGCCCACGCGGAGAGCGAGCTGATGTTCGGCCGGCGCAATCCTCTCTCGACCGATACGTCGCTCGCCGATCACGACGAGCCTCGGGGATCCGGGGCCGTCGCTGGTTCCGCGGCGGACGAGCCGGAAGCGGGCAGGCGCGAGGCGCCGCTGGCCTCGTCGAGCGCGGCATCCGCAGCCGCGAGTCACTCGGCGGCGGACCGCAATGAGGCGCTGATTCGCTCCGAGACGTTCAAGGCGATTCGGTCGGCCGTCTTTGCGTCGATGAATATGTCGGCGGCGCTCATGATGTCGCGCAGCGAGGTACGCACGGGCATCGAGCTGGTCGCAGCGGAGACGACCATCCGCGAGCGTTTGTCGCTGACACTGGCCGAGCAGACGCTCGTGGTCGACGAGATTCTCAACGACATGTTCGGCATCGGGCCGATCGAGCCGCTGCTCGCCGACGAGCGCGTGACCGATATCCTCGTCAACGGTCCGGACCAGGTCTACGTCGAGCGCGGCGGCCGCCTCGAACTGACGTCGCTCAAGTTTCGCGACAACGCGCACGTCATCAACGTGGCGCAACGCATCGCGGCAGCGGTCGGGCGGCGCGTCGACGAAAGCAGCCCGATGGTCGATGCGCGTCTTGCCGACGGCAGCCGCGTGAACGTCGTGCTGCCGCCGATCGCTTTGCGCGGCGCCTCGATCTCGATCCGCAAGTTCGCCAAACGCAACATCACACTCGGCCGGATGGCGCAGCAAGGCAATATCTCCACTCAGATGGTGGACGTACTGCGCATCGCCACCGCGTCCCGCCTGAACGTCGTCATTTCCGGCGGCACGGGCTCCGGCAAAACGACACTGCTCAATGCGCTGTCCCGCTTTATCGACGAAACCGAACGCGTCGTCACGATCGAGGACGCCGCCGAGCTGCAACTGCAACAGCCGCATGTCGTCAGTCTCGAGACGCGCTCTGAAAACAGCGAAGGCCTTGGCGGAATCTCTCAACGGGATCTCGTTCGCAACGCGCTGCGTATGCGCCCCGACCGGCTGATCCTTGGCGAGACGCGCGGCACGGAAGCATTCGACGTCCTGCAGGCAATGAATACGGGCCACGACGGATCGATGACGACGGTCCACGCGAATACGCCGCGCGATGCAATCACGCGGCTCGAGAGCATGGTGATGATGGCCAATGGCAATTTGCCGCTGATGTCGATCCGGCGGCAGATTGCCAGCGCCGTCCATCTGATCGTGCAGATCGAACGCATGCGCGACGGCGTGCGGCGGGTAACCCATGTGACCGAGATCGTGGGCATGGAGGGCGACGTCGTCATCACGCAGGATCTGTTCACGTTCCGCTACAACGGAACCGCTTACGAAGAGCAGGTGCGCGGCACATTCGAATGTTCGTCCCTGCGGCCAGTGTTCGCCGTGCGCGCGGCCTACTTTGGCCTCGAAGAGGCACTGCTCACGGCGATGCAATCATGAGACCCGCGGACGTCATCGGCTTCGGCGCCTTCTTCGCCTTCGTGGTCGCGGGGCTCATCGTGCACGCGCTGCGCGGCATCGCACGCCAACAAGCGGGCACACGCATTCGCGCACGTGTGGCCGGGGTGCGCGACGAAAGCAAGGCCGCCCTCGCCGAGCGCGACGCGAGTCTTCAGGAGCAACTGCTGCACCCCAAGCGCCGCCTCGCGGACCAGGACGCAATCTTCGCCGTCATCACGGGCTGGCACGAACGCGTACGCACGGTCAGCGGCCCGGGCGGTGTTCGCGCGATCTACCTCATCGCTTTGGCTTCATTCATTGCATCGATAATCGGCACAGCGTTCGCTCCTGTGGGGGCCTTGCTGCGCGTGCTCGCCTGCATCGCCATCCCCGTTCTCCTCGTGCGTTGGGCCTACCACTGGCAGATCGCGCGTTTCAGGAACCGCTTCCTCGCCGTCTTTCCCGATACGATCGACCTCATCATTCGTGCGGTGCGTGCCGGTATTCCCGTTGTGCAGGCGATCTGCGTCGCCGGGGTGGAAAGCGAGGAGCCGGTGCGCACGACGTTCCGCGCGATGGGCGATGCACTGCTCGTGGGCGCCGACCTGAAGGAGGTGCTCGAGCAGGCAGCGGCCCGCCTGCGGCTCGCCGACTTCTCGTTCTTTTCGGTCTGTCTGGTCCTGCAGCGCGAGACGGGCGGCAATCTCGGCGATACGCTCGAAAACCTCGCGGGCATTGTGCGCATGCGGCGCGACATCCGCGCAAAGAGCAAGGCGCTCACGGCGGAAGGGCGGCTCGCCAGCAAGATGATCGCAGCCGTTCCGTTCGCGCTCATGGGCTTTATCTATATCGCCAACCGGCCCTATCTCGACACGCTCACGCATACCCGGGCCGGACACAAGATCCTCACCCTCGCGGCCGTGCTGCTCACGATCGGGCTGTGGTCGATCAACAAGATTTCGAACCTGGACACCTCGCGATGATGAACGCCGACTTCTGGCGCAATGCCGCCTTGCTCGTCCTGCTCGCGGGCTTCACGCTGTGGCTGGTCTTGCGCGACACGAGCCACCGCGCACGCATTGCCCAGCGTACACGGCAAACCGTGGCCCGCGTGGGCGTTGACAACAGCGCCATGGCCGACGCCACGAAGCGCATGCCGCAGCGCTTCGCCCAACGGATCGCCGCGCTTGGCGAGCGGCTGCCTGTCGTGCAGGCCGAAGACCGTGCCAAAGTGGCGATGCGCCTTGCCAGCGCGGGGTTTCGCGACCGGCGCGCGATCGCCGTCATGTCCGGGCTCAAGATCGTCGTGGGAGCCTGTCTCGCGCTCGGCGCCATCGCCCTCGGCGGACATCTGCCCAAGGTCGGCCAGAACTTTACGATTCGTGCGCTGCTGATGGCGGGCGCGTTCGTTGTCGGCATGATGTTGCCGGAATATGCGCTCGCCTTCTTCATCCGGCATCGTCGCAGTGCGATTGCCGCCGCGCTGCCGGATGCGCTCGACCTGCTGGTCGTCTGCACCAACGCAGGCAATAGTCTCGTCGTTGCCATCAAGCGCGTGGCGCGCGAGTTGCGCGTGATCTGCCCGCCGCTTGCCGATGAGTTCACTGTGACTGCGGACGAACTCAGTATCGGCAGCGACACTGCGCAGGCACTCAATGCGATGTCGGCCCGGGTCGGCCTGTCCACGATGCGCGCACTGGTGACCACACTGGTGCAGTCGCAGAAGTACGGCACGCCGATCACGCAATCGCTGCGCACGCTGTCGCGTACCGAGCGGGCCATGCAAATGGTCGCGCTCGAGGAAAAGGCCGCGAAGCTCGCACCGAAGATGACGATGCCGATGATGTTCTTCATCATGCCGACCGTCTCGCTTATCGCAGCAGGGCCGGCCGTCATTCGACTCCTCGCGGTATTTCGAGGCCATTGAGCGCTGCAAGGATTCTGGAGCTTAAATTGAACTCATTTCATCCGTTGCTCGCGCGCAAGACCGTTGCCGCGCTGCTGGCACCGCTGGCCGCCGCGTTGCTCGCCACCGGATGCGCGAGCAATCACTTCGTGACGCCACAACCTGCCGCCGCCACCCATCTGCCCGATGCGCAGGCCGACATGCATGTGGCTGAAAGCGCCCTTGAAGCCGGCGATACGCAGCTTGCCATGTCGCTCTTCGAAAAGGCGCTGAAGACCGACCCGCAATCGAACGCCGCGCAGCTTGGCCTCGGCGATGCGATGTATCAAAGTGGCGATCTCGCGCGCGCGGGCGTGCTCTACGGGCGGGTTGCAGCCATAGCGCCCGACGATGCGCGCGCCATGCTCGGGCTCGCACGCGTCGCGCTGCGCCAGCGACGGCTCGACGAAGCCGAGAAGCGCTACCGCGAACTCGTCGCGTCCCACCCGGACCACGCCGTGGCGGCGGAAGGGCTTGGCACCACGCTGGACCTCGAGGGTAAGCACGCGCAAGCGCAGACGGTCTATCGGGCCGCCTTGCAGCGTCACCCCGAGGTCGCGGGGCTCAAGGCCGATCTCGGCTTGTCGCTCATTCTGGCGGGCGATGTGCGCGCAGGCGCCAATGTGCTGCTGGATATCGCCGGCTTGCCTGACGCGCCGCCGCAGGCTCGCGCAAACCTCGCGCTGGCGTACGGCTTGCTCGGCAACAGCGAGGCGGCGAGGCGCATCCTCGTGACCGACATGCCGGCCGAATCGGCGGACGACAATCTGCGCTTCTACCGGCAACTGCGCGAGCGTCTCGGCACTTCCGGGCGCGATGCAGGCAGCGCGGGCCTTGTCGGCGCTACGGGTGCCGCAGGCGTGGCGGGCGTGGCTGAAACACAGCCGGTATCCGCGGCCAGCGCCGCGACCAGCGGAGTAATCCAATGAAAGGGCGCGGGCGCGCCGGCTCCGGTGCCCGCGCTCACGCGCGCGGCAGCGTTTCGCTCGAGTTCGCGCTGGTCACGCCGTTCCTGCTGATGGTGCTGTTCGGCATCGTCGACGTGAGCATGGTGCTGTGCGACAAGGCCGTGATCACGAATGCCGCGGGGGAAGCAGCGCGCCAGGGCGTCGTGCTGCGCGTGCCGTCCTATACGCAAACCCAGATCCAGAATGTTGCGCTTGCCTATACGAACCACGGTCTGGTGACGAGCGGCACGGCCACGCCTCCCACCGTGACCGTGACGCCAACGGGCGGCTGCGCAGCGGCCGGCAGCAGCAATCCGCTGCAGGTGAACATCAGCTACACCTACAACGGTGTGGTGCTCGGCTCGGCATTCAGCGTGATAACGGGGCCCATTACGGTGAAGGCCGTAGCGGTGAAAAACTGTGAATAAGCGAACGCGTTCCGGCCAGGCCACCGCGGCGATGCTTGGCCACCCGTCTGTGCGGCGCGACGGGCGCCCGCGCCTGTGCGGGCGTGCGCGATCGCAAGAGCGCGGTACGGTAACACTATGGTTCCTGTTGACGTTCACGGCGTTGCTGATGATCGGGGCATTTGCGATCGATCTGCCGCGCGTCTTCACGGTCGGCGGCGAATTGCAAAACGGCGCCGATGCGGCGGCGCTCGCTGGCGCCGGAGCGCTTTCGCAAGGCAGCGCGAGCGGACCGAACTGGGCGGGCGCAGCATCGTCCGCAACGGCGGCCATTGCGTTGAATACGTCGGACGGCACCAAGCTTTCGAGCGGAACCGTCTCGGCGGGGTATTGGGACGTCGCCGCGTCGTCGCCCACGCTGATCGCGCCGGGCAACGTTACGCTGCCGGCGCCGGCGGGCCACTTGCTGGAACCCGCGGTACAGGTGACGATTTCCCGCAATGCCACGAGCAACGGCGGCCTCGTGCACCTGCTGCTCGGCACGCTGCTCGGCATGCCGACAACGCCCGAAACCGCCACGGCGGTGGCGGTCATCGCGCCGCCTTCCTCGGTGCCTGCCGGTGGGCTATTTCCCATGGTGATGGATCAATGCGTGTACA
Source organism: Paraburkholderia ginsengiterrae (assembly GCF_001645125.1). Lineage (GTDB taxonomy): Bacteria > Pseudomonadota > Gammaproteobacteria > Burkholderiales > Burkholderiaceae > Paraburkholderia > Paraburkholderia ginsengiterrae. Next base: position 4,212 of record NZ_LXKA01000333.1, on the reverse strand, counting down.
ACCAATACTGGGACTTGACGAAGAATGCGCCCAAGGTTGACGCGACAGGTACACCTAAAGAGTTCACGATCGGCAACGGCCCGCAATATGGCGCTACATGCGAGGCGGGGCAATGGACATCGTTCCTCGTGGTCGCCAACGACACGCCGACTGTCGTCAATCTGATCGATAACGGCAATCCGACACCGCTCTCGATCGGCGACAACATCTACATCGAACCGGGTGTCAAGGCGGCCGTCTACAAGAGCATTCCGCAGGGCACCACCGTCGTCATGCCAGTCAGCACGCAAATCTTGAACAAGACATACGTGCCGATCATCGCCTTTGCCGCTTTTCATATCGACACCGCGGACCAGGGCGGGAAGACCATCACGGGGCACTTCGTAGCCGGCTACACGATACCGACCCAGGGCACGGGCGTCTCGACGACGAACTATGGTGCGTATGTCGCACCGCGTCTTGGGTTCTGAGCGGAAGTCCGTTCACGCCCCCCCGCAATCCTCCTCCGCAATCCACCCTAGTCCAACCGGACGATGCCCGCCCGCGCCGAATCGCCGTCAATGACGGTATGAACCGGCAAACGGCGCAGCCTCAATTCAGGCGCGCCGTATTGCGGCAAAGAACGCCATGTGGCCGACATCGAGGCCGCGGGCATGCACAGGGACGGAGACACGCGTGAAGCGGGAGGGTTGCAAATGAAATCCAGAGTTCAGCGCGACGGGCTGATTGCCGCATTGCTGGTGGCGATCGGGGTGATCGGCGTATCCATGCGGCAGCTGTACGAGTGCGCGTGGAACGACGAGTTTCCGGGGATGGTGTGCACAGCGGGTTCGTCGTTGTCGCTGTTTCTGGGGATTACCGGCATAGCCGCGCTAGCCGGACGCATCTGGGCGCGCCGCTCGGGCGCCGACGAGCAATGCTTCACCTTCCTCGGCGCGGTGGGCGGCGCGGCGGTGGTGATCGCGATGGTCGTCAGCGGTTTCTAGCGGTTTCTAGCCGGCACGCAGCGGTGCCGGCCGTCGGGCGTGACCGCGCGGGCAAAGGCGCGAATCACGCAACACTGATGCAACGCTTACACAACGCTCACGCAACGACGGCCGGATGCGCCTGCCACGGCCCGCCCAACGCCTCACGATGCGACGGCGGTTGCCGTCCATCGACATCGGTAATGCCGTACTCGTGCGCCAGCTCCGCGCCGACCAGCACCATTCCCGACTTCTGCGTCCGCATCGGGTCCCGGTACAGCGCATCGATCAGACGGCCGGTGAATTGCGGCGTTTCCGCCAGTTCACTGAACCCCGCATACTGCTCGGGATGCGCGGCGATCACACGCGCGGTGCGCTCGGTTTGCAGCATGCCCATCCAGATCGACACGGCAGTCACGCCAAACGGTTTCAGATCGACTGCCATATCTTTGGCGAATTTATCGACGCCCACCTTCTGCGCACCGTAAGCCGCGCCATGCATATAACAGCTCGCCCCGAACGACGACGTGAAAGCGATCAGCCCGTCGCCTTGTGCGGCCATCATCCGGGCGGCGTGCCAGCTCGCCACGTAGCCGGAACGCAAACCGACCTCGAGTATGTCGACGAGATCGAGCGGTTTCTCCCAGAAGGGCGCGGGGCGGATCAGTTCGTCGTGCAGCGTGGTCGCGTTATTGACGAGGATGTCCAGGCGTCCGCTGGTCTCGCGAATATGCGCGAAAACGTCCGCGACCTGCCGGTCGTCGGCGTGATCGCAGGTGAGGGCGATGCCTTTGCCGCCCAGCCGGTCGATTTCGATCGCTGTCGCGTGGACCGTGCCGGGCAAGGGCGCGTCGCCTTCGCGTTGCGTGCGTCCGGTCACGTAGACGGTGGCGCCGGTTGCCGCGAGCGCGAGGGCGATGCCTTTGCCGGCGCCGCGCGAGGCGCCGGTGACTAGCGCAACGTAGGGTTGTTTCCGTGTTGTTGTCATCGTTGATTTACCGGGAAGTAGCCTGGAGTGCGGGCGCCGCGGCCCTGGCGCTTGCCTGTGCAGGCGCGGCGGGATGACGGGATGCGGGCTTGAGAGGCGCAACGTCGAACGCATGCGGATTGTCGAGATCCGCTTCGCCGAGCGGAATGAACGCCATGATTTCCAGTTCATGACCCGACAGGGCGGGCAGTCTGAACGGACTCGACAATACGTTCAATCGGCGCACGCCGAGATCGCGCAAGATCTGCGAGCCGATGCCGGAGAGGCGGCCGTCCTTGCGCGTGACTGCGCTGTTGCCGCTACGTGCACGTGCCGGTTCGGCGTGCATGTCGCAATCGAGCAGCACCGCCACGCCGCATCCGGCCACGTCGATTTTTTGCAGCGCTGCGTGCAGCGGCCACGAATGCGCGGAAGGTTCGGCATCGAGCAGATCAAGCAGCGAGAAACACTCGTGCATGCGCGTCAGCACGGGCACATCGGGCTGGGGTTCGCCGCGCACCAGCGCGAGATGCGCGGAGCCGCGCACGGTATCGCGATACTGAATGGCGTGAAACGGTCCCCACGGCGTATGCAGCGGCCGCTCGCCAACACGCTCGACGAGCGATTCGTTGACGCTGCGATAGTGGATCAGATCGGCGATGGTGCCGATCTTCAGCCCGTGGCGTTCGGCGAATTCGACGAGTTGCGGCAGGCGCGCCATGGTGCCGTCGTCGTTCATGATTTCGCAGATCACCGCCGCGGGCGTCAAGCCGGCCAGCGCGGTGAGATCGCAACCGGCTTCGGTGTGTCCGGCGCGCACCAGCACGCCGCCAGGGCGCGCCGCGATCGGGAACACGTGGCCCGGCTGCACCAGATGCTCGGCGCGCACGTCGGCGTGAATTGCGGTGCGGATCGTATGCGCGCGGTCGGCCGCGGAGATGCCGGTGGTGACGCCTTGCGCGGCTTCGATGCTGACGGTGAACGCGGTCCCGTATTGCGTGCCGTTCTGCTGCGCCATGGGTGTGAGGTTCAGGCGCTCGCAGTGCGCGGCGGAGAGCGTGAGGCACACGAGGCCGCGCCCAAAGCGCGCCATGAAATTGATCGCTTCGGGCGTGACGTGATCGGCGGCGATCAGCAGATCGCCTTCGTTCTCACGGTCTTCCTCGTCGACCAGAATGATCATGCGGCCGGCTTTCAGTTCGGCGACGATCTCGTCGGTGGAGGCCAGTTTCATCGGTGGATTCCGTGCTGTGTGTAGAAGGGCGAACGGCGTCAGCGCGCGCCGGAGCCGAAAACGGGCTGACGTTTGCCGAAGAACGCGTCGATGCCTTCGCGGAAATCGTCGCCGGCGGAGCAGTGCAGGAAACTGCGCTGCTCCGCATACAGATGCTCGCCGAAGCTGCGCTGCGGCGCGTGCAGCAACAGGTCCTTGGTCTGCGCGAACGCATCCGGCGCCAGCGCGCCGATCCGTTGCAGCAGCGAGCGCGTTTGCGCCGCGAGTTCGTCGTCGGCCACGACCCAGTTGACGAGGCCGGCGCGCAGCGCTTCGTCCGCGGTATGCCGCTCGCCCAGATACAGCCACTGCGCGGCCTGCTTGGCGCCGAGCGCGCGCGGCAGCGTATAGGTGGCGCCGCCGTCGGGCGAGGTGCCGATGCGTCCGTACGCCGACGTGAAGGTGGCGCGTTGCGCGGCGATCGCGAGATCGCAGGCCGCGACGAGGCTCAGGCCGAAGCCCGCCACCGCGCCGTTGACGCTGGCAATCACCGGCTTGCGCGAGCGCGTGATGGTTTCGACCACGGTTTGCGCAAGCCGCACAAGGTTGCCGATCGTACGCTCGCGTATCACCGGTTTCGTGTCGAGGGCGGCGCGCATGGTCTGCAAATCGCCGCCCGCCATGAAGGCGTTGCCGGTGCCGGTCAGCACAATGGCGCGGATTTCGTCGTGGTGCGCGAGGCGCGCGAGCTTGGCGTTCAGCTCGACGGCCATTGCTTCGTTCAGGGCGTTGAATGCTTCGGGGCGGTCGAACGTGAGCGTCGCGATGCCCTCTTCGGCCGCGCGGCGGATCCATGCAGTCATGTCAGGTCGGTTTAACTGAGTCCGAAACATTCGACATGCAGCGCCTCATGCCACGCACGCGCTGCGGTCGTGACTACGTGGTCGGCCGCGCCGCCTACACCGAGCACGCTGGCGACACCCTTGCTCTCGCCCTTCCACCGCACCTGGGTCGTCAGTCCCCCGGCTTCCCACCGCCGTTCGCCGTTGTGCTCGGCTCCGTCGACC
>NZ_LXKA01000332.1 GCF_001645125.1 Paraburkholderia ginsengiterrae | reverse complement strand
CGACGACATCATCCTCAACACGCGCGACTGGTATGACGAGAACGGTATCCGCCTGTACGCGGGCGACCCGGTTGCGGCAATCGATCGCAAACGCCGCGTCGTGCGCTCGCAAAGCGGCATCGAGGTGCGCTACGACCGGCTGCTGATCGCGACCGGCTCCAAGCCGTTCCTGATTCCGGTGCCGGGTCACCAGTTGCCGGGTGTGATCGCGTTTCGCGACATTCAGGATGTCGAAGCGATGCTCGCCGCGGCGCGCAGCCACCGTCACGCGGTGATTATCGGCGGCGGCCTCCTCGGGCTCGAGGCGGCCAACGGGCTGATGCGCCAGGGTATGTCGGTCACGGTTGTGCACGACACCGACAGCCTGATGGACCGCCAGCTAGACAGGAGCGCGTCGGCTCTGCTTCTGCAGACGCTGGAGCGCAAGGGTCTGCGCTTCCTGCTGAAGGCGCGCACCGCCGAAATCGTCGGACCGGAGCGTGTCACCGCCGTGCGTTTCGAGGACGGTACGGAGATTCCCGCCGACCTGGTCGTCATGGCAGCGGGGGTGCGCCCGAATATCGAACTCGCCAGGCAGTCGGGCCTGCACTGCGAGCGGGCCATCGTGGTCGACGATACTTTGCAGACCTACGATCCGCGTGTGTACGCGGTCGGCGAATGCGTGCAGCACCGCACGGCGACCTTCGGCCTCGTGGCGCCGATCTGGGACCAGGCGCGTGTCTGTGGCGCACATCTGGCCGGGGCGGGTCACCGCCGTTACGTGCAGCGCGCGACGGCGACCAAGCTCAAAGTCACCGGCGTCGATCTGTATTCGGCCGGCGACTTCATGGGTGGCCCTGATAGTGAAGACCTGGTGCTGCGCGATCCGCGGCGCGGCGTCTACAAGCGTCTTGTGCTCGAAGACAGCCGGGTGGTCGGCGCGGTCCTGTATGGCGATGTCAAGGACGGCGCGTGGTACTTCCAGCTGATCCAGGAGCAGACCGATATTTCCGCGCTGCGCAGCCAGTTGCTGTTCGGCAAGGCCCTATGCGAGGCTCAGGCCGCCTGAACCGGAATTCAATGTGAGTGCCCCCATCATTCTCACTCGCGCGCCTGACGGCAGTCAGGACGGCGTGCGGACCACGTGTCCCTATTGCGGCGTTGGCTGCGGTGTACGCGCGACGCCGCGCCCACACGGCCAGCCCGACATTGCCGGCGACGAACACCATCCGGCCAACGCGGGCCGCCTGTGCGTGAAAGGCTCGGCGCTCGGCGAAACAGTCGGACTCGATGGACGCCTGCTGCATCCGAAACGGCGCGAACCGGGCAGTGCCGCATTGCGCGATGTGTCGTGGAGCGAGGCGCTCGACACGGTTGCCGGCGGCTTTCGGCGGATCATCAATCAGCATGGCCCGGAGGCGGTCGCGCTCTACGTGTCGGGACAACTGCTGACCGAGGACTACTACGTCGCCAACAAGCTGATGAAGGGCTATGTCGGCAGCGCGAATATCGACACCAATTCGCGCCTGTGCATGTCGTCATCGGTAGCGGGGCATAAGCGCGCGTTCGGCGAAGACCTGGTGCCGGTGTGCTACGAAGACCTCGAAATCGCCGATCTGGTCGTGCTGGTCGGATCGAACACCGCATGGTGCCATCCGATCCTGTTCCAGCGGATCGTCAAGATCAAGGAAACGCGGCCGGAGATGAAGGTGGTCGTGATCGACCCGCGCTACACCGCAACCTGCGAGATGGCCGACCTGCACCTGCCGCTGAAGGCGGGCACGGACGTTCGCCTGTTCAACGGGCTGCTCAGTTTTCTCGCGGAACACGACACGACCGATGCAGGGTTTGTCGACGCGCATACGACCGGCTATGCACAGGCGCTCGATGCCGCGTCAACCGGCGCGGCGAGCGGCTTCGACCTCGCGCAGTGCGCGAAGGCGTGCAAGGTCGACCCGCACGATCTGCTCGAATTCTATCGGCTGTTCGCACGCACCGAGCGGGTCGTGACGGTGTACTCCCAGGGCGTGAACCAGTCGACCTCCGGCACCGACAAGGTCAACAGCATCATCAATTGCCATCTGCTGACGGGGCGCATCGGCAAGCCGGGCATGGGGCCGTTCTCGTTTACCGGTCAACCGAACGCGATGGGCGGGCGCGAAGTGGGCGGCCTTGCGAACATGCTGGCAGCCCATCTGGAGCTCGACAATCCGCGCCATCGCGAACTCGTGCAGACTTTCTGGGGCTCGCCCGCCGTCGCCGAACGGCCGGGACTCAAAGCGGTCGAGCTGTTCGAGGCGATCGAAGCAGGCCGGATCAAGGCCGTCTGGATCATGGGCACGAACCCTGTCGTGAGCCTGCCGGACGGGAACCAGGCGAAGCGCGCGCTCGCGCACTGCGAACTCGTCGTCAGCTCGGACATTGTTGAAAACACGGACACCAATGCGTTTGCCCACGTCCTGTTGCCCGCGCTCGGCTGGGGCGAGAAAGACGGCACCGTCACCAATTCGGAACGCAGGATCTCGCGCCAGCGCGCGTTCCTGCCGGCACCGGGCGAATCGCGTGCCGACTGGCGGATCATCTGCGAGGTTGCGCAGCGCATGGGGTATGCCGGTTTCGATTTTTCGGCTCCGCATGAGATCTTCGACGAGCATGCGCGGCTGAGTGCGCATCGTAACGACGCGGGCAACGATCACATCGAGGATCACGTGCCGCGCGTGTTCAATCTGGGAGGACTCGTCGGCCTCGGCCGCGAGCGCTACGATGCGCTGCAGCCAATTCAGTGGCCGGTGCAGGCGGGCAACGGTGCCGAGCAGCGCGGTACCGCGCGTCTCTTCGGCGATCGCCGCTATGCCCACGCGGACGGCAAGGCGCGATTCGTCGCGACGCCACCGCGCGCACCGGTCCACGCGCCGGACGACGAGTATCCGCTCACGCTCAATACCGGCCGGGTGCGCGACCAATGGCACACGATGACCCGCACCGGCAAGTCGGAGAAGCTCGCCGGCCACGTGACGGAACCATTCGTCGATTTGCATCCGCAGGACGCGCTGTTGTGCGGCGTGCGGGAAGGTGAACTCGCGCGCGTGTCGAGCCGTTGGGGCGCCATGGTCGCGCGGGTGCAGCATGGCGGCGGCATGTCGCGTGGCAATGTGTTCGTGCCGATTCACTGGAACGATCAGGTGGCGTCCGACGCGCGCATCGGCGCAGTGGTGAATCCCGAGGTCGATCCGGTTTCCGGAGAGCCCGAATTCAAGCATACGCCCGTGCGCGTCGACAGGTTCGACGTCGCGTGGCACGGTTTCTCGTTGAGCCGTCACGCTCCGGAGCTGGACGGCATGACCTACTGGACGCGTGTCCACGGCGCGCAGTTCGTGCGCTACGAACTCGCAGGGCGCAAACCGCTTGCCGATCACGGCAACTGGGCGCAGGCGCTGTTCGGTATCGACGATCCGCACGCCGACTGGCTCGAGTACGAGGACAGGACGGCGGGCGTTTATCGCGCGGTGCATCTGGTCGACGAGCGAATCGAGAGTTGCATCTTCGTATCGGCGCGCCCCGAGTCGCCCTTGCCGTCGCGTACGTGGCTCGCGGGCCTGTTCGCGAAGGACAGGCTCGACGAGGAGGATCGTGCCGGCCTGCTGATCGGACAGCCGATTGGCAAGGGTGTCGATACCGGGCCCACGGTCTGCTCGTGTTTCGGTGTGGGGCGCAATACGATCTGCACGGCGATCCGCGAGCAAGGGCTCAAGACAGCTGCGGAAATCACCGCGTGCCTGAAGGCCGGTGGCAACTGCGGGTCATGCGTGCCGGAGTTGAAGAAGCTGCTGGTCGACACCGAACTGGAAAGATTGAGCACGGCTTGAAGGAGACTGACGTTTCATGATGAAGAGACTCAAAACCATGTTGGCCGTGATCAAACCCGGCGATACCTGCTTCGCTCGCCATGACGATGGCAACCTCACGCCGTCGGGTTCGGAAGGTATCGGAGGGGGACATCTGCGACATACGGCGAACCTTCGCGCCTCACATCTGAGCGATCGAGGACGGCATGACCGTGCGTTGCGCCACACCCGCAGGTCTGGGAAAGGCGTGGGGCTGGCGCAGCTTGGCACGCCACGTTCGCATCGCCATTGATTGCGTTGAAGGGAAGCGCTATCGAGACGCCGCGCTGTGCGGCTAACGCCGCAATTCCGACATGATCTTTTCGGCGAGAAAGTCGCAAGGCGGCCGTTTCGATTTGGCGCTCCGCGCAAGTATGACCTCCAGCGCGGCGATTTCGGGCAAGCCCTGCGCGTGACCGAGCAGGCTCAGGTGAGCGGGAACTGCACACTGCGCCAGCGGCGCCACCGCGAGCCCCGCTTCGACCATGCTGAGAAGGCCCAGCAGGCTCGGGCTCTCGTACGAGGTCCGGTAGGGGAGCTTGGCCCGTTCAAGACTGCGGATCGCGTTTTCCCGGGCGACGCTGCCCGGCAGGAAGACTGCAATGGGCAGTGGCCGCTCGCGCCAGATGTCATGTGCGTCGGGCGCCGCGGTCCAGACCATCGGCTCGTGCCGGATGAACTCGCCAGACAGACCCTTCACACGTGTCCCGCAGACCAGGTCGACCGAGCCGTCCTTCACCATGGGCGCGAGCGCCACGCTCGGTAGTCCGACGACCTGAATCTCGACCTTCGGGTAGGTCGCGGAGAATTTCTTGAGGATCGACGGCAGCAGTGACGACGCGTAGTCGTCGGGCACGCCGATCACCACCCGGCCAGTCACGTCGGGACGGACCACCGCCGCCCACGCTTCCTCGCGCAGCGCTAGCATGCGCCGCGCGTACGTCAGCAGAACCTCGCCATCTTGCGTCGGGATGACGCTTCTCGGCTTGCGCACGAACAGCGGCTTGCCGAGTGCGGTTTCGAGCGTCTTGATCTGCATGCTCACCGCCGATTGCGTGCGATGCACGACCTCAGCCGCGCGGCTGATGTTCCCCGTGTCCGCCACGGCCACGATCATGGCCAGAACGTCCAGATCCAGTGCCTTCATTGGTATCAGATAAATTGATCGATACCATCAATATTACGCGATTTTCTTAGATTGTTGCGTCGTGCATAGTGCTGGAAAGGAGCCCATGCATGAACGCCCGAACCGACCCTTCACTACTTGCCGCCCCGGAACTGTGCTTCGCGACCGTGCCTTCCGGCATCAGCGTGCCGTATGTGATCAGCGGTTCCGGCGAGCCGCTGGTGTTCGTGCACGGATCGCTTTGCGATTACCGCTATTGGAACAGTCAAACCGAGTTTCTCTCGAAGCATTTCCTCTGCGTTTCTGTGAGCCTCAGCCACTATTGGCCGGCTGGCGATGCCGTTATTCAAAGCGAATTCGGCTGGAAAACGCATGTGGCGGAACTCGCTGAGTTCATTGCCGCGATGAATCTCGGACCGGTTCATCTGGTGGGGCACTCGCGCGGAGGGTGCGTGGCATTCCATGTGGCGCGCGAGTATCCGCGGCTCGTGAAAACGCTGACGCTCGCCGATCCGGGCGGCCCGCTGCAAATCGACGGGATGCCGGAAGCGTCCCTGCCACCCGCAACCAATGTGCTTCGCACCAAAGTTGCCGACCTGATCGAGAACGGTGCGATCGACGCCGGACTGGAGCTTTTTGTCGACTCGGTGAGCATGCCCGGCTTCTGGCGCAAGAGTCCCGCCAGTTTCCGCACCATGGCGATCGACAACGCCGCCACGCTGCCCAAGCAGTTTCGCGACCCCTTGCCGGCGTACTCGCGTGACGCGGCACGCGACGTGAAGTGCAGGACGTTGCTGATCGAAGGGGAAAAGAGTCCCCGCATGTTTCGCAACAACGTCGAAAAACTGGCGGACTGGGTCGACTACGCGGACAAGCAAACCATTGCGGGCGCATCGCATGGGATGAACGTCGCGAAGCCGGGGGTATTCAACCGGCTGGTCCAGGCCTTCGTGAGCGCGTGATCGAACGGGGTGCCGGGCAATCCGGACACCCTCGGCAACTTCCGCAACCTTCCGAAAGTAGAGCAGCCATGGATCATTTCCTGCGCGCCAGCCTTGCGCGCGAGTTGCACGCGCGGCCGTTTCTGCGGATTGGCGGATCGGTGGCGCTCACTCACTTTGCCATTTATTCCGACGGCGACCCTTCCATTCACGAGGTGCTGCTTCGGTCCCTATGCAAAGAGACCCACCTCGAGACTCCCGCCGACGGAACGACGCACTACTCGGCACACTGGAACGAGGAAACGCAGTTGAAGTGGGAGCGGCACACGGAATTCTCCACCTTCACGTTTGTGGCGCAACGTCACGACGCGGACTACTTTTCCGATCTGCCGTCGGCACACGTTCCATCCGAATGGTTTCGCGGTTTTGCAGGCAAGCGGTTCGTGGCGATCCGCATGGAACTCGTATCGGGCGACGCAACCGCGGCGGCGCGCCAGAACGTGCGGCAGTGGATTGACGGCCCGATTCTGGTGGGCAGCGAGGTGCTGGGCGGCGGACAGGTTTACTGCGACTGGACCATCCGGCCCGACGGTTTCTCGCGATTTCTCGTGATCGACGACGACTTTCGGGAAGAGCAGGGCGGACGTCTGCTGCAGCGCCTCTACGAGATCGAGACGTACAGGATGATGGCCTTGCTGGCGCTGCCGGTCGCCCGCGAACTGGGCAGAAGTCTCGACGATTTGCAGGCGGCGCTTCAACCGTTAATGCACAGCATGGACACGAGTCAGGGGCGCCGCAACGACGCGGAACTGCTGGTGCGCCTCACGCATCTCGCCGTGCGCATCGAGTCGCTAGCGGGGGCGAGCGGGCGCTTCAGCGCGTCGCGTGCTTATGAAAAGCTCGTGCTTGCGCGCATTCATGAATTGCGCGAAGAGCGCATCGAAGGAATGCCGACGATTGCCGAATTCATGGAGCGGCGCTTCGCTCCCGCGATGGAAACGTGCAAGACCGTCTGGGCTCGCCACGAACAATTTGCCGGACGGGTGGCGCGAGCCGTCGATCTGCTGCGCACGCGCGTCAATCTCGCGCAGGAAGAGGACACGACCCGGCTGCTGGAAGGCATGAATCAGACGGCGCGAAATCAGTTGCGGCTGCAACACGCGGTCGAGGGGCTTTCGGTTGCAGCCATCTCGTACTATGTGCTCTCGCTGACGTCGGCCGGGCTCAAGGCTCTTCATACGCTGCATTTTCCGCTTGATCCGGAACTGGCCGAAGGACTCCTGATCGTCCCGGTCGTGTTGCTGGTCATGCTCACCATCCGGCGTAGCAAAGGAAGTCACGCAGGGCGCGCAGCGGATTGGCTGAGATCCCGGACATCCGCGAGACCGAATTCCGAGATTTGCGACTGAGTCGCTTTCCTGTCGGGCGGAGTCGAGAAAAAGCGTAGAAAAATCAAAAGACTAGTCGCGCGTATTCGCGCGCTCGCCTGGTATGGGCCTTGCATAGTTGCTGCCTGCCGACGGCTTCCTGTCGAGATTGGAAAGCCGTGTCTGGCATGACATCGACGCGATCACGACGTCGCACTCACGGAGACTATGCAATGACTTCATCGGGCACCTCGTCTGGTACCTCGTCCGGAACACGAGCCTTGGCGTTCGAACTGCCGGTTGTCAAACCATGACGACGCACATCGGCACCCGGCACTTCCTGATCAAAGGCAGGACCGTCAGCGGCAAGACATTCCGGCCGGGCGACTGGGCCGAACGGCTGACGGGCGTCATCACGCTGTTCGTCGGCGAGCGCCGGCCAGGCATTCATATCGCCTGCACGCGGTTGGCCATGCCAGTCGTTCAGGCGGAACTCAAGTGCCTGCTCGTTGCCAGCGAGCTTCAACTGGTTTGCCCGGCGGCGTTCGAGTTCGTTGCGCGGTTCGCTCAGGACAATGATCTGCCGATGGAAGTTGACGGCATGCCAGAGCGTGACGGGCCCGGCACCGCCGTTCAGAGTGCTTTCCCCCTGGCTGAAATCTCAGCCATCCCAGCCGCCGGATTCTGAGGTTTGAGCCGGCAGCCCGTCACCCTGCGACCCGTGCCAAATAAAACGTAACATTATCAAGCACATAGCGACGCAAAAAATATCTGCGAGCTGGCCCGGTTCTTGCGTTTATCAGCCGGCAAGCGACTTCCCCGGACTGCCAGGCGCGCGTCCGGAGCCCGTCTTGAAGCGGACAAACGATCCGCTGCACGGTCAGCCGGCGAGGTCATACAAATCAATCAGCTAGAAAGCCGTCACGCGTCACTTCGCTGCGTGAGCGGCCCATGAACAGTCAGGAGACACACGTGCACAGCACATCTCACACCTCACAGCCGGCACCGGCGCAACGCACTGAAGCCCACACCCGTTTCTGGCCCGAAGGCTGGTGGAAATTGATGGAGTTCAGGATCGGCATCATCCCGTTGCCAATCTATGTTGTGCTGCTGGTGTTGATCATCGGCTTCGTGATCTCGGGCAAGGTGCCGGGCGAGATCTCGATGGCGATCGCCGTGCTCGCCTTCTTCGGCTTTACGTGTGCGGAACTCGGCAAGCGCCTGCCGCTCGTCCGCAATATCGGTGCGGCTGCGATCTTTGCAACGTTCATTCCGTCAGCGCTGGCCTATTACCATCTCCTGCCGAAGCCAATACTGACGCTGACGATGGACTTCACGAAGTCAACCAACTTCCTGTACCTGTTCATCGCATCGATTATTGTCGGCAGCATTCTCAGCATGGATCGCCGTGTGCTGATCCAGGGCTTCCTGAAGATTTTCGTTCCGCTCGCGGTCGGCTCGGTGGCCGCCGCGATCGTCGGCACCGCCGTCGGCACCGCGCTCGGACTCGGCGCGCACCATACGTTCTTCTTCATCGTTGCGCCGATCATGGCGGGCGGCGTCGGGGAAGGGGCTATTCCTCTCTCGATTGGCTACTCGGAAATTCTTCATCTGCCGCAAGGCGAGCTGTTTGCACAAGTGCTGCCGCCGGTCATGCTGGGCAGCCTCACGGCGATCGTTCTGTCCGGTGCGCTCGACATGCTCGGCAAACGCTTGCCGCACCTCACCGGACAGGGCCGTCTGCAAGTGGGCGAGCAGGATGAGTTGGCGCCGATGCGCGATGAGATCACCGGACACGTCGACGTGACCCATATCGCGGCCGCGGGGATCACGGCCATTACGCTCTATCTGCTGGGTTTGATGTGTCGCGATCTGTTCGGCCTGCCGGCGCCTGTTGCGATGCTGTTCATCGCCGTGTTGGTCAAACTTGCGCGGGCGGTATCACCGCCGTTGCAGGAGGGCGCCTTTGTCGTCTACAAGTTCTTCTCGACCGCGGTGACCTACCCGCTGCTGTTCGCGATCGGCGTGGCGATGACGCCCTGGGACAAACTGATGGCGGCGTTTACCTTCGCGAATATCGTCACCATCGTGGCAACGGTGGTGACGCTAATGGGCAGCGGCTTTGCCGTGGCGTTCCTGCTGAAGATGCACCCCATCGATACGGCGATCGTGAACGCATGCCATAGCGGCCAGGGCGGAACCGGCGACGTCGCGATCCTGACCGCGGCGAACCGGATGCAACTGATGCCGTTCGCGCAGATCGCCACGCGTATTGGCGGCGCGATCATCGTCACCGGGACGCTGATCGTCCTTGCGCACTTCAGGTGACATGCCGACGGGAGCTGGGCGTTGAACGGCAGCCGCCGCGAGCGGGCTGTACGCCGGATGGGCGATTTGCGAGAATTGGCCGGCGTCAGTTGCCTGTGAGGTTTCAATGAGGTCGTTCGTGCACGCGAGAGTGTGCGGTGTTCCGTTGTGGGGATGGCTCGCCGCGGCGGTGCTATACGCTGGCCTCGCCACGGTGGCCATGGAGTTCGCGTGGCAACGCTCGGTGAGCGCCATTGCGGCGGTGGGCGGTTACCGTCTCGATCTCTACGCTGCAAGCCTGAAAAGCGAACTGGGCCGTTACGAAATGGTGCCCAGCATCGTCGTGCGGCAGGACAGCGTCCATGCGCTGTTGCGTGAGCGAACCGGCGCGCAGCCGACGCTTCTGCACGCTGTCGATACTTATCTGGCCGCGGTCAACCGCGAAGCGGGAAGCGTCGCGGTGTACCTGATCGAGCCGGATGGCACCGTGATCGCGGCGAGCAACTGGGATCAGACGCTGAGCTTTGTCGGCACTAACGTCTCGTATCGGCCGTACTTCAAGGACGCGCTCGCCAATGGCTCGGGGCGATTCTTCGGCATCGGTACCAATACCGGCGAGCCGGGTCTTTATTATGCGAGCGCGGTGCGCGAGCCGAACGGGGCCATCGGGGCGGCGGCGGTCAAGATCAGCGTCGATGCGCTCGAATCCGCATGGAGGGTGCCGGCCGAAGCCGCGATGGTGGTCGACGCCAACGGCGTGGTTGTCATCTCCACGGTTCCGGCGTGGAAATTCATGGCGGTCAGACCCATTACGCCGGATCGTCAGACACAGATTCAGGCGTCGAGGCAATACGCGGGCCGGGCGGTCGAGCCACTGCCCTATCAGCGGCTTGGCGACTGGGACACGACCGGCTGGTTTGCGCAATTTCCCGATTGGACCCATCCGGGCCGCTATAAGCGCTTTCTTGCGCTGTCGAAACCGGCGCCGCAAGCGGGCGATTCGATCGTCGTGCTGCTCGACGTCGCACCCGCGCGGCACCAGCAATATCTTGCACTTGCGTTCGTCACAGGGCTGTTCCTGATCGCCGGCCTCTATGGCCTGTATGCGATCCAGCATCGTCGCGCGATTGCCGAGAAGCTGAAGGCACAGGATGCCTTGCGCGGCGCCAACGAGCGTCTGGAAGTCACCGTGCGGCAGCGCACAGCAGAACTGACCAGTGCCAACGCGAGGATGAGCCAGGAAATCGCCGAGCGCATACGGGCCGAGCAGTCGCTGCGCGATTCGCAACAGGAACTCGTGCATGCGGGCAAGCTGGCGGTGCTGGGGCAGATGGCCGCGGGGTTGACGCATGAATTGAATCAGCCGCTCGTCGCCATCAGGACACTGTCCGATAACGCCCGCACGTTTTTCGAGCGCAATCAGCCGGCCCCGGCAATCGCCAATCTCGAACGTATTTCGCGTCTGGTCGACGGCATGGCGCTGCTCACCGGCGAGCTGAAGACGTTCGCGCGCAGGCCGGGCGTCGAACGGGTGCCCGTGTCGCTGAATGAGGCGGTGAACCACGCAGTCCTGCTGGTCGAGTCACGAATTCGCGACGAACGGGTGCGACTCGACCTGCACGTAGCGGCGGGAACGACGGTGTATGCGGAGCCGAGTCAGTTGCAGCAGGTGATCGTCAATCTCCTTGGCAATGCGCTCGATGCTGTCGCACCTGAAGCGCAGCGTACGATTGCCATTGATGCGCACGAGCCGGACGAGCACGGTCGCGTGCTTTTCACCGTCACCGATAGTGGCGCGGGCATTGCGCCCGAGGTACTGGCTCATCTCTTCGAGCCGTTTGTCACGACAAAGCCGCGGGGGCGGGGACTCGGGCTGGGTCTGGCGATTACGTCGCGTCTTGTCGAGGGGTTTGGCGCGCGCATCTCGGCTGCGAACCTTCCCGAAGGTGGGGCGCAATTCAGGATCGATTTTGTAGCGGCAACCGTGCAGGGGACGGCTAATGGGTAATGAGGGTGATGAGATTCGTGTCGTAGTGGTCGAGGACGACGAGAACGTGCGGCTCGGCGTCGAGCAGGCTGTTGCGTTGGCGGGTTATGCGGTTCAGGCCTATGAATCGGCGGGTTCGGCGTTGATCGAGGTTGAGCCGGGCGCGCCGGTGGTGATCGTGTCCGATGTGCGGATGCCGGGAATCGACGGGCTGCAATTGCTCGAACGCGTGATGGAGGTCGACGCGCAGATTCCCGTGGTGTTGATCAGCGGCCATGCGGACATCTCGACAGCCGTGGGCGCGATGCGCCGCGGCGCTTACGACTTCATAGAAAAGCCGTTTTCATCGGAACACATTGTGAGCCGGGTGGCCCGCGCCGTCGAAAAACGGCGTCTGACGCTCGAAGTGCAGGGGCTGCGCGATGCCCTGCGCAACTGGCATGGCATCGAGGCGATGGTGCTGGGCAAGTCGCCCGCAATCGCCGAGGTTCGCAAGAAGATCTTGCGGCTCGCGGATACGTCAGTATCGGTGCTTGTCACGGGCGAGACGGGAACCGGCAAGGAGCTGATCGCGCGTGGGCTGCATGATTTTGGCCAGCGGCGCGACCATCATTTTGTCGCGCTCAATTGCGGCGGGCTGCCCGAGCAGCTGTTTGAGAGCGAACTCTTCGGTCATGAAGCCGGCGCCTTTACGGGGGCGCTCAAGAGCCGGGTCGGCAAGATCGAATGGGCTCACGGCGGCACGCTCTTTCTCGACGAAATCGAAACCATGCCGGTTGCGCTGCAGATCAAACTGCTGCGCGTGCTGCAGGAGCGCCACATTGAACGGCTGGGCGCCAATGAGTCGATTCCGGTGGACTGCCGGATCGTCGCCGCGTCCAAGGCGGATCTTGCACAACTTGCGAAAGAAGGGCGTTTTCGCGAAGACTTCCTCTATCGGTTGAACGTCGCGCAGATCGACTTGCCGCCGTTGCGCGAGCGCCGCGAAGATATTCCGTTGCTATTCGAGCACTTCGTGCTCGCAGCGGCCCGGCGCTTTGGGCAATCCCCGCCGACCCTCTCCGCGTCGCAGGTGTCCGAATTGATGGCGCATCAATGGCCGGGCAACGTGCGCGAACTGCAGAACGTCGCGGACCGTTTCGTGCTGGGGCTCGTTGGCGACTCGCTGCTGTCTGATGCGAATCCGGCGGCGAGGTCCGGCACACTGGCTGAACAGACCGCACACTTCGAACGCGTATTGATCGAAGAAATGCTGCAACGCCATCATGGCAATGTCGGCGCGGCCAGTGCCGCGTTGGGTATGCCGCGCAAGACGCTTTACCACAAGATTCGCCAGTTCAGGATTCCGACCCGGGAACCGCAGGGCGAATCAGAGTGACTTGGCGAACTTATCAAGTAGAAGCCGGCCCGCGCGGTACCCGGCATCGCGGGCCTCGTCTTCGCTATGAAACGTTTCCGCGAATTCCTGAAACCGTTCGCTCTGGCCGGCAATGTGTGCGTTTGCCCCGTGGCGGCAAACGTAGCCGATGAAGTGGAAGAGCGTGCCGGGCGCCGGTGGACCATAGGCTACGACCGGGAGTACCCAGATTTCATAGCCGTCGTGCTCGATCTTGTCCCACATGGCCGCCTCCGTCCGGTAGTGTGGAAATCCTAGCACGCAATCGCGGCCCGCGAGTCAGATCGACTTCACTTCACCGCCGTCCATCCGCAGCGTCGAACCCGTCATCCAGCGCGCCTCGGGCGAGACGATGAACGCCATCAACGCCGCGATCTCCTCGGGCGTGCCGTAGCGTGCAATACCCGCCTCGACCGGAAACTGTGCCGTCGCCTCCTCGACGGTCATGTTGTGCAGCGGTGCCCAATGTTCCAGGTACGAGCGCCGCCGGTCCGTCATCACGGGTCCCGGCAGCACGCTGTTGACCTGCACGCCGTCGGCAATGCCGCGATCCGAGAAGGCTTTCGCGAGCGCGACGATCGCCGCGTTGATCGTGCCGACCGCGGCATAGGGCGCTTTGGGAAACAGCGCCGAATTGCCCGACATCAGCACGACCGCCCCCGAGCTGGCCTTCAGCGCCGGCCATGCCGCGATCGTCAGGCGCCGCGCACCGTGAAGCTTGAGTGCGAGGCCGCGGTCCCATTGCTCGTCGGTCATCTCCAGCAGGTCGATCTGCGGCACGGCGCCCGCAATGTTGAGCAAGGCGTCGATCCGTCCGAACGCGGCAAGCGTCTGGTCGACGACTTGCTGGGCCGCACCGGCTTCCGCGAGGTCGGCGTCGATCACAAGCGACGCCGCGCCGGCCTTCTTCACCTCGATGGCGGTCTCTTCGAGGTTGGCGCGGTTACGCGCAACCAGCACGATCGAGTCGAAATCCCGCGCCAGTCTGATGGCGGTCGAACGCCCGATACCCTGGCTTGCGCCCGTGACGATGGCGACTTTGCTGGACATGTTGCTTCTCCTGATTGCGTGGATCAAGTGCGATGAAATACTTTGGATACCTTAGCGAATGAGGAAGTCCGCAATGGCTGCGGCAATTTCGGTCGCGTGCGTCTCCAGTGCGAAGTGGCCGGTATCGAAGAACCGCACCACGGCACCCGGGATGTCGCGTTTGAACGCCTCGGCGCCCGGGGGCAGGAAGAACGGATCGTTTTTGCCCCACACGGCAAGGAAAGGCGGTTGATGGGTACGGAAGTACTGCTGAAACACGGGATACAGCGCCACGTTGCTTTGATAGTCGCGAAACAGGTCCAACTGCACCTCGTCAGCGCCAGGCCGGCTCAGATAGAACTCGTCGAGCGAGTAGCCGTCAGGCGAGACGGAGGCCGTATCGGGCACGCCATGCGTGTACTGCCAGAAGGTCGTCTCGTGCGTGAGCAGTGCACGAAGCGCTTCACGATTCGCGGGCGAAGCCTCTTTCCAATAGGCACGGATCGGATTCCAGCCGTCGCTCAATCCTTCTTCGTAGGCATTGCCGTTCTGCGAAATGATCGCGGTGATGCGTTCGGGATGACTGACTGCAAGCCGGAAACCGGTGGGTGCGCCATAGTCGAATACGTAGATCGCGTAGCGATCGAAACCGATCACCTCGGTGAACCGCTCGATAACCTTCGCGATGTTGTCGAACGTGTACGTAAAACTACCGCGCTCAGGCATGTCCGACTGGCCGAATCCGGGCAGATCCGGCGCGACGATACGGAAACGGTCGGCAAGCTTCGGAATCAGGTCCCGAAACATATGGCTCGAGCTTGGAAAGCCGTGTAGGAGCAGCAGCTTTGGGGCACCTGCGCGGCCGGCCTCACGATAGAACACCTTGAAACCGTCGACGTCGGCATGGCGATAGGCAATAGAACTCATGATCTCTCTCCAAAGGAACGGGAATAAGCGAGTGACGAAAGGCGCTGGGCGATGGTCGGCATCACGGGCCGCACCCAACTGGCGTCCAACTCACCGATAACTCGCGGATAAGCTCAACGAGCGGAAACCGACTCGACCGCTTCGACGATGACGTGCGTCACCGCATCGGCAGCCGTCACGACCGGCGTGTGATCGGTCTGATACGAACGCACGCGCGCGTTCATGCGGCGTGCCATGTCATGCTGGTTGGCGGGGTTGATCATCCGGTCCTGTTCGGCGACGAGAAACCAGCTCGGCCGTTCCTTCCACAGAGGACGCCCGACCGCTTCACTGATGCATGACACCGAAATCGGTCGCTGCACCGCAGCGAGCACCGCCACCTCCTGCGGCGTTGCATCCTGTGCAAAGGCCTGCGCGAAGGCCTCTTGCGGCAGCCATATCCACCCGTGCCGATCCGGCGCGAGTTGAGGCGACTGTGGATGCGTTTCGCCGCGGTAGAACACGTCGCTCACCGTTTCTCCTTCGTCGGGCGCGAGCGCGGCGACATAGACCAGTGCCGCGATATTGCCGGCGCGGGTCGATCCGATCACGGCGCCTGCGTACGCGTGTCCGGCCAGCACCACCGGACCTTCGATCCGTTCGAGCACCCGGTCTAACGCCGCTACGTCGTCGCGCAACGACTTGAGCGGCAGCGGCGCCGCGATTGCATTGATCCCTTGTTCCTTCAGGCGATCGATCACCTTGCCCCAGCTCGATCCGTCCGCCCATGCGCCGTGTACCAGTACCGCGCTTACGTTGCCAAACGACATGTCCCGCTCCTTTGAAGATGGTGGATGCTGCGTGCGGCAGCTCTCGTTGCATCTATGTAACCTATTTGATTGTGTTTTAAAGGTTACTAATGTGGCGTGTAACTTGTCAAGTGCATTTTTAGTGGTTACGATGCAGTCATCGTCACCGCACATCCGTCATAAGAAAATGGACTACCACCAGATTCCCGCCCTATTTGTCGCCGACGCACCGGGCCTCGATTTCCTGAACTCGGTTGCCACCCCGGTGGATGAGGAAGTCGACTGGATCAGCGACGGAGAAGGGCTGCTGGCCTGGCTCGAGCAGGCCAGCATGGTGCCGCGTGCGGCGCTCGCGGCGTTGCGGGCGCAGTCTGCGCCGGCTGAGTTCGACGCCGTTGCGGCGCAGGCTCGCGCGCTGCGCGAGTGGTTCAGGAAGTTTGTGCGGAGCAGGAAGGGGCGGCCGCTGTCCGCCAAGGATTTGCGCGAGCTCTCTGCGCTGAATCAACTGCTGGAGCGGGACGAGCGATACGGTGAGATCGTTGCCGATGCCACGGGCGGTGGGGCGGCCTTTGAATTGCAGTCGAACCGGCGATGGAAGTCGCCGGAGTCATTGCTGATGCCTATCGCCGATGCGTTGGCGAGACTGGTGTGCGAGCAGGATTTCACTCACGTGAAGGCATGTGAAGGCGTTCGATGCACGTTGATGTTTGCCGATCACACGCGGGGGCACGCGCGCCGTTGGTGCAGCATGGCGGCGTGCGGCAATCGCGCGAAGGTTGCGGCTCACCGGAAGCGGCTCAAGGAGCAGGTGCAGGAACAGGAGGAGGAGCGCGGCTGATGTGACGTCGTTGCAGATGCGCGCAAGGGGCGTCTACGGGTTTTCGTGGACTTAATCGATGTCGATGCCTGTGTCGCCGAACCGTCGTAGGAGTATGGTCAACTTCTCGAGTGAAAAGGCGAGTACATCATGGCTACCGGAACCGTCCATCTGCACCGCATCCTGCGCGCGACTCCCGAACGCATCTATCGGGCGTTTCTTGAACCCGATGCGATCGCGAAGTGGCTGCCGCCTTATGGGTTCACCTGTCAGGTCCACCACATGGATGCCCGTGTCGGCGGCACCTACAAGATGTCCTTCCGTAACTTCGGCACGGGCAACGGCCACTCGTTCGGCGGCGAGTATATCGAGTTGGTGCCGTTCGAGAAGATCCGCTACGCCGACCGATTCGACGATCCGAACCTGCCCGGCCAGATGCAGGCAACGATTTCGTTACGGCAGGTTTCCTGCGGGACCGAACTGACCGTCTTGCAGGAGGGGATTCCTGAGGTCATCCCCGTGGAGATGTGCTACCTCGGCTGGCAGGAGTCGCTGGTTCAGTTGGCGAAGTTGGTCGAGCCTCAGATTCCGGACTGATGGCGCAGGCGTAGCAGCGTCAATAGTGCGGCCAGAACCGGGGAGACCTGTGTGCGGGAAGGGTAATAGAGGAAGAACCCGGGGAAAGCCGGCGTCCAGTCCTTCAGTACTCTGACCAGCTGACCCGATTCGAGGAAGGGCGCCGCCTCGTGCTCCAATACGTAGGCGACGCCGAGCCCCTCCGCCGCGGCGTGAAGCATCGGATCGGGTTGGTTGAATGTTAGTGGTCCAGATAGTTTTAACTTCAAACGGCGGCCATCGTTTTCAAATTCCCATGCGTATAGCGTGTTTGCGGTGAGCATCCGGTAGTTAATGCAACGGTGTGCGTGAAGGTCTTCCGGTATCCGCGGGGCGGGGTGTTGCGCAAAGTACGCGGGCGAAGCGACTACCGCCATTCGGAGTTCCGGTCCCACCCGGAGTGCGACCATGTCCTGCTGTAATTTTTCGCCTAATCGAATGCCGGCATCAAAACCATCGGACACGATGTCCCGGAACCCGTAGTCGATGATGACCTCGATCGTGGCATCCGGATGTGCCGCGCAGAAGTCCGCGAGCACCGGTCTTATCACCGCCTCATAGGCCTGCCGGGTCGCCGTAATACGTAGCGTGCCCAATACGCGATCGCGCTCCCGGCCAAGCTTGCTCAACGTATCGTGGATTGCCGTCAATGCGGGATCCAGCGTGAGCAATAACTTTTCTCCCGCTTCAGTCGGCGCGACGCTGCGGCTGGTTCGCCGCAGTAATGCCAGGCCTAGCAGGCCGTTGAAATACCTCATGCAGCGGTCATCCATAACGAAGGCGTAAACGTTGAACTGATGTCATCAATGAGAGCGAGATGGAACGGATGCGTGGGCCAGATGGTTTTACCGAGTCAATGTTCACGGTGCTGAAGCTGGACGATTTTGTGCCGAAGGACCATCCGTTGCGTCCGATTCGCGCGTGGCTCAATGACGCGCTTAAACGCATGGACGACGTTTTCGCGCGGATGTACGAGGCTGACACGAAAGGAGGTCGGCCGAGTATCGCGCCGGAGAAACTGGTGCGAGCTCTTTTGCTGCAGGTGCTGTACTCGATTCGTAGCGAGCGTATGCTGGTGGAACAGATTTCCTACAACATGCTGTTCCGCTGGTTCGTCGGCCTGCCGATGGACGGGACCGTGTGGGACCACTCGACGTTCAGCAAGAACCGCGACCGGTTGCTCGAACACGATGTGGTGTTGTTGCTCTTCAACGAGACAGTCGAGACCGCGCGCGAGCGTGGACATCTTTCTGGGGAGCACTTTAGCGTCGACGGTACATTGATTCAGGCATGGGCCGGGCATAAGAGCTTTGTGCCGAAGGCAAGTCCAGACGAAGAGGACACACCTCCTGAGGACCCGCCCGCGCCGAATGACAACTGGCACGGACAGAAGCGCAGTAACGAGACGCACCAATCCACGACGGACGAGCAGGCACGCCTGTTTCGCAAGAGCAAAGGCACGGGTGCGACGCTCTGTTATATGGGCCATGTGCTGACCGACAACCGGCACGGACTGGTGGTCAACGCGCAGGTAACACTGGCGACGGGCACCGCCGAGCGCGATGCCGCAGAACAGATGCTTGCCGATGCCGCAAATATAGCGCCGCACGCCATCACGGTCGGCGCGGACAAGAACTACGACACCGCCGGCTTCGTAGCCAGCTGTCGAGCGAATCGAATCACGCCACATGTAGCGCAAAACGATGGCCGCGCCGGTGGCTCAGCGATTGACGGTCGGACTACGCGCTGGCCAGGCTATGCCGTCAGCCAGCAAAAGCGCAAGCGCATTGAACAGGTATTTGGCTGGGCCAAGACAGTCGGACGGATTCGACAAGCGGTGTATCGAGGACTTGAACGTGTAGACCAGCTCTTCGTGCTGACGCAGGTCGGCTACAACCTGACGCGTATGCGCACACTTGCCGGTTGAGGGGCAGGAAGCAATGGATAACACCGATATGGTGACCCCGCGAACAACGTCGTTTGCCCGCAAACGAGTTACGCGTTTCGAAAACTCGAAACCGGCATCCGTCGTAATGCATCTGAGCGCATCAACGACGGATATTTCAACGGCCTGCTAGACGTTGCTCGAGCCTTTTGATGGTGTAGCTCAGCATTGAATTCGATACACCGAGTTCCGCTGCCGCGCGCGTAAAGCTCCGTGTGCGCGCCACGATGGCGAAGGCCGATAGATCATCGAGGCTTGTGTTCGGTATCGTTCGATCGGATTGCATGGCTCGTTCGAATTATCCTGGATGATTGCAAGATTAATCGTCTCTACCATGACGTCAAGGTGCTGCTCTGGACAGTGGATGGCACCTGGCGCCGCCTGCTGGTCGAGCAGCGGTCTGTTTGCTAGATGAAAGGTATAGACATGATCAGAAAGAACGCGGTCTGGCTTATCACCGGGTGCTCGAAGGGTCTAGGCCGAGCACTTGCTCAACAGGCTCTCGAGTCGGGTTATCGCGTCGTTTTGAGTGCCCGGGACGTGTCCACTTTGGAGGACATTGTCACGGCACATGGCGACGCCGCCGCTGCGGTGGAGGTCGATGTCACCCGGCCAGATCAGGTGACGGCGGCGGTTGCCGCGGCTGAAGCGCGGTTTGGAGGCGTCGATGTGCTTGTGAACAATGCGGGGTACGGCTATCTCGCGGCGATCGAGGAAGGCGAGGATGCGGACGTAAAGGCTATGTTCGACGCTAATGTGTTTGGCACCTGGCACATGATCAAGGCGGTGCTGCCGGGGATGCGCAAGCGTAAGCGAGGGCATGTCGTCAATATCAGTTCGGTTGGTGGACTGACGACTTTTCCGGCCGTTGGGTTCTATCACATGACGAAGTTCGCGGTGGAGGGGCTGTCCGAAACGCTGGCCAAGGAGATTGCTCCGTTTGGCCTCGGCGTGACGGTGGTTGAGCCAGGGGCTTTTCGGACGGATTTTCGCGGGGCTTCGTTGAAGCAGTCGAACGTGCGTCTTCCGGTTTACGCCGATACGGCCGGTAAAGCGCGCGACAGCGTATTTGCAGCGCATGGCAAACAGCAGGGTGATCCGGTGCTGGGCAGCAAAGCGATCATCACCGCGGTGGAGTCGGATCGGCCGCCGCTGCATCTGGTTATCGGTGGAGATGCGCTTGATCTGATTCGGAAGAAGATTGGGGATTTACAGCGTGATCTCGATGAGTGGGAGGAGATAACCAGGAGCACGAACTTTGTGGACCCGAGGACGGTTTGAAGCGTGGGGAGGCCGCGCTTAGTAGGCTATTGGTATGCGTGGGGAATGCAGCCATGACCACGTTCGCTGGCTTGCGGAACGTCAATGTCGCGTCAAACAACCACAGACGTGAGCGGCCTCCCCATTTCGAATGCACGCACCTCGTAGCCAAGTTCTGTGTACAGATCGACTGCATGCTCATTAAAGGCCCAGACCGCTAACCTTATGTCGGTGGCGCCCTTTTCCCGAGCCCAGTCTTCCGCGAGATTCATCAACGCTTTCCCGACGCCGTGCCCACGCAGCCCATCTGCGACAGCAATGGAGCATATGCGACCGACGACCAGCGGCTGCAGCAACGGACTGATTGGGTTCACCACCTGGACAGCAATAAACCCTACCGCTGTGCCGTCTTGCTCCGCAAGAAATGTGGCACGGTCATCTGCCTGCAGAAACGGCTCCCAGTGAGATTTGTCACGCTCGAATTCCGTCGTTGCGTCGACATAGATGTCTGGACGTGCCTGGTGGTGAACGGAGTTCAGAATTTGTCCTAGTTCGCAGACCTTCAAAGTGTCGTCGAGCGTTGCACGTCTATAGCGTACTGGTTCGATCATTTTCGGCTCATCACAATGGGGAGATAAATAGGCGCGGGAAGATCCAATTCCACGAGCAACTAGCGAGAGATGCCAGGTGTGGACTGTCATACAAGTCGGTGGCGTCGGCGCGGATCACGCGCGTGAGTCGGATAGCACTCATGGTTCTCCATCGGATAAATTCATGCGGGTACTGATTGTCGCTGATCTGACGGAGAAGGATCAACGATCTGGTTTGGCCGCACGTAGCGGCACATAGCCGGTCATCGCCGGGCTTGAATGGCAAACGTTCAATCCGGGTCCAGCTGAATTCGTTGAGAACCATTGGCAAGAATCGCTGAAGCCACCCGCACAGTCCTCTCGACGACCTCCTGTGCCGTCGGGATATCTTGAACCAGTCCGACGCATTCGCCCGCAATGACGGCGGCGATGTCGAAGTCCCCCGCGGCACGCGCGTTGGCATATTTCCCCGACTCCTCGTCGAGGTGACGGAGAAGCTCAACCTCCCGGCCATACCAGCGATCCAGATGCGCATTCCGAAGGCAGCGGCCGGTGAACGGAGCGGGCCAAACGTTGCGGCGAGAAATGTCGAATACGATGCTTCGCAAGGTTTCATCCCCGTTTGCCGTTTGAATCCTCGCCTTCGCAGCATCTTTTCCGGCGGCCTCCTGCGTTGCATAGAACCGGGTACCCATCAGCACGCCTGACGCGCCAAGGGATAGGGCGGCCGCGAGTCCCCGCCCATCAGCGATGCCGCCTGCCGCGACCACGGGAATCGTCGCGTCGAGCGCATCGACGATTTCCGGCACAAGGGAAAACAGGCCGCGTGAGGCGCCATGACCACCGCCCTCCGTGCCTTGCGCAACGAGGATATCCGCCCCGCACGCGAGTGCTTCCTTGGCGCTGGCCAATGATTGAACCTGACAGATAAGAATGGAGCCGGCTTTTTTAATCTTTTCCGAAAATGGCGCGGGGTCGCCGAAGGAGAGCATGACCGCCGCAGGCTTGCGCTCCAGAACAAGATCAAGCAGATGCGGATTTTTTGCCAGGCTCCAGGTGATGAAGCCGACTCCGAAGCGAGTCCCGGTCGGCTGTAATAAATCCAGTTCCCGGCGCAGCCACGCCTCATCGCCATAGCCGCCGCCCAGAATCCCCAACCCCCCGGCAGCGCTGACCGCCTCAGTTAGGCGAGCGTCGGCGACTAGATCCATTGGCGCCAGCAGAATGGGATGACGAATTCCCAGCAGGCTTGTTACGGCGGTGGCGATTGACATATGGCACCCCATATCGATGAGGAGAACATCTTTTCAATGGTGGATCATGGATCCTTTGATCGTCAAGGCCGGATCCATGGCCGGCCGCTTCCAACGTTTCTGTGCATACTCGCATCGTTCCGCCCTTCAGCGCAGAACGGCCTCGGCTACGCCGGCCAGCGCGCATAGCGCGACAACGGCGAGCGGCGGCGCTTTCCAGCGAATCAGGAGGACGAATCCCACGCACGCGATGGCGAAATCGGCCACGGAACGCACCGCGCTGATCCATACAGGCGAATAGAGTGCGGTCGCCAACAGGCCGACAACAGCCGCGTTCGCGCCGGCGAGCGCCGCCGTCATTGAGGGATGCGCGCGCAACGATTGCCAGTAAGGCAAGGCCGCCAGCACGAGCAGAAATCCGGGCAGGAAAATGCCCGCCGTGGCAAGCAGCGCGCCGCTCCAGCGGTTCGGCACGCCGGTCGCCATCCAGCCGAGGAACGAGGCAAACGTGAAGAGCGGCCCCGGAATCGCCTGGGCCGCGCCGTAGCCGGCCAGAAAATCGTTCGGCGTTACCCATCCCGGAGCGACCGTTTGCTGCTGCAGCAACGGAAGCACCACGTGACCACCACCGAACACGAGCGCACCGGAACGATAGAACGCGTCGAAGACCGCGACGGCTTGGCTGGCATCGAATCGCGCCAAGGTGGGCAGACCGAAGAGCAGGGCAAAGAAGAGCACCAGCGCCAACACTCCTGCTTTGCGGGATACATGGAATTCCTGTGCATGCCGCGGACTCGCCATTGCATCGGACGATACGCCGGATCTGCAAACCACCAGACCGAGGGCCGCTCCGCACACAATCACCGCAAGTTGCGCGTACACCGTAGACAGCAGGGCGGATATGGCGACAGCGACCAACGCGATCGCCGCGCGCCGGCGATCCGGGCAAAGGCGCCGCGCCATGTCCCATACGGCTTGGGCGACTACTGCAACGGCCACGAGCTTCAGACCGTGGATGAACCCCAATCCGATTGGACCACCCAGGTTGGGAGCAAGGACCGCAAACAACAGCAGCAACAGGACCGACGGCAAGGTAAATCCGCTCCATGCCGCCAGGCCGCCGAGCCAGCCAGCCCTCAGAAGCCCGACGGAAAACCCGACCTGGCTGCTGGCCGGACCCGGCAGGAACTGGCACAGCCCGACGAGATCGGTGAACGTTTCGTCATCCAGCCAACGCCGACGTTCGACGAACTCGCGGCGGAAATAGCCGATATGGGCGACCGGGCCACCGAAACACGTCAGCCCCAGCTTGAGAAATACGCCGGCAACTTCCAGGGCCGCAGCGACCTGTGGCGGATGAGTCGGGGACGTGTCGGATCTCATGATTTCGTGTCTCTCACCAAATTTACGCCCTCCCTTTATAGAGCGCGTTCAACTCTGACAACTCTTCCGTCAATTTATCCTTAAGTTCCTGCGGCCCTATGATCTTCAGATCCGAACCGTATCCCAGCAACTTCCGCGCGCCGAGCTCGATGGATTCGATGGGCATCAACAACTCTTTCCACCCTGATGGGACCTCTGCACGGCCTGCCTTCTGCAAAGCAGGCGAGGTTTTGATGCGTGCGTTGACCAACCAGTCCTCACCGCGCGGCGATACGGCGATATGAGCCGTCAACCGATAGAGATCGGTTTCGTACCGGCTCATGGCGTCACGCCAGTGTTTCGCCAGATCGAATCGAACAGGACGCTTGAAACGGCGGCGAGAGGACTTGAGCTCATGAATATTCGCTAGCCGAAAAGTCAGTGCGTCGGGCTTGCCCACCACCCTGGCAATCAGGTACCAGGCACCTCCTTTGAGCACCAAGCCGAGCGGTTCAAGTTCGCGGTGGGACAAACCACGCCAACTCTCATACTTCACTTCGATCCGGTGCGAACTCCACACGGCATTAGCGACTTCACGCAGGAATAACGGCGTTTCCTGGGCACGATACCAATCGACAGTATCAATGTGCAGGCGGCTGGCGACACGATCAGCGTGCTCCCGAGAGTCCGGAGGCAGGCTGGCGATCATCTTAAGTCGCGCGGAGTTTGCCATGCCGTCCAGGCCCAGTTCCGTCGCCGGCCCAGGCAAACCTGCCAGGAACAGGGCGTGCGCTTCATCTTCAGTGAGCCCTGTGAGATCCGTGCTCCAACCCTCGCGCAATTGAAATCCCCCGTTGCGGCCTCGATCCCCCCAGATGGGCACGCCGGCAGTGGAGAGCTGATCGATATCGCGCAGGATCGTGCGCTCGGAGACCTCCAGTGCTTCAGCCAAAGCCGGTGCGGTCATACGCCCACGCGCTTGCAGCATCATCATGATCGACAAAAGGCGGCTGGCTTTCATGAATGGCACCTTACCTCAAATACATGACATAAGGTGTCATGTTATCGGACTTATTATTTGCCACACTACTAATCTGCGTCGATCGATGTGAAGGTCAAACATGAACGAGAGCACTCGCGACAAGCAACTCAAGGTTGCTCCTCAACTGGCGCACTGGCCGCTGCGGTCTGCCGAGACGCATCGACTTGTGCCAACAGCCCGCTCGGCTATCCACGCGTAACCTTACCTTTGGCATAAAAAATGAAAATAATTTCTGGTCCCCTCAGCATGTTCGGTGCGAAAGTCGAGATCGCGGCGCACGAGAAGGGTATCGACTTCGAATTGGTGATGACCCCGTTCAGCCAGCAGCGCGGTTACGAACCCAAACATCCAGACGTATTGCGCACCAATCCGAAACGCCAGGTGCCGGTGTTGATCGACGGCAACCTGGAGATTTTCGATTCCACGCAGATATTCGAGTACTTTGAAGACCTGAAACCCAATCCCGCCTTATGGCCGGCGCATCCACGGGAGCGCGCCATGGCGCGTCAGCTTGAACACTGTTCCGATGAAATTTATTTTCCGCACATTGTCCGACTAATGGGGCTGGAAGATACGCCTGACGATCCCGCGGCGCAGACTGCGCGCAACGAAGCGGCGCAATACTATCTGCGCATGGAACGTGTTCTTGCGGATCGAGAGTTTCTGGCCGGGACCTATTCTTATGCCGACATTGCGTTTTACATGGCGCAGCTGTTCGGCGCGCGCAAGGGTGCTCCGATGACAGGAGAAACGCCTAACCTGCTGGCCTGGCGTGAGCGAATGACTGCACGTCCGGCCGTGCGGAAAGTTGCTGGTGCTATGGCGGGGTATCTTGCCTCGATTGACAATCCGGTCCCGGCGTTTCTTCGAGGACTTTACTAAGAGCCTGAAACGGGCGGGGACGCGTGCGATTGCGACAACGGCTAAGTTGCCCGATCGAACTTGTGTACAAACCGCTGCGTCGCCCAGTCGATGAAGGCACGCAACCTCTGGCTCATGTGCCTGTCTGGCGGATACACGAGGAAGAAGGGGTGGGGATCGGGTTGCCATGCCGACAAAACAGGCACAAGCTCGCCACGCGCGATTGCACCCTTCACAGCATAGGTGAAAGTCTGAATCACACCGAGTCCTGCCAGCGCAGCCGCGACGTGTGCGTTGCTCTCGTTGATCCCCATGCCCTTTACGCCACCGATTTCGAATCGCTCGCTGCCCTTCTGAAAATGCATAGGCATGACGCGCCCGGTACGCGGTGAAACATAGCTCACGATACGATGAGCACTTTTCAACTGGTCGGGGTGCGTCGGTTTGCCGTGTTGTTTCAGATACTGCGGCGCCGCACAGGTCACCCATGGTGCACGGCCAAGTGGACGCGCGATTAGCGAGAGCTCGTCGGCGTTGCCACCGCGGACAACACAATCAACGTTCTCGCCAATGAGATCGACTCGCCGGTCGCTCACCCCGAGATCGATACGTATGTCCGGATATAGCGCAATGAAGTCGGGCAGGGCGGGGATCAATACACAGCTTGCGGTCGAGGATCCGATATCGATACGCAGCCGTCCGCGCGGGCGTTGATGTGCGCTGGAGAAACTCGAGTCGATGTCCTCGAGTTCCTTCAGCACGCGCGAGCTGCGCTCGTAGTATGCGGCGCCCTCGGGCGTGATGGTGACGCGCCGCGTCGTTCGCTGCAGCAGTCTGACGCCAAGATGCTGCTCCAGCGAACGCACCAGTTTGCTCACCGTGGCGAGCGGCATGTCGAGCGAGTCGGCGGCACGGCTGAATGCACCCGCTTCGACAACGCGGGCGAACACACGTATGGCAAGCAACTGGTCCATGTCGATTATCTACCTATGTGGATAAAGTTATCCAGTTTAGCCACTTTATTCAACACTCTCCCAGTTTGTACAGTGGGTGTCGTATCGGTATTGGCGCGACATTGCTGGCTGATCCTGATTGGAATATCGACCTTTCGTGATTATTCCTGGCCCTGCGGAGTTAGGAAAATCGCCCTTTCAAACGTACTGAGGTTTCCCATGACATCAACTTCGTCCGACGCATCGACATCACCGGGCATGGACCCAATGCGCCGCAAAGTGCTTCGTACTGCCGCATGGCTTGGCACACTGAGCCTCGGAACGGGCCTCGCAACTGTACGGGATGCGGAGGCAAACGCCATGGATATTGTTCTTCCATCAACCTCTGAAGCCGTCACGCCGTTTCAGGTCGCCATTCCACCCGGCGCGCTCCGGGACCTTAAGGTACGACTCGCAGCAACGCGCTTTCCCGAGAAGGAAACGGTCGACGACTGGTCCGAAGGCGTGCCGCTCGCGAAGATGAAAGCGCTCGTGGAGTATTGGCGATCCAGCTACGATATGCACCGTCTCGAACGGCGGCTGAACAGCGTGCCCCAATACCGGACTCAGATCGACGGTCTCGGCATCCACTTCTTGCATGTGCGGTCGAAACACGAGAACGCGCTGCCGATTGTTCTTACCCATGGTTGGCCAGGCTCCGTTATAGAGTTCCTCAAAGTTATTGGGCCGTTAACAGATCCGACAGCACATGGTGGTACAGCCGATGACGCTTTCCATGTGGTCATACCGTCGCTGCCAGGCTATGGATTTTCGGACAAGCCGACTGAGCGAGGATGGGGCATACCTCATATTGCGCGAGCGTGGGCCGTGCTCATGAAGCGACTGGGATATACAAGCTGGGTTGCGCAAGGCGGGGACTGGGGCGCGGGAGTTACTACGTGGATGGCGAAACAGCATGTGGAGGGACTCAAGGCGATCCACCTGAACTTGCCAATTCTGTTTCCGCCGCCGGTCGAAGGAGAACCGACCGCCGAAGAGAAGGTTGCTCTCGCGAAAGGCGCTGCGTTCGCCAATTACGGCATGGGATATTCAAAGCTCCAGTCCACGAGACCGCAGACGATCGGCTATAGTCTTTCGGATTCACCGTCCGGTCAGGCTGCGTGGATATATGAAAAATTTGCGCAATGGTCCGACACCAACAATGAGCCGGAACGAGAGCTTTCGCGCGACGAGATGCTCGACAACATCACGCTCTATTGGCTAGCTAATACAGGCGCTTCTTCCGCTCGCCTTTATTTTGAAAGCTTCGCGACGGACTTTTCGCTGCAGAAGCTTGATATTCCTGTTGGCGTGTCTATCTTTCCCGGAGAGATCGCTCAACCACCCAGAATTTGGGGCGAGCGTACTTACTCTAAGCTCTTTTACTGGAATGAAGTTGCGAAGGGCGGACATTTCGCCGCCTTCGAGCAGCCGTCCATCTTCGTCGCCGAATTGCGTGCTTGCTTTAGCCGGATGCGATAGACGGCAGCGAATACGCAAGCCGTCCTGCCCGGCTCAAACGTCACGCCGCCCCTTCGCGCCGCCACCGTTTTATCCATGATGTTGCGATGCGACTCAAGCGGCAAGACGACTACCAGTCATCGAAGGGCGCGCGATCCGGGGTGGAAATACGCACCAGCAGCCGTCGTCGTGCCGAAAGAAAAAGAGTGTGCGCGAGCCGCCGGCAGCGGATGCCTCGACATGCACGAAGCGCCTCCTGTCTTCGCGGATATGTCCGAACTGTATGACGCGAATTTGAGTGTGCGGGGCAGGCGCAAGCCACTTTTCCACCAGGTAATGCAAGGACCTCTCGGCGGTGCTCATGGTCGTCTCCTTCTTTCGCCCGTCCCCTGTCGGCCAGCGGCCCAGGCGCTTCGACCTGAACATGTGCGACGGGGATGGTTACAGCGTAGACTCGGCAATCAATTTACGATAATTAATGTTTTTAACAATAACAATAATGCATTGTTTATGAATCGTTCCTCTGAAAGACCGTGATGCTGCGCATCGGCCAGGCCGCTTACGCTTTCCAAGAGACACAGCACGAAAGCGGCGGTTTGATTCGTATTCCAAAGTAAGCGGCTGGCGATGGCTCGTAAAACACGCGAGCTTCAGTGGCCGAAGTAGATCGAGTGAGTACCTGCGGTTGGCGCCGGCGCACCCGACTGCGATGAGCCATTCGGGATGCCGCCTACATCTTTGCTTCCCGGCGCCGTGACAGTCTGCGCTTGAACCCGCGCCTCAGCCGCCTGAATATCCGCTGGGTAGTACGCATCTTTGGCGGCCGGCCGGTACCCCGCTTGTTCTACCTGAATCAGATCCGCGCGTACTTCGGCGCGCGTCAACGGACCAGTCGCCTCTTGTGCGAAAGAAACAACCGGGGTGGCAAGTGCGCCGGCGATCAGCGCTGCATAGATAAGAGATTTCATGGTAATTACCTCCTGAACTTAGGTTGGGTCAGCTTGCGCTGCCGTGACTGATGCCTTTAGTCTCGCCACCGGATGGAAACGGGAGCGAGTGGTTCCTATTCTGTACAGCGAAGATTGATCCACGCTGACGCGCACATTACATTGTTGTCATGTTCGCTCCGCCTTCTGGATTGACGGGGGCCGCCCTGAGTCGCTCAGTTGCGCTGCGCGCAACGTGAGCTTGCTTGTACTTCCTATTTTGCGGGCGGACATCAACCCCATCTGGCTCATATCTTTCAATCATCGGGTTACCGGAAATCATGAAAGTTGGCCGCTTCTATCTGGATGTCGAGACACGTCGTCTGATGCTCGAACGCGAAGATATGCAACTCGGATCTCGAGCGTTCGACATTCTTCTCCTCATCGTCGCTGCGGGCGGCCGGCTCGTCACGCGGGATGAGTTGCTAGACGTGGTATGGAAAGGAGTCATCGTTGCGGACAGCAATCTCGACGTGCACCTCTGCAGCATCCGGAAGAAGTTGGGCTCCGATCGCAACCTCATTGTTACCGTACCGCGTCGAGGTTACCGTTTCGCGGGAGTGAAAAGCGGCGCGGAGCCGTTTGGCGCTGTGCAGGACGACAGGCAAGTCCCCACAGAAGCATGGACGCCGTCCGTTCGACGCGAAGAGGCGATGACCCTCCTGGGCGAAATCCTGAGCGCTCCGGCACTGCGATCGCGCAACAGGAAGGGAAGTCCGAGGTCGCAACTGGTTAGTCCGAAAAGAATTCGGGCCTGGCATTTGCGGATGGCGATCATGCGCAATAGTCTCGTCCCCGTTCGAGCCGCACGAATTGTCTCAGCCGCCCCGTCTGCAGCAGGTGCGCTTCGTTGCGCGCGTGCGAATCCCATGCGCCGACGGCGTCAATTGTGATCATGATCTTGAGTGGGCAGACGGACGGTTCGGCCGGGAGCAGCGGTGTCCCGGCGACAATCCTGCTGTTCAGGCTCAGGTTCGGCAAGCTTCCATGGCCACCGGTCTCCGGGTGGGCGCCTTGATCAATTCGGTTCTGGAAAAGAATGGACTTCAGGGCATTCATTAAGTGAATGGCTCGTCAGGGTGGCGGACTCAGTTGGCATCCGTTGGCCGGTCCGCTGCGAATAACAGTTACACTGGATAATCCACGTTCACGTGCCTGGAGACGTCCATGAGCAAGCATATCGTTGTATCGACTGCCATCAAGTTGCTGTGCGCAGG
The DNA here is from genome assembly GCF_001645125.1 of Paraburkholderia ginsengiterrae. Taxonomy (GTDB): domain Bacteria; phylum Pseudomonadota; class Gammaproteobacteria; order Burkholderiales; family Burkholderiaceae; genus Paraburkholderia; species Paraburkholderia ginsengiterrae. The sequence goes on along the minus strand of NZ_LXKA01000332.1, from coordinate 36,092 downwards.
TGCCCTGGCCGGTCTGACTGCTACTTCGGCTCAGGCAGGCAGCGCGCCGGTGAAATGCCATCTGACCTTCAGCATGTCCGGATGGTCGGCCATTTATCAGCATGCCGAAGGACGCGGCAAAGTGAGCTGCAGTAACGGGCAAAGGTCTGCGGTCACGATCAGCGTGCACGGCGGCGGCCTCACCGCCGGCAAGTTCCACGTCAGCGGCCACGGTGAGATCACCCATGTCTACAGCATCAAGGATGTGTACGGCAGTTACGCGCAGGCTGGCGCTTCGGCCGGTGCGGGGAAGAGCGGTACTGCCCAGGTGCTGACCAAGGGAACTACGTCGATGGCGTTGAGCGGCAGCGGCGAAGGAGTGGACCTTGGCGTAGCGGTCGACGATTTCAAGATCGAACCGGTGCACTGAGGCATGAGAGATGGTCCCATGTATTCCCAGGACCTGGCGTTATAGCAGTGAGATTTGAGGAAGGCACCGGCAACTGCGGGCGACGCCATCGGATTTGATTCGGCCGGGACCGGACGTTCGACGAGATAAATTCGGAGACGCAATTCGATGCTCGTATCGTTAGGTCAACGACGTTCGACCGCCTATGGTCCTAGCACGCATCTGAGACGTCAGCGTAAGACGCACTTCGGCGACATTGAGACATTCGACACGGCCGGTTTGGGAGGTGGCATACAGCTACGGTCGAAGGTGGATCGCGAAACATATTCGGAGAATCTCATGTTCGTCTCGATAACCAGGTTAATACTGTACGTCCGCGATGTAGCAGTGCTGAAGTCCTTCTATCGTGCCCACTTTGACCTTCCGCTCACGGAAGAAATTGAAGATGAATGGGCCGTCCTTAAGGCGGGTGAGATCGAGATTGCGCTGCACCGCGTCGGGGAGCCCTACCGCAACCGAGCGTCAGCTCCCAATTCTTCGAACTCCAAGATCGTTTTCTCGCTGCAATCGGGATTGCCAGAACTGCGCGAGAAACTTGTAAAGGCCGGCGTCCCGATGCGTGATCTGAAGCGTTACGATGGCTTTCCCTATCTGATGTGTGACGGAGAGGACCCCGAGGGAAACGTATTTCAACTTTCACAGGCGGACTGACACGAGTGCTTCGTCACTGCCTGTAGCATACGAACGCTCGAATCGGTCAGGTGCGGTCACGCAATGCGACGGGCGGCTTCGTTGGCAATCTGTGGCAAGCCCCGCGATCGCAATGGGGTTCCGTAGCGCACGTTATAGACCGTGATACTGCACTCCTGCCATTTTCTTCAAGGACGCGATCCATGTGTTCTACGCTTCGCGCGGATGACTACGCTGCAAAAGCACACGAAATCGTATTGCCATTCCTGGAGGCCGACCTCTTTTCAGGTGTCGTGTTGGTCGCCAAAAACGACGAGATAGTCTTTCGCCAGGCTTTCGGCCTCGGAAACAGGGAGTGGGGGATCCCCAATACGCCGGAAACAAAATTTCGCATCGGCTCAATTACGAAGCAGTTCACCGCGGCCGCGATTCTCCGCCTCGCAGAGCGTGGCAAACTGAACGTTGCAGACCGGCTCGGCCAATATCTGCCCGACGCTCCGAATAGTTGGCACGACGTCACTATCCATCAGTTGCTAACCCATACTTCGGGAGTCCCTTCATATACGAGCCTGCCGGACTTCCTGAGTCGCATATCACTTGAAGAGCGAACGCCGGAGCAGATCATTGGGCTGACGAGCGATCAACCACTGGAATTCCAGCCAGGAGTTCGCTTTGTCTACAGTAATACCGGATATATTTTACTTGGCAGCATTGTGGAAAACGTCAGCGGCCAGACCTACTCCGCTTTTTTGACGGACGAATTTTTCCAGCCACTTGGCATGGTCGACAGTGGTTATGACCATACGTCGAAGATCGTCGATCGACGAGCCGCAGGGTACACCTGCGTCGATGGCAGATGGAGGCATGCAAGATTCATCGCAATGTCGTTACCGTATGCTGCCGGTGGACTGTATTCGACAGCGGATGATTTGTATCTCTGGACGAAGGCTCTCATGAATGGGGACGTGATCCAACCAGCCCGTCTTGAGGAGATGTTGCGTGACCACGGACATGGATATGGTTACGGCTGGTTCGTTGGGTCGGACGAGGGGCGCACTCGCGTTAGTCACGGTGGCGCCATAAACGGCTTCCTGTGCACTCTTGACGTCCACATGGATGACGACCTGACCGTCATCGTTCTTTCGAACCTCCAAGGCGCCGAAGTCCCGATGATTGCACAGCGCCTCGCGCGAGCCGGTGTCGGTCGGTATCAGCCGTGTCGCGAGATCACACCGGGAGTACCGGAACTAAAAGAGTTTGTGGGAGCGTTCCAACTGGGTCATCGGTATTTCCTGGAAATTTTCCTCGATAATGACGCGCTGTGTGCCAGCTTTTCTGGTCATCAGCGACTGCCATTAGCATGCTCTGGATCTGGGGTGTTCTTTTCGAAAACCAGCGACATAGATATCAAATTTGACCGTGAGGTGGACGGAAAGGTATCCACGGTAACTCTGCGAGAGCGCAATGTGAGGTTGGTGGGGCGGAGAGTGGATGATGCGGTTCGACGAACGGCGAATGGGCCGCAGCCGGGCAGTCGCGAAGAAACCCCAGCTATTTCTACGGACGTCTTGCAGTACGCTGGACGCTACCGCCACCCACGCATGTATGTTGAGGTGACCGTCGATGGCAACGAGCTATTCGTGCAAGCTACGGCACAACGCAAGCTAAAGGCCGCTTCCTCGGACGGTCGCTGTTTTGTCGTCGAAGAAGTCGGAGCCGAGATTACGTTCGAACACACAGAGAGCGGTGCGGTATGGGGATTGACTCTGCGGCAAGCTGGAATACAGCTACGCGCGTACAGGTTATTTGACGCATGTGCCGATCAGCGCACAAGCCCCGACGTCTGAGTGTCCGCTTTGTAGATGCGGGACGGGCCGCTCCGGGGCGTGATATGCCCTTTGCGCAAAGCGTACGTCCTATACGATCGCCGCGCGCGGTCATGGGACGCAGATCGACTTGAAAAGCCGACCGCCAGCATCTAACGTTCTTCGCAGGCTAACGAGGAGACGGCCATGGCAAGAATCGAAGCGAAGCTCGCGGAGATGGGACTGACGTTGCCGCAGACGCTACAGATGCCTGCAAACGTAAATATGTCATTGCCATTTGCTTGGGTGCGCGTGAGCGGCACACGAGTTTTTGTCTCGGGACACGTGCCGCTCAACCTCGATGGGACGATTGCGCAACCGGTCGGTAAGGTCGGCGCCGAAGTTTCTTCAGACGAAGGCTACGCAGCAGCACGCCTTGTGGCGCTTGCACAGTTGGCGAGTCTTCAGAAGGCGCTTGGGGATCTGGATCGCATTACGGCCTGGGTACGCGTCTTTGCAATGATCAACGCAGCGCCCGGTTTCGACCAGATGCCACGGATCGCAAATGGCTTCTCGGATTTGATCCTTGAACTGTTCGGGCCGGACATCGGTATGCATGCTCGGTCAGCCGTCGGCGTCGCGCTCCCTCTAAACGTGCCCGTCGAATGCGAAGCGGAAGTTGAGATCGACGGACTGCGCCCGTAAACCAGGATTGCCGCCGAAAGCCGGTCTCATAAGCACGTGTCGGAACCATCGCCTCACGTCGATCCAGGAACAGAAGATCTGGGACAGCCTTTGGGTGACTCAGAAGGGTCGGATGTGGAAATTCAGTGTCGTCCGAAGTCAGTAATGCCTCGACAGACCTCGAACTTCCGCAATCGGTCCGGATCAGGAGAGGATTTCCAGGCCGCCGCGAGCGCTTTTGCAAGAAAGCACGGTCGCGCCTAAGGATTTCCTAAGGAAGCGTCCTGCAAACTGACATCCAACGTTGGCTTAATTTTCTTGACGGGATGTCCCACATTGCGAAGAAGACGCGAAGTTTGCGCTGTCAGCGCCGCGTCCCTGCATGACGGTGACGGGACCCCTGGCTACCTACATGAGGGAATATGGACACAACAAAGCACATGGCGATGGCCAAGGTGCCGGAGATCACGCTTGGTTTCTGGATCGTCAAGATCGCAGCGACGACACTAGGCGAGACCGGCGGAGATGCCGTCACGATGTCGATGAATCTGGGCTACCTTGTCGGCACGATCATTTTCGCGGTGATATTCTTCGCCGCTGTTAGCGCCCAGATTCGGGCGAACTGGTTTAATCCGCTTCTTTACTGGGTAACCATCGTCGCTACAACGACAGTCGGTACGACGCTTGCCGACTTTGCCGACCGATCTCTCGGGATCGGCTACTCGGGCGGAAGTGCGATCCTTCTCGCTTTGCTGCTGGGCTCGCTCTTCACCTGGTACAAGGTGATGGGTTCGGTATCGGTGACGACTGTTTCTTCGCCCAGGGCGGAGATGTTTTACTGGGTAACAATTATGTTTTCCCAGACGCTCGGCACCGCGTTGGGCGACTGGACTGCCGACACGGTTGCGCTCGGCTACAGCGGCGCGGCCATTGTCTTCGGTGGCTTGCTGCTGGTGCTGGTTATTGCGCACTACAGGACCAAAATCTCATCGACGATACTGTTCTGGGCTGCCTTCATTCTGACTCGCCCGCTCGGTGCGGCGCTGGGTGACTTCCTCGACAAGCCAATCGACCATGGTGGACTCGCGATGAACCGTTATGCCGCTTCGATCGCGCTTCTAGGCTTCATCCTGACCAGTTTGATGGTCTTCAGGCAAAGAGCAGCAAAGGCCGCTCACTGATAACCGATTCCAGCCGCTCAATGGGCGTTCTCGATGGAGCCTTAAGAGGTGCTTAAGAAACCTGGAAATCTCAAAAAATATACTTCTCAAGCCTTACTTGTTGAGGCCGATAGACAGTCCGCAGTACAAACGTTTTTTCTATCGGGAGATTGAGATGTCCATTCAGGCAGTCGGTCAAAGTGCTGTACAAGCATCGACTTCGTCCGTCACATCGAACTCGGGTTCTGCGTCGACAACCCCAGCATCGCGCACCAGCACAACCGCTTCGTCAGATACGGGATCGAGTGCCAGCACGTCTACGGCATCGTATACGGTCAATATCAGCAGCGCCGCGCGCGCATTGATGGCGGAAGCCAGCGAAACCTCGGTGCAAACCGCGCAGGAAGCTGGAAAGGGCGATCAACAGGCGCAACGCCTGCTCGCCAGGGAGGCCGCTGCCAAGGCTGCTTAAGCACGCCCTCGGAGGTTCAGTTCGCAGGAGTGATCCGCCGCGCTGCGTCGGCGGCGGGTCTTGCAGCATCTAAACAAGTGACGCCTGTGGATAGAAACTCCCCGTTCCCCCACCTACTTGCTAAGTTCAAACGTAGTCGGCACCCACGTACTATGTCCCTCATCGGCGATACCGTACTTCCCGTCGCCGGTCTTTTGCAGGAACGCACACCATCCTTCGGCTTGCAGTTTTTCCCACTCGATGTGGACGCAATACTGCCCCTTGTCATTCACCTTCCACGTGCCTTGGGCGTTGCCTGTCCCATGTCTGAACTGCGGCGGCGCCTCCCAGTTGGCGACAAAGCTGCCCGAAGGGTCGTTCGTCCAGCGCCGGATAAAGCCCCTTGCGCCGGTGCTGAGCACTTTCGAGTCCGGAATGACTTGCATCAACTCGTCCTTGGACAGCTTCTGCGGCTCATCGGCCCATGCAGAGGAAGCGATGCAGGCAAGCAGAACGGCCGATGCCGCTGCCGCGACGCGGTTAGTCGAGGTCATGTTCGTCTCCAGTATTCGCGTTGCGCCAGACCGGATTGGCGTGGGGCGCGTGCAAGCCAATAACCATGCAACAAGCGAACCACGGCAATGGGATACGGCCAGACAGGGCGATGCCATTCTCCGCGAGCGGTTGATTTCAACGAAAGTGTTGCAGCGCTGAAAACTGCCAGAGTGGCCGCCGCATATCGCTCTGCATTGACCGCCCGCCCGGCACCCACCATGACAAACTGCCAATTAATATGTTTTTCGACCTAATAACGTCGAAAAAATATATTGGACGTATTACCGGCGATCTCGCACCATTCGTACCTTCCCAGCGCTCGCTGGGCGCCAATCCAATTCCAATTTCAAAGCCCGCAATACCTGAGGACACAGATGCCTAACTATCGATCGCGAACTTCGACTCATGGCCGCAACATGGCCGGTGCCCGCGCGCTGTGGCGCGCCACCGGAATGAAGGACGATGATTTCGGCAAGCCCATTATTGCGGTCGTAAACTCGTTCACCCAGTTCGTGCCGGGCCACGTGCATCTGCGCGACCTGGGCGCGCTGGTGGCGAAAGAAATCGAAGCGGCCGGCGGCGTCGCCAAGGAATTCAACACGATCGCCGTGGACGACGGTATCGCCATGGGTCACGGCGGCATGCTGTACTCGCTGCCCTCGCGCGAACTGATCGCCGACTCGGTCGAATACATGGTCAACGCGCACTGCGCCGACGCCATGGTCTGCATCTCGAACTGCGACAAGATCACCCCGGGCATGCTGATGGCCGCCATGCGCCTGAACATCCCGGTCGTGTTCGTGTCCGGTGGTCCGATGGAAGCAGGCAAGGTCAAATCGCCGACGGACGGCCAGGTGATCGCCAAGATCGACCTGATCGACGCGATGATCAAGGCGGGCGACTCCCGGGTCAGCGATGCGGAAGTGGCGGAAATCGAGCGCAACGCGTGCCCGACATGCGGCTCCTGCTCGGGCATGTTCACCGCGAATTCGATGAACTGCCTGACCGAGGCGATTGGCCTTGCGTTGCCCGGCAACGGCACGATCGTCGCTACGCATGCATACCGCAAGGGGCTCTTCGAACAGGCCGGCCGCTTGATCGTCGATCTGTGCCGCCGCTACTATCAGGAAGAAGACACCTCGGTTCTGCCGCGCAACATCGCGAGCAAGCAGGCCTTCGAGAACGCCATGGCGCTCGACGTGGCGATGGGTGGTTCGACCAATACCGTGCTGCACCTGCTGGCAGCGGCGCAGGAGGGCGGCGTCGATTTCACTATGTCCGACATCGACCGCATTTCTCGCAAAGTGCCGTGCCTGTGCAAAGTCGCGCCGGCAACCGACAAGTACCATATCGAAGACGTGCATCGTGCCGGCGGCATCCCAGGCATTCTTGGCGAACTGGCTCGCGCGGAACTGCTCGACCTGTCGTGCAGCAACGTGCATAGCGGCACGCTGGGCGACGCGATCGCCAAATGGGACGTCGCGGGTAGCGCGGGCGAAGAAGCGCAGAAACTGTTCCGCGCGGCCCCGGGCGGCATTCCGACCACCGTCGCGTTCAGCCAGGAAGCGACGTACGCTGCGCTGGATACTGACCGCAAGAGCGGTTGCATCCGCAGCAAGCAGAGCGCGTATTCGAAAGACGGCGGCCTCGCCGTGCTGTACGGCAATCTCGCGGAGAAGGGCTGTATCGTCAAGACCGCGGGCGTCGACGAATCGCAATGGATTTTCTCGGGGCGCGCGCGCGTGTTCGAGAGCCAGGACGACGCAGTCGAAGCCATTCTGGGCGACAAGGTCGTCGCGGGCGACGTGGTGGTGATTCGCTACGAAGGTCCGAAGGGCGGCCCCGGCATGCAGGAAATGCTTTACCCCACGTCGTATCTGAAATCCAAGGGCCTGGGCAAGACCTGCGCGCTGTTCACCGACGGCCGTTTCTCGGGTGGTTCGTCGGGCCTCGTGATCGGACACGCATCGCCGGAAGCAGCCGAAGGCGGCACGATCGGTCTGGTGGAAGAGGGCGACGTGATCGAGATCGACATTCCGAATCGCAAGATGCATCTCGCGGTGTCGGACGAGGTCCTGGCACGCCGTCGCGAAGCCATGGAGGCTCGTGGCGACAAGGCCTGGCAGCCGGCGAATCGTGAACGTGTGGTGTCGCAAGCGTTGCAGGCGTACGCCGCCCTGGCGACTTCGGCCGATCGCGGCGCGGTGCGGGACATCTCGCAACTCAAGCGCAAGTGAGGCGCTGCGGCCCTGCCGCGCTGAGGCGGGCAGGGCCACGAGACCGACAGGCCAGGTACGGTCTATCGGCCGCCGCGCTGCGAGGTTATTGTGCGCGGGCCGGTTGTTACTTCGTGAAGTGCCTTGCAGAAAGCGCGATTCGCGTCAGAAATCTCATGGACTATTTTGCGGCGGTACGGGCCTTCGTTTGCGCGGCGGAATTGCGGAGCTTTAGCAAAACGGCTCTTGAAATGGCAGTCAAGACCTCGACCATCTCGCGCTACATTAGCGAGTTGGAAAAGGATCTGGGCATTGCCTTGTTTAACCGGTCGACGCGCGGGCTCGTTCTGACCGAGGGTGGCAGGCTGTTTCGCGAGCACGCCATGATCGCCCTGCATGCGCTCGACGACGCGCGCCAGGTCACGTCGTCACTGAATCTCACACCACAAGGCGTGCTGCGCGTCACAATGCCGTCGGCATTCGGGCGCCGGCATGTCGTGCCGCATCTGCCGGCATTCATGTCGCGCTATCCCGACATCGACCTCGATATCGTATCGGCCGACGAAACGCTCAACCTGATCGAGGCCCGCATCGACGTGGCGATCCGTATCGGCGTGCTGCCCGATTCGTCATTGATGGCGAGGCGGATGGCGCCGCATCGTCGTATCGTCTGCGGTAGTCCGGCGTATTTCGAGCGCAACGGAATGCCTCGGAATCCTGAGGATCTGGCTGCACACAACGTGCTGCGCTTGTCCCTGATGCCGGACGACACCTGGTTTTTCATTCGTGTCGACGATGTGCATCCGTTGCCGGAGCACGAACCGATGCCGGTGCAATTGCGGGGACGCTTGCGCGCCGACGACTCCGACGCCGTGCTGGAACTCGCCATAGCCGGTTGCGGCTTGGCTCTTCTGCCGACGTGGCTCGCGTCCACTGCCCTGTGCGAAGGACGCCTGCTGCACGTGCTGCCCGAATGGGAGGCGCGCACGGGGCGCGCCGAACCCGCAATCTGGGCAGTTTATCCACCGAAAAAAATCGTTTCGTCGAAGGTGCGCGCGTTCGTGGATTTCTACGCCGAGACGTTTGGCGAGCCGCCGTATTGGGACGCCGGACTCGCATTCGAGCGTAACCCTTAACGGGCGAAGCGGATATCGAGCGTGCGCAGCCAGGTCTGCAAGCCGGCATCCTGGATCGGAATCACATAGGCATTGTCATTCGTTTCGTTGAAGTGCGCGTGCCAGTATCCCGGCGGCGTCACGAATGCCATGCCGGCTTCCCAGTCAACGCGCGTCGGATTGACGATACTGCCGTTCTCGTCCAACTCCGTACCCACCAAGGTGTAGACCCCCGGCTGTCCACCCGCGATGAAATCGAGCGCAATCGATTGATGGCGGTGCGGCTTCTGCACGGAGTGGGGCGGCACGATGCCGAACATCGCCCACAACACATGCGTGACGGTGCGCGTCTGCGGAAAGTTGGCGTTGCCCATCAGCACGCTGATGCGGTTGCGGCGGCCCGCATTGGCATCCTCCGAGACCTTGCGCAACTCTTCCTGCGCGCGGGCGGCGGGATAAAGCGTCGGCGCAAAGCGCGGCTGAACGCCGGTCGTGCCGAGATACGCCAGCAGCGGGGCGTCGTTGACGTAGTAGAGCGTAGCGGTCGTGTCGGCGCTCAGCACAGCGGGATCGCCGCCGGGCAGCGTGAAGAAATCGCCCTGCGCGAACGCAAAGCGGCTCTCGCCCTGCGTGACGCTGCCAGTCCCGCTGATGACATAGCAAACCTGCGAAGTCGCGTTCGGCGCGAGCGTCAATGCGTCCGCCGCGTTGATGCGCAGGAAACTGGCGCTCAAGCCCGGACTCGTCGCGGGACCAGGGCAGCCCAGTTCGGCGGAAAGGTCGAGCGGCACGATGCGCGTCGCGCCGGCTGCGTAGAGCGAAGGCGGAAAGTTGCGGAACGGCACCCGCGAGATGAGCTTCGCCCCAATGGGATTCGCGGACGAGGTGTATTCGAAGTATTGCGCATCCGAGGTGACGGCAGCGGGTTCGGCGAGAAGCTCCGGGGACGTTTGGGTCAGCATGGTCTGCTCCTTTGGACAGGGGAAGCTTTGTGTCAGGCCCGCCTTGAATCTGCGGGCGCGTTCGAAAGCTGAGCTGACTATAGGTGCCGGTCGCGGGCCTCAGAAGTACCCGGAGTCGAAATCACCTTTGCGCAAAGGGGCACGCTGGACGGATGGCCACTGTCATTCGACAACGCCGCAAAGATCGCAGACAATCGGTGCCCCCAGCCAACGAACCAGTCAGAAGAAGGATGGCGACCCATGCTGCACATCGAAGATCTGGCCGTTCCGCCAGACGGCTTTTTGGACGGCGAGCCAGAGGGAGCGGAGTTTTACCAAGCCTTCCAGACGGCCGGCCTGGATGACTTCAGCTTCGGTTATTTCGCCGTCTACCGGGCAGACAGGCTCGTGACAGTGGCGCCTTACTTCGTGATGGATTTTCGGCTCAATACGGTGCTTCCCAACGGCTGGCTGAAGAAGAGTTTGCATTGGATCCGCTTCAAGCTGGCTTGCATCGGGCATCCGACGGTGGATGCCGGCCGCATCCACGGGGAGGTCTCGGAGGAAACGCTCGCGGTCATCAACAGTCGGCTGGCGAAGAAGGGGAGTCTGCTCGCCTACAAGGGATTCGATCAGGATTTGCCGATGCGGGGTTTTGTCGCGGCCAAAGGCTTGCCCGTACCCGTGCTGGCCCTCGGCCCGGACTACTATCAGCGCATGAAGAGCGACCGCCGGAACCTGCTCAAGCGCAAGCTGAAGAAGGCCGCCGCACTACGCTACGAAGAGCACGCGGGTCTGCCCGATCACCTCGTCGATCCGGTCTATCAGCTATATTTGAACACCTATAACAAGGCTGAGTTGAAGTTCGAGAAGCTGACGCGGGCGTATTTCGCCAATACCCGCGACCTGAGCCATTATCTGCTGTACTTTCTGGAGGGCGACCTGATCGGGTTCACGCAATTGATCGGGAAAGGGCGCCATCTGGTCAACCGCTATATCGGTCTGGATTACGCCAGGAGCCATGAGTACGGTTTGTACTTCGCCATGTTTATCCGCACGGTTGAATTCGGCATTCAGGGCGGCTACGAGGAAGTCGAACTGGGCGCCACGTCTTATGAGTTCAAACGCATCCTGGGCGCTCGTCAGCATCCCACGTGGAATCATTACCGGCACAACAACGCGCTGGTCAACTGGCTTCTGGGGAAGTTGCGCAGCGTGCTGGAACCCTCGGAGTCGGAATTGCGGTAGCGTACGGGGTGGCCGCCTTGTAAAAACGATGCGCCCGCGCGTCTTACCTGAAAGTGTTGCCGCTGGCGTACCCCGAGCGATTGGGTGCGCCAGCAACGAAGAACGAAGCAGAAGAACAGTTCAGTCGTCCAACCAACGACAGGAGCACGCTTCATGAACGCTAATGCAAATGCAGCAGCCGCAACCGGTCTGAACGAGATCATCCAGCACGTGTTCGTGCTGATGCTGGAAAACCGGTCCTTCGACCATCTGTTCGCGCTGTCGGGCATACCCGGCATCGTCGCCGCCACGCCCGCCAACGCGAACACTTACAACGGCACCACCTACCCGTTCGGCGACGGCGCACCCGGCCAGATGCCCACCGACCCCGGGCACGAATTCGCCGACGTGGTCGAGCATTTATGCGGTGAGAATGTGACGTTCCAGCGGGGGCAGCCCTATCCGCCCGTCGACAATTCCGGCTTCGTCTCGAACTATGCGACCACCCGCTCGGAAGGCGCCCCACCGCAAGGCGGCGACGTGGACGACATCATGCGCGGCGTCGACGCCCGTACGCAGTCCCCCGCGCTGTACCAGCTCGCGACGCAGTTCGTGCTGTGCGACGGCTGGCATTCGTCGATGCCCGGCCCAACCTGGCCGAACCGCTACTTCCTGCATGGCGCGTCGTCGGCCGGGCTCGATCATTCGCCGACCTCGACCGAGATGTGCAATTGGGTCGGGCTGGATGGCCTCGCCTATCCCAAAGGATCGATTTTCGATGCGCTCGGCAAAGGCAGCTATCGCCTGTACCAGGACCACCTGGGCGATCCGCTCGGCCGCATACCGCAGGTCGCGTCGATCAAAGGCATCAGCGTATGCGACGTCGACGATCTGTCGCACTTCGAAGCGGACCTCGCCGCAGGCTACACGGCCCGTTATACGTTCATCGAGCCGAGCTACGGCGATGTCGTGAACGACACCTATAAGAACGGCAGTTCGCAGCATCCGATGGACGGCCTTGCCGCCGGCGACCAGCTCGCCGCCCGCGTCTACAGCGCGATTCGCAACTCGCCCTTGTGGGACAAGAGCCTGTTCGTCATTCTCTACGACGAACACGGCGGCTTTTACGACTCGGTCAAACCCGGCCCGGCAATCCCGCCGGGCGACGGCGCGCCCGCGACGCTGAATGTGAACGGATTCGGGTTCGACGTGTATGGCGTGCGCGTTCCCGCGATTGTCGTGTCGCCGTGGGTCGAAGCGGGCAAGGTGGATCACACGACGTACGATCACAGTTCGGTGCTCGCGACGCTTGAACGCCTGTTCGGTCTCCAGCCGCTGACGAATCGCGACAGGAGCGCCAATGACGTGCTGTCGCTGATTACCCAAACCTGCCGCCAGGACTGCCCAGAGGAGGTCGGAACATGACTCAGCCGACGCCCGCGCATGAGCGCGACCACGAAGACGTACCCGATTCCAGCACGCTGATGGGGCTGCTGCACGTGCTGCGCAAGTCCCACATGGAGCTTGTCGGTGAAGATGCGGCACACCGGCGCTTCAAGGAGGTCGCCACGCGCGGTGACGCGAGACGGTACATCGAGGAACTGATGCCGCACATGGCGGAGGAGCGCGAGAAGCGGCGGCGGCATCGCCACGGTGGCGGCAAATGAGGCGCGGTGGCTGGCCGGTTGCGTGATCGGGTGATCGACCAGCAAGGGCCGTCCGATGCCGTTACTTGACGGGGCGTTCCATGACGATGACTTCGCCGATGAATCTCGGATTGGTCGTGTGGCGCACGGTTTCAAAACCCTCGTGTTGCCAGAACCCGAGGGCGCGCGGATTCGTCGAAATGGCGGCCAGTTGCAGTCTCCGGCAGCCCCAATCCTTCGCTATCTCGTTGATCAAAGCCAACGCTGTCGTCCCGTGACCGCGACCCTGGTGCGCTTCGGAGAAAAGCAGAAGGCCGATCCATAGGCAATCGCCGGCGGGGTACGAGCGGATCACATCCGCACAGCCGACCATGGCCGGCCCAGCGTAAAACCCGAAGACCGATTTGTCCGCCGCATCCTTGCTGTCTGGCTTGCCATTGAAGAAGTCTTCAACGTCTTCTTCGGACGGCTGCCGACCTTCAACGAGTGCCGTGTACGAAGGCGCTTCCAGAAAGATGCGTAGCACGTTGGCGCGGTCGCTGTGCGAACCGCTGGCGAGGGGGCGAATAGTCAGCATCATGGACATGTCGAGGTGAGCGCGACAATTCTAGCTTTAGTCGCGCACGCAAGCGTAGGGACGCCACCCCATAAATGGCCGACCATCGGCATGGTCTATTCAGATATCCGCCCGCTGAGCCGCATCCCGTGTCAAGAGTGCCCCCGTCCGGCCGCTGGACGGGGGCATGAACGGGCGCTGGCTGTGCTGCTTAGAAGCGGGTCAGCATGCCGACGGCGCCCATCACCTGATTGCTCGTCGCGGAGTTGCCACCGGCGTTGTACATCACGGCAGTGTTGTTGTTGCCGATCGCGTGCTGGTACATCGCTTCAGCGTACAGCTCGGTGCGCTTCGACAGCGAGTAGCGCGCAATCGCGTTGACCTGGTTCCACTTCGGATCGGTGCCGATGTTCGACTTGCTCACACCGTTCAGATGGCCGTCCGTGAACGTGTCCATCAGGCCGAGAGAGAGTGCCGGCGTCAGTGCGTACTTGACGTTCAGTTCGTAGTTGTCGAAGTGAACCGAACCGTTCGAGGCCGTCAGGCCAAACGCGGACGTATTCTGGTACTGGCTGTGCGAGTAGACGAAGTTGACCGCCGCAGGGCCGAACGAATAACCAATGCCTGCACCGACCGTGCGCTGCACGTCCGCCGTCAGGTTGCCGCCGCCCGCGGTCGACTTGAACTCGCTCGGGTCAGCCGCAACGTTCTGATTGGCTGTGCCTGCAGGGGTGCTCGCTGCGCCCGAGCCGTTGATCTGGAGGTAGGCCGCGGCCAGGTGCAGCGGGCCGTTGTTGTAGGCTGCGCCGGCGCTATACGCACGATCGACGGCGAAACTGGTGCTGTTGCTGAACGCGTACACGCCGCCGAACTTGAAGCCGGCGTAGTCCATGCTCGTGAACTTCACCGAGTTGCTGAAGCGCACAGTATGTTGCAGGTTGTCGTTGTCGTACACGTGCGCGAAGCCCGAGTCGCCAAACGTGCCCGCCGTGCCGGACAGCGGCGCGACAAAGTCGACCATCGAGTCATACTGACGGCCCAAAGTGAGGACGCCGTATTGATCGCCGCTCAGGCCGACATACGCTTGACGGCCGAACATGCGGCCACCCTGGCCGAGCGCGCCGTTGTTGACGTTGAAGCCGTTTTCGAGCACGAAGACCGCATGCAGACCGCCGCCCAGGTCTTCGCTGCCGCGCAGGCCGAAGCGGCTGCCGCTGATATTGCCGCTTGCGAGCGCGACGCGCGCACTACCATGGCTGGGGGTACCGTTCTGAACATTGTTCGTATACGCAATACCGGCATCGATCAGGCCGTACAGCGTGACCGAGCTCTGTGCGTTGGCAGCGGATGCCGCAAGCGCGGCGCAGCCGGCGAGGGCAACGGAAATCTTTCTCATTGAATCACTCCAGTTCTTTGGAACAAGGGAAAACGGCGTGAGTAGACGAACCTGCGAGAAACAGCGTCCGGCAAACCGGGTCGCAACCCTGATGGGCTTCCATTGCGAGTGACGCTGCGGCAACGGCCATCGGTTGCGAAGTGAATGCACCCCACCGAAGGCGGACGAGTTTCGTTCGCGATGGACCGCGCCGGATGGGATATTCATCCTTGGCTTCGATCGCGACAGGCTTGACTGTTAATTAACAATGCAAACATCGATCAGCCAGGCGAGTCTACGATGGGTAAGTTTCAGTAATGAGGCCTTCGCGAAATAACACGTGGTCGGGAATATTTGCGGGCTCCGTCACATTGCCGTCAAAATGTAGCAACAACGCGGCTGTCAGATGGGTGAAGCGATGGTCGCACGCCGCCGCGCTTCGTTTTTACACGCGCTTTGGCGTTGCGATGATGCGACAGGCAGATAGCCGATGACGCATTCAAGCGGTCCGCTGGAAAATAGGGTGCGGTACGAGAAAATGACCGCGATGACGGCGTGCTCGGGCCGCGGTAACGGCCGTGTCCTTGGCCCTGGCTAATTCGAAAGGAGCACAATACTTGTACCCACGGGTGCCTCTATCTCAGGTGTGAAGGTGCGCGTCACTCGCCAGCGTACGGTCGGAAGAATCGCCCGACACAGTGGTGCGGACATAGCAGCCGGAGTAACGTCCGTCCGCCCGTGGCATTTAACTACGCGAGTATCAGGCCGTGCCGCGCAGTGCCAAAGTGGCGTTCGCCGCAGCCCGCAGTTCAGCGAGCAGCGCGTCACCCGGCCATGATGGCCGCACCTCGCTTCGCTCGGCTTGCCGCACGAGTTCGCATAGTCGTTCGTTCACCGGCGCCGGTTGCCCGAGGCGTTGTGCGAGGCGCACGACTTCGCCGTTGATCCAGTTGATTTCTGTGGGCCGGCCCGCCGCCATATCGTCGGACATCGACGAGCGCGCAAGCGGATCGATTGTCAGCATCGCGCGGCCGAGCCGTTCGAACAGCGCATCGGGCACGCCGAGAACACGCGGAATCCAGGTAGCCGGAAGCGGCGTCAATCTGGCGGGCCGTATGCCAGCTTGCTTGAGCAGCGCCAGTGCTTCTCGCTGCGCCATGGCAAGGCAGAGCCGGTAGGCGCGCTGCGAGAGCTCCTCCTTCAAAGGCCGGTTAGCCAGCGCGTTGATCGCATTGTTGAGATTGAGCAACAGCTTCGCCCACTGCACCGGCAGCATATCGGCATGCTGGACGAGCGGGAGCCTCGCTTTTCTGAACTCGTCGGCGAAGGGCTGCATGGCCGGCGCTTGCTTGATCTCCAGTTCGCCCGCCGAACCTTGATGAAATGCGCCAGGGCCACGTTCGACGACGTTGAATGGCACCATGCCCTCCAGCACCGTGTGTTGCGGCAGCGCGGCGCGCAGCACATCCGCATTGCCGACGCCGTTCTGGAAGCTCACCACAATCGTGCCCGGGCGAAGCACGCTGGCCAGTTCCGCCGCGGCTTTGGGTGTCGCGGCCGACTTCACGGTGACGAGCACGAGGTCGGCTGCTGCGGCGCGAGCGGCGTCCGTGGATATGTCGAGTTGCTCCGGCGGGACATGCCAGCGGCAATTGTCGTACCGCGACAGCGTGATGCCTTCACGGCGCAATTGATCCGCCATGCGGGCTCGCCCAATGAAGCTGACGTCGCTGCCTCCGGCAAGAAGCCGTCCGCCGACGTAGCAGCCAATCGAGCCCGCGCCGTAGATAACAATCTTAGCCATCCAGATTCTCTTGCATCCTACCCAATGACTTCCGCCATACCCTGCATCGGCGAGTTAGTCAGCGTATCCGGGGTTGCGACGGTCGAGCCGGCGTAGCAATCCGGGCCACACCAGCGCCCCAGGCGAGACACCCCGCGTTACCAGTCCGATTTGCTGCTTGATACCGTCGAGGATCGGCTGCCCGATAGGCGTCAGCTTTCCGCCGCCTGCCTGGGCGCGCACCTGAATCATGCAGGCCACCTCGAAGAAGTACATTGCGACGAACGCGTCCGCCGGCGTGGCGCCGACCGTCAGCAAGCCGTGGTTGCGCAGCATCAGGTTGGTGTTGTTGCCGAGGTCGCGAACGAGCCGGGGCTTTTCGGCCTCATTGAGTGCGATGCCCTCGTAGTCGTGATAGCCGAGCGACGCCAGCACGCCAAGCGACTGCTGCGAAAGCGGCAACAGTCCCGCTTCCTGCGCCGACACCGCCACGCCATTGACCGAATGCGTGTGCATCACGCAATGCGCGTCTTCGCGCGCCGCGTGCACGGCGCTGTGAATCGTGAATCCGGCTGGATTGATGTCATACGGCGATTCGGTCACCTTACGGCCGTCGAGGTCGATCTTGACCAATGACGACGCGGTGATCTCGTCGAACATCATGCCGTACGGATTGATCAGGAAGTGATGCTCCGGGCCTGGCACGCGCGCCGAGATATGGGTAAATACCAGGTCGTCCCACCCGAACAGCGCGGTGAGCCTGTATGCCGCGGCCAGATTGACGCGCGCGTCCCATTCGGCAGGTGATACGCCGTTCTTCGGGCTGATACTGGATGAAGCCACGTCGACACTCCTTGTTCGAGGGTTCCGGCGCTGGAATTACCCGATGCGATGCAACGCAGCATGACGGGCGGCCAATGGTTACTGTGAACCCGGCCGCGGCGCGGGAAACACCGTTTTCCAGTCGTCTTTCATGCTGACCACGACCCACCCGCGCGCCGGCGCATCGTCCCATGCCTTGTCGAGGCGTACCGAGCCTGCGTTGCGATCGTAGGCAAACTCGCGCGCGCCATTGTCGTGATGCAGCAGCAGTCCGAGCGAGGGGCCCGGGCCGCTCGTCGCGTACTCGAGCATCTCGCGGTCGCCATCGGAGTTGCCAAACGCAAGAATCGGGCGACGGCCGATCGCACGGTAAATCCCGACCGGCTTGCCGGCGCCGTCGTCGACAAAGTCGAGTCCGGGTTTGCGGATCAACACCTGCTTGCCGCCGCGCGTGTCGTACGCCAGTTTCTCTTCGGTGCCGATAATGTGGTCCGGGGCAATGCCGTAGGCCTTGCTTGCCCAGACGCGCATGAATTGTGCCGTCCCGCCAGACACGATCCAGATCGCGAAGCCGTTTGCCCGCAGCAGACTGAGCAGTTCCAACTGCGGTTGATAGACGAGATCGGTATAAGGACGGTTCAGCGTGGGATGCTTCGCGTTCGCCAGCCAGTCCCGGATAGATTGATCGTATTGGTCGGTGGTCATGCCGCTGTTCGCTGCCTCGAGCAGTTGCACCAGTTCTTTGCTGTGCCTGGCGAGCGCCGCGTTGTCTTGCGCCATCAGCGCCTTGAAGGCCGGGTTGCGCCGCCATTCGGGATGATGAGGCGCCGCATTCTTGACCTGATCGATCATGAAGAGCACCTGGAACGGCATGGGCTGCTCGCTCCAGAGCGTGCCGTCGTTGTCGAACACGGCGATGCGTGCCTCGGGCGGAACATAGGTGGACGTGCCTGGCCGCGTCACGCTGGCCACGAACTTGAGGATGGCGGCGCGGGCGGCCCCGTCCTGCCATGAAGGCAACGCCGCCGCGTCCGGCACGGCGGCCGGCGCCGCACTGACGGCGGGTGGCGGCGGTTCCTGTCCGGCGCAGCCGGCAAGCGCAACACATGCAAACGCCGCAAGTCCCGCGAGGCGGCGCACTGTAGCGAGCGACCGCCCGCGGTGCAGGATCGAACTCATCGTCTGTCAGTCTCCTCTCGAATCGTGCGAGGAATTGTACGGGCGACGAGTGCGAGCCGTGCTTCTAATCGCCTCCCGGCCGGGCCGGAGTCATGCCGGGAGGCTCGCCGACGTGTCCCGCGCTTACCAGGGCAGCGAGTAGGTCTTCGTATTGGTAAAGCTCTTCATGGCCTCCTGCACGCCTTCCTTGTAGCCGAGCCCCGAATCTTTCACGCCGCCGAACGGCGTGAGTTCGAGCCGGTAACCCGGCACTTCGCGCACGTTCACGCTGCCCACCTCCAACTCGGTGATGAAGCGCGTGATGTAGTCGAGCCGGTTTGTGCAGACCGACGACGACAACGCGTAGTCCGTACCGTTCGACATGCGAATCGCTTCGTCGATGTTGGCAAAGCGCAGGATCGGCGACACCGGGCCAAAGGTTTCGTACCTGACGAGCGGCATGTCGGGCGTGACACGATCCACCACGGTCGGCGAATACAGCGCGCCATCGCGGCGGTTGCCGGCAAGCAGGCGCGCGCCGCGCGACAACGCGTCATTGACCTGGCGTTCGCAGAACTGCGCGGCCGCCTCGTCGATCACGGTTCCCATGTCGACCGAACTATCCGCCGGGTTGCCATAGGTCCACGCGCGGGTCTTTTCCACCACGAGATCCGTGAAGCGATCGGCCACCGCCTCGTGCACCAGCATGCGTTTGATGGCGGTGCATCGCTGCCCCGAGTTCTTGTACGAGCCCGACACGGCGAGCGAACTGGCCTCGTCGAGATCGGCATCTTCCATCACGATGATCGGGTCGTTGCCGCCCAGTTCGAGCACCGCGCGCCGGTAGCCCATGCGCGAGGCGATCG
This sequence comes from Paraburkholderia ginsengiterrae, assembly GCF_001645125.1. GTDB lineage: Bacteria > Pseudomonadota > Gammaproteobacteria > Burkholderiales > Burkholderiaceae > Paraburkholderia > Paraburkholderia ginsengiterrae. The sequence goes on along the minus strand of NZ_LXKA01000332.1, from coordinate 16,654 downwards.
ATTTGCCGATTGAAACGCCACCGGTGAACGTGATGAGATCGACAGCCGGATTCGTGATCAACTCATCGGCAATCACGCTCGGGTCGCCGGTCAACACCTGCAGCATCTGCACCGGCAAACCTGCCTCGTGCAGAATGTCCGCCAGCAGATAGCATGACAGCGGCACTTTTTCCGACGGTTTCACGACGATGCGATTGTTCGTGGCAATCGACGGGACGATCTTGTGCGCGACCTGGTTCATCGGGTGGTTGAACGGCGTGATTGCGGAAATCACGCCGAGCAGCGGATCCCGCTGCGTGTAGACGCGCCGCTTCTTGCCGTGCGGCGTGAGATCGCACGAAAAGATCTGGCCGTCGTCCTTCAGCACCTCGCCGGCGCCGAACACCAGCACATCGGCGACGCGTCCCGCTTCGTAGACCGAATCTTTTTTGCACAATCCCGCCTCAGCGGTGATGAGGGCGGCGATTTCCTCCGTGCGCGCCCGCACCGCTTCGGCGGCGCGTCGCAGTATCGCCGCGCGCTCGAACCGGGTGAGGGAGGGGCGATAGGCGCGCGCGAATTCGAACGCGCGGCGCACGTCCGCGAGTGTCGCTTTCGGCACGGTGCCGACGAGCGTGCCGTCGTACGGGTTGAGCACTTCGATCACTTCGTCGCGAAAGATTTTTTCGCCACCGATGCGCAGCGCTTCATGACGCACCTGCCATTGAGTATTCGTTTCCGCAACAGCGTTCATGTCTGATCCCCGGTCATTGAAGGTGGTTGAGAGCGATGTCGATGATGTCGAAATTGCGCAGCCGTGCCCGTTGTGCGACCGATGGGGCGACCGGCTGATTGAACACGAGCGGCACGATCTGTTCGGCCAGGCCGCCATGCGAGCGCAGCGGCACGTCGAGACCGGACAGGTCGTGTTTGATGCGCCGCGTGCCGAGCACGACGTCGCGCTTCGAGATCACGATGAGGTCGCCCATGCGCGCGGGCGGCAGTTCGAAGCGCGCGCAGCCTTCCGCGCCGCTCAGCACCAGTTCGATGCCGGGGTCCGCGGCAAGCCGCTGGCGCATCTCGTCGACGTCGGCGGAGGCGGGCAGGTAGACGGTTGCGAACGACCCGAGCGCGCCGTGATGCACGACGTAGGGGTCGGTGATCGGCAGGATCACGCGGGCGGCACTCTCGCCGAGCCACTCGTCGAAACGCTCCTGCAAATAGATGACGTTGGGCTCGCCGTCCTCGTTGTGCTTCGCATTCATGCCGTGATCCGCGGTGATCGCGACGATCGCGCCCAGTTCGTCGAGCCGCTGCAGATAGCCGTCCATCATCTGGTAGAACGCGTTCGCGCCCGGCGTGCCCGGCGCGCACTTGTGCTGGACGTAGTCGGTGGTCGACAGATACATCAGGTCGATGTCGCGGGTTTCGAGCAGGCGCACGCCGGCCGCGAATACGAATTCCGACAGGTCGGCGCTGTACACGCTCGGCACCGGCTTGCCGACCAGCTCGAGCAGGTTGTCGATGCCGTTTTCCTCGAGCGTCGCTTCGTCCGCTTTCTCCGCCGAGAAGCACACCCCCGCGAGGTCTTTGCCGAGCAGGCGGCGCAGCTTGTCTTTGGCGGTCACCACCGCGACCTTCGCCCCCTGTTTCGCAAAACCGGCCAGTACGGTCGGGGCGACCAGGTACTTCGGATCGTTCATCAGCACCTCGGTGCCGCTGTCGCGATCGAAAAAGTAGTTGCCGCTGATGCCATGCACGGCGGGCGGTACGCCGGTCACGATCGACAGGTTGTTCGGGTTCGTGAAGCTGGGCACGACGCATTCGCCCTTGAGCGCGGTGCGGGGATGCAACAGCTTGCCGATAAATGGCGCGACCCCCGCGGCCGCCGCCATCTCCAGATATTCGTACGCGCAGCCGTCCACGCAAACCACGACAACGGGTCGATGCATCCAGTTGTAGCTGCGGCCGTTCACTTCAATGGAAACCGGTGTTTCGCTCATGACATGTCCTCTCGGCTAGGGTAAGTCGGGTATTGGTGGTGAGGCGTTGTGTGGCAAAATGTGGCAATACTTGACATTAAAATTGATGCTTTGTAGATTGTCAACAACAGACAACAATCACGATTGAGTAAAAACAAGGGTCGGAATGGTTGCAGTAAGCAGTGGTCCCGTAGCACCGGTCGTTTTCGTCGCTGGCAGCGACGCCACTTTCTCAAGGGGTCTGAAAATGAAGGAAAAGCAGGGGTTGAACGGTTACCGAGGTGGTCTGGGTATGGCGTTGCGTTGCCTCGTGGCGGCGGCTGTCACGCTTGGCGCGGTCCACACCGCGCAGGCGAAAACGCAGTTGCTGGTTTATACGGCGCTGGAAGACGAAGCGATGAAGCCGTACAAGGACGCGTTCGAAAAAGCCAATCCGGATATCGAAATCCGCTGGGTGCGCGATTCGACGGGGGCGGTCACCGCCAAACTGCTGGCCGAGAAAAACAATCCGCGTGCCGACGTGGTGCTCGGGCTCGCCGCATCCAGCCTGACACTGCTCGACCTGCAGGGCATGCTGATGCCGTATGCGCCGAAGGGCTTCGACAGCCTGACGCGCAAATACAGCGACGCCAACACGCCGCCGCACTGGGTCGGTATGGACGTGTGGGGCGCGACGGTTTGCTACAACCGCATCGAGGCGGAGAAGCGCCACCTGCCCAAGCCGACTTCGTGGGAAGACCTGACCAAGCCGGTCTACAAGGGCATGGTGGTGATGCCGAGTCCGGTGTCCTCAGGCACGGGCTATCTGGACGTGACGTCATGGCTGCAAACGTTCGGCACGGACAAGGGCTGGAAGTACATGGACGCGCTGGACAAGAACGTCGCGCAATACGTGCACTCAGGGTCGAAGCCCTGCACGCTGGCCGGCACCGGCGAATTCCCGATCGGCATCTCCTTCGAATTCCGCGGACATGAGTTGCAGGCGCAAGGCGCTCCTATCGACCTGATCTTCCCGAAAGAAGGGCTGGGCTGGGATATGGAAGCGACCGGAATCATGAAAACCACCAAACAGCCGGAAGCGGCCAGGAAGCTGGCGGACTTCATGGCCAGTAAAGAGGCCAACGAAATCACCGCGCAGTGGTGGGCGATCGTGGCCTACCCCGGTGTCGCGAAGAAGCTCTCGGGCATCCCGGATAACTATTCGGAACTGCTCGTGAAGAACGACTTCACCTGGTCCGCGAAGAACCGCGACGCCATTCTCGACGACTGGCAAAAGCGTTACGGCAGCAAGGAGCAGAAATAAGGCCGGCTATCAGGCATCAGGCCGATTCCTGACGAAGACCGAGGCGCGCGACACGTGCGGTATGAGCGATACGTGCGGTACGTGCGCCCCCAACACGACGCGATGAGGCAACGCGCGACGGCGCGTTGCCTCCATGCAGGCAGGCAAGCGTAATTGGAGGAGCAGATGACAGCGTATTTGAGCGTGCAGCGGGTCTATAAGCGGTTCAACGACACGCCGGTTCTGGAGGACATCAATCTCGGCGTGAAGAAGGGGGAGATGTTGTGCTTCCTCGGACCGTCGGGATGCGGCAAGACCACCTTGCTGCGCATTATTGCCGGTCTGGAAACGCAGAGCGCCGGCCAGATCATGCAGGACGGCCGCGATATTTCGCGCTTGCCGCCGCAGCTTCGCGATTACGGCATCGTTTTTCAGTCGTACGCGCTGTTTCCGAATCTGACCATCTTCGACAATGTGGCCTATGGTCTGGTGAACCGCAGAATGAAACGCGCGGCGATTGCCGAGCGGGTGAACGAACTGCTTGCACTGGTCGGCTTGCCGGATGCGCAGCGCAAGCATCCCAACCAGCTGTCCGGCGGGCAGCAGCAACGCATCGCCCTGGCGCGCGCGTTGGCGACTTCGCCGGGACTGTTGCTGCTCGACGAGCCGCTCTCGGCGCTCGATGCCCGCGTGCGCGTGCGGCTGCGCCAGGAAATCCGCCAGCTGCAGCAGCGCCTCGGCGTGACCACCATCATGGTCACGCACGACCAGGAAGAAGCGCTTTCAATGGCCGACCGGATCGTGGTGATGAATCATGGCGTGATCGAGCAGATCGGCACGCCGCTCGAAATCTACCGTGAGCCGGCATCGCCGTTCGTTGCCGACTTCATTGGCAAAGTCAATCTGATCCCCGCCGAAGTGGCACGCGACGGCAGTCTCAAAGCAGGCTCCGTCGCGCTGCGCTATGGCTGCGGAACGCAACAGGCGATGCCGGGTTCGAAGGTGTCCGCCTTCGTGCGTCCGGAAGACATTCACCTCAGCGCGCCGGGTAGCGAGGCGGACAATCTGCTGCCGGCCTCCGTCGAGAAGCTCGAATTTCTCGGTGCGTTCTGCCGGGTGAGTTTCAAGGTGGACGGGCTGGGCGAGCAGGAGATCGTCGCCGATCTGTCGTTTCACGAAATGCATCGCACCCGCCTGCAAACGGGGGCGCGGTTCAATCTCGCCATCAATCGCGAACACGTGTGCGTCTTCTCCGCCGCGAAGGAGCGACTCCAATGAGCGCCGTTCTGACAGAGCGCCGCGGTGCCGACGAAAGTCACACCGAGGTGCGCCAGATAAGTCATTGGCACGACCGGGTCGCGCAACTGGCGCTCCTGCTGATGTCCGCGTTTCTCGGCGTGTTTCTGCTGCTGCCGCTGGCGATGGTGATCGGCAAATGTTTTGTCGACGCGGATGGCCACTTTGTCGGCTTGGCCAATTTCACCGGCTATCTGGCGGACTCGGGCGTGTTGCGGTCCACGCTGCATTCGGTCACGGTCGCCAGCCTCGTGACGGCGATCGTGATTCCGATGGCCTTTACGTTTGCGTACGCATTGACCCGTTCCTGCATGCCGATGAAGAACGCCGTGCGCACGGTGGCGCTGCTGCCGCTGCTCGCGCCGACGTTGTTGTCCGCCGTGTCGTTCATCTACTGGTTCGGCAACTCGGGAATTCTGAAGCCGCTGCTTCACGGCCATTCGATCTATGGACTGCCAGGCATCGTCTGCAGTCTGGTCTACGCTTCGTTTCCGCATGTGCTGATGATTCTGGTGACCGCGCTATCGCTCTCCGACGGACGCTTATACGAAGCGGCCGACGCGATGGGCACGCGCCGCGTGCGCAAGTTCTTCACGATCACGTTGCCGGGCGCGAAGTATGGTCTGATCAGCGCGACCATGGTGTCGTTCACGATCTGCATCAACGACTTCGGCGTGCCCGTGGTGATCGGCGGCCCGTATTCGGTGCTCTCCACCGATATCTACAAGCTCATCATCGGCTTGCAGGACTTCAACCGGAGTGCGGTGGTCAGCCTGCTGCTGCTGTGTCCGGCATTGGTGGCATTCGCCGTCGACTTCTTCATTCGCCGCAAGCAGCAGTCGCAACTCGGCGCGCGCTCGACGCCGTACCAGCCCAAACCGTCACGTGGTTTCGACATGACGATGCTCGGGTATTGTGCAATCGTCTGTGCGCTGCTGCTGGCGGTGGTCGGCATTTCCGTCTTCGCGTCGTTCGTGAAGTTCTGGCCGTATCAGATGAGTCTCGGTCTGCAGCACTACAAGATGGGGCTGATCGGCGCCGGGATTTTCGATGCGTACAAAAACAGCCTGAAAATGGCCTCGTGCGTGGCGCTAGGCGGTACCGTCGTTGTGTTCGGCGGCGCGTATCTCGTCGAGAAGACGCGTGGGCCACGCTGGCTGCGCGGCTTTATCAACCTGTGCGCGATCCTGCCGATGGGCGTGCCGGGTCTCGTGCTCGGCATCAGCTACATCTTTCTGTTCAACTCGCCCGTCAACCCTTTGAACGGCCTGTACGGCACGCTGGCGCTACTCGCCGTTGTCACAGTCGTGCACTACTACTCATCTAGCCACCTGACCGCGGTCACCGCGCTGCGTCAGATCGACAACGAGTTCGAAGCGGTCTCGGCCTCGCTGAAAGTGCCGTTCTACAAAACGTTCTGGCGCGTCACCGTGCCGGTGTGCCTGCCGTCGATCCTGCAGATTGCGCGCTATCTGTTTGTCAACGGCATGACTACGGTATCGGCTGTGGCGTTTCTCTATTCCCCCGATACCCAGCCGGCCTCCGTCGCGATTCTCAATCTTGACGACGCCGGACAGATTGGGCCGGCTGCGGCCATGGCCACACTGGTCCTCGTGACCGCGGCATTCGCCTGTGTGCTGTTTGCCTGCGTGTCGCATGGCGTGTTGCGTAGAACCCAGGCATGGCGAACCTCGCGCCGTGGGTGAAACGCTGTAGTTGAACCGCTGTGGTTGAACCGCTGAAGTTGAACCATACAATCATCCAGATCGATAAGGAGCTGTTGTGAACCTGTCCTCCGCACCTGTTTTGCTCACACCCGGTCCGCTCACGACCTCCGATCGCACGCGTCAGGCCATGCTGCGCGATTGGGGATCGTGGGACGGCGACTTCAACCAGATCACCGCCCGCGTGCGCCAGCAGACGCTGCGCATCGTGCATGGCGAAGACACGCATGAATGCGTGCCGTTGCAAGGCAGCGGCACGTTCTCCGTGGAAGCCGCGATCGGCACGCTGGTGCCACGCGACGGACATGTGCTGGTGCCGAACAACGGCGCCTATTGCCAGCGTATTGCGAAGATTTGCCGCGCGCTTGGGCGCCGTCATCAGACCATCGACTATCCCGAGGATACCCAGGTCAAGGCGGCGGATGTCGATCGCGCACTCGCAGCCGATCCCGGCATTACGCACGTCGCGCTCGTGCATTGTGAAACCGGCGCGGGCGTGCTCAATCCGCTGCACGAGATTGCCGAGGTGGTCGCGAAGCACGGCCGCCGTCTGATCGTCGACGCGATGAGTTCGTTCGGCGCCATCGACATCGACGCGCGGCGTACGCCATTCGACGCCGTCGTCGCCGCCTCCGGGAAATGTCTGGAAGGCGTCCCCGGCATGGGCTTTGTGATCATTCGCCGCAGCACGCTCGAACAATGCGAAGGCAATAGCCCTTCGCTCGCGATGGATCTGTACGATCAGTGGGTCTATATGAACCGCACGACACAGTGGCGCTTCACGCCGCCCACGCATGTGGTAGCGGCCCTCGATCAGGCGATCGTGCAATACGTGGAAGAGGGCGGTCTCGAAGCGCGCGGTGCGCGCTATGCGAGCAATTGCCGGGCGTTGATCGAAGGCATGGCCGCGCTCGGTTTCCGGACCTTCCTCGATCCGTCGATTCAGGCGCCGATCATCGTCACGTTCCATGCGCCGGACGATCCCAACTACGACTTCAAGACGTTCTATGCGGAAGTGAAAAAGCGCGGCTACATCCTGTATCCGGGCAAGCTGACCCAGCTGGAAACGTTTCGCGTCGGCTGTATCGGCCACTTCGGCGAATCCGGCATTCCCGGCGCCGTCGCGGCGATCGCCGATACGCTGAAAGCGATGGGGATCAATCAGGTATCGGCGCAGGCGCCGGCCTGAGCGCGGGTTACACCGCGAGTTATAGCGTGAGTCACAACGAGAATCACACAGTCACATCAATGCGAGTTATCTATGCGTCCGTTCTGGATTGAACAAGCCCTCTTTGCCGATGGTTCATTGGCGCCCGCCCTGCAAGGGTCGACCACCGCCGATGTCTGCATTGTCGGCGGCGGTTTCACCGGTTTGTGGACGGCCATCCAGACCAAACAGAAAAACCCCGCTCTCGATATCGCGATCATCGAGAGCGATCTGTGCGGGGCGGGTGCCAGCGGCCGCAACGGTGGCTGCCTGCTGACGTGGTCGACGAAGTTCTTCACGCTGCGGCGTCTGTTCGGCGAGGCCGAGGCGATCCGCCTGGTGAAGGCGTCCGAGGCCGCGGTGGGACGGATTCGCGACTTCTGTGCCGAGCACGCTGTCGACGCCGAACTCCGGCTCGACGGCACGCTCTACACGGCGACCTCACGCGCGCAAATCGGCCTGCTCGATCCGGTGATTGCCGCGCTTGGCGAGCATGGCATCAACTCCTACCAGCATCTCCCACCGGAGGAAGTGGCGAGCCGTTCCGGCTCGGCACGCAATCTCGGCGGCGTGTATTCGCCGGTCGCGGCAACGGTTCATCCCGGCAAGCTCGTGCGCGGATTGCGGCGCGTTGCGATCGAAATGGGCATTCGCATTTACGAACGCACGCCGATGCTCGACTTCACGGGCGGCGAACGTGTGACCGTCAACACGCCGGCTGGCAGCGTGACGGCACGCAAGCTGGTGCTCGCGATCAATGCGTGGATGGCGAGCCGCTTCAAGCAGTTCGAAAGAACGTTGGCGGTTGTCTCCAGCGACATGATCGTCACCGAGAAGTGCCCGGATTTGCTGCACCAGATGGGCCTGAAAGATGGTGTGTCGGTGCTCGATTCACGCATCTTCGTCTACTACTATCGCAGCACGCCGGACGGCCGGCTGATGCTCGGCAAGGGCGGCAATACCTTCGCATGGCGTGGCCGGATCGCGCCGGTGTTCGATCAGCGCTCGCCTTATGAAGCCGATCTGACGCGCAGTCTGCACGATTTCTTCCCGGCGTTGCGCGAGGTGCCGGTGACGGCGAGCTGGAACGGTCCATCGGACCGGTCGGTTACGGGTTTCCCATTTTTCGGCCGGCTCGACGGCGCACCGAACGTGCTCTATGGATTCGGCTATTCCGGCAACGGCGTGGGGCCGACCTATATGGGCGGGCAGATCCTGTCGTCATTATTGCTCGATCTGGACAACGAATGGACGCGCAGTCCTTTGACGAATGGACCGTTGGGCTATTTCCCGCCTGAACCGATCCGTTACGTGGGCTCGATTACCGTGCGCGACGCAATCCGGCGCAAGGAGCGCGCGGAAGACGAAGACCGGCAGCCCTGGCTGGTCGATCGCTTGCTGAGCAAGCTCGCCAACGCCGCCGGCAAGTCGGATAAGGCGTAGTGCGAGTAAGGACGCGCGGCGCGCCGCGCGTCCGTCCCGCTGTTAACTCTTGCCGGTATTGCTCGCGGATGCGGCCCAGTGCTCGTGGGCACGCCGCATGCGGGCGAGGCCATGAGCGACGTGTTCGCGCACGAGCGTGACCGCGCTCTCCGCATCGCCTTTAGCGAGCGCGCTGACGATTTTTTCGTGTTCCGTGACCGACGTCGCCAGCGCGCTTTGCTCCGATTCGATGGCCGCCTGACGGAGCAGGCCGAGCTGGCGCACGAGATGCCGATAGGTGTCGATCAAATGCTGGTTGCCGACGCCCGTGACCATTGCATCGTGCAACTGAACGTTCAATGCCGTGTAGCGGGTCAGGTCGTGATCCTTCTTCGCGGCTTTCATCGAAGCGATAATGCCTTTTAACGTGGCGAGCGTGTCGGGCGTCATCCGCTTGGCTAGCGCGCGGGCAACCGATTCGTCGAGCATCGCGCGGACTTCGTAGATCTCTTCGGCCTCGCGCAGCGACAGAGCGCGCACCGTGACACCGCGGTTTTTTTCCGTCTTCAGTAAACCCGCTTGTTCCAATGCGCGAAACGCTTCTCGCAATGGTCCGCGCGACACATTCAGCCGTGCCGAGACTTCGACTTCGTTCAACTTTTCTCCCGGGGCGAATTCCCCGGACACGATGCTGCGTTCGAGCGTTTCCTGGACCAGCGTGGCAAGGGAATGCCGCTGCAGCAATTCAATAGCGCTAGACGTGGTTGGCGTGTTCATGATCAGTGATGCAGAACGAAAGGTAGGGAGTGGAAAGCCAGCTTCCTGACCATAACGTGACACCTTGTTTATTGTCAACAATCATCAACCGGTCCCGGGGCATATGCGCTGAGCGCGCCAGTTGGCGCCGTACGAAAACTCGTTCCTTGACATGTATATACCCCGTCAAGTATATAAGAGGTATGGAATCGACATTTGCCATCATCGCCGAGCCGAGCCGTCGCGCCATTTTGAGTCTGCTCGCCTCCTCCGAACTCTCGGTGGGGGATATCGAGGAGAAGCTGAACCTGTCGCAGCCCTCGGTTTCAAAGCACCTGCGGGTGCTTCGAGACGCCGGCTTCGTGCAGTCGCGCGTTGACGCACAGCGGCGCCTGTACCGGATCAAGCCGGAACCGCTGATGGAAATCGACGCGTGGCTTGCACAGTTCCGTCAGTTCTGGTCGGTCCATGTCGATGCTCTCGAACGCCATCTCGATCAGATGGATCCCGCACCGCAACGCAAAAGGAAGAACCCATGAGCAACCGCGACACCTATATGCCGGGCTCCGCCGCCGGCGCCGAAGTCCGCAAGGACGGAGATAAATGGACGCTCGTTCTGGTCCGCGAATTGGGCCATTCGCCGGAGAAAGTCTGGACGGCGTTGACCGATCCGGCCAGCCTGCGCGAATGGGCGCCGTTCGACGCCGACCGGAGCCTTGGCACTGTCGGTCCCGTCACGCTTTCCACGGTCGGCGCGCCGACACCGCAAGTCTCGGAGACGCGCGTGACGCGTGCCGATGCGCCGAGTCTGCTCGAGTACCGCTGGGGCGACAATGATATGCGTTGGCAACTCGAGCCGGTTGGCGGCGGCACGCGTCTTACGCTGTGGCATAACATCGATCGCGGTTTCATCGCGATGGGTGCGGCCGGCTGGCATATCTGCCTGGATGTGCTCGATCGTTTGGTGGGCGGTGACCCCATTGGGCGTATCGTCGGCGGCGAAGCAATGAAATTCGGTTGGCCTCGCCTGAACACCGAATACACGAAGCAGTTTGGACTTTGAGCGTGGGGAACGATGTCCCCTGAAATCTGGAAGCGTCTGGACGTTTAGGAGAAGAACATGAAAAAAGCGGTTTCGACCGAAACCCAGCCGGCATCTGAACTGATCGACAATCGAATCGCCGAACTCGGAGACTGGCGCGGTGAGACCTTGAGCCGGATGCGCCAACTCATCAAGGAAGCGATTCCGGACGCTGTGGAAGAGTGGAAATGGATGGGCACACCCGTCTGGTCACATGACGGGATAATCTGCACCGGCGAGTCCTACAAGGCGATTGTGAAGCTGACTTTCATGAAGGGGGCATCGCTGGCGGATCCGGCCAGGCTCTTCAACTCGAGTCTCGACGGCAATGCCCGGCGCGCAATCGACATTCATGAAGGCGAGGAGATCGACGCGGACGCGTTCAAGGCACTCATTCATGCCGCGGTCGCGCTCAATGCGTCCGGCAGCAAGGCGAAGACGAAGCGAGCGAAGTAGGCGCGTTTCACTTGCCCGCGCCTGTCGACTCGATACAGGTCAGAACTAGCGTGCTGTCGTGTCCCGCCTCCGGGCTAAGTGCTGCGATGTGGGACTCCTGACTATCGCATTGCCACTCAGCAACAAAGTTCTTCGGGCAAAGATTACCGGCGCTTTCTGACAGGCTGGGAGCGACGCTCGACTTGCGTGCCGCAAATCAGCGCGATACCCGCCTTGGCCGTCGCGCGCAACGACTCGCGCGAGTCGCCGGCACGCGAGCGCAGCGCAAGGCTATGAAGGATCGCGGAGGCGACCTTCGCGAGCAGGGCGGGATTTGCCGTCTCGTCGAGTTCGCCTTCGGCTCTTGCGCGTTCGAGCCGCCGCTCAAACGCGGCATCAAAGGTATTCAAGCCTGCCGCGAGCCTGTCGCGAACCTCGGCATCCTCTCTTGATTCCACCAGCGCCGTACCGATCAGGAAACACCCGCGCGGCGTTTCGCTGGCCGGGAAGTAGATGGCCAACGCGCCGTCGTAGACGCGCAGCAATGCGTCGGCTAACGGACGGTCACCCTCGAGCGCGGCTTCCATCTCCTGACGCCCCAGTTCGATATATCGGTCCAGTGTGTAGAGATAGAGCGCATGTTTATCGCCGAATGCGCCATACAGGCTCGGCCGGTTCATGCCAGTGGCGTCGCTCAGTGCGTCGAGCGACGTGCCGGAATAGCCTCCGTCCCAGAACGCGTCTCGCGCATCGCGCAGCGCCTGCTCGGGATCGTAGGCGCGAGGCCGTCCGCGAGATCGTTTCTCAGTTTTTGTACTGGTGCGCATGAAAATAATTTGGCAGGATGATTTTTGTTCACTATAGTACAAAAACAATCCCAACGACCGGAGACTTCAGCATGGAGCTTTATTTTTCACCGCTCGCCTGTTCCCTCGCGACACGCATCGCGCTGTATGAAGCCAATGCTGACGCGCGATTCATCGAAGTCGATACGAAGTCGAAGCAGTTGCGTGACGGTTCGGATTTCTATCCGATCAACCCGCTGGGGCAGGTGCCGGTACTCCGCACCAACGAGGGCTGGCTATTGAGGGAAAACACCGCGATCCTGCCGTACGTGGCCGATGCATTTCCCGCGGCCCGGCTTGCCCCGGCAGCGGGCACCGCGGAACGCGCGAAGTTGCAGGAGTGGCTGGGTTTTATCGGCACCGAACTGCACAAGGGCGTATTCGTGCCGCTGCTTGACCCTCTCGCGCCGGCGGACGTTCGGGCCTACACGCAAAAGAAAATCGCCTTGCGCCTCGACATGCTCGAACGCCATCTAGGCGAGCGGGAGTTCTTGCTGGATCACTTCACCGTCGCGGACGCTTATCTCGTCACCGTGTTGAACTGGGCGCAGTACAGCGGTGTTGACCTCGCCGGGTGGCCTTCTGTCGAGGCGTACTACCGGCGAACGGTGCATCGGCCGCCTGTCGCGAGAGCGTTGGCGGAGGAGCAGGCGCTGTATCGCGAGGAGCAGGCAAGGCGGCATGCGCAGGTTGCGTGAATGATTTTCCGCCCAACCCCGCCCGAAGGTGATCAATCGCTCATCGCGTCCCGATGATCGCTACGCGCTTTGGCCGTAGCGAAATAGGTTCGCAGCGCGGGGGCCGAACGGTCGCTCAACAGGCGGATGCGCGCCAGCCATTCCGCCTCCGCGGGCCATTCACCTTCCACGAGTCGCGGGTAGATCTGCCGCACGAACTGATGCAGCGCCTTTGCGCCGATATTGCCGCTGATGCCGAGAAGGACGTGCAAGGTGCCTTGTGTCGAAACGAGGTCGCGGGCCGTGACGCTGGTGCCGAGTCGCGTCACGGTTGACCGAAGCTGCTCGATGCCGTTGAGGAACGTTTGGTCCAGCAGATCGAGCGCCACCAGTTCCTGAAGGTGCTTCTCATCGAGCAGCGGTTCTTCCTTGAAGGGCGTGGGCCTGCCGGCGGCCGCCGCGGGCGTGGGCGGCACCGCTGCGCCGCCCGGCGCGTGGACGGTTCGGTGCTGCGCGAACTGTCTCGTGAGGCAGGCGTAAAGGGAGACCAGCTGCACGGGTTTGATCATGACCTCGTTCATGCCCGCCGCGAGACACGACTGCACAGCGTCCATATCGGATTGACTGGTCAACGCAATGATCGGCACCTTGCCATAGGCGTCGGTGCGAACGCGAATCAGCGCGGTCGTTTCCACGCCGCCCATGCCCGGCATGTTCAAATCCATCACAATGGCGTCGACAGCCGCGTTCTCATGCAGGCGCGCCAGCACCGCCCGCCCGTGTTCGGCCTCGATAACCCTGGCACCGCAGCGCTCCAGATAGCCCTTGGTCACCAGCCTGCTGAAGGTGTCGTCGTCCGCGACCAGAATTGTCTTGCCGGCGAAGCCGTCGAATCGCTGGCCCAGAAGATGCCGGGCGCCGTTTTCAAAGAGCGTCTGAAGCGCGCTGACCAATTCAACGATGCTGCTGGATTTGCTGACCAGCTCATCCATGCCGGCTCGCCGCGCGAGAACCCGCGCCACATTGCCGGGCTCCGCCGTGTAGGCGGCGATCAGCACGTTCCAGTTCGGATTCTGACGGTCGGCGCGGATGGTTTCGGCGGTCGTATAGCCGTCCAGCACCGGCAGGTTGAGGTCCATCAGCACGAGATCCCACGGCGCGGGCTGGCGCAGCAGCGTGAGCACCGCCGCGCCGTCGGCTGCCTCGCTCACGTCCGCGCCCACCTTCGCCAGCGTGCGGCGGGCGCGTGCCCGCTGGCCGGCATCGCCGTCAACGACAAGAATGCGCTTCCCGCTGAAAAACGGCGCGGCGCGCTCAAGCGTCTTCTTCTCGTAGTCCGCTACCTCGCTTTCGGCAACGGCCGGGAACTGCAACGTGAACTGCGTAAATTTGCCCACCTCCGAACGGCAGGCAATGGTGCCGCCGAAAGCGCGCATGGCACGCTGGCAGTAGGCCAGCCCGAGTCCCGTACCCGCCGAATTGCCCGCGGTACGAAAGGGCTCGAAAAGATGCGGCAGAATCTCGGGCGCGATGCCGGGTCCTGTGTCATGAACCAGCACGGTTTGCCGGTCAACCGTGAGCGTGAGCGTCGCGGCGGGATGCGCCGCAATGTGATGCAGTGCGTTCTTGATCAGATTGAACAGGGTGAACAGATAAACGGTTTCGTCGACCTTGAAGGTGAAGTCTTCCAGCACCACGAGTCTGACCTTGCCGCGCTCCTTCTGATCGCCGAAACCGTATTCGTCCAGTGCTTGGCGCGTGGCGGCCGCCGCGCTCAGATAGGTGAGGTGATCGGAGCGGATCGGCTTCGCGCTGACTTCGTCGAGCGTCATGGCGATGACGCGCAAACCGCGCTCGATCGACAATTGCCCGTGGGCCAGGTGCCGGTAGAGCAACGCCGCCCGTTCGCGCGACAGGACCGGCGACGGGTTGGCGTCCGTCGCCGCCGGCAGGGTTTCTTCGACGCGGTCCAGCACGTGCCGCAGCTGGCTGAGGGGATTGCGTATTTCATGCGCGATCGTGCCGGCGAGCGCTCGAAGGGCGCCGTTTTTCGCCTGGGCGACGATGCCCTTCCGGTTGCTGTAGCTGAACGTGAGGCCGGCGGTAATGCCGAAAGTGAAAACCGGCAAATACGTGTAGAGAAACAGGTGTCCATTCACATGGACCGATTGCGGGATGAAGATTCTGGCGCACAGGACGGCAACGCCGATTCCCACAACCAGATTGAGTGCCAACGCAACGAATGATGGAAAAATGGCGATCAGGAAAAATATCATCCCGAGCTCGGCCATGGACCAGAGCGTCGAATAGTGACCGGCAATCAGGTAATAGGTAAAAAAGAACGGTAGCGAATAGGCTACCGTTACGAAGTAATACCACGGCAGGAAGCGCGCCATCGAAGCGGGCCAGAAGCGGCGCAGGAGCAGCAGCGCGCAGGCAATGGTGCCGAAAACCCGCATCAGCAGACTTTCGTTGGGTTGCGGATCGACGAACGTCCACCAGAACCAGTACACCGGATGCCCGATCGTGCCGATCACGCCAACAGCCAATATGCTGTAATCCGACACCTTGGCGGAGTCGGAAATCACCCGGTTGAGATAGCTGATGCTCCCCGTTATGGCTCTCATGTCATTAATTATCTTTGTCTTTATTGGCCCGGCCTCAGAACTTGAAGCTGCTGGCGTTGAATGACATGCCGGCGCTGCCTACCCAGCACATCACCCTGTCTCCTCGCTTGAGCGATCCACTGTCCTTTGCCAGTGAAATGGCAGCCGGGATCGAAGCCGACACGAGATTGCCGGTCTCAGGATAGATGTGGAACATCTTGTCCTCGATCCCTGCTTTTTCCCCATAGCCGTGCCATGCCGCTTTGGATGACGCGTGGGTGAAGACAATGTCGATATCTTTCTTGGGAACCGGGAGTTTGGTCAGCACCGCGGACAGTTCGTCCGAATTCTTGTGAAGGTCATGGCCAAACGATGTAAAACGCATGTCGCCATTTTTTCCGATCCGCTCGGATGGGTGGCAGAACCCTTCGTAACCCGGGATCGGAATGGTGCACAGATCCGATACGACCGGCTTCGCCCGGAAAGCGAAGCTGAAATTATCCGGCTCTTTTGCAACGAGCAGGGTCGCGGTCGCCGCTTCACCGATCGTAAACGAGGGCAAGGTATATTCGATCTGAGCCTGGTTCTTCAACGCAAAGTTCCCGGGGTAGAGTGGACCGCCTGCAAGCATATTGAACTCGGCATTTACTATCATAGCGTTTCTGTACTGACCGGACTTGAAAAGGCTGTCGATAATCGACATGGCGCGAGTCCAGCTCATGCAGGCATCAACCACATCGAAGCATTCGGCATTAACGAACCCAAGTGTGCCGGCCATCATGTGGCTGTTGCCCGGCTCGAGGAATCCTCTGCCGATGCCGACATAAATGAACAGCTCGATATGTTCCGGCCGCAGATACGTTTCCGAAAGCACGGTGCGCGTCGCCATCGCAACGTGATCGAGTGGCGACTCGTGGCTTTCGCACCAGCGCCGGTTGACCAGCCCGCTCCTGTCGAGCAAGGTCTTGATGGTGCGCATTCCCCGGTCGATGTCGCCCTCGTACTCCGTGGAGTGAAAGCGGATCATGTCGACCACTTCCTCGTTCGTCACGACCCTGGAGGGCAGGCTGGCTGCTACATTCTTAATGAGCATAAACAATCCATGAAAAGATAAATGCGGTGGTTGGAAGCCGGTTTCGCGCGTCGGGCATGCAGGCACCCGGAGCTCAGGTACCCCGCCTTTGCGGCGCTCGTACATTAACGCGTCCACCGCCAGTCAGAAATACTGGCCCCCTGGGTTATGTGGGCAATCTATCTTTGACGCGCGTGCGGACGGGGGCGGCGCGGATGCTCGTGCTTGCGTGGGAGGTGTGCGCGGCAGGGGCGTGAGCGTGACGACCCGGTGGGGGAGTGGGTGTGGGG
>NZ_LXKA01000331.1 GCF_001645125.1 Paraburkholderia ginsengiterrae | reverse complement strand
GGTCGATCAGTTCCTTCGGAATGGACGGCAAGGCCGTCTGGGCCTTGGGCGCCGCTTTGGGTTTGCGTGGCATACATGCTCCTTGAGCTACATGTTATGCCTTGAACACAAAATTTATGACAGGCCCGGCCATCTTCTATCTTCTAATCAGTTCGACACATACGCGACATAAGGTCCAGTACCCCCACCCGTCGACGCGCGGCCGGAAATACCGTAATACACGTGGCGCCCGTAAAAGAACGGCATCCCGAAGTCAAACTGACGAGTCATATAAACCCCGAGATTATTAAACGCGATACTTCCCGATGAGGTTAGCGTTGCTCCGTTTCCGATATTGAAGCCAAGCGACACGCTCGTCGGATTCGTCGCTGCCAGGGTCGACGTACGGCCCACTGTCGTGGTCGGGATGTAGTACCCCGAGGTCGAGTCGTGAGTGATCGTCAGGTCCGGGAAGAACAGCACGGTCGAGCCCGAATCGAAGAACGTCGAAGTCAGCGTGGCGCCGTTATAGGTCGACGTGAAGTTGCCGTTCAGGTCCGTCCGGATGATCGGCGCGCCCGTACCGGTCAGCGCGTTATTGGCCTGGGTGTCGATGCCGAACACCAGCGTGCCTTGAGCGGTCGTGCTGCCGCTATCGGACACCTGCGCCATTTCCAGAATCACGCCATTGTTGTCTTGCGCGAAGCCCGAAACCGGGTTGGTGATCTGTTTGTTCACAGGCACCGAGACGGCTGTGCCGGCATTGGTGTAATAGAACTGCGAGACCACTGACAGGGCACACGCCGCACCGCAGTCCGTCGGGCTCACGCCGATGCCGAGAATACCGTTGGCGCCGATATCGCTAACGCTCGCGAGTTGGCGGCCCACCTGGCACTCGCTCGGCGCGGCCGTGGTCAGCGCCGGATCGCCGATCACGTGGATCGGTAGCTTGGCGGCAATTTCACTCGACATCACGAGGTCCGCCTGATGCACCGAACCCCAGGCATAACCGCTGCCGAAGAGCGCGCATTCGGCGAGCGGCAGGCCGCTCGTCGTATCGGTTTCGGCCGTGAGCGCGTTGAACGTGGCGGTCGGAATCGCGGAGCGAACGAGGCGCAGCCCGAACGATGCCGTGTCGACAAGCACGTTCGGAATCGTCGTGCAGTTGGCCGTGCCGTTGGAGTTGGGCGCGCAGAGCCTGATGCTGACCATCGGCTGGTTGTGAATGCCCGTGGCGGACACCGTCACCGGTACGGTGTTGCCGGCAGTGGACGAAGTCGGCACGGCCGACGCGTCGGCGGCGAGTACGTTGGACGCCGGGTTGCTGGTCACGGGATTGGAGGGTGTTCCGCCCGACGGCGTGCTGGCGGCGGCCGGCACACTTGCCCCAGCCGGTGCATTGGCGGACGCGGTACTGCTTGAACCGCCGCCGCCTCCGCCGCAACCTGCAAGCGTGAGTCCGAGCGTGGCGGCCATTATCCATGCGATTTTGCGCACTGTTGTTCTCTCGTTGGTTTTATTGATTTACTTGATGTCGTCAGCGCTCACGCCTTGCGGCAGCGCCTGGGGCAGATAGGCCCGGCCCACGAAGGCGCCCATGTGGCCGCCGGTCTCCACGACCAGCGCCGACTGGCGTACGACGGCGGAACCGTAGCCGCCGCCTTGTGCGGTGTGAGCATCGGTCAGGGCCTGGACATAAGTCGGGAAGTAGGTGGCGAGCAGCGTCTTGAGCGGCGGCATGGTCGGGCCTTCCCAACTCAACGCGAACACGGTATTACCCGCGCCGATGTACTCGCTCACCACCGTGCCCGAAGGGAGCGTGGTCTGGCTCACCGTGTAATTCGCCGACGCCGCATTGGCGCTCGCCGCGAAGCGCGCCACCGCGGTGCCCTGGCTGGCCGCCCCCGCGCTTGTGCTGGCGGCGGTGACAGGGTAGGTCGGTGCGCCGCCCAGTGCGGCATACGCGGGAGTGAACGTGGCGAACGACGCCACGACTACCGCGAGTACTCGAAATTGGCTCGTTATCATTTTTCGCTTTCGACGTTTTTGAAGAATACGCGCGAGCGGTTTTATCCTCGAACCCACGCAAAGACGATATTAGCGTGGGCTCGCCCGATTAAATCAGACGATTAATGGCGTTAATTGGGCTCAATTCATCGGGCTCTATTCAATTCATGCTGGATCCTGCATCGCGGCCGTCTGCCACATCACGCGGTTGCGTCCGGCGGCCTTGGCGGCATACAACTGCGCATCGGCCGCGGCCAGCAACGCGGCGCCGCCGCCGGCGTCAGGCGGCTGGCAGGACGCGCAGCCGATGCTGATCGTCACCTGCCCGCGCTCCGAGCCCTCGTGCGCAAGTCCGGCCGACTCGACGCGTTTGCGGATCTTTTCCGCAACCTTGGCCGCCCCCTCCAGCGAAGTATTCGGCAGCAGCACCGCGAACTCCTCGCCGCCGTAACGCGCGGCGAGATCCTCTGCGCGCCGCGTGCCCGACTGAATGCGTTCGGCCACCACGGCCAATACCTCGTCGCCGGTCGCATGACCATAGGTGTCGTTGAAACGCTTGAAATGGTCGATGTCCATGAAGAGCAGCGAGAGCGGCGTCTGTTCGCGCTGCGCGCGCCGCCACTCCTGCGCGAGCCGGTGGTCGAAGGCGCGGCGGTTGGCGAGGCCGGTCAGCGCGTCCGTGGCGGCGACGCGCTGCAATTCGGCTTCGGCGCGCGTCTTGTCGCGCAGCGCAAAGGCGAACAGCCAGGCGGCGGCCACGTAGGCGCCGCCGAACAGCGTTGTCATCACACCGGCCAGCAGGTTGCGGTGCCGCCACTCCGCCAACACGTCCTCCACCGCGGGGGCAATGCCGACGATGATCGGCGTGCCCGGCACATGCGCATAGGTGTACATGCGTGCGACGCCATCCAGCGAACCATCTGAAATGAAGCTGCCGGACTCATGGCCGGCAATGTCCGCGAAGTTCGGCGTACTCGCGTAGCTCGAGCCGACGCCGCCCCGTGACGGCGGGCGGCTCGCGAGCAGCGTGCCGTTGTCGAGCACGATAAAACCACCGCCGTGGGGACCGAGATCGACATTGTCGAGCAGGTGTTCGAAGTATTCGATCCTTATGCTCACCATGGCAATGCCGTCGAATGTGCCGTCGGGCAAGTCGATGCGCCTCGACAACGCGACCGCGAAGGCGCCGTTGCGCACCTGAGAATGAAAGGGATTGGAAAAGTAGAGGTCCGCCAACGGGTTGTTCTGTTGGACACGGAAGTAGTCCCGTGCCGCAAACGATAGACCCGGATAAAGGTTGCCGCTTTTCGAGGCTTTCACACGGCCTTGCGCGTCGAGGACGTAGGCGTCGCCGGAGATCGGCGAACCCAGGCCGCGATCGAACAGCACGCGCTCACGCAGGTAGGGCGACAGGGTCCACGTTTCCGGACGCTCGGCATCCAGCACGACGCCGCGCAAGGACATGTCGTAGAGGTTGATGGTGCGCCCGAGATCTCTGCTGATGAGAGTGACGAGGTTGCGTGCGTTCTCGACAGCGTGGCGCAATTCATCTTCGCGGCTGTCATAGAGCGCGAGGAAGGTGAAGCCGGCGAGGACCGTGGCGGTAATCACGCCCGACACCCCGGACACAAAGGGATGCCTGCCGATCGCGCGCGACGTCCATATGCGCATGCCGGCTACCCGTCGGGCCAGCCGATAGCGCAACGTTAAAACCGATCCTCTCGACACTTGCCTGACTCCTCAGCGTGGCCGGTTAGACCCGGCATTCGGTACGGGATTTTTTTGTTCGTCCGCTGACTTTGGTACCTGTATTGGGTCCCGGTAGGCCGACAACCAGTCGCGCCTCGATGATTGAATCATCGAATCCGCCAGGGGGTCAATTCCACCGCAGCGCTGGCCTGACCGTTCAATCCTCGCCGAGCTTCTCGATCAGCATCGCAACGAAGGTTTCGGTGACGGGCGGCAGCGTCTTGCCGCGCTTCTTGATGAGCGCGATAGGGCGGGTGAACGCAGGATCGTCGACCGCGCGTACCACGAGTTCGGGCTCCGCTCTGACTTCCCGCGCGGATGCCGGCAGAATCGTCACGCCGAGCCCCGCGCGCACCATGGCGACCGCGCTCATCATGTAAGTCGGCTCGCACGCGATCTCCGGCGCGCAGTGAGCGTTCGCGAAAGCGCTGTCGACCACCGCCCGCACGCTCGTACCCGGCGCGGTCAGCACGAGCGGCGTGGCGGCCAGGTCGGCCAGCGTGATACGCCGCCGCCGGGCCAGCGCGTGCCGCTTTGGAAACACCGCAACCAGCCGGTCGATGCCCGCGTGCAGCACCTCGAAGCCGGCATCGTCGAGCTGGCCGCCGGTCAGACCGATATCGGCCTCCTCATTGCGCACCAGCGTATTGACCATGCTGGCCACCGCATCGCGCACGTGAAAGGTCGCGCGCGGCACCGCTTTTCTGAGGCCCTGGACGAGTTCGGGCAGGACGCTGGCCGCGAACGTGGGCAGGCAGGCGATCCGCACCGTGCCGCTCGCGCCAACGCCCAGCGCGCGGGCGTCGATCAGCACGTGCTCCATGTCATGCAGCGACTTCTGCAGCAGCGGCAGCAGTTCACGGCCGGTCGGCGTGAGCGCGACATGACGGCTGTTGCGGTCGAACAGACGCATGCCGACCGTTTCTTCCAGGCGGCGAATCTGCACAGTCAACGCCGGTTGCGAGAGATGCAGTTGCGTCGCCGCTCGCGTGAAGCTGCCCGTTTGCGCCACGGCGATGAACGCGCGAATGTCTCGAAGATTCAGATCCATGATGATTCGTAATTGCTGCGATCAAATCATTTCAATTGATTTATTGATGCCTCGAACTTACGCTGGATCACAGTAAAAAACAATCTCGGAGACAAGCACATGCTGCCATTACTGGGGCTCGCCACCATCGTCGTGCTGCTCGGCGCCATTCTGTCGAAACGCATGTCGCCGCTGGTGGCGCTCATCATCGTGCCGATCGCGGCGTCGCTCATCGGCGGATTTGGTTTTCAGACCAGCAAGTTCGTGATCGACGGGCTCAAGAGTCTCGCGCCGGTCGTCGGCATGTTCGTGTTCGCGATTCTTTACTTCGGCACCATCACCGACGCGGGCACGCTCGATCCGATCATCGAGCGCATTCTGCGCGCGGTCGGCACCCGGCCCACGCGCATCGTGATGGGCACCACGCTGCTCGCGCTGCTGATTCATCTGGACGGCTCCGGTGCTGTCTGCTTTCTCGTCACGATCCCCGCCATGCTGCCGCTCTATGACCGGCTGAAGATGGACCGGCGCGTGTTGGCCGCCGCGGTGTCGATGGCGGCCGGCATCAACTTTCTGCCGTGGACCGGGCCGATGATTCGCGCGTCGGCGTCGCTGCATCTGCCCATTTCGGCGCTGTTCAATCCGCTGATTCCGGTGCAGGCGATCGGCCTCGTGTTTGTCTTCGGCATGGCATTCTGGCTCGGGCGGCGCGAGGAAAAGCGGCTCGGCCTCACCGCCGCGAGCGGTTCGGTGCCTGTGCCGAAGCGCGAGCTGACAACGGATGAGCAGGCTTTGCGCCGGCCGCAGAACTTCTGGTTCAACATCGTGCTGACGCTGGTCGTGCTGGGGACAATGGTCGTGATGGGCGAGAAGATTCCGCCGGCGATCATGTTCATGGTCGGGCTGTGCATCGCGCTGATGGTGAACTACCCGAACGTGGATATGCAGCGCAAACGTATCGACGCGCATGCGCGCGCGGCGTTGATGATGGCCGGTATTCTGCTGGCGGCCGGCGTGTTCACCGGCGTGATGCAAGGCAGCGGCATGCTGAAAGCGATGGCGCAGGCGGCGGTCGGTTTTGTGCCGCCCGCGATGGCGAGCCACATTCCCGTCGCGCTCGGACTGATGTCGATGCCGCTGAGCATGCTGTTCGATCCGGATTCGTTTTACTTCGGGGTACTGCCGGTCATCGCCGAAGTGGCCGGTCAGCTCGGCGTGCCCGCAGTGCACGTGGGCCAGGCCGCGTTGCTCGGCCAGATGACCACCGGGTTTCCGGTCAGCCCGCTGACGCCCGCGACGTTTCTTGTCGTCGGCCTGTGCGGCATCGATCTCGCCGACCATCAGAAATTCACGTTCCCCTTGCTGTTCGGCGCGTCGATCGTTATGACGATTGCCTGCGTGGCGTTGGGGATCTTCTCACTGTGAGCTTCACTGAACGGATATGACCAGCATGACAGCCACTCAATCTGGACGCCAGGTGCGTATCGGCGCGGGCGCGGGCTATTCCGGCGACCGCATTGAACCCGCCGTCGAACTGGCGGAACATGGCGCGCTCGATTACCTCGTATTCGAGTGCCTTGCCGAACGCACGATAGCGATCGCGCAGCAGGCGCGCAGCAGGGACCCCGAACTCGGTTACGACCCGTTGCTCGAAACGCGCATGAAGGCGGTGCTCCCGGCGGCTTTGCGCAACGGCGTGCGCATCGTTTCGAACATGGGCGCGGCGAACCCGCTCGCGGCGGCGCGCAAGACGGCGGAGATCGCGCGCTCGCTCGGCCTGGGCGAAGTGAAGATTGCCGCGGTCACCGGCGACGATGTGCTCGACGCCGTGCGACAGGGCGATTTCTGCTTCGTGGAGTCAGGGGAGCGTGTTTCGGACTACCAGGAGCGGCTCGTTTCCGCGAACGCCTATCTGGGTGCGAGCGCCATTGTCGAGGCGCTCGCCGCCGGCGCGCAGATCGTCCTGACCGGGCGTGTGGCTGATCCGTCGCTCTTCGTCGCGCCGCTGATTCACGAATTCGGCTGGCGCATGGACGACTGGCCGATGCTTGGCCAGGCAACGGTGATCGGCCATCTGCTCGAATGCGCGGGGCAAATCACGGGCGGCTATTTCGCGGACCCGGGTTTCAAGGATGTCCCCGATCTGGCGCGGCTCGGTTTTCCCATCGCGGAAGTCGGGCAGGACGGCGGGGTGGTCATCACGAAGCTCGCGCAGGCCGGCGGCCGCGTGACCGAGGCAACCTGCAAGGAACAGTTGCTGTATGAGATTCACGATCCGCAGCGCTATCTGCAGCCGGACGTGGTCGCGGATTTTTCCCGGGTGCGTGTCGCGCAGGAGGCGCCGGATCGTGTTCGCGTGAGCGGCGGCCACGGCGCGCCGCGCACCGGTACGCTGAAGGTGTCGGTCGCGTACTTCGACGGCTATATCGGCGAAGCGCAAATCTCGTATGGCGGTCCCGGCGCGGTGGCGCGTGCGCGGCTCGCACTCGATATCGTGCGCGAGCGGCTCATATTGACCGGGGTGGAGACGAGCGAATTGCGCTTCGATCTGATCGGCGTGAACGCGTTGCATGGCGAAGCAGCCGCGGTCGCGTACGGCGAGCCGTACGAAGTGCGCGCGCGAGTGGCGGGGCGTACGGTATCACTCGAACAAGCGGTGCGGATCGGCAACGAGGTGGAGACGCTGTACACCAATGGCCCGGCAGGCGGGGGCGGCGTCACGAAGTCGGCTCGCGAAGTCGTCGCGGTGCAGTCGGTGTTGTTGCCGCGCGAACAGGTGGCGCCGGCGTTCTCGCTGGTGGAGGTGTGAGATGAAATTACGTGAACTCGCTCATTCGCGCACCGGCGATAAAGGCAATACGCTGAATATCTCGGTGATCTGTTACGACCCGGCGCATTACGAGCATGTGCGCGCGGTGCTGTCGCCGGAGCGCGTGAAGGCCCATCTCGGCGAAGTGGTGCGCGGCGCGGTCGTGCGCTATGAGTTGCCTGCGATCGCCGCGTTCAATTTCGTGCTCGGCAATGCGCTCGGCGGCGGCGTGACGCGTTCGCTCGCGCTCGACGCGCACGGTAAATCGCTGAGCTCGGCTTTGATGGATCTCGATGTCGAGGCGCCGGCGTGATTGCATCAGTCAGCGGCGGCGTGACCCATCAGCTCGCCGCCTGACTCAACTCATGCGCGCGCCGCAATCTTTCGCGGCTATTGCTCAGGTGCATGCGCATCGCCGCGCGTGCGTCGTCCGGGTCCTGCCGCTCAATCGCGCGATAGATCGTCTGATGCTCGCCGAGCACGTTGCGCAAATGCTCTATCTGGTCGAGCTCGGCGATCTCCGCGGAGCCGAGCCGCGTGCGCGGACTCACCGCGCGGCCGAGCTGGCTGAGCACGTCGAAGAAATAACGATTGCCGCTGGCGCGCGCGATCTGCAGATGAAACTCGATGTCGTGCGCGAGGGTATCGGTGCTGCCGCGCTCGAGCTCCGACTCGAAGCGCTCCAGCGCGCCGCGCATCTGCTTGAGATGCTGCTCCGTGCGCCGCGCCGCGGCGAGCGCGGCGGAGGCGGCCTCGACGTCGATGCGGAATTCGATGATCGCCATCACGTCCAGCATGCTGGACAGATCGGCGGCAGGCAGTTGCATCGGCTGCTCGGCTGCCGGCGCCAGCACGAACGTGCCGATGCCGTGACGCGTTTCGACCACCCTGGCCGCCTGCAGGCGCGAGATCGCCTCGCGAACCACCGAGCGGCTCACAGAAAGCTGCTTCATCATCGCGACCTCGGTGGGAATGCGGTCGCCCGGCCTCAGCGTGCCGCGGCGGATTTCATCGGAAAGGGTGGCCACCACCTTCTCAGTCAGGCTGCTCATTTCTGTGGGTTGTTGGCTAATCGGCTGGAAATGCACGCGTCACGTGGGGGCGTTACTTTGTGTGACGTGTCGACATAGTCATCATAGCGTCTGCGCGGGCGGGAACGATTCGATTCTCACGCGCGCGACGCTTCGCGGAGTTGCGCTTCACGCCCGGCATGATGCAGGGATGAGATGCACAATCTCATGTCATCAGACGTCTTAGTTCGATTCTACGCAATTTGCCGGTGCGACGGCGGATTGTGTAATCATCGCCGCTGGTCGGGGCGGGAGTGGCAGGGTAAACACTGCGTTGGAATGCCGTATCAGAACAGAGTAGACTGTCGTCAGACAACATATAACGCAATTGGGTACACCGCATTGCGTTCGCTCAAGCCGCCCGGCCGACCCTGGAGACACCTGTGACATCTGCTCTCACCACCGCCGACCCGCTCGAATCGGCGGTCTCGAAGGTCAAGCGGCACGTGCTGCCGCTGTTTCTGATCATGTTCATCGCGAACTACATCGACCGCGTGAACATTGGCTTCGTCAATACGCACATGCAGACGGACCTGGGAATCGGCGCCGCGGCGTACGGGTTGGGAAGCGGATTGTTCTTTGTCGGCTATGCGCTCTTCGAGGTGCCGTCGAACGTGCTGATGCAGAAGTACGGCGCGCGTGCGTGGCTCACCCGCATCATGGGCACCTGGGGATTGGTCGCCGGGGCCATGGCGTTCGTCTGGAACGACACCTCGTTCTACGTGCTGCGCTTTCTGCTGGGTGTCGCCGAGGCCGGCTTCTTCCCCGGCGTGGTTTTCTACTTCACGCAGTGGCTGCCGCAGAAAGAACGCGGCAAGGCCATCGCGGTGTTTCTGTCCGGCTCCGCGCTTGCGTCGGTGCTGTCCGGTCCGATCACGGGCAGCCTGTTGTCCATCCGCGGCCTCGGCTTGCAGGGCTGGCAATGGATGTTTCTGATTGAAGGCGGCTTCTCGATCGTGCTGTGCGCGGTGAGCTGGATGCTGCTGAAATCGCGCATTCGCGACGCCTCGTGGCTGAGCACCGACGAGCAGAACGCGCTGGCAACGTCGATTGCGGCGGAGCAGGCCGAGCGCGAAGCGCACGGCGGCGCGCATCTGCCCGCCATGAAGCTGTTGAAGGACCCGCAGATCCTGCTGTTCTGCTTCCTGTATTTCGCAATTCAATTGACCATCTACGCGGCTACGTTCTGGCTGCCGACGATTATCCGCAAGATGGGCGGCATGTCGGATTTCGAGGTCGGCATGCTCAACGCGATTCCGTGGCTGATCGCGATGGTCGCCATGTACTGCTTCGCGGTGTTGTCGGCGAAATGGCGTTACCAGCAAGCGTGGATGGCAGTGGCCCTCGTCATTGCGTCGGTTGGGCTGTTCGCGTCGACGTCGGGCAATCCGGTGTTCTCCTTTGTGGCCATCTGCTTCTCGGCGATCGGTTTCAAGGCGGCGTCTTCGCTGTTCTGGCCCATCCCGCAGGGCTATCTGGATGCCCGCGTGGCGGCAGCGGTGATCGCGCTGATCAATTCGGTGGGCAATCTCGGCGGCTTCTTCGCGCCGGCCACCTTCGGTTATTTGCAGCAGCACACCGGCTCGATTACCGGCGGCCTGTACGGCCTGGGCGTCGCCTCGCTGATCGCGGCGGCGGCCGGCTTCCTGACCCGCAATCGCCGCGTGAATCACGACGTGTTGCCGGAGTCGCTGCCGCACAAAGCCCACTGATTACACTGACTAACCGCGCTGACTAACCGCACTGATTTAATCACCAGGTCCAACCATCATGTCCACGAAACCCTCTGAATCGAACGCGACACCGGTCGTCACCGAGCTGCGCGTGGTGCCCGTCGCCGGCCGCGACAGCATGTTGCTGAATCTGAGCGGCGCGCACGGCCCGTTCTTCACGCGCAACATCGTCATTCTGCGCGACAGCGCCGGCCACACGGGCGTGGGTGAAGTGCCGGGCGGCGAGAGCATCCGCAAGACGATCGACGACGCGCGCCCGCTCGTGGTCGGTCAGTCGATCGGCAATCTGCAAGCTGTCCTGAACAAGGCGCGCACGCAATTCGCCGACCGCGACGCGGGCGGCCGCGGTTTGCAGACGTTCGATCTGCGCACCACCATTCACGCCGTGACCGCACTCGAAGCCGCGCTGCTCGACCTGCTCGGCCAGCATCTGGGCGTGCCGGTTGCGGCGCTGCTCGGCGAAGGCCAGCAACGCGACGAAGTGGAAATGCTCGGCTACCTGTTCTATATCGGCGATCGCAACAGGACCGATCTGCCGTACGCGAGCGGTGCCGACGGCCGCGACGACTGGGAGCGCGTGCGCACCGAAGAAGCCATGACGCCTGAAGCCGTGGTGCGGCTGGCCGAAGCCGCGCAGGCTCGCTACGGTTTCAACGACTTCAAGCTCAAGGGTGGCGTGCTGGCCGGCGACGCCGAAATCGAGGCGGTCACTGCGCTCGCGGAACGCTTCCCCAAGGCTCGCGTGACACTCGACCCGAACGGCGCCTGGTCGCTCGCGGAAGCGGTGCGCCTGTGCCGCGACCAACACGACGTGCTCGCCTACGCGGAAGATCCGTGCGGCGCGGAGAACGGTTATTCGGGCCGTGAAGTGATGGCGGAATTCCGCCGCGCGACCGGCTTGCCGACGGCGACCAACATGATTGCCACCGACTGGCGCCAGATGGGTCACGCGATCCAGTTGCAGTCGGTGGATATTCCACTCGCCGATCCGCACTTCTGGACCATGCAGGGCTCGGTGCGCGTCGCGCAGATGTGCAACGACTGGGGCCTCACATGGGGCTCGCATTCGAACAATCACTTCGATATTTCGCTTGCCATGTTCACGCACGTGGCGGCCGCCGCGCCCGGCAAGATCACGGCAATCGACACGCACTGGATCTGGCAGGACGGCCAGCGTCTGACGCGTGAGCCGCTGCAGATCGTCGGCGGCAAGGTGAAGGTGCCTCAGGCCGCGGGCCTCGGCATCGAGCTGGACATGGACGAGATCGAGAAGGCGCATGCGCTGTATCAGCAGCATGGTCTCGGCGCGCGCGACGACGGCGTGGCCATGCAATACCTGATTCCGAACTGGAAGTTCGACAACAAGCGCCCGTGCCTCGTGCGCTAAAACAACGACGACGCGAGCGGCGGCGCGGCCTGCCCGGCCGCTGCTCCTCAACATGACGCAATTGAAGCTATGACCTCACCACAAGAACTCAAAGCCATCGTTTCCGAAGGCCTGCTGTCCTTCCCCGTCACCGACTTCGACGCGCACGGCGATTTCCGTGCCGACACCTACGCCGAGCGCCTCGAGTGGCTCGCGCCCTACGGCGCGACGGCGTTGTTCGCGGCAGGCGGCACCGGCGAATTCTTCTCGCTGACCCAAAGCGACTACACCAATGTGATCCGCACGGCAACCGAAACCTGCCGGGGCAAGGTGCCGATCCTGGCCGGCGCGGGCGGCCCGACGCGCGTCGCGATCGAGTATGCACGGGAAGCCGCGCGCCTCGGCGCGAGCGGCATTCTGCTGATGCCGCACTATCTGACCGAAGCCTGCCAGGACGGCATTGCGACGCATGTGGAGCAGGTCTGCAAAGCCGTGCCGAACATGGGCGTGATCGTCTACAACCGCGCCAATTCGAAGCTGAATGCGGACATGCTCGAACGTCTGGCGGACCGCTGCCCGAACCTGATCGGCTTCAAGGACGGCGTGGGTGAGATCGAGAACATGGTGTCGATCCGCCGCCGTCTCGGCGACCGATTCTCGTATCTCGGCGGCCTGCCGACCGCGGAAGTCTATGCCGCGGCCTATAAGGCGCTGGGCGTGCCGGTGTATTCGTCGGCGGTATTCAACTTCATTCCGAAGACCGCGATGGACTTCTACCGCGCCATTGCCGCGGACGACTACGCGACGACGGGCAAGCTGATCGACGAATTCTTCCTGCCGTACCTGGCGATTCGCAACCGCCGTGCGGGCTACGCGGTGAGTATCGTGAAAGCGGGCGCGAAGCTGGTGGGCCGCAGTGCCGGTCCGGTGCGCGCGCCCCTGACCGATCTGACGGAAGAAGAAATGAGCCAGCTCGATGCGCTGATCAAAAAGCTCGGCGCGCAGTAACCAAAGCGCCGGATCGTCTTGAATCGAACGCCGTGACGGACCGTCCGGCGTTCGTCATGCTGGTGGCGGGCCGTTGTGTTCAGCTCCGCCGGAACACCACATGCGAGATGCGCTGCACCAGCAACGCGGCGGCCAGCGCCGCGACAGCGGTCAGCCACACGCCGATATGAATCGATTGCACCAGCGCATCGCGTGCCGTGTCGATCAACGCCAGCGTATTGAGCCCTGACGGCTTCATATCCGCGATCAGTTTCAGGCGCAATGCCTCATCGATCAGAATGCGCAGATCGACGAAACGCGGCTGCCATTGCGACGCGGCCGGCTCGCCCAGCACGCTCATCGTGCGTGTGATCACGTTGCGGTAATGATGCGAGACCACGGTCGCGACAATGCTCGTGCCCAGCATCCCGCCCACCATGCGCGTGGACTGCAGCAGCGCGGTGGTGATGCCGAAGCGCTCGCGCCCGGCGATTTCCTGGCCGAACACGTTCAGGTTGTTGAGGATGAACCCAAGGCCGATGCCGACCGCGGCCATCGGCAATTCGATCCCTACGTGCGGCGTGTCCGGATTCGCAAACGCCAGCGCGATGGACGCGAACAACAGCAGCGCGAAACCAATCGACAGGATCCGCGTCGGCTTCTTCATGTGAATGACGATGCGCGTATTCAACAGACTGCCGAGCGCGATGCAGGCCGCGATCGGCGTGGCGAGCAGGCCGGCCTGTTGCGGCGACAGGCCGAAACCGCCTTGCAGCAGCAGCGGCGCGAAGAAGATCAGCGAGAACATCACGAAGCCGGACAGCATGCCGAGCGTGAAGAGCGTGACAAGCTGCGCGTCCTTGAACAGATCGAGCGGAATGATCGGATGCGTGGCGCGCTTCTCGCACACCAGCAACGCAGCCGCGCCCACGATCACGCAGCCCGCCAGGATGAGATTGCCGGTGGTCAAGCCGTGTTTCGGCACTGCTTCGATCAACGCCTGCAGTCCACCCAGCACGGCGGCGACCAGCGCCGCGCCGAGCCAGTCGATCCGCACTTCGCCTTCATGCGGGCGGCGGAAGCTCGGCAGATGCGCCCACACGAAATAGAGCGCGGCCGCGCCGACCGGCAGGTTGATCAGGAAGGTGGAGCGCCAGCCCCAGTGTTCGCTCATCCAGCCGCCGAGCGACGGCCCCGCCGCGGTGCCGATGCCATACGCGGCGGCCATCACCACTTGCCAGCGCACGCGCGCCCGCGGATCGGGAAAGAGATCCGGGATCGACGCGAATGCGGTGCCGACCATCATCCCGCCGCCCACGCCTTGCAAGCCGCGCGCAATGACGAGAAACAGCATGTCGTTGGCGACGCCGCAGAGCACCGACGCTACCGTGAACGTGATGACCGCGGCGATCACGAAGCGCTTGCGGCCAAAGTAGTCGCCCAGCCGCCCGAACACCGGCACCGTCACCACAGAAGCCAGCAGGTAGGCACTGGCAATCCACGCGTAGTACTCGAAGCCGTGCAGCTCGGCGACGATCGAAGGCAGCGCGGTGCTGACGACCGTCTGGTCGAGGGCGACCAGCATGTTGACGAGGCCGATGCCGAGCATGGCGAACAAGGCGTTCCGGAAGGGCAAGGCAGTGGCGGTCGGGTTCACGGATCTGGGAGAGAAGGCTTGTGAAGGTGGGCGCCGCGCGGCCGGCGCGGGTCAGTGCGATGACGACGGGCGTCATCTAGTTGTCTGACCTCTGAGTGGTTGATTATACGGGTTTTCCCTATCGAAGGCCTTTCTTAGCTACGTTTGGGCAAAAAAACGCCGCGCACAGTGGCGCGGCATAGTGAGTCGGGGGAGTTGATATACGACGACTGGCTAGCCTTGTGCCCAAGCGGTGGCCATTTCCATCGCGAAGTCCCGATAGGACCGAGGCTGCCGGCCGAGCAGCGTCGCGAGTCGGCCGATTTCCGCAGGCGACGCGACGGCGCCGTCCTGCTGGTAACGGCTCATCATCAGGCGCATGTCGTAAGCCAGCCAACCGGGTGCGACCGCCTTCAAACGCTGTTCAAGCACGTCGAGATCGTCGCCACCGTAGCGCACCGTGCGTCCGAGCGCTTCGGCCCAGATCGACACCACGGCTTCCGACGTGATCGCGTCAGGCCCGGCCAGTTCATACGTCTCGCGCGGCAGCGGGTTGGCGGCACGTTCGCGGCGCAACAGTTCGCGGGCGGCCGCCTCGCCGATATCGCGAACGTCGACCATGGAAATGCCTTTGGCGCCGATCGGCATGCCGTACACACCGTGAGCCAGCAGTGGCTCTTTCTGGCGGACGTCGTTCTGGATGAAATAGGCGGGGCGCAGCACGGTGGCCGGCAGGTCGAATTGCTCGATCATGCGTTCGACCGCGTGCTTGCTGGTGAAGTGCGGCACGTCCGTGTATTCAGTGCCCTTGAACACCGACAGATACACCACACCCTTCACGCCGGCTTCGCGCGCCACGCTCAGAGCCTGCAATGCCTGGGTCAGTTCATCGGCGGCATTCGGCGCGAGCAGGAACAGCGTGCTGACCCCGTGCATCACGCGCCTGAGTCCGTCCACATCAGACAGGGCGCCCTGAACGGCGGTGACGTCTTGCGGGAATTGCGCTTTTTCCGGTGCGCGGGTCAGCGCGCGCACCTGTGCGCCGCTGCCGGCCAGATGGTCGAGAACCTGTTTGCCGATCGTGCCCGTGCTGCCGGTGACGAGGATTGCCATGACTTGCTCCTTGAAGTTGGAATGGACTGGATGTCAGCCCGTCAGACACACGATAGATGTTCCATTAAGGTCGAGAAAGAGCGAAAATTCAGACGCCTCGTCTCATTTTTGGAACAGTCATGGATTTGACCTCGCTTGCCGACTTCAACGCGGTTGCCCTGCACGGCGGATTTGGTCCGGCCAGCCGGGCGCTGGACCGCCCCAAGGCGACGCTGTCGCGGCGTGTGGCGGAACTGGAGGAAACGCTGGGCGTGCGGTTGATCGAGCGGGGGTCACGCCGGCTGCGGCTGACCGAAGAAGGCGTCGTTCTGCACGAGCGCACGCGAGGCTTGATGGCGGAGATTCAGGAGGCGGGCGAAGCCGTGGCATCGCGCGCGCCGGTTCCGCGCGGACGGCTGCGCATCAGCGCACCGGTCGTATTCGCACACGTCGTGCTGGGCCGGATCGCGACGCGCTTCGCGCTGGCTTATCCGCAGGTCGAACTCGAGCTCGTGGCGGAAGACCGCGTCGTCGATCCGGTGGAGGACGGCTACGACCTCGTTATCCGCGTCGATCCGTCACGTGACGAGCAATTGGCGGGACGGCGCATTTTCGCCGATGAACGGCTCGTGGTCGCCGCGCCGACGTTGTCGATACCGTCCGCGCGTTCGGGCAGCGCCGACGCATTGCCGGTGCCCGCCGTGGTGATGACGAGAGCGTCGCCGAGCGCGCGCTGGACGATGCACACGAACGCCGGCGTAAGGACGCTCGCGCCGATGCCGGTGCTGCGGCTGTCATCGCTGCTGATGGTGCGCGACGCGGTGCTCGATGGAGTGGGCGCGGCACTTCTGCCCAGGCTGCTGGTCGGGCCGGATGTGGCGGCGGGGCGGCTCGTCTGCTGGGGCGTGGAGGACGGGCCGCCCGTTGAAGTCTGGGCGCTCTACAACTCGCGCCGTTTGTTGAGCGCGAAGGTGCGAGCGTTCATGAATCTGTTGCAGGATTTGCCGGGACGCGAGCGCGAGGCAGGTTGACTGGCGTGCCGGTTGCGGTTCGCGTGCGTGGCCGCGAGGCGCGCGGCGCCGGTCTTACTTGGGCCGGCGCACCGCGCGTATCTTGCCGCTGCTTCCACCGCCGCAGAAAAACCGTTCGCCGCCGTCGGACTCGAGTCCCGACACGCCGACTCCCTGCGGCATATCGAGCCGCTCCTGAACTTCGCCGGTGCGCGGGTCGACGCGCCGCAAGTCGCTTTCGTCGCCTTCCCACGTGCCATGCCAGAGTTCGCCGTCGACCCACGTGACACCGGTCACGAAGCGGTTGGACTCGATGGTGCGCAGAATCGCGCCCGTCTGCGGATCGACCTGATGGATCTTGCGCTCGCGATACTGCCCCACCCAGAGCGTCCCTTCCGCCCACGCCAGTCCCGAGTCACCGCCGCCGCCGGGCGCCGGGATCGTGCCGAGCACCTCGCCGGTTTGCGGATCGATTTTCTGGATGCGGCTCTCGGCGATCTGAAACAGATGCCGGCCGTCGAAGGCGGTGCCCGCATGCGCGGCGACCTCGAGCTTGCGCAGCGTCTTGCCGTTTGCGGGATCGATCGCGTTCAGCGTGTCGCCGGCCGCGAACCAGACGTGCTGGCCGTCGTAGCTCACACCATGCACATGGTCGACGCCCGGAAAGGGACCGTACTCGTTGATGATCTCGGCGGCGGAGTGTTTCATGGCGTTACCCTTATGAGTTGGAATGTGGTCATCCTAATCAATCGGCAGCGGAGCCGGGAGTAACAAGGTCGTCGTGAATCCCGGCATGGGCGGGGTCATCCAGCGGCGTGCCCGGCCGCGGCCAAGCGACTGCACTTTGCCCGCGTCGGCCAGCGTATCGAGCGTTCGCTGCACGGTGCGCTGGCTCGCGCCAAGCGCGAGCGCCAGCGCCGAGCTTGACCAGGATTCGCCGTCGGCGAGCAACGCGAGCACCGGCGCATGTTTGTCTTCGACGGGCCGCGCCAGCACGACGACCTCTTGCCCGTGTCGCGGCGTCAGCGCGAATCCCCGCTGCGTCGCGCTCACGCCGGCTACGTTGCGAAGCACCGAGCGCAGCCGACCGAGTTCGACGCGCAACCGCACGCGGTGCGATTCATCGGCGTGTTTCGCGCGAAAGGCGCGCGCGATGAGCGTGTCTCTTGGCACATCGTTCGGCCACGCCTCGGCCAGCGCGCGGGCCAGCACGAACAACACGGGGCGAGTGGTGAGCGGGATCACGGTGCCGGCGTCGCGCACGACGTGACGGCACGCGTCCACGATCAACGCCTTCGACGCGAACAACGTCTCCACTTCGTCGAGCAGGAGAGTGCGTGCCTCGTCACGCGCGATCAGGCGCGCTGCGGGCGTAGTCAGAACGAGGGACGCGTTGTGGACTTCGGCGGTCAATGCGGGAATGCCGGCGCGCTGCGCGGCGAGCCCGGCGCGTGCGAGTGCCGCGCGTGCTGCCTGGGTCTGCAGACGGCGCAGCGCGACGCCCGCCACGACCAGTTCGTGAGCCGCGCTCAAGGCGGGCGGCAAGGGCGCGGGGTCGAGCTCCGCCAGCGCACGCTCGGCCTCGTCGAGGCGTCCGATCAGCAGCAGGCGCCGCACCGCGAGATAGCGCGCATGAGCGGCGTTGACCCGGTCGCCGTGTGCTTCGAGTGTGGCTCGCGCCGCGTCCAGCGTTTTCATGGGCCAACTCAGATCGCGCGACACGAACGCGACCTCGGCCTCGGCGACGATACATCGCGCGCGGGCCACCGGCTCTCTCGGACCAAACGCGCGTGCGGCGCTGCGCACGAGCGCCTTCGCGCGCACGAACTCGCCGAGCTGCGCCATCGCAATGCCGCGCAACGCGAGCGAGGGCGCGTCGTCGCGCAAGGCGACCCGGTTCAGCGCGCCAAGCGGATCGCCCGCCGCGAGCGCGCGCGCCGCCGCCGTGACTAGCGAATCCATGGTCTACGCGAATCCCGCCACACTTGTCACTCCCGCCGTCGAATGCCCGGGACTAATCTAGCACGACCGACTCAAAGACCGATTCAAAGACCGATTCGCAGCATTTCGGATCACGAACCCAGGAGGCAATGATGACGACGGAACACATCACAGGGACGCGGGAACAATGGCTGACCGCGCGGCTTGAGTTGCTCGAAGCGGAGAAGGCGTTCACGCGGCAGGGCGATGAACTGGCCCGGCAGCGCCAGGCGCTGCCCTGGGTTCGAATCGACAAGGCGTACCGGTTCGAAACCGACGAAGGAACTACCTCGCTGGCCGACCTTTTCGGAGGACGCTCGCAGTTGCTCGTCTACCACTTCATGTTCGGCCCTGACTACAAGGCGGGATGTCCGTCGTGCTCTTCGATCGCCGATGGATTCGACGGGTTTGCCGTGCATCTGGCGAATCATGACGTCACGCTGACCGCGGTGTCGCGTGCGCCGCTCGCGAAGCTGCAGGCTTACAAACGGCGCATGGGGTGGACGTTTCCGTGGGCGTCCTCGGCCGGCAGCGACTTCAATTTCGACGTCAACGTGTCGTTTACTGAAGCACAGCAGCGCGAAGGCAGCGTCGAATACAACTACCGGCCCGGCGGTCATGCGATGGACGTGGCACCGGCCCCCGCGCCCGTGGTCGAGTTCGCGGCGTCTTGCGGCACCGACGCGGCGACCTATACCCGCGACCGGCCAGGCATGAGCGCATTTGTGCTGGAGGACGGCGTGGTGTACCACACGTATTCCACCTATGCGCGTGGCCTGGACAGTCTATGGGGCATGTATCAGTGGCTCGACCGCGCGCCGAGAGGGCGTAACGAAACCGGCGTCTGGTGGCACCGCCACGACGAGTACCCGGCGTGATTCAACCGGGCTCGGGCGAATACTGCTGCAATTCGTTCGGGACGAACGCGTGTTCGAGGCCGCCGCTCTCCAGCCAGTCGCGCGTGGTCGCGGCGGCCTGGTCGATCAGGCTGCCGCATTGCGTGTAGTCGTACGGGGAAATGTGGAGCGGGCACAGCGGCGGCACCACGAAGATGTCCGCGCGCGTTGCGTAAAACTCCAGATCGCGCACGAGCTGGCGCGCAATCACCAGTGTGAGTGCGTGCAAGGCCTGCGCGACCGCGCTGGCCGGCGGCGCTTGCAGCGAGCAAGCGAACCCGGCCGACAGCACGACGATGCGTGTGGCGCCGAGCCGGATCGCAACGGAAATGGGCGTGTTGTCGGCGACCCCGCCGTCGACCAGATCCATGTTGCCGATCCGCACAGGCGGAAACACGCCAGGTATCGCCGTGCTGGCGAGAATCGCGTCCACCACCGCGCCGGACGAAAGGACGACCTCGTTGCCCGACAGCACTTCCGTCGCGACGACGTGCAACGGAATGGCTGCCTGCTCGATACGGGTGAACGGGAAATTCTTTTCCAGCAGCGCGCGCAATGCCGTTGCTTCCACGAGATGCGGGCGGTGCCGGAACACCAGGTCGAACAACCCGTGCATGGAAAACGGCATGATGTCCTGCCGGCGTATCTGGCGCCACAGTGCTTCGAGTTTTGCGATTCCCTCGCTGTTCGGGCTGCCCGCGAAATAAGCGGCGTTGATGGCGCCCGCCGACGAGCCGACGACGCACGTAGGGTATTCGCCGTGATGAATCAGCTCCCGCAGCATGCCGACTTCGATCGCGCCCAGACTGCCGCCGCCCGCAAACACGAACGCGGTTGACTGCGTGCGGCGCGGCTGCGCCGCTGAATCGGGCAGCGAGGACTCTATCGAAGACATGCCGGCCTCCGCTTCATGTCGAGCGCTTTACCCGCACAGCAGGCGCGGCCCGGCAAACGTACCGGTGACGTCGGGGCCGGCATGCCGGGCAGGTACCCCACGCCCGGGAACGGTGCGCCCATCTCGGGGCGATGTAGACAGTATGCAATGGCGGCCGCCGAACCGGCAAGCGGGGTTGCCAGCGGGACTTGCCACACTGCGGCTATGCTATCGGTTCCGCCCACCTCGAGGAGCAACCGATGAAACAGGCAGCAGGTTCGACGATTACTTTTAACCGCCCCGACGGCCAGCCAGTGCAAGGTTATCTGGCCAAGCCGCAGAAGCTGGAAGGCGCTCCCGCCGTCGTCGTGATTCAGGAATGGTGGGGCGTGAATGACCAGATTCGCGGCGTGGCGGACCGGCTCGCGCAGGCGGGCTATCTTGCGCTGGTCCCGGATCTCTATCGCGGCAAGACGACCGTGGAAGAGGAAGAGGCGCACCACCTGATGAGCGGCCTCGATTTCGGCGATGCCGCCACGCAGGATTTGCGCGGCGCGGTCCAGTATCTCAAGCAGCACGCGGCGAAGGTGGCAGTGACCGGCTATTGCATGGGCGGCGCGCTGACCTGGCTCGCACTCTGCAATATTCCCGAGGTGTCGGCCGGCGTGGTGTGGTACGGCTTCCCGCCGTTGGAGTACATCGACGCCTCGAAAATCAAGGTGCCGGTGATCGGCCACTGGGGAACGCAGGACCAGTTCTTTGCGGCCGAGACCGTCGACGCGCTGGAGAGCAAGCTGAAGGGCGCGAATGTCGACTTCGAGTTTCATCGCTATCTCGCGCACCATGCTTTCGCGAACGAAACCGCGGTGGGGCCGGGCCGCATCGCCGGGACGCAGTTCGATCCGGTCTGGTCGCAGCGCGCCTGGGACCGCACACTGACCTTTTTCGGCCGCACGCTTTGGAAGTAAGCGGCAAACAGGCTGGCGCCGCGCCGATCCGTTAACCTATACTCGTCTCACTCTGTAAGGCCACCCACTCGTCGTCATACCAACAAGACGGAGCCTCACATGCCTGTAGCAATGCGAAACGCAGCCCTCGGGCTGTTCACCTGTTTCACGTTGGGCGCCGGGGTTTCGGCGTATGCCGGCTCAGGATGCGAGGCAGGGTGCAACGCCCGGGGCCAGCTTCTCGATCATCGGGTCACGCTACGGCTTGGCGCCGCGGCGTTTTCCAAGGTGCTGGCGTCGAACGCGGGCGGCCAGCAGCTTGCACAGATCGCCGGGGCGCCGGTGTGCGGCATCGAAATCGTCACCTACCGCTACCGCACCATCGGCGGCGCGGGCGAGCCCACCAACGCGAGCGCCGCGCTGATGATCCCGACCGGGCGTTCGGCCGCCTGCAGCGGGCCGCGTCCGCTGATGATCTACGCGCACGGCACCACCGCGTACCGCAACTACAACCTCGCTGACATCACGCAGACGGACCCCGGCAATGGCGACGGCGCCGGCGACGGCATCAGCGTGGCCGCCATGTATGCCGCGCAGGGCTATATCGTGGTGGCGACCAACTATGCGGGCTACGCGGGCTCCGATCTTCCGTACCACCCCTATCTGAACGCCGACCAGCAATCCGCCGATGTGGTCGACTCGCTGCGCGCGGGGCGTCTTGCGCTCATTGAGGTGAAGCCGGAAAGAAAAACGCGCGAGAACGGCAAGCTGTTCGTCACCGGCTATTCGCAAGGCGGGTTTGTCGCCATGGCGACGCACCGCGCGCTGCAGGCAGCCGGCATCAAGGTGACCGCGTCCGCGCCGGGCTCGGGTCCGTATGCGCTGGCCGCCACCGCGGACGCGCTCATCGAAGGCGAAGTCAACCTGGGGTCGACGCTCTTCACCACGCTGATTGTGACGGGCTACCAGCATGCGTACGGGAACATCTATCGCAAGCCGGGCGAGTTCTATGAAGCGGCCTACGCGCCCGGAATCGAGACGCTGCTGCCGAGCGTGCAACCGCTCGATACGCTGTTTGCGAAGGGAAAATTGCCGTCGACGCAACTCTTCAGCAGCGTGCCGCCCGCGCCGCAGTTCGCCTCGATGACGCCGCCCACCTCGCCGCCTTTGGCGCCGCCCGCGTTGACGCCGTTGTTCGCGACGGGTTTTGGCAACGCCAATCTGGTGCGCAACACCTATCGGTTAGCGCTTCTCGAAGACGCCGCCGTCAATCCCGATGGCGCATTCCCTGACACGACAGCCGCGCTGAAGCCGGCGGCGAATCCGCAGCAACCGTTGCGCCAGGCCTTCAAGCGTAACGACTTGCGCGACTGGCTGCCGCGGGCGCCCGTTCTGATGTGCGGCGGCAATTCGGATCCCACGGTGTTTTTCTTCAACGCGCGCATCGAGCAGGCGTATTGGCAGAACGCCAAAGTGCCCAAGGGGCTCACCTCCGTGCTGGATGTCGATTCCCCCGTCGCCGGACCCGATGATCCGTATGCGCCTATCAAGCAGGGTTTCGCGAGTGCGAAGGCGCAGCTTGCCAATCAAGCGGTGGCCGGGGGCGCGACCGACGGTGGCGCGTCCGCCGTGTTGCAGGCTTATCACGGCGAACTGGTGGCGTCGTTCTGCATGCTGGCCGCGCGGGCTTTCTTCGGCAATTTCTAAGGCTGCGCGCCGCTCACGTGACCGACTATCTGTCGGTCACTAACGGGCCACCCAGCCACGCCCGATCGGCCACGCCATGAGCTTGCGGTAGACCAGGACCAGTCCGCGCGTCACGCTCGAACCGGCGAGGCGCCACAACGGCGCGATCAGCATGAACGTCACGGCCGCCACGATGACGGCGCCCGCCATGTCGAGCGGAAAGTGCACGCCGATAAAAATACGCGCCCAGGCCACCGCGAAACCGGCCAGCAGTATGGCCAGCCCATACCGTTTCACGCCGCCGGCCAGCAATGTCAATGCGATGCTCGCGAAGATCGTCCCGTGATCGCTGGGGAACGACGGGTCCGGGGCGTGGTCCAGAAACGTATGGCCGATGCCCATGACGAATGGCCGCGGATGAGGCCATGCCAGGCCGATAAGCTGATTGATGCCGAGCGCTAGAAAGGTCACGCACGCGGCACGCAGGCCGGTTTCACGCTGACGTTCGTCGCCGAAGAGCCACATCGCGATCAGGGTCAGCGGGATGAGATAGACCACGTAGTCCGCGATCCAGCGTGCCAGGTCGATTTGCCACGTTGGTGTCGAGGGGGTGGCGTTGATGATCAGAAAGAGCGCCTGATTGAACGCTTCGAGTGTATTCATGCCGTAGTTCTTTGATGGGCGCCGATGCCGTGTCGTCAAACGCCGGATTTTATCGATATGTGCGACTGGAATTGTCGCAATTGCTTTGTGCCATGGTAGCGGGTCAACCTTAGCGCACGCTTAGGCCGTGTAATCTGCCTATGCAGCAGGGCTGCCGATTGGGCCACGGCAGCGGAGGTAACGCTTCAGGACCCATGAGCGAGGCGGTCATGATGAATATGGACGAGAAGGGCGATTTCCACATACGCACGATGTTGGCAGCGGATGTGGCACTGGCGGTCGAATGGGCCGCGCAGGAAGGATGGAACCCCGGTCTGCACGACGCCGACTGTTTTCGCATGGCCGACCCGGGCGGATTTTTCATCGGCGAGTGGCGTGGTAAGCCGGCAGCGTGCATTTCCGCGGTGGCCTACGGCGATGATTTTGGCTTTATCGGCTTATATATCGTGAAGCCGGAATGGCGCGGCAACGGTTTCGGCATGCGCGTCTGGCAGCACGGCATGGCGTATCTGCAAAACCGCTGCATCGGGTTGGATGGCGTGCTCGCTCAGCAGGCGAACTACGCGAAGTCCGCATTTCAGCTTGCGTATCGCAACATCCGCTATCAGGGTGTGGCGCCTCAACGCGCTGGAGATGTGCCGCACGCGGATCTGCTGGATGCGTCCGCGGTGCCGTTCGAGCCACTGCGCGATTACGACCGGCGCTGTTTTCCCGCATCGCGTGATCGTTTTCTCAGGGCATGGCTTGCGCAGCGCGACGCGATAGCGCGAGTCGCCGTGCGCGAAGGGCAGGTTGCAGGCTACGGCGTGTTGCGCCGCTGCCTGACCGGGCACAAGATCGGCCCGCTCTTTGCCGATAGCGACGAAATTGCCGGTCAACTGTTTGCCGACCTGACGTCGAGCATTCCGGGCGAAGTATTTTTCTTCGACGTGCCGGAGACTCACGCGGCTGCCGTTGCATTGGCCGAACGGCACAGCATGACGAGCGTGTTCGAAACCGCGCGAATGTACACGCGCGAGCCGCCGCTCATGTCCATGGAACGCGTGTTCGGCGTGACGTCATTCGAGCTGGGCTGACCGTAGCGTGGCGGCGCTTTTTTCGATTTCCCGCGGTATGATTGCCCGCGATACACGTTTGACCATGCAAAAAGATTCGCACCTCATGTCACTGAAAATCCGCAATGAACTGCCCGCCGATGCATCGGCAATCGAATCACTCACCATCGCCGCATTCACAGAAGCGCCGCACACGAACGGCGCGGAACAGGCCATCGTCAACGCGCTGAGAAGCGCGGGGCAACTGACGCTGTCGCTCGTCGCGCAAGAGGGCGAGGATGTCGTCGGCCACGTGGCGATCTCGCCGGTCACCATCTCCGACGGCACGGCGGGCTGGTTTGGATTGGGGCCGGTCTCGGTGTCGCCCCAATACCAGCGTCGCGGGATCGGCGCGCAACTGATCGACGCTGCGCTTGCGGAGCTGAAGCATCGTGGCGCCGGCGGTTGCGTGGTGCTCGGCGACCCGGCTTACTACCGGCGCTTCGGTTTCATGGCTACGCCCCGGCTGGTGCTGCCGGGCATCCCCGCCGAGTACTTTCAGGCGCTGCTACTCAACGGTGTCTGGCCCGAGGGCGATGTGACCTATCACGAGGCGTTCAACGCGACGCCGTAAGCTAGACAGAGTTGCTTGCCGCACGCCATCTGACCAGCGGCGCGATCAATTCCCGAACAGCGAGGCTTGCGTGCCGCGGCTCGGTGGGTGGCGCGCGGGTTTCGCCTCATCTTCGGCCTTGTGTGCGGTCTTGCCCTTTGCCTCGTCGTCAGACGCGAACAGGTCGATTTGCCGCTCAGCGTCTTCTTCGAGCGAAGTCTGCCCGGCCTCGAGCGACAGCAAAAACATCTTGTTGGCCAATCCACCGGCAAATCCCGTCAGATCTCCGGACGCGCCAATCACGCGATGACACGGCGCCACGATGGAAATCGGATTTTTGCCGTTCGCCGCGCCGACCGCTCGCACCGCGTTGACATTGCCGATTTGCTGCGCGATTTCCGAGTAGCTGCGCGTCTGGCCGAACGGGATCGTCAGCAGCGCCGCCCAGACTTGCTTCTGAAAGTCCGTGCCTTGAAAGGCGAGCGGGAGGTCGAATGAGCTCCGGTTGCCGGCGAAATATTCGTTCAACTGGCGCTCCGTCTCGATCAGCACAGGACGGTCATTCGCCTCGACCAGTTCCCCAAGACGGACCCGGTTCGGCTTGTCGTGTTCCCACAGAATCGCGGCGAGGTGCTCGCCGTTTGCAACGAGTTTCAATTGGCCGACGGGGGAATCCATCAGCTTATAGACGTAGGCCACTTTGCTTGCTCCTGACTGGTCTCAGTAGAATTGAACCCTTCGGTGCCATGCGCACCGACCACCGGATATCTTTTCTACGATTGTGACGACGACACTTGAACAACTGCGGGCCGGAAAGCTCGCAGGTACGCGCCACCTCAAACTGGCTTGCGGGCTCACCGAATTCCCGCGTGAGATTTTCGACCTGGCCGAGACACTCGAAGTTCTCGACCTGTCGGGCAACGCGCTCACGACGCTGCCCGACGATCTCCCGCGGCTCGGCAAGTTGCGCATTTTCTTCGCTTCCAACAACCCGTTCACCGAGTTGCCGGAGGTGTTGGGGCAATGTTCGCAACTTAGCATGGTTGGCTTCAAGGCAAGCCGTATTCGCGAAGTTTCCGGCAAGGCGCTTGCGCCAACCTTGCGCTGGCTGATTCTCACCGACAACGAGATCGACGCGCTACCCGCCGAAATCGGCCGCTGTACGCAACTGCAGAAGCTGATGCTGGCCGGCAACCGTCTGCGTGCGCTGCCCGAGGAACTGGCCGCTTGCTCGCGGCTCGAACTGCTGCGTCTGGCGGCGAACGAACTCGACGCATTGCCCGCCTGGGTGTTGCGCCTGCCACGGCTTTCCTGGCTGGCGTACGCGGGCAATCCGTTCAGCGAAGCGCTCGAAGCGGCGGCGCTGATCGATACGCCGGTCGCCGATATTCCGTGGCATGCGTTGAAGCTCGAACGGCCGCTGGGCGAGGGCGCTTCCGGGGTCATCTATCGTGCGGACCTCGCGAGCGGCGGCGCGTCGCGGCATGTCGCCGTCAAGCTGTTCAAGGGCGCGGTCACGAGCGACGGTTTGCCGGACTGCGAGATGGCGGCCTGCATTCGCGCAGGCGATCATGCGAACCTGATTCCCGTGGCCGGGAAAGTGAAGGATCATCCGGCGGGCACGCACGGCCTCGTGATGGAACTGATCGATCCGCATTTCCGAAATCTCGCCGGTCCCCCGAACTTCGAGTCGTGCACGCGCGATATTTACAGCGCCGATACGCGCTTCGACATGGCCTCTGTCATCAACATGGCATACGGTATGGCGTCGGCGGCGTGTCACTTGCATCGGCAAGGCATCATGCATGGCGACCTGTACGCGCACAATATTCTGCATGGCGGCGAGGGGCGCGCATTGCTGGGCGACTTCGGCGCGGCGTCTTTCTATGATGCGGGCGATCGGAGTATGAGTCTTGCGCTCGAGCGCCTCGAAGTGCGGGCGTGGGGTTGCCTGCTCGA
Source organism: Paraburkholderia ginsengiterrae (assembly GCF_001645125.1). GTDB lineage: Bacteria > Pseudomonadota > Gammaproteobacteria > Burkholderiales > Burkholderiaceae > Paraburkholderia > Paraburkholderia ginsengiterrae. The sequence goes on along the minus strand of NZ_LXKA01000331.1, from coordinate 41,503 downwards.
AGAATTGCTCGACCGTTGCGACGAGATGGATACGCAGTCGGACATCGCGGCGAAGCTGATCGAGTTGAAGGACAATTGCCTGAGCGAAGATATCGACAGCCGGCCGTCATTCGATGAAATCGCCAGGCGCTTGCTGGCGTTCAAGGGCAATTGATACCGGATCGATTCCCGATCGTTGCCCTATTGATGCCGTGCCATGCCGGCCGGCATTCATCCGCATGCATGACGGCCACTCGCATGACGGCCCTTCGTCAGGCTGGCCCAGAAGGAGAGATTCAATGACGCAGAACATGCGCCGCCGCGTGTTGCTGGCCGGCGCGCTCGCGGCGGCCGGCCTCGCCGGTACGGCGAATGACGCGACCGCGCAGGGCGGCCAGCCGAAGATCGCGCTCGTGCTGAAGGCGCTGACCGATCCGTTCACGGTGGCGATGGTGAATGCCGCGCGCAATTACCAGCAGCATTTCGCGTCGCAGTTCGGTCTGACGCTGCGCGGCACGCCGACGGAGAGCGACACGGCCGGGCAGATCCGCATGGTGGAGGAGATGATCAGGGCGCGCGTGAACGCGATTGTGGTTGCGCCGACCGACTCGAAGGCGCTGACTCCGGTTGTCGCGCGCGGCATCAAGGCCGGCATCATCATGGTCACGATCGACAACCCGCTCGACGAGGTGTCCCAGGACGAGGCCGGTATTTCCGTGCCGTTCGTCGGCCCGAACAATCGCAAGGGCGCGCTGCAAGTCGGCAACTATCTGGCCGGGCGCCTCAAGGCCGGCGATCAGGTCGGCATCATCGAGGGCAGTACGGAGGATCGCAACGCACGGCAGCGCACGGACGGTTGCAAGGACGCGATGGACGCGGCGGGCCTGAAGATCGTCGCGATCCAGACGGGCGACTGGGAGTATGGGAAGGGCCGCGACGTCGCCTCGAAGATGCTGAACGAGCATCCGCAGATTCGCGGGCTCCTGTGCGGCAACGACAATATGGCGATGGGCGCGGTCGACGCCGTTCGCGACGCGGGCCGCACCGGCGGCGTGTATATCACCGGATACAACGATATCGACGCCATCAAGCCGTTGATCGCCGACGGCCGCGTGCTCGCCACCATCGATCAGTTCGCCGCCAGGCAAGCGGTTTTCGGCGTCGACGTGGCGTTGAAGGCCATCACCGAGCAGAAGAAACAGAGCGAGTTGTCGAGGACTATCGAAACCCCGCTGCAACTCGTCACGGCCGCGAATCGCTGACCCATCCAGCTTTTTCCTGGTGATATCCCTGAGCGACACGCTGAAATGGTATCGCTACCATCGCACTCATTAAGAAGCCGTGCTGACGGTCAACCGCATAGTGTGATGGTAACGCTACCATGGAGAGCTCCGTGTCATCGAACCGCAAAACACCTGAACAGCTTCGCAGCTATCGCTGGTATGGCGTGAACGACCTGCGCTCGTTCGGCCACCGCTCGCGTACTGCGCAAATGGGCTATCACGCGTCGGATTACATGGGCAAGCCCGTGATCGCGGTGGTGAACACGTGGAGCGAGATCAACTCGTGCCATACGCACTTCAAGCAGCGCGTGGAAGAAGTGAAGCGTGGCATCTGGCAGGCCGGCGGCTTTCCGGTCGAGATGCCGGTGATGACGCTTGCCGAGCCGTTCCAGAAGCCGACCACGATGCTCTACCGCAACTTCCTCGCGATGGAAACCGAGGAGCTGCTGAAGTCCTATCCGTTCGACGGCTGCGTGCTGATGGGCGGCTGCGACAAGACCACCCCCGGCCTGCTGATGGGCGCGATCAGCATGAACCTGCCGTCGATCTATCTGCCCGCCGGGCCGATGCTGCGCGGCAACTGGAACGGCCGCACGCTCGGCAGCGGTTCGGACACGTGGAAATACTGGGCGGAGTTGCGCGCCGGCAAGATCACGGAGGACGAGTGGAAGGGCATCGAGAGCGGCATTGCCCGCTCGCCCGGCCATTGCATGACGATGGGCACCGCGTCGACCATGACCAGCGCGGCGGAAGCGCTTGGCCTGACGTTGCCGGGTTTTTCGTCGATTCCGGCGGTCGACTCGCGGCATGCGCAGTTCGCGTCGCTGACCGGCCAGCGCATTGTCGAGATGGTGTGGACCGACCTGAAACCGTCGGACATTCTCACTGCTCAATCTTTCGACAACGCCGTCACCACGGTGCTGGCCATGTCCGGCTCGACGAACGCCATCGTCCACCTCGTCGCGGTGGCGCGCCGCGCCGGCATCGATCTGACGACCGCGCGCTTCGACGAACTGTCGCGCATCACGCCGGTGATCGGCAATCTGCGCCCGGCGGGCCAGTATCTGATGGAAGATTTTTTCTACGCGGGCGGATTGCGTGCGCTGCTGGTCGAACTCGGCGAGTTGATCGACGGCTCGCAGATGACGGTCAACGGCGCGACGCTCGGCGAGAACATCGCCGGCGCCGAAATCTATAACGACGATGTGATTCGCCGGCGCAGCAATCCGGTCGTTGCCAGCGACGGCCTCGCGGTGCTGACCGGCAACCTCGCGCCGGACGGCGCCGTGATCAAGCCGGCGGCGATGGAAGCGCATCTGCTGAAGCACCGCGGCGCTGCCGTCGTCTTCAAGGACTACGCGGACATGGCCGCGCGCATCGACAGTGAGGAACTGGAGGTCAGCGCCGATTCGGTGATCGTCCTGCAGCACGCCGGCCCGGTCGGGGCACCCGGCATGCCGGAGTGGGGCCAACTGCCGATTCCGCAAAAGCTGCTGAAACAGGGCGTGCGCGACATGGTGCGCATTTCCGACGCGCGCATGAGCGGCACCAGCTACGGCGCGTGCGTGCTGCACGTGGCGCCCGAATCGTTCGTCGGCGGTCCGCTCGCGCTGGTGAAGGACGGCGACACGATCGAACTGGACGTTGCCGCGCGCCGTTTGCATCTTCACGTGAGCGATGCCGAACTCGCCGCGCGCAAGGCGGCGTGGCAACCGCCCACGGTGCCGTTCAAGCGCGGCTTCGGCGTGATGCATCAGCTGCACGTGACACAGGCAAACAAGGGCTGCGATTTCGACTTCCTTGAAGAGCCGCTGAAACAATCCGTGGCGCCGCGCCCCGCGCAAGCCGGGCAGAGCGGGCCGCCCTCGCACGGCGCGCCCGCCGCCGCAAGCACCGAACCCGAAATCCATTAATTCATTCAGAGCCCGCCATGACCGCAACCGATATCACCGTCAGCGAAGCGACCCTCGAGCAACTGCGCCACGTCAGCACGGCCACGCTGACCACGCAGCTCTTCAAGCGCGGCTTGCGCAACGTGTTTCTGCAAGGCGTCGCGCCGCTCGTCAAACCGGCGCCTGGCGCACCGAACGTGGTCGGCCCCGCGTTCACGCTGCGCAACATCCCGGCGCGTGAAGACCTCGACCACGTCGGCGTGTTTCAGGACCCCGATCATCCGCAGCGCAAGGCGGTCGAAACGGCGCCGCCCGGCAGCGTGCTGGTGCAGGACTGCCGCGGCGAGCGCGCGGTCGCGTCGGTCGGCTCGATTCTCGCGTTGCGGCTTGCGAAGCGCGGCGTGGCGGGCATGGTGTCGGACGGTCCGGTGCGCGACAGCGGCACCATCGCCGAGCTGGGCTTGCCGATCTGGTGCGCCGGCGCCAGCGCGCCGCTGAATCTCGCGAAACACCACGCGGTCGATATGAACGTGCCGATCGCTTGTGGCGGCGTGCCCGTGTATCCGGGCGATATCGTCGTGGCCGACGTGGACGGCGTGGTGATCGTGCCGCGCGAAATGGCCGCCGACGTCGCGCGCGATGCCGCCGAGCAGGAACAGCTCGAAGTGTTCATCACGCAGCGTATTGCGGAAGGCCGGCCGTTGCGCGGCACGTATCCGCCGAACGAGGAAACGCTCGCGGCTTACGCGCAATGGCGCGCACAACAACCCTAAGGCGCGCGGGCTGCTTCGATCCACACCAGAATCCACGTCAGGACACAGGCTCGCGCGTTAGACGCGAGCGCAGGAGACGCTGTGAAAATCACGACATCGGCCATCGACGAATCGCGTCTGATCAACCGCCTTGCACTGCGATTGATGCCGCTATTGGGGCTGCTCTATCTGGTGGCCTACATCGACCGCTCCAATATCAGCTTCGCCAAGCTGCAGATGCTCGGCAGTCTCGGGCTTTCCGAGGTTGCGTATGGGCTTGGCGCGTCGCTGTTCTTTATCGGCTATCTGATTTTCGAAGTGCCGAGTAACGTTCTGCTGCATAAATACGGTGCGCCGCGCTGGATGGCGCGCATCATGTTCACGTGGGGCGTCGTCACGCTGCTGCTTGCGTTCACACGTAACGCGACGATGTTCTACATCCTGCGTTTCCTGCTCGGCGCTTCGGAAGCAGGCCTCTATCCCGGCGTGATCTATTACCTGACGCTATGGTTTCCAGCCCGTCACCGGGTGCGCATGCTCGGCTATTTCACCGTGGGCAGCAGTCTGGGCAACATGGTGGGTGCGCCGATCTGCGGCTGGCTGCTCGACAAGAGCGGCTTCGCGGGGCTGCAGGGCTGGCAACTGGTGTTCATCGTTACCGGCCTGCCGTCGATTCTGCTGACGGTGGTGGTGCTGTACCTGCTGCCTGCCTCGCCGAAACAGGCCAGGTTCCTGTCCGCCGATGAGAAGCAATGGCTGACCGATACGCTCGACACCGAACGCGAGCAGATCAAGGCGAACAGCGTCGCGCATGCTTCGCTGCTGAGCGTGCTGACGGCGCCGCGCGTGATCGGCATGGCGCTCTACTACATGATGCTGTCGATCTCCGTCTACGGCGTGAGCTACTGGCTGCCCACGCTGGTGAAGGGCTTCGGTGTGAGCAACACGACCAACGGTCTGGTGAACATCATTCCGTGGCTGCTGGCGACCATCATGCTGGCCTGGCTGCCCTCGAAACTGCGTGCCGGCAATCGCACGATCTTCGCGATGCTGACCGCGGCGCTGCTCGGTGTCGTGTGCTTTCTGGGCGCGGTGTTCCTGCCCACCAACGCGCTGCGCTTTGCCGCGCTCTGTTTCGGCGCGCCGTGCATGTATCTGCTGATCCCGTGTTTCTGGACGCTGCCGCCGAAATTCCTGTTCGGTGCGCGGGCCGCGGCCGGCATTGCGGCGATCAATTCGCTCGGCAATATTGGCGGCTTCATTGCACAGAATCTCGTGCCGTGGGTGCGTCAAACCACCGGCAGCGTGAAGGCGCCGATGCTGATCCCGGCGGCCTGCCTGCTGGTGTTCGCGGCGGTCACCGTGCTGATCCTGCGCCGAGACAAGGGCGCGCGCGTAGCACACAACCCGGTGCCCGCGACCGAGTAGCGCGTGCCTGCCGCAGTCTAAAATAGCCGCGATACCTTATTCCCACCCCGTCACCATGCCGAATCACAAGCCGACCGCCGCTGCCCGCCCCGATGTCCCGGAAGCGGCTGCGCCCGTCAAACGCGTGCGCGGCGGCCCCAAAGGCCTGCGTATCGCGGATGTCGCCGCGCAGGCCGGTGTCGCGCCCATGACGGTGTCGCGCGTGTTCAACAGTCCCGAGACAGTGGCGCCCGAAACGTTGGAGCGCGTGCGGCAGGTCGTGCAGAAGCTTGGTTATGTGCCCAATCGTCTCGCTGGTGGTTTGTCGTCCTCGCGTTCGCGGCTGATCGCAGCGATCGTGCCGACCATCGCGCATTCGCTGTTTTCCGAAACGGTCCAGGTGTTCAGCGAGACGATGTCGCGCGCGGGGTATCAGGTGTTGCTCGCGCTGAGCGGCTACAGCGATTCGAGCGAAGAGGCCTTGCTCGACGCGGTGCTGAGCAGGCGCCCGGAAGGTGTGCTGCTGACCGGCGTCGCGCACGCCGACTCGTTGCGTGAACGCTTGAGCAACGTCGGCATACCGATTGTCGAGACGTGGGATATGACCGCCACGCCTATCGACATGCTGGTCGGTTTCTCGCATTACCAGATCGGCGTTGCCGTGGCCGAGCATTTTCTGCAACGGAAGGTGCGCGCGCCGGGCCTTGTATCGGCGAACGACGACCGCGCGCTCGCGCGCCGCGACGGGTTTCGCGAGCGGCTCGCGCAGGCGGGCATTCGCGAGGTCGCGGAAGTGCTCGTGCCGCCGCCGAGTTCGGTGGCGCTCGGCAAAGCCGCACTGCCTCGTCTGATCGAACAGGCGCCGAAACTCGATGCGGTGTTTTGCGGCTCCGATCTGCTGGCTATCGGGGCATTGGGCGCGGCCAGAAAGCTCGGTTTGAAGGTGCCGTCGCAGCTGTCGATCTGCGGTTTCGGCGACCTCGAATTCGCTACCGAAACCACGCCGCAACTCACCACCGTGCGCGTGGACGGCACACGCATCGGACTCACCGCCGCGCGTTGCCTGCTGGACCGGCTCGCCGGTACCGACCGGGACAAGGTGACCGACGTCGGTTTTCATATCGTCGAGCGCGAGACGACTTGACGCTTCCATCAACGTCCGGCCCTTCAGGCGAGCCACGCGAGCGCGGGTTCGTTCGGCCCGTTCGCCCCGTTCGACCTCCGCGACTCTGTACGGCCGGGCACAGATCGCCGGACGGCGCCCATGCACAATCGGAGCGATTATTGGAGTGACAAGCGGGCGGCATGCCTGCGCGACACCGATGCACGGCGGCTGCGCTCACTTGCCGCATGGGAGACACAATGGGCCTGAAAGACCTGTTGATCGAAACGCCGGTCTGGGTGATCGGCCGGTTCTACCGTCCACGGTTCGATCCCCACCGCGAGACGCCCCGCGAGATTCTCGTGCTGAGGCCGAACGATTTCGGCGAGCTGCTCACCACGACCCCACTGTTCGAGGCGCTGCGCAAGCGCTTTCCGGCGACGCGTCTTGTCGCCGGTGTGGGCAGCTGGGGCGTGCCGATACTCGAGAACAATCCGTTCATCGACGAAATCGTCGAGATTGACGCGCCTTGGAACAACAAGCTGGTCGAGGATCGCTCGCATCGCAATGTGCTGCGTTTTTTGCGGCAGTCCCCGCAGATTGCCGCATTGCGCGCGCGCGGCGGCTTTGATATCGGCATCGACGTGCTCGGCAGCTACATGGGCGCGTTGCTGATGATGCGCGCGGGCGTGCGCTATCGCATCGGCGTGCGCGGTTATCGAGGCGGCTGGAGCGGATGTCAGGCGCACATCGACTTCTCCGCCCGGCAATGCGGACGCGCCGCGCTTGCGCAAGGGGAGCTGCTTGGCGCGACAGCGCTGCCGGACGTGCGTCCGCAATTGTTCCTGAGCGCCGAAGAACGGGCTCGCGCCGCGCGAATCTGGCGCGCGGGCGCTGTGCCGGGACGCGGCGCGGTGCGCCTGATTGCCGGTGTCGGGGCCGGCGTGCCGACCAAGGCGTGGGATGCACGCCTGGCTGGCGCGGCGCTCGCCCAGATCGCCCAGGCAGTGGAAAAAGCCGGCGACGCGTGCGATATCGTGATTGTCGGCAACGCGGCGGACCGGACGCGCGCGGCGGAGGCGATCGCCGCGGCGGGTCCGGGCGTGCCGGTCCGCTCGCTGGCGGGCGAGGTGCCCATGCGTGTCGTGTTCGCCCTCACCGAAGCGGCGCATGTCGTGCTGACGAACTCGTCGATGCTGATGCACGTCGCGGCGGCGTTTCATCGCCCCACGGTGGCCGTGCTCGGCGGGAGCGTGACGAGGCCCGAACGGCACGATGCCATCTGGGGCTATGCGCCGCCGTATCGCAGCGTGTCGCCCGAGCAGTATGTGCCGGGGCAGCACGCGCAGAACTGGCCGAGCGTCGAGCGGGTTGTGCAGGCTGTTCTGGAGCAGGTGGACATGAAGCGGACCTGCGTCGGCGCGGCGGCCTGACGCATTCAGGCATTCAGTCGTGAGGCAGTGAGGCGCTATGCCTTGGGCAGTGCGGACTTCTTGCTGCGGCTTTTGCGCGGTTTGGGTTCGACACCCAGCCGCTCATCGCGTGCGAGCGCGAGTGCCGTCAATTGTTCGGCGACGGTTTCAAAGGCCGGATCTTCCTGCGATATATAAAGCCATTTTCCAAGCACCGGATGCGGCCGCAACGCCGGCAATTCATCCATGAGCGCGGCGTGACGCTCTACCGACGTGCACACCAGCAGACCATTCCACGGCTCGTCGCGAGCGCTCGCCACCAAGCACAGGAGTCCGTCGAGATAGGCCGCGTCCGCGCCGAACATCCGCTTGGCGATGTAGGTCGAATCGCGCTCGAATGCGTCGAAAATCCAGACGAGCGAGTTGCGGACAGACGAGGGCATAGGCGAGCGGTCCTTGGCGGTGAGTGAACGAAGACGAGCGAAGACGAGCGAAGACGAGCGACGACGAGCGAAAAGCATAGCACCGCGGCGCCGGTTCGCCGTCCGTCAACGCGAGCAGATCACCGCGGTCAGCAGCATCGGGATGACCGCGTGCACCGTGGCGGTGCTGCCGGCCGCCCGCACGCGCAATTCCACCGAGTCGCTCGGCGCGGACAGCACCGCGCCGTATAGCGGGCTCGCGAGCGCCTGGCCGTGGCCTTTCCTGAACATGCCGTCATCCGGCTCGTAGCCGAGCACGGCGTACACGCGAAAGCCGAATGCCGTCATGTCGCTGCCGTGCACGGGACGGAACGCGTTGACGGAGTTCTTGTCGACCCGCATTGGGGCGGACTCGATGTAGTTGTTATCGATCAGATTCTCGATAAACGCGTGAGGATGCGCCTGGCAGTCGAATTGCGCGTCGAGCGCGTACGCGTGCGACGCAAGCGGGCAGAAACCTGCGCCTGAGGCAAGTAGTGCGGCGAGTGCTCTAACAGAACGGGAGGCCATGGCTAACGTGTCTGAACTGCGGGCGTCGGCAGACGAACGCACGCTTGCGTTCAGTCTCTCACTTCGTCATGGGCAGCGTACGTGCGTCAGCGAACGATGAGGGCTGCACGTATCCCGGACCAGGTCAGGTGGAACGGTCGCCTGACGGCCAGTCCTGGACGCCACATCATACATCCGTAGTTGTTCGCATTGACGCTGCGCGCGCACCGGCTGATTCTGAATCAGGCGCGCCTGCCCGGCGTGCGCCTGTCATTGCGGAAACAGAATGAAGAAACCTGCCATCGACATATGCCGCGTTTACGGACTTCCGGCCGATGAGGGAGGAGCGCGCTTTCTCGTCGACCGGCTGTGGCCGCGCGGCGTGAAGAAAGATGCGTTGCGCGTGGATGGATGGCTGAAAGACGTTGCGCCGAGCAGCGCATTGCGCACCTGGTTCGGCCACGATCCGCAGCGATGGGACGAATTCCAGCATCGCTATGAAGCCGAACTGGATGCCAATCCGGCCGCATGGAAACCATTGCTTGACGCCGCTTCACGGGGGCCGGTCACATTGCTGTTTGCCGCTCACGACCCGGAACACAACAACGCCGTCGTGTTACGCGACTACATTCTGCGAGCGCTGCGTTCGCGGGACGGGCGGCGTTCCTGACGGCATGCGGCGGGGCACCGGTGCCGTTTAGCTTGACTTGCGAACCGGAGCAAAGCGCCGACGCTTGCCGAGCACGGGCGTCAGACGCCGGAAACGCTCACGTTTATGTTCTTCTTCGAAGTGGGCGAGCGACGGCTTGAGAAGGTCGCTACGTGACACGATGCCAACGAGACGCATCGTCTTCGGGTCGGCAACCACGGGCAAACGCTCGAGATGATGAACGACCAGCCTCGTTGCGACGAGCCGGCAGGTTTCGTTCGGAAGCGCATAGGCCGGCGACCGCTGTTTGAATGCGTCGGCGAGACTCAGGCCGCCATTGAGCTCGGGCTTTTCGCGGTAGAAATCTTCGAGAAGCTGCCGGTCGGCCACGCCGATGACCGCATCGCCGCGCACAACAGGATAGGCCCGGCGCACCTGTGCGGCGCCAAAATACTTTGCCAGCGTCTCACTGACCGTCATGGCGGCGCCGAGTGATTCGACCGAGGCAGTCATCACTTCGTCGACGTAGTGACGCTCCAGCGGGTCGACGCCATACTCGCGATAGATGTGATAGCCGCGGCGTGCGATTTTCTCCGTCATGATCGAGCGGCGCATCATCACCGTCGACAACCCGTGAGCGATCAACGTGGCCGTCAGAAGCGGCAGCAGCGCGTTGCCGTCGTGGGTCAGACCGAACGCGAACACGATTGCCGTGAGCGGCGCGCCCAGCGTTGCACCAAGCGTGGCGGCCATGCAAACGAGCGGCCACAAAGCCGGCTGGTTGCCCGGCAGCCAGTGCGAGAGCACGGTGCCGAGTCCCGCGCCGAGCATCAGCAACGGGGCGAGCACGCCGCCGGAGGTGCCGGACCCCAGTGCAACGACCCACATGATGGCCTTCACGGCCAGCAGCAGGAGCGCAATCTGCAGCGCGATATGCTGATGCAGCAGGTCGCCGATCACGTCGTAACCCACACCGAGCGCACGCGGTTCGAGCCACCCGCCAATGCCGACCACGAGGCCCCCGAGCGCGGGCCACCACATCCAGTGGATCGGCAGTTTGCCGAACAGATCTTCGACCTTGTACAGGGCCGCCGACAATCCCGAGGCCAGCGCGCCGGACAACAGACCGGCAATCACGCAGGAAATCAGCGACCAGCCGTCCGGTGCGGCGGTTTCGAGCGGGAAGAGCGGACCTGTTCCGAAGAATATGGCGCGCGCGAAACCGGCGACCGCGCAGGCCATTGCAACCGGCAGGAAGCTGCGCGGCCGCCATTCGAACAGCAGCAGTTCGACCGCGAGCAGCACGGCCGCCACCGGCGTGCCGAACACCGCGGTCATGCCAGCGGCGGCGCCGGCCACCAGCAGCGTTTTGCGCTCCGCCGAAGTGAGCTTCACGCATTGCGCGATTAGCGACCCGAGCGCGCCACCGGTCATGATGATCGGCCCTTCCGCGCCGAACGGGCCGCCGCTCCCGATCACGATGCCCGACGACAGCGGCTTGAGCACGGCGACCTTCGGCGACATCTTGCTCTTGCCGAACAGGATGGCTTCGATCGCTTCGGGAATGCCGTGGCCGCGAATCTTTTCGGAGCCGTAACGCGCCATCAGGCCGACGATCAGACCGCCGACAACCGGTACGCCCACGACCCAGAAGCCGAGTGTGTTGGTGGCGGGCGAACGTTCGGCGAACGACAGCGTGCCGAAGAAGAACAGATTGGTGAACAGATGAATCAGATTCAGCAGGACGTAGGCGGCCAGCGTGCTGACCATGCCGATACACGCAGCAAGGGCAAATATGCCTGGCAGCCGCGAGTTAGCAGAAAAGTCACGCTTGTGGGAATCAAGGCTCATGATTAGTCAAAGTCGATCTGTGGAATCTGGAAAGCGCCCTCGAGCGATTTCAATTCGGCACGGTGCAATTCCGCCAGCCGCTCGAGTACCCGCTCGCCCGCTTTCTCAAGGTGAACTTCAACCTGACGGCGATCTGTTTCGCTCACCTGACGACGCACCAGATTGAGGGCTTCGCAACGCGATACCAGCGCGACGACGCCATGATGCTGGGCCTGAAGCCGCTCAGCCAACTCGCCGACGGTCGCCCAGTCGCGATCCGGGTATCCCTTGATATGCAGCAGAAGCAGATATTGAAGCGGCGTAATGCCCTCGCTCTGGGCGGCCTGCTCCGAGAAACGTTCGAAGCGCCGCATCTGGTAGCGAAACTCCGATAGCTGCTCAAAATCGGTTTTCTTCAGACTGCGAACCCGCACTTTCATCTGGTACCCACCAAGGCAAATAAACCGGAAATATATCACATAATGATGTATTTGGACGGACTGCCGCTAATGCGGCCGCGTTGCCGTTATGCGGTCTGCCGGGCCCGCTCCATGGTTTGCCGATAGAGGCCGGAGATCAGGTCGACCTGCGTGATCATGCCGACCGCATGCCCTGCGGCATCAACCACCGGGATATGGTGATGGCCGTAGTTCGCGAACATCGGCACGAGGTCGGTAATCGGCGCCGATGCCTTGATGGTGACCACTTCGGTACTCATCACACTGCCGACGTTCGGAGTACGGAGCGCATCGCCACGTAGCCACCCGTCGAAATAGGCAACGAACGGCGAGAATTTGGCGAGCAGCCTTTTGTCGATCAGGTCGGCGCGCGTCACGATGCCGATCAGGTTCTGGTCCGTATCGGTAACAGGCAGTGCCTTCACGTTGTTGCGTCTTAGCAGGCCCCAGGCGACGGCGGCGCGCGTGGCCGCCGACACCGACACGACGTGGCGGGACATGATGTCGCCGCAGGTCAGTTCGTTGAAGCTGCGCGAGAAGGCCTGAAGCTGCGTTTCGCGCAGGAGCGACTCGAGGTCGTCCACGTCGATGTCAAGCATTTCGCTGCGGCGCTTCAGAACGGCTTCGATGTCCGCGCGAGTAAAACCGGCGCGTGCCGCGTCTTGCGCCGCGTTGCCGCTCGCGGCGCGGTCCGGCCGCCCGGCCGCGTGCGGGTAGCGGTGGCCGGTGGCGGCGTGATAGGCCAGCGCCGCGGCAAGCAGTGCGGCAGACTGGAGTGCAATCGGCTCGAGCACGAACCGGTACCCCAGCGCATGAATGACGGGGCCGCCCAGCACCGCCGTCAATGCGACCGCGCCTGAAGGCGGGTGCACGCAGCGCAGCGCGAACATGCCGCAGATCGACAGTGCGACTGCCAGTGCGGCCGCGAGGGTCGGATCGGCAATCATGCTGGCGCAGGTCACGCCAATGGTCGCGGAGACGAGATTGCCGCCGATGATGGACCACGGCTGCGCCAGCGGGCTCGCGGGCACGGCGAACAACAACACGGCGGAGGCGCCCATTGGTGCGACGAGCAGCGGGATGCTGGCCGCCGGCCCCAGCAGCAGGTACATGGAGCCGCCCGTAAAGGCGATGCCGATTAGCGCGCCGAGGCACGAACGCGCGCGCTCCTGCCACTTGACGGTAACGGGGGCCGGAATAAAGCTGGAAAGCCAGCGCAGGGCAGGAGAACGGGACAAGATATAAAGGGGGACGTAGTCGATTATGCCGGGGCAGACATTACCGGGGAAACCCAGGCAACGCGAATACATTCTGGCCATGATTATATTTCAATATGATATAAAACGCAGCGCCGGCGTGTTGCAGCGCGGTACGGCAGGGCGGGCCAATCTCCGTTGATCGGCGGGGCTGGAGGTGCGAGGCTGCGGCGGATGGACGTGTTCGCCATTCAGTTTTATCATGTTGTGATATAAGGCGGCGATCGAAGGCGAATAGCGGCAGAATGGCGAGGCGTACTTCATATCGCCGGGCAATCCTCGCGGGAATCCGATCGACGCAGCGGTTGCCGCATGCACTTCAAAAGGAGGCCGTCATGCTAATCACTTTTCAATCACCTGCATCGCCGGATGTCGTGATGCTCCGGGACCTTGCTCAATACTTGCTGGGTTTGATAGGCAAGCGCCTCGATGACCGCGGTGTCATCATGCACGATGAACTACCGGGTGCGATTGGCCGGCTCGAAGCCGCGATTTCGGACGACGCCACGGCGGAAGCAACGCTCGAACCATTGCACCGCTCAGCCGGCAATCAACGTGACTCGCGCAACCGGCTCTCGCAGCGTGCGTGGCCGTTTCTGGACATGATGCGCGAGGCACACAAGACGGATGCGGACATTATCTGGGGGCTGTAGGTATCTTCGTTTCGCTTGAATTGCCGCACCGCTGCGCAAGCCATGGCCATGGCGTGGTGGGCGGGCCGCGTTGCCGCGATTAATGCCCATTGCGCGGTCGATTCCACCAATGGCGGCGCGTGCTGGCATGAAGAATCCGTTCCCGCAGGGTGGCACGGCGGTCCTGGGTAACGACCAGAAGAATCACCAGACCAAGCACCACGCCGGCGACTGCGAATTGCACCAGAAAATCCATCATGATCGGTCTCCTGCACGCTCACGTACTAATCAACGAGTGAATCCGCGACCTCGAATAGAACACGGCACGGCACCCGGTCGAGCAGGCCAGCATGGTTCTCGCCGGTCCACCAGCGCGCAAAAACGCCTTGCGGCTGGTGGCCGAGAACGATTAGATCGGCATGTATGGCGTGAGCTAATCGTGCGATGTGCTCGACCGCGCTACCTACCTCGAAATGACCCTGCGCAGAGACGCCCCACGCGTGCAACCTGACAATGCCTTCCTCGAGCGTTTTCCTCGCGTCCCGTTCATCCATTTCGAAACTCGCCGAAGCCAACACGCCAAATCCGTTCGACCAGCACGTCGTGTCCATGATCGACAGAAGGTGTGTTTCAGCTTGCAGCTGCCGCGCAAGCATCGCGCCGCAGCGTAGCGCTCTTTGTCCTTCGGGTGTGCCGTCATAGCACAATAGAATGCGTGAAAACGGGGCTAGCATCGGTTCCTCCGCGATTGCGCGCGGCAGGCGATTGCCGCGATCGCACATTGTCCAGTATATATCACGCTGTGATCTATATGGGCGATGGGAACTCCGTAGTCCAGTGAGCGTGGCGGGGCAGAGGCCGCGTTTTCGCTGATGGCGATCAGCCCTGAACAGAGCAGCCGGTGTCAGTGCACGCTTCTACAAGATGGAAGTGGCGGCACACGCCAAAGAGCCAGGAAAATCGCTGCAGGCCTGATTGTCGAAGTTTCGAACGCAGCTCGGATGCCACCGGCATGTATATCATGAGGTGATATACAATGGATCTGTAACATGCCGGCTCGGCAGCCCCGCTGCGGTTGTCCCTGATCTCGGCGTTTCGTTATTTTGCGCGGCGGATTGTTGCGTTGCCGCGAAAGCGCAGGGAGACAGAACATGCCGACTTTTAACCGCATTCTTCTCTGTTACGACGGAACGCTCGAAGGGCGTCACGCGTTGAAAGACGGCGCGTGTCTCGCCCAGGAGCTTGAAGCGGAAGTGCACGTGCTCGCCGTCCTGAGTAATTCCGCCTGGGTTCAAGGGGCGGACATTATCTCGGCGGTTCCGGTCGAATTCATTAACGACTCGGCCAAAAGCGTGCTCGAAGAAGGTTTGCAAAAGCTCGCTGCGCGCGGAATCCGGGCGACCGGGCATTTCGCCGTCGGTGACCCTCTGGATCAGATTTCGTTCTTCGCGAACGACTTGAAAGTCGATCTGGTAGTTGTTGGGCACCGTCGCACCAGCCGGCTGGCGCGCTGGTGGAGCGGCAAGAACGATGGCTTGTTGCTGGACCGCGTCAGTTGCAGCGTGCTGGTGACCATGGGGCCGGAGACCGAGGCGCAACCCGCGGTCGCTGGAACGTCGGGCGTCGACGAGACAACGCCCCCAGTCGAACATGGCTAGTGTGGCCCTGATTGTCCTGCTGGACTGAATTCGATTTTTAACGCCGTTCAAGAGCGAGCCGGATGTCACCCGTGCGTTGCTATGGCGTATCCGTTGCTCCAAGAAGCCGGGCCGCTTCGCGTTTGGCCTCCATCGCCTCGCGTGGCCGCTGGGTCTGACTGAGAAGCTCTCCCAGATTGCCGAGTGTCCTCGCCTCGTCCTGACGATACGCGTTGGGATTCTCGCGCGACAGCGAGCGGTAGAGGCCCAGCGCCTCACGATAGGCAACCTCCGCCTCGCCTGGCCGCCGTGTGCGACTGAACAGAACCCCCAGATTGTTCAACGTCCTCGCTTCGTCGGCTTGCCACGCGGCGGGATTCGTCCGCGCAAGCTGACGATAGATCCGCAGCGCTTGCTGGTCAGCCCGCTGCGCTTCGCCGGGCCGTTGCGTGGCGCGATAGAGCACGCCGAGGTTGCCGAGCGTGCGTGCCATATCGGGCTCGTAGAGTGCGGGGCTCTCGTGGGCGAGTTGTCGGCGGATGGTGAGCGCTTCGCGGTAAACGTGTTCCGCGTCCGGGTACCGCTGCGTCGCGCTATAGAGGTTCCCAAGATTGTTGAGCGTCTGTGCAAGTGTCGGACGCCAGCGGGCGGGATTGTCGCGTACGAGAGCACGCTGGATCTCCAGCGCCTTACGATAGACCTGTTCGGCATCGCCTGTGCGTTGTGTTGCGCTGTAAAGGATGCCGAGGTCGTCCAGCGTGGTTGCCACATCAGGCGTGTAGGCTGCGCTGTCCCGCTGAGCCAGGGCACGATCGATGTCCAAGGCTTCGCGGTAGGCATCCGTGGCATCTTTGAGGCGTTGTGTATCGCGATACAGAGCGCCGAGGTGGTCTAAGGCTTCCGCCACGTGAGGCCCGTAGGCCGCGGGGTTTTCTCGCGCGAGTGCCCAGTCGATCTCCAGCGCGTGCAGGTAGGCCGCCTCTGCCTCCGTTGGCCGTTGCAGCCCGATGTAGAGGCTGCCCAATTGGTCGAGCGTTCGCGCGACAAGGGGTTGATATGTTGCAGGCTTCTCCTGCGCAAGCGTGCGGTAGCGCCGCAATAGCGCCTCGTCAACCGCTTGTGCACGCTCGAGTTCGGATTGTGCCTGCAGGGTGTCGGCCAAGTCGGACGCGATGTCGGGATCGTCCGGTTGCAGCGCGTAGGCCTTTTCCAGGCAGGGCAATGCGCGAGCCGGGCTGAAGCGCAGAAGCTCGATCACTGCGGCGTCGTAGCAGTGCTCGGCGAACGCCTGTGTGGCGTCCTGTTTTCCGGCAAGCAGTGTTGTTAGAAGCCGCGATGCCGCGTCTAGATCGAAGCGATCGAGCGCCGCGGCGATCTGCGATTCGAGAGGGTCGGAACTCCGGGCAATCGTCGATCGTCGCAACAGATTGCCGTAGCGCGCGTTCCATTTCCGGGCTTCAGCTACCGGGTCGGTGTCGGGCCGTGCCTTGATTTCCTGCGCCAAGTTCTCGAGGAGTGGTTCGATGTGACCGAACGCGACATCAGCGCTGGCGCTCGCGCGACGCGATTGCGCAACGACAGCGGTTGACATCACATTGGTGGCTCTTGCCAGCGAGACCCTCTGGGCAGCGGAGAGTCCAACCTCCCTGGCCACGCGGTTCAGCCCGGTAGTGAGGTGGGTCAGGGTCTGGATGGGGAACCCGCAGTCCGCCCGGATCTTGAAGCCGCTTATGACATCGACTTCGGAGAGCGCAGGCGAGCACGAATCCGGCGTGCTCGCTGCAAAGCATCCACTCGATAGAATGGCGAGCGCCAAAGCGGAGAGGAGACTACGTGGCCTGGTTAGTTGCCGTGGTAAATATCGCAGAACGATCCTCCAGTACAAGGCGCCCCGTAAAGTATTCGGGTGCCCGTTTGCGTTTTCTGCCCGGGCACGCCGCCCATCGACGTATCACGCATTTGGTCGCCGCCTGGCATTGCGCTCTGCTGCGCCGCCTGTTGGTTCATTTGGTTGGGCTGGGCATCCTGGGCAAATGCGGTACCGGCCGACGTCAACAGGCAGAGTGCACTTGCCGATACTATCTTTAGTACTTTCATTTAGGCACCTTGATCGATGAGCAAATTCCCGGGCGACCGTCCTGGGGAATTTGCGGTCACACGTCACCTGGCCCGAACAGCGCGGCGCTCCTCATCATCGATAGACGGGAAGCGAGCGGCGATATCGGTCGTCGTTCGGGGAACCGGAGCAATGTCACCGGTGAACCGCCGCGAAACTGGGGCGACGGGTCCGGGCTTTTGAAGAGGCTGCTACACAGCTAGCTGCCGATCTGTCGGATCAGCGCTGGCAGACAGGTGCGGAAGAGGCGCACGGAAGTCTGCGCGTCGTGACTTTGTGAGTCCGCAACGGCACGAAGATCGCGTTGCTCATAGAGTTATAGACCAGTGCAAACGGAAATATCAGACAAAGATGCAGCGACGATGTCGAGCGGGGGACACGCGCAGCGGTGCATTGCTGCGGGGTGTCGCGGTGATGGTCTGTCCCTGCAACCGATGTTATTGAGCCGATACAACGTTCAATTGAACGACGATATGCAGTAGAAAAAAAAGTCCTCGCTGTGAACTGCCCCACAAAACCTGAATGCAATCCCGCTAGGACTACTCTGAAAAGTAGCTCAGCCACGCACGCAGCATATATAAGTCCCATCCCGTAGCGTAGCGTCGTAACGCCTGATAGGCAGGGCTGTCGGAATTTTCCCGCGCTCATTTCTGTAACCAATCAATGACGCATACCTAACGCCCTACAGCCTGGGTAAATCGTCTTTCAACTAAAGCTGACGCGTCTACTATCGTCAGCGTTGCCGTGTGATTACGCTGTTCATTGCGAATCGTTGCAGCGTATTGGCACGGCTTCGTTCGTAACAGAGAACAATCAAACTAAATCAGAGACGATATGACGATGAAAGATGAAGGACCGAAAAGCGCACTATTCGGTTTTCAACACGCGATCATAAAAACGGTAGATACCTGGTCAGAAATCTCCACACGTTTGGTTGGCAGAGGTATCGCAGGCGTGACACTGGCGGTGGTGTTGGCCGCGTGCGGTGGAAGCAACGGGAGCGCCAATACTTCGGACGTAACGCCGGGAGCGAACGACAAGGCGGAAGTTGTAGCCGCCGGTGCCGCTAGTTCGGCCGGCGTCTCGTCACTGTCAGTGGCGCACGCAAATGCGAGCGATCAGGAAGCGGAAGCCCCCAACGATCGCTTTATCGTAAAGTACAAGTCGAACTCCAGCGAGGGGCGCTCTTCCACTGCCGTGCAGGCAAAACTCGACCGCCTGGAGAGCCGACTACCTCGGGCTCGCCATTTGTGCCGCATGGGTGGTGGGGCAGACATTGTTACGACAGAGTACAAGCTGACCGCCAAGCAGGCGCGATCGTTTATGGACGCCATTGCGAAAGACCCCAACGTTGAATATGTTGAACCGGACCGGGTCATGTCGGCACAATTCACCCCGAATGATCCGGAATATAGCAAGCAGTGGGGTTTGGCATCGAATTTAGCCTCGCCCTACAGAACTTACGGTATACGTGCTGAGACTGCTTGGAACCTTGCCTTTGGATATGGCGTAGTAATGGCGGTGGTGGATACTGGAGTGACCAGTCACAGTGACCTGAATGCCAATATGTTGGCTGGATATAATTTTGTCTCTCCGAACCGGGGCGGCAATGGTAGCGATCCGGGTATCACGACGGAGACGTGGTGCTCCTCCGCCGTATGGCACGGTACGCACGTCGCGGGGATCATGGGCGCGCTAGCAAACAATGGCAGCGGCATTGCCGGGATCGCTCCGGGCGCGAAGATGGTCCCCGTGAGGGTCTTGAACGCGTGTGGTTTGGGCCTAACTTCTGACATTGCCGATGGTATCGTATGGGCGGCAGGAGGGTACGATCCAGGCGCCCCTGCGAATGCCAACCCTGCGAAGATCATCAACGTAAGCTTGGGCGGTGCAGGTGCATGTGACGCGATACTACAGAGTGCAATTAATTCTGCAGTCAGCCAAGGTGCGATTGTCATCACAGCGGCAGGCAACAATGCCAATGACGCAGCTAACTTCTCCCCTGCCAACTGCTTCAACGTAATCAATGTAGGCGCGACAAACGCAAACGGTTCGAAATGGGTGAATTCCAACTTCGGGACGACAGTCGATATTGCTGCCCCCGGGTCAAGCATCTGGTCCACGTATAACAACGGGGTCAGGACGCCCGGCACGGAGGGCTATGCGTACATGGATGGCACCTCGATGGCCGCACCGATGGTTTCTGGCGTTGCGGCACTTGTTCAGGCCATCGCGGCTAGGTCACTGACCACTGCAGAGATGCGCAATCTGCTTCAGAAGAGCACGCAACCCTTTCCAAGTGGCCAACCCGATCAGCCGCTGGGACCGGGTATTCTGGACGCGGGCGCGGCTCTCATTAGCGCCTACTCTGGAACGATCCCGATGGCCGCGGATTTTTGGTGTCAGGAAAACAGGAATCTGATGCAAGTGCAGTGCTTCGATCGATCGACATCTCGCGGGGCGATCATCACCGAATGGGTCTGGAACTGGGGCACCACCGCGAACTTCGGACAGTTGCAGTCGGGGAATCCAGTTTTCAGCTTTGAATATCCCGGCACCTATACGCTGACCTTGAAAGTCATCGATTCGAACGGTGCCATGAGCACGCTGAAACGTGCCTTTAATGTCGCACCTCCGCCGATTACGGAACTTGACTATAGAGGCAGCGGAAATCCGGCAAGGCTGGATGATGTCAACGGTGGCATGGAATATTACTCAGTAACCGTTCCTACGGGTACAAAAAGCCTGACGTTTACGCTAAAGCCGGGACGACCCACCGACTCCGCCTGGTTGTACCTCAGAGCAGATTCCCCGAGCGTGTTAAATGTGGTTTGCCAATCGGGTATGTCGGGCAACCTACCTGCGACGTGCACTATCTCTAATCCGAAGGCAGGAACCTGGTACGCAGCGACGGGGGCTACCTCCGATATCTACAATGCTCAGATAAGTTACGTTTTGAACTAAACGGTCGCCTCCGATTGCGCCCATGCCGCAAACAAGGAACATTGGGCGTAGTGACCCGAAGAGACATTGAGCGGATCTACTGAATGGCAATTGAAAATGAAGCTGATCTTGATGCTCTTGTGAAGCGCGCGGATGCACATTTTGCGGCGCGACGCATGATCGACGCCGCAGCGTGCTACCGGCAGGTTATAGCCTTCCAGCCCCGTGACGCTTACGCACTTCACCGGATGGGCTTAGTCAGTGTCCATCTGGACGACCTAGACCGGGCACGCGACTACATTGAGCAGGCGCTTCAGTTGGCTCCTGCCCGAGCTGAGTTGTGGGAGCACGCGGGCATACTCGCGGCATTGAAGGGCAACCACGAATCGGCATTGGCTTTCTATTATCGCGCGATTAGGTTATCCGGGAGTACAGCCAGCCTTCACAGGAACCTTGGTGACTGTCTAAGGTTGGCCGGTCGTCCGACTGAGGCTCTGTACCACTACGACCAGGCAATCAGGATTGAACCCACGTTGTATCACGCGGTTCGATCTGCTGCATGCCTAAGCAAAGAACTCGCGGAAGTTCAGAAGGCTGCGGGATATTGGTTACATGCTTGGGCACTCGGCTGGTCCAGTCTACAAGACGGACTGGCAGTAGTTTCAGCATTGGCGGAAGCTGGTCGCGACAAAGAACTGCGGCAAATCCTTCGACAGATCCGCGAGCGACTTACACGTGATGCGGAGGGACTGCAATCGTTAGCAACAGTCCTAAACAGAAACGACCGTTACGCCGACGCTCTTATTGTGGCAAAAGAGGGGCTTGCAATTGCTCCCGAACATGGTTCCCTACACTACAACGCAGCGCATGCACTATGCATGCTGGGAAGGGTCAGCGAAAGCCTTACACATTGCGAAGAGGCGGCGCGACTCCTGCCGGAAAGTCCGCCTGTTCAATTTCGTCTGGCTACGGTACAGCTTGCATTGGGCAACTTTGAACAAGGGTGGAAACAATACAAGTGGCTCTATGAAATGCCCGACGTCAATCCGCCCCACCCCGACTTCCCCGAATGGCAAGGTGAACAGGTCGCCGGAAGTCACTTTTTACTTGTTGGCGAACAGGGGCGCGGTGACGAAATCCAGTGCGTTCGGTTCGCAGCGTGGTTGCATAACGGGGGCGCAATCGTTGATCTCCTCGTAAGTGAACCTGTGGCTGCGCTACTAGCTCGTGTGCCGGGTGTGAGATCTGTGTTCGTAACGGTGCCGCGTGGCCCCTACGACTACTGGTGCCACATGCTAAGAATGCCAGAACGCATGGAACTCGATTTGAATATGCTCCCCATCGCGACAAACTATCTCGTCGCATTGCCGGAGAAGGTTTGCCGCTGGCAGTCTCGCATTGACGCGATGATGGTTGACGGCCTTCGACAAACGAGCCGACGTATCGGGCTCGTGTGGGCCGGTAGTTCCATACACCCCAATGATCGTAACCGATCAATTCAGCTTGATGCGTTTAGGTCCATGTTCGCACTACCTGGGTTTACTTGGTTTTCGCTTCAAAAAGGCGAGGACGAGCAAGCAAGCGAAGCGATGGAAGCTGAATTCGATCTGTATACGTTAGGTCCCGCCATTGAGGACTTTGATGACACCCTCGCGATACTCCAGAGCCTTGACCTACTTATTTCAGTTGATACATCAGTGGCGCATCTCGCCGGTGCAGCGGGTAAGCCAGTATGGACGCTTATCTCTGTCTGCAACGATTGGAGATGGATGAAGAAGAGATCGGACAGCCCCTGGTATCCATCCATGCGTCTGTTCCGTCAGCGCGAGCTAGGCGAGTGGGCACCTGTCATCGCTGAAGTGCGGAATGCCCTGATCGAATGGTGCGGTGAGACGACCGCGTAGCGGTCGCACCTTGCGTCCTGTAGTCGCGATCCATGCACGCAAAAAAAAAGCCCTCACAACGGAGGGCTGAACAGTGCTCTGACAGGAGGAGGTGAGCACTGGAGACGAAAGGTCGAGCGTTGAGTGACGTGCGTTTCCGCGCAGGCTCAAAACAGGTGATGTATACCGGCGAGTACAACGGTCTGCCGGTTCGACGACGATGCGCCAATTCCAATCGTATTGGCGATGGCGCCCGACGAGGCCTGTTCGACCATCAAGTCGGCGTAAAGCTGTGTCCGTTTCGACAACGAGTAGACGTTCGCGACGGTCAGCTGCGTCCACCGTTTGCCCGCTAGGGTGGTGGTCCACGCTCCCGCGTCGATCTGATAATCCGGCGCGAGCTGAAAGTTGACGCCGCCGTCGGCCGTGCGGTAGTTCTCCGTCTGGCCGTGCCGCTCGATACGCACCTGTGTCACCAGCGCGTGCAGCAGGAAGCGTCCCAACTGATAACTGCCGCCAACGCCTGCGTTGCGCACGCTGTCGGCCACGAATGGCGTCCCGCCGGTCAGATTGACGCCTTCGAAACTGGTCAGCCCAAGACCACTCGCGAGGTTCAGCGTGCGATCGTGATACTCCGAGTAAGCGGCTGCGAGCTTGACCGGTCCGTTCGCATAGGTCGCGCCGAAGCTGATGCTGCGCCCCGCCGTGCTGCTGGTCGTATTGGTGAAACCATACATGGCCCCGAACGTCACGCCCGCAAAATTCTGACTGCGGAACTTGAGCGCATTCGACCATTCGACCGGCACGGTGTTACCCAATCCGTCGACGTTGCCGGGGTGAAATGCGGAAAAGTCGCCCAGCGACTGCGCGGTGGACAGCGGACCGAGCATTTCGAAATGGAAGTCGGTCTGGCGGCCCAGCGTGAACGTGCCGAACCGGTCATCAGATAGCCCGACATAGGCCTGGCGATTGAACAGCGTGCCTGGGCTGGACATCGCGCCACTGATCGTCGAGAAGCCGGACTCGAGCTTGAATACCGTTTTCAGCCCGCCGCCGAGATCCTCGGTTCCCGTGAGGCCCCAGCGGTCAGCCTGGAAGGTGCCCTGTTCGGCGATAAACGTGCGGCCGCCATGCAGGTTGCTAACGTAACCGACCCCCGCGTCCAGGCTGCCATAGAGCGTCACGCTGCTCTGTGCCTGCGCGCCGGCGGCAACGCCCAGTAGCGGCAAGGCAATCGAACAAATCTGCTTTTTCATAGGTCTCCTCTGCGTCTAATGAAATGGCCGCTGCCTGAATTACATCAAGGTCTGGTACAGGATCGCCGCGCCCGAAACGATCGCGAACGCCATCACACTGATGCGCAGCGTCTTGCCGTTGAAGCGATGGTGGATGTGATGGCTGATGAATGCCCCGACAATGACCGGTGGCACGAGCAGCAGCGCCGACACGAACTTGTCGGGCGTGATCTGGCCGGTAACGCTCAGCATCGCCAGCGAGACCATCTCGCCGATCGCGAAACAGAGCGCGATGGTCGAGCGCAGCGCCGGGGCCCGGTAGTGTTGAAACACCATCGCAAGCGCGGGGCCGCCGATGCCGGTTGCAGTCTCCGTAATGCCGGTCACAGCGCCGGCGGCCATGAAGGCGTTGCGGCCGGGCGCGAAGGTGGGTGCGCACAGCGTCGCGACCGCCGCGGCGATGGTCGACGCGCCGATGAACAGATTGAGGTCGTGCGCCGAGATGCGCGAAATGATCAGCACGCCACCCACCGCGCCGACGGTTCGCCCAAGTGTGATCCACAGGGCGCCATTCGAGTCGAGCGAGGGACGCTCACGCCACGCGAGATAGACGTTCAAAGGCAGCATCAGGATAAGCAGCGACACTGGCAGCAGACCGGGATCCACGAGCCCGATCACCGGTGCGGCGATGAGCGCGAAACCGACACCCACCGCGCCCTGAACGAACGAAGCGATGACCACCGTGACGGCGAGGATGGCAAATATCGTGAGGTTCACAGAAATTCTCAGTTAGGAATGTTAAATACGAATTCGGATTTGGCCGGGTTGAAATGCCCGCTATCGATCCACAGCGAGGTTTGCGGATTGCGGCGCGGCATGATCCACTCGCGGTGTAATGGCAACAAATTGCGCCGCGGAATGAACCCGTTGGATCGGAGCACATGCCACGACGGCTGCAGCCGCTTCGTCGACTTCCCTCAGCAACGCGCGCGCATCCCAATCGACGGGCCAGCCCTGCCAAAGGCGCAAGCGGCCCGCGACGAACACGGCGTCGATCTGACTGCGGTTAGCCAGCCGGACCAGTTCCCACTGCAGGTTCCACGACGGCCGCATTTCCGGCACGTCGATGTCGATCAGCAAAAAGTCGGCGGCTTTGCCGACCGTGATGTCGCCCGTCAGCGCATTCAGGTGCAGCGCGTCTGCGCCGCCGCGCAGGGCGTGGTCGAGCCACAACTCGCCCGCGCCGCACGACGAGTCGCCTGTCGTGAGGCCGAACGCGAGACGCTGGGCCGTTTCGGCAGCGTCGAGCATTCTGAAGGCGTCGCTGCGCGTGCCATCGGTACCCAGTCCGAAGCGGATGCCGAGCGCGGCCATTTGCATCGCGGGGGCCACGGCGTTGCCTTTCCACGAGCTCGCGACCGGGTTGTAGCTGACCGCCGTTCCGGTGTCGCGCAACAGATTCAATTCCGTGGGTGTCACCAGCGTCGCGTGCGCGATCAGGGTTTGCGGACCGAGTGCGCCGGCGTAATGAAGATGCTCGATCGGGCGCATCTTGCGTCGGACGATGGATCGCTCGACCGCTGCCAGATGTTCGTTGGCATGTGTCTGGAAGATCGCGCCGGCATCCGCGCAGAGCGCGGCGGCCGTCTGCAGCATGCCGTCCGATCCGGCTTCGGGCACGGACACTGCCAGCGACGGATGAACGAGCGGCTGACCCGCCCAGCGCGCAAGGTGCGCGCGTGCCCGCTCGACGATGGCTGCGCGCTCGCGGGCGTCGATGTCGTCGGCCAGATCATTGCAGATCAGGCCGAGCACACAGCGAATGCCAACCTCCTGGGTCGCCTCCGCGATGGTCGTGGCGTCGCCGCTCGCGCGCGTCCCGGCATCGCAGACCGTCGTAAAGCCGCCGCGCAACGCTTCCAGTGCCGCCAGCTTGGTCGACAGGTACAGCAGGTTTTCGTCGAGGCAGTTCTCCAACGGTACCCAGATACGGCGATAGATCTCCGATGGTTCGCCGAACGCGAGCGCTTTGCCGAACGATTGCGTGAGGTGATGGTGTGCGTCGATGAAGCCGGGCATGATCAGTTTGCCAGGCAGTCTGACCGGAGTCAGGTGCGGATAGCGTTCGATCAGGGCTTCGGCACGGTCGACGTCGGCAAACTGTCCGTTGGCGATGACGGCACCGTGCTCGCGTACCGGCCCGTCGGCAAGCAGCAGGTACTCCGGCAACAACAGCAGTTCGTCGGCGGAAAGGTCGGTGCTTGTCGGGCCCTGCGGCGTGTGCCTGTCGGTGGGATGGATGGTCATGTGTGGTTCCAGAAAGAGGGGGGGCGTGCTCGAATGGGGGCGAGCGTGGCCGAGTGTGGTCGGGTGTGGTTAATGGCAGGAATGGTTTTCATTGACCGCGGCTTCGAGATGCCGGGCCGGGTTCGCGGCGTCGCGCACACGCCAGTTCAGGTGCAGATGTTCGAAGACGATGTTGACGATGACCGCCGTCAGTGCGCCCATGGCGAGCCCGTTGCCCAGCACGATCTGAAGCGAGGCGGGAAACCGGCTGTAGACACCCGGCACGACGATCGGCAGGAACCCCATCGTCAGCGCCGCGGCGAGGGTGTACATGTTGGCGCGCGAGCGCAGGTCGACCTGGCGGAGCAGGTTGATCCCCATCACGCCGATGATCGAAAACACGATCAGCGCGGTGCCGCCCACCACCGCCGTGGGAACCGCGTTGGCAAGACGGCTCAGCGGCGCAAGCAGCGCGATGACGATCAGGATCACGCCGGCCGCCGCCGTCACGAAGCGCGAACGGATGCCGGTCGCCTGAACGATGCCGATGTTTTCGCTGCTGGTAATGATCAGCGAGGTGCCGAACAGGCCGCCCAGAACGGACATCAACGCGTCCCCGCGGATGGTCTTAGGGACCGTGACGCTGGGGTCGATTTCCTTGCCCACGATCTCGGCAATCGCCACGGTCTGGCCTGTGGCTTCCGCCATCGAGATCACGCTGAAAATCAGCAAGGGAAGTGCCGCGAGCACGTCGAAATGGGGCATGCCGAAAGGCAGCGGCGAGGGAATCGTGACGACGGCGCCGGACCAGACCCCGGTGAAGTTCATCACCCCCAGGGCGGCTGCCAGCGCGGAGCCGGCCAGAAGGCCGAGCAGCACCGCGAGCTGTCCGAGCATGCCCTTGAAAATCCTGGCAAACAGGACAGTGAAAGCGACGGTCGCGAGTGCCAGTCCGATCGTCAACGGACTCGCGAATTCGGTCGTACCCGGCCGGCCGACGATCACGACGCCGTAGATCTTGATCAGGTTCGCGGCCACGAGAATCAGCATCGTGCCGATCACAATGCGCGGAAAGAATCGCAGGCAGCGCGCAAAGACGGGTAGCAGCAGGAAATAGAACAGGCCGGTCAGGATCACCGCGCCACTTGCCGTCTGCAGATTGGTCTGTTGCGCAATGAGGACGAACAGCACGACGGGAGCGCCGCCGGGCACCATGATGAACGGCAGCCGCGCGCCGAATTTCAGCGGACCGAACGATTGCAGCAGCGTGCCAAGACCGCAAACGAGAAAGGTGGCGCTGATGAGCTCCACGGTCAGCGCGGACGGCAGCCCAAGCGCCTTGGCGACCAGGAAGACGGCAGTGATCGGCGATGCGGCCACCACCAGGACGTGCTGCAGTCCGAACAGGGCGAGTTTGAGCAACGGTAAGCGCTCATCGACAGCATGAGCCGGCTGGGTGTTCTTCATGGCGACGTGTCTCCTGTTTCCCGGCAGTGGCCGCGCTGCGCCCGGCTGGGGTTGCTCCGGTATCCGGATGCGATGGGGGTTGCCGATCCCAAATCGATTTGGGATCGGCTTAAAAATAATCGCAAATCGATTTGGGGTGGGTTCAAAAAAAATGGCGCCTTCCCAAATCGATTTGCTATCGTAGAATGGTGCGCAGAAATGGACCTGTCAAGTTGAATAATTTATTGATTTGATGAACCCGATAGGTGCGGGCAACAAGGTCCGGGTATCAATTCGAGAGGACGAGAGGAGCACTATGCACAATCCGGCGCAGACGAAGCAGCGGGCGACCATCGCCGATGTCGCCCGCGCAGCCGGGGTCTCCCCCACCACGGTGTCGCACGCGCTGAACGGCAAGGGCTACGTGGACGCGCAAACGCGTGAGCGCGTGAAAGAGGCTGCCCGTGCGCTCGGTTACCGTCCCAGTGTCAGAGCGCAACGGCTGCGCACGGGGGAAGCCCGGACGATCGCGCTGATTTCCTCGATGCCGTTCGAAATTGCTGGCGGCGCCTCACGTCTCGGGTTCCTGATGGAGGTGGCCGCCGTGGCCGCGGCGACCGCGCTGACTCGCGGCCTCGCGCTCGTGCTGGTGCCGCCGCTGATGGCCGGCCGCTTGCCACTCGAGCAACTCGATATCGACGGCGCGATCGTGATCGAACCCACCGCGGACGACCCGAACGTGGCCCACCTTCAGGACCGCGGCCTGCCGGTCGTGTGTCTTGGACGCCAGCCGGCCAACGAGACGGTGCCGTACGTGGACATTCATTCATCGGCGACCACGGCGCTGCTGTTGCGCCATCTGAAGGACCAGGGCAGCCGGCACATCGCGCTGTTGATCGGCGCCCAGCAGCGCAATTCATACATCGAGTCCAGGGCGTGCTACCAGGCGTTCTGTGCCGAGCATGGCATGGAGCCCATCATCGCGGAGGCGGACGAGTCGGGCGGCGAGGCGGCGGGACGGGACGCATGCGGCACGCTGCTGCGGGAACATCCCCAGATCGACGGACTGTGTGCGCTCGTCGATGCGTTTGCCGTCGGCTCGGTGCAGGCGCTGCTCGAGGCGGGGCGGCGGGTGCCGGACAACGTGCGGGTCGTAACGCGCTATGACGGCACGCGTGCGCGAAGCTGCCGTCCGCCTCTGACCGCGGTCGATCTCCACCTGGACGACATGGCCACCCAGGCGGTTGCACTGCTGTTCGACCACCTGGGGGGCAACAAGGACGTCCGCCATTGCGTGGTGCCGCCGGCGCCGGATCTGGTGATTCGCGAATCGTCGGCCGCGCCCGCTTCCTGACGCGCTAACCCGCGTGCGACGCCCGCGCTTCGTGATGGTGATCCGCGGCGAGGAACATATACATCGCGGGCACCACGAACAACGTAAAGAGGGTGCCGATCGACAACCCTGTGAAGATCACCAGCCCCATCGCATTGCGGCCCGCGGCGCCCGCGCCCGAGGCGATCACGAGCGGCACGACGCCGAGCACCATCGCGGCGGTCGTCATCAGGATCGGGCGCAGCCGCACGCTCGCCGCTTCTTCCAGGGCTTCGCGCTTGGATCTGCCCGCACGCTGCAATTCGTTGGCGAATTGCACGATCAGAATTCCATGCTTGCTGACGAGCCCCATCAGCGTGACGAGCCCGACCTGCGTGTAGATGTTCAGCGTGCTCAGGCCGACGTTGATGAAGATGAGCGCGCCGAAGAGCGCCATCGGCACTGAGACCAGGATCACGACCGGATCGCGGAAACTCTCGAACTGCGCCGCCAGGGCGAGGAACACGATGATCGTTGCGAACAGCAGCGTGATGACGAAACCTCCGGATTCCTGCACGAACTGCCGCGACAGGCCTGAGTAGTCCGCCGAATAGCCTGCCGGTGCGGCTTGCGCGGTCGCCTTGCGCAGGAAATCGAGCACTTCGCCTTGCGACACGCCTGGCACGATCACGCCGGAGATCGTCGCCGAGTTGAGCTGCTGGAAGTGATTGATCGATTCCGGCACGACGTTGTGTTCGATGTGAGCGATCGTCGAGGCCGGCATGACGCTGCCATCCGGTGTGCGCAGATAGTAATCGAGCACCTGCGACGGATTCAGGCGGTCCGTTTGCAACACTTGCGGAATGACCTTGTACGAGCGTCCGGCAATCGAAAAGTAGTTGACGTAACCGCCGCCGAGCGCCGAGCCGAGCGCCTGCCCGACGTCGCTCTGCGAGAGCCCGAGCGAGGCCACCTTGTCGCGATCGACGACCAGCGTGGCCTCCGGCTTGTCGAGCTTGAGATCGCTGTCGACAAAGAAGAACATGCCGCTTTCGCGGGCTTTTTGCAGCACGGCCTGCGATACCTCGTTGAGATTCGCGAAAGGCTCGGTTGTGCTGATCACGAACTGCACCGGCAACCCCTGCGAGCCCGGCAGCGGCGGAAACTGGAAGGCGGCGACGCGCGCGCCGGCAATCTGATTCCATTTCTGCTGCAGTTCCTGCTGCAACTCGGTCGCGCCCTTGCTGCGCTTGTCCCATGTCTTGAACAGCACGCCGCCGATCCCCTGATTGAGCGTCGGCGCGCCCGTGAGCTGGAACATCTGTGCATATTCGGGAAGCTGTCTGGAGATGTCGAACACCTGGTCCGCGTACATCTGCATCTGCTGGATCGTCGCGTTCGGCGGCCCCTGGATCTGCGATAGCACGATGCCCTGATCTTCCTGCGGTGCGAGTTCCGATTTGGATGTCATGAACAGGTAGACCGCTCCGCCGAGCAGCAGCGCGCCCATGACGGTGAAGACCGGCCAGGTGTCGAGCGTTGCATGCAACAGCCGGGCGTAGCCGTGATGCACGCGTTCGAACTGGCGGTCGACGAAGCGCGCGAAGCGTCCGGACTCCTGGTCCGCGCGGAAGAAGCGCGAGCACATCATCGGCGACAGGGTCAGCGCGATCACGCCGGAGACGGTCACCGCGCCGGCGAGCGAGAACGCGAATTCGGTGAAGAGCGCGCCCGTGAGGCCGCCCTGGAAACCGATCGGCAGATACACGGCGACCAGCACGACGGTCATCGCAAGGATCGGCCCGCCGAGTTCGCGCGCGGCGATCAGCGCGGCGTCGAAGGGCGCCTTGCCTTCTTCCTTCATGTGGCGATCCACGTTTTCAACGACGATGATCGCGTCGTCCACCACGAGTCCGATCGCGAGCACGAGCGCGAGCAGCGTCAACAGGTTGATCGAATAACCAAGCAACTGCATCACGAAGAACGTGCCGATCAGCGACAGCGGCATGGCGATCAATGGCACGATGACCGCGCGAAAACTGCCGAGAAACAGGAAGATGACCGCGGTGACGATGATGAGCGCCTCGACCAGCGTCTTGATCACTTCGACGATCGCCGTATTGACGAAATCAGTCGCGTCATAAACGATGTCGCCGGTCATGCCGACCGGGAACTGCGCCTGCAGCGACGGGAAGACTGCGCGGACACGCTTGGCCACGTCGAGTATGTTCGCGTCCGGCGCGACCTTGATGCCGATGAACACCGAACGCTTGCCGCTGAAGGCCACATTGAAGTCGTAGCTGTCGGCGCCGAGCACGACGTTCGCGACGTCTTCGAGACGCACGATCGCACCGTTTTTCTGCTTGACGACGAGTTGCTTGAAGTCGTCGACGGTATGCAGATCCGTGCCCGCGTTCAGGTCGACGCTGACCATTTGGCCCTTGGTCGTGCCGAGTGTTGCGAGGTAGTTGTTGTTGCCGAGCGCCGTAAAGACGTCGGCCGCTGTCACGCCGTGCGCGGCGAGCCGGGTCGAATCGAGCCACGCGCGCAAGGCGAACTGCCGGCCGCCGAGCACCTCGGCCGTCTGCACGCCTTCGACCGAATCGAGCTTGGGTTTGACCACGCGCAGCAGATAGTCGGTGACGTTGTTGCTCGGCAGCACGCTGCTGTAAAAGCCCATGTACATCGCGTCGGTGGTTTGCCCGACCTCGACTGTCAGCACCGGCTGTTGCGCTTGCGGCGGCAGCTGGTTGCGCACCGACTGGATCTGCGTGTTGATCTCGGTCAGCGCGCGATTCGAGTCGTAGTTCAGGCGCAGCGTCGCGGTAATGGTCGACACGCCGGTGCTGCTCGTGGACGACAGGTAGTCGATGCCTTGCGCCTGGGCAATCGCCGCTTCGAGCGGCTGCGTGATGAAGCCGGCGATAGTATCGGCGTTGGCGCCATAGTAGGCCGTACTGATCGTTACGACTGCGTTTTCGGTCCGCGGATACTGGCTGACCTTCAGGGCCGCGAGTGAGCGCAGTCCGAGGACGAGGATCAGCAGGCTCACGACGGAGGCCAGCACGGGCCGCCGGATGAACAGGTCGGTGAAATTCATCGCATGGCCCTGTTATTGTTCCTGAGGCGCCGGGTTCGGATTGTCCGCCGGCTGCACGCTGTTATTGATCACGAGCGGCACGCCGTTCTTGAGCTTGAGCTGGCCGCTCGTTACGACCTGCGTGCCCTCGGCGACACCTTTCAGGATCGCTACCTGATCACCGCGCGTCGGGCCCGGCGTGACGAATACCTGCTGCGCGACGGGCAGCGTCTTGCCTTGTGCGTTCGGCTGCGTGCCCGGTTTGACGATGAATACGGTCGCGCCGTACGGGTTGTAGGTGATGGCCGTCTGCGGCAAGGTCAGGTAGCGCTGCGCGGCGCCGGCATCGATTTTCACGTTCGCGTACATGCCGGGCAGCAGCTTGCGCTCGCGGTCGTCCACCGTTGCTTCGATCTGCACGTTGCGCGTGGTGCTGTCGATCTTCGGATTGAGCGACTGGATCTTGCCGGTGAACGTTTGCCCGCCGAAGGCATTGGTATCGACCACGATGGTCTGGCCGATCGCGAGCTGGCCGAGTTGTTGCTGTGGGAGGTAGAAGTCGGCGTAGATCGGGTCGATGGCTTGCAGCGTGACGATTGGGTCCCCCGGATTGAGGTACTGCCCCGGATTGACCGTGGTGATGCCGAGACGCCCGGCAAACGGCGCGCGGATGGTTTTCTTTTCCACGAGTGCGGCCTGTTGCGCAACCTGCGCCTTTTTGCTTTTCAGATCCGCGGCATCCGCGTCGAGTTGTGCCTTGGCAATTGCCTTGATGTCGTACTGCGCCTGATCGCGCTGGTAGACGGTTTGCGCCAGCTCCGCCGTGGCCTGCAGCGAATGAAGCAAGGCCACGTCGGTGTCGTCGTTCAGGCGGACGAGAATCTGTCCGGCTTTCGCTTCCTGGCCCGAACTGAACGCGATTTCGCGCACGAGTCCTGCTATCTCGGTGGTCACATCGACGCCGCGCACCGCGCGCAGGCTGCCGACCGCGGCGAGCTGCGGCTGCCAAGTCTGGTAGCCGGCGACGACCGCCGATACCGTGGCGGGCGGCGCGGCATTGCTGGCCATGAACTTCGCGAACATGTACGACCTGAACTGGTTGAAGCCGACGAGCAGCGCCAGCAGCAGCCCGACGCAGATCAGCATGATCGTCATGCGCTTCGTCATCCGGGGTTTTTCAGTCATCGTCATGTCCTTCTTCGGCAACGGGCGACGCGCCGGCGCGGAAGTGATCGTGCGGGTGCGCTGTTCTCGTGAGTCATTGCGTTGCGGGAGCGCCGGGCGCGCTCGAGGCGTTCCACCAGCCGCCGCCGAGCGCCTGAAACAGCGCCGCGGTATCGGCGTAACGCGACGCCTGCGCCTGTGCGAGGCTCACCACCGTTTGCTGGTACTGGCGTTGAGCGTCGAGCAGCGACAGGTAGCTCACGCCGCCCACCCGGTACTGTCCGCGCGTCAGGTCGAGCGAGTCGCTGGCGGCGTGCCATGCGTCGGTCTGGGCCTTCAGGCCGGTGGCGTCGTGATCGAGCGCGCGCAGCGAATCCGCCACGTTCTGGAACGCCAGCAATACCGTTTCGCGGTACTGCGCATCGGCCTGCTCGTACGCCGCCTCGGCCGCGCGCTTTTGCGCGCTCAGCTGGCCGCCGTGAAAGAGCGGTTGCAGCAGGCTGCCGCCCAGGCTCCAGATCGTGCTGCCGGCCCTGAAAACCTGCGCGGGCGTGAGCGCCTCGGCGCCATAGCTGGCGGACAGTGTGATCTGCGGATACATGGCGGCCGTGGCCACGCCGACTTGCGCGCTCGCCTGATGCAGCACGGCGTCGGCGGCGAGGATGTCGGGCCGCTGCCGCACCAGAGCCGACGGCAGGCTCACCGGCAGCGTCACGGGCAACGAAAACATGTCGAGCCTGAATTCGGGCAGGGTGGCGTCGCTCGGCAGCTTGCCGGCCAGCACGGCGAGCTGGTGGCGCGCCTGGTCGAGCTGTTGCAGGAGGGGCGGCAGCGTCGCGCGGGTTTGCGCGACCAGCGTTTGCTGCGCGAGCACCGCAGTGCGGCTGACGCCGCCCAGATCGAACTGTTTGCTGAGTACTGCGAGTTGTTCGTCTTCCTCTGTGGCGATCCGCTCGGTGGCGTCGATCTGCGCTCGCAGCGACGCTTCCTTGACCGCCGCCGTCACGATATTGGCCGACATCGCAAGATAGGCGGCCTGCAACTGATAGGACTGGTAGTCGACTTGCGCGTGCAATGCTTCGAGTTCGCGCCGTGTTCCGCCGAATACATCGAGTTTGTACGACACATTGACCGACGCGTTGTAGAGATTGAATTCCTCAGTCAATCCCGGCTGGCCAAACGCGATCCCATTCAACTTCTCGCGCGTGGCACCCAGTTGCGCATCGACGCTGGGCAAAAGCGTGCCACCGGCTTGCGCCACGTAAGTTTCGTGGGCTTGCCGCAAAGCGGCCTGCGCCGCCGCAACGTTCGGACTGTTGGTGAAAGCTTCGCGAATCAGCGTGTCGAGCGGCTCGCAATGGAATAGCGTCCACCAGGCCGCCGGAATATCCTGTCCGGGCGCGAAGCGCTGCGGCAAGCCGGCGGCCCCCGGCGCGGAGGCCGTCTGGTCGGGCAAAGGCGTGGAGGTGTACGCGTCCGTAGCGGGCGCCGGGGGAGAGTGGTAGTCCGGACCGACCATGCAGCCGGCGAGTGCGGTGCAGCCGAAGAGCACGGCGCACCGCCGATACCGCCAGACAAAACGCCGGTTGACGTCGATCATCGATCCACCCTTGTGTCCACCTTATGTCGCCTGCGTTCAACCTGAACGAGGGTGCGGACGCGGATATTCATGCAACGCACAATTTCGATGTTTTTCCTGACACCGGCTTCATTGTTGCACCGGCGCAATCTCCGCACTTAGCCTAGCACGGCCGGTTGCGGCGTCCGCGCACGAGATCACGTAGTGAGCCGGTACGGCGGGTTTTGCAGCAACATGAAAATCGTACCGACGAAGTGCTACGATTAGTTCCTGAGGTAAGGACGATGGAGTTCGACATGACTACGTTTGCAATCGATGGCGTACGCATTGACCCCGTTACCGACCGCGTTACCCACCTGCGCTGGGCCCACGTCAATCCAAAAACCAATGAATGGCTGTCCGCCCTCGAGGTTGTCGAGGTGGAACAAGTCGTCCAGGCGATCCACGCAGGCAATGGCGTCTGGTCGCTGTTTACACTCGGCGGAATGCGCTTTCTCGGACCTAAAATCAAAGTCGTGACGCACACCGACGGACACGACGGAATCGATACGGACGTGCCTGACGGCCACGTCGAAAAATGCATCGACGACCTGCCGCGCGTCTGGCGCGGCGGCGGGCGCCGCGCGGGTGATCAACCAGCGCATCGACGAAGTATTGAGGGTCGAGTCCACGCGAATCGAAAAGGGTGCGACTCGCCCGGCGCGTTAGAGCGTCGCGTTTATTACTTCAGCAGATAAACGTATGGAATTTGCTTCTTTGTCGTGCGCTCCGCGCGCCGGTAAATTGGGCTGACCACGCCCTCGTTGGCGTACGACAAGGAGACTGCCATCATGGGAATGCGCCCGGATCCTACGTTTCACGCCTCGCCGAAACTGGCGATGGATGCGCCGGCGGAAGAGTACGCTTACACAGTGCTTCTCAGCCCTGATTTCTCGCAGCCCGACGCACTCGCTGTCATTGATGTGAAGCCCGGCTCGCCGACATACGGCCGGGTCGTTCACACGGTGCCGGTGCCTTACAAGGGGGACGAGTTCCATCATTTCGGATGGAATGCCTGTTCCTCGGCGCTCTCGCCATTAACCGGCCACGCGTTCCTCGAGCGGCGCTACCTGATTATTCCGGGCATGCGCTCGTCCCGCATTTATATCGTGGATACCCAGCCGCATCCGACCCAGGCGCGGATTCACAAAATCATCGAACCTGAAGAGATTTTCCGCAAGACGGGCTACTCGCGTCCGCATACGGTCCATTGCGGTCCCGAAGGCATTTACGTAAGCACGCTCGGCGGCGGCGGGAAAGACGGCACCGACGGGCCGCCGGGTATTTTTATCATGGATTGCGAAACATTCGAGGTGCTTGGGCGCTGGGAAATCGAACGCGGGCCGCAGGAGAAACACTACGACTTCTGGTGGAATCTGCCGCGCGACTATATGGTGTCGAGCGAGTGGGCTTTGCCGCCGCAGTTCGAAAACGGCATCGTTGCCGAAGACCTGCTGTCGAACAAATACGGACACCGTATCCACTTCTGGGATCTGCGCGGCAGGCGCAATGTGCAGACCCTCGATCTTGGCGCAAATCATCAGATGGCGCTCGAAGTGCGGCCCGCTCACGATCCTAGCCGCGAGTACGGCTTTATCGGCGTGGTGATCGACACGACCAATCTGGAAGGGTCGATCTGGACCTGGTGGCGCGAGGGTGGACAGTTTCACATCGAGAAGACGGCGACCATCCCGCCCGAGCCTGCTGCGGCGGAATTGCTGCCGCCATTGCTGCAAGGCTTCGGCGCGGTGCCGCCGCTCGTTACGGATATCGATTTATCCATCGACGACAAATTCCTCTATGTCGCCTGCTGGGGCACGGGCGAGATGCGCCAGTACGACGTGACGGAACCCCGCAAGCCGAAGCTCACCGGATCGGTACATATTGGCGGGATCGCGCGGCGCACACCGCATGCCAACGGTAAAACTTTCGCGGGTGGTCCGCAGATGGTCGAGATCAGCCGCGACGGCAAGCGCGTTTATTGGACCAACTCGCTCTATTCCACTTGGGACAATCAGTTCTACCCGGACGGCGTGCCCGCGGCACAGGTCATGGCGCGGGCCGATTCGGGCGGCGGCCTCGCTCTGGCCGACGATTATTGGGTGGATTTTCCCGATGGATACCGGGCGCACCAGATCCGGCTCGAAGGCGGAGACTGCTCTACAGATTCGTTCTGCTACCCGTCGGTGGGCGTTTGAGCGTGGACGGCTGGTCGCAAACCGGGCTGTGGCTAGCCGTCCTGGCGAGTGGCTTCTATCACGGCATTAACCCGGCGATGGGGTGGCCACTCGCCGTTGCGAACGGGTTGATGCAGCGGCGCGCGCGAGCACTGTTCCACGCGCTCATCTATCTCGCTGCCGGGCACGTGCTCGCGATGTTCGTGGTGATGTTGCCGTTCGCCTTGCTTGCAATCGTGCTTGCCTGGCAGCGCGAAATTCAGCTCGGCGCCAGCGTGCTCGTTATCGGCTTCGGCGTCTTTTTGCTGATCCGCAGACGCCATCCCCGTGTGCTTGCGCGAATCCCGCCGGCTCGGCTCGCTCTATGGTCTTTTGCCGTTGCCATCGCGCACGGTGCCGGGCTGATGCTCGTACCGGTCTATCTCGGACTTTGCCGCGCTGATGACATGGGTTCGGGGCACCTGGCCGCGCAAGCTCTGATGGAAACGAATCTGCGCATGGCGCTGCTTGTCTCCGGTGTTCATGCCGTTGCTATGGCGGCTGTCGGCGGATTGTTTGCCTGGTTGGTCTACCGGTACCTGGGGCTCAAATTCGTGTCTCGAAGCTGGTTCAATCTGGACGTGATCTGGGCGTGGAGTCTCGTGCTGGTGGGGGCGCTTTCAGTGGTGCTCAATGCGGTGTGAAGCTTCGCATCGTCACCTCGGCTTTGATCAGTTTGGCGCGCTTTGGCTCGCACGTCGGCATGCTTTCTCGTCGTTTGTCTATCGTGCACGCTCTTCGTACATCGCCATTCCGCTTGCGGTCAGCACCTCGTTCAGTGATTGCCGCAATAGATCGACGGGGCGCATGAGCCGGCCGGGAAGCGAGCCATGAATGAACCAGACGTCGATCCCCGCGTGAAAGTCCGTGGTCTCGACGATCCTGAGTGCCGAGCGATGGACGGAGCGCTCGAGCAGATCTGGTGTGACGAGTCCAATGCCGATGCCGCGCGCAACCAGCGACAGTTGCAAGTCGGAGCCAAACGCTTCGACAGCGACGTTAAAGGGGAGTCCAGCCGCCTCCAGCGCCCGTCTCAGTGCCGAACGCATGCCACAGCCATCCTGATTCAGGATCCACTCGCGTTTCGATAACTCCGCCAGCGTCGTCGGCTTGTTGGACAGACCCAGCGAGTGCGCCGCGACGACCACAGTCGGCACGAACGCGAGCGGCGTGGCGTGCAACGTTTCGGGCGGTGAAAAGTCGGACGGCATCAGCACGATCGCCGCATCGAGCGATGCGCGTTCAAGGCTCTGCACGAGGCCCGGTGACCAACCCGCCGTAACGCGTAGCGTCAGCCGCGGAAAGACGCTACGCAGCAGATCGACGGGTTTTTCCAGCGCGACCTCGGCAAGAAACGGCGGCATGCCAATTCTCAACTCGCCGGCAGGCTCGCTTTCAGGCGACGCAACCGACAACAGATCGTCCACCGCGCGCAACACGGTGCGCGCGAGCGCATAGACCTCGTTGCCCGCCGCGGTTGGTTTGAGCGGCTTGCTTTGGCGATCGAGCAGCTCGGTGCCCAGCGTGCTCTCAAGGTTTTGCACCCGCCGTGTCAGGCCAGGCTGTGTGAGATGAAGTTTTTCCGCAGCGCGCACCATCGACCCGCTTTCGACGACGGCAACGAACGCCTCAAGATCGCGCGTATTCAAAATTAATTCGCATAATCATTATCAACATATTTCAATTGTCGCATATTGAGTGAATCACTAGGATGAGTTTTTCAACTCTGTCTTGAGAGCGCCGGTCAATGAACTCATCCGTCGAAAATCCCGCCTGCGTTGTCGCGACGCAGGAGGCCGAGTCCCCACAGCAACTCACGGCACTGCTCACTTTGTTCTTTGGGACGGCAGTGGGCGTGATCGTCGTGAATCTGTTTGCCGCGCAGCCGCTGACCGGTTCGATCGGCCGCAGCCTGCACCTTGCCCCTGAGTTGACGGGACTTGTCGCCATGCTTCCGCAACTCGGTTATGCGCTCGGTTTGGTGCTGCTGGTGCCGTTGTGCGATTTGCTTGAGAACCGCCGTCTGATCGTTCGGACACTTGCGTGCTGCGCCGGTTGTCTCGCGGTTGCGATGGTTACTGATTCGCGCGGTGTGTTTCTGCTCGCCATATTTCTGGCCGGCGCGACATCCAGCGTGATTCAGATGCTCGTGCCCATGGCGGCTGCGATGGCGTCGGAAAGCCATCGCGGGCGGGCTGTCGGCAACGTGATGAGCGGACTGATGCTCGGCATCCTGTTGTCGCGCCCGGCTGCGAGCGTGATCGCCGGCGCGCTCGGCTGGCGTGCCTTCTATGGCCTCGCTGCTTTGATCGACGCGGTGCTCGCCGTGGTTCTCTACTTCAAGCTGCCCGTGCGCTTGCCGGTAGTCGCCACGCGTTACCCGGCGCTGTTGCGCTCGTTGTGGACCATGCTGCGAACCGAGCGGGTGTTGCAACGAAACGCTGCATCGGCTGCGTTGGGCATGGGGGCGTTCAGCGCGTTCTGGACCGCGATCGGCCTGCGGCTTGTGCAGCCGCCGTTCAGCTTCAGTCTGAACGGCATTGCGCTATTCGCACTGGCGGGCGCGGCGGGCGCGATCGTGACGCCGCTTGCGGGTCGTGCGGGCGACCGCGGGGCGGGTCGCGCGGCGCTGATCTCAGGTCATCTGACCATGCTCGCCGCGATGGTGGTCATCGGCGTGGCAGGGGCGGGTTGGGGTGGTTTCTCGGCGAGCCATCATCCGGCACTGGCGGTTGCGCTGCTGGTTGCGGGAGCGGCCGCGCTCGATGCCGGTGTGGTCACCGACCAGACGCTAGGCCGGCGCGCGATCAACCTGATGAACCCTGCTGCGCGCGGACGGCTCAATGGGTTGTTTGTCGGTGTGTTTTTTGTTGGCGGCGCGTTGGGGGCGATGTTGTCGGGGGCGGCGTGGTCCGTGGGCGGATGGACGGGTGTTTGTGTCGTAGGGTTCGTGTTTAGCGGAGCTGCGTTTGTTCTCAGATTGGTTGGGGTGGGTCAGGGTGACTAATAAAGCGGAAGTTGAAAAGAAATTCCAGCTTCCGCGTTATTAGTCGTCACCTGTCAATTAAAGCAAAAGGCGGACAAATTTAAAGGAGAAGTTGAATGGTAAGTAGGGGGTGATCTTGGGTGGTCGCGCAAATCGTTAAATCAGAAATTGAGAATTTTTTGCAGAAATTAGTCAGAAAGTGAATTAATTTGCAGTTCATGTCTAAGCCTTTGATTTTAAATTAATTGGTCCGCGAGTAAATTGACGGGTTAAAGCAGATCCTGAGCGCTCGGTCACGGTAACGCGTCTTAAAATATTGCATGACGGAGAGTTAAGTAGAATATGAACCGCGAGGCCGGCACGTGTGCAAAGGACCAGTGGCTTTGGCGTCTGATTTTCGGCCATTGCCGCCACTGGGGCCGGCTGAACTCTAGGTCAGCAATGTGGCCGATTGCCGACGGCGGTGGTTTGAGCATCCGAGTGGCGGCCTTCTCGATCCGCAAATTCACCCTTTCGACCCTGAGCGGCCGCTCGCAGTGCCCCGCGCGACTGCGGGATTATTTCACCCCGTTGAGCTCCTTGTATTCAGTGAAATGTGCGCCGAGCGAGTTCGCGAATTCGTCATTTTGTGCGATGTCATTGATATAGGCACAAGCTCCAATAAGAAAATGACATGCGATGTTTACGGTATCTCCGATCTCGGTTGAGTCACAATTCGGCCCCCATTTCACGTTACCAGCATCACCGATGTATCGGCATAATGCCTCTATTGACGGGTGCGCAGAATCTGCGGAAAGCTGTCGGTAAAACAAATACATGTCCGCAAGACCAACGCGCTCGGCAAGCTGTTCAAATTTCAGACTAGAAAGATCCTCAGGATACTCGTTTAGCCGCGCAGCATACGCACGCAATCGATCAGCCGATTCGACGTCGGTATACTGGAGTCGATCGGGGACTTTGAGTATGAAATTAGCCCGCGCCTTCCTGCTTTGAAGTGTCGCGCGTCGGAACTCATTCGCAAAATCCTCCTTTCCACACTCCATTGCGGCGAGGCAGAAGGTGCTTTCAAGACAGCTTCTGGCGAGTGTTCGCGCTTCCACAATCATGCCTCGCTCGGCCATCAGGATAGCGCCTTGGAAGTTCGAAAGAGTTCTTGTAAACAATAGCATTGCGAGAAGACGGCTATCTTGGCCCTCGCCGGTGGTCACACTCAATCCATGCAGCAGACTCTGTCCTAGACGATTCAGCCTTTCTGCGAATGAAAACCACGCCGCGTTATCTGCCCGATGTTTGCCGATCCAATGCGTAACATCGTTGGAAAGAAATCCGAGTTCGTCTATAGACATGCACAACCTCTCATTGTCAACTGGCCAACTCGGCTGAAGTGCGAGCGGGGGCAACTCCGGCCAGCGATGCGTTCGAGACGAGCAACAGTTGCCGACACGCAAAATGTCCGGCGACTGGATTGACGGCGCACTTGGACGCGCTGGGCTTCATCGATCCGGTGTCGCGACGCAATCTCACGTGGACGAAACGCTGCTGTTGAGGCAAGAAGAAACGGGAGCCAGACGCGGGGTTGTCGTACTTTCCATGCAGTATCTGGCGGTAGCCGTGCGCAGAGCTGCTTGCAGCAAGGCTCGGCCGTTCGGCGGCGTTCGCACATTCAGCGATTGTGCAAGTACTTGATCGGTATGGATTTTCAGGATCAAGGCACCAGATTTTTGCACGGAAAGTACGACAACCCCAAGAAACGCTACGCGTGTCAGTGCGAATCGGATGCCTGTCAGGGCACCATGCTCGGTCGCTAACATTTTCACTTCCGAAACGCTGTGACTAATGAGATGGTCGCCCCCGTCCTCAGGGCATCTACGCTTAGGGGAATTTCCCACCTCCGAGGAGGCCATCATGCACGACGTGACACTGATTGGAATTGACCTGGGCAAACACGTATTTCATCTC
>NZ_LXKA01000330.1 GCF_001645125.1 Paraburkholderia ginsengiterrae | reverse complement strand
GCTTTTCAAACCTGCCCACCGCGCTGAAAGCCTTGCCACTGCTGGCTCTCCCGCCTCCCGCGCCCCGTTGTCCGGAGCACGAAAGAGCGAGATTCTAGCGAGCCCGCGAGCGCCTTGCAAGCGTTATCTGAAATATATTCAAGGCGCCTTTTCTACGCGCCCAGACTCATCGACAACCGGTGATGTCGCATCCGGCGACAAGGCGCGCGCAGCCGACGCGCCAATCGTCCAGTCGTGCAATACGGTATAGGCAACCGCCAGCAAAGTTGGCCCGATAAAAACGCCGAGGAAACCGAAAGCAAACGCGCCGCCAAGGATGCCCAGCATCACCAGGATCAACGGCATATCGCTGTTCTTGCCGATCAGAATCGGCTTGATGACGTTGTCAGACATACCGACAACCAGCACGCCCCACACAACCAGAAAGATCGCCCATCCCGTCGCGCCGCCGTGGTACAGCCAGATTGCGGCGGGCAACCACACGATCACCGGTCCGCCCGGGATCACCGAGAGAAAGAAAGTCGCCAGCCCGAGCAACGCAGGCGCCGGCACTCCGGCAATCCAGCATCCGAAACCCGCCAGAACCCCTTGCACGAGCGCTGTGCCGAGAATCCCGTAAACCACGCCCTTCACCGTGCTGCCGGCCAGTGCCAACAGGTAATCGGCACGCTCGCCAGCAATACGCCGCATACCCGCATTCAGCCAGGCTGCCGCCCCTTCCCCTCCCGTATAGAAGAAGAAAGCGAGCACGATGCTCAATGCCAGCAGGCCAAGACCATGTGTAACCGCAATCGCCGCCGCAAGAATCCACTTCCCAGCCGGCGCCGCAAGCGTACGCAATTGCGCGATCAATTCAGAATTGCTGCTCGTCAGCTGTTCCCAGAATGCCTCGATGTTCGAACCAACCAACGGAATCCGGGCAACCCACGACGGCAAATCCGGTAAACCGTCCTCAAAAAGTCTTTCCACCAGCGCGACGATTTCGTGCGCGTGCGCCCCGAAAGCAAAGCCGGCATAGACGAACGGCCCGAGCACCACAATCAGAATGATGAGCACGATCAGCATGGCGGCCCACTTGCGCCGCCCGCCGACCGCTGCGGTCAGCCGCCGGTACAAGCCCCACGAGCTATAGCTGAGAATCGCGCCCCACAGCAGCGCAGTCGTGAACGGCGCCAGCACCAGCAGCGAGCCACCCACCAGGATAATTAGCGCAAACACGGCGGCAAGACGTTCGATCAGTTGGTCCGATTTCAAATTGAATCTCCTGTTGCGCCAGCCCCCGGCGACAAATGAACATAGGCATGTCAAGCGTCCGTTGAAAACGGTCAGTATAGAAGCGGGCCACACGCTCTGGAGCGTCTTATATCATCGGACCAAGCCACACACAACGGGCTTACAGGCACCTTCAAAAGGCTGAATCTTCATGCGGAAACGTCCCAATTCATCCCACATTGCCGGCCAAATAATATGGCGGCACAGAAAAGACTAGAATATAAGGTTCTGTGCCCTCCAATTTCCGGATTTATGCGCTCGCGAATCGCCAAACGTCTCCCTCCCGATGCCGACAAGCTTGTCGGTCTCTCGCTCGCGCTTTTCGCGTCGGGCAGCCGCACCGAGGACCGCTTCTGGGAAGCGAAGCTCGACGCGCTGCTGACCAAGATCGTCCGTAACGCCAACCAGACTACGCTGGACGCCGCACTCGATCACCTGCAGCAAAATCATCCCGATGCTTACGGCGCGCTCGCCGACATGGCGGAAACCCACAGTGAGTCGTTCATCGTCGAACATGAAGGCGTGACTTATGAGGCGCTGCTTATTGCCGCGCCGGTGCTCGCCTGGACGCGCTACATGATTCCATCCGGTCCGCTCAAAGCGGATGCGGCGGACGCTCTGCGCGCGCACCTGCAAGCACATGTGCTCGCGGCGAATACGCGGGTCACCATGGCGCCGTTCCTGTACAGCATCGATCAGCTGCCGCGTCATCATGTCGAAACTTGGCGGATCGCCCAGCAACTCGCTCAAGCGGCCATAGCCGGCGGCAACGTCAAGCTCAATTTCGGCGAACTGCCGGAAACCTCGCCGATTCTGGCCGACCCGCGCTTCCTGCTCGCTGTAGTCGCCGCGCCGGTCGGCGAGCCGACCTTCCGCTGGCAGGAAGAAGAGCACGGCAGCAGGATCGAGCGCGGTCAATGCCTCGAACAGTGGGCCACGCAAGGCGGCGCCAATTTGTCGCTGGTGCTGCCGGGTTGCGAATTCGAGTGCCTGTTGCCGGACGCCTATTACTCGGCCTGTCGCGACGCCGACGAACGCGTACGCCCTCACACGGTGCGTACTGCCGTGCGCTACCTGTTCGACACGATCGGTGCGGCACCCCAGGAGTTGCGCGCGGTTGTCGCGGGCTTTGGCGAGCGCCGCATCGACGAATACCGCGTCGGATTTACGCGCCGCGGCAGCAACGACGTGATCTACGGCGTCGTGTGGCCGCTCTATGGCCGCGAGAACGGCGAACCCGGCATCGATGAGGAGCCGCAGGAGACCGCCGCATCGGACGACCCG
The DNA here is from genome assembly GCF_001645125.1 of Paraburkholderia ginsengiterrae. Classification (GTDB taxonomy): domain Bacteria; phylum Pseudomonadota; class Gammaproteobacteria; order Burkholderiales; family Burkholderiaceae; genus Paraburkholderia; species Paraburkholderia ginsengiterrae. The sequence continues at coordinate 66,339 of NZ_LXKA01000330.1, read as the reverse complement.
CTCGAAGAAATCGTCGCGCTGCTCAAGGAAACCGGAGTCACGGACGTGCGCCGCCACGCAGGCCGCTTCGAACCGGAATATTGCGACGACTGCGGCGTGCCGCTCTACGCCGACCCGCTTGGCGAGATCGTTCACGCCGAAATGCCGGAAGATGCTGATCCCGGACAACCGCATTTCCATTGAACCTCGGCCGGCGCATTTCGCGCATCGGCGTTGACATCACAGAGCCCCGCAGCGTGCGGGGCTTTTTTATACCGGCCGTTTTTACGTCATTCCTCCTATGCCTTTTGGACAGGCCGTCAAGTTGAAGGGAATTTGTCATCATAGGAACGGCGACGCATCGCACCACCTCCGGCTCATTCGCCGGTCGTGTGCATCGCGCCACCCCGCCCGATTCATCTGGAGACATGCATGCGATTCTCGATACTCAACTCAGACGCCGAACGACGCGATGGGCTTAAGGCGTTACTGCGGCAAATTGACCGGTTGGCACGCTTTAGCGAAGCACAGGATTGGCGCCAGGTCGAACGCACGCTCAAGCGCCAGCGGCCCGATTTGCTCGTGATCGACTGGCAGGACTGGATGTCCGTCGCGGATATCCGCAATCTACTCTGCCACTACCCCGATCTGCGCATTGCCGTGCTCACCGACCAGATCTCCCCGATTGTCGTGCGAGATCTCATGGACGAAGGCGTGCTCGGCGTCGTGCCTCGCGAAACCGACCCTTGCCTGATCGTGCGCGCCTTCGAAATGGTGCTGCTGGGCGGCCACTACGTGCCGGCAGGCGCTCTGCCGCTCAATCCGCCTCTGCCGCCCGATATCGCAATTCGGCCGTTCGACGAGAAAAACCCGCCGCCGCGCCGCGCCAAACTAGCCAACGGATTGTCGCCTCGCCAGCAACAGATCATGCGGTGTGTCCACATGGGCAGCACGAACAAGATGATCGCGCGTACCCTCGGCATCAGCGAGGGCACGGTCAAGATCCATCTGACCAGCATATTCCAGCAGCTTGGAGCGCCCAATCGCGCCGCTGCTGTTGCGCTTTACAACGGCTGGCTAACGAACCATCTGCAAGTACTGCACAACGACGGTGAAGCTCCCGTTCGTCCGGTCATGGGGCAAGCCGGAGTAGTGCCGTTGCGACGTCGCGCGCGGCGGCGCTTCCAGTATCCATTGCCAGCCAACGACACCGTCGCCTCGTTGCCCATGGCGGCGGAACCGGGCGCGCCTTATGGCGACGCGCCCGCTGCCGGTCCGGCGCCGAACCCGGTTATTCACGGTCCGGCATAACCGCCTGCGGCGCGCGTCAGAATTGGGGAAAGCATTTCCAGGCCGCCTTTGCGGCGGCTGGCATGGAATCCGCTCACACCTTTTCTCGTCCAACGAGTAATATGAGACTCATGGGTTTCCTCTACACACCGCTTCCGTTCTGGGTCGCTGTCGGTGGCTGGATCGCCACTGCGATAGTGGTCGCGCTCGCTCTGTGGAAAAATCCTTTCAAACGACTTCAGGACGGCACACTACAGCATGTCTGGCTTGCGATCATCGTCGCAGTGTCGGTGCTGTGGGCGAGTAATGCATGGCTCGACGACGGCACCGTCATGCATCTGCTCGGCGCTACGCTCGTTGTCACGTTATTCGACTGGGCGCTGGCACTGATTGCCATGGCGGTGGTGACAGGTCTCGCTGCCGTCGTCTTCGACGCCCCCTGGCAGGGCATCGCGCTGACTTTTCTCGTGTACGGCGCGCTGCCTGTCGGCATTTCGACCTTGCTCCAGCGCGCGAGTGTCGCGTGGTTGCCGCGCAACCTCTTCATGTTTATCTTCGGACAGGGTTTTGTCTCGCCAGCCATCGCCGTGTCGCTGACAGCCGCCGCGGCCCTCGGCGTTCATATCGCGCTCGCTGACGGGTCGATGACCGTGGTGCCCGCCGGCTACGCGCTTAGCGTGCTGCTGCTTGCCACCGGGGAAGCCTGGTTCACCGGCATGTCGACGGCGTTGATCTCAGTCTACCGTCCTGCATGGGTCACCACTTATGATGTACGACGATACCGGCTAGGCGGACCACGCACTTGAGGCTCGCGCGCGCACCGTCGGCGCGTCAGTGGCGACAGGCCAACCGGCTCATTGAGTTGCCCGAGCGTGCTCACCACGACAGAACAAAATATTTGTGTCAGGATTGAACTCCACCCTCTCGCCGGGCATCTTACGTGCCTCAGGTTTCATAAGCGTCTAACGAACTAGATGGATCGCACCAACGTACCGCGCCGATTGCTGCGGTTGGTCGGCCGGTTGGCAGCATGTGCAGCGGGTCTTTCGCTCATATGCGCTGCTCCCGCATTCGCCGATCAACTCGAACAGCACAACGATCTCGTCAACAAATTTGTCAATGACATGCATGCGGACCCGCTGGTTGCGGACTGCGCAGCGCATGGCAACTTTGTCGCCAGCACATCCACCGCCTTCGACCACGTCGAATTTCCACCTAGCTCGTTCGACAGCGCGCACGCGTCGGTCACGCCGTGGAACGACTCGTTCGACGAGGGCAAGCAACGCGTCAAGGTCGACAACATTGTCACAGTCGAAGGCCTCGGCATCCGTCAAAACGGCGGTGGCGATCCTGCCGACCTGAAATTCCGCTGCGGCTATGTCGGCACTCAGATGCTGGCGTTCAGCTGGAACGATCCGGTGCCTCCGGCCCGTGCGCACAGCTCGGAACCATCGGGATCGCGAGCGTCGTCGGGCAAACACACGAGCGCCAAGGGCAAGCACTCGGCAGGTGGAAAAACCACGAAAAAATCGGCCACGAAGTCTTCCAAGGCGAGCTCCGGCAAGTCGTCGAAAACAACGTCGAGCAAGTCCTCCAGCAGAGCAGCCACAAAGAAGACGTCCACGGCAAAGAAGACGCAATAGCGGGCAATACCGGCTGCAGCGCGCTCCGTCCAGAATCGCGGAGCCGACAGCCACCCCAAAAGAAAACGAGGCACACACCGTGAAGTGCGTGCCTCGTTTTTTTCGACGTGCGTGGTTTAAGCAAACGTCTCCACATGCCGCAGGATCGCCTGCAGCATGGCGGCGCCAAGCGACGCACTACGCTCTCCGCTCCACCCCACCCGCTCGTCGGGCAGGTTGGCGTTGTCCTTGAACGGCATCTCCAGCGTCAGCGACAGGCAGCCGAATTCGTTGCCGATGTACTTCGACGCCAGCTTCAGCGCGTCTTCGCGATATTTACTCGCGGCATAACCGTACTTGTCCTGGAAATCCGGGCTCGCGTGCTTGAAGGCTTCGATAAACGCCTTCTGCTCGACTCCCTGCCGTTCGGTGAAACCCGGCAACATCTCGGAGCCGGCCACGAACACGTAGGGCAGTGCCTCGTCACCGTGGATATCGAAAAACAGATCACAACCGGTAGCGTGGATCGCGTCGCGCACCAGCAGCACTTCAGGGCTGCGCGCGGCGTCCGGCTCCATCCACTCGCGATTCAGATTCGCGCCGGCCGCGTTGGTGCGCAGATTGCCATGCACGCTGCCATCCGGGTTCATGTTCGGCACGATATAGAACACCGCGTGATCGTAAAGCTTGCGTGCAACCGGGTCTCCCGCCCAATCGCCCCAACCCACGAGCCGCTTCACGAGCCCTTCGATAAACCACTCCGCCATTGTCTCGCCAGGGTGCTGGCGCGCGATCAGCCAGACCTTCTTCTTGGGCGTGTCGCCGGTTTGCGGCGTGCCGAGCGTAAGCAGCGACATGGGCCGGCCTTCGACCGTCGTGCCAAGTTCCGTCAGCGTGGCCTGCGGCATCTGCTGCACCGCGCCGAGAAACTCAGAATGCCGCTCCTCGCTATACGGCTCGAAATACGCGTAGTAGACCCGGTCGAAATCCGGCGTGTGATCGATCGTCAGCACGCGGCCGTCGTACGACGTGGGCACGCGAAACCAGTTCACGCGGTCATAGCTCGCCACCGCCTGATAGTCGCGCCAGCCTTCGGCGAAGGCACACGCGGCGGCATTCTCGAAGGTCATCACGCAGCGCTCGCCCGCCGCACCCGACACCCGGAAGTAAAACCACTGCGCGAACTCGGCATGGCTGTCCGGCCGCACGCGCAAACGGATATTGCCTGCGTCTTCGCAGGACAGCACTTCGATCGCACCCGCGTCGAAATTACTCGTGATCGATAACGTCATAATGTTCTTTCCTGCTTGAGTGGTCGACGAGACGCTTATTCAGCGACGCGGCGGCGGAATACGTAAGTGGCATCGTTCGAGGCGTCGGCGTCGAACGCATAGCCTTCGGCGTCGAAGTCCTTCAGCTGTTCCGGGTTGTCGAGGCGGTTTTCCACGGCATAGCGCGCCATCAGGCCACGCGCGCGTTTGGCATGGAAGCTGATGATCTTGTAACGGCCACCCTTCCAGTCCTCGAACACCGGCGTGACAATCGGCGCTTCGAGCAGCTTCGGCTTGACCGATTTGAAATACTCGCCCGACGCGCAATTCACCAGCACGCGGGACGCCGCGGCGTTTTTCTTCAGTTGCGCGTTCAGCGCCTGCGTGATCCGCTCGCCCCAGAACGCGTACAGATCCTTGCCACGCGGATTGGCGAAGCGCGTGCCCATTTCGAGCCGGTACGGCTGCAGCAGATCGAGCGGACGCAGCAAGCCGTACAGGCCCGACAACACGCGCACGTGGTTCTGCGCATAGTCCAGATCAGCCGCCGACAACGTCTTCGCGTTGAAGCCCTCGTACACGTCGCCGTTGAAGGCGAGCACCGCCTGTTTGGCGTTGTGCGTGCCGAATTTGGGGGACCATTCCGCGTAACGCTGGAAATTGAGGTGCGCGAGCTGATCGGATATGTCCATCAGGGAGGCGATCTGCTGCGGCGACAAACGACGCAATCCGCCGATCAATTCGGCCGCGTCGTCGACAAAATCGGGGATCGTGTGCTTTTTAACGTGGGGCGGGGTGTCGTAGTCGAGCGATTTCGCCGGCGACAGAACGATTATCATAGAGGCTTACAGGCACGCCGTGCCTGGCGGTCAAAGACGAAAGCCAGATTGTAACTGTAACGAATGCCCGGTTCCCATGCTTCACACGGCGCTTTGCGCGTCGTCCTCGATTCCAATGTGTGGATCGACATTCTCGTGTTCGACGACCCGCACACGCGGCCGATCGCGGCAGCGCTTGAAAACGGCGCGCTGGCCGCGCTGATCGACGCACGCTGCCTCGCCGAACTCACCTATGTGCTGGACTATCCGCAATTCGCGCATCGGAATGTGGACAAGACTGCCGCGCTCGCGGTCGTTGCACGGCTCGCCCAACTGGTCGAACCCGCCGCGCCGTCGGTAGACGCCAGACCCTTGCCCAAATGCAAAGACCGTGATGACCAGAAGTTTCTCGAACTCGCGCACGCCGTGCAGGCTGACTGGCTCATTTCGAAAGATCGCGCGGTGTTGAAACTGGCCAAGCGGATTGCTCGCGACTTCGGTTTCCAGATTGCCCAACCGGCGCCGTTCGTCAGCGCCATTGGCGCTTCCCTGAGCGCCGCCGGCGAACCCGCAGCCGTATGACCCTGCAGTTCATATGGCCCTGGCCAAACGGCTAACGGCAGAGTTGCCGCACGCACACTACGCCGCGATTCCCTACAATCAGGCTTTATCCGTATCAAACGACGCCTTTGTCTCACTCACTCGCCCACGCTCCGGACAGCGCCATGAATGCACCGCACGACACGCACACGAGTCCCACGTTTCCGTCCCGCCTGCCGGACGTCGGCACAACGATCTTCACCGTGATGAGCGCGCTCGCCGCCGAAAAAGGCGCGGTGAATCTGGGCCAGGGCTTTCCTGACTTCAACTGCGATCCAAAAATTGTCGATGCAGTCGCGAACGCCATGCGCGAGGGCCACAACCAGTATCCGCCCATGGCCGGCGCCGCGCCGCTGCGTCAGGCGATCTCGGACAAGATCGCGAACCTGTATGGACGCCGCTACGACGCCACCACTGAAATCACGGTGACGGCAGGTGCCACGCAAGCCTTGCTGACCGCGATTCTGTGCACCGTCCACCCCGGCGACGAAGTGATCGTGGTCGAGCCGACCTACGACAGCTACGTGCCCTCCATCGAGCTGGCCGGCGGCAAGCCGGTGTTCGTCACGCTCGAGGCGCCGGACTACGCCATCCCGTTCGACAAGCTCGCTGCCGCGATCACGCCGAAAACGCGGCTCCTGCTGATCAATACGCCGCACAATCCGACTGGCACCGTCTGGCGCGCTGAAGACATGCGCAAGCTCGAAGAGATCGTGCGCGGCACCAACGTGCTGATCCTGTCGGACGAAGTATATGAACACATGGTCTACGACGGCGCACCGCACGAAAGCGTGGCGCGTTATCCGGAATTGGCGCAGCGCAGTTTCGTGGTGTCGAGCTTTGGCAAAACCTATCACGTGACGGGCTGGAAAGTCGGCTACGTGGCGGCGCCGGCCGCGCTCACCGCCGAATTCCGCAAGGTGCACCAGTTCAACGTGTTCACGGTCAACACGCCCATGCAGATCGGCCTCGCCGACTACATGAAGGATCCGGCACCCTATCTCAATCTGCCGGCGTTCTATCAGAAGAAGCGCGACCTCTTCCGCGCGGGCCTCGCGAATTCGCGCTTCAAGCTGCTGCCGTGCACGGGCACGTACTTTCAGTGCGTCGACTATTCGGCGATCAGCGACCTACCTGAAGCCGAATTCGCACAATGGCTGACCGGCGAAATCGGCGTCGCGGCCATTCCGGTCTCGGCGTTCTATCACGAGGCGCATGAGTCGGGTGTGGTGCGCTTCTGTTTTGCCAAGCAGGACAGCACGCTCGCCACCGCGCTCGAACGGCTGGCGCGCCTCTAGCGTGTCCCGCGCGATGCAGCGAACGAACCCGCGTTCCTCGCTCTGTCGCGCAACGGCCTCCGCTCGCGTGGCCCGCCGAACTCCGCGCCGAACTCCATTGAGTCAGCGGCGCAATCCATCAAGCCTTGCGCGACGCGGCGACGTACGCCTTGCGGTCCTCGGTGACCCGCTGCGCGGCCGGCCGGGCGTTGATCGCCTTCACATAGCTTTTCCAGTCAAGGCCGGCGTCGAGCAGGAAATCGCGGCCGTAGATCGTCTGCGTCGCCATGCCCACCAGCGGCAAGCTCACATACCCTGCCGTGTCGGCTACGCTGAAGCGCTCGCCGCGCAAATACGGCCCGAACTTCGCGATCCGCTTGAAGCCGTCGATGTGATGCGTGAGCAGCTTCTCGACACGCCCTTTAGTCGCATCGGTCACCGTCCCGCCGAAGAACGCTTCCTTGTAGAGATTGCGTACGGTCAGTTCGAGATGCACGTCGACGAAAAAGATCAGTTCGCGCTCCTTGGCCGCTTCCCAAGGGTCGGCAGAAAATATCGCCTTGTCCGGAAAGCGCGCGGCCAGATACTCGACGATACATTGCGACTCACACAGGTCGCCGTCTTCCGTCTGCAGATAAGGCACCTTGCCGAGCGGCGAATGCTCGAGCATGGCCTCTTCCTGACTGGGCACCACGAACACTTCCTCGAACGGAATGCCGTGTTCGAGCAGCACGAACTTCACTTTGTTGTAATAGTTAGAAAACGCGACACCGCACAGCTTGATCATCGGGTATCTCCTTCCTTTGGGTTCGTTGAGACCGCCGGTGAAACTCAATGCGGCGGTCTACGATCAATCATCCAGTAAATTGCACGATCGTGCTATTCTAAAATAACCATGAAGTCGAGCAACACAATGACCTCTCGCAATTTCAGCATCGAGACTATCGGCATTGTTGGAACCGGGGCAATGGGCCGCGGTATCGCCCAGATTGCCGCGCTAGCCGGCCTGACCGTGCGTTTGTACGACACCAACCCAGCTGCGATCGGTGCCGCGCGCGACTACCTCGCCGAGACTTTCGCCAAACTGACGGCCAAAGGCAAGCTCGAGCAGGCGCGCTCGCTCGCCGCGCTCGCGAACGTGAGCGGCGCGCAGGTCATTGGCGAGCTCGCCGATTGCGATCTGGTCGTCGAGGCGATCGTCGAGAAGCTCGACGTGAAGCAGGCGCTGTTCCGCGAACTCGAAACAGTGGTGAGCGGGCGCTGCGTGCTGGCATCCAACACGTCCTCGCTATCGATCACCGCGATTGCCGCGGGTTGCACCGACCCGTCGCGCGTGGTCGGCTACCACTTTTTCAACCCCGTTCCGCTCATGAAGGTCGTCGAAGTGATCGACGGCCTGCGCGGCGATCCCGCAGCAGGCGACGCGCTGATGGATCTCGCGCGCCGCATGGGCCACACGCCGGTACGCGCTAAAGATATGCCCGGCTTCATCGTGAATCACGCCGGGCGGGGCATGAATACCGAGGGCCTGCGCGTCGCCGGAGAAGGTGTAGCGAGCTTCGCCGACATCGACCGCATCATGCGCGAGCAGGCAGGCTTTCGCCTCGGGCCGTTCGAATTGCTCGATCTGACGGCGCTCGACGTATCACATCCGGTCATGGAGTCGATCTACCACCAGTTTTACGAGGAACCGCGTTTCACGCCGTCGCCCATTACCGGCACGCGGCTCGCGGGCGGACTGATCGGCCGCAAGACGGGTGAAGGCTTCTATCGCTACGAGGACGGCAAGCAGCTGGTGCCCGCCGAAGCGCCCGCGCCAACCGGGCTACCGGCAAGCGTGTGGGTCAGCAAGCGTTACCCGCATGCGCATGACGCCGTCGTGCAACTCATCGGCAAAGCCGGTGTGGCACTCGACGAAGGCGTCACGCCTGCGTTGAACTCGCTGATCGTGGTCACGCCGTTCGGCCACGACGCGACCACGGCCGCGGTCGACGAAGGGCTCGACGCCACCCGCGTCGTCGCTATCGACACCCTCTTCCCGCTCGCCGGCGCGCAACGCCGCACGCTGATGACCACGCCGGCCACCACGCGTGCCGTGCGCGACTCGGCGCATGCACTCTTCGCCGCGGACGGCGTACCTGCCACCGTCATCCGCGACTCGACCGGTTTCGTCGCGCAACGCGTGGTGGCGACCATCGTGAATATCGGCTGCGACATCGCGCAAAAGCAGATCGCCACGCCGGACGATATCGATCTCGCCGTGACGCTCGGCCTCGGCTACCCGCGCGGACCACTTGCTCTCGGCGATGCGCTCGGCGCGTCAACTATCCTCGCGATTCTGAGCAACATGTTCAGCGTCCTCGGCGACCCTCGCTACCGTCCGTCACCCTGGCTTGCTCGGCGAGCCCAACTTGGCCTGTCGCTGACGCAACGCGACGCGGCCGACATCGACACGCAGTCAAAGGAGACACAACAATGAGCGCCGAACTGCTGACCTCGCGCCCGACCGAAAGCGAATCGACGCTAGTCCTGACGCTGTCGAACCCCGGTGCCCGCAACGCGCTGCATCCGGACATGTACGCGGCCGGTATCGAAGCGCTCGAATCGGTGGAGCGCGATCCGTCGATCCGCGCCATCGTGATTACCGGCGCGGACAACTTCTTCTGCGCGGGCGGCAATCTGAACCGTCTCCTCGAGAACCGCGCGAAGGAACCGTCCGTGCAAGCCGAAAGCATCGACCTGCTCGGCGAATGGATTTCAGCGCTGCGTCTTTCGTCGAAGCCGGTGATTGCCGCGGTCGATGGCGCTGCCGCCGGCGCGGGATTCTCGCTCGCGCTCGCATGCGACCTGATCGTCGCCGCGGACGACGCCAAATTTGTGATGTCGTATGCGCGTGTCGGTCTGACGCCCGACGGCGGCGGCTCGTGGTTCCTCGCTCAAGCCCTGCCGCGCCAGTTGGCCACCGAGGTGCTGATTGAAGGCAAACCGATCGGGGCCGCGCGCTTGCATGAACTCGGCGTCGTCAACAAACTGGCCAGGACCGGCGCCGTGCGTGACGCCGCGATTGCATGGGCCGACGAACTCGGCAAGATTTCGCCTAATTCAGTCTCTCGCATCAAGGGGATGATCGGCTCGGCCGCTACGCAACCGCTCGCCGACCATCTGATCACGGAGCGCGACAATTTTGTCGCGTCGCTGCACCACCGCGAGGGCCTTGAAGGGATTTCCGCGTTCCTCGAAAAACGCGCGCCGGTCTACAAGTGAACGAAGAGTGAACTAAAGGACCATGCCAGACTATCAATTGCCCAAACGCCGCCGCATCTTCCTGATGCGGCACGGCGACGTCACCTACTTCGACGACTCCGGCCGCGCGATCGATCCTGACACCGTGCCACTGAACGCCAACGGCCGCGAGCAGGCCAGCGCGGCCGGCCGTGTATTCGCCGAACAGCAGATCCGCTTCGACCGGGTGATTGTCAGCGGTTTGCCGCGCACGATCGAGACCGCGCGGCGCGTATTGGCCGAGACCGGCCAGCAGATCGAACTCGAAGTGGAGCCTGCGTGGCAGGAGATTCGCGGTGGCAAACTCCACGATATTCCACCGCAGGATATCGAAGCCGCGTTTCTCGGCGTGTTCGACGGCATCGTGCCGGAAAGCACACGCTTTCTCGAAGGCGAAACCATCGGCGAACTGTTCGATCGCGTGTTGCCCGCCGTGACGGCGTTGCGCGAGGACTCGTCGTGGGACACCTTGCTGCTGGTTCTGCACGGCGGGGTGAATCGCGCGATCCTGTCGCATGCGATCACCGCGGGCGGCCGCACGTTCTTTGGCCATCTTGCGCAGGCCACCGGCTGCATCAACGCACTCGACGTAGGTACCGCACCGCGAGATTGGGTGCTGCGCGCGCTCAACCACTCACCGCCTTCGCCGCTTCATCGCGACGTCCGCAACACCACGATGGAAATGCTCTACGCACAATTCACCCGATACCAGCGCAGCTAAATCCGAACTGGAGGAGACACATGGTGCAAGCCACACAGAACGGCGAACCAGAACACACGACGGATTATTCGGCGTTCGAGGGCACACGTCCTCTCAACGAACGGCAACGCTTCGCTACCGACGCGCTCGCCGCGTGGCTGGCCCAGCATGTCGACGGATTCTCGGGACCACTCTCTCTGGAGCAATTCGCCGGCGGCCAGTCCAATCCCACCTTCAAACTGGTCACCCCTTCCCGCTCGTATGTGATGCGCGCCAAGCCCGGGCCGGCGGCGAAGCTGCTGCCTTCCGCGCACGCCGTCGAACGTGAATATCGGGTGATGCACGCGCTGGCCGGCACCGCCGTGCCGGTCGCGAATATGCTCGCATTGTGCGAGGACGAAAGCGTGATCGGCCGTGCGTTCTACGTAATGGAGTACGTCGAAGGCCGCGTGTTGTGGGATCAATCTTTACCCGGCATGACGCCTGCCGAGCGCGCCGCGATCTACGACGAAATGAATCGTGTGATCGCCGCCTTGCACAGCGTCGATGTCGCGGCCGCCGGTCTCGTCGATTACGGCAAACCGGGCAACTATTTCGCGCGCCAGATTGGCCGCTGGAGCAAACAGTACATCGCGTCCGAGACCGAGCCGATCGACGCGATGCAGCGTCTGATCGAATGGCTGCCGCAGCATATGCCAGCGGAAACGGGCGAGCGCGTGTCGGTCGTGCATGGCGACTACCGGCTCGACAATCTGATCTTTCATCCTCATGAGCCGCGGGTGCTCGCTGTGCTCGACTGGGAATTGTCGACGCTCGGCGATCCGCTTGCCGACTTCGCTTACCACTGCATGGCGTGGCACGTCGATCCGGCGCAATTCCGCGGCATTGCGGGTCTCGATTGGACGGCCCTCGGCATCCCGGACGAAACGCAGTACGTCGAACGCTACTGCAAGCGCACCGGTTTCGAGATTCGCGGCGACTGGAATTTCTACCTGGCGTACAACATGTTCCGCATTGCCGCGATTCTGCAAGGGATCATGAAGCGCGTCGTCGACGGCACCGCGGCCAGCGCGCAGGCACTCGACGCCGGCAGCCGCGCAAAGCCGATGGCCGAGCTCGCCTGGCGCTACGCTCAGAAGGTGCGCTAACCGGATTCGCGCGTCGAGTTGCGCGCCTTGATCAACTGTCGTCCGTTATTCGCGAGGTCACACATGAATTTCGATTACACACCGAAGGTTCAGGCGTTGCGCGAGAAACTGCTCGCTTTCTTCGACGAGCATATTTATCCGAACGAGCAGGCGTTCTATGCGGAAATCGCACGCAATCGTCAGAGCGGCAACGCGTGGTTGCCGACCGAACTGATCGAGCAACTCAAACACAAGGCGCGCGACGCCGGTTTGTGGAACCTGTTTCTGCCTGAATCCATACGCGGAGCGGGACTGACGAATCTCGAATACGCGCCGCTGTGCGAGATCATGGGCCGCGTGCCCTGGGCGCCCGAAGTGTTCAACTGCAACGCGCCCGACACCGGCAACATGGAAACGATCGAGCGCTACGGCAGCGACGACAACAAGCGCCAGTGGCTCGAACCGCTGCTGCAAGGTCAGATACGGTCGGCGTTTCTGATGACGGAGCCCGAAGTCGCGTCGTCGGACGCAACCAATATCCAGACCAGCATCGTGCGTGACGGCGACCACTACGTGATCAACGGACACAAGTGGTGGTCCTCCGGCGCAGGCGATCCGCGCTGCAAGATCTATATCGTCATGGGCAAGACCGATCCCGAGGCGCCGCGCCACCAGCAGCAATCGATGATCCTCGTCCCCGCCGACGCCGCCGGCATCACCGTGCACCGCCCGCTCAACGTCTTCGGTTACGACGATGCGCCGCACGGCCACATGGAAATCACGCTCAAGAATGTGCGTGTGCCCGTCACCAACATGCTGCTCGGCGAAGGCCGTGGTTTCGAGATCGCGCAGGGACGTCTCGGACCAGGTCGCATCCATCACTGCATGCGTTTAATCGGTCTTGCCGAACGTGCGCTCGAACTGATGGCGAAACGCTCGATGCAACGTGTCGCGTTCGGCAAGCCGGTTGCCGCGCAAGGCGTCACGCAGGAGCGTATCGCCGAGGCGCGCTGCATGATCGAACAGGCGCGGCTCCTCACGCTAAAGACTGCCTACATGATGGACACCGTCGGCAACAAGGGGGCACGCGGCGAGATTGCGATGATCAAAGTGGTCGCGCCAAACATGGCTTGCCAGGTAATCGACTGGGCGATTCAGGCGCACGGCGGCGGCGGGGTCAGCGACGACTTCCCGCTGGCGTATGCCTACGCCTGCGCGCGCACGCTGCGTTTCGCCGACGGTCCCGACGAAGTGCACCGCAACGCAATCGCCAAAATCGAGCTCGCACGCTATATGGACGCCGGCGCGGCGGCCCGCGTGGAAACGCCGATTACGCGAGTTTGAGGTCAGGCCAGCTAACTCACCTGTTGCCGCGATGGCCGGACTGACTTGCGCCGTCGCCAGCAGCATCGCGCGATCTATGCTCTAATTTTCGTCAACAGCGGCGTCCTGCGGGGCGCCGCTTTCACGAAACGAAGGAGCCACGATGATCGACGTCTATAGCTGGGCAACCCCGAACGGCCACAAGGTTCACATCATGCTCGAGGAGACCGGCCTCGCGTATAACGTGCATGGCGTGAATATCGGCACGGGCGACCAGTTCAAACACGAGTTTCTCGCTATCAGTCCGAACAACAAGATTCCGGCAATCGTCGATTCCGAGGGTCCGAGAGGCGCCGACGGTCAACCGTTTGCGCTATTCGAGTCGGGTGCGATTCTGATTTATCTCGCCGAGAAAACCGGCAAGTTTCTGCCAGCCGATCCGGCGGCACGTTATTCAGTACTCCAATGGCTGATGTTCCAGATGGGCGGCCTGGGCCCGATGCTCGGTCAAACGCACCACTTTCGCCTCTATGCGCCGGAGCCGATTGAATACGCGATCAATCGCTACACAAACGAGGCGAAGCGCCTGTACGGCGTCATGGACGCGCAACTCGGCAAAACGCAGTACCTCGCCGGCAACGACTACACGATCGCGGACATCGCGGCGTTTCCGTGGACACGCTCCTGGCAAAACCAGGGTATCGAACTGGATGCATTGCCGAACGTGAAGCGCTGGCATGAAGAAATCGCCGCGCGTCCGGCGGTATTGCGCGGCGTCGAGGTATTGGCGTCCGCACGCAAGCCACTCATGGATGAGAAGGCAAAAGAGATGCTGTTCGGCGCAACCCAGTACGCGAAACATTGACGCCAGCGCAGCCTCTGAATCTGCACCAGTAAAAAAGCGCGAGACGGCGTGAATGCCGTTCGCGCTTTTGGGGCTCCGGGACGGACGCGACAACGCTAGAAATAATGCCGCGTAATGAACTCCGCGACACATACCGGCCGCTCACTGCCCTGCCGCTCCAGCGTCACATTCCACACGACCTGTACGCCATCATTGCCAGCGTCCGTCACGGACTCCACCGCGAATTTCGCGCGCAACTCCGAGCCGACCGGCACCGGCGACGTAAACCGCACGCGATTCAATCCGTAGTTGACGCCCATGCGCTGCTCGATCACCACCGTCTTTCCGAGCAGTGCCGGGATCAACGACAACGTCATGAAGCCATGGGCGATAGGTCCGCCGAACGGCGACTCACGCCGCGCCCGCTCGGGGTCGACGTGAATCCATTGATGATCGCCGGTGGCTTCTGCGAAACGATCAACACTCGCTTGATCGACCGTCAGCCATTCACTCACTAGCGGGTCAGCGCCCACCAATGCACGCAAGGCATCCGCATTGCCGAACGCCGCGGCGGGCACCGCGCAATCCGTCATGCTCCGGCTCCCGGATTGCGCAGTCCGAACATGCCCTTCGAGCGCACCGTGATCACCGTCTCGCCATGCTGATTAATACCTTCCCATTGGGTCGACACAATGCCGCGATCCGGCTTGCTTTCGGAGATGCGCTTGTCGAGCACGGCGTTCATCATGGTGATCGTGTCGCCGACGCGCACCGGCTTCAACCAGCGGATCTCGTCGATACCGGGCGAACCCATCGACGTGGAGCCTGCAAGCGCGTTACGCACCAGCATGCCCATCATGACCGAACAGGTATGCCAGCCACTCGCCACCAATCCGCGGAACGGCGACTCGGCCGCAGCGGCTTCATCCAGATGAAACGGCTGCGGGTCGAACTTCTGCGCGAACTCGACGATTTCCTCACGCGTAAACGTGTGCTTGCCGATTTCCATGCTCGCGCCGACTATAAAGTCCTCGTAACTCAGACTCATCGTTGCCTCTCCTTTTATCCGGTTCGAGCGGCTGTTCAGGCTTCGGCAACGACGAAGCCGGGCAGCGCAGCGAAGCGCGCCAGGTGGTGATCGACGTCGCCCAACGTGGTTTCGATGATGGCAAGGCGTTTGAACAGATGTGCCGCCGCCACCTCGTTCGTCACCCCCATGCCACCATGCAACTGAACCGCCTGCTGGCCCACGAAACGCGCGGCCTGACCGACCCGTGCCTTCGCCGCCGAGACCGCGCGACGGCGTTCGTCAGCATCCGCACTGTTATAGCGCATGGCGGCAAGATAGGTGACTGAACGCGCCTGCTCGGCATGAATCAGCATCTCGACCATGCGGTGCTGCAAGGCCTGGAAGCGTGCGATCGGCTGGCCGAACTGCTGGCGCGTCTTGGTGTAGTCGACGGTAGCGAAGTTCAAGGCATCAAGTGCGCCGATCGCTTCCGCGCACAGCAGTACGGTGCCGTAATCCGCGATATGTTCGAGCGCGGCCGCGCCGGCGTGTTTGCCGGCCAGCCGGCGCGCGGGCGTGGCGGTGAATTCGAGGGTGGCAGCCCGTTGGCCGTCGATCGTGCGGTAATCCGTCACTTTGACGCCGGACGCATCACGCGCCACGACGAAAAGCGCAATCTCGCCGTTCAGACGGGCCGGCACGATCCAGTAGTCCGCCTGCGCACCGTGCAGCACAACCGACTTCGTCCCGGACAGCGTCTGCTGCTCGCCCTGTCCACTAGCGGCCGTGTCGACTTCAAACAGGTCGTAGCGTGCGTGCGGCTCGTGAAATGCCACCGCCAGCTTGATCTCGCCCTGTGCGGCACGCTCGAGCAGCGACGCATCTTCGCCCTCGCCCGTGCCCGCGAGGCGCAACGTCTCAATGCCGACCGCGGTCGCCCAATAGGGTTCGACCACCAGTGCACGGCCGAGCTCCTGCATCACCACCAGCATGTCAATCGGACCACCGTTGAATCCTCCTTGCGCTTCCGGCACCGGCAATGCCGTCAGGCCCAGCTCCGCAAAAGCTGCCCAATGCGCCTCCGACACGCCGGATTCCGATTGCACGATCGCCTGGCGCGCTTCGAAGCCGTAGCTCTTGTCGAGGTAGCGGCGCAGCGCGTCGGCGAATTGCTGCTGTTCGTCGTTGAAAGTGAAGTCCATGCGCCACTCCTCAAAGTCCGAGAATCATCTGCGCGATGATGTTCTTTTGAATTTCGTTCGAGCCGCCGTAGATCGACGTCTTGCGGAAGTTGAAGTAGTACGCGGCCAACGGTGCTGCGTCGTCGTCGCCGGCAGCGCTGTGCTCGCGTTCGCCTTCGAGGAACGAAACGTCGAACGGTGCCGCGAGCGGCCCGACTGCTTCGAACATCAGCTCGGTCAGCGCTTGCTGCACTTCCGTGCCCTTGATCTTCAGCATCGATGCTTCCGGCCCCGGTCCACGGCCCCCTGCTTCATTGGCGACCACGCGTTGCACGGTGACTTCGAGCGCCATCAATTCGATCTCGAGGCTCGCGACCTTCGCGGCAAACACCGGATCGTGCAGCAACGGCTTGCCATTCTTTTTCTGATTCAGCGCAAGCCGTTTCAGGAAGACGAGTTCGCGCTTGGACTGGCCGACGCGCGCAATGCCGGTGCGCTCATGGCCGAGCAGGTATTTTGCGTATGTCCAGCCGCGATTTTCTTCGCCGACCAGATTTTCGACCGGCACCTTCACGTCTTCGAAAAAGACTTCATTGACTTCGTGGTCTTCGTCGAGCGTGATGATTGGCCGTACGGTGATGCCCGGAGTTTTCATGTCGATCAGCAGGAACGAGATGCCCTCCTGCTTCTTGGCGCCGCCGTCGGTGCGCACTAGGCAGAACATCATGTCGGCGTACTGGCCGAGTGTGGTCCAGGTTTTCTGACCGTTGACCACGTAATGGTCGCCGACGCGCTCCGCGCGCGTACGCAACGAGGCCAGATCAGAACCGGAGCCAGGCTCGGAGTAGCCTTGGCACCACCAATCCGTACCGTCGAGAATGCGCGGCAAATAGTGACGTTTTTGCGCCTCGTTACCGTACTTCATGATTACGGGGGCCACCATCGCCACGCCAAACGGCAGCACGGACGGCGCACCGATACGCGCGCACTCTTCGTCCCAGATGTGCCGTTGAGTGGCGTCCCAGCCCGGGCCGCCGTACTCCTTCGGCCACGCGATCGCCGACCAGCCGCGCGTGCCGAGCAGCTTGTGCCAGCTCGCGAAGTCTTCACGGGCAAGACGTTTGTGATTGAGTACCTTGTCGCTCAGTTCGCGAGGCAGATTCGCTTCGAGCCAGGCGCGGATGTCAGCGCGGAACGCTTTATCAGCGGGGGAATAGTCCAGATTCATGCGTAGTGTCTCCTGGCCGCCACCACCTGGCGCCAGCGAGCCACTGCGCTATTGCAGCGGTTCCTTCAAGGCGGCCGGGACCGGCAGCGGCATCACTTCGATGCCTTCTTCGACCAAGGCTTGCGCGTCTTCGGGTGTCGTGACACCACGAATATTGCGAGCGGGCGCTTCGTTATAGTGAATGCGCCGTGCCTCCTCGGCGAAGCGGTCGCCCACGTTCTCGGTCTTTTCCAGTACCTCGCGCAAAGCGCGCATCACACGCGCCTGCATTTCCCCCACGCCCGCTGGCGCATTCGTGCCGGTCGCACCAGACAAATTCAGGCGCGGCGCCGACGGCAAACGGCTTACCTCGTTCGCACCGCAGATCGGACATTCGACGAGCTTGCGGGACTGCTGCGATTCGAAGTCATCAGCCGAAGCGAACCAGCCTTCGAACCGATGGCCATGCGGACACTGTAAATCGAGGACCTTCATGTGGAATCAGGGCTTGCGTGCCAGTTTAGCGCAAAAAGCAAATTTGTGAACGGTCGTTCGTAAATTTTTACGGACGATGCGCCGACGCCGGACATCGCTGACAAATCAGACGCGGTGGGCGATTTTAACGCTTTGCGCAAAGGACTGCCGAAGCTGACCAGAACGCCAACTGGCGAGCCGATCAAACAGGCTTGTGTCTTCAGGTACGGGCCGCTGCCTTGCTGCTATGCCACCAGACACTCAAGCTGGCGGCTAAACTTCGGTTCAAGTTCGCGCGCTTCCTTGACGAGGTTGATCTGCTTGGCCAGTTTCGCAACGTCGGCCACGTCTGACTTGATGTCATAGCCACCGCGTGCAGCCAGCCAGTCAAGAATGTCCGACAGATGCCATACCGACGCACTGCCCTCGTGGACCGGCGGCGGAAAGTCGATTGCGTGGCCCAGCATCAGCTTGCGCATGTTCTGCCGGGACACGCCGGCGATTTCGGCGACGTCGGTGAGGCCAACAAAATCGGGGCCGGCTTCGACAAGGCGCGCGGACGGCACCGCTTGCTTGATATCTCTGAGTGCGCTGACCAGCGCTCCGAAAGCAGACGAGCTTTCGCGAGTGGAAAACAGCGCGAGACGGCCAGGCTGCCCCACGCCGACCGTGGCGTCGTCGCATCCGGCTTCGCCCAATCGCTCGACAATCGCATCAAGATCGCAATCTTCGGCTGCGAGCCGGTACTTCAAGGTGAACACATATTCCATACGTTACTCCTGCCCTCATTCAGCTCAAACTCTTGCCATGAGAACGCCCTTGCTACGAGCGAGCCGTGCAGTTGTCGACAATGCGCCGTAGATGTCTGGCATGGTTGCCGGGATTCCTTGGCGTACTCCAGATGCTTGATATACAGAACTCCCCGCACCGACACTCCGCGGTGTTGTCAGGACAGTACATTCTTCCCCAGGCATGACCTTTCCCACCGCCATGGACTTGCCAACCGTTTTTTTCGGCGTACACCAAGGCAGCTTCGATCTCCTTTTTGGAGTGAGTTCCTCGAACCATCTATGTCCTCCAATTTAGCGATTCCGATCATGGTTGTCAAGTGACAACCATGATCGGAATCATCAGTCTTCGCATCGCCATTTATTTCGTTATCCAAAGTAAATAGGCATGATGAACACGCTCAACAAAGATCGATATTAGAGTGACAACGATTGCGTGACGAGACTGGCGAATGGCATAGGACGTGTACGGATTCTCCAAGAACGCGCGACGGGAACCGCGTTACGCAATTTCGCCTCTACAACGACAAAGCCCCCGTTGGTCCTGAACCAACGGGGGCCTCGCCAAAACGATCCCTAACTGGTGCGCAAGCCGCGCACTGCCCACACCTACCGGATTAGTTCGGCTCCGCCGTCGGCCAGGCACCCGACAGGACCTTCTCCAGCCAGAACGTGCCGATCACCGTCTTGACGTCGGTAATCTTGCCGGTACGCACCCACTCCGACACGTCAGCCACGCTTGCCGTGAACAGTTCGAGGAATTCACCGTCGTCGAGTTTGCGCTTGCCGGCAGTCAGGCCACGCGCCAGATAGATATCGATGAATTCAGTCGAATAGGAAATGATCGGGTGAATGCGCGTCAGATAAACATACTCCCGCGCGGTATAGCCAGTCTCTTCCCTTAACTCACGTATTGCGCAAGCCAGCGCGCCTTCGTTCGGATCGAGTTTTCCGGCCGGATACTCGACCATCACCTTGCCCATCGGATACCGATACTGGTTTTCCAGCAGCACGCGGCCATCGTCGAATAGCGGGATGACCATCACGGCACCCGGGTGCTGTACATATTCGCGAGTGGCCTGCTTGCCGTCCGGCAGGCGTACGGTATCGCACTTGAGGGTCAAAAACGGCCCTTGATGGATCGTTTTGCTCTCGAGACAAGTCTCGGTAAGCGCGTGGTCGTGATTGGGAAGTTCAGCCATGTGCGGACCTTGAAACATGGTGCGCGACGGCTATGCGCCGTCAGCGGCGTTTGACGAGATACTGGAAGGTGAAGCCTGGGAATGCGAACACGACGAATAGCGCAAACGTGATCGCGTAGAACTGCCATCCCTGCTCGAAGCGGTTACCCGCCCGCGCTTCGAGCAGAAAACCGAGTGCGCCGACCACAAAGTACAGCACGATCAACTCGGCTATCCGGATCCAGGCGCTCTTCTTCGCCGCTTTCAACGGCACGGCGGCGAAGAGGCGCTGATTCAGGAACGGCAGGTTGGCGCCAACCAGCGCCAACAGCACGATAAACCAACCCGCTGCCGACATCAGAGAAGCAGCGTGTGCTGCATAGCCTGCAGACAGGCCTTCAACAGCGGATCCGGCACAATACCGAGCACCAGCACGGCCACACCGTTGAGCGCGAGCAATGCACGCGTGCTGGTGTCGGCAACAATCGGCGACGTGTCTTGCGGATCATCAAAGTACATCAGCTTGACGATACGCAAGTAGTAGAACGCACCGAACAGCGAGGTGATCACGGCCAGCACCGTCAGCCAGGTCAGGCCGGCGTTCATGGTGGCTTGCAGCACGGCGAGCTTCGCGTAGAAACCGACCGCGGGCGGGATGCCGGCGAGCGAGAACATCATGATCATCATCACGAACGCGAACACCGGGCTGCGCTGGTTCAGACCCTTGAAATCTTCGAGCGTGTCCGCTTCGAAATCGCGGCGCGCCAGCAGCATGATGACGCCGAACGTGCCCATCGTCGTGATCAGGTAGACGATGCTGTAATACATCGCCGAGCCGTACGCGCTCGCGGCACCCGTCGTCTTGCTGTCGACCACGCCGGCCAGCAGGCCCAGCAGCACGAAGCCCATGTTCGAGATCGCCGAGTACGCCAGCATCCGCTTGACATTGCGCTGCACGATACCGGTGATGTTGCCGACGATCAGCGACAGCGCCGCGAGGATCACCAGCATTTGCTGCCACTCGACCGCCAGCGGCAGCAGACCCATCACGAGGAAGCGCAAGCCCCACGCGAATGCCGCAACCTTCGGACCGCCGCCTACGAGCAGCGTCATTGCGGTCGGCGCGCCCTGGTACACGTCAGGCACCCACATGTGGAACGGCACCGCGCCCATCTTGAACGCCACACCCGCCACGATGAAGATCACGCCGAACAGCAGCACGCTCGGATCGTAGTGGCTCGTGCCGATCGCCTTGAACACTTCGTTCAGGTCGAGCGAGCCAGTCGCGCCGTACAGCATCGAAATGCCATACAGCAGGAAGCCGGAAGCCAGCGCGCCGAGCACGTAGTACTTCATGGCCGCTTCGTTCGACGGCGCAGCGTCGCGACGCAGAGCGATCACGCCGTACAGCGACAGAGACATCAGTTCCAGGCCGAGATACAGCGTCAGGAAGTTGTTGCCGGAGATCATGACGAGCTGACCGAGCAGCGAGAACATGCCCAACAGGAAGAACTCGCCGCGGAACAGACCGCGATCTTCCAGGTAACGGCGCGAGTAGACGATCGACAGGGCGTAGCCGAGCGTCACCACTGCTTTCATCAGGTTGGCGAACGAGTCGACCACGTACATGTGGCCGAAGTAGTAGCGCACTTGCGGGTCGAACGCGTTCATCGCGAACCAGATGCCGGCGACGAGCGTCGAGAAGAACGCGATGAAATACGTGGTACGACGACCGGCCTGGCCGACGAACGTGTCGTTGAGCCACGCGACCACAACGGCGAGCATCACCAGTGCGTCGGGCAACAGAGCAGTCATAGGGGCGTTTTGCATGGTTTAAATTCCTCCGCTCCGCGTTACTGAGGCAACAACGGCAGCTTTGATTGCGCAACGTGGGAGAGGAGGTTTTCCACGGATACGTGCATCACATCGGTAAAGGGCTTCGGATACAGGCCCATGAACAGCGTCAGTGCGGCAAGCACTGCCAGCATGAAAAACTCGCGGCGATTGATATCGAGCAGGCTCTTCACGTGATCGTTGACCACCGCGCCGAAGTACACGCGCTTGTACATCCACAGCGTGTAAGCCGCGCCGAGAATCAGCGTGACAGCCGCACCGCCCGCGATCCAGAAGTTGTACTGGACCGAGGCCAGAATCACCATGAACTCGCCGACGAAACCTGAAGTGCCTGGCAAGCCGCAATTCGCCATGGAGAACAGCATCACGAACGCCGCGAACTTCGGCATCACGTTGACCACGCCGCCGTAATCGGCGATCTGGCGCGAGTGCATGCGGTCATACAACACGCCGATGCAAAGGAACATCGCGCCCGACACGAAACCGTGCGAGATCATCTGCACGATCGCGCCTTCCACACCGAGCTGGTTGAAGATGAAGAAGCCGAGCGTCACGAAGCCCATGTGCGCAATCGACGAATACGCGACCAGCTTCTTCATGTCGGCCTGCACCATCGCGACCAGACCGATGTAGATCACCGCGATCAGCGACAGCGCGATCACCACCGGCGCGAGGAAATGGCTTGCGTCGGGTGCGATCGGCAACGAGAAGCGCAGGAAACCATAGGCGCCCAGCTTCAGCATGATCGCCGCCAGTACGACCGAGCCGCCGGTCGGCGCTTCCACGTGGGCGTCAGGCAACCACGTGTGGACCGGCCACATCGGCACCTTCACGGCGAAAGCGAGGAAGAACGCTATGAATAGCAGCACCTGCGGCGTCATGGCGATCTGCGCATGCTGCCACGTGGCGAGGTCGAACGTGCCGGTCTCGACGTACAGGTACAGCAACGCGACCAGCATCAGCAGCGAGCCCATCAGCGTGTACAGGAAGAACTTGAACGCCGCGTACACGCGGTTCGCCCCACCCCACACGCCGATGATGATGTACATCGGAATCAGCGTCGCTTCGAAGGACACGTAGAACAGCATGCCGTCGGCCGCGCTGAACACGCCGACCATGATGCCCGACAGGATCAGGAACGCGGCCAGATACTGCGCCACGTTCTTCGTGATCACTTCCCACGCGGAGATCACGACGATCACCGTAATCAATGCGGTCAGCACGACAAACCACATCGAGATGCCGTCGACACCCAGGTGATACGTAATGTTGAAGCGCTCGATCCAGTTCGCCTTTTCGACGAACTGCAGATCGGCCGTGCTCGAATCAAAACCGGTAATCAGCGGGATCGTCACGAGGAAACTGACGACCGAGCCGATCAGCGCGATCCAGCGCGCCGGAGCCGGGTTCCGGTCGGAACCGACAGCCAGAACAAGGAGGCCGACGAGGATCGGCAACCAGATCGCGATACTGAGAATCGGATATGCGTGCATTAGTGTCCCTCGCCTTATTTGCCGCCGAGCGTTACAAACAGGGTCAGGAGCCCCAACATGCCGATAATCATGGCGAACGCGTAGTGGTAGATGTAGCCGGATTGGAGGAAGCGGATCACACCGGCGAACCAGCCGATAAAGCGTGCGCTGCCGTTGACGATGCCGTCGATCACGACGACGTCGCCTTCCTTCCAGAGGCCACGGCCGATCGCCACGGCGCCCCGCGCAAACACGACTTCGTTGATCTTGTCCATGTAGTACTTGTTATCGAGCAGCGTGTAGATCGGGCCGAACGCGCGCTTGATGACAGCCGGCAGATCCGGACGAACGAGGTACAGGAACCACGCGGTCAACACGCCTGCGAGCGCCAGCCACACCGGCAGCCCTGCCACCGAGTGCAGACCCATCTGGCTCCAGCTAACGAACTCGTGGCTCATCTCTTCCAGTGCCGGATGGTTTTCGCCGATGAAGATCACCTTCTCGAACGCCACGCCATGCTGGAAGAAGTCGCCGAACAGCATCGGACCGACTGCAATCGCACCGATCACGACCGACGGAATGGCCAGCAGCACCAGCGGCACCCATACCACCCACGGCGTTTCATGCGGCTCGTGAGCATGGTCGTCGTGACCATGACCGTGACCGTGACCGTGCGCATCGTGGCCGTGGCCATGCGCGGCTGCATGAGCGGCTTCGATGCCCATCGGCGATTCCGGATGCTTCGGATCGCGGAAACGCTCCTTGCCGTGGAACACCATGAAGTACATACGGAACGAATACAGCGCGGTGACGAACACGCTCGCCACCACCGCGAAGTATGCGAAACCCGAGCCCGGCAGATGCGACAGCTTCACCGCGTCGATGATCGAATCTTTCGAATAGAAGCCGGAGAAGAACGGCGTACCGATCAGCGCCAGCGAACCGACCAGCGACGTGATCCACGTGATCGGCATGTACTTGCGCAGGCCGCCCATGTTGCGCATGTCCTGATCGTGGTGCATGCCGATGATCACCGAACCCGCGCCGAGGAACAGCAGCGCCTTGAAGAACGCGTGCGTCATCAGGTGGAAGATCGCGACCGGGTAAGCCGAGACGCCGAGCGCAACCGTCATGTAGCCAAGCTGCGACAGCGTCGAATAAGCCACCACGCGCTTGATGTCGTTCTGGACGATCCCGAGGAAGCCCATGAACAGCGCCGTAATCGCACCGATCACCGTAATGAACGTCAGCGCGCTATCCGACAGTTCGAACAGCGGCGACATGCGCGCCACCATGAAGATACCGGCCGTCACCATGGTTGCCGCGTGAATCAGCGCCGAGATCGGGGTCGGGCCTTCCATCGAATCCGGCAGCCAGACGTGCAACGGGAACTGCGCCGACTTACCCATTGCGCCGACGAACAGGCAAATACAGGCAACCGTCAGCAGGCCCCAGTCGGTGCCCGGGAAAGTCAACGCAGCGAGTTCGGTGCGCTTGGCGAAAACGTCGCCATAGTTCATCGAACCGGCGAACGCGAACAGCAGGCCGATGCCGAGCAGGAACCCGAAATCGCCGATGCGGTTCACGATGAACGCCTTCATGTTCGCGTAGATCGCGCTCTCACGGGTGAAGTAGAAGCCGATCAGCAGGTACGACACCAGACCCACTGCTTCCCAGCCGAAGAACAACTGGAGGAAGTTGTTGCTCATCACGAGCATCAGCATCGAGAACGTGAACAGCGCGATGTACGAGAAGAAGCGCTGGTAGCCGTCGTCGTCGGCCATGTAGCCGATCGTGTAGATGTGCACCATCAGCGACACGAAGGTCACCACGCACATCATCATCGCCGTCAGCGAGTCGACGAGGAAGCCGACCTCGAACTTCGTCTTGCCGATCGTCATCCATTCGTACACGGTCGCGTTGAAGCTCGCGCCGCCCAACACCTGGAAGTAGACGATGGCCGAGAGGATGAACGCAACCGCGACGCCGAGGATCGTCACCGTGTGCGCGCCCGCGCGCCCTACGGCTTTCCCGAACAGCCCCGCAATCAGGGAGCCGGCCAGCGGTGCCAGCGGGATCGCCAGCAGCAGGTTTTCATTGATTGTCGTTGACATAACCGCTTTACCTGAAATTAACCTTTGAGCTGATCGAGGTCCTCGACATTGATCGTGTCGAGGCTACGGAACAGGGTCACCAGAATCGCGAGGCCGATTGCCGCTTCCGCTGCCGCAACCGTCAGCACGAAGAAGACAAAGATCTGGCCATGCACGTCGCCGAGGTAGTGCGAGAACGCGACGAAATTGGTGTTCACCGCGAGCAGCATCAGTTCGATCGCCATCAGAATAATGATGACGTTGCGACGGTTCAGGAAAATGCCGACGACGCTGATCGCAAACAGGATCGCGCCGAGGACAAGGTAATGAGCAAGGGTCAACATGATTTCTATCTCCTGTCCGCTCAGCTGTTCTTGGCCGGTGCCGAGTCGGCTGCTGCTGCCGCTGCCGCTGCGGCTTCTTCCGCCGCGACGGTTGCCGCGGTCTTTTCCGACTTCATCTTCACGACGCGCACGCGGTCCTGGGCACGCACCTTGACCTGCTCGCTGACTTTCTGACGCTTGCTGTCTTTCTTATGGCTCGTGGTCAGCGCGATCGCCGCGATGATCGCGACCAGCAGCACGAGACCGGCCACTTCGAACGCGAAGATGTAATCGGTGTAGATGACCTTGCCGATGATGCGGGTGTTCGACCAGTCGCCCATGCCGTTCGCGGCGACCGTGGTATCACGCAACGCCGTGGTGGTCGCACCGTAGCCGTGCCACAGAACCAGCGCCGTTTCGAGCACGATGATCACGCCCACCAGCGTGGCCATTGGCACGAAACGCTTGAAGTCTTTGCGCAGCACGTCGAGATTGATGTCCAGCATCATCACGACGAACAGGAACAGCACCATCACCGCGCCGACATAGACCAGCACCAGCAGGATCGCAAGGAACTCGGCCTCCAGCAGCATCCAGATCGCGGCTGCGTTGAAGAACGCCAGCACCAGAAACAGTGCGGACGAAACCGGGTTGCGCGAGGTGATCACCTTCAGCCCTGAGACAACCAGGAGCAGCGCGAAGATGTAGAACAGTACGGTCGTGAATTCCATGATTACCGGTTCATCGTTAGGCCATCGTCAGGCATTGTTCTTTGGCACATGTGACTGGCAAAACCGCCAGAACAGCCGCACAGGTGCGCCGTGCCGCGGCGTTCAGGCCGCGGCGCCCGGCCCGACAACAGGCCGTGATTACTGCATTGACTGCTTCAACTGAATTGCTTCAACGATACGGTGCGTCGGCTGCCTTATTGGCGGCGATCTCCGTTTCGTAGCGATCGCCCACCGCCAGCAGCATGTCTTTCGTGAAGTACAGGTCGCCACGCTTTTCGCCGTGATACTCGAGAATGTGCGTCTCGACGATCGAATCGACCGGGCAGCTCTCTTCGCAGAAACCGCAGAAGATGCACTTGGTCAGGTCGATGTCGTAGCGCGTCGTGCGGCGCGTGTTGTCCGCGCGCGTTTCCGACTCGATCGTGATGGCGAGCGCCGGGCACACCGCTTCGCACAGCTTGCAGGCGATGCAGCGCTCTTCGCCGTTTTCATAGCGGCGCAGCGCATGCAGGCCACGGAAACGCGGCGAGATCGGGGTCTTCTCTTCCGGGAACTGCACGGTGATCTTGCGCTGGAACGTGTAACGTCCCGTCAGCGCGAGGCCCTTCAGCAGCTCGGTCAGAAAGAAGGTCTTGAAGAAGTTTTGAATTGCGGTCATGGTTCGTCCGCCCTTTAATTCCAGATATTCAACGGCGACATGATCCAGAAGCCGACCACGATCACCCAGATCACGGTGACGGGCAGAAAGATCTTCCAACCCAGACGCATGATCTGGTCATAGCGGTAGCGCGGGAACGTCGCGCGCACCCAGATGAATACCGACAGCAGCAAGAATACTTTCAGGACCAGCCAGAAGATGCCGGGGATGAACGAGAGAAACTCGAACGGTGCACTCCAGCCGCCGAGGAACAGCACGGAAGCCAGCGCCGAGATCACGATCATGTTGATGTACTCGGCGAGGAAGAACAGCGCGAACGCCATACCCGAGTAATCGATCATGTGACCCGCGACGATTTCCGACTCGCCTTCGACCACGTCGAACGGGTGACGGTTGGTTTCGGCGATACCCGAAATGAAGTAGACGACGAAGGCCGGCAGCAGCGGCAGCCAGTTCCACGAGAGGAACGTCACGCCGTGGCTCGCGAAGATGCCGCGCATCTGCGAACCGACGATGTCCGACAGATTCATCGTGCCCGCGGTCATCATCACGACGACGAGCGCGAAGCCCATCGAGATTTCGTACGACACCATCTGTGCCGCCGCGCGCATCGCACCGAGAAACGCATACTTCGAGTTCGACGCCCAGCCCGCCAGAATCACGCCGTACACGCCGATCGACGAGATCGAGATCGCGTACAGCAGACCCGCGTTGATGTTGCCGAGCACCGCGCCCGCCTGGAACGGAATCACCGCCCAGACCGCGAACGCCGGGACCACCACCATCACGGGGGCGATCAGATAGACCCAGCGGCTTGCCTGAGCAGGCTGAATCACTTCTTTCAGCAACAGCTTCAGCACGTCGGCGATCGGCTGCAGCGAACCACCGGGGCCGACGCGGTTCGGGCCGAGACGCACGTGCATCCAGCCGATCAGCTTACGCTCCCACAGAATCAGGTAAGCCACGCACAGCAGGATCGCGACGGCCACCACCAGGATGCGCACGAGTGCCCACACCGTGGGCCATGCCATACCGAGAAGCTGGGTGCCGCCCGAGTTGATCGTATCGAACAAGCTCATTTACGCCTTCTCCACCACCAGTTCACCGAACAGGCTGCCCAGCGCTGCACCGGCAGGCGTAGCCGCCGATACGCGGACGACCGTCTCCGCAAGATTTGCGTCGCGCACGGCCGGCAACTGCACCGATTGCTCGCCCTGGCGCACGCGCACTGCGTCGCCTTCCTTCAAACCCAGTTTGTCGAACAGCGCCGCCGGCAGACCGGCCGAGTTCGCTGCGCGAGCCGCGGCGGTCAGATGCAGCGACTCAGCGCGACGCACGAGCGCATCGGCGTGATAGATCGGCACATTGGCGATACGCTCGAACTTGCCGTCCGCAGCCTTTGCCGACTTGCCGCGCGCAATCGCGACGCCCGTCTTGTTCGACAGACGCGACTTCAGTTCGCCGTCGCCGAGGGCAGTGGCACGCACTTCTTCCGCTGTGTCGAATTCGAAGCCCGGCACGCCGAGCAGGCTGCCCAGCACGCGCAACACCTTCCATGCCGGACGCGTGTCGCCCAGCGGACGCACCACGCCGTTGAACGTCTGCACCGTACCTTCGGCGTTGACGAACGTACCGGACGTTTCCGTGAACGGGGCGATCGGCAGCAGCACGTCGGCGTAGTCGGCGCCGATCTGGAACGGCGACATCACCACGACCATCTCGGCCTGCTTCAGCGCGGCCAAAGCCTGCGCCGGATTGGCCGTGTCGAACTCCGGTTCGACGTTCAGCAGCACATAACCCTTGCGCGGTTGCTCGAACACTTCGCGAGCGTTCAAACCGCCCTCGCCCGGCAATGCGTTCACCAGATGCGCGCCAACCGTGTTGGCCGTTTCCGTGAGGAAGCCCAGCGTTGCACCGGTCGCGTCCGCGATCCATTGCGCAGCAGCGTGAATGGTTGCGAAGTCCGGGTGACGGGCCGCACCGTTGCCAAGCAGCACGAGGCGGCGCTCGCCGCTTGCGAGCGACTTCGCGGCTTGCTTGTCAGCGTCCGTGGCCTGCGCGCCGGCGAAAGCCTCCGGCAGTGCTGCACCGTTGGCTTCCGACACCGCAGCGGCGATACCGGCCAGCGCGTCGAGCCATGCGGAGGGCGCTGCAACCACCCGCTGTGCTTGCGGAATCAGTGCGTCGTCATTGGTGGCCTGCACGAGCGTGAGCTTCGCGCCGCCCTTCGCAGCCTGGCGCAGACGCGCGGCGAACAGCGGATGATCGCGGCGCAGATCCGAGCCGATAACGAGCGCGGCATCGACGTTCGACAGATCGGCGATAGCGGTGCCGAGCCACGGCGCGCCGTTGACGGGAGCCGAGAAATCCGACTGACGCAGGCGGAAGTCGACGTTAGGCGTGCCGACTGCTTGCGCCAGCTGCTTCAACAGGAACAGTTCTTCGACCGTGCTGTGGGCGCTGCCGAGCGCCGCCAGCGCGTTCGCGCCGTGGTCGCCCTTGATGCCCGTCAGACCCTTGACCACATAGTCCAGCGCGGTCTGCCAGTCGGTCTCGACCCACTGCCCGCCTTGCTTGAGCATCGGCTTCGTCAGACGCTCGGGGCTATTCAGGCCTTCATACGAGAAGCGATCCTTGTCCGAAATCCAGCATTCGTTGATGGCTTCGTTTTCGAACGGCAGAACGCGCATCACGCGGTTGTTCTTCACTTGCACCACGAGGTTCGCGCCGACGGAATCGTGCGGGCTCACCGACTTGCGGCGCGACAGTTCCCACGTGCGGGCGCTGTAGCGGAACGGCTTGCTGGTCAGCGCGCCGACCGGGCACAGATCGATCATGTTGCCCGAGAGTTCGGAGTCGACCGTCTTGCCGACGAACGACGTGATTTCCGAGTGCTCGCCGCGGCCCAGCATGCCGAGTTCCATCACGCCGGCCACTTCCTGGCCGAAACGCACACAGCGCGTGCAGTGGATGCAACGCGACATTTCTTCCATCGAGATCAGCGGGCCGACGTTCTTGTGGAACACCACGCGCTTTTCTTCGCTATAGCGCGATGCCGACTTGCCGTAGCCCACGGCCAGATCCTGCAACTGGCATTCGCCGCCCTGGTCGCAGATCGGGCAATCCAGCGGATGGTTGATCAGCAGGAATTCCATCACGGCTTGCTGGCCCTTCACCGCCTTGTCCGACTTGGTGCGCACGATCATGCCGGCCGACACCGGCGTGGCGCATGCGGGCACGGCCTTCGGCATCTTTTCAACATCGACCAGACACATCCGGCAGTTGGCCGCAATCGACAGCTTCTTGTGATAGCAGAAGTGAGGAATGTACGTGTCGACCTTATGCGCAGCCTGGATCACCATGCTGCCTTCAGGCACCTCTACTTTCTTGCCGTCTATTTCAAGTTCAACCATGATGGTCAATCTTCCTTAACCTGTTACCGCTCAATCGTTCGCCCCGTTCATCGCGTGTGTCATGCGATGAATCCCGCGGTTGACGTATTCTGGTGCGTACCTGTTCAGCGTACGTGTCTAACGCAATCAGGCAGCTACTGTTTCAGACGCCGCCGCCGCGCCGGTATGACCGCCGACGAGGCAATGCTTGTGGGCGACGTGGTATTCGAATTCGTCCCAGTAGTGCTTGAGCATGCCGCGAACCGGCATGGCCGCTGCATCGCCGAGCGCGCAGATCGTGCGGCCCATGATGTTTTCAGCAACCGAGTTCAGCAGGTCCAGATCTTCCGGCCGGCCGAGCCCATGCTCAATGCGATGCACCACGCGGTACAGCCAGCCCGTACCCTCGCGGCAAGGCGTGCATTGACCACATGATTCTTCGTAATAGAAGTAGGACAGGCGCAGCAGCGAGCGCACCATGCAACGTGTCTCGTCCATCACGATGACCGCGCCCGAACCGAGCATCGAGCCGGCCTTGGCGATCGCGTCGTAATCCATGTCGGTCTGCATCATGATGTCGCCCGGAATCACCGGCGCCGACGAGCCGCCAGGAATCACAGCCTTGATCTTCTTGCCGCCGCGCATGCCGCCGGCGAGTTCCATCAGCGTCGAGAACGGCGTGCCGAGCGGAATTTCATAGTTGCCGGGACGCTCGACGTCGCCGGCCACCGAGAAAATCTTCGTGCCGCCGTTGTTCGGCTTGCCGATTTCGAGGTAATTCTGCGGACCGATGGCGAGCAGGAACGGCACTGCCGCGAACGTTTCGGTGTTGTTGATCGTGGTCGGCTTGCCGTACACGCCAAAGCTCGCCGGGAACGGCGGTTTGAAGCGCGGCTGGCCTTTCTTGCCTTCCAGCGATTCGAGCAGCGCGGTTTCCTCGCCACAGATATAGGCGCCGTAACCGTGATGCGCATGCAGTTCGAACGAGAAGCCCGAACCCATGATGTTGTCGCCGAGGAACCCGGCGCGGCGAGCTTCTTCCAACGCTTCTTCGAAGCGTTTGTAGACTTCCCAGATTTCGCCGTGGATATAGTTGTAGCCGACCGTAATACCCATCGCGTACGCGCCGATGGCCATGCCTTCGATCAGCGAATGCGGATTGAAGCGCAGGATGTCGCGGTCCTTGAACGTGCCCGGTTCGCCTTCGTCCGAGTTGCAGACGAGATACTTCTGGCCGGGGAACTGACGCGGCATGAAGCTCCACTTCAGACCGGTCGGGAAGCCTGCGCCGCCACGGCCGCGCAGACCCGACGCCTTGACGTCGGCAATGACCTGCTCGGGCGGAATTTTTTCTTCGAGAATACGGCGCAGCTGGGCGTAGCCGCCGCGCGCCACATAGTCTTCGAGATGCCAGTTGTCGCCGTTCAGGCCGGCGAGAATCAGCGGTTTGATGTGACGGTCGTGTAGAGACGTCATTTCGAAAGTTCCTCGAGCAGCTGGTCGATCTTCGCGCGGCTCATGAAGCTGCACATGCGATGGTTGTTCACCAGCATCACCGGCGCGTCGCCGCACGAGCCCATGCACTCGCCCTCTTTCAGGGTGAATTTGCCGTCGGCCGTGGTTTCGCCGAAGTCGATGCCGAGCTTCTGCTTCAGATAGTCAGCGGCACTGTCGGAGCCGCCGTCCGGGCCGAGCTGGCACGGCAGGTTCGTGCAGAGCGTGATCTTGTACTTGCCGACCGGCTTGGTCTCGTACATCGTGTAGAAGGTCGCCACCTCCTGCACGGCGACTGCTGGCATGCCGAGATAGTCCGCGACGAACTGCATGAGTTCGGGCGACAGCCAGCCATGCTCTTCCTGAGCAGTGGCCAACGCCGACATTACGGCGGACTGTTTCTGATCGGCGGGATACTTCGCGATCGCACGATCGATTTCTTTCAGGCCTTCAGCTGAGATCATTTTCAGACACGACTCTTTCAATTCCTACCGAACGAAAACCCGTCGCTCACATCATGCTGCGACAGACCCGGCGTTCCTTTGCTTGACGCGCGCTTCGGTGCAAACCGAACACGCGCGCCGATGAATACGTCCTAGCGATCCACTTCGCCGAACACGATGTCCTGCGTGCCGATGATCGTCACGGCGTCGGCGATCATGTGGCCGCGCGCCATTTCATCCAGCGTAGACAGGTGCGCGTAGCCCGGCGCGCGGATCTTCAGGCGATACGGCTTGTTGGCGCCGTCCGAAATCAGGTAGATGCCGAACTCGCCCTTCGGATGCTCGACCGCCGCATACGCCTCGCCTTCCGGCACATGGAAGCCTTCCGTGAAGAGCTTGAAGTGGTGAATCAGCTCTTCCATGTTCGACTTCATGCCAACGCGCGACGGCGGCGCAACCTTGTGATTGTCGATCATCACAGGGCCGGGATTCTTACGCAGCCATTCAATGCACTGTTTCACAATCCGTGTGGACTGGCGCATTTCTTCGACGCGAACCAGGTAGCGGTCATAGCAATCGCCATTCACACCGACCGGGATGTCGAAATCCAGCTTGTCATAAACTTCGTACGGCTGCTTCTTACGCAGATCCCACTCGATACCCGAGCCGCGCAACATGGCGCCGGTCATGCCGAGGTTCAGCGCGCGTTCCGGGCTGACCACGCCGATACCGACCAGACGCTGCTTCCAGATCCGGTTGTCGGTCAGCAGCGTTTCGTACTCGTCGACACACTTCGGAAAACGCGTGAAGAAATCGTCGATGAAGTCGAGCAGTGAACCCTGGCGGTTCTCGTTCATCTTCGACAACGCCTTCGCATTGCGAATCTTGGACGCCTTATATTGCGGCATGGCGTCAGGCAGATCGCGATAGACGCCGCCCGGACGGTAGTAAGCCGCGTGCATCCGTGCTCCGGACACCGCTTCGTATACGTCCATCAGGTCTTCGCGTTCGCGGAACGCGTACAGAAACACGGCCATTGCGCCGACGTCGAGCGCGTGCGCGCCGATCCACATCAGGTGGTTCAGCACGCGCGTGACTTCGTCGAACATCACGCGGATGTATTGCGCGCGCACCGGCACGCCGATGCCGAGCAGCTTTTCGATGGCCATCACGTAGCCGTGCTCGTTGACCATCATCGACACGTAGTCGAGACGGTCCATGTACGGCACCGACTGGATGAACGTTTTGGTTTCCGCGAGCTTTTCAGTCGCGCGATGCAGCAGACCGATGTGCGGATCGGCGCGCTGGATGACTTCGCCGTCGAGTTCGAGCACGAGGCGCAGCACACCGTGCGCTGCCGGGTGCTGAGGGCCGAAGTTGAGCGTGTAGTTCTTAATCTCTGCCATGGCGTTCTCTTAGTGTTTCAGACCGCCATAGCGATCCTCGCGGATCACGCGCGGCGTGATCTCCCGCGGCTCGATCGTCACAGGCTGATAGACGACGCGCTTCTCTTCCGCGTCGTAACGCATTTCGACGTAGCCGGAGACGGGGAAATCTTTACGGAACGGGTGACCGATGAAGCCGTAGTCGGTCAGAATGCGGCGCAGATCCGGGTGACCTTCGAAAACGATGCCATACAGGTCGAATGCCTCGCGCTCGTACCAGTTGACCGAATTCCAGATGTCGACGACGGACGGCACGATCGGCATCTCGTCGTCCGGCGCGAACACGCGCAGACGCAAGCGCCAGTTGTTCTGCACCGACAGCAAATGCAGAACGGCCGCAAAACGCGGACCTTCGTACGCGCCGTCGGCATAAGTTTGATAGTCGACGCCGCACAGATCCACGCACTGCTCGAAACCGAGCGAGCGGTCGTCGCGCAGACGCGTTGCCACATTGATGTAGTCGCTTGCTTTCACGACGATCGTCAACTCACCGATTGCCTCGGTAGTGCTCAACAGGAGGCCGCCAAAGGCCGCCTCGAGGTTCGCTTTCAGGGTCTCGAGTTTGCTTGCCATATTGTGGGGGAGGCGTTGGCCTTATTGACGGGCGATTGTGTTGGTGCGGCGAATCTTGGCCTGCAACTGGATCACGCCGTACACCAGCGCTTCCGCGGTCGGCGGGCAACCCGGCACATAAACGTCGACCGGAACGATCCGGTCACAGCCGCGCACCACTGAATACGAGTAGTGGTAGTAGCCGCCGCCATTCGCACACGAACCCATCGAGATCACCCAGCGCGGCTCGGCCATCTGGTCGTAGACCTTGCGCAGAGCCGGCGCCATTTTGTTGCACAGCGTGCCGGCGACGATCATCACGTCCGACTGACGCGGACTCGGACGAAACACCACACCGAAACGGTCGAGGTCATAACGGGCGGCGCCCGCATGCATCATCTCGACCGCGCAACACGCAAGACCGAACGTCATCGGCCACAGCGAACCGGTGCGCGTCCAGTTGATCAGTTTGTCAGCCGTGGTGGTGACAAACCCTTCCTTCAAGACCCCTTCGATACTCATTTGCTTTCCACTCCAGACGGGATGGCAAGCTTTGGCCACCCACGCAAACCGGCGGTTAATCCATCATTCCCAGTCGAGACCGCCCTTCTTCCAGATATAGGCAAAGCCCAGCAGGAATTCGAGCAGGAAAATCATCATTGCCATGAAGCCGGTCCAGCCGATGTCGCGCAGGGCCACACCCCACGGAAACAGGAACGCGGTTTCAAGGTCGAAAATAATGAAGAGAATGGCGACGAGATAGTAGCGCACGTCGAACTTCATGCGCGCATCTTCGAATGCTTCGAAGCCGCACTCGTACGGTGCATTTTTCTCGGTATCGGGCTTGTTGGGACCGAGGATCTTGCCAATACTGACCAGTGCTACGCCTAAACCGGTGCCCACAATGAGGAACAGCAATACGGGGAAATAGGCTGCGAGGTTCAAGACTGTCCTCTATCGGTTAGTTCTGAGTGCCGACAGGAGCATAGCACTCCTGACGCGAAATCACTCCCGAAACGCACATGCAGCAAGCCCAACGCAAGCCACACACGCCAGAAGTGAAAAAAGCCAGCCGAAGCGAAGCAAGCGGCTAGCTTTTAGATAACATTTTGGTGCCGACGGCGAGACTCGAACTCGCACAGCTTTCGCCACTACCCCCTCAAGATAGCGTGTCTACCAATTTCACCACGTCGGCACTGCATGCAATCCGGGAAAACAACTTGTAAAACCCGCGAATCGCTTCAAGACTTAGATTGTAACGCGTCTAAACAGATTGTTCAACGCACAAAAGCACTTTGAACGAAAAATTTATTTCGGCACGTCGGTAGCCGGGACGGACGCAGCCGAGGCCGGCAGAACAGCCGAACCACCTGCAGGTGCCGCAGCAGCGGACACGCCAGAAGCCGCGACTGGGGCAGTCACTGTCGCGCCCAGCAAGCCAGCAGAAGGCTTCGCCCGATATGCACCGAGGTAGGTGAGCGTCAGCGTGGTGACGAAAAACACCGCCGCCAGCACCGCCGTTGTCCGCGACAAAAAGTTCGCCGAACCGGTTGCGCCGAACAGACTGCCCGACGCGCCACTACCGAAAGCAGCGCCCATATCGGCGCCTTTGCCGTGTTGCAGCAAGACGAGGCCGATGACCCCGAGTGCCGACAACAGCTGAACGACGATAATCAATGTTTTCAAATACAGCATCACACTCACCTGAGTCTTTATTTAACCGCGCCACACACGACGTGCCGCACGGCAGGGGGTCATCCTCGCCACGACGTCCTGCTTAACCGGCGACGCTTGTTGCGGCCGCCGCCTTGCAGATCGCCAGGAAATCCTGGTCTTTCAACGACGCGCCACCAATCAGGCCACCGTCGATATCCGGCTGGCGGAACAATTCTTCCGCATTTTCCGGTTTCACACTGCCGCCATACAACAGCGACACATTCGCCACGGCTTCGCCCTTCGCCGCCAGACGTTCACGCAGGAATGCGTGCACGGCCTGCGCCTGCTCCGAGGTCGCACTCTTGCCGGTGCCGATCGCCCAGACCGGCTCATACGCGACGACAATTCGCGCCGCTTCCTGCACAGACAACTTCGCCAGCACTTCATCCAGTTGCGCGCCGACCACCTGCTCGGTCGAACCGGCTTCGCGCTCTGCGAGCGTTTCGCCGACACAGACGATCGGCGTCAAGCCTGCTTCCAGCGCGCGCTGCGTCTTCACCGCTACCAGCTCGGCGCTTTCGCGATGATAGGCGCGACGCTCCGAGTGCCCAACGATCGCGAGCGTGGCGCCGAATTCCACCACCATCGGTGCAGCCACTTCGCCGGTGTAGGCGCCATGCGTAAATGCGGAGACGTCCTGCACGCCCCACACGACGCAGCTACCTTCCAGCAACGATTGCGTCTGCGCGAGATACGGGCTCGGCACACAAACCCCAACACGCACGTCAGCCGGCAATTCACCCGCGCCCTGCGCCACGGCTTGCAAAAGCGCGGCATTCTCGGCGAGGCGCCCGTGCATCTTCCAGTTACCGACTACCAGTTTGGCTCGTTGTTTCGACATCGTCTCGTCTTGTCTTGACGGCGGAACTGGCTGGCGCATGGTTTGCGCTGACAGCCCGCCTTTCGGATTCACGCGGCGTGCGCAAAACGCGCAATTTTACTGCGTGGGGTGGATCGGGTCAAACCGGCCGTGTCAAGCGTCCTGACCCCAAGACAGTACGATCTTGCCAACGTGCGTACTGCTTTCCATCAACGCATGCGCATCGGCAGCCTGCACGGCCGGAAACGCGCGATACACGACAGGCTTGATACGGCCGTCTTCCAGCAGAGGCCACACGCGCTCATGCAACTGCGCGGCAATCTTCGCCTTGAACTCGACCGGCCGCGGGCGCAACGTCGAGCCGGTGATCGTCAGACGGCGGCGCAGCACCTCGTTCAGATTCACTTCCGCCTTCGCGCCGCCGAGCAGCGCTATCACGACGATGCGGCCGCCGTCGGCGAGAGCCGCGAGTTCGCGCGGCACGTAGTTGCCCGCCACCATATCGAGAATCACGTCGACGCCACGATCATTGGTGAGCGACTTGATCACTTCGACGAAATCTTCGGTCTTGTAGTTGATGGCACGTTCGGCGCCCAACGCCTCACAAGCACGGCACTTCTCGTCCGAGCCGGCGGTTGCGATCACGCGGAAACCGAGCGCGTGCGCAATCTGGATCGCGGTTACGCCAATGCCGCTGGAGCCGCCCTGCACAAGCAGGGTTTCGTTCGGAGCGCCCTCACCCTTGCCGAGTTGCGCACGATCGAACACATTGCTCCAGACCGTGAAGAAAGTCTCCGGCAGCGAGGCCGCCTCGACATCCGACAAGCCCACCGGCACGGGCAGGCACTGCAGCAGTGGCGCGGCCGCGTATTCCGCGTAGCCGCCGCCGGCCAGCAACGCACACACGCGATCGCCGATTTTCAGACCGAAGGGATTGTTCTTTTCGTCGATCGACCCGCCGACGATCTCGCCCGCCACTTCCAGCCCCGGGAGGTCCGACGCGCCCGGCGGCGGCGCATAGCCACCTTTGCGCTGAAACACGTCCGGACGGTTGATGCCGGATGCCGCCACCTTGATCAGTACCTCGCCCGCTTTCAGTTGCGGCGTTGGCCGTTCTGCCAGCTTGAGGACGTCCGGTGCACCGAATTCCGTGATTTCGATCGCTTTCATCTGCGTCAACTCCAAGATTGGATTGCGTTGCATGCCGGCACCCCCGCCTGCAACGCAATCCACCCTGCAGCCTACATAAAAAACGGCCGGGACGCTTTTGCGCCACCGGCCGTTGACCCGCTACCGCATTACTGCGGCGTCGGCTCGCCTTGCGGCGCGCCGTTTGCGGCTTCGTTCAGCAACGCCTTGGCCGACAAACGCACGCGGCCCTTTTCGTCCGTCTGGATGACCTTGACCTTCACTTGCTTGCCGTCCTTCAGGTAGTCGTTGATGTCCTTGATACGCTCGTTGGCAATTTCGGAGATGTGCAGCAGACCGTCCTTGCCCGGCAGGATGTTCACGATCGCGCCGAAATCGAGCAGCTTGAGCACGGTGCCTTCGTACACCTGGCCCACTTCGACTTCCAGCGTGATGTTCTCGATACGCTTCTTCGCTTCGGCCATCCCTTCGCTGCTCGTGCTTGCGATGGTAACGACGCCGTCGTCCGAAATATCGATCGTCGTGCCGGTTTCTTCGGTCAGCGCGCGGATCACCGAACCACCCTTGCCGATCACGTCGCGGATCTTTTCCGGATTGATCTTGATGGTGATCATGCGCGGTGCGAACTCCGACAATTGCGTGTTCGCGCCCGACACGGCCGAGGTCATCTTGCCGAGGATGTGCATACGGCCTTCCTTCGCTTGCGCGAGAGCGACCTGCATGATTTCCTTGGTGATGCCCTGGATCTTGATGTCCATCTGCAGCGCGGTCACGCCTTGCTCGGTACCCGCCACCTTGAAGTCCATGTCGCCGAGGTGATCTTCGTCGCCGAGGATGTCGGTCAGCACGGCAAACTTGTTGCCTTCCAGGATCAGGCCCATGGCGATGCCGGCCACGTGCGCCTTCATCGGCACGCCTGCGTCCATCAGCGCGAGGCAGCCGCCGCACACCGAAGCCATCGACGAGGAACCGTTCGATTCGGTGATTTCCGACACGACGCGAATCGAGTAGCCGAATTCGTCGGCGCTCGGCAGGCAGGCAGCCAGCGCGCGCTTGGCCAGACGGCCGTGACCGATTTCACGACGCTTGGGCGAACCCACGCGGCCCGTTTCGCCGGTCGCGAACGGAGGCATGTTGTAGTGGAGCATGAAGCGTTCGCGGTACTCGCCTTCGAGCGCGTCGATGTTCTGCTCGTCGCCCTTCGTGCCCAGCGTGGCCACCACCAGCGCTTGCGTTTCGCCGCGCGTGAACAGTGCCGAGCCGTGCGTACGCGGCAGCACGCCGGTACGGATTTCGATCGGGCGCACGGTACGCGTGTCGCGGCCGTCGATACGCGGCTCGCCGTTCAGGATCTGCGTACGGACGATCTTCGCTTCGATATCGAACAGCACATTGCCGACGGTTGCCTTGTCGGCCGCCACCGTGCCGCCTGCTGCGGCATCTTCTTCCAGCTTCGCCGACGTTGCTGCGTAGACTTCCTTCAGCTTGGTCGAACGTGCCTGCTTGTCGCGAATCTGGTAAGCGGCGAGCAGATCCGCTTGCGCCAGTTCCGTCACGCGTGCGATCAGCGGCTCGTTCTTCGCGGCCGGCTTCCAATCCCATTCCGGCTTACCGCCTTCGCGGACCAGTTCGTGGATCGCGTCGATCGCGATCTGCATTTGCTCATGGCCGAACACCACGCCGCCGAGCATCACTTCTTCGCTCAGCTGCTGCGCTTCCGATTCCACCATCAGCACCGCGCGTTCCGTACCGGCGACGATCAGGTCGAGTGCCGATTCCTTCATTTGCGGACGCGTCGGGTTCAACACGTATTCGTTGTTGATGTAGGCCACGCGTGCTGCGCCGACCGGGCCGTTGAACGGCAGACCGGACACGGCGAGCGCCGCCGACGCGCCGATCAGCGCGGGAATGTCAGCGGGGATTTCCGGGTTCAGCGACAGGACGTGGATCACGACCTGAACTTCGTTGTAGAAGCCTTCCGGGAACAGCGGGCGAAGCGGACGGTCGATCAGGCGCGAGATCAGCGTTTCGCCTTCCGAAGGACGGCCTTCGCGACGGAAGAAGCCGCCCGGAATCTTGCCGGCGGCGTAGGTTTTTTCGAGGTAGTCGACTGTCAGCGGGAAGAAGTCCTGACCCGGCTTGGCCGTCTTGGCGCCGACCACGGTGGCGAGCACCACGGTGTCTTCGACGTCGACGATTACCGCACCGCTCGCCTGACGAGCGATTTCGCCGGTTTCGAGGCGAACGTTATGTTGTCCCCACTTAAACTCTTTGACGATCTTATTGAACATAGTCATTGCTTTTCCTCTTCGTAATGCCGCGCGGACCAGAAGCGGCGCGGCAACGCCAGGACCGGCGCCGCATGGGAAGAGTCGTGTTATGCCATTCCAGAGAATCACGCTCTACATGGAGTGCGCGCGAACCGCTGGAATGACACAAACCTCCGCCCTGAAGCCCGGCCGTGTTTCTCTTTCTACTGCCTGCTTGACTGCTTTAGCACTGCACTTACTGCTGCCACCTGCTCCCGCCGCATGAACCGGCATGCCACCGCGGAGAACAGCCGGCGCGCGTCACATGAAGCGCACCGTGAAAAAACAAAATGCCTGTATCAGTGGAACTGACACAGGCATCTTGCTGAACGACTGGCCGATTACTTACGCAGACCCAGCTTCTCGATCAGTGCGCGGTAACGATCCGCGTCCTTACCCTTCAGGTAGTCGAGCAGCTTGCGACGGCGGCTCACCATGCGCAGCAGACCGCGGCGGCTGTGGTGATCTTTCGCGTGCTCCTTGAAGTGAACGGTCAGTTCGTTGATACGGGTCGTGAGCAGCGCGACCTGAACTTCGGGGGAGCCGGTGTCGTTAGCTGCGCGTGCGAATTGCGCAACGACTTCGGATTTCTTGCTTGCTTCAACTGCGGACATGTCTATTTCCTTAAGAACTGGACTGGCGGTCACGGAAGAAAGGCCGTGCCGTGGTTTACTCCCGAGTGTTGCCCTTCAAAACAACCCGGCTTCACAACGGGACCCGTATTGTAGCACAGCCCAATCCCGCCGCGAACCCTGCCGTGCCGGGCCGCCGCGTGTGCCCGCCCGGGCTACGGCCGCTTCATCCTGCAAACGGTCGGCAGGACGGTGCGCTCTGCCGGCAGCGCCAGCACCGTGCGGAAGCCGTAGCCGGAGCCCTCGTTGTCGAAATGCACGCCCGGCGTACCGGCTTTGTCCATCTCCATCACGTAAAGGGGCTGGATCAATTGGTGATCTTCGGCGCGCATCCACGAGGCATGAAAGCCGTTGTCGAACCGGATTCCTTCGAGGGCTTTCGCCACGGCCGCCGGATCGGCGCTGCCGGCGCGGTTCATCGCCGCGGCCAGGGTCTCGATCATTAGCGGCATGCGCAGCACCGGGTAATCGTCCTGAGCCGCCGGGAAGCGGGCCCGGAAGGCCGCATACCAGGCATCGGACGCGGCACCGCCCGCGTTCGGATGCCAGTCAGCCACCGCGATCACATGGCCGACGCCGGCATCTCCCAACGCGGCCGGCGCGCCCAGACTGTTGCCGTAGAACGTATAGAACTTCGTGTCGAGGCCCTGCTCCCGCGCCGCCTTGACGAGCAGCGTCAGGTCGTTGCCCCAGTTGCCCGTGATCACCGCATCCGCCCCGCTCGCGCGAATCTTCGCGACGTACGGCGCGAAATCCTTCACGCGCCCGATCGGATGAAACTCGTCGCCGACCACCGCGATATCCGGGCGCTTCGCCGCCAGCGCCGAGCGTGCAAGGCTGCTGACGTCGTGCCCGAAGCTGTAGTCCTGGTTCAGCAGATAGACCTTCTTCACAGCCTTGTCGCGCTGGATCACGTCGGCCAGCGCGTCCATGCGCATGCCCGCGTGCGCGTCGAAGCGGAAATGCCAGAAGCTGCAGTTGGCGTTGGTCAGCGCCGGGTCGTCGGCGGAATAGTTGAGAAATAGCTCGCGGTTGCCCGGTTCGCGGCTGTTCTGCTTGTCGATCGCGCCGATCAGCGCGGCGGCAACCGCCGAGCTGTTGCCTTGCAGGATGTAGCCGATATGACGGTCGGC
The DNA here is from genome assembly GCF_001645125.1 of Paraburkholderia ginsengiterrae. Classification (GTDB taxonomy): domain Bacteria; phylum Pseudomonadota; class Gammaproteobacteria; order Burkholderiales; family Burkholderiaceae; genus Paraburkholderia; species Paraburkholderia ginsengiterrae. Next base: position 24,150 of record NZ_LXKA01000330.1, on the reverse strand, counting down.
GGCCGCGCGCAGCTGCGTGAGCGCCTCTTCGGCGCCACCCTTGCTGTCCAGCACGACCAGTTCGAACGGATGCGCGCCGTCGGCGAGTTTCACGCCGCCCTGCGCATTCACCTGCTCGACGCCGAAGCGCAGATTGCGCTCCACCGCCGCGCCTGCGTTCGCGAACGGGCCGGACATGCCTTCGATCAGCGCGAGCTGGATCGGTGCCCCGGTCGCTTTACTCACGGACTTCCCGGCGGGACTCTCCGCCGTCGCGCCAGCCGCATGGGCCGCCACGGCTATTGAAAATGCCGTCAACGCCACTGCCACCGTCCGTTGCCACTTCGCCATCACCAGTGCCCCATTTGATTTCTGAATGCGCGGATCATAGGGCGCGCGAGACGGAATAAGCAAGTCGGCTCAGCCGTTCAACCAGTTCACGGATCGTCTTTGCGCGGCGCAAATCTTTTGCCGCAGCGCGTGTCAAAATAAGGTGTCTCGATGATAAAAACCGCTACTCAAACGCCATCGGAGGAATTCATGTTCAACCGCCATCACTCCACGGCGGCCTCGATCGAAGCGCCGGCCGCAGGACGTCTGCGCCGTGCGGCGCTTGTCTGCCTGAGCGCGCTGGCGCTCGCCGGCTGCGCACAGCCGTGGCAGCAATACACTCAGGGCGCGGACGAATCGACCATCGTCACGCGCCTCGGCCCGCCGCGAGAAGTCTACGACCTGCCGAACGGCGGCAAGCGGCTCATGTGGCCGACCCAGCCGATGGGCGAAACCACCGCCGCCGCCGACATCGACGCAGCCGGCAAGATCGTCAACGTGCGCCAGGTGCTGCAGCCCAACGAGTTCTATCGAGCGGAAATCGGCAAGTGGACCAGGAGCGACGTGCTGGTGAACTTTGGCCGTCCGGTCGAAACGTCGTACTTCCCGCTGATGAAGCGTGAAGTCTGGACCTATCGCTATCTGGAAGACAACGTCTGGTACATGATGTACAGCTTCTATTTCGATGATCAGGGCATCGTGCGGCTCACGCAAAAAACGCCGGACCCCTTGCACGATCCCGATCGGCGCAGCCTGTTCTGAGCGTCCATCCAAACGCAATGTGCATGCATCCACGAAGCCGCCTCCCCAGGCGGTTTTTTTTATTTATTGCGCATGACAGCGAATTTTATTTCGCGCACAGCGGATTTATTTTTTGATAGAAAGGTATTCGTAAGAATTGATTCCATAGCGGCCTCTCCTGAAGCCGCCCGAGCGCGACTGCCGATCCGGCGGATTCGGCAGCTCGAATCAATGCGCCTCACTAACGGAGCCACTATCGATGAATCGTCCCAAACGCCTGCTGGTCGCCAACGTTGCATGGGCGCACGAAACCGCCGCGCGCAATCCTGAATTTTTTCGCAATCTTGTTCGCGGCCAGAATCCGCACGTGCTGTGGATCGGTTGCTCGGACAGCCGTGTGCCGGCTGAAACCATCACGCATTGCGAACCGGGTGATCTGTTCGTTCACCGTAACATCGCCAACCTCTTTCATCCCGACGACGACAACTCCGCGAGCGTCCTCGAATACGCGGTCCGCGTGCTGAAGGTCGGTCACGTGATTGTCTGCGGGCACTACGGATGCGGCGGTGTGCGTGCCGCGCTGCTGCCGCCGGAACCGACGCTGCCGCACGTGAATCGGCGGATCGCGCCACTGTGCGCCCTGGCCGGAACGCATCACGAGGAACTGGACGGTCATGCGAGCGAGCGTGAGCGCATCGATCGCCTCGCCGAACTGAACGTGCTCGAACAGGTGCGCCAGCTACGCGCCAACCCGATCGTGCAGGATGCCGGGCCGGCGCCGCTCGTCCACGGCTGGATCTTCGCGCTCGAGGACGGCCGCATCAAGGTGCTCACCTCCGGCTACGAAGCCGACGACGCCATGACCTGCACGACGGCGGCCCACAGCGCCGCATAAAGCGCGCCCCCTTTCGCGAACCGGATAGATTCGGCTTTCGCGTGTCACGTCCCTTCATTACCGCATAGACACCATGAATCTTCGAACCGTCTTTTCCACGTTTCAGCGCGACCTGCTTGCGGGCACCGTCGTTTTTCTGGTCGCGCTGCCGCTCTGCCTGGGTATCGCCAATGCATCGGGCGTCGAGCCGTTCGCCGGGCTCGTATCGGGCATTGTCGGCGGCCTGATCGTGGCCGTGCTGAGCGGCTCGCGATTAAGCGTGAGCGGACCGGCGGCGGGTCTTGTCGTGATCGTCGTCGATGGAATCGCGCAGCTCGGCAGCTTCTCCGCGTTTCTGCTGGCCGTGCTGCTGTCCGGCGTGATCCAGTTCGGCTTCGGCATGCTCAAGGCCGGCCGGTTTGCCGCCTATGTGCCGTCCGCGGTCATCAAAGGCATGCTCGCGGCGATCGGCGTGCTGCTGATCGTCAAGCAATTCCCGCTTGCGCTCGGCCTGTCCGGCCAAAGCGAGCCGTCCGGCGCGCACGCCACTACCGCAATGGCCGGCGCGATCACCACGCCGTTCGGTTCGATCTCACTCGCCGCCTGCGTGATCGCGCTGCTGTCGCTGGCTATTCTGGTCGGCTGGGAAACACGCGCACTCCGCCGCTTCGCGCTAGTGCGACTCGTCCCCGCACCGCTCGCGGTGGTCCTGCTGGGTATCGGCGCGACACTGCTGCTCGGCCTGCTCGCACCCGCGCTAGCACCGCCCGCGGAGCATCGGGTCGCGCTCCCGCCGCTCGAGTCGTTCGCCGCCTTGCGGGTTGCGCTCGAATGGGTCGACTTCGGGCCGCACTTCACACAACTCGTCAATCCCGACGTGTGGCGCGTAGCGATCACTCTGGCGATCGTCGCGAGTCTGGAGACGCTGTTGAGCCTCGAAGCGGTCGAGCAGATCGATCCCCAACGACGCGTTGCGCCGCCGGATCGCGAACTGAAAGCACAAGGCATCGGCAACCTGATTGCCGGCGCAATCGGCGGCCTGCCGATCACCTCGGTGATCGTGCGCAGTTCAGCCAACCTGCATGCGGGCGCGCAGAGCCGGCTCTCCGCGATCATTCACGGCGTTCTGTTGCTGGTCAGCGTGTTCGCGCTCACTAGCGTCATCAACCTGATTCCGCTCGCCTGCCTCGCCGCGATCCTCATTTTCACGGGACTGAAACTCGCCAAGCCTTCCTTGTTCGTCGCCGTCGCCAAGCAAGGCTTCGCGCCGTTCGCACCGTTCATCGTCACGTTGGTCGGCGTGCTCGCAACCGATCTGCTGGCCGGCATCGTGCTCGGCATTCTGTGCAGCGTGTTGCTCGCGCTGTACGCGAACCTGCGCAGCCCGATCGTGCTCGCGCAGCACGGCGATCACTACCTGCTGTCGTTTCGCAAGGACGTGTCGTTTCTCGGCAAGGTGCCGCTCAAGCACTACCTGCAGCAGATTCCCGACGGCGCGACCTTGATCGTCGACGCGACGCGCGCCGACTTCGTCGATCACGACGTGCGCGAATTGCTCGACACGTTTGTCGCCGATGCACCACGCCGCGGGATCGCCGTCGAAGTACGGCATCAGGTTCAGGCGCAGGCGCGCGCGGCACGCGGCTGGTCGATGCGGCGCGCGGCGACAGAGTAGTCTCTAGTCTCGTCACGGAACCCGGCATGCGCACACATGCCGGCACACCAAAACAAAAAAAGCCCCGTTTTCACAACACGGGGCTTTTTCGACTCGAACGCGGCAGGCACGCCGTCGGCGCCCTGCCTTCCATCATTCCGAACGTTGCGGATTCAACTTGTCCGCGTTCGAATACAGCCTGTTGAGCGCCGAGATATACGCCTTCGCCGAAGCTGCGACGATATCCGGATCGGTGCCCACGCCATTAACGATGCGTCCACTCTTCGACAGACGCACGGTCACTTCTCCCTGCGCCTGCGTGCCGGTGGTAATCGCGTTCACCGAATACAGCAGAAGCTCCGAGCCGCTGCCCACTTCCGTTTCGATGGCATTGAGGGTGGCGTCGACCGGGCCGTTGCCATTCGCTTCGCCCGTCACTTCCGCGCCGTCCACCGAGAACACGATCTTCGCGTGCGGCCGCTCGCCGGTTTCCGAATGCTGCGACAGCGACAGGAACTTGTAGTGCTCCCTCTCCTGCGCTTCAGCCGATTCTTCCGTGACGATCGCGATGATGTCTTCGTCGAAAATTTCCGCCTTGCGGTCGGCCAATTCCTTGAAGCGCGCGAACGCGGCGTTCAATTCTGCTTCGCTATCCAGCGCGATGCCCAGTTCCTGCAGACGCTGCTTGAATGCGTTACGGCCCGACAGCTTGCCGAGCACGATCTTGTTCGCGCTCCAGCCCACGTCTTCGGCGCGCATGATTTCGTAGGTGTCGCGCGCCTTCAGCACGCCGTCCTGATGGATGCCGGATGCGTGCGCAAATGCGTTCGCGCCGACCACCGCCTTGTTCGGCTGTACGACGAAACCGGTGATCTGCGACACCAGCTTCGAAGCCGGCACGATCTGCGTCGTATCGAGACCGAGCTCGAGGCCGAAATAATCCTTGCGCGTCTTCACGGCCATCACGATTTCTTCGAGCGACGTATTGCCCGCGCGCTCGCCGAGACCGTTGATCGTGCACTCGACCTGACGCGCGCCGCCGATCTGCACGCCGGCAAGCGAGTTCGCCACGGCCATGCCGAGGTCGTTATGGCAATGCACCGAGAACACTGCCTTGTGCGAGTTCGGAATGCGCTCGCGCAGCGTTTTCACGAGATTGCCGTACAGCTCCGGCACACCATAACCAACCGTGTCCGCGATGTTGATGGTAGTCGCGCCTTCCGCGATCACCGCTTCCAGCACACGGCACAGGAAATCCATGTCCGAGCGGCTGCCGTCTTCGGGCGAGAACTCGACGTCGTCCGTGAACTTGCGGGCGAAACGCACCGCCAGCTTCGCCTGTTCGAACACCTGGTCCGGCGTCATGCGCAGCTTCTTCTCCATGTGCAGCGGCGACGTTGCAATGAACGTGTGGATGCGGAAATGATCGGCCGGTTTGAGCGCGTCTGCCGCGCGCTGAATGTCTTTGTCGTTCGCGCGGGCAAGCGAGCAGATCGTGCTGTCCTTGATCAGGCCCGCAATTGTGTGAATCGAATCGAAGTCGCCGTTCGAGCTCGCTGCGAAGCCTGCTTCGATCACGTCCACTTTCATCCGCTCGAGTTGCTTCGCGATACGGATTTTCTCTTCTTTCGTCATCGACGCGCCGGGCGATTGCTCGCCGTCTCGCAGCGTGGTGTCGAATATGATCAGTTTGTCGGACATGTCGAGTCTCCTGCGGAGTCGTTCAATTATGGGAATGGGATATTGGAATCCGGGCGTTTGCGCTGCCGCGGGCGACGCCTGATGACCGCTCATTGACCAACGGGGCAGACGGAGGGCAAAACCGATTTGCGCAGGGGTCGGCGCGGCAGGCGCATCGGCGTATTTACGCCGGACGGAGCGCCGGTTCATCGAGCCTCGTCGTGCAGCCCAAAAAGGAACGCGAACGCCTTTATCCAACGACTATAGCGGCATTCCAGCCGGCGTGCAATGCGCGTCGGGCTTGCCTGCCAGGCGCTGTCCAGCGGGCAACGCCCATGAAAAAACGGCAGCCCTGAGGCTGCCGTTTTGTGACTTTTGTGATTCGCCGACATACGCCGTGAGCGAAGCGTCATCTATCCCGCTCGGCCGACCGAGCCGGATTCGCTCTGCCCCGCACCGCCTGATAGGCCCAGAACACGTAGCCCGACAGACCGTACAGCACGAACAGGCCGAACAGCATCAGCGGCGGATCGGACGACACCAGCACGAACGCGACCACCACCAGCAGGATCACGCCGTACGGCACGCGATGCCGCACGTCGAGCGCCTTGCCGCTGTAGAACGGCGCGTTGGAGACCATCGTCACGCCGGCGTAAATGGTCAGCACGAAGGCCACCCACGGCAGCCAAACCAGCTTGAGCGGCACGCGGTTGTCGGTGGCGAGCCACACGAAACCCGCAATCAGGGCCGCGGCGGCGGGGCTCGGCATACCCTGGAAGAAACGCTTGTCGACCACGCCGATATTCGTGTTGAAACGCGCGAGACGCAGCGCCGCGCCCGAACAGTACACGAACGCCGCCAACCAGCCCCAGCGGCCGAGGTCTTTCAGAATCCACTCGTACATCACGAGTGCGGGGGCCACGCCGAACGACACCATGTCCGACAGGCTGTCGAACTGCTCGCCGAACGCGCTTTGCGTATGCGTCATGCGCGCCACGCGGCCGTCCATGCCGTCGAGCACCATGGCGACGAAGATCGCGATGGCCGCGACCTCGAAGCGCACGTTCATGGCCTGCACCACGGCGAAGAAACCGCAGAACAGTGCCGCCGTGGTGAAGGCGTTCGGCAGCAGATAGATGCCGCGTTTTCTCAGGAACTGCTGACGCTGCGCGCGCCGGCTGTCGACCGCCGACGCCTCCGCCACGATCGGCTTGTTACGGCGGAACGGACGTGGCAGCGGTCGGCTGCTGCGGGGTCGACGCGGTTTGAATGCGGCCATTCGGAAAACCTCCTGTGTGCCGCTTTATAGTTCAGCGAGGATCGTGGACGACGCGGAAACCTTCTCACCGATCGACACACGCGGACGGCTGCCCACCGGCAGATACACGTCGACACGCGAGCCGAAGCGGATAAATCCGTAACGCTGGCCGCGGGTGAGCGGCTCGCCTGCCCGCACGTAACAAAGAATGCGCCGCGCGATCAAGCCGGCGATCTGCACCGAGGTCACCGTCTGGCCGCCGGCCATTTCGATCACCACCGCATTGCGCTCGTTTTCGAGCGAAGCCTTGTCCACCGCGGCATTCAGATACGCGCCGGGAAAATATTCGACCTTCGAGATCGCGCCATCCACCGGCGAACGCTGCGAGTGGACGTTGAAGACGTTCATGAACACGCTGATCTTCAGCGCTTCACGGTTGGCGTACGGATCATGCGCGGTTTCGACCGCGACGATGCGGCCGTCGGCCGGGCACAGCACGGCATTGGCCTGAGTGGGGATCGGGCGCGCCGGATCGCGGAAGAACTGCACGACGAAGATCAGCAGCAGCCAGAACAGCCATGAAATGCCGAACCCCGCGAAGAAGTGAACCAGCAATGCAACGACGGCCGCGATGGCGATGAACGGCCAGCCTTCTCGCGCGATGATCGGATGAGGGTAATTCATGAATGGCTTCTGTTTTTTTGTAAAACCGTAGGATAGCAAAAGCCGCCCAGGGTTCAGCACCCTTGGACGGCTTTTTGATCTGTCCGGCATTGCGGCACACCGCCACGCCGGACTTGAGCGACAACCCGCTTAGTTCTTCGACTGATCGACCAGCTTGTTCTTAGCGATCCACGGCATCATCGCGCGCAGCTTCGAACCGACCTGTTCGATCTGGTGCTCGGCCGTCAGACGGCGGCGCGATTGCAGCGTCGGTGCGCCGGCCTTGTTCTCGATGATGAAGCTCTTCGCGTACTCGCCCGTCTGAATGTCGGTCAGCACGGCCTTCATCGCCTTCTTCGTTTCAGCCGTCACGATACGCGGACCCGTCACGTACTCGCCATATTCAGCGTTGTTCGAGATCGAGTAGTTCATGTTCGCGATGCCGCCTTCATAGATCAGGTCGACGATCAGCTTCAGTTCGTGCAGGCATTCGAAGTACGCCATTTCCGGCGCGTAGCCGGCTTCCACCAGCGTTTCGAAACCGGCCTTGATCAGGTCGACCGTACCGCCGCACAGCACGGCTTGTTCGCCGAACAGGTCGGTTTCCGTTTCTTCGCGGAAGTTGGTTTCGATGATGCCGGCACGGCCGCCGCCGTTAGCCGCTGCGTACGACAGCGCGATGTGACGCGCCGCGCCCGACTTGTCTTGCGCGACCGCGATCAGGTGCGGCACGCCGCCACCTTGCGAGTAGGTGCCGCGAACCGTGTGGCCCGGCGCCTTCGGCGCGATCATGATCACGTCGAGGTCGGCACGCGGAATCACCTGGCCGTAGTGCACGTTGAAGCCGTGCGCGAAGGCGAGCGCCGCGCCTTGCTTGATGTTGGCGTGCACTTCCTTGGCGTACACGTCGGCGATCTGCTCGTCCGGCAGCAGCATCATGACGACGTCCGCGCCCTTGACGGCTTCCGCCACTTCCTTGACCTGCAGGCCCGCGTTTTCAGCCTTGCTCCACGATGCGCCGCCCTTGCGCAGACCAACCGTCACCTTCACGCCGCTTTCGCTCAGGTTCAGTGCGTGCGCATGGCCTTGCGAGCCATAGCCGATGATGGTGACTTGCTTGCCCTTGATGAGGGAGAGGTCAGCGTCCTTGTCGTAGAAAACTTTCATGTCGGTTCCTTGGCTAAATTCGATGAATCAGTGATATTCAAATGCTGCAAATAGGGTGTTGCCTGGCCGGATTCTTAAGAGCGCGATCCAGCCTCGATCGAAACGGTATGTCAGCTCGCGCGTCACACCTTCAGAATGCGCTCGCCGCGACCGATGCCCGAGCTGCCCGTGCGGACCGTTTCGAGAATCGCCGTGGCGTCGATGCCTTCGATGAAGGCGTCGAGCTTCTCGCTCGCCCCCGTCAGTTCGATCGTGTAGGTCTTTTCGGTGACGTCGATGATGCGGCCGCGGAAAATATCCGACATCCGTTTCATCTCCTCACGCTCCTTGCCGACCGCCCTCACCTTGATCAACATCAGCTCGCGCTCGATGTGGGCGCCCTCGGTAAGGTCGACCACTTTAACCACCTCGATCAGGCGGTTCAGATGCTTCGTGATCTGTTCGATCACGTCGTCCGAGCCAATGGAGACGATGGTCATGCGCGACAGCGAACGGTCTTCGGTCGGTGCCACCGTCAAGGTTTCAATGTTGTAGCCGCGTGCGGAGAAGAGACCCACCACGCGTGATAACGCGCCCGGTTCGTTTTCCAGCAGGACTGAAATAATGTGTCTCATGTTTCGCTTCTTCCAGATGTTTTGTCGATGTCTGCGAACGGCTCGGCGCCGCCTCGTCCGCCCGCGCCTTTTTTGAAGGCGTGCATGACGAAGCCGGCTGCCAGGCCGCCGTTATAGATCTTCCGAACCCATGAGCATCTCGGTGATGCCCTTGCCGGCCTGAACCATCGGCCAGACGTTTTCGGTCGGATCGGTCTGGAAATCGAGAAACACGGTGCGATCTTTCAGGCGCAGCGCTTCCTTCAACGCCGGCTCCACGTCCGCCGTGCGTTCGATACGCATGCCGACGTGGCCGTACGCTTCGGCGAGCTTCACGAAATCCGGCAGCGCATCCATGTACGAATGCGAATAGCGCTTGCTGTATTCGATCTGCTGCCACTGGCGCACCATGCCCAGATAGCGGTTGTTCAGCGAAATGATCTTCACAGGCGTGTCGTACTGCTTGCAGGTCGACAGCTCCTGGATGCACATCTGGATCGAGCCTTCGCCCGTGATGCAAAGCACGTCGTCGTCCGGGTGCGCCATCTTCACGCCCATCGCCGCCGGCAGGCCGAAGCCCATCGTGCCGAGACCGCCGGAGTTGATCCAGCGGCGCGGCTTGTTGAACTTGTAGAACTGCGCCGCCCACATCTGGTGCTGGCCGACGTCGGAACACACGAAGGCATTGCCGTCGGTCAGCTCCCACGCCTTTTCCACCACGTACTGCGGCTTGATGATGTCGCTCTTGCGGTCGAACTTCAGGCAATCTTTCGCGCGCCAGGCTTCGATGTCCTTCCACCAGTCGGCCAGCGCCGCGGTGTCGGGGCCATGCTCGGCCGTTTGCAACTGCTCGATCAGCTCCTTCAGCACTTCCTTCACGTCACCGACGATCGGAATGTCGACCTTGACGCGCTTGGAAATGGAGGAAGGATCGATGTCGATATGGATGATCTTGCGCGGACGCGACGAGAAGTGCGCCGGGTCGCCGATCACGCGGTCGTCGAAGCGCGCGCCGATCGCGATCAGCACGTCGCAGTGCTGCATCGCCATGTTGGCTTCGTACGTGCCGTGCATGCCGAGCATGCCGAGGAATTTCTTGTCGCTTGCGCGGTAGCCGCCCAGCCCCATCAGCGTGTTGGTGATCGGGTAGCCGAGCAGGTCGGCAAACTGGTTCAGCTCACGCGACGCATCCGCGAGGATGATGCCGCCGCCGGTATAGATATACGGACGCCTGGCCGACAACAGCAACGCCACGGCCTTGCGGATCTGACCCGAGTGGCCTTTCGTGACGGGGTTGTACGAGCGCAGCGACACGCTCTTGAGCGGTTCGTACTGGCAGGGTGTTTTCGACACGTCTTTCGGAATGTCGATCAGCACCGGGCCGGGACGACCGGTACGGGCAATATAGAACGCTTTCTTGACGGTGGCGGCGAGGTCGCGCACGTCCTTCACGAGGAAGTTGTGCTTCACGCAAGGACGCGTGATGCCGACCGTGTCGCACTCCTGGAACGCATCCTGGCCAATGGCGGCAGTCGGCACCTGGCCGCTGATGATCACCATCGGAATCGAATCCATATACGCCGTGGCGATGCCGGTCACCGCATTGGTGACGCCGGGGCCGGAGGTCACGAGACACACACCGACCTTGCCGGTGGAACGCGCATAGGCGTCGGCGGCATGGACCGCGGCCTGCTCGTGGCGCACGAGGACGTGCTGGAATTTGTCCTGCTTGTACAGCTCGTCGTAAATGTAGAGTACCGAGCCGCCGGGATAGCCCCAGATAAAATCGACGTCTTCGTCGGCCAGTGCCTTCATGAGCACGGTGGCGCCGATAGAGTCAGCTTCGTGAGGGAGGGTCGTATCCGACGTGGAGAATTCCGCGCTGGGCATATTCATTTAATTCACCTTTCGAATTTTCGGCAAAAAATTGATCGGGTGCTCTCTGCCGGGCTTGTGGCTCGGGTTCAAGCGGCGCGTCCAGTTGACAGGTGAGCTTCTTGGGCCACACCTCAATTGAGACAAGTCACTTATGTTGCGAACCAGCGACAATATCTGCAGATGCCCGCGCGGTCAAGCAAATATTGCCGTGCCACCCTGCCCCCGATTCTCGAGATTGACCGAAAGCTTGTTACAGAGATGCAAGGTGCATCACGTTTCGCCCCAGCAGCGCAGAAATTTGTTAGCATCCGCGAGTTTTACGACATTTTTCGACCGATTACGCGCACGCTCGCTGCGCCGACCCCCAACGGATGGCATCAGACAAGGAACTCGCCGATTTTCTGGCGGGCGTCGAAAGGCGCGCATTCAAGCAGACGGTCTACGCCGTGCGGGACGACGACGCCTCGCTCGATATCGTGCAGGACGCGATGATCAAGCTCGCCGAAAAATACGGCGACCGGCCCGCGGCCGAACTTCCGCTTTTGTTTCAGCGTATTCTGCAGAATGCGATGCACGACTATTTCCGTCGTGCCAAAGTGCGCAATACTTGGGTTAGCCTGTTTTCGTCGCTCGGCAATTCCGAAGACGACGAATTCGACCCCCTGGAAACCTTCGAGGCGCAGGACGGCTCGGCGGGCGCCGAGAGCAACGAACAGAAGCTCGAACGCGAACAGGTTCTGCAGTTGATCGACGACGAGATCCAAAAATTACCGGCACGTCAACGGGAGGCGTTTCTCATGCGTTATTGGGAAGATATGGATGTCGCTGAGACTGCCGCCGCGATGGGCTGCTCCGAGGGAAGCGTGAAAACGCACTGCTCGCGGGCCACCCACACGCTGGCGCAAGCGCTCAAGGCTAAAGGAATCACCCTATGAGCACCCTTGAAACCAAAGAACTCGAGTTCGCCCGCCAGGTGCGCCGCGCGCTCGACGAAAACACCGCCAGCATCGCACCCGCCACCGTCGATCGACTCGCCGCGGCGCGCCGTGCCGCGCTCGCCCGCAAGAAGCCCGAAGCTGTGAGCGCGCCGGTGTTCGTACCCTCATTCGCGGGCATGCCGGCCGGTATGCCGCAGACCGAACTTCCACAGCGCCGCCGCTCGCCGCTGCGCCGCTTCGCGCTCGCATGGCCGCTCATCGCGCTGGTCGTGAGCCTCGTCGGGATCGCCTACTGGGAAGACCAGCAGCGCACCGCCGAACTCGCCGATATCGATGCCGCGATGCTAAGCGACGACCTGCCGCTCAATGCCTATCTCGACCACGGCTTCAACGCGTATCTTTCACGCGCCCACTGAGCGGGAGATCTTTCGGGTGAGCTACAAGCGCGGCTTGGCCGTAGTTTTCGGATGCGCAATCGCGGCCCTCGTGTCGTTCGCCGCGACGTATCCGCGCTTTTACCCCAGCCCGTCGCCCACCAGCGCGCCCGCCGCCGGCGGCAATGCCACCGCCAAGGCGCCCGCGCCTACGCTCGCCGTCGAGTTGCCCGGCCTGCCCGGCAGCAACAGCCCGCTGGCGTGGTCGCGCCTGACTTCGGCCGAGCATATCGCGCTTGCGCCGTTCGAATCCCAATGGGACTCCTTCAGCGACGAACGCAAACGCAAATGGCTCAAGATCGCGGCGCGTTATCCGAAGATGTCGCCCGATGCGCAAAAACGCCTGCATGACCGCATGACCGAGTGGACTCGCATGACGCCCGATCAGCGCCGCGTCGCGCGCGAAAACTATCAGGTGTCGAAGGAATTGCCGCGCGAAGCCCGTCAGAACGCGTGGAAGGCCTATCAGCAGTTGCCTGAAGAGCAGAAGGAACGGCTTGCCGCGAGCGAGCGCAAGCGGCGCCCCAGCGTGGTCAGCGCGCCGCCCTCGGGCCGCAGCGAAATCAAGGGGATCGACCGCCTGGTCAATGCGCGCGAGCACGGCGCAAGCAGCGCCGCGGCAGCCAGCGCCGCGATCGGCGCTTCGTTGCCGAGCCCGGCCGCCGCCGTGCCGCCGATTCCCGCCGCGGGCAGTTTCGTGCCCGCCACGCCGCTGCCGGTTTCGCCGGCCGAAGCGCCGTCGATTTTCAACGGTTCCTGAGCGCGCCCCGCTGTGTCCCAGCCGCTCACGACCCTGACACCGCCCGCCGAGTCATCCGGCGCCACGCCCGCCGTTCCCACCGTTCGGCGGCGCCTCGCGGCGCTGCTCTACGAAGCGGTCATTCTGTTCGGCGTGGTGTTCATCGCCGGCTATCTGTTCAGCACACTCACGCAGCAACGCAACGGCCTGACCCACCACAACCTGCTCGCGGGCTGGATCGGCCTCGTAGTGGGCCTGTATTTCGTCTGGTTCTGGACCCACAGCGGCCAGACCCTGCCGATGAAAACCTGGCGCCTGCGCGTGGTCGGCGCTGACGGCGCGGCGCTCTCCACCGGCCGCGCGATCGTCCGCTATGTGCTTGCGTGGCTGTGGTTCCTGCCACCGCTCGCGCTGCATCCGCTCTTCGGCCTCACGCTGCCGCAAACCCTCTCGATTGCGGGCATCTGGTTCGTGCTGTGGGCCGCCACGGGCCGCTTCGACCCGCAGCGTCAATTCCTGCACGACCGTCTCGCGGGCACGCGGGTGATCAGCGTCTCACGCTAAAGGTTCGGTAGTAATAAGAACTTCTTGTGACTGTCACGGCACAGTCACGCGCGCGCGGCCCAATACGGGCACTGCAACTCGACGCGTGAGCCATGGACCCCAAAACGTCCGCGACTTCCCTGTTCCGCCAAACCGGCCCGAGCGTCGATCCCGTCGCGTTCCGCCCGGAACCCACTCACAGTCAAGGCTTGCCGCTGCCCACAGGGCCGGTGCCGCTCGACGCCAACGCCGGCCAGCACGACGACGATCACGCCAACTCGCACCGCTACCGCACCATCTGGCTCTCCGACATCCATCTTGGCTCGAGCGGCTGCCAGGCGCCCTACCTACTCGACTTCCTGCGTCACAACGAGTCGGAGTATCTGTACCTCGTCGGCGACATCATCGACGGCTGGCAGCTGAAGAAAGGCTGGTACTGGCCGCAGGCGCACAACGACGTCGTGCAGAAGGTGCTGCGCAAGGCGCGCAAAGGCACCCAGGTCATCTACGTGCCGGGCAATCACGATGAAGCCGCGCGCCAGTTCTGCGACCTCGCGTTCGGCGACATCCACGTGCGCGGCGAGGCGTTTCACACCACCCTCGCCGGCAAGCGCCTGTGGATCGTGCACGGCGACCTGTTCGACGGCGTGATCCAGCACGCCAAGTGGCTCGCCTATCTCGGCGACACGCTCTACACCCTGATCCTGATCCTGAACCGCTGGTTCAACCGCATCCGCAGCCGGCTCGGCTTTCCGTACTGGTCGCTGTCGCAGTACCTGAAGCATCAGGTGAAAAACGCGGTGAACTTCATCTCCTCGTTCGAACGCGTGATGACCGACGAAGCGCGCCGCCGCGGCTGCGACGGCGTGGTCTGCGGGCACATCCACAAAGCCGAGATACGCGATATCGACGGCGTGTTGTATTGCAACGACGGCGACTGGGTCGAAAGTCTCTCGGCACTCGTCGAGACGTATGAAGGCGAACTGAAAGTGATCTACTGGACCGTGATGCGCGCCCCGGAAGCCGGCGTGCAAAAGGCCCGGGCGACCGCGTAATCCTTCGCTTTGTCCTTATAACTTCAACTGGGCCGAAACCGATGAAGATCATGATCGTCACCGACGCGTGGGAACCGCAGGTCAACGGCGTCGTGCGCACGCTGAAAAACACCACCCGCGAACTCAGCGCACTCGGCCACAACGTCGATCTGCTGACGCCGCTCGAATTCAAGACGATCCCCTGCCCGACTTACCCTGAGATCCGCCTCTCGCTGCTGCCGCGCCGCAAGCTGCGCGAGCGCATCGACGCGTTCGCGCCCGATGCGCTGCACATCGCCACCGAGGGTCCGCTCGGCATGGCCGCGCGCGCCTATGCGATCCAGCACAAGCTGCCGTTCACGACGGCGTATCACACGCGCTTTCCCGAGTACGTGCAGGCGCGCTTCGGCATTCCGCTCGCGGCGACCTACAAATTCCTGCACTGGTTCCACAAGCCGTCGCTGGCGGTCATGGCGCCCACGCCGGTGGTCAAGAGCGACCTCGAGAAATACGGCTTCACGAACGTCGTGCTGTGGACCCGCGGGGTCGATCTGGACATCTTCCGCCAGATGGACTCGAAGGTGCTCAACACCGCGCGCCCGATCTTTCTGTATGTGGGACGCGTGGCGGTCGAGAAGAACGTCGAGGCTTTTCTGAAGCTCGATCTGCCTGGTTCGAAGTGGGTTGCCGGCGAAGGCCCGGCGCTCGCCGAACTGAAATCGCGCTATCCGCAGGCCAACTATCTGGGCGTGCTCACGCAAGCCGAACTGGCCAAGGTGTATGCTGCGGCTGACGTCTTCGTGTTCCCGAGCCGCACCGACACCTTCGGGCTGGTGCTGCTCGAAGCGCTCGCCTGCGGCACACCCGTCGCCGCTTACCCCGTCACCGGTCCGATCGACGTGCTCGGCGACGGTGGCGCGGGCGCGATGCACGAAGATCTGCGCGAGGCCTGTCTCGAAGCCTTGAAGATCGATCGCAACCACGCGCGCGCATGGGCCGAACGCTTCTCGTGGGCGGCGGCCTCCGAGCAATTCGCGTCGCATCTGAAACCGCTGCCGCGCGCGTCGTACCAAGAGGAAAGCGCGGCGGTATAGCGCGGCGTACCGGGCCGTCCATGCAAAACAGACCATCCATTGCAAGACGCGCGCCGAATGGCGCGCTAAGCGCTCTCGATGCCGACGGCAACACCGCCAGCATCGAGCCGTTCGACGACGTGGCCCACCCCGGCGCACCGGATCAAGGGGATCACGCGCATGGTTTGAAGGGTGTGAATGGCGCGAGCGACATCCAGCATGACGCGCAACACGAACCGCTCAGCCCTGACGATCCCTTCGCCCCGCTGCCCTTCAACCCGTACAAGGGCAATCGCGGCCTGACACGCGCCTGGCACGCGATGAAAAATTCGCTCGCCGGATTTCGCGTGGCGATTCGCGAGGAAAGCGCGTTTCGCCAGGAACTCACGCTGGCGGCGATCCTGATCCCATGCGGCGTGCTGGTGCCGGTCGAGCCGGTGTCGCGTGTGTTGCTGCTCGGCTCCGTGCTGCTGGTGCTGATCGTCGAACTGCTGAATTCGAGTGTGGAAGCGGCAATCGATCGCATCTCGCTCGAACGCCACGAACTGTCGCGCCGCGCCAAGGATCTCGGCAGCGCGGCCGTAATGGTCGCACTCGGCATGTGCGTGATGACGTGGCTGCTGCTCGTCGGACCGCTCGTCGTGCGCTGGGTCAAAGCGTGGCTATGAACCCGCGCCGCCGGCCGCTTTAGCGTCGCGCGGCGAGCCGCGCCGCCACCCCATCAAATGAAAACCCTGAGTATCCGCTTGGTATAAGAACGCTCGGTTTATAATCGTCCGATAGTCTCACAAGAAAACGCTGGGCCGCCCCGGGTTTTCCGCTCCGCAGGAAGTCGCCCACCCCAAGGGGAATTCCCTTCGGAGATTGGGAGATTGCCCCCTCGGGGGACCTGCCGTGCAGCGACAGGTTTGGGGGCGCTCAACATATACCAACCGCGTCCGGGTGGACAACGCAGCGGCGGCTTGCCCTCGCGCGCGCAGCCCGGCGTAACCAGGGCCGGACGACATGGAAGCCAAACCTCCCCGCCGCACGCGCGAACGGATTCTCGAACTGTCGTTGAAGCTGTTCAATGAAATCGGCGAGCCGAACGTCACGACGACAACGATCGCCGAGGAAATGGAAATCAGTCCAGGCAACCTGTACTACCACTTCCGCAACAAAGACGACATCATCAACAGCATCTTCAGCCAGTTCGAGCAGGAGATCGAAAAGCGTCTGCGTTTTCCCGACGACCACCGCGCGACCATCGACGAAATGTGGTCGTATCTGCAGTACATGGTCGATTTCACGTGGCGCTATCGCTTCCTGTATCGTGACCTGAACGATCTGCTCGCGCGCAATCGCACGCTGGAAACGCACTTCAAGCAGATCATCAGCCACAAGGTGCGCTTTGCCAGCCAGTTCTGCGATCAGCTCGTGGCCGACGGCGAAATGGTCGCCACACCCGAGGAACTGCACGTGATCGCCACCAACGTCGGCGTGATCGGCACGTACTGGCTGTCCTATCAGTTCGTGATGAACCCGCGCAAGTACAACGAGCAGGAAGCAATTCGCGCGGAGCTGCACCAGGTGAGCGTGCAGATCGTGTCGCTGATGGCGCCTTACCTGCGCGGCCGCTCGCGGCAGCTGTTCGACGACCTCGTGTCGGGCAAGATGCCCAAGCGCGAGTTTTATGACTACCTGCCACCGAAGGAAGGCGCCGCGCCCCGCAACGAACCGAAGGACGTTTGAACATGAAGTCGGTGTGTGTGTATTGCGGCTCCTCCAACGGAGCCAAACCGTTGTATGCGCAAGCGGCGCGCGCCTTCGGCCGCGCGCTCGTGCAAGCCGATCTCGCGCTGGTGTATGGCGGCGGCAAGGTCGGCCTGATGGGTGTGATCGCCGACACGGTCATGGCCGAAGGCGGCCGCGCGATCGGCGTGATTCCCGAGCTGCTGGTGAACAAGGAAGTCGGCCATGACGGCCTGACCGAATTGCATGTGGTGCCCGACATGCACCATCGCAAGAAAATGATGGCCGACCTGTCCGATGCTTTCGTCGCCTTGCCGGGCGGCGCGGGCACGCTCGAAGAGCTGTTCGAGGTCTACACGTGGGCGCAACTCGGCTACCACCAGAAACCGGTGGCACTGCTGAATATCGACGGCTTCTACGATCCGTTGATCAACCTGTTGCAGCACACCGTGGACGAAGGCTTCATGCGCCAGACGTATTTCGACATCCTGCAAGTGGATGCCGATCCCGCCGCGCTGATCGGCAAGCTGCAAGGCTATCAGCCGCCCGCCAAGGACAAATGGGCGATCAAGGTCGATTCGGTCTAAGAACGCCCCCTACCCGAAGCATGAGGTTGCGATGACGAAAGCCGTTCTGATCACCGGTGGCAGCCGCGGCATTGGCCGCGCGACCGCGCGTTTGCTGGGCGCGCAAGGCTGGTCGGTCGGCGTGAATTACGCGAGCAATCTCGCGGCCGCGCAGAACACCGTGGCCGAAGTGGAACGCGCCGGCGGCCGCGCGGTGGCCGTGGCAGGCGACGTCGCGAGCGAGGCCGATGTCATCGCCATGTTCGATACGGTGCAGCAGACGTTCGGCCGGCTCGACGCCCTTGTCAACAACGCCGGCATCGTCGCGCCCTCGAGCCAGCTTGCCGACATGGACCTCGCGCGCCTGAAACGCATGTTCGACGTCAACGTGCTCGGCGCGTTTCTGTGCGCGCGCGAAGCCGCGCGGCGCATGTCGACGCATCGCGGCGGCACGGGCGGCGTGATCGTCAACCTCTCGTCGGCGGCGTCCCGCCTGGGGTCGCCGAACGAATACATCGATTACGCCAGCTCCAAAGGCGCCGTCGACACGATGACGCTCGGCCTCGCCAAGGAACTCGGCCCGCAAGGCGTGCGCGTGAATGCGGTGCGCCCTGGCCTGATCGACACGGAAATCCATGCTAGCGGAGGCAAGCCCGAGCGCGCCGCCCAACTCGGCGCCACCACGCCGATCGGCCGTCCCGGCACCGCCGACGAAGTGGCCGAAAGCATCGTCTGGTTGCTGAGCGATGCCGCGTCGTACGTGACGGGCGCCCTGCTCGACGTGTCCGGCGGACGTTAACAGGCCCGCCCCGCGGCGCGCGGCACACGGCCTTGCGAATCCGCACCCCTTCCTGACAGCAAATTCCCACCGATTTAACGTGGAATCGGAGTCATGCGCCGAACTAGCGCACGGATCGCACGCCTTTTCTGTAATCTACAGTAATAAACGACGGCTACAATCGCTGCGGCTCGCATGCATTTGCGTGCGGCCCACAGCCAAAAACATCAGTACGCAGCCCATGCCGCTGCGTACGGCGAGTAGAGATCTCATGCCAGAAAAATCTTCCGCGCCCTGGCGCACGGGGAATGCCGCGGCCGCGGCAACCGAGCCGGCCGACAGCACGCCCGCCGGCTCGGCACGCTTTGCCGGCGACGCCGCGCTCACGCTGAGCGAACACGCAGCCGAGCCCGAAGCGCCCGCGCAACCTGCCGCGCCGCCCGGCTCTGCCAGCCCGGCTGATCGCGCCGCGCGCGGCGCACGGCGCTGGCGCGCGCTCACCTCCGTCCGCCCGCTGATGTGGCTGGTTGCGCTGGCGATCCTGTGCGCGTGGCTGTTGCCGGGCACCTTGGGCCATGAGCCGTGGAAGCAGGACGAAACCTACACGTTCGGCATCATCCAGCACATGCTCGATACCGGCGATCTGGTCGTGCCGACCAACGCTGGCCAGCCTTTCGTCGAAAAACCGCCAATCTACGATTGGGTCGCCGCCGGCCTCGCGTGGATGTTCGGCCGCTACCTGCCCTTGCACGACGCGGCACGTCTCGCGAGCGCGCTGTTTGCCGGGCTGACCGCCTACTACACGGCACGCGTCGCCCGCCGCGCCGTGGCCGCCGCGAGCTGGTTCGACCTCCGCGTGATCGGCACGCTCGCGCTCTTCGCCAGCACGCTTGTCGTCATCAAACACGTGCACGACATGATGACCGACGTCGCGCTGATGGCCGGCGCCGCCCTCGGCTTCTGCGGACTGTTCGAACTGGTGCTCGTGCATTTGCGCGACGAGGCCCGCCTGCTGCCGGTCGACGCGCGCCGCCGGCGTCACGCCGTGCTCAGCGGCGCAGCGATGTACGGCGCGGGCGTCGGCGTGTCCTTGCTGGCCAAGGGCCTGTTCGTGCCACTCGTGTTCGGCGCGACCACCTGCGCGGTGCTGGCGCTCTATCCCGCTTGCCGCACCCGCAGCTTTGCCGGCGCGCTCGGCGTCGCCGCACTGGTCTGCGCGCCCTTCGCGCTGATCTGGCCGATCTGTTTCTATCTGCACTCCGAGGCGCTCTTCAAAGTCTGGCTGTGGGATAACAATGTCGGCCGCTTTTTCGGCTTTTCAGTGGCCGAACTCGGCTCCGAAAACGAGAGCCGACTGTTTGTGCTGCGCACGGCGCTAAGCGTCGGCTTCCCGGTGGTGCCGCTTGCCGTAGCCGCCCTCGCAGGGGGCGCGTGGCGGCGCTGGCGCGATCCACGCGTGGCGCTGCCGGCCATCTTCGCAGGCACCGGCTTCGCCGTGCTGCAAAGCTCGGCGACAGTTCGCGAACTCTACATTCTGCCCTTCATCGCCCCGCTCGCCGTGCTGGCGATGCAAGGCGTCGAGAAGCTGCCGCGCCGCGTGCACGTGAGCTGGGACATGGCAAGCCGTGTGCTGTTCGGCAGCGTCGCCGCGCTGGCGTGGATCATCTGGTCGATCATGAGCAACCCGGCGAACACGCACGCGTCGCTGCATCGCCTGGGCCGCTGGTTGCCGCTCGATTGGGTGCTGCCGGTCAAACCTGGTCTGATCGTCGCCGCCTTGCTGATGACTTTCGGCTGGCTCTGGCTGCTGCCGGTCTTCAAGTACGCCGGCAAATGGCGCGGCGCGCTGAGCTGGTGTGCCGGCGCGATTCTCGCGTGGGGGCTGGTGAGCACGTTGCTGCTGCCGTGGCTCGACTATGCAAAAAGCTACCGCTCGGTGTTCGAAAGCCTCAGCACGAAGATCAATATCGAATGGAACGACGGCGATTGCATGGCGAGCACCGGGCTCGGCGAATCCGAAGCGCCGATGCTCTACTACTACAGCGGCATCGAGCATCGACCGACTGCCGACACGAGTGCGACCGAATGCACGTGGTTGATCCAGCAGAGCCGTCGCGACAATGCGCGCGAGCCGGCGGGCGAGTGGCGCCTGTTCTGGTCGGGCGCGCGTCCGGGCGACACGGACGAATTGCTGCGCGTATTCCAGCGCACGCCGTCTGCCGCCCAGGCTGCACCCGGCAAATAGAGCTCGCTATCGCTGCAGGCGCGGGGGCAGGCTCCCGCGCTGCTAGAAGGATGATCCGGGTTTGCGCAGGAAGTCAGCTTCTTCAGCCGTCGAGACACGCCCAAGCACCGCATTACGATGCGGAAAACGTCCGAATCGCTCGATGATCTCCGCGTGCCGTACCGCGAACCGGTAGTACGACTCGCCACCCGGCTCCGCGTCCAGCTGTTTGAACAGACGCATCGACTCGTGCTGGCTAGCCATCGTTTCGTCATGTTCAAACGGCAGATACGCGAACGCGCGATGGTGCGCGCTCGGCAACACACGGTCGGCGCCGCTCGCGACCATCTGCTGCGCGGTACGCAAGGCCTTCTGATCGCCGTCGAACGCGCGCGGCGTGTTGCGGTGACAGTTGCGTGAGAACTGATCCAGCACGACGATCAGCGCCAGCATGCCGAGCGGCGTGGCAGTCCAGTCGTCGAGCCGCGACTCGCGGGCCGCATCGATCAGGGATCCGAAGCGTTCTCGCAGCATCGTATCGAAGGCTGCGTCGCGGGCAAACCAGCTTTTACGCGCGACGCCGAAGTCCGGCTCGTCCGGCGTGCCGAACCAGCAGTCGAGCACCGCGCGTGCGGCCTGAGGCAGTCCGGCGTAATCTGCCGTCGACTCAATCAAAACCGTGCGGAGGGTCCGCCGAGAAGCGTCGTCAACCATTCCGGTTGCGCATCCAATCGGCGGTCTCGAAGAAAGAGCCGAGCAAACGCTCCCTCAGCGGCTCGGCAAGGCCGATGTCTTCCATGGCCCATGCCATGCATCGCAGCCACTGATCGCGCTCGCTGGAAGCAATCGCAAACGGCAAATGCCGCGCGCGCAGGCGCGGATGGCCAAAGCGGCTGATGTAATGATCGGGGCCGCCCAGCCAGCCGCACAAAAACCAGAAAAACTTGTCGCGTGAACCGTCGAGCGACTCCGGATGCAAAGCCCGGATGCCGGCGAAATCCGCTTCGAGATCCATCAGGTCATAAAAACGGTCGACCAGTTCGCGCACTCGCGCTTCGCCGCCCACCAGTTCGAAGGCCGTCGGCTGCGCCGCCGGCACTTCGTTGTTCAAATCGCTCATACCCACTTACCAGCCAGATAGAAAATTCACGCGTCCCGCAGTGATTGCAACGCGGGCCGCGCCAGCACATGCCGCAAGCTCAGCCAGCCGCCGACGCCGGCACACGCAATGCCGGCGGCAACGCCCGCCGGCAGCAACCAGGGATCGAAACTCAGATAGAACTCGAACACGCGCGTGGCCAGCACATAACCAATGGCCTGCGCGCCCACCGCCGCCATCAGGCCCGCCAGCGCGCCCACCGCGACAAACTCGGCGATCTGCACCGCGCGCACTTGCCGATGCGACGCGCCCAGCGCCCGCAGCAGCGCGGATTCTCGCATACGCTCGTCGCGCGTGCCGGCGAGCGCCGCGTACAACACCAGCACGCCCGCCGCGAGCGTGAAGGCAAACAGGAACTGCACGGCGCCGATCACCTGCTGCAACACGCGCTGCACCTGCGCGAGGATCGGACCAGTGTCGATGGCCGTGAGGTTCGGATAGGCCGCAATCAGTCCGTCGATCGTGGACTGCTTTTCCTGCGGCAAATGGAAGCTCGTGATGAAGGTCGCCGGGAAATCCTGCAACGCCGCGGGTGGCATCAGCACGAAGAAGTTGACCTTGAACGAACCCCAGTCGAGCTTGCGCACACTCGTCACCGGCGCGTCGATCTGCAAGCCGGTCACGTCGAAGCGCAGCATGTCGCCGGGCTTCACTTTGATCAGCTTGGCGAGCCCCTGCTCGATCGAAATCTGCGGCGTCTTCGTGTCGCCGTACCACGTGCCGGCGGCGAGCCGGTTGTCGTCGGGCAGCTCGGTCGTGTACGACAGGTTGAACTCGCGATCCACGAGGCGCCGGGCGTCATCATCCTTGAACGCGTCAGGATTGACCGGCTTGCCGTTGATCGCCGTCAGCCTGCCGCGCACCATCGGCGCGAGCACCGTGCCGGGCAGGCCGTGCGCGCTCAGATATTGCGTGACGGCGTCGCGCTGGTCGGGTTGTACGTCGATGATGAATTCGTTTGGCGCATCGGGCGGCGTCGATTTACGCCAGCCGGCCACGAGATCGTTGCGCGTCATCGCGATCAGCAGCAGACACATCAGGCCGATGCCGAGCGCGGTGATCTGCAACGCGCTCGCGCCGCTGCGCCTCTCAAGCGACGCCAACGCATAGCGCCAGCCGATCCCCGCATTCACGCGCTCGCTGCGCACGACCCGCGCCGCGCCCCACAGCGCCAGCCGCGCGATGCACGCGAACACCAGCAAGCCGCCCGCGAATCCGCCGGCGACAATCCCACCCAGCTTCAACTCACCCGCCGCGACGATCAAGAGCGCGGCGAACAGCACGATGCCGAGCGCGTACGCCGCCCAGGCGGTGCGCCCCGCCTCGCCCCATTCGCGACGCAGCACCCGCACCGGCGGCACGCGCGTGAGCGGCAGCAGCGGCGGAAGCGCGAAGCCCAGCAGCAGCACGAGACCCGCCGCAATCCCTTCGAGCGCCGGCCATGCCGTCGGATACGGCAGCACGACGTCGATCAGACTGCCGAGCCACGTCAGCAACGCAAGATGCCCCAGGTAGCCGAGCATCACGCCAAGCGAGCCGCCGATCAGCCCAAGCCCGACGAATTCGAGCGTGAACAGTGCGCGCAGCGTCGCCTGGCTCACGCCGAGACAGCGCATCGCCGCGCAACTGTCCAGATGGCGACGCATATATCGATGCGCGGCCATCGCGATTGCCACGGCCGCGAGCAACGCCGTAAGCAGCGACACGAGCGTGAGAAAGTGACTCGCGCGATCGAGTGTCTGGCGGACTTGCGGCTGGCCGTCCTGCAACGATTCGAGCGCGACTCCGCGCATCTTGCCGCCATCCACCCGCTCATGCGCGAATTGCGCGAACTGCGCCACCGGTGCGTCCTGCCCCGCGACCAGCAAGCGATAGGTAACGCGGCTGCCGAAGGTGATGAGACCGGTGGACTGAACGTCATCGGAGCGCATCATCAGGCGCGGCGAGAAATTGACGAACGAGAAACCGCGGTCGAGTTCGCGCGTGATCAAAGCGCCGATCGTAAAGTTGCGGCTGCCGACTTTCACCGTATCGCCGACCTTCACCTTCAAGGCGTCGAGCAGCGCCTGATCGATCGACGCGACGCCCGGCGGCGGAATCGCATGCGCCGGGTG
>NZ_LXKA01000329.1 GCF_001645125.1 Paraburkholderia ginsengiterrae | reverse complement strand
CGAACGGGGACGTGCCTTCCGTGCCGGCATGGGAGCGACGTGTGTCACGCAAAGCGGCACGGCAACAGGCTCAATGATGGCCAGCCTTCCCCCAACCGGATGCGTCGACCTCGTTCCGGCGCTTGCCATGATGCTCGGAGCCAGCGGCGGCGCGACGCTGAGCGTGCAGGTGCTGTCATTCGACGTGGCGGCGGTCTCACCGGCCCTGATACTCATCGGCGTACTGATGTTCCGCAGGTCATCGAACGCTCGGGCTCATGATCTGGGCCGTGCGTTCATCGGACTGGGCCTGATACTGATCGCGCTGCACGAACTGCTCGACCTGATGACCGAGTACGAAGACGCGCCCAGCCTGCGCATGCTGCTGGGTGCTGCCTCCACCGTGCCGCTGGTGGATGTGCTGCTGGCGGCAAGCCTGAGCTGGGCCGCGAATTCAAACGTCGCTGCCGTGCTGCTGGTCGCCTCGCTCTGCGCCAGAAACGTTGTGCCACCCGACACCGCATTCGCTCTGGTGCTGGGGGCCAACCTGGGCACCGCAATCAAACCGGTGCTCGAGTGGACCGGGCCTGACGATCCTGCAACAAGGCGACCTCCAGTTGGCAATCTTCTCATCCTGGCGACGGGCGTCACGCTCGTGCTGGTTGCACTCGGGCCAATCGGGCGGTTCATGGTCACGATGGAACCCGACAACACGCGGGTGGTAGCCGACTTCCATACGCTGTTCAATGTGCTCCTGGCCGGGCTGTTCCTGCCACTACTGACGCCGTACGGAAACTTCCTCGGCCAGTTGATGCCGGCGCTCATCAAGGTCACTGACCCGCCAGGCCCGTTTTATGGCGAGCAGACCAGAATGCCCGTTCCGCAGGATGCGCCCCACGGTGCAACGCGTTCAGCATCGCGCCTTAAGGCAGACCCGGGTGAACTGTTGCTCGAGGTCCGTCAGCGTCTGCGGGAAAACGCCCCGGTTCCCAGGAGAGTCGCCCATCAGCGCAACGACCTGCTGGATAGCATCGGTTTCAACGGGAGGGAACGGCTGCCGTCACGCGATGCGGTCCGGTATGGAGAAGACCCTAGGCAAACCGATGCGCAATCCGGGCCGGCGATTCACGACACGCCAAAGACGGACAACAGCATCACGATTCGTGAATGCGGGCAGCACGTGCTTGAAAGCACAACGGGCGACGGTGTGGTTCTGCGGTACGAGGCAGCCCGATCAGTCTGGCTGACACTCCAGGACCTGCGCATAGTGCGGCAGGCAGAACCCGCTGCCGGAAACACAGCATCGACGCTCGCGACGTACATTCAGGGCACCGCGCATCTGGACGACGGCTATCTGTGTGTGATTGGCGAACCGTCGACCAGGCAGCACGCCCTCAGCGTCACGTTTGCGCCGCGGGAACTTGATGACGGCGATCATCGGGGCCTTCGCGAATGGCAGGATGCCTTGGGCATCACGTTTTCAGACATCCCCCTCGGCACGGCGAGACTTGGCTACAACGCTGCTGACCATGAAATGCACGAACCTGGCCAGTGGTGGGCGTCGTTCCATGTGCCGGCCAGCAGCATGCAGGGCCTCACCGAAGCCATCGACGCAGCACGGCTCACGGACTTGAGGCTCGCGCTGTCCCTGAAGGATCTTTATTCGATGACCACGCAAATCGCAGATGTGCCCGGCGACGCGTGCGTGTTTCTCAGGCCCGACAGTGTCAACGCAGCGGGTTTGCCCGAAGTGGCGAGCGGATATGTAACGCACATGGCATTCGACCTCGCCAGGATCAGGCTTGGTCATCGTGAAGGAGAACCCTCAGGCGACGATACTACGTCGTCCGGGCGTGATGGCCTTCAGGAACCCGATGCGGTTCAGGCGCTCGACGAGAAACTGGGAAAGCTGCTCGTCTGGGTGAAATGGCTTGCCGCCCTCGTTGTCATGCTGGTTATTGCTTTTGCATTGGCCAGGCACTGACCGCGTTCTACGGCATGGCCTGCTTCTGCTGCGGTTCCGAACCATACGTGTATCAGCGGGTCCCATCGCCACTTGAAGCTTCAAGTGAAGCCGCCTACCCTCAATGGAAGCGCCGGGTCGTGTGCTTCATGAAACAAAGGCGACAGCAACTTGTGTGTCACGGGGGTACGACAATGAAAAAGACTCACAGATTGCGCTCCGATTCTGCGGGGCCGGTTTGGGGGCTGATTCTCGGCCTGTTCCTGACGTTCGTCGGGATCGGCCTCTGGATCTATGCGAAGTCAATAAACCCGGGTAGTCGCCTCGATGAATCGCTTGCGATGGCCACGATCGTGATCGGCGCATTTCTGACGGTTTATGCCGGACGGGAACTCAGGCATAGAAACGGGTAACCTGGCGGCGGCGCTAACCTTCTTTGCTTTCCGGGCCGAGCCTGTCCGTTGAGCGGGCGTGGAAGCGCTTCGGCTCTGTCCACACCCCAACGACTCACAGCGTCAGCTCAATCATCGCGTATATGGCAACACTGACGCACCAGTTGCGGAGGCCCCATGTCCGTGTCGGCGTTTGTCGTCAAGGTTCCAGCGGCCGAGCCGTTGGTGGGCGGGTTGCGCACGCGCTTGGACGCCAGCTGCAGACTGGGCGCTCCAGCACATATCACAGTGCTGTTCCCCTTCATGCCGGCCGCCGACATCACGCCCGCAGCCCTTGATCAGGCGCAGGTCGCGTTAAGCGAAATGCCGTCGTTCAGCTTCTCGTTAGGGGTGATCGGGCGGTTCACGGGGCTGCGCGAGATTCCGTCGACCCTCTTTCTCGCGCCAGATCCTCCAGAACCATTCGTTGCATTGACAACGACACTGGTCAGGTCCTTCCCCATGTTTCGCCCGTACGGCGGCACACATGAGGACATTGTTCCGCACCTCACCGTCGCACACGGCGACGCGTCGGATGTACATGCTGCCTCAATCGAATTGAAGCAGCGGCTTCGCACATCGTCGCTGATCTCGACCGCATGTAACGCTGTGGTGCTGCTTGAGAATGCGTCAGGCCGCTGGAGGGAAATGCATGTGTTCAGGCTTTCGCAGACATAGCTGAAGCGCTACTCCACCGTAGTTTCCAGATCGTCCCGAGTGTGATGGCGTGATTGGCGGAGTGGCGACCACGTGAGGGTATATACCTATAAATAAGCATTTAAACCACCGGTTTAACAAAGTTAGAATGTTTCATCTAAACGTGCAGGACAGTCTTTGCTCGGTCAGGTAAAGGTCGTGGGCCACACCCAATAAAACGCCGATCTTCCGCCTGACATCGATCTGGCGCTCGTCGGAAAAATCAAAGGAGAGAATGAATGAGCGCATTTACCCTCGAGCAGTTCATCGCATCGCACAGGGCGAACATCGCGACCCTGTTCACGCTGACAGATCAGATCTTCGATGGCTACAGCAAGCTGGTCGAGCTGAACCTGGCAGCAGCCAGGACGTCGCGCGCAGAGAGCGCGAAACTGTCCCAGGAGATCCTCTCCTGCACGACGCCCGAGGAACTGCTCGCACGACACACAAGCCAGTTGCAACCTGCGTCAGAGCAGGTCCTGACATACGCAAGTCACCTCCGCGACATCGTGCGCGACACACAGTCGAAATGGATGAAAACCGTAGAGGCGCAGCACGAATCGAAAACCCGGTACGCTTCGAACTCCTGATTTTATGGTCAGAGGGTTGAATGCGCGGCAGATTCTGCCGCATCCTGCCCCGTATCGCGCTCCAGGAGACAACTGTGCTGAGTCCGCATGAATTCACAACGCTGATGGTAATCAGGGATGCACCGGACCAGATCGAGGCGGACCGTCTGGAGCTGCGCACGTTGCTTGACCTGCGGCTGGTGACACTTGAACAGACGGCGGCAGGCGGACAGTATGCGCGCATCACGCCTGACGGCAAGGCGGTCCTGAAAGCCGTCGCCCGTCTTGGCTAGCTGGCGGGTAGCCATGTTCGCTGTGCCCGGCATGAAGTGGCGCGCATATCTGGCGTCGCGACGAAACCGGTTTCGCAAGGAAGGTGGCCAGTCAACGTCTCGAACCCTGTGTGACGAAGGAGGCAAAAATGAGCGCGTCATGGATCGGCATTATGGTTGGCGCCTTTGTACTGGTCATCGCGGCGATCGGGGTGGCCGGACATTATCGACGGGAATATCGCCGCGAGCAGTTGCTGAAAAACCTGGACCATCACGACTGGTGCCACTGGGTCCGCACTCGCCGGTAATGTCGCAGCCGTAACGAAATGCGATGGTCTGTGGGGCGCGCTTCAGAAATAATGCACGTTAAGCGGACAACGCCCGTCTGCGCCAGGCTTCGCACTATCGCGCGGCGAAGGCCTGAGTCATCTGACGTGCCCGCTTGACCTCGTCACTTCGCAGGTAGATTGAGGTCGTCGCGATCGAGGCGTGGCGCAGGTTATCCCGAACCGTCGTCAGTTCCGCGCCACGTGCCAGAGCATGAGTGGCATGGGTGTGCCTCATCCAGTGCGGGCTGGCACGTCGCAGCTTTTCGGCGACCGCAGGATGGTCGTCCGCGATGACATCAGCGACCCGGTTGAAGAAGCGCCGCATCACATTCCACAGGCGGGTGCCGGTGATCCCGGTTGTGCTGTCCTGCTCGAGGCTCGCGAGCAGCAGTGTCCCTGGGTCCCAGCGCGCTGGCGTGACCGGAAGGCGACGCTGTACGAGATACTGGTCGAGCGCTGTACGTGCCAGCGGCGGCAAAGCGACCTTGCCAGCTTTGCTCCCCTTGCCGACCAGATGCAGCCAGTGATCGCCGTGTTCGTCGGTGCGGATGTCGCCCAGCGTGGCACCGACGAGTTCGCTCGCACGCAAACCGGTCGCGTAGGAGAAGTCGAGCATGAAGCGCATCCGCTGCGCGGCAGGCGCCTCCCAGCTATACGACCATTCGAGCCCATCTGCAATCGTGCGAACGAGCAACCATTCGCCTTCAGTAAAACCGCGCGATGTGTCGAGCGGCGCGACGCGCGTGCGGCCCCGTACCTTGATGCCAGCAAACGGGTTGGCCAGCACGTATCGCTGCTCGATCAGCCAGCGAAACAGTGCGCCCAGCACCGACAGCGCGTAGGCAACCGAGCGCGCGGACAGATTCCCGGCGAACGGACGCCAGTCGGGCGCTGTGCGTGGCCGTGGCGGTCCAACCCAGCGCTCCCGGGGCGCCGGCCGGCGCAGGAAGCTCCGATAGGCGATTGCATCTTCCGTGGTGAGTGACGACAGCGCCCGTCCACGCTCCACGATCGCCCACAGGATCAGCCGCTCCGCTTCTTTGCGATAGGCGCGCTGGGTCGTGGGCGCCTCGTGCAGCGCGAGCCATGCCTGCACAGCCTGGTGGTCGTTCGACGCGTCCAGCGTGCAGGCCTGCTGGGGCGCGCGGAAACTGCCGTGCGAACCATCAACCTCATGCGGTAGCCGCAGCCGTTCCCACGGCACGACCAGGCCTGGCGACGCCGTCACGATCAATGCGCGGGCCCGTTCTGTCAACTGGGGATGGGCCTCGAAGAACATCTCGATCTGTCGGGCACTGGCCCGGCCTAGCCCGGGAATCGCGCTCCACCATTGACGCCGACGCGGTACCCGCACGGTCAGGTCCGCAAGCGTCGTAATGCCAGCGGCACGCAGCACGCGTACGGCGCGGGATCTCAGCCACAGCTCGATGTCGTCGGCGATCTGTGGCTGCGGCTCCGGCAAGGAGCTGAGTATTTTAAGCACATGTGCGACCGCACTGGCTCGCTCAAGCCGCTCGTTTACAGGGTGTTGCAGGAGATCGACGAGATCGGTGCGTTGGCGATGACGGGCGAAGGTGATCAGTTGCCTGCGGATCTGGCCGATGACGCCGCGCGCCGACTCGCCCGGCGCCTTACCGTGCGGCAGATAACGGTCCACCGCGGAGCGGGACGACAGGCCTGCATACCAGCCGCGCAGCGCTGCGAGCCGGTCGGCATCGGGCAACGTTAGCGGTTCGGGAGTTTGGTCGTGGATGGCGGCCGGCGACTGACGCGTTTTCATGACCTGAAGTTTAGTGCAAAAATACATCCGTTACGATAAGAACGATTATCTGAATAGCTGTCGATCCAGTGACTTTTTCAGCGCGAAGAACGGACGCAATCAGCCCAGATAGCGCTCGAAATACCGGCGCGTGAACGCCTTGCGATACTCCGCTTTCATCAAAGGTGTGTTCGGCGTCCAGCCCTGACCACCATAGCTCGCGCGGCAGGACGCGCAACGATACGGTGCTTCGAGCAGCCGCACGCTGACCCGATACGGCGCTTCGTAGCCGCAGCGCCGACACGCTGTTTCCAATGCCCGATGATGGGCGGGACACGCACTGATGCTCTCCAGCTGGTGGAGCACGCTGTGATAACCGTGCGCCACGCAGTGCCGGCAGTGACGAAAGACATTGCTGTACCGTCGCCGCTGCGAAGGTTGCAACAGCGCCACGCGCAACATTCTGACGGGCACCGGGAGGTTCTCGCGCAACCGCTCGAGATTGACCGCGCCCAACTCGGGAACAATGCCCTCGTAGGGATGAACGTCCGGTCCCATCAGTCGGGCAACAATGTGACCTGGCAGCGCGTTCGCCCGCTCGAATTTCCACAGGATCGAGATCAGCGACTCGCAGGGATCGAGCCACTTCCTGTTGAACACGTAGCCCAGCGCGGGTGTCAGCTTGCGCTCGTCGAGTGTGAGGATGGGAAAGCTCAACGTGCGCGGCGATGCGCCACTACGCGGCAGCGACGAGGACGCGGCCGGTTGCATGGCGTGACTGCACGTAGCCGCAGTGCTGCACGGCATAAGTCCACAAGGCGGGCTCCGGGCAATATCCGGCATTGTCCTTGAGCTCGCTTTCCTTCAGCACGATCTCCACGG
This sequence comes from Paraburkholderia ginsengiterrae, assembly GCF_001645125.1. Taxonomy (GTDB): domain Bacteria; phylum Pseudomonadota; class Gammaproteobacteria; order Burkholderiales; family Burkholderiaceae; genus Paraburkholderia; species Paraburkholderia ginsengiterrae. Next base: position 62,219 of record NZ_LXKA01000329.1, on the reverse strand, counting down.
CGCGCGCGAACGACTCCATCGGAATGGCCAGCCGCCCAGCCAGATTGGCCTTGTGATGGGCCGCTTCGAACGTTTGCCAAAGCGTATCGGCGTCGCTGACGAGTCGATAGCCAGAGTCGAAGGCCTGCGGAATATAGAAGCGGGTAAAACTCCACGGGAGCGTTAAAAACCTTGGGGTTTCAGCGCAGAGCGCCTAGGATTCCGGCAATCATGGCCGCCGGAGTTGGAGATGAAACTCACAATTCGCGTCGAGATCACCACCGATTGGGACGAAACAGAAACGTTCGAACTCGGTCAACTGGAACGTCCATATCGACAGCTTGACCCGGACAAGGTCGGACTGTCATTGGCCGAAGGAAAAGATTTGCTGCACAGGCTTCAGCGGGTAGTAGTCGCAGCGCAAGCTGAAGAGGTCTGCATGCTCCGACGCTTCTGTACCCGTTGTCACCGGTTCCTCGAACTCAAGGATCGGCGTATCCGCAAGGTGGATACTGTCTTCGGTACCGTGCCCTTTCGCAGTGCCCGGATTGTTTGCTGTCCGTGCGAGACTCCGTTGCAGTTGGAGTATCCGTACAGTCCGATGACCGAATTCGTTCCGGAGAGGGCGACCGAGGAACTTCTGTCGCTTGAGGCCAGGCTTTCGGCACAGATGCCGTACCGGCAGGTCGTTACTATGTTGCGCGAGTTCCTGCCCGCGCGGAAGACATTGAACCATGTGACCGTGCGGAACAGGGCGCTCCGCGTCGGCGCGCGCATTGAAGCGGTTCAACCAGCTGCGTGTCGCGCCCCGAAGGAAGAGACGGAGTGGACCCTGACGATCGACGGAGGATTCGTTAGAGGGCGCCGCAAATCCGAATGTTCTAGCTTTGAGGTTTTAACGGGCCGCTTGAGCGCCAGGGGGCAGACGTCGCGCGTATTCGCGTTCGTGAGAAAGAGGCTGCCGGATATCGTGGACCGGCTCACCACTCTCGTGAAGGCCACAACTGGAAGCGATCAACCGAAGCTGTCGGTCATAACCGATGGTGCCAATGGCCTCCAGTCAATCGCCTGTCGATTGCCGTTTTCTCCTACACCTGTTCTGGACTGGTTCCATATATCAATGAGGGTGAGGTATCTCGAGCAGATCATCAAGGGCATACACGCACGAACGGAAACGGAAAAGGCCGCCCGACGTGTGCTGATATCCCGCGTTGACAAGCTGCGCTGGTGCTTCTGGCATGCCAAACTCGAGAAGGCGAAAGACAGGATGCAAGGCATCCTGCTCCTCTGTCGGGTGATCGTGCCTGAAACGCCGGGCGTTGCAGAGAGTCTGGCGCAGCTCGACTACCGGACTCGAGAGCTTGTTGAATACGTCGAAGCGAATGGCGGCTCAACGATCAATTACGGCGCACGACACCGCCGCGGCAAACCGATCTCGACCGCCACGGCCGAGTCTGCAGTGAATCAGGTGCTCAACCAGCGCATGTGCAAGCGCCAACAGATGCGTTGGTCGCCGACCGGAGTTCATCTGCTTGCCCAAGTGCGATGCGCAGTGATAAATGGTGACTTGCGCGAGAGACTTGAAATCTTCAGGCAACGTCCCCACGCGACCTCTCTCGAGGTCGCGGTATTCCTCGATCAGTTTCGCCGGGCCTCTGAATCGCTACCCCAAGGATCTTAACGCTCCCCCAATGCACTTCCATCTTCGAGTCTGTCCAAGTCAGTACGGCCTGTGCCTTCTTGGCGATTTCCATGTTAGGAAATACTTGGGGTATCTGCTCCCACATCACCAAGTTTTGAAATTGAGGATTCACTGGGTTAAGGGAGATGGCGGCAAATGCCCGATCAGGTGCCGCGTAGATGGACCATATCTTGCCGACCATGACAGGTGTACCTGTCTTGGGAAACATCATGACGCTGCCCACTGTCTGGCCGGACAGTTCCTCAAGATCGATTACTAGCGTTCCCTCAATTTCGGTTGCTTGAAAGCTGCCGGTCCATTGCCCCACTAGGGACGGCGTCTTGGGTGTTTTTGCTCTTTTCAATTTCGATCCGAGATGTGTCAGCTTGCCTTCCTCACGGAACCACGTTTGGCGGGCCCTCCGTCTGTGGATCCTTGCCGTCGCAGCAGTCTACGATGAACCATGCCCAGTTCTCCATCGCCTACCCCCTTTGGTCAACTGGCCCTCTATTACCCCCCGGAGCGCTATACAACCTTATTTTGTCTCAAACCGCAGACGGTGATGCGCCATTTGAACGGCCGCTGCTGGGCGAGTCGAGGGTCTCCTACGGGCGACTACGGAAGTTCGCCCGATGCCCGTTGTTGCAGCCCGCATCGCTGGCTCTTCCCTCCGGATTACGTGCAGCCACGCATCCGCTGCGCTCATCAAAACGGCGACAAAGATCCGGTGGCCGGCGTCCGTCTACGCGAACTCATCGGAGATTGACGCTTGATGGCTGCCGCCCGTGTCCCGTCTGCCGCAAGGCGCATGTTGATATCCGATATCCCTTTCCAGACCGAAACGTGAAACGGAGTTTCCCCTAACGCCGCCTCAAGACGGCTGAGCAGTTCCGGAAGGCTAGCGGCGCCCATCACCTGCTCCATGTTCTTCCGCTTTCGCATGAGACCGCCCCCCGTTCGGAAAAGCACCGCGCAATGGCGTCATCACCACTTGTCCAGATCCAGCGAAAGCTGTTCCTTTGTCCTGGTACCAGCAGCGCCGCCAGACACATAACCTTCGGGCGATGCAATTTTCAGCACATCGCGATGAAAAACCGCATCCGCGCAGATCCGGACAAACCCGTCGTCCAGCTGCATTGAATTGCGAGCATCCTCCAAACCAGTACCGCTGTCGACCGTCGTCTGCGCCGGCGTGTTCACGCCGCAATCGCCAACATCGACCGACGACAATCCGGGGCGGCACAGGCACACGCGTACTGCGCCCAGGCCGCTTCATCCTCAGGGTCGTCAACGGCCAGCAGGTAATCGATGAACAGCTCTTCGCCCGCGTCGATCGGTCGGAGCGTGTGGATGAAAATCCGACCTTCACCCTCGATGGTCTCGCAGTTCGGCGTACAGGCGTGGTTCAGCCAGCGGGCGCTGTTGCCGCCCCGGCTACCATCAATGACGAGTCCGTCCGACAGGCCGAACAGGAATGTATGCCCAGCGACGCCTTCGCGCCGGTGCCGGCGCAACGCGTTTCGCCACGTCGTGATTTCGCCCCTGTACTCGAGCACGCGCTCGCCCGCCGCAAGCGGCAGCATCGCAAATACCCCTTTACCGTGAACCGGCGATCTCCGGACGGTGATGCGTCGCATTGTGTTGCCCCTGACTGTGGTCCTTGCGCGAGTATAGAGTGGCCAATTTCGACCGTCATTGATAGAGAAGGAAGATATCGTTGCCGCTACGTTCAGCTTCCAGGAGAAGCATTTTCGTCCTGGGCTGCATGCAGGTTTTGATCAGCGACACCGCGGAATGGTCGTCAGTCGCCGTGCGGCTCAACCCAGGTTCAGAAAAGCTGATTACCCAACTCGCGCAGGCTGCCCCACTTCACCGTACTCACAAAGGTCCTGCCCGTCGTATCGAGCGATTCGATCATCGCGCGCTGCCCACGCGCTTCCGCAATGACGCGCACAATGCGCGTCCGGTAGCGCAGCAATGCACCGATGGTCGGGCACGAGGTCTGCCGCCGGGTCCGTGAGCGTTTCGTTTCCATTCGGGTATCTAGCTAGACGAGCAGTAAAGCACAAGGGCCGCAATCCACCGCGACATCTCGCCACCCATGCTACCAGGCCAGCCGACCTGGGTCCAGGCCCGCCGTCCTGATCACTCGCTCCAATGCGACTGCCGCCCCCCCGGTCGCGGCGATTTGACAGGGACGCCGCCAGCAGCGATCCGGCCGGCGGCCCTCTTCCGGCTTCAGGCGCCGTTCACCGCATCCTTGAACGCCTTGCCAGCCGTGAACTTGACCGTCTTCGCGGCCGGAATCTGGATCTCGGCGCCGGTTGCCGGATTGCGGCCGACCCGTGCGGCACGCGCGCCGGTCGAAAACGAACCGAATCCCACCAGTTGCACGGTGCCGCCCCTTGTCACTTCACCCGTGATCGCGGCAATCAGTGCCTCCAGCGTCTCTCCCGTTGCCGCCTTGGTGTCGCCCGTCTTCGTGGCGACCGCATCAATAAGTTCCTGCTTGTTCATTGTGTCATTCCCTTCTGAGGTGGTGGAGATGGCGTCACCCTACCCGATCCGCACCCCTTCCGGCAATCGGGGCGGCCGTACCGCTTCAGCGGCACGGCTTCGACATCCGCGGCCGACGCGCAGGGGCGTCGAACACGAGGATCCAGTGTGAACAGCTGCCGGAGACCCGTTGCACGACCAGGATCTGGCTTACCATCCGCGACCCACGCCCAGGGCTCCAGGGCGAGCCCTGGGCCAACCTCCCCGGTAACCGACCGACACGCCATCGACACATCGACAACCCCCGGTCAGACCCGCTCCCGGTGTAATGACGTCTCTCCGGTTGCCCCTGCCCGGCGGGCCGCTTGCCATCCGGCCTCATCCCATTCGTCCAGTCTTCTGCCCTCGGGCGGAGAATCCGGTCCGGACGCCAAAGCGCCCCAGCCGGCGTGATCACCGGCCGGAGGCCCTCGGTAAGCGGGGCTCAAACAGAATCGGCCGAACCGGGTCTCGCGTCGCTTTGACCGGCGCCGACCGACGGTGCACTATGCGAGGGGCACAAGCCGTGCCAGCGGCAGTCATCAGGACGTTGTCTCCAAGAGATCTGCGGCAGTTCGCTGCTGCATACGTCGGGCTGTTTCCGAAGCCGTAGCAGTTCAAGTTGATATCGGATGGATTACCGCGATGCTTCCGTGAATGGTTGCCCAGCAGCGATCTTCTCAACGAGGGCCACGGCACCTGGCGCACCACCGTGTGAAGCAATCCATTGAATCGTACGACATGCTGCCTTTGCGTAAAGTTGGTGGTCCACCAGTGCGGTCTTATTCCACTCGAACATGCCGGCAGGCAGATAGGTGGGGGCCGGAACCAGACAGCGGTTCGCTTCGCTAGCAGGCGACAGATATCGGAGATCATTGGATGAGTACATCGCTATGCCTTCGTCAAACCAGATGGGGATTCGTCCCGTTGCGAACGCCCATAGGCCAATACGGTGGTGTAATTCGTTCATCGAGAGTTCGTGAGCGGCAATGGTCACGTTGCTGCCTCGTGGAGATAGCACGGCTACCTGGTCAAAGAGCGACATGCCCCTTCGCCTGCCGCCACCGAGGCGACGGAAACAATCATCGTCCGAGCAAACAAGAATCCGGGGCGTCGCTTCGAGCGGCCCCCAGAATTGGGTCAGTTTCCTGCGAGCCTGCTCGACCGTACCGACGATTGCAAGGCGCTCGTCTTCTCCGGTCTTCTTCTGAACATAGATTTCGGGCCGCACTTCCTGAAAGCCATAACATGCGGGACAGACTGCAGCGGCGGAAGAAGGTAACGCATAGACCGTTCCTGCTATGACTGTAGCAAGTATTGCGAGAGTGCCGACGCCAGCGATGCGAAGCGTTTTTCTAATCATTTGCATCAACCGTTTGCTTGACGAGAGGAATAACCGTTTATATCGGAGCTGGACCGGGCGAGCGTCACGGGGTGCCATTTCGTCCATGCAACATGAACGCCGGACGCTGACTCAGTCGCTCAAACCAGGACTGCACAGCGGGCAGTTCCGGGCGCTCCATCGGCGTCATATACCACCGGTTCGTGGACAGTCCAAGCACCACGTCGGCGAGCGTGAAGCCAGGGCCTGCGGCATATGCACCGGTTTTCTCGAGCTGTGCGTCGAGCATCTGCATGTGTCGATTCCAGCTCGCAACGCTGATTGCGAGAGCTTGCGGGTCGTTGTGCGCCGGGCTCTTGCGCACCAGAGCCATAAACGCAAAGCGCCAGGCATTATTTAGCTCCGTGGCCTGCCAGTCCATCCACTGCTCGACGCGTGACCGATTCTCCGGATCTGCAGGAAGAAGATCGCTTCGCTGACTCCGGCTCGCGAGATACCTGCAGATCGTGTTCGACTCCCATAGGACCAACGAGCCATCCTTGATCACGGGCACCATTGCATTGGGATTGAGTTCTACGAATTCGGGCGCTTCTGTAGACCTATACCCTGAACCCCATTCCTCGTGCTCATAACTCATCTCCATCTCGGCACACAGCCAGAGCACCTTTCGCACGTTAATCGAGGAGGATTTGCCGAGGATTTTGAGCATGATTGTTACCTTTCAAGAGATGGACGTTCAGGACCGCATGATCCGCGCAGTACCGGAGACGCGGATTGAGCTTCCGCAGTTCGGTGTGATGTCGGCTCGCAGGTAAGAGCGCATGCCCATGTCCTCGCCCTGAACGACCTCAATTGCCCCCGCATGCGGCCACCGGATGTCCCGCAGGTACCCGGCGAGGGCAGCCGTCGCTGCACCGGTCGCAGGATCTTCGTACACTCCGCCATACGCAAATGGGTTGCGCGTGCTGAAGCACTGCTGCGTCTCGGCGTGCCCTAACAGAATGGTTGTCCACCCTTCCCGGATCATCAGCGCCCTGCCGGCATCGAATTCGTACTTCATCGCCGCCAGGGCCTGCCGGCTGTCAAGCATCAGCAGCAGATGACCTGCACCTGCATGAATGAGTGCGGGCGGGATGCGGAAGTCCAGATCCCTGTCCGTGTAGCCGAACAGATCCAGCGCCGCAGAAACGAGCGGGGCCGGAACCGGGGCGCTGCGCGTGGGTGGCGATTGCAGGGCAGCCATAACGAGATCACCTGTGCGCCACGCCTCGACCGTAATCTCGGCCTGGTTGAGAACCAGGGCGAATACACCGTCGCCGTGCCTGAGCGCTAGCGCTGCGCCGAGGGCAATCGTTGCATGTCCGCAGAATGGCACTTCGGATGCCGGTGAGAAATAGCGCACCCGCCAACCGCTACCCGCTCGAGCGGCAAAGGCCGTCTCCGAGAATCCAACTTCCGCTGCGATCCCCTGCATTTCGGTACTCGTCGGGAGTTCATTGACGATGACGACTCCCGCGGGATTACCTCCGGCATCCCCGTCGGAGAATGCAGCAATCCTGAGGACTTCCATTTCTTCTCCTTGATCAAAACAGTAGTACGTTGCAAGTGACTCAATCTGCCCCGGTTGATGCGCCATCTGGAAATCCCAGTTGCCGAACGAGATTTTTCCAGCGCGTGCAATAGGCGGGGTCGTGGTTCGAGTCGACGGGAGGGTCCCGGTGCACCATGCTGATGGCCGCCACAGGCCTGGCATCCTCGTCGGCGTTCACGAGGATTGCCGTAAATGGCTCGGGACGGTAGTCGTGCAGGCCGGCGTACAACGTGTCCATCTCCCGATGCGTCAACCGGAACAGCATGCCGTACGCCCGTCCTCCGTGCGAACGCAGCAGCATCGCTTTTGCCCCGAGGATTACGACGTGATCCTCGACCAACGCCGCCCGCGGGTCGCGCGGCACGACGCCTTTGGAGGAAAGCAGTTCGGCATCCATGTTGAGGCCGTAGAAGAACACGTCAAAGGTATGTTCCTGAGCCTTCGAAATTGCCGCGTTTCGCTGCGTGGCGCCCGGGAAGTCGCGGCAGGTAGATTCAGTGATCGTCGTCATATCCATTCAAGCCAATAAAGTGTCATGTGCAGACAGCAATCTATCGACATCACCGCGCTGGGGATGCCTGCAAGCTGGTGGAAAGTACTCACCAATCTGAATATCAGCGCAAATCAAGATGTAGTTTTCAAAAGACCACCTGAAGCAGTCGATTGGTAACTTAAACTACCTTCATACCAATGTTAATATCCAATTTCAAATTGGATATGAGTAAGGGCTCGACATGGTGACACCGTCAACGCTGGACAAGCTTGGCTTCCAGCCCGATCCCAAAGCGTCCCAGCCGCTCTACGTTCAATTGACCGCGGCCCTCTCTGACGCAATCCGCACCGGCCGTATCGCTATCGGATCGAAGTTGCCTTCCGAGCGCATCTACGCCGGAGAATTGGGCGTCAGTCGTACGACCGTCACCGCCGCCTATCAGGAGCTGAAAGACTCGGGCCTGGTACGGGGTTATGTGGGAAGAGGAGCGATAGTCGTTGCTGACAACCCGGATCGATCGTCCATCGACACGGTCGCCTGGTCGCGACTCGGACGACTTGCTCAACCTCGCAGTACCGCCACAGATTCCGGCCTTATCTCCTTCGGGGACGGCTGGCTGCATCCGGGTCTCACGCCTCATGCCGCACTTGCGGGCTGCGCGGCAAGTGCGATGGAGGACGCGGATGTGTTGTCAAAGGCAGCGCCGATACTGGGGTACCCGGCTCTGCGCGAAGCGCTGAGTGACATGCTGTGCACGAATGGGGTGAATGCGACCTCCGGCGAGGTTCTCATCACCGGCGGTGCTCAGCAGGGCCTCAACGTCATCGCCCGCGCGCTGCTCTCGCCTGGCGATACGGTGGTCTGTGAAAGTCCTACCTGGCACGGTGCCTTTCGGGCCTTTCAGGCCACGGGAGCGCACGTGGTGAGTATCGCCATGGATCGCGAGGGAGTCGATCCGGATGCGCTGGAGGGCGCGCTGGGCCGACTACGGCCCAAATTTGTTTATCTCATCCCGACCTTCCACTGCCCGACAGGCCGGCTGCTGAGCCTGGAGCGTCGTCGCCGGATTCTGGCGATCTGCACCCGCTTCGGCACGCCGATCGTGGAAAGCAACGTCTATGGCGATATCGCCTTTGGCGACACGCCGCCCTCATTGAAGGCCCTCGACACGGCGGGCATCGTTATCCAGCAGGGGAGCGCGTCCAAGACCATCAGCGCTGCCTTGCGCCTTGGATGGCTTGTCGTACCCCGTGCCGCAGTGCCGCTCATCGCGCAAGCCAAAGCAAGCGAGGATCTCGCGACCCCCACCTTGACCCAGGCCGTCCTGACCAGGTTCCTGAAAAGCGGCGGCTACGTCCGCCACCTGCCGCAAATTCGCGCAGCGGTGCACGCGCGCCGTGACGCCCTGATCGATGCACTCGCAACGTGGTGCCCTGAACTGAACTATGTCATACCGCAAGGCGGGCTCTATCTCTGGGCGCAACTGCCCGAGGGTATCCACGCGCATCAGATCGAGGCTGTGGCCGCGAGCGAGGGCGTATCCGTTCGCAGTGGGGAGGCTTTCCTGCCCGATGGTGGGACATCTGGCCACATCCGGCTGTGTTACGCGGCTCCGGCTCTGGCAGACATTCCTGCTGGTATCCATCGCCTTGGTAAGGCCTTACGGACTGTGTTGCAGCAACAGAGAGATCCAGCCGCAGGAGCCTCCGCGTTTGCTTCGGTCTAGTGTTGAAGTTCGCAGATTCGGGGAGTGGACAAAATCTGGGGGAGGCACGCCGGGTCGAAACTGCAACAGTTGAACGAACACTCCCCCCACTTTTCGTCCGCTCCCAGCATTTGTGAACACCGACAGCAGCAGGCCATTCGGCGCGGGAGCGTCGATGCACTGGCAAGATCCGTCTCGTCGTCGCCACCTGCAGATGCTAAAGTCCTTGCAGCCGCCGGCTTCCAACGAAAAGAAGGGGACCGTCATGACAAACAGAAACTCCCTGCTCCAGCGCGCGGCAGCCGCCGCTGCGTTCTTCGCGCTGATCGCGAGCCATGTGGCCCGCGCCGAAGATAGCGTCGCGCCGGTTCATCCGGCCGTTCGCGATATTGCCCAGGAAGAGCGCAACCGCGCGCTGGTCGTGAACTTCTATGATGCGGTGTTCAACCGGCACGATCTCACGACTGCCAGCACCGTGCTCGCCCCGAATTACATTCAGCACAATCCGCACGTGCCCACCGGGTCCGCGCCGTTCATCAGCTTCTTTACCGAATACTTCAAGCATGCCCCCGATGCCCGTTCGGCCATCGTGCGCAGTGCGACCGACGGCGATCTCGTCTTCCTGCATGTTCACTCGACCAGCAACCCGCAAGACCGCGGCAACGCGATCGTGGATATGATCCGCGTCGAGCACGGCAAGATCGCCGAGCACTGGGATGTGATTCAACCCGTGCCCGAGCAGTCGGCCAACGACAACACGATGTTCTAGTCGATCCGGCTAAACACGATGTCTGCCGCGGGCCTCGCCTCGCGCAGCGCTGCTCCGTCCGGTTTCATGAACCGAGTCTCGGGGTTTTCGTCCTTGCTCATTCGAAGCACAGATGCGACGATCACGCCAAGGCTCGCGCCAAAGGACACCCCCACTCCCAAGCCAAGCAAGAATTCCATCGTTTCCCCCGATTGCCTTTGATTGCGGGATAGAAGCCAACCGTTCATTCACCGGCAGTGTGAAACCAGCAGTCGAAATGCGGCGCCCAGACCAGCAGTTTTTGATATCGCTAGACCTCAGCGTATGGTCCTCACGGAAATCGTCCGTGATCACGTTGTGCCTATGGCGCTCCTGTTGCATCGTGTAGATCATCTCGCCTGACGCGAGAAACAATACGGCAAGGGCAATACATAGCACGCGCTTCATGTTTTCGTTTTCCGTCTTCGCGGAAATGCGAATGAAGCATTGCCGACCTGATGGCGCTGTCATCCAGAGCGCCATCGAACTGGTTCGTTGCGCTTATGGTGGAGTGCGGCGACAAGAAGCACAGATGGCAGTGTCGCCAGGAGGGCGGCCGGAGTGTGTGTGAACATGATTTTCCCCGATTGGCGTACTGTTTTTCTGCTGCCGTTTGAACTTGCTCGATGCAGCGTCTTCGTGGTCTGCAATGTGTCTACGCAAATTGCGGACCATCCCTGATTTCATCAAGGCGGGCACCCGAGGCAGAGGCGGGGCGGTTCTTCCAAAGCTCTACACCTGCACGAACCGTTTCAATCCTGTAACGCTCCTGAGCGAAAGCGGCGGTATCAACCGGTCGACTTCGACGCTCTGGCAGTCCCCGCTTCTGTTGCAGCGGGCGAGCGAAGGCGGTGTTCATCCGCATCATGGACGCGAGCGCCGAAAACGTCGCAGAAATGAGAACAGGGTGCGCTGCAGTAGATCAACGTAAAGTCGTTGTCGATGAGAGAAAGCTACCCCGGGCGGCAAGTACCCGATTTCGCCCTTTTTCCTTTGCCTCATACAGTGCCTTGTCGGCCGCCAGTATCAGCGCCGCAGGCTCGTCCGCGCCTCGAATCGGGACCCAGGCATCAACACCTGCGCTTATCGTCACGAAGCCCGTTGGATTGCCCGAATGTTCAATTTCCAGAGCACGAATGGCGCTACGGATATTGTCCGCGATTGCCACGGCGCGGGCTACATCGGTGTCCGGAAGAAGCACTGCGATCTCCTCTCCACCATAGCGGGCAGCAAGATCTCCCGGACGTCCGGCGGTCAGATCCCTGATGAGGTGGCTAATCGTTCGCAGGCAGTCATCGCCTGCGGCATGCCCATAGATGTCGTTGTATTGCTTGAAGCAATCGACATCCAGCATGATCAGTGCAAGCGCACTCGCTTCACGCGCGGCGCGGCTGAATTCGTTATGCAATGCGACATCGAATTGACGGCGATTCGCGAGCCCGGTCAGGCCGTCCTGCATGGCAAGTCGTTCAAGCGTCCGATTGAGCGTTTCAAGGGTGGCGTGCGTCTTTGTCAGTTCCGCTTCGGCGGTCGTTCGCAATTCGATTTGCAGGATCAGATGCCAGCCGAACAAGCCCACCACAATGACAAGGCAAAGCACGCCAGCGGAATGCCAGACTGTGTCACTCCACCAATCGTGCAAAATCTCGTCCTTGGACAACGCAGCGGCTACAAAGACCGGGTAATTCGGGAGGCTTCGATAATTGTTCAGCCGCGTGACGCCATCCTGCGCCGACTTGATGAAAGCCGTTCCGGCCGGCCCCTGCGTCGTGTAATAGCGGTACAGCTCGGTTCCCTTCATGTTTTTGCCGATTATTTTTACGTCAAACGGTCGACGCATCAGCATCACGCCACTATCCAGGACGAGGGCAACGGCTCCCGCATTGCCGATCTGAAGGCTATCGTAAAACGTCTTGAAAAATTGGATATCGACGGTGGCCAACACAACGCCGCCGAAACTGCCACCCGGTTTATTGATTCTCCGTGAAACGGGAATAACCCATTTTCCACTCGATCTGCTTACTACCGGGACGCCAATGTGCGGACCAGGATCAGCGTTGTGTCGATGAAAGTTGAAATATTCGCGATCCGAGTTGTTGAATCGATCGAGTGGCACCGACGTGGAATTGACGATCCAGATTCCGTTTTCGTCAAATACAAACAGACCGTCAAGCTGGGAAAGCTCCTGCCGACGCATCACCAGAACGTCGTGCAACCGGTTAAGAGCAGCCGGGCCCGTGCCATCGTGCTGCACGCGCTCGACGATGCCCAGCAACGCCGTGTCTGCTTCCTTGAACGTGTCGTCGGCCTGCTGGGCCATTGCCCGTGAGAGATTCGAGGTGGCGACATCCATTTCGCCCAACTCGACTGCCCGTGCGGTCCAGCTTCGCCAGCCATCAAGCACGACGAGAGACAGGCACACGATCACCACGAAGGTGATCGCGCGCCAGATGATGGACGGTCGGTTCAAAATCAAACAATTCTCCGTGGGCGGCCTGGAGGCGCCTGGCGGCGGGGGGTTTTCTGCCGGGAAAGTCGCCATGTCCGTAAATGCGTAGCGAGTATATCGGCATCCGGGCTCACATCTTGACGTCCGAACACCTGCGAGAGGTCCGTGCCCGCCATCGCGTGTTCGCAACCGGAGACAGGCGAGCGCGCTGGAACGCACCAACTTCGGACGCTCCGCATTTGCGCAGAAGCCTGAATCGATCGATGCCCGCTCACACAACTAAAGTTGTTACTACGGTTGTGCATCGCAAAAATTCCAGCAAACCTCCTTCCCGCAAGGCTTCCGGGCCAAATCCCATTTCAACTAATGTTGTAACCATCGCGTCGACGTCGGCAACTAAAGCTGTAACGCGATGCGCAATTTCAACGAAAGTTGTATCGCAGTGCGCGGCGGGGGGCGGCCAGACGGTCGTCGCGCGCAAGGTCGGCGGCCTGTTCCAGCGGCGACGCGGGGGAAAGGCGCACCGGATGGCAAGGCGCGCGGGCAGTCACAACTTTAGTTGAAATTTAATAACAACTTTAGTTGTGTGAGCGCACATCACCCATAAAATTGGGGCCGTATCGCATACAGTTTTGATAACTGCTATTAGCAAAACCGCGCTTAATAGCCACAATTTGTCGAGGTATCAACGAAGGTCCGCAAATGATGTCAGGCATGACGGTCTCCGCTGTCGCCAGCGAGCCAGCGAAGGGCGACCTTGGATATCCCAACGTGCGCCCTATACTGGAAGGGAGCCGCGCGGAAGCCGGTCCTAACAGCAGCAAGGGGCTCGAAGTCGCCCCATAGGACGCGGTAGCGGGGCCACGGAAACGCCTGCGACAGAACGCGGGCGTTTTCTTTTGCACTGTTCAACCCTGATAACACCACTAATCGGGGTTGATTCTAATGTACTAGCTTTTGATCCACGAGTTCACCAAAGTAATTCCCAGCGCCGAAAGTCATTTTCAACCGTGACAGCCTGACTAATGGCCGTTGATTTTAATAGGACGAATTGCCCACGGATTCAATCGTCGAAACCAGAGTGTCATGATCTGAATCAGGCGATGCCAATCGGGGTCGTCTAACAAATCCTGCAATTATTGAAATCGTTTCCTTCTCATATGGAAAATGCAGAAAACGATCCCATTGCGCACAGCTCATCTGTTCGAGTGATTGATATGGTGGCCGCATCGCCTGAAGAGACCAGTCAGATCTGAATTGAGGACTCAGGTAATTCACGTAATTTTTATCTCATTCAGTTATTCTGATATCCGAAGTCAATCGCCGAATTCCGGCCCGCCTCGACCACGGTCCTTCGTACTTTGTGACCGGTCGAGCGCGACTGGCTCACTTGCCGCCTCACGCAATGGCGCCTTGGATTCGCTACGACGATTCTGCCGTTCCTCACGCGTCATGTCCGCAAAACGTCTGAACGTTCCGCTACGCGATCCCGGTAGCGTGCCTTCAGTTGCTCGCAGATCAAGTCCGCGTTGCTGCGCCCGCGCGGCGACGACCTCGTTCACCAGAGCAGCTGCCCGCTCGGCGCCGCTGAGCTCAACGAGTGCCCTCCAGGCACGATCGTCCCTCTCAACAACGTAACGGATCTCGCGTCGCATCGTGGAGTCACGGCGGTCTAGCGCAGCCCCTGCCCGTTTCAGCGCAGCACGCTCCTTTGCAGCCAGCGGCCTGCTGTCGCCCTTGGCGACCGACGCGCGGGATAGCGCGTCGGCATACTGTTCGACGGCCCGACCGAGCGTCATTTCCGTCCGTCGCGGCCGCGGCGCATTCGAAAATTCGACGCGTCGCTGGTTCAGTGTGTGCCGGTAGCCCGTCTCCGGCCGACGATCGCGATCCGGCCTTAGTTCGTGCTGTGCACTGAACGATTTTTCGTCGGCACGCGACAGGCTGCGCATCAGCGCCGTGCCGTCCGCAAATTCGTCCCGTCCGGCCGCCACAACCAGATTTTCCTTGTGCCGGGTCATCGCGACGTAGGCCAGTTCGGCGTGCATGCTCTTCGTGGCCAGCACATACGCGCCGTCGACTGTTACACCTTGGCTCTTGTGGACCGTGAGCGCGTAACCGTAATCGAAATGGCCGTACTGTGCCGTATCGACCGCGAGTCGCCGGCCGTCATCGAGCCGCACATGCAGGACGGCACCGGTCGCTTTCCTGTCCGCCGGCGCGTCGATCCGTTCGACGGCGCCCAGCGTCCCATTCTTGACCTGCATCACGTACTCGTTCTGCAGAAACACGATCCGCTCGCCGGCGGCGATCGCAATGTGCCGGTCTTCGGCTCGCACGGTCTGTTCGGCACCCAGCTCGCCGGCGGACCGTCGCAATTCGCGCACTCGCGCATTCAGCGCGCAGCGCTCTTCGTTGGTATGAGTCAGCAGCAACAGGTCCTTGCCAGGGCTTCTCCGGCGATCATCCTGCCATTGCGCAATCAGCTGCTCGCGCGCGTCACCGACGGTGGCATACAGCTGCACGCCACCGCGCTCCGCATACGCGGACACCGCCGTTTGCACATCATGCCGGGCCAGCGCCAACGTTGCTTCGCGCTGCCAGGCCTCGTTCTGGCGCTTGATCTCGGTCAGGCTTTCCAACCGGTCCCCGGCGAGCGCTTCGCGCGATACCGCGCGGAAAGCATCGCCTGCATCGACCGCATGCAGCTGCCACGCATCGCCCACCAGGCGTACGCGCGCACCGGCCGCCTGCGCGTGGCCGAGCAGTTTTTCCATTTGCCGCGAGCCGACCATGCCGGCCTCGTCGATCACCAGAACCGTTTTTGCATCGAGCGTAACGGTGCCGCGCTCGATGCCCGAAAGCAGACTGTGCAGCGTCCGGCTCGCGATGCCGGCATCGCGCTGCATATCGTCGGCCGTCTTACCCTGCAGCGCTGCGCCGACTACGCGCAGCCCGTCCGCCTCGAGCGCTTCGCGTGCTGCCGCGAGTACGTAGCTTTTGCCGGTACCCGCTGCGCCATTCACGACCACCAGCTGGGCGCCGCCGGCGAGCGCAACAAAAGCCGCATCCTGCCCCGCATTGAACTGTCGGGTCGCACGCAGCATTTCACGCGCTGCGGTATCGCCCACCGCAGCATCGCCGGCATGACTCATTTCACGCGCGCGTTCGACCAGTCGTACCTCGATCGCACGCAGATCCGCTGACGTGAACCACTCGCCCGCCCGTCCGGAATCCTTTAGCGCCAGCAGTTCCTTCGAATTCATCAGGCGCGCGTAAACCTGCCGGAACTGTTCGGCCCCGTCGGTGTTGCGAAACACGAACTGCTCGACGTCGCGTCGTGAGAACGTGGATTGGTTGACCGTCAGGGCGGCGACGGCGATCGCCGGATTGATCAGTAGCCGCTGGCCGTTGCGGAATGCGCGCTGGCGGTTCTCTTCCAGCACACTCGCCATCACGCCGCGCTCTCCCGCGTAGCGCGCGACGCCCACCTTGACCGACGGCTCCAGTTCGATGCCCAGCGTCCGGTAGCTGCGGTGGTCGATGCGGGCCTCGATGCCCACCCGCGCCATGAAGTGATTTGCCGTGACGGCCCATTCTTCGCGCACGTCGCGCACGAACTGCCGGCTGCTCAGATAGCGGTCTTTTCCAGCGCCGCCCTTTTCAGGTTCCGTTGCATTCCAGCGCCTGAAATATTGCTCCGGATCACGCGCGATGCCGTCGTTCACGCGTTCCGTGAACATGATGTGTGCGTGCGGCTGTTCGAGTCCGTCGCTTGCCGCCGGATTGTGGATCGCCCACGTGTACGCGTGACGCTCGCCGAGCGTGTGTTCAACGAACTCGCGCACGAGCGCGACGCGCTGTTCATCGTCCAGTTCGCGCGGTATCGAAACCTCGATTTCCGTGTACGGTCGACCATTCGCGCGTTCATGGGTGTCCGCGGCCTGCCAGAAAATGCTCGCGTCATGTGCGGCCCACGCCGGCATGTTGCCGCTCTCGGTCATCTTCAGGTCGCCGCGCTCCTCGTACCGGCCGCCGCGGGAAATGTAGGCGTAGTGATCCTCACGCGCAATGTACTTGGCGTGCTCGCCAGCGGCGGCTTTCCTGCCTGCTTTCACGCTTAGGTGGTAGGTTGGCATGGCGGATTGGCATTTGTCTTACCATAAGCTGTTTCCATGCTAGCATGGAAACGCGGAAGCGCGCTTTGACCCGCTTTGCTCGCCAGATTTTACGTGGCCCATCCTTGCTAAACCGGTTTGCGATTTTTCATCATCCGGAATGGCCTGACAGGAAGGAGCCGATGGTCTGCCTGCGCTGTCGCCCAACGCAACCTGAAACTGATCCAGGAGAA
Source organism: Paraburkholderia ginsengiterrae (assembly GCF_001645125.1). Taxonomy (GTDB): domain Bacteria; phylum Pseudomonadota; class Gammaproteobacteria; order Burkholderiales; family Burkholderiaceae; genus Paraburkholderia; species Paraburkholderia ginsengiterrae. The sequence goes on along the minus strand of NZ_LXKA01000329.1, from coordinate 45,306 downwards.
ACATGATGGCAAACGCCGAATGGCTCACGGAACACGTCCAGTACATCAAGGGTTTGAAGTCGCCCACCGCCACCCAATCGCTGCTGGTCGAACTCGCTGCGATTCCGAATCCAACCGCGCAGGAGTCGCGCCAGCTCGACAAGCTGGTCCGGCTTGAAAAGATCAACCAGAAGGCCGACGTAATGAAGGCCGAAGCGGCCCGCATGCTTAGCGCACGGCGCGAGGATCAGCGCAAGGCGCACACGCGCGAACTTATCGATCTCGGCGGCGTCGTTTCAACGGTTGATTTTCCGGTGGATCGCGGCACGCTGACCGGTGCGCTGCTATGGGCGCTTGATCAGTTCAGGGCGGATGGCGATCTGCAGCGGACGCTCAAAAAACGCGGTGACGCTTTCATCGCTGAGCGCGAAAGTGAGAAGAAGGTGCAAGCGCAGGGCAGCACAGAGGCAACTGCTAAAGCGGCGGCGGAGAAGGTTTCCGCGTAACGCACGACGCCCGACTGGATGGCCCTCCGGGCTGCGCTCTGGCGCGGCGGTTTCCCTGCACCTAAGGCGCGGCAAGGTCCCTGTCGATTCGCGCGCCTCAATCCGAACGCTCACGCGTGCGCAACTGGCGCTGTCGGGTTGGGTGCGGGAGAATGCACTTGCAGGAAGGTGGGCGATCAGCCCGCTGCGGTGAAAATCGGGCCGCACGAATTGCGACCCGGGAGGCGTTGCCCGAGCCGTCCGGCCCGGGCTTGTTTCACACTAGCGCGTCTGCTTGCGCTTTGTTTCGCCCTTATCGTTTGCCTTGCGCTTTCTTAGCACTTCCGGAAGCCAGCCCGATTCGGCAATCCGAAGCTCTGCACCTGCGGCCGCGTCGCCCTTCTTCATGCCTTGCAGTTCCGCGGCCGATTCCACCGAGACCGCCTCGGTCACTACGTCGATGATCCTCGCTTTCGATACGTGATTCAGATAACTTTGCTGCGTCGGCTTCCAGTAGTACGCCATGTTTATCTGCATTACATCCGCGAGCGTGTTGATGGGGTGGATGCGATCCGTCGAACTCACACTGTCGAGCGTCGCGGCCACGCAGAACGCAAACAGCCTGGCCATCACGTCCGATTCCTGTTTCAGCAGCCATGGCAGCAGGTCGTCAACGTCCTTGGGCAGCAGCTTTGCCCACTTCGCCCGGTCGGCCTCAATTTGCGTAAAAGCCACGCTCGACTCCATGTCGTCCGCCTCGCGCACCAGCGCATCGCGCGAGGTGTGTGCGTCGATCTTCACGGCGCTTTCGGCATACGCAAACCGGTAGCGCTCGTCGAACACGGTGGGAATCAGCCGGTTCATGAAAGCGGCCAGTGCGACGACTGGACGGCGGGAAAGCTCGGCCTGCACGGCAGCGGTCCGGTGCGCCGTCAGACGGCGGCACAGCTTTTCCCCGTGCAGCGGCTTCTCTTTGGGTTGCGGGTCAGCTGTCGCCATGCCTGCCTCGCCATCGCTCGCGTCGTCCTTCGGATACACGCGCGCCACATCGTCGCGCTTCACCAGTCCGCGCTCGATGTTGAGCTCGCCATCCTGGTCGATCGTGATGAACACCCCGCCCATTTTCATGTCGTCGTCGGCCCAGGTTTCAAGACGCTCTCCGAAGGTGTGGACCTGGTCGTTCAGCGCATACGCCTGTTCTTCCAGTGGCTCGCGCTGTGCATCGTCCTCGTCGGCTTCGCTGTCATTGTAAGTATTAAGCTTCGCATCGGCTTCGTCGCGCTTAGCAATTAGCGCGTCGAGCTCGGTCTGCTCGTCAGTCGTAAGCTCACGCGAAAACGACGGCAACCGTCCATAGGCCATGACTTCGCCATAGTCTCGCTTCGTGCGCGTTTCGACCCAGGCCCATCCTTCCTTGGCGACTTCCTGCGACGCCGCCACCAGTCGTTCGGTGGCCAGCTTGTGCAACAGATCCGGATCGGCGATATAACCAGCGTTCTCCGCGTCGCTGAACAGGTCGCGCCGTACATGGCCACCGGCGGCCTCGTAGGCGTCCAGACCGACGAATCTGGCCAGATGGCTGCGGCTCGCATCGATCTCAGTGCCGGTGATCGCGGCACGCAGTTCGCGCGGTTCGCGTTGCCATGCCTCGGTCGCCTCCGACCACACCCGCTGCTGCAGATCGTGATCGTCGGCCAGCGCCAGCGCCGTAACCTGGTCGATATTCATTTCGTCGTTGCGAAACAGGTTCAGCAGATTCGGCGAGACGTTCGCCAGTTTCAGCCGCCGCCGCACCATCAAGAGTGAGATTCTGAACAGCGCCGCGATGTATTCGATGCTTTTGCCTTCCCCGGCCAGCATCCGGAACGCTTCGCACTGATCTGCCGGGTGCATCGGCTCATGCTGGTTTTCCAGCAGCGACGCCGCGACGGCTTCGGCCTCGCTGACAACCTTGACCGGAACGGGATGGTCCGTCGTGATCTTGCCCCGTTCGAACAGGAGGTCGAGCGCGGCGAGACGGCGCTGACCGGCGCACACGCCGAGTTTTGCCTTTTTCGCGCGTGAACCCTTCATCGCGTGCACGACCAGGTTCTGCATCAGTCCCTTGGCCTCAATGGCAACAGCCAGCTCCTCAATTCCGGTCGGCGCTTTTTTGCGCACGTTCGACGGTGATTTGCAAAGCAGCCCATAGGCAACGTACTCGATCTTCGTTTCGTTGCCGAAACTGGTTTCAAGTACGGTCTCGGTAATTCTGTTTTCAACAGATACAGTCACGGTTTATCTCCGGTTTCGGACCACAACGGAATGTCGGGCCACGCTTATATGTTAGGTCTAAAAGACCTATTACACAAGAATAAACCGATCAACAATATTAATCACCAATCACGCATAGTTAACAACATCAATCCAATTATTCCTTGATTTAAGGTCTAAAAGACCTATTATTAAAGCGTGGCCCGACATTCCGTTGTGGTCCGAAACCGGAGATAAACCGTGATTGATAATGAATTCAAGGTATCGTCGAGCGTCGTTGCGGAAGAGCTGCGCCTTAACTTTCTTCCTCACTACCTGGGTGCGCATCATCTCGAGGGCGAAGCACTGGTGTACGACTGGGCACGCCGTCTCTGCCGTGCCTACAACGGTGGATCATGGAATTTCTTCCAGCTGTCCAACGGCGGTTTTTACATGGCCCCTGAGCGCTGTGGGCGAATGCACGTCCGGTGGCACATGAACGGCTACAACGACATGATGGGCGCCGACGCATTCGGCATCGTCGTCACGCTGTTTGCCCTGTGCCATCTGGCCGAAAAGTGTGGCAACGACACGATCATCGGTCACTACCACGCACTGCGCGCCTACGCGGCCCAGCACGTGGAAGCCGCCAACATCCTCCGCGCAATTGACTAACCGACCAGCCCTGGCCTGCGGGCCGGGGCTGATCCCGATATTGGGGAACAGCATGGACACCACTTACCTGACAAACCGCTTCAGCCGCACTGCAGTTGGCACACGTTCGGATCGCCCGCTGACGAATGACGAGATTGCGGAGGTTGCCCCGTCGATCTTTGCGCTGTCCGCACACGAAAGCCGCTCGGAGCGCTACAGCTATATCCCGACCAGCGATGTGCTGGACGGCCTGCGCAAGGAAGGCTTCCAGCCTTTCATGGTCTGCCAGACCCGCGTACGCGACGACGACAAGCGCGCCCACACGAAACACATGGTCCGTCTGCGGCACGCGGACCAGATTACGGGCCATGAAGCCAACGAAATCATCCTCCTTAACAGCCACGATGGCACCAGCAGCTACCAGATGATCGCGGGCATGTTCCGGTTTGTCTGCCAGAACGGCATGGTCTGCGGAGACACCGTTGGCGATATCCGCGTGCCCCACAAGGGCGACGTGATCGGCGAGGTGATCGAGGGGGCGTTCAGGGTGCTCGACGGCTTCGAGTCGGCGACCCGGCAGCGCGAGGGAATGGCCGGTCTGGCGCTGACCGACGGAGAACAGGCCGCTTTCGCGCGGGCCGCGCTTGCGCTGCGGTACGACGATGACAAGCCAGCTCCCATTACTGAACGTCAACTCCTGACACCGCATCGCATGGAGGATCGTGCCCCGGACCTGTGGACGACGTTCAATCGCGTGCAGGAAAACATGATCAACGGCGGTCTGCGCGGTCGTAATGCGAATGGCCGGGGTACCACGACCCGCCCCGTGACCGGCATTGACCAGAACATCAGGCTCAACCGCGCCCTCTGGGTCCTCGCTGACGAACTGCGCCGCCTGCGCGGCTAACCGGTATGCCCCGGCCTGCCGGTCGGGGCATACCCTCACGATAGGGACATCAAATGGATACCGTTCATATCCGACCTACATGGCTAACCGCACTCTTTCCCCTGCTGGCCGTCTGGCAGTATGGCGACCGGTCGGTGGTGCGCGCCGAACTGCTGCGCATGGCGCTGTCGGCCGACGCTGCTGCGAGGTCAGCCGAAGCGCTCAACCGCATCGCAAACATGCTTGACGGCGACAGTCACGCGATCGAGATGCACCGCGACGAACTTCGTGCAATCGCACGGGCCGCCCTGTCCGAGTTCGACCGGGTGCCGCCGCGCGCCCCCCTGCCGGCCTCCTCCGACGCGGACCTTTATCACGCCTTTCCGCCTAAGCCTGCAGACACCCCCGGGAGATCACACCATGCATGACGCAACCGACACGATTGTTCATGGCGTAGACGGCGCACTCGCGCTGCGCCGGGGTATCGGCGAACTCGCCCGCATCGACGTGTTTGATGAAGACGGCGATATCTTGCTGTTCACCGCCCCTGCCGACTGGTTGCCCGGACAGATCAATGTAGCGGTCCAGGCCTACCGGCGCGGCGCCAAGCACGGCGAGTTGTCCGGCGAGCGCAAAGCGCGCTACGCGATCCGGCGCTCGCTCGGCATTCACCAGTAGCACCCCACGTTCCGCAGTCCTTCATCGTTTCCCACACATATAGGAGTACATATCATGAACAGGCTTTTCTTTACTGGCCGCCTTGCTGCGACCCCGGTTCTCTCGAATCACGGTGATTCGAGGGTGGCAAAATTCACCCTGATTTCCAACGAGTACGCCGGTCGCGACGAAGGCAGCGGCGAAGCGAAAGAGCGTCAGGTGCGAATCCAGTTTACTGCCTTCGGTTCGCGCGGTGAGGCCATCGCCAGAAACGTCCTGAAGGGCGATCAACTGATCGTTGAAGCCAGGCTGTCGAACAACGACTTCCGGGACGGCCAGGGCGTCGAGCGTTACGGCTACAACTTCACTGTTGACGACTTCGAATTCGGCGCACCGGGTGAACTGAAGCGGGCGCAACTCGCGCGACGTCAGGAATAATCCCTTTCGGCCCCGGTCCATGCCGGGGCCGTTGACCGGTACAGGGGATGACGCTGGAACCGTGGGCGGTGGCGATATTCCGCACAGCCTCGCACCTGCCTGAAGATAGCATCATCAGCATGCGCGCCCCAGCCGGCCGGTAGGGCTGGCTCCTTCCTGCCAGACCCTGAGTGCGGATAACCGCAGGCGTCACGCGCGCGCCGGCGCGCCCGGATTGAGGCGCACGGGGACCCGCGCCGGCAGGCGTGGGGAGAGCGCCGGCGCGGCGCTGTAACGCCGGGACAATCCGGTCAGGCGCAAGCAGACCACGACCGGGGTCGTCAAGCAGTCGCAGGCTGCGTGATTCCCCCACGGCGAAGCCGTGGGGGCTGGATCCAGGACCGGCTTGCGAACCGTCGAGCCCCGAGTTGTCGTACGATCCGGTACACAGACTGAATCAGCAGGAGTAGATAGGAAAGGCAGAGGCGCCGAAGGACCGGGACGTCTCAAGCCACACAGGGTTGTGGCCTGGCGCCGACAAAAGCAGGACACTGGCGCTGGTTACAGGGACGTAGATTTCCGCAGTATGGTCTTGGTGCTTGCGCCAGCCGAAGCTCTGGATGCGGCGGTGTCGTTCGGCACCGCTCCTATTATCACTGAACACGGGCATGAGACCGAAGCCCTCTACGCCAGACAAGCAAGGTAACACCATGAACATTCCGCCTCGCCCACAAACGCACCGGATTACCAGCGAGGTGCCCGAGCACCTGCTCGAGGCGTTCCAGCATACCCTCACGGAGTTTTTTGCGAATGCGCACGGCGGCCTGACGCCAGCGCAGCGTGCAGCCGAGATCCGCGCGGGAGATCGGGACCGCGGCCTCGATTCGCTCCTGCAGCTTGTCGATGTTGCCGAAGGCGTTACAGAACAGGCGGAGACCGTCGCGGAATTTCTCGCGGGCCTGTACAACGGAACCGACTACCGATTCGATCTCACGGCGCTGCGTGCACTGGACGACGATCTTTTCGAGCACTGCCTGGCCGTTCTGCGGCTCGATCATCGTCCCGACGTTGAGGTGCATCGTTATTTTCCCGACGGACAGCAGCGGTGGCAGCGGATAATCGCACGCTGGAATCTGGACAAACGTCCCGCACCTGAGCCGCCTCCTGTTCGCGGCGAACGCTATCAGGCGCGCTATGTGACGCATTCGGAGGCGCCCGGCTATCGTCATGTCACGTTGGTTGTCGCGATCGACGGGGATCCAGCCCGCGAGTTGCCGATCGAGCTACACTTTTCGGCGGCGGATTCCGAGGGCATCGCGCGCGATCTTGTGGAGACTCATCGTCTGGCATGGGCGCCTCGCGAGCACCGCGACGGCCCCATCGACAGGAAGGAAGGCGAGCGCCGGCCCTTGTGGCTTTAAGAATCCGATCGCACGCAAGGAAAACAGATGACAACAACCGTTCAGATCACAATTCGCCCTGAGTGCCTGCAGCCGGCCGTCAACTGGATGGAACCCACCGGAGCGGAAATCCAGGAAGTGATTCGCCTCGCGGGATTCTCCGGCAGGCAGGCCGCTGATTTCCTTGGGCTCGCAGATAAGAGCGGCCGCCAGCTCAGACGCTGGATAAGCGGGGAAGCCGGCATTCCCTATTCGGCATGGGCGCTGCTCTGCGCTGCGGCCGGGTTAGGCCAGATATGGGAACCGTGAAGTTTGTCCTGGTCGACGGTACGCTCAGTATCACGACCGGGAGCCGGTGGATTGATATTGCGCGGCCCGTCCGGCGAAAACGGTAACCACATCAAATCAGACGGCACGCAGGTTGATCAGATCATCGTTCGAATCGAGGTCGGATATCCGGTAGCGGGAAGACGCTGACGGACGGTGATATCGCAATGCGCGTTGGTTTCCATTCCATGATGGGAAGCCCGTGAATGGCGCCCGTGACGCTACGTCGCGGGCGCATGACGTCATTCGGCGATCACCTCGCAACTGTTCAGGCGGGCTTGCGCAGCGGCATACCAGTTCGCGTCAAGCTCAATGCCAATGTATCGGCGATCCAGCTGCTGCGCAGCCACGCATGTCGAGCCGGAACCCGCGAACGGGTCGAGTACGACGTCGCCGGGTTGGGTAAAAGCCTTGATAAGCGGCATCAGGCATCCCAGGGGCTTTTCGGTCGGGTGATGGCGGTTGCCTGAGTACTTCCACGGAATGACGTCAGATACAGGCAGCTTCGGCACCGCGGGCGATCCCTTTGCAAGCAGGTAGGCAGATTCGTGCTGATATTTGACGAACCGCGCTTTGGATGCGTATGGCTTGGCGAACACGATGTGCCCAACGATCCGGAAGCCGGCACGCTTCCATGCGTCGAAAAACAGATCGGTCCGCGTCCACCCATAGAAGCTCGCGCACAACGCATCATTCCTGAGGACGCGAAACGTTTCAGCAAAGGCTGGTACAAGCCAGTCCGCATGAACATCGTTTGCGATCGAGCGCCCGCTGCGATCGTGATAATTGACAAGATACGGTGGATCGGTGAGGACGAAGTCGACGATCGCGTCCGGAATTTCCGGCAAAAGGTCGAGACAGTCGCCGTGCATGAGATAGCTCATCCTTGCTCTCCAGGAAGTTTAGGGCGTGGGTAGCAAGGCGACGCGTGCGGCCGCACAATTTCACTACCCGGCGCTGGCGAGCGTCGGGCGGGCTTCGGCGGTCAGGGGACCGTGGAATAATTGGGAGGCAGGCCGTAGGCGGGCACCGTTTATGCCGCGAAAGCCCTTGAAGGGGTGGGCTGGCGTGCGACACTCGGCGCGCGCGGCAGCACGCGCCGTCCGTCGGAGCACGACCGGCGATTGTTGGCGACGGGTAGTGAAATCCCGATTAGGATAACCAGGCTTTTTCGTTAACTGGCTTGATCCGGACGATGGCGCACGGGCACTCGGGCGGTGGTGCGTTGCTTTTTGACATGAGAAAGGCGACGTGACCGCGCAGCGGGCGCGTCATCTTTCGATCTGGAATGGCGCGCCGCGATCTGCAGCAAAAGGTTGCGGCGGCGCGAGACCTGCTTCCAGCGCATCGCCGGTCAGTATCGTCGCCTGGGGCTGCGCCGGAGAGCGGTGTCTCAGACAATCGATAATCCCGCACAATTTTTCAACCCCGCAACAGCGAGAGAATCAGGAGTTGTCCGGTGACTTTTCGATCAAGGAGCAGGTCCTTCCCGGATGGAGATTCTTTTATCGAACTACCTCGACCATTGCTCCCCCATCGTGTACGCGGAGCACATTGCCTTCGGGCGTCATCATTCGGGGAAGGTCAGCAGCGTTCGGCATCGCAGCTTTCCGGGGACCCTTCGCCGCGCGCGTGTTCGGTAGTGACTTCGCTACCGGCTCGGCGACCCGGCGTGGCGCAGCGTTGGACGCGTGACGTGGGAGAACTGCAACCTTGCGCGGCTTCGGCTTAATGCTCCGGGACGGCTGCATCTGTGCTTCGGGCGGGTTCCAGATCTCGACATAGTGTTCGCCTGCGACTCCCGTTGAAGCAACTGCAAGCAGCATTGCGCCCACGCTCAACAATCGAAACATATCCACTCCGTATGCGGGGTAATCGTCCTTTTCGTGCTAAATCTGGCGGTTCCTCCGTAGAGCCCTTATCTATAAGGCTGCCATCGGATCTAACTGTTGTCTGGAGGTCCCAAAAGCGCCTGCGATAACATACCTGCCCGCGACTGCGGATCGCGCGACCTTGATGGGAGGCAGGAGATGCCAGGTCTGGAATTTCGCTATGTGGGAAAGGATCGCCTGCCCACCCGATTGTCAGAATTCGACGTGGAGCGCTACTTCGCGTTGACTGACAGCGACGTTGCCGCCGTCAACGAGCATTTTCGGCGTGACCGCCGTGCCGGCGTCGCGATCCAGTTGGTCTTTCTGCGGGCGAGTGGCCACACTCTCGATCATGTCGGCACATTGCCACGCCAGCTGTTGCGCTATATCGGCGAGCGGCTCAGCCTGCCCACCCCCACGATTGCCTCTCTCCGCACGCTCTATCAGCGCTATAAGACGCTGTACGAGCATCAGGCCTGGACCTGCGAATACCTCGGCATGACGTCGATCAGACCGACCGACTGGGCGGAACTTGAAGCGTGGATGCGACAGGACGCCGCCGAATCGCTCACGCTCGACGAGCTGCTCCTGCACGCCCATTGCTGGCTGTATGAGCGTCGCATTCTGATACCTGCCGAGCGGAAACTGCGGGATCTCGGCCGGTCGATCTGGTCGGACGTTGAACGTGGCTTGCTCGCACTTATCGAGGCAACGGTCACAGAAACGCAGTTGATGCGCGCCGATGCTGTCCTATCTGCCCAGCACGACACCTCCGGCGTGAGAGTGCTCGAATGGCTCAAGACGCCGCCAGCGCGACACAGCCCCACGACGCTCACCGAAACCCTTGAGAAGGTCCGGTTTCTCAAGGAACTTGGCGCGCATACGTGGGAACTCGACGGCGTGCCAATCGCAAAGCAGCACGCATACGCGCAGCGCATCCAGGCTCGCCGTCCTGCGAAGGTCCGCGAACTCAAGCAGTCGACCCGCACTATTGAGCTGATCTTTTTCCTGCGCATCACGCTGCTCGAGCTGACGGACGCGCTACTCTATCAAGCAGGGCGCCGGGTCTCCGACCTCGTACGGCAGGCTTACGATCGCACGACGGTCCGGCAGGCACGTTCTGCTATCGAATACCGGCAGCAACTGGTCGCGATCAAGGCGCTGGTTCAGGATGGCAAGCGTACGGCGCAAGAGCGTCTCGACGATATTGGCAAGTTGCTTGAGGACCTCGGGGACAGGCCACCAGCAAGTCACGCAGCCAGCGTACGGGAAACGCTCACCGACGATCATCACCGCATCCGCAATCTGCTGGGGCCGTTACGTGAGCTAGGCTTCGTGGGCCGCGAAGCGGAACCGAGCCTGCGACAGCTCGAACTTGTCGGCACACTGTATGACAGCGGCGCGACCGAATTGCCGCCCGACTGCGATGTGCCGGTCAGCGCCGCCTGGCGCGATCTCGTCGAGGGTGACGATCGGACGCGCGCGTTGCGGGCACTGGAGGCATCGGCAATCACGGGTCTGCGCAAGGGGCTTCGCCGCGGCTCGGTCTGGATCAACCACAGCCTGTCGTTCCGGGAGCGCGACCAGTTGCTGATTCCACCCGCGCAATGGGAAAGCGAACGCGAACGCTACCTGTCGTCGCTCGGATTGCCGGGAACCGCGGAGCCGTTCCTCGAACGGTTGACGGAAAACCTCAAGGCAGGCCTGGCCGCGCTGGAGGAAGCGCGCGAGGCAGACCGCGTGACGATCGGGACCGACGGCGCGCTGCATCTGTCGGCTATCGAAGCGTTGCCGACCGATGGAATACCGAAACGCACGCGGGATCTGATATTCAGGGAGATCGGCACCGCACAGTTCGCCGACATGATCATGGAGATGGATGCCCACACTGGCTTCAGTGAAGTGCTCCGGTCACGCAAGGCGCGCGATGCGAACGAACTCGTCTCGCTGTACGCTGCGTTGATCGCCCATGGCACGGAACTGGACACGAAAAGCGTTGCCGCCATGATCCCGCAATTGGACCGGGCGCACATTTCGACGGCAATGCGCTTCCTTGAGATGCCCGGTCGGCTGCTGCGTGCAAACGATCGCGTGGTGCAGTTCCAGCGTACGCATCCGATTACGGAACTCTGGGGTACCGGACGGCAGGCATCGAGCGACTCAATGAGCCTGGATACGTCACCGCACCTCTTTTATGCGCGGGTCGATCCGCGACGTCGCACTCATGCGGTGGGCATGTATACGCACGTGCTGGATCAGCACGGCATTGTCTATAACCAGCCCATCGTGCTGAATGAACGCCAGGCTGGAGCGGCGATCGAGGGCGTGATCCGCCACAACGAGAACCGCGACGACGGCGGACTGTTGCGACTTTCAGTAGACACGCATGGATACACGAACGTAGGCATGACGGTGTCGAAGCTGCTCGGTTTTGATCTCTGCCCGCGTCTGCGCAACCTCTCGGAACGCAAACTGCATCTGCCGAAAGGCGTGGCTGCTCCCGAGGGACTGGCAGCGGTCGTCGCCTACGAGATCTCCATCAAGGCGATTCGCGCGGGTTGGACGGAACTGCTGCGGCTCGTCGCATCGATTCATGCGGGACGCGTGAGCGCAATGGTCGCATTGCAGCGGTTCGGCAGCGCGGCGCAGGGCGACCCGGTGTACCGGGCAGCGGACCATCTTGGCAGACTGCTGCGCACGCTTTTCCTGTGCGATTACTTCAGCAACATTGAATTCAGGCGAGAAATGCATACGCTGCTCAACCGGGGTGAATCAGTCCACCAGTTGCAGCGCGCAATCTATACCGGCAAGATTGCACCGGAGCGCGGACGGCGCCGCGACGAAATGATCGCGATATCCGGCTCTTTGACGCTGCTGACAAATCTGGTCATTGCGTGGAATACGCAGCGTATCCAGGCAACCCTTGATCGTTGGCGAAGCAAGGGTCAAGGGGTTGACGACGACTGGCTGCGGCGGATGGGGCCGGCGCACTTCGCACATGTCAATTTTCGCGGGACGTTGAGCTTTCCGATCGACCGCTATCGCGAAATGCTGCTCGACGCAGCGCCATGGCGACGCGTGGCCGGATCGTGAAGCGGTTCTGCAATAGAGCCGTGATCCCGGAGTTGAATCGGGACAACGCGACTCGTTTCCGAAGCAGTAGTTGCGACGAAACGTGCGCGCAAACAGCAGCGCATGGCGAGGATTTGCTAGCGGTACTCAATCACCCGCTCGCCTATCAGACGCAAGCGAACACAAGCGCCAGATTTGGCATCAAAAGGATTCGTTCCCGCAAAACAGGAAATTCACATCCCATTGTTTTTAAATGAAAAATCAAATCAAACCGCCAGATTTAGCACGAAAAGGACGATTACCCCAGAATGCCAATGTTGCCCGCATGCCGTTCCGGTGGTGTGACTATCGTGCCTGTGGTGACCCGCAGAGCGATCTGGAGCAGCCGGATTTGATGCAGTTCCGGACGGGCGCGATCCGGGCAGGGTCCGTCCAGCCACAGCGCGTTAGCCAACGCAATCTTCGGGCATTGGACGCCGCGCGGCTCGATCGATCTACCGATTCGCAATCCGGCAGCAAGCGAACTCCTCAAGGCCGGCAAGCCGTACTACTTGACCTTCGCGGAAGTCGCCGGACCTGTTGGCAGATTCGGCCTAGGCTGCCCGCAGCATGAAAAGTTCTATACAGGCCAATCACTTTGCGCGGGTAGTGGGCGCGTTATCCACAACTCTATGCACCGAATCTGTGGATAACGTGGCGCTTATGCACAGACCACCTCGAAATTCTGTTTCATTTGTGATCCTCTACAGTGCAAGGCCGCCACAGCCACAGCGTCTCCTCAATCGGCCGTATGCTGCTCGTTTCGCCCGGTCCTGGCTGGGCGCGTGGGTCGCTGTTCGAAACAGTGCGCACACTCGCGCCCGGAGTAATCTTGATGGAGGCGTGCGGCACCGCTCATCACTGGGCACGGCGTTTCCAGTCTCTGGGCATCGAGGTCCGCCTAATCAACCCGCAGTATGTGACGCCGTTCGTCAAGACCAACAAGAACGATCGCAACGATACACAGGCGGTTGTGGAAGCCGCGAGCCGGCCTACCATGCGACTTGTGACCGTCAAACCTGTCGAGCAACAGGATATCCTGGCCGCGCACCGCATGCGCGCGATCCTGATTCGCCAGCGCACCGCGCGGATTAACCCGATGCGTGGCCTGCTCGGAGAGCGTGGGTTCACCATCGCACGGTCGCCGGAAGCCGTCAAATGTGCAACTCCGGAACTGCTGCAAACGAGCGCCGACGAGCTGACTGAGTTCTGCCAGACGCTGCTGGCAGAACTGCTGCAGCATCTGACTGTGATTGAAGAGCCCATTTAAGGACGGGGCGCGCGGATCTCATCGAGGCGACGGGCGTGCTTCGGCAACTGCCCATCTGGCAAGCCGGATACATGCATGCAGACCATTTCGATATCACGAACAAGAAGCTTGCAAGAGGCGCCGGGTCCATACAAGCACGAAAAGGACGAATACCCCGTATTGGGTGCCGCAGCGCAACGATGTACCGGCCTCGGCCACGTTAGTTTGCGGGTTCACGTGTATGAGCCACGTCTCAAATGTGAGGCATTTGAGTCAAGACAGCAATTTGACCCTCTCTTGTGCGCAGTCAACAGGCGCACTCTTGCATTAGCGGGCGGCGGTATGGGTGCTCAGGCTGTAGCGACGATGCTGGAATAGCTAGCGGTATGTGCCCGATTAAGGAAAACACGGCGGGGTGGGCAAGCCGAGGCTGTGCCGGTCATGGTGGCAAGGCAGCCGACGTTGCGGATGTGAACCATTTTTGCCGGATATCTTCGAATGAGCACCGGTCGACGATATTGGTTTCCGCGCCAAGCCTTGATTTCCCGATGCTGGCATAGTCCGTGCGGCGCGGACGGTCACGCAGGAGAGATGGGCATCAATGAACGGGTCAGTTCATAGGTATGGGACCCCATCGAAAAACATCGCCAACGGGGCATCTGATGAGAAAATTTGCGTGCAGCAGCGCGGCGAGTACCGCGCGCGCGGAGAAATCACAGCATCGCGCCGCTCTTTCGCGGCACCACAATCATCATCAATCAAATGCAGATCCATCTCAGCGGGGCGCCAGGCGGCAGTCCGTGTCCGGGATCAGGATTGGTGCGCGACGTCAATCCGGGACAGCGGTTGTTGAGTTCGGACTCGTTTTACCCCTGCTTCTCTTGCTGCTCTTCGGAATTATCGAATTCAGCGTCATGCTTTACGACAAGGCAGTGATCACCAATGCCAGCCGTGAAGCAACGAGACAGGGGGTTGTGTACAGCATGCCGTATCCGGCTTCCGCTGTGATTGTTAGTACTGCCACGGGCAATCTGGCGAAGAACCTGATTACATTCGGTGGAAGCGGGACTCCGTCCGCTACCGTTAGCCCGACGACAGGATGCACGACCACCGGCACACCACTCACTGTAACGGTGAGTTATCCGTTCACGGGCCTCGCGATAGGCAGCGGCGTTGTTGAGGGCACCCCACTCAACCCGTTAGCCGGTTTCGCCAAGAATGCGCTCACGTTGACCGCGTCCACGACAATGAATTGCGAGTGATCCTTGCCTTTGCATCGCATGCGGACACATAAAGCAGGGAAGAAAAAATGAACGCGAACCCTCACGCTCAGGCCCTTCGCCGCCAGGCGCGGAAACATCAACAAGGTGTGGTTGCAATTCAGGTGGCGCTGTTTCTGGTGGTCCTGCTCGGCTTTGCAGCGCTCGCAATCGACATTGGACGCGCGCTGGTTGTGCGCAACGAATTGCAGAACGCCGCGGACGCCGCTGCACTTGCCGGTGTCAACCAGCTTACTGGCCTCGTCGCCGCACCGGGAACGGTCGCGCCCGCTGGCAAGTGGAATTCAGCGGACAGCGCGGCGCAATCGGCGGTGGGCACCGCCATTACCGGCAATCATGCAAATGGCGCAGCCCTGATTGACGCGCAACAGATTCAAGTGGGATATTGGAACGTGCAGGGATCGCCGGCTGGCATGCAAGCGACGACCATCACACCTGGACAATACGACTTTCCCGCTGTCCAGGTGACCGTGAGCCTTTCGGGCAAGCACAACGGTGGACCTTTGCAGCTCCTGTTGGCACCCGTGCTTGGGATATCGTCGATGCCAATCAGCGCGACAGCGACCGCAGCCGTCGCCACGCCCGGCTCCACTGCAAGCCCAGATAATCTGTTCCCTCTCGCCATCTCGCAGTGCCTTTATAAACAGTTCTGGAGCACCGCCAACAACGCGCCCGTTCTGTCACCCACCTCGGGAGTCAACAGCACATACTCCGACTACCCTCAAACAGCGGGGCAGCCGTATGTCTTCCAGATACAGTCGATCTACCACACCGCCAGCAATAACAGTTGCCAAGGGGGAGAATGGACGCCGCTGTCTGCTCCAAAAGATAACAGCGATAAAAACAACCAGAATGTCATTACGAATATCACCAATGGGGTGTCGAGTGGGGCCCCTTCCGTGACCACCGGACAACAGATATGGGTTGAGAATGGCACGAAGAGCAACCTCTTCGGCCTTACAGATGCATGCAGTGAGCTGGACGGCAATGGCGCATGTGCCTACGTGATGGTACCCGTCGTGACCGACGTCACCCCAGGCTCCGACCAGACCGTTCAGGCACTTGCCTGCCTGCATATACTCAAGGCGCCCGGAAAGGGTGCCAATGCAGACGTGTACGTCCAGATGGAGAGTCTCTCCACCATGCCGTCGTCCCGGCAATCCAAATGCACTGTTACCGGTTCGGGCGGCGGGACCACTTATTACGGTGGCTATATGCCACCAAAATTAGTTCAGTGAATCAGACAGCGAAGGCTCCGCCCGACGGCGATCGAATACTGATCGCTGTCCCGCTACCAACGACTACATACTAGATTGCAGTTTCGCGCACACGCCGATAACGTGGGGACGCGCACGGCGCAGCAATATCTTCGAAGTGCAATTTCGGCGTCCGCTGCTCCTGCAGTTCCGGTCGTTCGAGTTGATGCGACGAGTGCCTGCTTCGGGTCGGCTACGGTCCGACGCGCAATGCACGGGCTGCGAGTTCACGCATGCGGGACATCGGTCAGGGTTCGGCGAGGAACAGTCAGTGGACTGCAAGCCCAGATCGTTGGCAATCTGCAAGCAATTCAACGAATGGTCTCGAAGCGCTCGACGCGGCGCGGTGAAATGTGGCATCGCGCTTGCTATATCCTGGGATAAAGGTGCTAGGACTCGGGAGACGATGATGGATGGCGTGAACAGTGACTACGACGACTGCCGGGTGCTGGTGGCGACTCTGCGCAGCAGGGTCATCCGTCACGGACATACTGATCAAAGGCGGCTGCGCGCGGAGATCGGGCAACTGATAGATCTGATGGAAACCATCGGGCCACCCGACGAACCGTTTCGCAGCCGTCTCGATGCTGCGAGGTCATTGGTCGTACTGGAGCGCCTGTCGGCCGCGCTTGATCGAGTCGATGCACTGCTGTCGGCCGTGCGACGCGCCGGGCCGGCTCCGCGCTGGAAAAGACAATGATGAGGGTTTGCGCTTGCGAATGCAGTGATGCCGCAGTGTTGCCGGTTCGTGGTGGTGGCTTTGTCGAGGAGGCAGTTCGCCGGCACACGACGAGGCCGATTAAACGCATTGCGGCGCGCATGCCGGCACTATCCCACCTTCGCCATTTTTTCCCGGGAATGAGAATTGCGCCGGACCATCTAATGGAAAAGCATATGTGTGTTTAGATTGCCGTCCCAAGATATCGAAAGCCCCTTCCCCCTTCCGTTACTTTCATGGGATATCCAAATTATCACTGTCTCTGGACTGACCGGAGAGTAGAGTCAGCAACCGGTAGGCGGCGGCTACTCGTCGTTGACGACAATATGTTGGGTGCAGCCGCCGTGATCGCGGTACTGAAGGACGAAGGCTTCGATACCGAATTCGCTTCGAGTGGACACGATGCAGTGAACTTCGCCCGGCGCTGGGTACCAGAGATAATTCTCCTCGATATCAACATGCCTGAGCTCGACGGCTTCCAAACTGCAGGGATTCTCCGTTCACTGCTTACGACAAGCGCCGCCGCAATCGTTGCGTACACCTCTGAGGACGAAACGACAATCCATGATCGCGGTGTCTCGGCAGGATTTGATGCCTACTGTCAAAAAGGAACATCTCCCGAGGCTCTGATTTTTCTCATCACGTCATTAATGCGATAACACAACGACCGCGAATCGTTTCTAACGGCCGCTTCTTCGCAAGCCGAAGGTCACTTACGGGTCCCGCTCAGCGACAGTCGGAGAGTCCGCACCTGGACGCCTGGCGCGCGAACAAATCCGGATCCTGGGCCCCTATTCGTTCCCCATGGTCAGCATCGAACCGGTACACCGCTTCGTTCCGCAGCGGCACGCATAGTCGGCGGCCAGTTCGGGAGTCATCCCCTCATCGGTCGTGAGTCCGTAGGCGATAAAGAGTTCGTCGCCGGGCAGCACGTCCCTGAGCGTCCCGATAAAAACCCGCCCCCGCTCGTCCTCGATCGCCTCGCAGTTTGGCTGGCAGGAGTGGTTCAGCCAGCGGGCACTGTTGCCGCCGACACTACCGTCGATCACGCGCCCGTCAGCCAGTCCGAAAATGAACGTGTGGCCGCGCACGCCGGATCGCCGGTACCGGGCAGAGGCCCGTCGCCACGATGTCACCTCACCGCGATATTCGAAGATGCGCTGGCCAGCTGGGATTGCCTGCAGCGCGAACACGCCTCGCCCGTGGACCGATGATTTCCTGACCGTCACGCGCCGCACTTCATCACTCCCGATCCGTTGAAGGCTGCGAGCATACCGAGCGGCACGCTGCGCGGCAACCGGTACCGTCGCGTCAGAACAACCGGGTCTGTCTGGGGTCGCGTGGCGGGGGGCGGGATACGTCAGTCCGGCTGGTTTGCCGGCGTTTGCCGCTCCTGTCTCCGACCCGCTGTAGCCGTGCCAGCATCACGCATTGCACTGCCCCATCGTTGAAGCGCAACTCGAACGCGCCGGTTTCGCCGGGCAGACACCGCGCCGTCGCGCGGAACGACAGGCGCAGACCCTGCCGCTTCGCGCGGGCCATCATCTGCGTGCGGCTCATGCCCGGCCAGCAATCCGACATGAAACGCGTCACGGTCCCGGGCAGGGACTCAGGCGCGACGCCCGGCGGAAGCGTCAGTCCGGCGAGCAGATAGATATCAGCCATGCACCCGTTTCCTGGTGGCGAGTACCTTTGCATTTATACCGCTTTTTTTCGCCGCGTTACTGCTTTGGCCGTCGGCACCGTGGGGGACGAACGGGTCGCCGGTGGTGCCTTCCGGACTCCAGCCAACGCGGACGACGCCCGGGTTTCCCGTGCACGCGTTTCCGCTTCCCGCAGCGTCATCATCTCGGTCTGCAGCCGTAGGTTCTCGGTCTGAACAGCGTCAAGCCGCCCCTGCAGCACGCCAGCCTGATGACGCGCGTCGCCCAGCTGCGCCTGTATGGCTTCAATCGCACGGCGATGGTCGGCGTCCTTGTGGTCCGCGCGACGCATGGCTTCGTCCAGCTCCTTCTGCAGCTTGGCCGCGGTACTGCGCTCACGATCGATCTCCAGCAGGGCGCGCTTTTCGGAGGCCCGGAGGCGGTCTTCGGCGCGTTCCGCCGCTTCGCGTTGCTTCCCCAGATCGCGCGAAAACCCTTCCCTTACCTCCACGAGCTCCTGATCGCGGGCAGCCAGCGCTGCCCTGATCCGCGCCAGCTCCCCCTCCAGTGCCTGCCGCTGCGCGTGGCCTTCGGCCTGCGCCTTATCCAGTTCGCGGATCTCGACCTGCGCGGCCAGCAGCGCGGCGGTGCGCTGCTCGAGCGCGGTCTCGGTGCGACCCAGCTCGTCCCGGGCAGCCACGACCGACTGCTGCGCCTCGACGCGCTGCGCCTCGACTTCGCCGCGCAGTGCATCGAGCGCAGCCTCCGCCGATGCGGTAGCGCGCGTCCAGAGGGTGGCGACCAGTTCGCCGGCGGCGGCACCGAGGTCGGCGGGCAGGTCGGGATGGTCGATGCGCACCCGGCTCTTCTCGCGCAGTTCCGCCCAGAACTCGCCGAGCACCGCAGTCGGCGTGCCCATGCTGCCCCGCCGGACCAGCTGATACAGCCGGTTGGCGGTTGGCGTGACGCCGTGGCCGTAGATCAAAATAAATTCGTCACCGTTTACGAATT
This sequence comes from Paraburkholderia ginsengiterrae, assembly GCF_001645125.1. Lineage (GTDB taxonomy): Bacteria > Pseudomonadota > Gammaproteobacteria > Burkholderiales > Burkholderiaceae > Paraburkholderia > Paraburkholderia ginsengiterrae. The sequence goes on along the minus strand of NZ_LXKA01000329.1, from coordinate 26,130 downwards.
AATAGCGTCAATTCGGGTACACGCAAGGGTGGCGACTGCGGCGAACGCCGCAAAATCAGGCATCTAGCGTGAGCGAATTAAACCTGTCACGGCGCTCGCGCTGCGAAGGTGTCAATTGCTGGACGCCCTCGATTCTCCCTATGCTCTCCCCGCACTTGCGGAGCAGAGGTGAGGCGAAACGGGAGCCGTTTGCTCGCTTTGCCAGCGTCACTAGCCGCGACAACGCTCAAGATAGCGACGTGTGAATGCCTTGCGATGCTCGGGTCTCATCGGCTGCGCATTGTATGGCGTCCAGCCATAACGCGCGTATGGCGCAAGACAGTTGGCACAACGGTACCGCGCTTCAAGCAGCCGAACACTTATGCGATGCGGCGTCTCATGCCCGCAGCGTCGACATCGCGACTCCAGAATGCCGTGATGGGCGGGACACTGGCTCAGGCTTTCAAGCTGATGCACGACACTGTGATAGCCCAGCGTCAGACAGTGGCGACAGAAGCGAAAGGCGTCGCTGTACCGTTGCCGCTCCGTTCCCTCTATCAGCGCGCTGTGCAGCACTTTCCCGGGCAGGCCAAGATTTTCCCGAAGTCGGTCAACATCAACGATCCCCCGGCGTGGCGCGACCCCTTCGTAGGGGTCAACGTCCGGCCCCATGAGCCGGGCCACGACGGCGCCCGACAAGGCATTGGCCTTCTCGAATTTCCACAGGATCGAGATCAGCGACTCATGGGGGTGTAGCCACTTCCTCCGAAACACGTAGCCCAGCGCCGGCGTCAGCTTGCTCTCGTCGAGCGTCAGGATCGGGAATCGTGGCTCCTGCAGCAGCGTCCCGCTACGCCGCGGCGACGAGGACGCGTCCGGTTGCATGGCGAGACTGTACATAACCGCAGTGGCGTACCGCGTGTTCCCACAGGACCTGATCGGGGCGATAGCCTCGCGCGTCCTGTAGTTCACTATCCTTGAGGACGATCTCGACGGCGCGGGCAAACGACTCCATCGGGATCTCTAGTTGCCCTGGAAGACTGGCCTTGTGGTGCGCCTTCTCGAACGCGTTCCACAGCACGTCTGCGTCGTTGACGAGTCGATATCCAGCGTCAAACGCCTGCGGAACGTAGAAGCGTGTAAAGCTCCATCCACTTCCTTCCGGATAGGCGGTCTGATCGTAGCCGTTCAGGCATGTCGCGACGTCACGTGCATTGCGTATGCCATAAAATGACAGCTCCTCGACCATGAGACGCGCGACGATCTGCGTCTTGCCCGCAACCTGCATCGCGGTCTTCTGCGCGACCAGCTCCTGTTGACCGACAAGAATGGTGAACAATTTGATTTGCTGGCGGTCCAGCGCGTCATGAACATCACGCAGCCATTCATATTCGTTGTCGTTGTATCGTTGGGCCTCGTCGCAAAAGAGCAGCACCATCCCACTGCCCGAACAGGATGCCGCTTGACGGATTCTCAGCGTCAGGCGCATCCGCTTTGAAGGATTGGAGCCAGCGTTCGGATCCGGGTCACCGACCGCCTCAAGCAGATTTGCGAAGAACGGCCCCTCGGCATGACGCGGCTTGTGCTCGCATTGCGCATGGTAACTCGTCATCCGCGGATAGTTGCGCGCCAGCAGCAGCCGGACATATTCAATTGCACGGGTCTTGCCGATGCGTGACGGCCCATAGATAAGCGCGCCCATAATCCGGTAATGCAGACATCGAACTACCAGTTCATAAAAAGACTCGATAGCCGGTGTGGCAATGCGGTAGTTGCCTGTCACGAGCGGGTGTAGCGATGGATCGATTGGACGAGGTATCTCAAGCGACATGTTGCCTCCCACGAACGTCTGATTAAAAGACCTGGCCGGTGCCAATGGTGAGCTTTCGGGGACGCGTTGGCCCCCGCAGTGCTGCTACTCCTTCGGTCTCTGGTTCCGACGGCCGTTCCGCCGTAAGCTCAGCAACCGTTACAGTTGTCGGAGGGCCTACGGGCGGACGTGCTGTCGACGCAGCTGACATAACGCGCATCGCCTGCGAGAGGTCCGAGGCTGCCCTGCGTGTCTTCTTCGCCTTGGCCAGTTTGCCTTGAACGTACTCTTCGATCGGATTTGCCTCGACCGATGTCTGCGAACGTCGGTTACCCTTCTCCTTGAGGATTTCCTGCCGCAGTTTGAGATTGTGTGGCATCAGGCGCCAGGCGCCTTGCACATCGAGAACGCCCAGTTCGGTACCGTCCGGCAGGAACGCGCGCACGCTACGCATATCGTCCGCGTTCATATAGACCAGCAATCGCTTGCCGATGAACTGTGTGCTGCACGCAAGCACGGCGCTCGTATATCGAGCGCCGTGCAGATTGATATGTGGCCGGACACCTTTGCCGAGATAGGCGCGCACCTGGCAATGTATTGCCGATTGCATCAGGCAGAGGGAACGCCGGTGATGTTCCGGGAGCCACGTGAGCAGTTGCTGACTGCCGCGAACGAAATATTCCATGGCCTCCAATGGCGTGACATTGTTCAGCCCGGCGTGCGGCGTGCCATGGTAGCTCGCGATCGCGTACTCGATCAGTTCCTCCAGTTCGTCGAGTGATACGTACAGGCGCAGGTTACCTTTTGGATCCGCCAGAGCACGGCGCAAGTCACGCGGATGCGAACCCGTGTAACCCGGCAACCTGGACGACAGCCTGCCGGCTATGGTGCCAAAAAAGCGTTCGATATAGGGTCGCTCATCTGGACTGTACTTCGGCCCGGCATCAACACAGCAACCGACGAATTCGCACAATGCAGCGCGTGACTCGTTTGCCAGGTTCGCCTTCGCGTTGTCAAGCTTCATCCACTCCCACGTGACGTATGCGAGTTCCGGCAACCGTTGCGATGGGAATCCGTCACGTGGTCCGTAGGTTAAGCCTGGAATCGTGAAGGATCGTGGTCGATGCGGTTCCAGTGCGTTCTCGATTGTCTTGATGACGTCATAGCGGCTGTATTCGCGTCCCAGCGCAATGTGATAGCCGAGCACCGCCCGGGTGCAGACGTCAATGATCGCGAGTAGCCAGACGCGCTCAATCTCGAACTCGTGCTCGAAGCCCAGTTGATCACGCACTACTACCTTGAGCCGGATATCGAGCCGGTGCCCATCAAACTCCACGACCTGGTAAGGCCGCGTTGCTGGTGGACTGCCAAAATCGTCCTCGTGGCGTGGTATCCCTTTCAGGTGCGAAGCTCCTGCCGCCCGCGCGCCTGTGGCGAAGTTGCGCAGCATTTCCGCCTTCAGATGCGCTGCCAGTGAACGGATCGCCCGCCCGCGGGTATTGAAAGGGTAGTCTCCAACCGTTAGCCCTGCGGAGCGGCACTGCCACAGAAACTCGACGTGCAGCGGTTGCAAACCGCTCAACCTCGTATGCAGCCGGCCTTCGGTATGGATCTGCTCGAGCGTGACACGACGCCGTTTGACCTGCAAACGTAGCCATGCTGAAAGTGACGGGTAGCGTTCGAGAAGTTGGGAGAAAGCGCCTGCCGTACCGCGACTGCCCCGCTCTCCCCTCACAGTGATCTGGCCCAGTCGCGCGTATTCCGTGACTCTCACGTAATTCTGCAGCCCGCGGAACCCGTAAATCCGTCCATCAGGGTGATGTGACAGTCCACGTTCCAGCCATCGATAGAGCTGCCGCCTGTTCACGCCAGTCGACTGCTCAATGCCCTTGACCGGTTCACCCCGCGCGAAGCGCTCGATCGCCTGCATTCGTATCTTGATAACCTTACGTGCCTTCGCGTCGAAATCTGTCCATGCGACGGCGGGCCACGACGCGAGATCGAGCGCCTGCAATTCGGGTTTGCGACGGCTCATGACTGGCTCTCTTGAGACGCGAATCGCGTCATCGACGACAATGCGTCGGTTCGCAACTCAGGGGCGCTCACGCGGCCTGCATACAGCAGCCCGAAGACTGCCGCCCGCGCGAGAATCGGATCGCCCGCTGAAAACTTGCGCTCGATGGAAAGCAAGGACTGAGGACTGCAGATGAACTGCTCAACCGCGTCAAGGAGAGACGCGGGCACGAGGCCACGGGTGACGACGATACATGGCAGCATGCGCTTCCAGTTGTCAATCCACATGCGCGATGCCGCCAGATCGGCCGGACTGACGCTCCGGATATCGATCGAGTTGACATCCCTGAACTTGCCGCCGCGCGTTGGATCGTCCGCGGTAACCGGCCCCGGGAGCAGGATTAGCTCCTGCCGGTCTGCGAAAGAGACCCAGAAGTCAGCAAGCTGTCGTTGTCCACGAAGCTGAACGTACCCAGGGCGCTCGCAGAATACCCGTATTGCCGGATCTGTTTCGATGAGGATCCACTGATCGAATGCGCAGCGTCGATAGAACGTCAGCCGCCGGTTGAGCTTCGGACTGAACGCTTCCAGCCGGTGCGCGCCGCGTGGCCGATCAAGCGCGACAGGCTGCGGATTATCCAGAAAATCTTCCACGAGATTAACGCAGTAGGCACGGGCTTCGAAGTCTAGGACGCGAATTGACGAAATTAATGCGGACTTATGCGAATTGACGATTTAATTTAGTTGCGAGTGCAAATAAAATTGTCAATTAAAAATGACGCCAGCTTATACGCCTTGTCTTTGACGGGATTCTGGATTGACAGACTTATTTTGATCGACGGTGCTCGAACTGCCCGCCGACCTCGACGGCCGCGATGGCTCGAACCGGTCGCATGGCCATTCCCAGATCGCCGCCCGCGATGATCTCGCCGCGGTGCGGGCGTGGCTCGCGCGGGTTGCCGACAAAAAGACCACGTTCGAGAATTACCGCAAGGAAGCCGAACGGCTCCTGCTGTGGGCTATCGTGCAGCTGGGCAAACCGCTGTCGTCGCTCACGCACGACGACCTGCAACTGTTCCGCCAATTCCTGCAGGACCCGCAGCCGCACGAACGCTGGGTCGCCGATGGTGGGCGCAAATACCCGCGCCATGATCCGCGCTGGCGACCGTTCTACCGGACACTCCGGCCGAGCAGCCAGTACCAGGCGATGGTGATCGTCAACGCGCTATTCGCGTGGCTCGTCGAAGCCGGCTATCTGGCCGGCAACCCTCTGTCGTTGTCGCGCCAGCGCGCCCGCCGTTCCAAGCCCCGGATCACGCGTTATCTCGACCGCGAGCTGTGGCAGGAAGTGAAGGCCCATATCGACAGCCTGCCGAAGGACACGCCCCGCGAGCGGGAGCGCTACCTGCGCGCTCGATGGCTGTTCACGCTGTTCTATCTCGGCGGTCTGCGCATCTCCGAGGTCAGCGGCAACACCATGGGATGCTTCTTCTGCCGGCGCGATGCAGATGGCCACGAGCGCTGGTGGCTCGAGGTGCTGGGCAAGGGCGACAAGGAAGGGCTGGTGCCGGCCTCTGCGGAAATGATGGTCGAGCTCGGACGCTACCGGCGCGAGCGCGGCCTGTCCGCCCTGCCCTCACGGCATGAGGCCACGCCGCTCGTGCTGCCGCTGGGCCAATCCATGAAGCCGCTGACCCGCGCCGCACTCCACACCATCGTCAAGAGCATCTTTGCCGGGGCGGCCAAACGGCTCCGCCGGCGTGGTGAGGACTCCGCGGGACAGGCGGACCTGCTCGAGCAGGCCTCCGCCCACTGGCTGCGTCACACGGCCGGATCGCACATGGCCGACGGCGGCGCTGATCTGCGGACCGTGCGCGACAACCTGCGGCACGCCTCGCTGACGAGCACCAATCCCTACCTGCATACACCGGACGACGCACGTCATCGGGAGACCGAAGAAAAGCACCGGATAGACTGGCAGGTTTCGACTGACAGCTCGTGACGGGTCGCTGGAAACGCGGTTCGGCAGCCTCGAAACGCAAGTTCTCAGGCCGTCGATTAAAGCCTCATTCACATGCTTCGTCTGTCGGACATCCAGTATTCGACTCTGCTTGTAACCGGCCGTCGGATTGCCGGAGAGAACCTTACTGCCACGGCCGTTGCCAACGACCAGCTAACGACGTCGCTGGGGCGGCTGCAGATCGCTTTCCCGCCATTTGCATGTCGATGGCTGGAGGGCCGGGTCGCACTATCAGAGAATGCGTGCTCTCGACCCAAGGGACGGCCAATCTTCCGGGAAGCGGACATTGATCAACGACGAGCAGCAAACAGTCCACGTCGAGACGATGAACGGTAACTTGCGGCTGATGTTGTCACCAATTGCCGCATCCTGCCGCGACTGCTCAGGCGTGGTCGAGAACGAGTTCCATGCCACCGATAGCCTAACGCAAAAAGGCCGGAGGCCCCCACATTCCGGGCCTGTGCATTCACGTTTCGCGAGGATATGCGCCTCTCGAACAATTCTCGACAGGTTGCTATCGTAGATCGCGCCGCTCGCACAAAGCTGTACGTCTGCCGGAACGATGGTGCGCCACCTTTGCAATCTTGCAAGCCGGCTACCTGCGGACCAACAAGGTTTCGGCTAACACGACGGTGCACTCGTATATGGAGTACCAAACGTTGTCAACGTACCAAGAGGTATCTGTTTGATCGAATCTGTTCCCGTCGGAAAGTTAAGGACGAGATCTGCGCCTGCTGCCGGACCAAGTGAATATTTGAAGCATGTCGACGGCGGACTTGTTGCAAGTGACTTTACTCCTAGGGTCCCGGCAAGTCCGTATTTCACCATGGTTCCAGCCGACGCGAATATATTGGCCGACTCATCTGCCGGCCACAAAGCGTGCGGAATGAACGACGTAGGTGTTCTCTCCAATGCCACGGCTAGACCAAGCTTGAATCCGAAGAATACCGTTGCCGTTGCTTCTGCTGACGTGGAGGTTACTTCGCCCTGGGCGGAGGTCAAGGTACTTGAAGTAGTTACATTGTCGTTGGAGTCGCTAAGATTAATTTCATAGTTCAAGGTTGCATCGACGAGGGGAGCAGAAACGAAAAGGGAAAAAGGTATATTTAGAACCATGAAGCCCAATGTATAAGGAACAGGGAACTGCGGCCGGAATAACTCAAAATCTTGGTCCGCAATGAGCTTCCCCCCAAGGATGCCAATGCTACCCCTGAAATAAGGCTCAGCTGACAGAATGGTAATTAAATGTTGTCCTGCTGACTTGTGGATATTGACCTTGACATGAAAGTTCTTGATTCCAAGCGTCCCTGATATTCCCACCGAATTGCTAGATTGCGACCCTGAACAATTGAAATCGGCGTTAGATGCGGCATTGTCTATCTTGCAGTCTATCTTTGTGTCACCAGGTAGTGATATCGCAACGTTGCTTTTTGCTGCGGCAGAATCGAGAGTCAGCCCGATGTCTGGAGATGTCTCGATTACTGCTCGTGATGGATCAAGGTCAGAAAGAGTAAAATCCCCTGTCACCTGAATGTCTGATATTACCTCATCGAAATAGGCGTCCCGCGTTCCGATCGTATAGGGGGGTTGCGAGCCGACGATCTGTGTAATTACATAAGCACGATCATTGTATATAAACACGGAACCGACATCGTAATTGCCGATGTTTGCCGCTGCGGTAAATGCATTCGAAGAGTTCTGGGTGACGTTCGGATTTCCACTTAGATCCGTGACGCCGGGCTGCAAAGTCTTGGTCACAACCGCGTTTCCGAAGGCGGATGTGACTGTTTTCCCCGGATCGGAATTTTTCGATTCTCCGCCGCCGCCGCATGCCGCAAGAAGAATCGCGCTCACAATGGAAAGAATGCTATTACGGACACTTAGCTTCATTCTGCACCTCCGGGGGAAAGGACAGATGACGGGCGAAATCCTACTGCTTTGGCATTCAGCCTAGTAGGACTTGAAGATGTCCCACTGTTCGTTGCCACACATAAAGCGCGGGATGCGCGATGAACGGCTAAGCACTAGGGGCGAGCGCTTATGCCGCGTCATCAAGCGTGATGATGCAGAATTGTCCGATAGTGGTCTGAGAACAAGATCTCGCGTCGCTAGTTAACCAAGGTCACGACATACTCGCTATCACCCTCGGTTTTGGGAACGTTGATCGATATTGATGGATATTGGATCCTCTAACCGGCTGATCGACGATTTCGGAGACAGTGTCGAGCCTCCGCTTGTGGCCGACGGATAGGGGGAGCAAACGGCGAGCGCCGTCCCCTCCCTCCGAACCCGGTGTGCAGTTTTCCCGCGACGGGCTCTCCAGTCAGTTGTTTCCGCATCGGGATTGGCGCGCCAATCGAAGGGCCTCGAACATCGTGAACAGCCCAAGATTAGCGAAGAAAGCATTCGGCCATCGCGTGTGATCACGAAGACAGCGCCCCTGATCCGGACGATGGATCTGTCGGTGCAAGATCGCTCGCAGACGGCGACTGTCCGCGCCGACTGAATTTTGGGCCGGGGTGGAGACCGGTCTGAAGCAGAACCGGTTGTGGATAAGCCTATGGGTTTTCGGGTTGTTTGTCCTCCTGTGTATGAGGATGTGTTGCGTGGGGGAAGCTGTGAAGGGCGTAGCCCGTAGCAGATTCCCCCGCGCGGCCGGCGACGATCAGTCGGACTCGGAAGCACTTGCGGCGTCGCCTTTGCGCGCCGCTTCACGCGACCGGATGCGCTTCTTTGCGCTGGCGCTGCTATGCCGGAAACGGTAGCTTTCGTTGCCGGTCTCTACGATGTGGCAGTGGTGCGTCAGCCGATCGAGCAATGCCGTGGTCATCTTTGCGTCGCCGAACACACTGGACCATTCGGCAAAGTCCAGATTCGTCGTCACCGCAACGCTCGTGTGCTCGTACAGGCGACGCAGCAGGTGGAATAGCAACGCCCCGCCGGCCTGGCTGAAGGGCAAATATCCGAGTTGGTCCAGAATGACCAGATCAAGGCGCAGCAGGCTCGCCGCGATCCTCCCGGCGCGTCCCTGCGCCTTCTCCGGCTCCAGTGCATTGGCCAGATCCACGGTCAAGAAGAAGCGCACCCGCTTGCCGTGGTGCATGTTGCCAGACACGCCGATGGCGGTCGCCAGATGTGTTTTGCCCGAGCCGGGTCCACCGACCAGAACCATGTTGTGCGCACCCTCGGTGGTGCCTCCTGACTGACGGTTCACCCCGGCGACGCGCAGGAATTCGGCACCGCCAGCCGTCGCACGGTGCGAGATGAGACGCCAGTTCCGCAAGCGCAACATATTGAACTTACGCGAACTGTTAAAAACCTCGTTAGATGAGATGCACCAGAACGGCTGTCAGGCCCAGACCATAAGGTGGGCAGCCGGTTGCTTCACGCAGGAAAGGGGGCACGCTGTCACAAGTGCTGCCTGGGTAGACAGAGATAGGTGCGAAGCGGACTGACTCGGGAGCAGTCGGGTTGGCAGGGACGGTCGAAACGTGCACCCGGTTTTACGGATGGTGATTCGGCAAGGCCATTGATCTAAATGACCATGCCGCCACGGTTCGACAGGACAGGCGACGTGTGTGCGGGGTGAACAGCGGTGACGCGAGTTCGGCAGACAGTTTTCGCAAGGAAAGTACGACAACCCCGATGCTCAGTTCACAGGCTCGCACCTCACGACGGGCGCCGTATAGGGTGACGGGTATTCCGATTTGGGGCCGCTCAACACGCGCAGGCGCTGCGTGGCTAGCACCTCGGCCTTGCGCTGATCGCTCAGGTCAAGCGCAGTGTTTGAGACGCGCGCGGCATCCGCAGGCTCATTCACGGCACACTGCACCGTTTTACCGTCGGGCAGACGTACCGTTGTCTCGTACGTGTAGTCGGGCTGCGCGGCCAGGCAGGCAGTGCTGCAAACAGTCACTGCAATCAGCACGATATGCTTTGCAGGATCTTTCACTTTCCTCTCCACAAAAAACGACATACTCGTTTGACCCGTTCTCGCTCGGGCCGTTCGGCTCGTTTGGGGAAAGACCGTTCTATAGGACACTCGGTTTTCGCGACGACCCCGCAGAGAAGTAGCGAGCCGACGACTCAATCTCCAGGAGCCGCGCGCCGGCCTCGAGCGCCACGTTTCTCCAGGCGGTGCGCGTAACATGCAACGAATTGACTGAGTCCACAACCGCATCGCATCCGGCGAGAATGAGCAACAAAATGCACGTGAGGAAACCGACGCAAACGCGCCACATTGCCGCTAGAGCGTTCATCGCGCCTCTTCGCATCTGGCCCGGCTATGAGTTGAACCGCCAGTCGCCACTGCAGGTCGCGCCGCGGCGGGTTCCACCGATTGCCCGGCCCACGCACGAACGCGTCGCACCTTTGCGGCGCAAGTCAGTCGGCAGGAGCCGGACCTGACTGGCCAGCCCCGTCGCCGGGCGGGAAACGAACCTCCACTGGCAGATCATTGTCTTCGGCAAACCGGGCAACGAAGTCAAAGGCTTCCGGACAAACGCTTCGGAGTTCACCGGACACAATCAGGCATTTGATGCCAGCGTCGACGACAGGCATGGCGAGGCGCGTCGAGGCAATATGAATGCCGGGCCGACGCTCCCCGACGAACAGGATGATAACGCCCATCAGACGCTCGGCCCAGTCGCCCGGGCGGAAGACTGTCCGGTGGCGCGTGAGGCCACTGATCAGATAAGTTTCGTTTCTGTCGGCTGCCGTCATGCGTCTACGATCGATGGCCCGGACGCCATCCAGTTCTGCCTGCCGGGTTCCACTGCCGACGGCATGTCTGTTTCAGCCAGCCGGAACACGGCCACCGCGTGATCGAGCGCGCGTGCCTGTTCTTCAAGCGACATAGCCGCCGCTGCGGCCTGCTCGACCAGTGCTGCGTTCTGTTGGGTCGCGTTATCCATCTGTGTCACGGCGCGATTGATCTGATCGATGCCGCGCGACTGTTCTTCCGAGGCCACGCTGATTTCGCTGACGATGCCGGTAACGTTGCGGGCCGCTGCGACGATTTCGGTCATTGTGTCGCCAGCGCGAGCCGCCAGGTGGGCACCGTTCTTCACCTTCGCAACCGAATCGCCGATCAGCTCCCTGATTTCCTTCGCTGCAGCGGCCGAACGTTGCGCGAGCGCGCGGACTTCTCCCGCGACCACCGCGAATCCGCGCCCTTCCTCGCCGGCACGCGCAGCTTCGACGGCTGCATTCAGCGCGAGGATGTTGGTCTGGAACGCGATGCCCTCGATCGCGCCAATGATGTCGACAATCCGGTTTGAACTCGATGACATGTCCGCGATCACATCGACAACCTGACTGACGACCTCGCCCCCCCGTGCCGCGACTTCCGACGCGTTTTCGGCAAGCGCGCTGGCCTGCCGCGCGTTGTCGGCGTTTTGCCGAACGGTCGCAGTCAACTCTTCCATGCTCGATGCGGTCTCTTCCAGAGTCGCCGCCTGCTGTTCGGTACGTATCGACAGATCGCCATTTCCACTCGCGATTTCACGTACGCCGTGTGTGATCGACGCCGTTCCGCGCCGCACCTGTCCCACGGCGGCAGCAAGCCCCGCCTGCATTCGCGCAAGCGCAGCCATCAAACGGCCCATCTCGTTGGCGCGCAGCTTATCGATCGCGCTTGTCAGATCTCCAGCCGCGATGCGCTCGAAATGATGAATTGCCTCGTCAATGGGTCGCACGATCGACGCCGTCAACGCGAAACGTGCGAACAGGCCCAGTACGATCGCAGCGGATCCGATCGCGCCGAAGAGCCAGAGCAGCATATGAAAATGGTGTTGCGCTGACGCGAAACTCGCCTTTTGCTGCTCTGCCTGAAAATCCTCCAGCGCGAGCTCGGCGCTCCGGTAGTCACTGAAAAGAGTGTCAGGTGCCTGACGCTGCGTCGTGCGAAAAGACATGAAATCGTTCTGGTCGAGCGCCGCAATTTCAGGTGCAAGTGCCTGCTTCATCAATTGCTCGCGCTTCGCTCGCAGCGCGTCGGCCAGCTTCCTCTCAACCTCATTCGAAGGCGGTTGTGCCGCATAACCGGCCAGTTCGCGATCGCTGCTCGTCTGCTCGGCATGCACCCTTGCGAGCACTGCGTCAGTCGGTCTGCCCTGCGCGACGAGCGTTTCGAACGCACCGAGATCGACGCGCACCTGCAGAAGCGCGTCACTGCTGGCGGACAGGTGTCGCAGCGACGACGTTTCCTGGCGGTACATCCTGTCGAGCGCCGTGTTGGCCGCCTTCAGACCCGCAATCGACGTTGCGATCACGAGCATCAGCGCTCCCGTATAACCAGCGATGGTGATGGTCAGAGCGACCCGGATAGTGATATTTCTGAACATGGATGTCTTCCTCGACCCGCTGAGCAGAAAAAAAGCGGCAAGCGGATAAATCCGCCGCCGCAAATTGGAGGAAATCGATCAAAAAGATCTACTGCGAGGAGCTGATGCCAGAATCAGAAGCGGGTGCGGATACCCGTGGCCACTTCGAGCTGGTTGTTGTGACCAAACGTGGTCGACACCGTATAGCCACCATGCAGTTTCATGTAGTCGGCGGCCAGATACACCTCTGTGCGCTTCGAGAGGTGGTAGAAAGCTGACGCGTAGAGCGTCTCCTTGTAGCCGTTGTGAACCGTCGTGGCTGTCGTGTCGAATGCGCCGGAGTTGGCATTCGGGATGTTGCCGTCGCTGTTGTACGCGGCGTTCTTCACATGCATCTGCTGATAGCCGAGTTCATAGTCGAACGGACCCTTTGGTGCGAGCTTGAAGGACACCGTCCAAGCATTGTCCTCCCGATCCGGCAGCGAGCCCTGCTTGCCCGTGTAATGGAAGTAGCCGGCGTTGATACGGCCGATGCCGAAACGATAGTCGCCTCCCACCGAGTACGTCTGATCGGTGAAGCCGCCGTTGTTCGTGTGGCTGTAGAAGCCGCCGATGGAGGCCGGCCCAACGTTCCAGCCGAGCGCGGCCTGATAGCCCGAGCCGTTGGCGAACTGCGTCGAGTTGCTGAACTGATAGCCGGCGGCCGCATAGATGCCATTGCTGAACAGCTTGCGCCACTGGATGCCGTTCTCGGAACGCGTGCCGGTCGGGCCAGCCGCGTAGAACACCAGTTGCTTGAAGTTGTTGGAGTTGGTGTAGGCACCTTCGTTCGTCGAGAACTGCGCGCTGGTGTACGGGTCGGCGTAAAGGCCCGAAAAGTCCTTCGCAATGGTGTCCTGGAAGCCCGCCGTCACCTCCCCGATCGTGGGGTTCTCGATGCCGACCCAGGAGTCACGGTCGAAGAGCTGGCCCGGATCTTCCATCTGGCCGTTCGCAGCGACGAATTCGCTCTCCAACTTGAAAATGATCTTGTTGCCGCCACCGATGTCCTCAGCCCCCTTCAGACCCCAGCGGCTGCCGCTGAACCACGGCTCGCCGTCGTGGCCCATGCCGATCACGTGCTTGCCAGCTGCGTCGGCATTCGTCGTGTAGGCGAGGGCGCTCAAATCGATGAGGCCATAGAGTTGCACGCTCGACTGGGCGTGCGCGCCGCTCGCCGCCAGGGCGCCTGCGGCGACGGCCAATGTCAGATACTTTTGCTTCAAGGTCATCTCCTCTGATTACTGCATTGAAATTTTTTTCTCGTTGCCCGCTGCAAATGCGATCTGGACACCCGGATGACAGTCCCGTTCAGTCAATGAGTGCCATCCTAGTGACCCCAATCCTTCAGGCAGCTTTCCCGTACCATTCGCACAACTAAGTGCATTCACGGATATACGCTTCGAATTTGGCATCCGCTACGCCGCATCCCCGCTGCGCAAGATGTAGCCAAGCCCACGCAAAGTCACAATCTGTGCGCTCGACAGGGCCAGGTGCCTGCGCAAACGGTGAATATAGATGTCGATAGCATCCGCGCTCGGTTCGTCGTCGAGACTGAACACGCTTTCCATCAGAGTGGTCTTCGAGACTGTTTTCCCCTGTCTCAGCATCAGGGCTTCGAGGATGGTGTGCTCACGAGGTCGCAACGCCAGCGGCTGGTTGTTATGACGGAAGTCACGCGTGTCGGGCATGTACTGCAGGTCGCCACAAACGAGACAGCCCGACATGGCGCCTGCCTGCCTGCGGATCAGCGCCTTGATACGCGCCACCAGTTCCCGTGCATCGAATGGCTTGACGACATAATCGTCGGCGCCCGCGCTAAAACAGTCGACCTTGTCGTCGGTCGACCCATGCGCGGTCAGGATCAGTACTGGCACCTTGTCGCCACGACGGCGCAGTCGTGCCAGCACGTCCTTGCCGTTCATGGCTGGCAGCTGGATGTCCAGCAGTACCACGTCGTAGCATTGAGCCGCCAGCACCCTGTCTGCGCTTTCGCCGTCGCCCACGCAATCGATCGCGAAGTTTTCACCTCGCAGCAGGTTGACAATCCAGTGCGCGAGCTCCGCGTTGTCTTCCACGAGCAGCAGCTTCATCGCCTTTCCTCAATCGCGCGACGCGCGCACGCTAACCGTGGTGGGGGCCAATATGCTCAACCTCCTGTACCGGCCCACACCGTGCCAGCATGAGACCAGGCAACCCGTGGACATTTGACAACCCGAGCCCGCCGTGCCCGACGGTCGGCCGTGCCGCGATGAATGCGATCGAACCCATGCGTGTCTCCGCAGGAATACCCGCACCGCTCGACCCACCTCACGACCCGGTCGCCCGACGGCGACCCGAATGTCTTCAGCACTGCAGCGAACTCGTCAGGGCCAGTGCCCTTCTGCGCCGGCATCGCCACCCGACGTTCACGCCAATGACAGCAAGGCGACGCGCCTCACCAGACTGCCGGTCTGCGGCATCGTGACGCTCTGCCCCTTTCGCTCCAGCGGCGATCATCCCTTCTCCTGGACCTCAGAATGCCGCAGGTCGCCACTTCAGTAGACGCCTTTCCAGCGCGGTAAGCAGATAGTCGGCCGTGAGCGCTACCACCGCGAGCACGATCATCGCTGCAAACACGCCGCTCGCGTTGAATGCCCCTTGCGCTGTCGAGATCAGCAAGCCGATGCCTTGCTTCGAGCCGAGGAATTCGCCGACTACCGCACCGACCAGCGCGAAACCGAAGCTCACGTGCAGGCTTGCCAGAATCCATGACAGCGCTGACGGAATCACCACTGATGTGGTCAACTGACGCTTCGAGGCACCCAGGATCTGCGCATTCGCAATCATGTAGCGGTCGGCTTCACGCACACCCTGGAACGCATTACCGAATACCACGAAGAACACCATCACGACCGCCAGCGCGACCTTCGAGGCCATGCCCAGACCAAGCGCGATCACGAACACCGATCCCAGCACCACGCGCGGAATCGAGTTGGCGATCTGGATGTAAATGCTGAACACGTCGGAGAGCAGCTTATTGCGACCCAGCACGACGCCACAGACGATGCCACCAACCGCACCGATGAGAAAGCCGATGCCGGTTTCTTCGAGCGTGACCCAGACCTGCTGCAGCAGTGGGCCCTGCGAGGTGCCGTTCACGAACCAGTCCACGATCTGCGCGAAAATCGCCGACGGCATCGAGAAAAAGAACGGATCGATCCATTTATGCCGTCCGCCGATCTCCCATCCACCCAGCACGACGACCAGCACCAGTACCCGCAGGGCGATGATCAGAGCATGCCGCTGGCGCAACCTGCGTTGTGCGATTTTTTCAACAGTTGCCAGCGACGCGCTATCGAAGCCCGCCTGCAGTGCGTATTCAGGAGTTGCCATGAATGTTGTTCCGAAGTCAGGTTTATCAGGCGATCTACGTCAGGCGATCTGCACTTCTTCGCGCAGGTCATGCCAGATATCGCGCGAAATTTCGATGAAGCGCGGCTCGTAGCGAACTTCCGACGTGATCCGCGGGCGCGGAAGATCAATCTCATAGACCTTCTTCAAAGTCGCGGGCCGCGCGCTCAGCACGAACACGCGATCAGCCAGCGCGATCGCTTCTTCCAGATCGTGCGTGACGAACACTACCGACCCCGAATTAGCCGACCACAGCTGCAGCAGTTCGTCCTGCATCAGCGTGCGGGTCTGCATGTCGAGCGCCGAGAACGGCTCGTCCATCAGCAGGATTTCCGGTTTGTTGATGAAGGTCTGTGCGAGCGCGACGCGCTTGCGCATCCCGCCCGACAACTGATGCGGATAGTGCTTACCAAACTTCTCGAGCCCGACGCGACGCAGCCATTCATTGGCCTCGTCGTGCGCTGCTGATTTCGAACGGCCACGATACAGCGGCCCCGCCGCGACGTTATCGAGCACGGATCGCCACGGGAAAACCGCATCGGCCTGGAACACGAAGCCGATGCGAGGATCGATGCCGTCGACCGGCGCGCCCATCACGCGCACTTCACCGGTCGTCGGCCTCAGGAGCCCGGTAATCATGCTGAGCGTGGTCGACTTGCCGCAACCGGTCGGTCCGACGATGGCGACGAACTCGCCCTTCGCGACCGCCATGCTGAAGTCGCGCAACGCGATTGTCGCCTTGCCGTCGGGAGAAATGAAACGGCACGACACCGAGCGAAACTCGATTACCGGTGCGTTCGGAGAAACAACTTGGTTCATCTGTACATCCGTGAAGATGGCCGGTACCGCGAACGCGGTACCGGAAGCGTAACGAAGCCGGCTGCATCAGGCACAGAGACGCAACCGGCAGGCTGCTGACTTATTTCACGCCAACGAACTCGTTGGTATAGGTTTTCGCCAGCTCAATATGTTTGCCCTTGACCGACGGATTGAACGCCGACAACACCTTGAGCACGGTCGTCGGTCCATCGGCCGGCATCTTGCCATCCGTCGTGAACATCGGCAGCGAGGCTTTCAGCGCACTCACGTAAAGCGGTTTATCCTTCTGATAGTCGTCGGGCATCTTTGCGGCGATTTCTTCCGCGCTATGCGTGTGGATGAACTGCATTGTGCGAACGAACGCGTGCGCGAGCTTCGCTGCTTCAGCCTTGTGCGAATCGGCCCATGCCGCCTGCACATAGAGGCTCGACGCCGGGTAGGTGCCGCCCAACGCCGCCTTCGTGCCTTCGACCGAGCGCATGTCGACCAGCACATTGGCGTCACCGGACTTCAGCAATGCGGACACGGTGGGCTCCGTCGTCATGCCCGCGTCGATACGACTCTGCTTGATCGCCGCGATGAAGCTGGCGTCAGCGCCGACCGGCAGCATTGTGTATTCCGTCGACTGGATGCCGTGTTGGCCGGCGAGGTATTGCGTGAGAAAACTGGTCGATGATCCGAGACCGGTAACGCCGAGCGTCTTGCCCTTCACGTCGGCCATCGATTTGACTGTGTCGGCGGCCTTGGTCGAAACCATTTCCACTTCACCCGGCACCTGTCCGAACACGACAATCGCCTTGACGTCCTTGCCTTTGGTTTGCAGATCGATCGTATGGTCATAGAATCCGACGACAGCCTGGACGGCGCCGGCCAGCAATTCGTTCTCCGCATCAACCCCGGCAGGCTGCGACAGCAGTTCGACGTCGAGCCCTTCATCCTTGAAATAGCCGAGTTGCTCGGTCAGGCGCGCGGGCAGGTAGATCAGCTTCGTGATGCCGCCAACCATGATCGTGATCTTCCCGCTGTCGGCGGCTGTCGCGTGCTGCGACGCAAGACCGAACAGCAGGCTGGAAGCAACGGCGATATGGCGCAGCGTGCGAAAGCTAGGGGTCATCGATAGTCTCCATTATTGTCCGGTGCGGCGGAATGCCGCCCGTCTGCATCGATGGAGGCGATTCTAGGGGACCGATTCCTTCTGCCGACTTACACGGGGATGGGTTTTCCATACGGGATTTCCATGAGGACCAGACAGCTTGCCATTCAAAGACCGCCCTTCCAGCTTTGATGACTTGCTTCGATAACTTTCAAGGGCGCAGCGAAAGACAGTGTCCCCGCCGCGGCCCAAAAGCCGGCTCCGCAGGTTGACGATGTTGGCGAAGAAGACGCCTTCACGCTCCTGTGACCCAAGTTTTTGTGTCGGCACTTTTGCGCCCATGCATCGCTTGATGCATGAGATCTGCGCTTCAGAGGCGGACACGCTTCCCTCTTGCGTCACTAACTCGTCGACGTGGCAGTGCCGACATCCGTCGTTGCGGTTGCGGCGGAGAAGCGGGTTAACACCCATGACTTGGCGGCGGCACAGAAAGCTTGCAGAAGGTGTCCGCTTTCTACAATCCGTTTCAATCATCCAGAGAGCGCCACGTATTTGAAATGCGGCGTCACCCCGTATGCGTTGCCAGAGGTTTATCTACCATGCGGCAGCGGAGAAACAGTGGTGGACGGATGCTATTTCCCTGCGATGTGTCACGTAGCGCCGGAATCATTGCATGGCGCAGGCCCGCATTTAGCGTCATCTGTGGAAGCAGCCATGAAAGATACCGAATTGGAACGGTGGCCGTTTGCGGCCCTTGTGTGTGTCTGTCTCGGCGGTCTGATGTTGAAGGCATGCGCGTTCGGGCAATGCGCGTCAACTCTTGCTGGCGTGCCAGTTCCTACATGTGGCGACTTTCTGGTCTTTCTCGGAGGCATTGGAAGTGTCGGACTCCTTTGTAGCAAGCTCTTCGGTCCGACCAAGGTTGAGAGTACGCTTTTTTGGGTCTTCCTGACGGGGATCATCGGCGCTGCGATCCTGTTTTGCAATGGGGCGTGAAGGAAGCCATGTACATAGCGCGAATCATTAATCGACGCAGGAGGTGTCGATGACCGATGTCAGAATGTCTTTGCGAGCGGCCATCGACAAATGGGTCGGACCTACGGCAGCGCATCCCATTTTGGTCGTCCGTCATGGTCATGGACGATCGAGGCGTTACGTGCACGTCGAACTCTCTCGATCGCAGGCGGCGCACGTAATCTTCTTTTTTCGTCACGACAACGGCAACTGGAATGTATTCCCGCCAGACACCCGGCGCCCTTCGATGAACAACTTGCAATACGGGTTGCGTGACGGGTGAGGACGTCCAAATGGGCTTCGCATCCGTAGATGATCTGTCGCATGCGTGCCGACGACACCAGTAGGATCCACTGACCAGATCAAAGCTCCGCGCGCTCACTGGAACGCTTCGCGGCAATACACCACCGGCCTTCAACCGCAAGAAAACACTTCATGCAAACGAGTTCACACACCTCAACGCCCGCACCGGCGTCGGCGCAGCAACCCGGGATCAGGCCCCGCTTCTGGCCCGAGGGCTGGTGGAAGCTGATGGAATATCGGATCGGCATCATTCCGTTGCCGGTCTACGTGATCCTGCTCGCGCTGATCGCCGGATTCGCGATCACCGGCAAGGTGCCCGGCGAGATCTCGATGGCAATCGCTGTATTGGCCTTCTTCGGCTTCACCTGCGCGGAGATCGGCAAGCGTCTGCCGATCGTGCGCAATATCGGCGCCGCCGCGATCTTCGCGACCTTCATTCCGTCCGCGCTGAGCTACTACCATCTGTTGCCCAGGCCGATCCTCACGCTCACCACGGATTTCACGAAATCGACCAATTTCCTGTATCTGTTCATTGCGTCGATCATCGTTGGCAGCATTCTGAGCATGGACCGGCGCGTGCTGATTCAGGGCTTCATCAAGATCTTCGTTCCGCTCGCGCTCGGCTCGATTGCGGCCGGTATCGTCGGGACGCTGGTCGGTACGGCGCTCGGGCTCGGTGCACACCATACGTTCTTTTATGTAGTGGTGCCGATCATGGCGGGCGGCATCGGCGAAGGGTGCGACAATAATTTTGTCAACTGGGCGCCGAAACCTATGGTCGAGCCGCTTCAGCCTTGCCAGTTTATGGTGCTTCGCGGTGTGAAATAATTGTGTCAACGGTAAAACCCAAGTCCTGCGTCGATCCAAGACGCGTCGAAGCAATGACTCAGTCCGAATTCGACTTGGGAACAAGCCGTCACGTTCGACATCGCAGGCGACGAACATGGATGGCATCAAGATAGAAATCGGGGCTATTCCTCATAAGCCTTGAAACTACAATAAGAACTACGATTTATCTCTGCCTGAGGACAAACCTCCTGCCTCGGCGTCCCGCGATGCGAGCGGAGTATCAATTGCAAGTCGTGCCGCCGTTGGCGTGTCGGGTAGATGCATATGATGGGTGCCCCGGGACACTGGGAGGAGTGGCGAACGACAGGGTCCGCTGTGGCCGAAGAAGGTGCCCTTACCCTGGCTCTCTTGCCCGCGGACCGTCCCGGCTGTATGTGCGGTGTCAGCGCTCCTTTTCGCGACTACATCTCGTTCGCGGCAATGCGGCTTGGCAACAGCGCGCCCGTGCGCTCGAGGACCGGGTACGCGGCTGCGGCCACAATATGCGAATTGATGAGCTTCAGATCACGAAGCAGATCGAGGTGCAGCGCACTGGTCTGGGCGCTGTCGATGCGACCGGCGCGCAGCCGCTCAAAGTGCGAGGCCGTCGCGGCAGACTCCGCTTCCCTGAAGGCCACCTTTTCGTCGGCCAGCATGTGTGCTGTACGTGGATCCTCTGTCATGAACAGGGAAGCTGCGGTACGCAGGTTGGTCATCAGGCGGTCCATCATGGCCAGCAGGTCCGCTTCCCCTTCCTTCGAAAACGCGAGGCCGCGCTTCACGCGCTTGCTGGCGTGCGGGAGCAGGTTCAGATCGACCACATCGCCCGCCTGCTCAATGTTGATCACGAAGGTCAGAATCTCGTGCAGACGTCGATGGTCGTTGTCGGCAAGCTGCTCCGGATCGAGCGACGTCAGGTACGTCTTGATCGCTGTATTCAGACTGTCCAGCACATCATCGTGCCGGCGGGTTTCCGCGATCAGTTTCCGGTCGCCCTCTACCAGCGCCGCGCGGGCACCCGCCAGCATCTCACCGAGCACATCGGCCAGCCGCAGGGCCTCACGTGCCGCGTTGCCAAGCGCAACCATCGGAATCTGGCGTGCGGCCGGATCGAGATACAGCGGCCGCGACGGGTCGGCGGGATCAGTGCGCGGGGGCAGAAGCCGTCCTAGCAGGCGCGCGTACGGAGACAGCACCGGCAGGAACAGGCACGCCAGTACCAGGTTGAACAGCGTATGAAAATCGGCCACCACCCGGGCATTGTCCGGTTCAAGCGTGACCATGAGCCGGCCCAGTGGCCCGAGCGCGGCGAGCGCCATTACGATGCCGACGGCCCGCGAGAGCAGATTGCCCAACGGCAGCCGCCTCGAGGCCGGATCGCCGGCGGTGGCCCCCTCCACCAATGGATTGATTGCGGTGCCGAGATTCGCGCCCAGCACCAGCGCGAACGCGGCATCGGGCGGGATCACATTCTGCGCACACAGCGACATGATAAGAAGGACGATCGCGACGCTCGAATGTGCAGCCCAGGTCAGACCCGCCGCCAGCATAACATCGACCACCGGCGCGGTGGATGCGGCACCCAGCAGCATGCGCAGGCTGGGCGCATCCTCGTAGTCCGTCATCAGCCCGAGTAGCTGGTGAAGCGCAAGCAGCATCAGGCCCAGGCCAATCAGCACGCGGCCCAGATCGTGTGCCCGCGTGGTCGACGCCTTACGGAACATCAGCACGCCAATGAGGATCAGCGCCGGCGAGGCAGCTGAAACATCGAACGACAGCACCTGCACGATCAGCGTCGTGCCGACGTTCGCGCCAAGCATGATGGCGAGCGCGGGAACCAGCTCGACCAGGCCGCCGGCAGCAAAACCGGCCGTCATAAGTCCTGTCGCCGTACTGCTCTGCAATACCGCGGTGACGCCCATACCGGCCAGGAAGGCGCCCAGTCGCCCGCGCAGGGCCCGACCGAGCAGTGAGCGAAGGCTGGCACCGAATGCGCGCTGGATACCTGTCTGCACCATGTGGGTACCCCACAGCAGCAGCGCAACCGACCCGGCCAGATCGATCAGCGTCAACGTCCATGTCATGGTTAGCAGTCCTCCGTGCCGGACGACGAGCTCATGTGTCTCTCCGTGCGGGCGCCATACGGCGCGACCCTCAGCCCTCGTGCGCAGCTTCTACTTCGACCTGGGTGGCCGGCCAGTCTTGACCGGCTTGAGGGCCGCGATGGTCGCGAGCATGCGTTCCGTCGGTTCAGACGCCAGCAGAAGCACGGCCGCCCTCAGGACTTCGCTCTTTTTCGCGTCGACCCCCGCGTCGAGACACCGCTGTTTGAGCGCCGCGATCGTTTCGTAATCTGACCTCGGCATCGTGAAGGTGTCCCGCACGACCTTTTCCCGCTTCACCTGCTCCTTGCGGAACCGGGCGACGCGCATGGGGGGCGCTTCAACGGGCGTTGCCTTTCCGGCTTTCTCCATCGTCGACGAACGTCGAACTTTGGTCCTGCCAGTCGAGTCGTCGCCCGCTGGTGACTGATCCGCATCTGTGGCCGGGCGCACAGACGGTCCTTTGCCGCTTCTGTTCCTGGTGGTCTGTGGCTTCATGTTTTTGCGCAGGTTGGACAAACCGTACAAACAGTTTATCCTCTTTCTGGCAAGGAGAGTTTTCAATGCCCGACAAGCACATTTCCAGCAGGTTCGACGCCGACCTTGAGCACCTGTCGTCGAGGTTTTTCGAGATGGGCGGACTGGTCGAATCACAACTGACCGATGCGATGGACGCGCTTGGCCGCTTCGACATGGACCTCGTGGCGAAGGTGGTGGATGAGGAGCATCGACTCAACGCAATGGAAGTCGAGATCGATGCCGAGTGCGGCAACATCATCGCGCGGCGCCAGCCGACTGCATCCGACCTGCGTCAGGTGATGGCCATCTCGAAGGGCATTACTAATCTCGAACGTGCCGGCGATGAGGCACGCAAGATCGCGAAGCGCACGCGGCGAATCGCGCAGGACGGTGCAGGCAGGAACATAAACGTCGCCGATATCCAGTCATCCGGACAGATGGCCGCATCGATCCTCCATCACGCGCTCGCCGCATTTGCCCGACTCGATACGGTAGCGGCAGCCGCAATCATGTCCGAGGACGAGGCGATCGATGACCGCTACCGCGCTTTTGTGCGCAAACTACCAGCGTATATGGCCGGGAATCCTCGCGTCATCGCTTCTGCGCTCGACTACCTGTTCATTGCATCGGCCATCGAACGGATCGGGGATCACGCGAAGAATCTGGCCGAGCTCGTCATCTATGTCGTCAAGGGCACGGATGTGCGCCATGTGTCGCGCGAGCGGCTTGAGCGCGAAGCCCTGGATCATTGAGCACCGGACAGCAGCGGCCCAACGATCGTGCGAAGCGCCGGATGATCGTCACGCCTCTCTGGACGACAGCCCTGCCCGGCGTCGTAGCGTAGCCGGCGAGGGCCGTAATGGCACGACGAAGGCGTCTGCCATGTCCTGGCCAAAAAGATCGTCCACGATCGTGCATGCTGCAAAGTACCCGCCATTCAGGGCGGCAGCCTCGCTATCGAACGCGTGCCCGCCCACATCCCCCAGTCTGAGTTGCGACAATCGGGGCACCACGCTACCCGCCTCGAAAATGCGAACAACAGCTACATAGCCCGGATGAGCCAATGCGCGCTTGGTCGGGCCGCTGCAGAAGTCAGATTCGACTGCGACCTGTAGGGTGAAGCCGTTGTACTCGTATGTCCGTGTCATGGCGTGCTCCGTTGGCTTGCCGTGCTTGCAGGCTCGCATGCCTGACATGGTTTTCAGCCGCGCACAATCGACCGCAATCCCCTTGCAGTCGCCGGCGCATTGTCATAACTATCAAAGTTTATTCTTCGATAGTGCCAAAATGCATGAAAACGCATAATTGTGACATTTTTGTGACGATATAGTGTGCAAAGTACACATCGAATGCCGTTGCAAACCACACCGGATCGCCGTTTGCTGCCAGCGTCGAGGAAAGGCACCGGGTTTGGATCGCGCAACTTCATCGATTCATCGTCCGTGTCGTCATAAAATCGGCGCCTCGCATAAGAGGACAGACTTCGCATGAAAGACAGGGCAACGGTCCTGTGTATCCGGGATGGCCGGGTACTGCTGGTCGCGAGAGCGCGCGCCAGGTGGTCGCTCCCCGGTGGCAGGATCAGGCGCGACGAGACACCTGCTGATGCCGCGCGGCGCGAGCTTGAAGAAGAGACGGGACTTGTTGCGACAGAACTGACCTATCTGTTCTGGTTTGGCGGTCTGGGCACGCTGCACGATGTCTTTCTGGCGGGTGTGCCGTCCGACGCGATCGCACAGCCGAGCAACGAGATTGCGCGATGCCGGTGGTTTGTGCCGTCGAAGATCGCCACACTGTCGGCCAGCGTTCCTACACGTGGCATCGTCGAACTGCTGTTGCCGCATGGACGGATTCAGGTAGTTACGCCATCTGGTCAGACAGGGGCGCCAGCGGGCGGAAGCGTGACCATCGCGGCGAAATAAAAATCCGCTGCGCGTCGAGGACATGCTGCACCTTACCGTCACATGCGTGCAACGGGCGCCTGGCAACCTCGAACCGGTGTGATCGTTGACGAATCCTACCGGCACGTTCAGACGCGGAATCGAACTGCCCCCGCAGGCGTATGCTGGTGTATGAATGGTGGCCAGCTGATGCCTGCGACCGCCTTCGGCACCTCCCGCCAGAGCGCGTGATCCCGCGAGGTGTCACATGAAACGTATGTACGATTATCTCGGATTCGAATTCGAGGTCAGTGTCGAAACGAATCTCACGGTGGCCGATGCCGGCAAATCGCGTGAGGCACCCAGGTATGTGGCGGTCGTGACGATCAGTAAGGCGGGCGAGCCCGTTTCATGTTTCACGCCCCTGCGGCTTGGCGACGTGGATGGCCGCCCGTTCCGGAGCGAAGCAGACGCCCTGATGAGCGGCTTTTCCGCTGGGCGTCGTCTGATCGACGACCTGGGCCGCGGGGACGGCAACTAGCATTCTGCCTGCGCCTCACCGATCTGCTTCACACGCGTGATCCGCACCTCCCTTGTTAGCGGACTCGCCGTGCGCTGACGCACGAATGCCTGCGCCAGTTTTCGCGACAATGGCGTATATTCATCCGACTACCTGCGGCGCTCATGGACGGGTGTGCGGCGCCAGGTTGCAAGTGTGTCGAGCAAACCGGAAATACGACGGCACAACGGGGGCGCAGCCATGCCGACGACATTCACGCTGATCGATCTGGCGGGTTCGATCGCGCTTCTGCTGCTGGGCACGCAGATGGTCCAGACAGGTATGCAGCGGGCATTCGGTGCAAATCTTCAGCCGCTCCTCGCGCGTTCACTACGCAACCGGGGACATGCCTTCCTTGCCGGCGTGGGCGCGACGGCTGTCACGCAAAGCGGTACGGCAACCGGCTCGCTGATAGCCAGCCTGGCCCCAACCGGATGCGTCGACCTCGTTCCGGCGCTTGCCATGATGCTCGGTGCCAACGTCGGTGCGACGCTGATCGTGCAGGTGCTGTCGTTCGACGTGGCGGCGGTCTCGCCGGCACTGATACTCGTCGGCGTATTGATGTTCCGCAGGTCATCGAACGCTCGGGCCCATGATCTGGGCCGTGCGTTCATCGGACTGGGCCTGATGCTGATCGCGCTGCACGAACTGCTCGACCTGATGACGGACTACGAAGACGCGCCCAGCCTGCGCATGCTGCTGGGTGCGGCATCCACCGTGCCGCTGGTGGATGTGCTGCTGGCGGCAAGCCTGAGCTGGGCCGCGAATTCAAACGTCGCTGCCGTGCTGCTGGTCGCGTCGCTCTGCGCCAGAAACGTTGTGCCGCCCGACACCGCATTCGCGCTCGTGCTGGGGGCAAACCTGGGCACCGCAATCAAACCGGTGCTCGAATGGACCGTGCCTGACGATCCTGCAACAAGGCGACCTCCGGTTGGCAATCTTCTCATCCTGGCGACCGGCGTCACGCTCGTGCTCGTTGCACTCGGGCCGATCGGGCGGTTCATGGTCACGATGGAACCCGACAACGCGCGGGTGGTAGCCGACTTCCATACGCTGTTCAAT
Organism: Paraburkholderia ginsengiterrae; assembly: GCF_001645125.1. Classification (GTDB taxonomy): domain Bacteria; phylum Pseudomonadota; class Gammaproteobacteria; order Burkholderiales; family Burkholderiaceae; genus Paraburkholderia; species Paraburkholderia ginsengiterrae. Next base: position 374 of record NZ_LXKA01000329.1, on the reverse strand, counting down.
GTGGTCCTGGCCGGGCTGTTCCTGCCACTACTGACTCCGTACGGAAACTTCCTCCGCCAGTTGATGCCGGCGCTCATCAAGGTCACTGACCCGCCCGGCCCGTTCTATGGCAAGCAGACCGGAATGCCCGTTCCGCAGGATGCGCCCCAAGGTGCAACGCGTCCAGCATCGCGCCTCAAGGCCGACCCAGGCGAACTGTTGCTCGAGGTCCGTCAGCGTCTGCGGGAAAACGACCCGGTTTCCCGCAGAGTCGTCCGTCAGCCAAACGACGTTCTGGATGTCGTCGGTCTCAACGAGCCGGCACGGCTGCCATCGCTCGACGCGGTCCGGGATCCAGAGGCGCAACCGCGCGCCGATGCCCGACACGCACCTTC
>NZ_LXKA01000328.1 GCF_001645125.1 Paraburkholderia ginsengiterrae | reverse complement strand
CCAGCATGCCGGTCTTGATCGCCGCATGCGAGCCCTTGATGCGCGAGGCGTTCAGGAAGCCCGCGTCATCGCCTACCAGCGCGCCGCCCGGGAACGTGAGCTTCGGCAGCGACATCAGGCCGCCCGCCGTGATCGCCCGTGCGCCGTACGACACGCGCTTGCCGCCTTCCAGAATCGCGCGGATTGCCGGATGAGTCTTATAGCGCTGAAATTCCTCGAACGGCGACAGGTACGGGTTCGTGTAGCCGAGCCCCACCACGAAGCCCACCACCACCTGGTTGTTGTCCATGTGATAGAGGAACGAGCCGCCGTAGGTGTCGTTTTCCAGCGGCCAGCCGGCCGTGTGCATCACCAGACCCGGCTTGTGCTTCGCCGGGTCGATCTCCCACAGCTCCTTGATGCCGATGCCGTAGACCTGCGGATCGACGCCTTCGCGCAGCCGAAACTTATCGTTCAGTTGACGGCCGAGGTGACCGCGCGCACCCTCGCAGAAGAGCGTGTATTTCGCGTGCAGTTCCATGCCGAGCTGGAAGTTCTCGGTCGGCTCGCCGTCCTTGCCGATGCCGAGGTTGCCGGTCGCGACGCCTTTGACCGAGCCGTCGTCGTTGTAGAGGATTTCCGCCGCCGGAAAGCCCGGGAAAATCTCGACGCCCAGTGCTTCGGCCTGCTGGCCCAGCCAGCGCGTGACGTTCGCGAGGCTGATCACGTAGTTGCCGTGGTTCTTGAAGTTGTCGGGCAGTGCCCAGGTCGGCACGCTTTTCGAGCCGGTTTCGGTCAGGAACAGGAATTTGTCTTCGGTCACGTCCACCGTGAGCGGCGCGCCTTTTTCCTTCCAGTCCGGAATCAGTTCGGTGATGGCGCGCGGGTCCATCACCGCGCCCGAGAGGATATGCGCCCCGATCTCCGAGCCCTTTTCCAGTACGCAGACGCCGATCTCGGCGCCTTTTTCCGCCGCCAGCTGTTTCAGGCGGATCGCCGCGGACAGCCCGGCCGGGCCGCCACCGACGATCACGACGTCGTATTCCATCGACTCGCGTGGACCGTACTGCTCAATGAGACTTGCGGGGGTCATCGATGCTCCTCTTACCGTTAGAATGCTTTTTTCGGGTTCGTATTGTGGGCGAGGACATTAACCACTGCAACCCAACGAGCAGAGATTAGCACGATCGTTCTATTTTGTGATACGGTATCGACCCGTATTGATGGTCCTACCGCACCTGTCAACCGCATCTGCAGCATCAACCGAACAAGGAACGACAATGGGCCGTTCGATCAATCTGGAAGGCAAGGTCGCGCTGATCACCGGCGCCTCGAGCGGGTTGGGAAAGCGCTTTGCTCAAGTGTTGTCGCAGGCGGGCGCCAAGGTCGTGCTGGCGAGCCGGCGGACCGAGCGTCTGAAGGAATTGCGCGCCGAGATCGAGGCATCCGGCGGCGCGGCGCACGTCGTCTCGCTCGACGTGACCGATTACCAGAGCATCAAGTCGGCCGTCGCTCACGCGGAAACCGAGGCGGGCACGATCGACATTCTGGTGAACAACTCAGGCGTGTCGACCACGCAGAAGCTCTCGGAGGTCACCCCCGCCGACTTCGAATACGTGTTCGATACCAACACGCGCGGCGCGTTCTTCGTCGCCCAGGAAGTCGCCAAACGCATGATCATGCGCGGCAACAACGCGCAGAAGCCGTCGTACCGGATCATCAATATCGCGTCGATGGCGGGCCTGCGCGTGCTGCCGCAAATCGGCCTGTATTCGATGAGCAAGGCGGCGGTCGTCCATATGACGAAAGCCATGGCGCTGGAGTGGGGCAAGCACGGCATCAACGTGAACGCGATCTGCCCTGGCTATATCGACACGGAGATCAACCATCATCACTGGTCGACGGAGCAGGGGCAGAAGCTCGTGTCGATGCTGCCGCGCCATCGCGTCGGCAAGCCGGAGGATCTGGACGGGCTGCTGCTGTTGCTGGCGGCGGATGAGTCGCAATTCATCAACGGCTCGATTATCGTCGCCGACGACGGCTTTGGCCTCGCCTGAGCGCGTTATGTGACAGGCCGAGCTCGCGCCGGGCAACGCGTGGGCTTCAGCCTGAGTTTCAACCTTACCAAGAAGTACGATGAGTGAATTTCACGCTGTTTTTCAGATGTCGATGCCGATCCGCTGGGGCGACATGGACGCATTCGGTCATGTGAACAACACGGTCTATTTCCGCTACATGGAGCAGGTGCGGATCTCGTGGTTCGAACACCTGGGTTTTCTCGGCAACAACGCCGACGGGCAGGGGCCGGTGATCGTCAATGCATCGATGGACTTTCTCAAGCAACTGCACTATCCCGGCGACGTGATCGGCCGGATGACGGTGGCAACGCCTGGGCGCAGCAGCTTCGACACCGGCTTCGAGCTGGTGCGCGCCGACGACCCGGACACTGTGTATGCCCGCGGCGCCGCGCGCTGCGTGTGGATCGATTACGCGGCCGGCAAGTCGGTGCCGGTGCCCGACCAGTTGCGCGAGACGATCGAGCAAGCCGCGGTTGTCAAGGAGGCTTGAGCCGCCGCAACCTCTAACGTCCGGCGCCCTTCAGCAGGCGCTGTCAACTCCCAAGCAGGCGTTGCAGCAGCTCGGTGGCGTTACCCGTATCGTATTTGCGCATCAGCCGCGCCCGGTAGACGTCCACCGTGCGCGGGCTGATATCCAGCACCCGGCCAATCTGCTTGCTGGTTTTCCCCGTCACCAGCTGCGCGGCGATTTCGCGTTCGCGCGGTGTCAGCTCGACCGCCACGCGCCGCGTCGCGCTCAGATCCTCGAAGGTCCAGACGCCTGCCGCGTGCGGGTCGGTGCGCTGCTGCGCGCGGCCCGTCACGTGGCACCAGAACAATTCCCCGTTGGCCCGCTTCATGATGCGGTCGTCCGCGTAGCTGCCCTGGGCGGTCATGATGGGCGGAATCCGTGCGCCGATCCGCTCGAATTCGTCAGCCGACGGGTACAGCACCTGAAACGACTGGCCGATCAGCGCCTCGCGCGAGCAGCCGAAAATCGACGCAAGCTCGTCGTTGCAGTCTTCGATAGTGCGCTCGCGCGACAGCACGAGTCCGATTGGAGCGAGGTGAAACGCGGTTTGGTAATCCAGTGCGGGCATGGGCTGGCGGCAAGTACTTATGTATTTTTGCGTATTGTGCCGCATGCTGCGCCCAGCGTACTCTTTCGGGCACATGACAACGCGGTGAAAAGGGTCCGCGGCGGGTGTGTGCATGAGTTTGCTCAAGAGCGCATGCCAACGTGAGCACACAGCCTGCCGGGGATGACTAGAATGACGTGTCGGGCGCCTGCCCGCCGAGCGTCGTATAAGCCGCAATGAACCGGTTTCGGGTTTCCATAAAGGAAGGGACAAACTGATGAACAAGGTCTATCCAGGCGCCGCCGAGGCGCTGAAGGACATCGTCAAGGACGGGCAGACGTTTGCCGTCGGCGGTTTCGGGCTGTGCGGCATTCCGGAGGCGCTGATCGCCGCGCTGCGCGACTCGAAGGTGCAGAACATTACCTGCATCAGCAATAACGCGGGTGTCGACGGTTTCGGCCTCGGTCTGCTGCTCGAAACGCGTCAGATCAAGAAGATGATCTCGTCGTATGTCGGCGAGAACAAGGAGTTCGAGCGCCAGTATCTGGCCGGCGAACTCGAGCTCGAATTCACGCCGCAAGGCACGCTCGCCGAGAAGCTGCGCGCGGGCGGCTCGGGCATTCCGGCGTTCTTCACCAACACCGGCTACGGCACGCTGATCGCCGAAGGCAAGGAAACCCGCCAGTTCGGCGACAACCACTACGTGCTCGAGCACTCGCTGACGGCCGACGTCGCGCTCGTCAAGGCATGGAAGGCCGACAAGTCTGGCAACCTGATCTATCGCCGCACCGCGCGCAACTTTAACCCGATGTGCGCGATGGCCGGCCGGATCACTGTGGTGGAAGTCGAGGAAATCGTCGAGGTGGGCGAGCTCGATCCGGACGCGATCCATACGCCTGGCGTTTTCGTGCAGCGCATCGTGCTCAATGCGCATCCGGAAAAACGCATCGAACAACGCGTCGTGCGCGCGAAAGGAGACTGATCATGGCATGGACTCGTGACGAAATGGCCGCGCGCGCGGCGAAGGAATTGCAGGACGGCTTCTATGTGAACCTCGGCATCGGCCTGCCGACGCTGGTGGCGAACCATGTGCCGCCGGGCGTCGAAGTGTGGCTGCAGTCGGAGAACGGCCTGCTCGGCATCGGCCCGTCGCCGACCGAAGAGGAAGTGGACGCCGACCTGATCAACGCCGGCAAACAGACGGTGACCACGCTGCCGGGTTCGTCGATTTTCTCGTCGGCGGACTCGTTCGCGATGATTCGCGGCGGCCACATCAACCTGGCGATTCTCGGCGCGATGCAGATCAGCAAGAAGGGCGATCTGGCGAACTGGATGATCCCGGGCAAGATGATCAAGGGCATGGGCGGCGCGATGGATCTGGTCGCGGGCGTCAAGCGCGTGGTCGTGCTGATGGAGCACGTCGCAAAGGGCGACCAGCACAAGATCCTCGAGGAATGCACGCTGCCGCTCACGGGCGTGGGGGTGGTCGATCAGATCATCACCGACCTCGGTGTGATCGAAGTCACCGAAAACGGTCTGAAGGTGACCGAGCTGGCTACGGGTGTGAGCGTCGAGGAAATCAAGGCGAAGACAGGTGCGCCGCTCGACGTGAGCGCGGTGGTTTGAATGTCGTGCTGTGCGGCCGCCTGAAGTGGGTTGAGGCTGCTTGAAGGTGTATTGAGCGGCCATACCGCCGGGTGCGGCGAACAGGCGGCGGCGCGGTAGTTTCCAGGGCGGGCGAGGCGTGAGTCTCGCCCGCTTTGTCTTGTGCGGCGGCTTGCCGTGTCCGGCTGTCTCAGGTTTTCTTAGGCCGTCTGGCCGATCCTTGCCGCGCGGCAAAGCGGTTTACAATCGTCCGCAGATTGGACGCTTGTTAATCGCGGCCGTGCCCAGGCTCAACCCGCAGCGCTTTTGCAAGGAACCCAGATGACCGCCACCCCATTCGCTTCCACCAACGGGCGGCCCGTGCCGCGCCAACGCTATGTCCAATGCGCGAGCGGCAGTGGCTTGCATCGTATTGCCTACACCGAGTGGGGCGACCCCGCCAACCCACGTGTGCTGCTGTGCGTGCACGGGCTGACGCGTTCGGGGCGCGATTTCGACCGCCTCGCTGCGGAATTCGCCGGCACGTATCGCGTGGTTTGTCCGGATGTGGTGGGGCGGGGCTTGTCATCGTGGCTTGCCAACCCCAACTTCTACGTCGTGCCGCAATACGTCGCCGACATGGTCACGCTGATCGCGCGTCTCGATGTCGAAACAGTCGACTGGTTCGGCACGTCCATGGGCGGACTGATCGGGCTCGCGCTGGCCGGCCTGCCGGAAACGCCGATCCGCAAGATGTTATTGAACGACGTCGGTCCGCATCTGGAACCGGCCGCGGTGCAGCGTATCGGCGACTACCTGGGCAAGCCGGCGCGTTTCGAAACGCTGCAGCAAGGTATCGACTACGCGGCCATGCTCGCGCAAACCTTCGGCCCGCTCACGCCGGAAGAATGGCGCGAGATCAACACACCGCTTCTGCATGAACAGGACGGTGCGTGGCTGTTGCGTTACGACCCGCGTATCGCGCAGCCGTTCGCCGCCACGACCGAGGAAGCGACCAAACTTGGCGAGGCCGCGCTGTGGCATTCGCTGGCCTCGTTCCAGGGGCCGGTGCTGGTGGTGCGCGGCGAGCAGTCCGACCTGCTGTCGCGTGAAACCGTCGCGAAGATGGTCGAAAGCGGGCGTGCTGTTTCGAGCGTGGAAATTACCGGCGTTGGGCATGCACCGGCGTTCCTGTCGGCGGATCAGATCGACATCGCAAGACGGTTCTTCAACGGGCCGGCTGCTGACGCGTCATAATATGCGGTTACATATGGCGCCCCTGATGGGACGCCAGGCGGGATGCCATGCGTCACGCATCTCCTCAATTTTCAACCAACTTCAGGATTCTCCATGCCAGTCATTCGTCATCACGTCGGCAAGCGCCTCTCGGAAATCGCCGTGCACAACGGCACCGTGTACCTCGCGGGACAGATCGCCGAAGACGCGGATCAGGACATCACGGGTCAGACGCGCGAAGTGCTCGGCCATATCGACCGGCTCCTCGGCGAAGTGAACAGCGACAAGTCGCATTTGCTGTCGGTGCAGATCTACATCTCGGACATGGTGCATTTCGCCGGCATGAACGCCGTGTGGGACGAGTGGGTCGCACAGGGCGACACGCCGCCGCGCGCTACCGTTGAAGCCAAGCTCGCCAATCCGAAGTGCCTCGTCGAAATCGTCGTGGTCGCAGCGCAGCGCGCCTAAGCTGCGCACATGTTGTTGAAATTCCGTTGATTCGTCTGGCCCGGTGGGCCGTCGCACCATGACTACCGAAATCGTTACGAGCACACCGCACCCCATTCCTTCTTTCGACGAAGCGATGGTGTTCGTGCGCGAGCACGCGGGCGAGGTGCTGCTGTCATCGGGCGAAAAACTGGCGGATCACGCGGCGGGTACGGCGTCGATCATGCGCACGCTCAACGTCGATCCGCCCGCGGTGCTGGCGGCGGCCCTGTTTGCGCTGACGCCGCACTTGCAAGACCCGGAACGCGTGATCGCCGACAATTTCGGCGAAGAAGTCGCGCAGCTGGTGGGCGACGTGCGCAAGTTACTGCGTCTTGGCACCGTGAGTTTGCGGGCCGCGCAGAATGCCATGCCCGAAGCCGGGCGCGACGCCCAGGCGGCACGCCGGGCGCAGGTCGAGGCGCTGCGCAAGATGCTGCTCGCGTTCGCGCAGGACATTCGGGTGGTGCTGATCCGGCTCGCGTCGCGCGTTCAGTCGTTGCGCTATTACGCGGCGGCGAAAATCACACCCTCGCCGGACGTGGCGCGCGAGACGCTCGATATTTATGCGCCGCTCGCCAACCGTTTGGGCATCTGGCAACTGAAGTGGGAACTCGAGGATCTCGCGTTCCGCTTCGAAGAGCCGGTCACATATAAGCGCATCGCCAAGCTGCTCGACGAAAAACGTGTCGAGCGCGAGAGCTATGTCGCGCAGGCTATCGAGCGCCTGCAACAGGAGTTGGCCGCGGCGCATATTCGCGCGGAGGTCAGCGGCCGGCCGAAACACATCTACAGCATCTGGCGCAAGATGCACGGCAAGGAACTCGACTTCGCCGAACTGTACGACGTGCGCGCGTTCCGCGTGATCGTGCCGGACATCAAGGATTGCTACACCGTGCTCGGTATCGTGCACAACCTGTGGCAGCCGGTGCCGAAAGAGTTCGACGACTACATCTCGCGGCCCAAGCCGAATGGCTACAAGTCTCTGCACACAGTGGTGATCGGCGACGATGGCCGTGCGTTCGAAGTGCAGATCCGCACGCAGGAAATGCATCAGTTCGCCGAATACGGCGTGGCCGCGCACTGGCGCTACAAGGAAGCGGGCACGCGTGGCTATGGCGGGCAATTCAGCGCCAGCGAGAAGTACGACGAGAAGATCGCGTGGCTGCGTCAATTGCTCGCGTGGAAGGACGACGTCTCCGAGGGCGAGCACGGCGAGAAGCGCGCCGCGCAACCATGGGAGCAACTGCGTCAGGCCACGCTCGACGACGATCACATCTACGTGCTGACGCCGCAAGCGCGGGTGATTCCATTGCCGCACGGCGCGACGCCGATCGACTTCGCGTATCACCTGCATAGCGAACTGGGACACCGCTGCCGTGGCGCGCGCGTGGACGGCGCGATGGTGCCGCTCAATACGCCGTTGCAGAACGGGCAGACTGTCGAGATTGTCGCGGTGAAGGAGGGCGGTCCATCGCGCGACTGGCTCAACCCGCTGCTAGGCTATCTGCAGAGTCCGCGCGCGCGGCAGAAGGTGCGTGCATGGTTCAACGCGGTCGAGGTGCAGGAGCATATTGCAAGCGGCCGCGCGATGGTCGAAAAGACCTTGCAGCGCGAGGGCAAGACGTCGGTCAATCTCGATCAGCTGGCCGCCAAGCTGGGCTTCAAGACGACCGACGATCTGTTCTCGGTGGTGGGCAAGGAAGAGTTCAGCCTGCGCCTCGTCGAGCAGGCGCTGCACGATGCGCCGCCGCCGGAGCCCGTGGTCGAGGCGCCGGAGCAATTCGAAAAGCGCAGCAGCGGCGCGAGTGTGGCGCGAGGGGCGTCCACCGGTGTGCTGGTGGTCGGCGTCGATGCCTTGCTCACGCAACTCGCGCGCTGCTGCCGTCCGGCGCCACCCGACGAAATTTGCGGGTTTGTCACGCGCGGCAAAGGTATGTCGATTCATCGCAGCGATTGTCCGACTTTCCTGCGCATGGCCGAACGGGCGCCGGAGCGCGTGTTGCAAACGGCGTGGTCGGCGGATGTGATGAGCGGTCGTGGCCAGTCCGTCTATCCCGTCGATCTTTCCATCGAGGCAACGGATCGGCAGGGTTTGCTGCGCGATATTTCCGAAGTGTTCGCGCGCGAGAAGATGAACGTGATCGGCGTGAAGACGCAGACTCGCCGTAACGCCGCATTCATGCAATTTACGGTCGAGGTTGCGAGCGCCGCGCAGATTCAGCGCGCGTGCACGCTGCTCGGCGAAGTAACGGGCGTGATGCGCGCTACACGCAAGGCTTGATCTGCTCGCTACGCGGTGCGCAGCAGTTCGCTTGTTCGGAGTGTAGTCATCATGCGTGCGCGAGCGTGTGGGACGAAATTTAAAGTCGGTGCATAAAAGTACTTGCCAAGCGGTGTAGGGCTCCATATAATCTCGTTTCTTCAGGCTCGTAGCTCAGCTGGTTAGAGCACCACCTTGACATGGTGGGGGTCGTTGGTTCGAGTCCAATCGAGCCTACCAACGAAAATGAAATTCCGGCTTGCCGGGGTTTCGCAAGCTGCAGTAAGCGCCTTTGGCGCAAAAGGCGAATACGGTTATGACACCGCGAACGTTGACCGAAACTACTTCGGAGCGACGCTAGTCGAGGACCACTTTCGCCAATGTAGTTTGCAGGAAATGTGAATGCGGCCCCTCGAAAGCGGGGCCGCATTTTTTTTTGGTTTTATGACCTTGTTGCATGTGCCGCCGCCGGTCGGCACCACGGAGAACACAATGGTTTCGATACGTCTGCCTGACGGTTCTGTTCGACAGTACGAGCATCCGGTGACCGTCGCCGAAGTGGCCGCCTCGATCGGCCCGGGCCTTGCGAAGGCCGCGCTCGGCGGCAAGATCGACGGCGAGTTGGTCGACACGTCCGCGTTGATCGATCGCGACGTCGCGCTGGCTATCGTCACGGAGAAAGACGCAGACGGTCTCGATATCATCCGTCACTCCACGGCGCACTTGCTGGCTTACGCGGTGAAGGATCTGTATCCGGAAGCGCAAGTCACGATCGGCCCGGTGATCGACAGCGGCTTTTACTACGACTTCGCGTACAACCGTCCCTTCACGCCGGAAGATCTCGAGAAGATCGAAAAGCGTATGCAGGAGCTCGTGAAAAAAGACGAGCCGGTTTCGCGCCGCGTGGTGTCGCGCGACGAAGCGGTGGACTACTTCAAGAGCATCGGCGAAAAGTACAAGGCCGAAATCATTGAATCGATTCCCGCTAGCGACGAAATCAAGCTGTATTCGCACGGCGGCTTCACGGATCTGTGCCGCGGCCCGCACGTGCCGTCCACCGGCAAGCTGAAAGTCTTCAAGCTGATGAAGGTCGCGGGCGCTTATTGGCGCGGCGATTCGAAGAACGAACAGTTGCAGCGCATCTACGGTACCGCCTGGACGAAAAAGGAAGACCAGGAAGCGTATCTGCACATGCTCGAAGAGGCGGAGAAGCGCGACCACCGCAAGCTCGGCAAGCAACTCGACCTGTTCCACATGCAGGACGAGTCGCCGGGCATGGTGTTCTGGCATCCGCGTGGCTGGACGCTGTGGCAGCAGGTCGAACAATACATGCGCCGCCGTGTGAACGACGCCGGCTACCTCGAAATCAAGACGCCGATGATCATGGACCGCTCGCTGTGGGAAGCGTCGGGCCACTGGCAGAACTATCGTGAAAACATGTTCACGACGGAATCGGAAAAGCGCGACTACGCGATCAAGCCGATGAACTGCCCGGGTCACGTGCAGGTGTTCAATCACGGTTTGCGCTCGTATCGTGATCTGCCGCTGCGTTACGCTGAATTTGGCTCGTGCCACCGCAATGAATCGTCGGGCGCGCTGCATGGCCTGATGCGCGTACGCGGTTTCGTGCAGGACGACGCGCATATTTTCTGTACCGAAGACCAGTTCATCAGCGAATCGATCGCGTTCAACACGCTGGCGATGAGCGTCTACAAGGATTTCGGCTTCGATAATGTCGAAATCAAGCTGTCGCTGCGCCCGGACGCGCGCGCCGGCACGGATGAGACGTGGGACCGGGCGGAGCAGGGGCTGCGCGAGGCGCTGACGGCCTGCGGCGTGAGTTGGGAAGAACTGCCGGGCGAGGGCGCGTTTTACGGCCCGAAGGTCGAATATCACATCAAGGACGCGCTCGGCCGCTCGTGGCAATGCGGCACGTTGCAGCTCGATATGGTGCTGCCGGAGCGCCTTGGCGCCGAATACGTCGCCGAAGACAACAGCCGCCGCCGTCCGATCATGCTGCACCGGGCAATCGTCGGATCAATGGAGCGTTTCCTCGGCATTCTGATCGAGCACCATGCTGGTGCAATGCCGTCCTGGCTCGCGCCGATGCAGGTTGTCGTGATGAATATCGCGGAAAGTCAGGCCGAATATGCCCAGTCTCTGGCCCAATCGTTGCAAAAACAAGGGGTTAGAGTAGAGGCCGATTTGCGCAACGAGAAGATTAGCTATAAAATACGCGAGCACACGCTTGAAAAGGTGCCGTATCTGCTTGTGGTCGGCGATAAAGAGCGTGAAGCCCAAACGGTAGCCGTGCGTGCCCGTGGCGGTGTCGACCTTGGCGTGATGCCTGTCGATACCTTCATTGAGCGTCTGCGTCAGGACGTGCAGTCGTTCAACTGAGCCACCTGGCAGCCCGGCTCGTTTTTTTAATTTTTAGAGGAAACGTAACATCGCTACTGATAAGTCTGCGCACCGCATCAACGGTGAAATTACGGCACCCGAGGTGCGTCTGGTCGGGGTCGAGAACGAACCGCTCGGCATCGTGAAACTCGCTGATGCGTTCCGCATGTCGGAACAGCAGGACGTGGATCTCGTTGAAATCGCTCCGCAGGCGGTCCCGCCGGTTTGCCGTTTGATGGACTACGGCAAGTTCAAGTACTCGGAAGCGAAGAAGCAGCACGAGGCCAAGCTCAAGCAGAAGGTCGTCCAGGTCAAGGAAGTCAAATTCCGCCCGGGTACCGACGACGGTGATTACAACGTCAAGCTGCGTAACCTCATCCGCTTCCTCGACGACGGCGACAAGACGAAAATCACGTTGCGTTTCCGTGGCCGCGAAATGGCCCACCAGGAAATCGGTATGCGCATGCTCGAGCGCCTGCGCACGGACCTCGACGAAGTCGGTCAGGTCGAGCAGATGCCGAAAATGGAAGGGCGCCAGATGATCATGGTGCTCGCGCCGAAGAAAAAGAAGTAAGCGGCTGGAGTGGCCGCGCGCCATGTGGTGCGTGCCCCGGTTGTGAAAAGTTGGAACGATGCGGCACCGGGTGTCCGGTGCGGTATCGGCAGGTTTCGGAGCGGCGGCGATAACAATGCACGCCGTTTCCTGAAAAGCGGCCGCCGGCGGTATCGGCGGTCTGCATACCAAGTGGAATGGGTTTCGAAGGGCGGGTTGTGGCTATCTGGCCGACCGCACACCCATATCCATCTAATAATGGAGTTGTCATGCCGAAGATGAAGACCAAGAAGAGTGCTGCAAAGCGCTTCGTGGTGCGTCCGGGCGGTACCGTCAAGCGCGGTCAAGCCTTCAAGCGCCACATTCTTACCAAGAAGACCACCAAGAACAAACGCCATTTGCGCGGTTCGACGGCAGTTCATGATGCAGATATGAACTCCGTACGCGCAATGCTGCCGTTCGCTTAACCCTTAACCGACACTCATAGGAGCAAGACATGCCTCGAGTAAAACGTGGGGTTACCGCACGGGCCCGTCACAAGAAGATCATCAAGCTGGCCAAGGGTTACCGCGGCCGTCGCAATAACGTCTATCGCATCGCCAAGCAGGCGGTCATGCGCGCAGGCCAGTACGCCTACCGCGATCGCCGCAACAAGAAGCGTGTGTTCCGCGCATTGTGGATCACGCGTATCAACGCGGCGGTGCGTCAGCACGACATGACGTACAGCGTGTTCATCAACGGCCTGAAGAAGGCTTCGATCGAACTGGACCGCAAGGTGCTGGCCGACATGGCTGTGTTCGACAAGGCTGCTTTTGCTGCGATCGTTCAGCAGGTGAAAGCCGCCGTTGCAGCCTGATTGCGCTTTTGGCAATTAAAACTGCGTGGTTCGTTGCAGCGAACATCCGGTAGTCTCGGTGACGCTGCAGCAAAAACGGGGCTCCTCACCGAGCCCCGTTTTTGTTGGTAGAACCAGTTTTGTATCGCTTGAACACTGACGTTGAAATGATGGGATCAATGGATCTGGACCAGATTGTCGCCGACGCGCAAAAAGCCTTCGCAGAAGCCTCCGACGTCACCACCCTCGAGAACGAGAAAGCCCGCTTTCTTGGTAAATCGGGTGCGCTGACCGAGCTATTGAAGGGCCTTGGCAAGCTCGATCCCGAGACGCGCAAAACCGAAGGCGCGCGGATCAACCTCGTCAAGCAGCAAGTGGAAGCCGCATTGACGGCCCGCCGTCAGGCGCTGGCCGACGCGTTGCTGAACCAGCGCCTCGCCGCTGAAGCCATCGACGTCACGCTGCCCGGCCGCGGCACCGGTGCCGGCAGTCTGCACCCGGTGATGCGCACTTGGGAGCGCGTCGAACAGATTTTCCGTACGATCGGATTCGACGTGGCCGACGGCCCCGAAATCGAAACCGACTGGTACAACTTCACCTCGCTGAACAGCCCGGAAAATCATCCGGCGCGTTCCATGCAGGACACCTTCTACGTCGACGGCAAAGACGCCGACGGCCGCCAGTTGCTGCTGCGCACGCATACCAGCCCGATGCAGGTGCGCTACGCGCGCACCAACACGCCGCCTATCAAGGTGATCGTGCCGGGCCGCACGTACCGTGTGGACAGCGACGCAACGCATTCGCCGATGTTCAACCAGGTCGAAGGCCTGTGGATCGACGAGAACATCAGCTTCGCAGACCTGAAGGGCGTCTATACCGACTTCCTGAAGAAATTCTTCGAGCGCGACGACATTCTCGTGCGCTTCCGTCCGTCGTATTTTCCGTTCACCGAACCGTCGGCAGAGATCGACATGCAGTTCGAAACGGGCAAGAACGCCGGCAAGTGGCTCGAGATTTCGGGCTCTGGCCAGGTTCACCCCACGGTGATCCGCAACATGGGCCTCGACCCGGAGCGCTATATCGGCTTTGCTTTCGGCAGCGGCCTCGAACGGCTCACCATGTTGCGTTACGGCGTGCAGGACCTGCGTCTGTTCTTCGAAAACGACCTGCGTTTCCTGCGTCAATTCGCCTGAGCCGGCGCGTACGAACGCGACAAGCCTAGAGCGCGGCATGCCCAGCGTGCCGCCCGCAGCGTCCCCGGCAGAGCCTGCTGATTCTCACGATTATCGAGTCACATCAAGCATCTGCCGGACGTGGACCTAACCTGATCAGAACGTACACAGAACCATGCAATTCCCGGAATCCTGGCTGAGAACCTTTGTCGATCCGCAACTGACGACCGACGAACTGTCGCACGCGTTGACGATGGCGGGTCTCGAAGTCGAAGACCTGCGGCCGGCCGCGCCGCCGACCTCCAAGATCGTCGTCGGCCAGGTGCTGGAAGTCGTCAAGCACCCGGACGCGGACAAGCTCAACGTGTGTCAGGTCGACGCCGGCACGGGCGCGACGCTGAACATCGTGTGCGGCGCGCCGAATGTGGCGCCGGGCATCAAGGTGCCGGTCGCGCTGGTGGGCGCGCAACTGCCGCCGGCCGAAGAGGGCGGCGCGCCGTTCGCGATCAAGCTCTCGAAGCTGCGCGGCGTGGAAAGCCAAGGCATGCTGTGCTCGGCCCGCGAACTGAAGCTCTCGGAAGATCACAGCGGCCTGATGATCCTGCCGGAGGCGACGCCGATCGGCCAGGACATCCGCGAAACGCTCAACCTCGACGACACCGTTTTCGAAATCAAGCTGACGCCGAACAAGGCGGACTGCCTGTCGGTGTTCGGCGTGGCGCGCGAGACCTCGGCGATCACCGGCGCACCGCTGCGCCCGCTCGAAATCAAGCCTGCCGAAGTGAAGCTCAACGAAACGTTGCCCGTCAAAATCTCGGCGCCGGATCTGTGCGGCCGATTCTCCGGCCGCGTGATCCGTGGCGTGAACGCGCGCGCCAAGTCGCCGCAATGGATGGTTCAGCGTCTCGAGCGTTCGGGCCAGCGCAGCATCTCCGCGCTCGTCGACATCTCGAACTACGTGATGCTCGAACTCGGCCGTCCGTCGCATGTGTTCGATCTGGACAAGATCCACGGCGGCATGGACGTGCGCTGGGGCCGCAAGGGCGAATCGCTCAAGCTGCTCAACGGCAACACGGTCGAACTGGATGAAACCGTCGGCGTGATCGCCGACGAGCAGCACATTGAAAGTCTCGCGGGCATCATGGGCGGCGACAGCACCGCTGTCACGCTCGACACCACCAACATCTATCTCGAAGCCGCGTTCTGGTGGCCGGATAGCATTCGCGGCCGTTCGCGCAAGTACAACTTCGCGACGGATGCAGGGCATCGCTTCGAGCGCGGCGTCGACTACGCGACCACGGTCGAGCATATCGAGCGCATCACGCAACTGATCCTCGACATCTGCGGCGGCGAGGCCGGTCCCGTTGACGATCAGATCGTCAACGTGCCGAAGCGCGAGCCCGTGAAGATGCGTGTGTCGCGCGCGAATCGCATCATCGGCATCAAGATCGGCGCGGACGAGATCGCGCAGATTTTCACGCGCCTCGGCCTCACGTTCGAGCGTAGCGAAGATACGTTCTCGGTGATGCCGCCGTCGTACCGCTTCGATATCGAAATCGAGGAAGACCTGATCGAAGAAGTCGCGCGCATTTACGGCTTCGAGAAGATTCCGGCGCGTCCGCCTGTCGCCACGAGCGAAATGCGTGCGACGAACGAAACGCATCGTTCGATCCATGTGATTCGTCACGCGCTCGCCGCGCGCGACTACGCGGAGACGGTGAACTTCAGTTTCGTCGACGCCGAGTGGGAGCAGGACTTCGCCGGCAACGATAACCCAGTACGTCTGCTGAATCCGATCGCGAGTCAGTTGTCGGTCATGCGTACCACGCTGTTCGGCAGTCTGATTAGCGTGTTGCGCACGAATCTGAACCGCCGTGCGGCGGATCGCGTGCGCGTGTTCGAAGCCGGCCGCGTGTTCCTGAATGATCCGTCGATCAAGGCGGGCGAGCTCGCGGTCGAAGGCTTCGCGCAGCCGAAGATGATCGGCGGCCTCGCCTACGGTCCCGCGCTCGAAGAGCAGTGGGGCGCGGCGGCGCGTCCGGTTGATTACTTCGATGTGAAGGCGGATCTGGAAGCCGTGCTGGCGCCGGCGGTGGCGCAATTCGTGAAGGCGGAGCACCCGGCGTTGCATCCGGGACGCAGCGCTCGCATCGAGTTGAATGGCCGGGCGGTGGGCTGGATTGGCGAATTGCATCCGCGCTGGATGCAGAAATATGATTTACCGCATGCGCCGATTCTGTTTGAAATCGAGGCGGAAGCATTAATGCAGCGTGTATTGCCCACGCCGTCGGATGTGTCCAAATTCCCGCCGGTGCGCCGCGATATTGCGCTCGTCGTCGATCAGAAAATCGAGGTTCAGGCGCTGCTGGACGAGTTCCAGAAGGCGCAGTCCGAGCCTGCCTGCAAGACGGTTCAGAAGGTTGCGCTTTTCGATGAATTTCGTCCAAAATCAAACACTTCCGGTGGCCTGGGCGCTCATGAGAAAAGCCTTGCGTTCCGTGTGACCTTGCAAGATACTGGCGGAACCCTTCAGGATGAAACGGTCGATCTGGCTATTCAAACTCTTGTGGAACGTCTGGCTCGAGTATATGGCGCACGGTTGCGCGGATAACCCGCATTTAACAATTGCACGGCTGTTTCCGCATCCTTTGTTTTTTGCTTGGCGCGCCATTTGATAGATATGAATGAAATGAACTCGAGTGATTTCGAAGCCCTTCTTACGGCGCAACGCAGCGCCATGATTCGCGAAATTCCGACATCACCCGCCGCCGTTTCCACTGAAACGCCGACGCTCACCAAGGCGGAACTTGCCGAGTTGCTGTTCGACAATGTCGGGCTCAACAAGCGGGAAGCGAAAGACATGGTCGAAGCGTTTTTCGAGGTGATCCGCGACGCGCTGGAAAGCGGCGACAGCGTGAAGCTGTCGGGCTTCGGCAATTTCCAGCTGCGCGACAAGCCTCAGCGTCCTGGCAGAAACCCGAAAACCGGCGAGGCGATTCCAATTGCCGCGCGTCGCGTTGTGACGTTCCATGCAAGTCAAAAGCTGAAAGCGCTGGTCGAGAATGGCGCTGAAGCGAGCTTCGCGCGCTGATCGACTGGCGCGCTCCCGCGCAACCCACCACGACGGTTAACTGACGATGACAGCGACGATCGAAAAAGTCGTCTTGCCTCCGATTCCGGCGAAGCGCTACTTCACGATTGGTGAGGTCAGCGAACTATGCGGCGTGAAGCCGCATGTGTTGCGGTACTGGGAGCAGGAGTTCACGCAGTTAAGGCCGGTCAAGCGGCGCGGCAATCGCCGGTATTACCAGCACCATGAGGTGCTGCTGATCCGGCGGATTCGCGAGTTGCTGTATGAGCAGGGTTTCACGATCAACGGCGCGCGCAACCGGCTCGATTCGCATGGCGGCGGCGCGCACGATGCGCCGGATGAGATGGTTGAGGAGCGCGAGGGCGCGCCGCCGCCGGCTTCGCCCACTGCATCGGCTGCAGTGGATGTCGAGCAGTTGCGTAAGGAATTGCTCGGCGTGATCGACTTGCTGGGCCACTAGTTCCGGCTCGCTGGCGCGTTTGTGAGTTTTCTTGGCGTCGGGCGGTTCTCATCGAATAAAGCGTCTGTTATAATTTCATGCTGTTCGGGGCGTAGCGCAGCCTGGTAGCGTACCTGCATGGGGTGCAGGTGGTCGGAGGTTCAAATCCTCTCGCCCCGACCAAAATTAAAGCCGCAGGGCCGAAAGGCGCTGCGGCTTTTTCAATTTCCGCCTGACGGTACGTTCGTACCGTGCTTTGTAGGCAGTCTATTAGACGTCCATCTAAAACTTAGAGCGTCACCGCGGCAGTTTCAGATCGAATGACGATGGGCTCCTTGCGACGAAGATTTTCTTCACCTGTGAATGAATCTTTGCCTCCATCAAGCCGAACGCGAAAGATGCAGTTAATGCGGCGACCATCGTAACGAGCCATAGGGAGTGCAAGGATATTCCAGGGAAGGCGTTGGTCACCAGGTGAATGGCTAACACAGCAACCGGAACATGAATGAGGTAAATACCGAAGGAGGCGTTTCCTATCGTCTCCAGCGCGGTAATCCTTATGTGCCGCACGCCGACCAGCACGACCCCGCAGAACGCGAGGGCTAGCATCAGGTCTGATGGAAGCGGTGCGGCACCGGCGAAGGTATCACCGATGCACCACAAAACTGCGGCGCCGACAGCAATCACAGGCGATCGCATCCGTGAAACATCCTTGAAGTACAACCCCAACAGCATTCCGAGGATGAAGTAGACGTTCCACCGGCTTAGCAAGATCCATGAACCCGGTTCGAAAGGGGCAATCGTCTTGTATTTCGTCACTGCAATGACAACGACAAGCCACCCGATACAGCACTTTGCGATAGTGTAGCGACTTGCTCTAAGCACGATGAATGCATAAGTGGCAACGTAGAACGACATCTCATAGACTAGCGTCCAGTAGGGCACCCGGTAGCTATTGTTGAGCGGCGACGGAATGAGCAAGAGCGACTTCGGATCAAAGGTCCATCCGAAAGTTGGGCCTGTCAAAAGCGCGCCGGAAACGAGCACGGCCAGCCAGAATCCCGGGTAAATGCGGACAACGCGATTCAGAAGGAAGCGACTGCCTTGAGACAGACAGCCTGCCATCACGAATCCCGAGATGACAAAAAATAAGCCAACACCTAACCTGCCGAAGTCGATCCTCAGATACGGCAAGTAGTCGAGACCTTTCGCGTTCGTCGAATAGAACGTCACATGCTGAAAAACCACTGCCAGCGCAGCCAGCCCCCGGAGGCTTTGCAGCCCCTCCAATCTTTTATTTTGGCCCATTTTGTCTTTTTGTCTTACGCGAAATTGCAAGATAGTACAGGAATCGGGATTTCGGGGTGAGGGGTGTTCCCCAAGTGCCGGTACCAGACTGCTCGTTGCTGCCCCAAGGGAAGGAATGGAGGCCGATATGCAGGCCATGGTTCCCGACAGGACGATTCCCACCTACTCGACGCTTGCGATTCGAACGGTGAGGATCGGGCATGGATCGTAGTCGAGGCATCCGCGCGATCAGATGAGATCGCAGCGGATCATACGGTTCAACAATAATTCAATTGTGTAGTTTTGCTAAATAAAAGACGCTGGCCGCGCAGGCTAATAGCGATCAATTTTCTGATGGCCACTCCTTGGAGCGTAGAACTCTCTGACGCATTCAAGCGCTGTCAACACCACTCCGTGCGGGCAGAGTCGTCAACCACGAGCGTATGTCCGGCGGCCTGGACAGAACACGGCCCCTCGGCACGGACACTCATCTTGGCCGCCGTGCAGACGTCAGCCTTCGCGCACCGGAACAGATCAGACGATATCCGCCCCCGCCCACGGGGGTTTACGTGAATACGTGTATTTGAAAAATCAACTATACTCCGACCCATAGATGTTTGATTAATCAAACAAATAGAGACCGCGTGACCCAGGGCATCCGTCAACGTAGCAACGTGAACGATGCCCGACACGCCGAACCGGAGCTGACTGATGCGAAACAAGATTGCCCTCGAAGAGCACTTTGCGATCGACCTGACTATCGAACAGTCGAGAGGTTATGCGCCCCCACCCGTCTGGGAGATGTTGAAGTCGAATCTGATGGACATCGAGCAGCAGCGGCTCGAGCGGATGGAGCAGGGTGGCACCGAGTATTCGATCCTGTCGCTCAACTCGCCTGGCATTCAGGGCATTCCCGACATCAAGGAAGCGATCGATGTGGCGCGACGCGCCAACGACGTCCTCGCCGAGCATGTCGCGCGCCATCCGCATCGCCTTGGTGGCTTCGCTGCGTTGCCGATGCAGGACCCTGATGCCGCGGCGCGTGAACTCGAGCGCACCGTGAAAGAACTGGGGTTCCACGGCTTCATGGTGAACGGTTTCTCCCAAGTGGGCGACGCGGAAAATGTCGTGTATTACGACGCGCCGCAGTACGCCGATTTCTGGACGAGCGCCGCGGCACTCGGCAAGCCGTTCTACATGCATCCTCGGGACCCGTTGCCATCCCGCGAACCAATCTACGACGGTTTTCCATGGCTCACCGCGGCAACCTGGGCGTTCGCGGTTGAGACGAGTATTCACGCGCTGCGACTGATGACCTCGGGTCTCTTCGACCGCAATCCCCAGTTGCAGATGATTCTTGGCCATCTCGGCGAGGGAATTCCGTTCAACGTCTGGCGCGTGGACCACATTCTCCAGAAGGCGCCACGAGGACTGCCGTGCCAGCGCAGCGTGGGCGAGTATCTTAGGGAGAACGTCTACGTGACGACGAGCGGCAACTTCAGAACGCAGACGCTTCTGTCCACCATGCTGGAAATGGGCAGTGATCGCATCATGTACTCGGTCGACTATCCGTTCGAAACGCACGACGAGGCATCCCAATGGTTCGACACGTGTTCGATCAGCGAAACCGACCGCGTGAAGATCGGGCGGGACAACGCGCGTCGTTTGTTCGGCCTTGAGTGATGCGACATACAGAGCGAGGTGAAGAGTGACCCCCGATACCGCGGAGCGAGTGGAGCCGGCGCATGCTTCAATCGTCGATATCAGCGCGCTGATCGACAGCCGTCCACTTAGCACATTCCAGAAATGGATTATGGTCATGATCGGCTGTTCGGTCGTGATGGATGGATTCGACGTGCAGACCATGGGTTTTGTCGCACCTGCGATCGTGCAGGCGTGGCATATCAGCCCCGCCGAACTCGGCCCGGTTTTCGGCGCAGGTCTTCTGGGCATGCTCGTGGGCTCTATCGTTCTCGGTGCGATGGCCGACAGTGTGGGGCGGCGGCCCGTTCTGGTCGGAGCGACCGTGTTCTATGGGCTATGCATGCTCGCTGCTTCCCTTGCTCAGAACGTTCCGGAGTTCCTTGTCATCCGTTTCCTGACCGGATTGGGCATTGGCGGCGTGATGGGCAATGCCATCGCGCTGGTTAGCGAATACAGTCCGCAGAAACATCGCGCGTCGCTGATGACATGGGTCTCGTGCGGCTTCACGGGTGGGGCGATCGCAGGAGGTCTTCTCTGCGCGGCGCTGCTTCCGTCGATGGGTTGGCGCTCGGTGTTCCTGATCGGCGGCATCTTGCCGCTGATCATTGCCGTGGCGATGCTCAGGTATTTGCCCGAATCGCTTCAACTGCTGGTTCTCAAAGAGCGCAGCCGGGAACGGATTGCTCAGTGGCTTAAGCACATCGCGCCAGATGTGCGGGTCGGACCGGCAACCCGCTTTGCCGGTCACGAGCAGAGCCATGCGAAGGCGTCCGTCGGCGAGCTTTTCCGGCATGGTCGAAGCACGACGACGCTGCTCCTCTGGGGCATCAACTTCGCGAATCTGCTTGACCTCTTTTTTCTGTCGAACTGGCTTCCGATGCTTTCGCTGCGGGTCGGCCATGGCGTGTCCACGGCTGTTCTCATCGGCACCTCGTTGCAGGTCGGCGGAACCGTGGGTGCTCTGCTGATGGGCCCCTTGATGGATCGCTTTGGCTTCTATCGCGTGCTGACAGTCAGCTTCCTGTTGGCGACAGTCGCGGTGGCGTCCGTCGGTTTGCCCGATCTGTCGACGGGGCTGCGCTACGCCGTCGTGCTGATAAGTGGAGTCTGCATTGTGGGTGGACAGCCGGCGGTCAACGCGTTGACCGCGACCCTTTACCCAACCTCGCTGAGAGCAACCGGAGTGGGTTGGAGTCTGGGAATCGGCCGGGCCGGTTCGATTATCGGACCCGTCGTAGCCGGGCAACTGATCAGACTGCAGTGGTCGAACAGCGCACTGTTTGTCGCCGCCGCCGTACCCGCGTTGGCATCGTGTCTGATGCTTGTTTTGCTCAGCCGTACTTCAGAGAAAAAACGTATCGATTGCGTCGAATGTTAGCGCGTTGCGGCAGATACACATATAAAAGCATCAGGATTGCGAAGTTAATGAGGACGGCATGAGCATATCGATTAAGGTAAATGGCAAGCAGCACCATGTGACCGCGGCAGCGGATACGCCGCTGCTCTACGTGCTGCGCAACGATCTCCAGTTGAATGGTGCAAAGTTCGGCTGCGGCGAGGCGCAGTGCGGCGCGTGCACTGTCATGGTCGGCAACGATGCGACGCGTTCATGTGTATTTCCGGTCGGCGCGGTGGGCGCGAAACAGGTGACCACCGTCGAAGGCCTGGGTCACGGCGAGCAACGCCTTCACGCATTGCAGAAGGCTTTTCTCGCCGAGCAGGCCGCACAGTGCGGGTATTGTTCCAGCGGCATGCTGATGGCTGCGAAAGCGCTGCTGGATCGGATTCCCGATCCCGATCCGGCGACCATCCGCCGCGAACTGGCCGGGCAGAAGTGCCGATGCGGTGTGCACAACCGGATCGTTCGCGCGATTCAGCGTGCAGCGGTGGAGTTGCGCGCATGAGCACTGTCAGACTCTCTCGACGCGCCTTCGGCAAGCTGGCCGGCGCGGTGGTCGCGACGTTCACGCTTGCACCGTTCGCGGAGTTCGCCAGGGCCGAGGCCGAGCTCCCGGTCGATCTCCGCACCAATCGCAGGCTCGACGGTTGGATTCGAGTCGACGAGGACAACACGGTCACGATTTTCACGGGGAAAGCCGAGTTGGGCCAGGGGATTCTGACCGCGCTCTCGCAGATCGCTGCCGACGAACTCGACCTGGATCTGGCGCGTGTGCGCATGATTTCCGCGGACACTAGCCGCAGCCCGAACGAGACTTATACGTTCGGCAGCCAGTCCGTCGAACAAGGTGGGGCGGCGTTACGCACTGCGGCCGCGCAGGCGCGGGCGGTGCTGCTCGGCGCGGCTTGCCGGAAACTTGGCGTGTCGGCGGCGGACGTTCGCGTCGAAAACGGTGTGATTCGGGTCGCTGACGGCCGCCACATGACGTACGCCGATGTTGTGAAAAACGAGCAAGATCTTCTCACGCGCGACGTAACGGCCGAGGTCACGCCAAAGCGCGCAGCGGACTACAAGCTGGTCGGCAAGTCGGTGCCACGCATTGATCTTCCCGCGAAATTCACAGGTGGGGCTGCGTTCGTTCAGGATATGCGCTTGCCCGGCATGCTCTTTGGCCGTATCGTGCGGCCGCCGAGGTATGGCGCAAAACTTGTTTCGGTTAACGAAGCATCGGTTATGAAACTACCGGGCGTCGTTGCCGTTGTTCGCAATGACGACTTCGTGGGTGTGATTGCCGAACGGGAAGAGCAGGCCATCGCGGCGCGGCATGCGTTGATCGAACACTCGCAATGGAGCGCGGATTTTGTCGCGCTGCCGGACGTCGATCATCTCCAGGCGGCGCTGCCTCAATGGCGGAGCAAGGATAAGGTCATCAGCGAGGCGGGACAGGATAAGCCGGCAGCAGATTCCGCGATTCAACTGGAGGCGACCTACTCTCGTCCATACCTGTCGCACGCGTCGATCGGTCCGTCCTGTTCCGTTGCGCAACTCAAGAACGGCCACATGACGGTCTGGTCCCACACGCAGGGTGCGTTTCCGCTGCGCGGCAATCTGGCAACGGTTCTCGACATGCCCGCTAGCGCGGTCGATGTCGTGCACGTTCCCGGCTCGGGCTGTTACGGGCATAACGGCGCCGATGACGTGGCGCTCGACGCGGCGCTGCTGGCCCGCGAAGTCGCCGGGCGTCCGGTGAAAGTTCAATGGATGCGCGATGACGAGTTCGCCTGGGCACCCATCAGCCCTGCGATGGTCATGCACGTGAAAGCCGCCGTGACCAAGGATGGCCGAATCGCCGACTGGAACTACGAGGTGTGGAGCAATTCACACGCGATGCGGCCAGGCCAACCCGGCGGCATCAATCTTCTGGCCGCCTGGCACCTGGCCAAACCGTTCCAGCCGTCGCCACCGCCGGAGATTCCGCAGCCCTACGGCAATGGCGATCGCAATGCTGTGCCGCTCTACGATCTGCCACGCAAACGCGTGACCAATCATCTGCTTCTGGACTCGCCTATTCGCACAAGCTCACTGCGTACGCTGGGCGCTTTCGGAAATGTGTTTGCGATCGAATCGTTCATGGATGAGCTGGCTCTGGCGGCACACGCGGACCCGGTCGAATTCCGCCTTGCACACTTGAGCGATCCGCGTGCGATTGCGGTGGTGCGGGCGGTGGCAAGCCGGTCCGGATGGCAGCCCGGGCAGACAGGCGACGGGCAGCGCGGACGTGGCGTGGCCTACGCACGCTACAAGAACATCGGAGCGTATGCGGCAATTGTCGTTGATGTGCACGTTGACCGCACCACAGGTGTAATCAGCGTGACAAACGTGACTGCCGCAATCGACGTGGGCCAGGTCATCAATCCGGATGGCGTAAGGAACCAGATCGAGGGTGGCATTGTTCAGGCGCTGAGCTGGGTACTCAAGGAGCGTGTCCTGTTCGATCGAGAACGGATTACCACGCGCCGTTGGCAAGACTACCCCATCCTGTCCTTCGAAGAGGTGCCTCCGATCGACGTCGTGCTGCTTGAACGTCCCGATCAGGCGTCGATTGGCGCGGGCGAATGTTCACTCGGTCCGACGGGGGCGGCACTGGCGAATGCTGTCGCGAATGCGAGTGGTATTCGCTTGCGAGATCTGCCTTTGGTGCCATCGAAAGTCCTGGAGACGCAACACGCCTGATCTGTACTTGTCCCGCAACCCGTATCGTCAGCCGGATGACGACCGGGTTAGGGGTTACGGGTTACAGGTTACGCGAGGTCGTCAAGCGCACCGGCGTTTTCGTACAACTTGAGCAGCATGGTGCGGAGCGCCTGAATGTCGTCTGCCGCGAATCCCGAGAGGAGCACCGCTTCATGTTGCTTGCCGACGGGGGCGATGCGCAGAGCCAGTTCCTCGCCCTTTTGAGTCAGGGCAATCCTGATTGACCGCCCATCCGTGGCGCTCCGCTCGCGCTTCACCAGCTCCTCATTCTCAAGACGGTCAATGATCCTGGATAGGGCGGAAATATCCGGCGTCGCGTGCAGGGACAGTTCAGACAGGGTTTGCCGAGGCACGTACAGCAGCGAGGCGCAGACGCGCCACTCGCTCAGGCTCAGACCAAACGGTTTCAGTGCCTTCGCGAAGGCGTTGCCCATTCTGCTTCCCGCGCGAGTCAGCAGGTAGGGAATGGCGAGTTCGAGTTCTTGCGGCCGCTTGGGTGTCTTCATGGTTGTCGGAAGCGCAGAGGGTTTACGTGGCTATTTGTACTTGATAAATCAACTATACTCCATTCCATGTATTGTTGAAAAATCAAATAAAGTACCGAGGACATCGCACCTGATATTTGCTGTCCTCCACCCAGGTTAGGGAAGAAGTCGGATCGGTTGCAGGCGGTGGTGACCGGTACGACAAAAGCGCGCAATGTCTGTCAGCATGGTAGTTCGTAGTGCATATAAAAACATGGTGGGGCAAGCAAACGGAGATCGGACTTGAAAACGCAAACGAATCAGGCCAAAGGTGGGCTCTCATGGAGTCGCATGATAGGGTGCGGCGTCGCGTCGCTGCTGGCATGCGCGCCGGGCGCGTCGCATGCGCAGAGCGCGGTGACGTTGTACGGCATCATCGATACCGGTGTTGAATATGTCACCAACATCGGTGCAAAGGGATCCAGTGGTGTCCACGTGCCGACTCTGACGGCCTCGCTGCCGTCGCTGTGGGGCATCCGCGGCAAGGAGGATCTGGGTGGCGGTTTAAGCACCGTTTTTGTTCTGGAGTCGGGTTTCGCTCCGGGCCAGGGCTCGCTGAATCAGGGCGGACGTCTATTCGGCAGACAAGCCTATGTCGGATTGTCGGGCCGCTGGGGGACGTTGACCCTTGGCCGGCAATATTCGCAGATTTTCTGGGCGACATTGGTGGGTGACACGCTGGCGCCGAATATCTACGCCGCTGCCGATCTGGATCCCTACCTGACTCAGCCGCGTGTCGACAACTCGATTGTCTACACGTTCACGTCATCGGGTTTGACCGTGAGCGCGATGTATTCGTTTGGACGCGACGCCGTGGATAGTGCGCCGGCCGGAGGTTGCGCCGGCCAGTCGCCGACCGACTGGCGGGCCTGCAAGGCCATGTCCGCCATGGTGAAGTATGACGCGGGGAGGTGGGGCGTCGGGGCCGCCGTCGATCGCAACTACGGCGGTGGCGGCACCGGCTCGCCGCTGCCCAGCAGCTCGCAGACCGACACGCGTGCTCTCATCGACGGCTACGTCAAGCTGGGTAGCGCGACACTCGGCACGGGGTTCATCCATCGCATCAATCACGGCGTGCAGTCGCCAACGGCTGTCGACGTGACCAGCAATTACTGGTGGATCGGTGGAAGTTATCTGGTCCGCCCGGATATCGCGCTCGACGCTCAGTTCGGCCATATCACCTTCAGCAGCAGCGCCTCGGGAGGTTCCGTGATCGCAGCGCGCGCGATGTATTTTCTGTCCAAGCGGACCTCGGTGTATGTCACCGCGGGGCGTGTGTTCAACCAGCGCAACGCCGCATTCTCAATCGACGGCGGCGTGTTGCCGCCCGCCTCGACGCCGCTGCCAGGGCGGGATCAAACCGGGGCGCTGGTGGGGATTCGCCACATGTTCTGAATGGCGCGGGGCCGCTCGATGAAGCCCGGCTCCGCGGAATTTCCACCCCGGCACGTTCTAGCGCCGATGCTCGATGCGATAGCGGCCGGGGCTGATCCCGGTCGTGCGCTTGAACGCGATGCTGAACGCCGTATCAGACAGGTAGCCGACGCGACAAGCGCGGCCCGGCCCTGTCAGCCGGACGCCACGTCTCACTCCGGATCTTTCGACTCTTCCGGCGCACGCGAGCGCCGGCCAGCCTTGCCCGACGATGACTCGGCCTTCCTCGATCCTTGAGCCGCCGACGGTTTGCGAAACACGAGATCCTCAATCATCTTCCAGTAGGCATCGACCACGGCCGGATCGGACGGGGAAATATTGCTGGTGACCCGCATTTCCGGCCCGAACCCTGAAAGAGTCGATGTCAGGCTGATCAGCAGATAGTGAATGAGGATGGGGTCGACCTGGGGTAAGGCGCCTTCATCCTGCGCGGCATGAATCTGCGGCAGCAGCCAGCTGATCAACGGCTTTAGCACCGTGTCGGCGAGCCATTGCAGCCGGGGGCTATACCCAAGGAACTCCTGCAGCATGAAACGGTGAAACTCGGGGAAATCCACCGTGAACCGGAACAACGCCTGATACACGAGCTTGACCCGATCCGACGCAAGGGCAGGAGGCGTCTCGGTCAGGTAGTCGTCCCACGAATGCTGGATGCGTTCGAACACATGCTCCGCCACGGCCTGCCAAAGAATGTCCTTGGTCCGGAAATGGTAAGTGATCAGCGGGTGTTGCAGCCCGATTCGATCCGCGATGCTTCGAATGCTCGCAGCCTCAAAACCCTTCGACGCGAACTCGGCCAGTGCCGCGGTCAGGATGGCCGATCGGGTCTCCTGCGCACGCTGCTGTTCCGCACGCCGGAGCTCCGTCGGCCTGCCTTTGGAGGTTGCGTTCTTCCTTGAAACGGTGCTTTCCATTGTCTGCTTTCTCGATCGGGCCATGTGTCGGCACGGTATCACGTTTTGACGCGGGTTTCAGCCCGAGGCGGCGGCAGCCGTGGGCGAACTCACCGCTTCCGGAACACGGGGCTTGCTCCGCCAACCCCTCAATCATCCAACAGATTGTTTTTCATCTTTAAATTATACAGCGGTGAAGTATAATGGTGTGTAACCCGGCTGATCGATGGCCGCTGTTCCCTAACAGAATCGAATCAGGTTACAGATTCGATGCAATCCGGTCACCGAAAATGGAACGCAAAGTTACGCTGACATCCACTGGAGATATCGCTCTGGTTACCTTGGAGAACCAGGCGGGCGCAAACACGATCGACAGGGTGTTCTGCCACGAAATGCTGGGTGCGCTGCAGGAAATCGAGAAATCGCCGACGTTTCGCGTGGTGATACTCCGGGCCAAGGGCAAGATATTCTCGGCCGGTGGCGATCTCGCACAAATTCTCGAGGGTCTGCACCGTGCCGATTCCTTCCTCGAATCGCTGATTAGCGAACTCCATGCCACGATCATGGCGATACGCCGCTTGCCTGTTCCGGTGATCGCCAGCGTTCAAGGGGCGGCAGCGGGCGCGGGCTTTTCGCTGGCCATGGCGTGCGACATGGTCGTGGCGTCGCGCGCGGCCCGCTTCGTCGCCGGCTACGCGAAGCGCGGCACCTCGAGCGACGGCGGCCTGTCGTTCCACCTGGCGCGTCGATTGGGCCCCGCGCGGGCGCTTGACATCATGTTGACGCAGGATTCGTTGAGCGCGGACGAGGCGCGGCACCTGGGACTCGTCCAAAGCGTCGCCTATCCAGCTTTCCTGGAAGAGACCAGCCTGGCGGTCGCGCGCAAGCTGATCGACCTGCCCGCGGCGGCGGTGCGGGAGACGAAGTCGCTGGTGGGAATGGCCGCGGAAGATGCGCTCGAACGCCACCTCGAGCAGGAAAAGCAGGCGTTCCTGCGATGTGCTTCTACCGAAGCGTTTGCCCAACGGGTCGCGCGGTTCGTCGCGCGTTCCGGTTCATAACGAAGAACATCGGATAGCTAATCAAACTATTCCGATTGTTCTGATTCAATAGCCACCGGATCAAGCGTGGCAGGCCCGATTCGCGCCACGATCGGGCCTTCATTCAACGCTCGCACGCGAGTGTTCAGTCGTGCGTTCGCCGTCGAGCTGTAGGCGAACGCCTCCTCCCGATTAGTCCCTGCAAGTCCTTCCACCACTCACGCGCCGTCGTGCCTCCTGACGCCTCTGCGTGCCCTTGCGCGGCGGACACGCGTGTTTCATTCATAAGTCGAAAGTACCTGGGGATTGTCCCACCCAAATAATATTGTACGAACGGAAAGTTTAGTCATATCCTTCTCTCAACGGTTTGGACGTGCCAGTTGTGCCAGTTGTCAATGCAAACACAAGTAAATAGGAGACTGGAGATGAGGAAATGGTCATGGGCCGCTGCTGCGCTGTGCTTCACGCCTGCGGTCGTCTACGCGCAAAGTTCGGTGACGCTCTACGGCCTTCTGGATGAAGGGTTGACCTTCGTCAGCAACGAAAGCGGCCATTCGGCCTGGCTGCTTCAGAGCGGCGGTGGATCACTGTCCAGATGGGGGCTAAAGGGCGCCGAAGACCTGGGTGGCGGCTTTAAAGCGGTCTTCACCTTGGAGAACGGTTTTGATACGTCCACCGGCAACCTCTCGAACAATGGACGTTTGTTCGGACGGCAGGCGTACGTCGGCATTTCAAGCAACTACGGTACGCTCACACTTGGCCGCCAGTACGAGGAAGTGGCCGAAATGCTCTCGCCCGTGGCGGCCGGTCTGAACTGGGCGGTCTATCTCGCCCACGCCGGTGACGTCGACAACACAGGCGGAAGCATCCGCATCAACAACTCGGTCAAGTACGCCAGCCCGAAAATCGGCGGCTTCACCTTCGGTGCGTTGTATAGCTTTGGCGGGCAGCCGGGCCAGTTCTCAACGAACAGCGTGACGTCGGTCGGGCTGAGCTACTCGGGCATCAGTTTGCCGCTGTATGTCGCCGCCGCCTACACGATCATCAAGAACCCGTACGCGGCCGCATTCGATAGCACCGCGGCACGAAACATCATTTACGCGCCATACGTGCCGAACGCGCAGAGCGAGACGATCTATGGCGTGGGTGCTTCGTACAAGATCGGTGGCGCCAATCTCTCTCTCGAGTACACCTCGACTCAGTTCAAGAAAGGCTTCCTCGGCAGTGACGTGCGCTTCGACGACTACGAAGCGAACGCCGGCTACTTCATTACGCCCTTCTGGTTTGCCGGCGTGGCGTACATCTACACGCACGGCAAGATCGACGCGACCGGCGCGTCGCCCAACTATCGCGCGGTCGATCTCTACACCAACTACTACTTGTCGAAGCGAACAGACGTGTACCTCGCGGCTGAGTGGTTCAAGGCAGCAGGTTCGGCGAGCGTTGCGCAGATCACGCTGATTCCGTCGCCGTCTAGCGGACAGACGCAGAGTCTGGTTCGCATCGGTATCCGGCATCGGTTTTAACGAAGATGAGACGCCCGCGCCGGAACGAGGCGGGCGAAATCAAAGCGGCACAGGGTTCGGATAGTCGTTCATTAAGGAAGTCGCCATGGAAAGCACCGGCTATGTCCACCGGGACATACGCAAGATCTTCAACGATATGCCCATCGGGCGAAAGCAGTGGACTGTGTTCCTTATCTGCTTTGCGGCGACGGCGATCGAGGGTTTCGATACGATCGTGATCAGCTTTATCGCGCCCGCGATCAGTCATCAATGGCAACTCTCCAGTGCCGCGCTTTCGCCTCTGGTGGCCTTCGGGCTTACCGGCTTGCTGATCGGCTCCATTGCCGGCGGAACCCTGGCTGATCGTGTCGGCCGCAGAACGGTCAGCATCGTGGCGATTGCCTGGTTTGGAATAGCAGGGGTCGTGTCGAGCGAAGCACAATCGATCGTGCAACTGGTCGCCTTGCGGTTTATCACCGGCATCGGTATCGGAGCCGCCATGCCCGCGACGTCGGCAATCGTCGCGGAATACAGCCCCGACCGGTCCCGTTCAGCGATGCTGGCATCGACCTACTGTGGATTCCTCTTTGGGGCGGCGGCGGCCGGTTTTGTGACTTCCATGGCAATCGGCACGCTGGGCTGGCGCGGCATGCTGCTGCTGAGCGGTCTCATGCCACTCATCGTCGTTGCCTTGCTCGCGTGGCAGGTGCCGGAGTCGCCACTCTATCTCGTGGCCAGTCGAAAGCCCAACGAGGTGGCTCAACGCATTCTCGGCAAAGTGTTTCCGTCATTGGACTTCTCGGGAGTGCATTTAATCATTGCCGAAACGCGCGAATCGATCCGCGGAAGCCGGGCGCTTTTGAGTGACGCATACCGGCTCGGCACCGTGCTGACGTGGGTGACCGAGTTCGCGGGTTATCTGGTGTTCTTTCTGATTGGAAGCTGGCTGCCGACGCACCTGAAGCAGGCAGGTCTGTCGATGCACGACGCCTCGCAGATATCGTCGATGTTCCAATTCGGCGCGCTTGGCGGCGCGGTGCTTTTCGCGTTCCTTGTCCGCCGTTATAGCGTCGCAACGGTTATTGCAGGAGCGTTCGGCATTGGCGCGTTGCTTGTCATTGTGCTCGGCATGTCCGAAACGGCGCCGTGGCATGTGGGCGTCGTATTCCTGTCGGGGTTGGCTGTCGGTGGCCCGCTGATCTGTGTCAACACCATTCCCGGCATTTTCTATCCGACAGCGCTGCGCGCGTCGGGCGGCGGCTGGAATGTGGCGATTGGACGGCTCGGTTCAATTGTTGGTTCGTCGCTGATCGGCCTGATCGTTCTATCCGGTTTTCCCTTTCTGCTTACTTGTGCATTGTTGTCGATACCGCTCCTCGTGGCCTGCGCATGCATGACGGTCATGAGGCGCGTGCTGCTCGAACAACGGCGCTCACAGAGCAATCAGGCAATGAACAACGCAGCGGTGGCGGCAGGTGATCCGACCTTGACGACTGGCACTGCGAAGTGAATTGAGCGCGTCAGCAAGGAAGTGCGTTTCAGTTGAGTGAGTTTGCAGGACAAGTGCCGCCGCCGGACTCTCGTCCATGTCGATGCGTGCGCTGATTGCGGCAATGTGTTTCGTAGACGTACGGAGGCAAACCAAATGTATCCACAGACAGCGAGTTCCGCACGCGAGCGGACGAACTTGGGCGAAGGGTCTCTGCGGTCGCTGGTGGAGAAATGGCTTTGGCCGACTCAGGCGTCGCCGGCGCGGGTGATTCGCTTCTCCCGGTTGGCGGCGGCACGGACGCGCTTTGTGTGCCTCGAGATTTCGCGCCAGGAGCGGCCGATCGTGCTCTCGTTTTTTCGGCATGTAGACGGCACATGGCACGTGTTCCCGCAGGCGAGCAGCGGTCCAACGATGCGCGTCTCGTGAACCGGTTGCGCCCGGGAATGCCGGGTGCAACCGGCATGAGGTAGCACCAATCCCGCAAGAAACATGCTCGCAATTAGACGCCGCATTAAATTGTACGAGTGTCAAAAATAGAGTTAAGATGAACTCCGTACGAGCGGCATGGGTTGTCGCTCCCGATACGCCAGAGACTAGTTCAGGAGACAACGGTCATGTCGAAGCGAAAGATTGATACGCACCAGCACTTTTTGCCGAAACTCTATGTGGACGCAGTAGGTCTGGATTTGCTGAATGCGGCGATGCCGAACGGTATTGCCCCAAGCTGGTCCGTCGAAGCGGCCCTCGCGATGATGGATGAGAACGGCATCGACGAGGGGATCCTGTCCATCTCGTCCGGCCCAACGCTTCCGGACGCGCCCACGCTGCTGAGAAAATGCAATGACCATGCCGCGGAACTCAGGGCACAGAATCCCGGACGGTTCGGCTCCTTTGCGAGCTTGCCGCTGCCGGATGTCGACGCCGCGCTGAAGGAAGTCAGCTACAGCATCGACCAGTTGAACGTCGATGGCTTCATTGTGTTTACGAACTACAACGGCATGTATCTGGGCGATCCGCATTTCACGCCGTTGTGGGAAGAACTGGACAGGCGCGGGGCGGTGGTCTTCATTCACCCCAACCAGCCGCCTCACGACATTCCGAAGGTTGCTCCCGCATCTGTGATCGAGTACCCGTTCGAGACCACCCGCACGGCCACCAGCCTGATCATCTCCGGTGCAATGAAGCGCTTCAGGAATATTCGCTTCATCCTGTCGCATGCCGGAGGAACGCTGCCGTTTCTCGTACCGCGCATCGCGCTCTCCGTTTCCATGATGCCTGGTGGAACTGAGCGAGCGGGCGATACGTATGAAGCGGTGAGGGCTTTCTACTTCGACACGGCCCTTGCGGGCGGCTATGCACCCCTGAGCGCGCTGGCGCAAGTCGCGGATCCGGACCACATTCTCTTCGGTTCAGACTTCCCATTCGCGCCGGTCAGCGCAATTCGACAGTTCGGGAAAGTGCTGGATGACATCCAGATCCCTGGCATCGACATGACAAAGGTGTATGGGGAAAACGCCGCCCGCTTGCTTGGGCGCTAGTGGCATAGGCAGCTAGCCACTCCCCACTTTGCTGACGGGGGCGAAGCAATTTTCGCCCCTCACGCTACTTGATGTGGCGGTTTGCAGCGCCGCACCGCTCGCATGCCGAGCCACGCGATCTCATCGTCACTCGAACGTCTCGTTTGTCCAAACCGCTCACGGTGGCGTCCCGATTCCATTGCCACTGGATCGTACCAATTAGCAGGACCTCAAACTTTTGCTATCCATCACATAGTTCGCCTTGCATACTTTACGCGTGTAAAGTATAGTGAATTCACGAAAGCTGCTTGATCGTGTGGTCTTCGCCAGGAAGCGAACGGGATACGCGGGTCGGCAGATAACGGGTGACTTTTTTAGACCAGACATGACTGTCTGTTGAGGCCATGCGCGCCTACGAAACAGGAGGAGACATGATTGAGGAACGCGACGTCGTCGTCACGATGCGGGACGGTACCCGCCTTGCGGTAGACGTCTATCGGCCGGATGGCGACGCCAGGTATCCGGTTCTGTACGCTTCGGCTCTGCACAACAAGGATCTCCAGGGGCCGGACATTGCCGATGTGCTGCCTCCGCAGCCCGCGCATGCTCCGCTCTGGTTCGGGCCGGTCGAGGCAGGCGACACCCGCCGCTTCGTCGCCAATGGCTATGTGCACGTCATTGCGCAACCTCGGGGTTCAGCCAAGTCGGAAGGCCACTATGGCGAGGAGAACACCGACCACTACGACATGATCGAATGGATCACGCAGCAGCCGTGGTCAAACGGCAAGGTCGGGATGGTGGGGATTTCGGGCTTCGCGGGCGAACAGTGGCGTGCGGCCGGCCAAGGACACCCCGCACTCAAGGCAATCTTCCCGTATGACGCGTGCAGCGCATATGGCGGCATGTTCGGGTTCCGGGACTTCAATCCCGGCGGCGTGCTCCACACGTTCCCGTACCTGCTCGACGTTTTCAGCACGGTGCATGAGCCGCGCGGCGTGCCGGGTCCGTTGCCCGACGAGCAGGAGCAGCTGTGGCGCGAAGCGATGCGCAATACCGACTACAAGATGTACATCAACCTCTACAACATCCTGACGCAGAAGGGCCAGCGTACGTGGGTGATGTATCACATGATGACGAACCCGTGGGAGGCGGACGGGACCGTCGAGCGTGCCGAAGAAGCGTTCAAGTCGATCAAGGTGCCGTACTACACCGGTTCCGGCGCCTACGCGTACACCTACAAACTGCACTGGCTCGGCGCCCAGCACTACTTCAAAAACGTCAAGCAGCCGCGCAAGCTGATCTTCACCGGGCCCGCGCATCTGGAGCGTCCATTCCATCAGTACCACGACGAAGTGATCCGCTGGTACGACTACTGGTTGAAGGGCATCGACACCGGCATCATGGATGAACCCCCGGTCCGTTACTGGGTCATGGGCGCCAACGAATGGCGAACGGGGACCGACTGGCCTTTGCCGGAAACGAAGTGGGAAAAGTATTACCTCGGCGGTTGGGAGGGGCTTTCCACCAACGCTCCGCGGCCCGCGTCGGAAGTCGGCAATTCGCATCGCGAGCCTGATGTCTTCACGCAGATGCCGCTCAAGAAGACCTCCAAGGTCGAGCGCCTGCGCTACATGACCGAGCCGCTCGCCGAGGATGTGCTGGTTGCCGGTCCCATTTCGCTGACCCTCTACGCGGAGATCGACCAGCCGGATACGAACTGGATCGTCGTGCTAAAGGACGTCGGGCCCGATGTATCGGTTGTCACGGCGCGCGTTGGCGAACGATCGGTTCCGGACACGCTGCCCGAACGTGAACTCACGCGCGGCTGGCTGAAAGCGTCTTATCGCGCAACGGATCCCGATCGCTCCACGCCGGGCGAGCCGTTCCACAAGATGACGAAAGACTCGATCGAACCGGTCACGCCAGGCGAGATCGTCAAGTACGAAATCCAGATTCTCGCAACGGCAAACCAGTTCAAGGCCGGTCATCGAATCTGTATCGAGATCTGCAGTCTCGACGTGCCGACCGGCACGGGCGCAATGACTGACGTCGAGTACATCCCTTATCACGTGTGCAGCAGCGACACGGTTACCCACAAGATTTACCGTGACGCGGAGCGCCCGTCGCACTTGCTGCTTCCGATCGTGCCGGTGAAGAAACAGGGCTCCTGATTGATTAATCACGCCGCGCCGTCACGGACGCGCGGCGACTTTAACCAGAATTTGAGGGTAACGATGAAAAGCATACGTTTTGAGCGCGATGGCAACGTTGGGAATATCGTCCTGGCGAATCCGCCGTTCAACAGACTGGATGTGCGCTTTGCAGAGTGTCTGCGTGACGCGGTTCACGAGGCTAGCCAAAGCAACATCCGGGTGCTCGTGATTCGCGCAGAGGGTCCCAACTTCAGCCTCGGCGGGGAAGTGCGCGAATGGCCGGGTAAAGATCTGAACTGGTTCCGCACGTTCGTCGCGGAAGTCAACACGTCGTATCGCGCCATCGAGGCACTGCGAGTTCCCACCGTGGCAGTCGTGCAAGGCCTGGCGTTCGGCGGCGGTTTCGAACTCGCGTTGGCCTGCGACTTCATTGTGACGGCGTCCGACGCCGTGTTCCGCTGCGTCGAGGTCACCACCGCGATGCTGCCCATCGCCGGAGCGCTTCAGCGCCTTGCCGAACGTGTCGGCCGCAGCCGCGCCTCGCGGTTCGCGATGCTGGGTGAAGGCATCCCCGGCGACGTGGCCGTCGATCTCGGTATCGCGACACACGTTGCCGAACCCGATGCGCTCGAACGTGTCGCCGGCGAACTGATCGCGCGCCTCGCCGACGGCCCCACGCTCTCGTACGCGGCAACGCGCACCTTGCTCAAGGCGTGGTCGAGCGGCGGCATCACCGCCGCGGACGCGGTCATGCTGGATATCACCATGGACCTGTACAACACAGAGGACGCCACGCGAGGTTTTGCCAACACGGCCAAGGCGTTCGATGTCGATGAAGAGCCAGGCGATCTGGTCTTTTACGGGAAATAGCCTGACGCGGCTTGAGGGCTGACGGAGGCGACTGACTCTCTCCGGCCCGACACGCACAGCAATGATGGAGGATGGGTTCATGCAAACTTTACAAGGTTCCATCGGATTGACCACGCCTGCCGATGGAGTTGCCTACGTAAGGGGTTCGACGGAAGTTCCGTTGAGCGAGTCGACGATCGGCCAGTTCTTGCGGGATACCGCGCTCCGGTTCCCCGATCGACCCGCTGTCGTTTTCCGCGAACAACAGGTGCGTTGGACATGGAAGGAACTGGACGAGCGCGTCGATCAGCTCGCCGCGGGTTTCCTGTCGCTGGGACTCGGCAAGGGAGATCGCGTCGGTATCTGGTCGCCCAACCGGTTCGAATGGGTGCTTACGCAGTTCGCGACGGCGCGCATTGGCGCGGTGCTGGTCAACATCAACCCCGCTTATCGCGTTTCGGAACTCGAGTATGCGCTGCGCAAGGTCGGATGCAAGGCACTCGTCACGGCCGAGAGTTTCAAGACGTCGAACTACATTTCGATGTTGCTCGACATCGCGCCGGAGCTGGCATCGCAGCAACCGGATAGTCTGAATGCCGCGCGTTTGCCGGATCTTCGCACGGTGATTTCCGTGGGCGATTGGAGCGTATCGGGTGTGATGCCATTCCACGCGGTCATGCAGCGCGGTCAGGGCGTGCTTCAGGAGCAAGGGCGCGATGTCATCGATGCAATTGAGCCAACGCTTTCCGCGCAAGACCCGATCAACGTGCAGTTCACGAGCGGCACCACCGGCAGTCCGAAAGGGGCGACGCTGACCCATCGGAACATCGTCAACAACGGGCGCTTTGTCGCGATGGCGATGAAGTTCACCGAAGCCGACTCGCTGTGTATTCCGGTTCCTCTCTACCACTGCTTCGGCATGGTGATGGGCGTGCTGGCGTGTACGTCGACAGGTGCGCAGATGGTGTTCCCGGGCGAAGCCTTCGACGCCGGCGCGACGCTCGCGGCCATTGCGGAAGAGCGTTGCACGGCGCTGCATGGTGTGCCGACCATGTTTATCGCCGAGTTGGGGCATGCGGAATTTGCCTCGTTCGACCTGAGCAGCCTCAGGACCGGCATCATGGCCGGCTCGCCGTGCCCGATCGAGACCATGAACCAGGTCGTGGCCAAAATGAATATGCGCGAAGTCACGATCGCGTATGGCATGACCGAGACCAGTCCCGTTTCATTCCAGAGTGCGACGACCGATCCGCTGGACAAGCGCACCACGACCGTTGGGCGGATCCAGCCTCATCTCGAAGTCAAGATCGTGGACTTCGATGGCCGTACCGTCGGGGTCGGTGAAACCGGCGAGCTCTGCACGAAAGGTTATTCGGTGATGCTGGAGTACTGGCAGGACGAAGAGAAAACACGCGAGAGCATTGTCGACGGCTGGATGCATACAGGTGATCTGGCAACGATCGACGCGGACGGCTACTGCAATATTGTCGGCAGGCTGAAGGATATGGTGATCCGGGGCGGGGAGAACATCTACCCGCGTGAAGTCGAGGAATTCCTCTTCCGGCATCCGAAAATCCAGAACGTGCAGGTATTCGGCGTGCCGGACGAGAGGACCGGTGAGGAGCTGTGTGCGTGGATCGTGCTTCGACAAGGCGAGGGTTCTACCGAGGAAGAAATCAGGGAATTTTGCCGAGGACAGATCGCTCACTACAAGGTGCCGAAATACATTCGCTTCGTGAATGAGCTGCCGATGACCGTTACCGGGAAAGTGCAGAAATTCGCGATGCGCGAGGAGATGATCCGCTACCTGAATCTGACCGAGCGCAAAACCGCCTGATTGGGTTGTGCAAGCCGGTTAGTCACGCGAAAAGCTGTACGCGTGACAACAGGAAGATTAGATATCCATATCAATATGGATCGAAGAGACAAAGGCATTGAACCATTGGAGGTGTCGAATGTATGAAATAACCACGGATGTACTGATCGTCGGGTCGGGCCCAGCCGGCTCCGCTTGCGCCGCGCTGCTTTCGACGTACGGCGTCAAGAATCTGCTCGTCAACCAATACCGTTGGCTGGCCAATACGCCGCGTGCGCACATCACGAACCTGCGCACGATGGAAGTGCTGCGGGACCTCGGTCAGCAGGTGGAGCAGGAAGCCTACCTGCATGCGACCAATGAAGATCTGATGGGCGGCACGGTATTCTGCGAAAGTCTGACCGGCGAAGAAATCGGCCGCGTGCCGAGCTGGGGCCTGCATCCGCTTTCGCGTGCGGAGCGCCAGCTGTCGAGCCCGGCAAAAATGAACGATCTGCCGCAGACGTTCATGGAACCGCTGCTGTTCAAAACGGCTTGCGCGCGCGGTACCGAGGCGCGGATGAGCACCGAATATCTGAGCCATACGCAAACCGACGATGGTGTGGTGACGCTCTGCCGCGACAAGTTGTCGGGTGAAGAGTTTACGGTCAAGTCGAAGTACCTCGTCGGGGCGGACGGCGGCAATTCCAAGGTCGCAAAAGACGCGGGCCTGCCTTTCGAAGGGCAGATGGGCGTTCGCGGATCGATGAACATCTGGTTCCGCGCCGACCTGTCCGAGTTCGTTGCGCATCGCCCGGCGGTGCTGTACCCGATCATGCAGCCGGGCGCGGAAGTGGGCGGCATCGGCATGGGACTGATCCGGATGGTGCGCCCGTGGAACGAGTGGCTGATCGTGTGGGGATACGACATCAACGAGCCTACCCCGGTTGTGGACCACGAGCGGGCCACCACGATTGCACGTCAACTGGTCGGCAAACCGGACCTCGAAATCGAACTGTTGGGCACGAGCACGTGGACGGTGAATAACATGTACGCCACCCGCATGCAGAACGGCAAGGTGTTCTGCATGGGCGATGCCGCTCATCGTCACCCGCCGTCGGGCGGCTTGGGCTCCAACACGTCGATTCAGGACGCGTTCAATCTTTCATGGAAACTCGCGGCCGTCATCAATGGACAAGCCGGCGAAGCGCTGCTTGATACCTACACGGTCGAGCGTGCGCCGATCGCGAAGCAGATCGTCACGCGCGCGAATCAGTCGATTGCCGAATTCGCGCCGCTTTATAGCGCGCTCGGCATCGACGAGTCGAACGACGGCGCGGTCATGCAAGCGAATATGCATGCCCGCAGCCAGTCTACCGAGGCAGCGGAAAAGCAGCGCATGGAAATTCGCGACGCGTTGGCGTTCAAGCGCTACGAACTGGACGCGCACGGCGTGGAGATGAATCAACGCTACCGATCGAGCGCCGCGGTGACGGACGGTGAGGCCGAACCGGAATTCAAGCGTGACCGTGAGCTGTTCTACCAGTCGACGACCTGGCCCGGCGCGCGCCTGCCGCACGCGTGGGTTTTCGATTCCCGCGGACGCCAGCACTCGACGCTCGACCTCGCGGGACATGGCCGCTTCGCGCTGTTCACGGGGCTCGGCGGTGAAGCATGGGTCGATGCCGCCGCGAAAGTCGGCGAGGAGTTCGGCTTGAAGATCGACGTGCACGTCGTTGGCCCTCGCCAACCGCATGCGGACTACACGGGCGACTGGTCGCGTGTGCGCGAAGTCAGCGACAGCGGCTGCGTGCTGGTGCGTCCTGACCATCACGTGGCATGGCGCAGCGTCAAGCTGTCGGACAATCCGCAAGCCGAACTTCGCCGGGTCTTGCAGCACGTTCTTTCGAAGTAAAAGCTGAGGGCGAACGTTTCGCCGGCGGTGCGTGCGGTTTCGCATCGCCGGCGAAACGTATTGGCATATTGGATCACCAGGAACAATGGGGTGCTGGCATGGGGCGCGATCTTCCCAAACGCGTACAGGTTGTCGAAGTCGGGCCTAGAGATGGGCTGCAGGCGGAAAGCAAGTTCGTTTCCACCGAGACCAAGATCGAGCTCGTCGATCGACTGGTCGGTGCCGGCGTACGCCGGATCGAAGCGGCGTCTTTCGTGTCGCCGAAATGGATTCCGCAAATGGCGGACGGCGCGGCCGTCATGGCGGGGATAGATCGCCGGGCCGGCGTAACGTATGCCGCGCTAACGCCCAATATGAAGGGGCTCGAGGGTGCGATAGCGAGCAAGGCGGATGAGGTCGTTATCTTCGGGGCCGCGAGCGAGGCATTTTCTCAGCGCAACATCAATTGCTCCGTGGCCGAATCCCTCGAACGCTTTGCTCCTGTGGCACGTATGGCGAAAGCAGAAGGGTTGCAATTGCGCGCCAGCATTTCGTGCTCGTTCGGGTGTCCTTATCAGGGGCCGGTGAGTGTGGATGCCGTCGTCGATATGGTCAGGCGTTTTCGTGATCTGGGCTGCGACGAAATCGACATCGCCGATACGATCGGGGTGGGCACGGTACATCACGTCCAGCAGGTCGTTGAGGCTGCCGCGAGAGAATTTCCGTTGGACCGCCTCGCCGGCCACTTCCACGATACCTATGGGCAAGCGTTGGCCAATATCGTTGGCGCGCTGCAGGTCGGTATGTCGGTGTTCCATTCGTCGGTTGGCGGACTGGGCGGCTGCCCCTATGCCAAGGGTGCCACCGGCAACGTCGCCACTGAAGATCTGCTTTATCTACTGGACGGTCTTGGGATTGAAACAGGCATCGATCTCGACGCGGTTGTGTCGATTGGCGATTGGGTGAGTCAGCAGATGGGCCGCGACAACGGCGCGCGCGCAGGTAAGGCGCTGATGGCGAAGCGGGCAAGCAATTGACTAGCTGAATGATGACCTGAGTGATCACCCGAGTGATCACCTGCGCCAGGCTCGGCACCGAGCCTGGATCCTATCGGTGACCTACGTCGGCGCCCAGGCTCCAAACACGAGCTGTTCAACCGCGCGCCAATACTCCTCTGCCAGCGCGGGATCGGACGGCGACCGATTACTGGTCGCCGAAAATTCCGGACCGAATCCCGACAAGGTCGACGTCAAACTGATCAACATGTAGTGAAAAACGATCGGTTCGACTTTGGGTAGCGCGTTTTCTTCCTGCGCAGCACGGATTTGCGGCAGCAGCCATTCGATCAGTGGTTTCAAGCTTGAATCGGCGAGCCATTGCAGCCGCGCGCTGTGACCCAGCGACTCCTGAAGGATGAAGCGGTGAAATTCGGGGAAGTCTACCGTGAACTGAAAGAGTGCCCGGTAAGCCAGCTTGAGCCGCTCGATTGCACTGGCCGGACCGAAACTGGACAGACTTGCGTCGCGTTCCTGCCGGACGCGCTGGAATACATGTTCGGCGACCGCCTGCCAAAGAATTTCTTTGGACCGGAAATGATAGGTAATCAGCGGATGCTGGACCCCAATGCGCTCGGCAATGCTGCGAATACTCGCGGCCTTGAAACCTTTGGTGGAGAATTCAGTGAGGGCGGCGTTCAGGATGGCGCAGCGAGTGTCTTGCGCTCGCTGCTGTTCAGCACGCTTCAGTTCTACCGGACGATGCGCTCCGACAGGTCTTTCAACTGACAGTGTTCGTGATGCCATGTGCGGATACGCTGCGACAGGTTAGCGGCAAACTCTATACTGTACAGTAGCATAGTTTTATTTCCCGCGCCCGCTTTTAATATAGGGTCTGCTGCGGGATAACTCGTCGCTTTGGCAATATCGGCAACAGTGGCAACAGAGGAAACGCGTCTTACAAGCCATCCTTTGGCGCGCTGCCGTCGAATGCCCGCTGCAGCAGCGCGCGAATCGCTTCGCGCTCCAGCGGGCGGGGATTCCAGTAAGCGTTGTTACATGCGATGTCAGCGGCCTCGTCGAGTTGCTCCTCGCGCATGCCGATTTCCTTCAACGCGACGGGTGCGCCGT
Organism: Paraburkholderia ginsengiterrae; assembly: GCF_001645125.1. Lineage (GTDB taxonomy): Bacteria > Pseudomonadota > Gammaproteobacteria > Burkholderiales > Burkholderiaceae > Paraburkholderia > Paraburkholderia ginsengiterrae. The sequence continues at coordinate 27,990 of NZ_LXKA01000328.1, read as the reverse complement.
TCGCGCGCGCGAGTTCGTAGAGACCTTGCGCGGCATTGTCGTGTCCGATCGCACGCGCGATGCGTTTCATCGCATCGGGTACGGCGTGCGCGTTGTAAGCCAGCGCGTGGGGCAGCACGATGGTATGGGTGGGGGCGTGCGGCAGGTTGTAGCTGCCGCCCAGCGTGTGGCACAGCTTGTGGTGCAGCGCCATGCCGACACTGCCGAGCACCGTGCCGCATAGCCAGGCGCCATACAGCGCATCGGCGCGTGCGGATGGGTCGTTCGGCTGCGCAACGATCGCGGGCAAGCTGCGCGCGAGCGCCGCGATGCCTTCTTCGGCCATGAGGCTGGTCAGCGGATTGGCATCGCGTGAATACAGTCCTTCCGCTGCGTGGGCGATGGCGTTGATGCCGCTCGTGACCGACATGCCAACCGGCAGCGTGAGGGTCAGGTCCGGATCGTAGACCACCGTTTTGGGCAAGACGCGCAAGTCAGTGCCGGTGCGTTTCAGACCCGCATCGGTCAGCCCGAAAATGGGCGTCATTTCACTGCCCGCGTACGTGGTCGGGACGGCGAGAATCGGCAAGCTCGTCTCGAGGGCGATGGCCTTGGCGAGTCCGATGGCCGAGCCACCACCCACGGCGATGACGCAGTCCACGTTCAATGATGCAACGACCGTACGTGCCTCGGCGACCAGTTCAACCGGCACGTGCATGACAGCGCGATCGAATACGCCGGCTGCGCGCGCGCCCAATTGCTCGGCAACCGACGAACCTAATGCGCGTTGCTCGGGACTGCAGAGAACCAGCGCGCGCTGTGCCTGCAGCGCTTGCACTTCGCGTTCGACATGGGCGCGTGAACCGCTGCCAAAGACAACACGCGTGGCACGCCCGTTATAGACGAATTCAGAGGTAGACATATCGGGTCCCGGCGAGAGTATGGGTGAGCGTATCGGCAAGCCGCATCACGACACATGCTCTAAAGGATTGAGAACGAAGTCATAGTCGAGCGTATAGAACGGGGTGTCCATCACGGTGCCGTCCGGTGCAACGCCCGCTGGGTGTTCCACCCAGTCGACGATCAAAGTTGAACGCACGCCGAATACCGCATCAGAGTCGAGGTATTGGTCGCCGTTGCGGAACACGTGCGTGATCAGCGGCTCATAGCCCGGAGCCTTGACCCAGAAGTGGAGGTGGGCCGGGCGCCACGGATGGCGTCCGAGCGCATCGAGCATGCGGCCTACTGGCCCGTCGTGCGGAATCGGATAGGCCTCGGCGAGAATCGAGCGGAAGTGAAAGCGTCCGTCAGGCAGCGTCTGCAAGCGGCCGCGTGCCTGGAAATCGACCTTGGGGTCGTCGGGGTTGACATACTGGACGTCGTAATTCCCCTCCTCGTCCGATTGCCAGACTTCGATCTCGGCACCGGCGACGGGCTCGCCCGAAAGACCCTCGATCCGCCCGGAAACAAAACAGGGGCGGCCAGACGCACCGTTGGAAATATCGTCACCGTTCTTGTATTCAGGGGCACCCGAAACAAAGAAGGGGCCCAGAACCGTGGCTTCCGTGCATTCGGCCGGCTTGCGGTTGTTCTGTGTCGTCACCAGCATCGAAAGACCCAGCGTGTCGGACAGGAGTACGAACTCCTGACGCTTGTCGTCGGTGATATGGCCGACGTCTGTGAGGAAGTTGATGGCGTGTGCCCATTCGCTCTCGGTCAGCTTGACCTCTCTGGCGAACGAATGCAGATGCTGCACAAGGCTGGTCATCACGGTGCGCAGCCGGTCGTCGGAACACCCGGACATCGCGGCGAGCACCGCCTGGGTGATGGTGTCTTCGGTGATGTTGCGCATGATGTCTCCTTGGGTTTTGTGTTGCCGACCGCATCGGCTGGATCTCCAATGTACGCACTGTAGCGGCGTTCTGCGCGGAGAAATATGCGCTATAGTGAAAACATATTTCCAGCTAGCGGAAGAATCGCGATATGGATCGCCTCACACAAATGGAGTTCTTCGTGCTGACGGCAGACCTCGGGAGTCTGTCCCAGGCGGCCGAACGGCTCGGCATATCGAATGCGGCGGCGAGCCGCATGCTGAGCGCACTGGAAGACCGGCTGGGCGCGCGCCTCGTCGAACGAACCACCCGGCGGCTGTGGCTAACGGATGCGGGGCGCGAATATCGGCGCCGCTGCGGGTCGATCCTCTCAGAGCTGGCCGAAGCGGACACCGCGGTCAGCGATATGGCGCAGCAGCCGAGAGGCGTGTTGCGTGTTACCAGTTCGGTATCGTTCGCGGGGTTGCACATCGCACCGTGGTTGCCCGAATTCAATCAACGCTATCCCGAGCTCGTCGTGCAGATAACGGCGGCGAACCGTTACCCGAATTTCATCGAGGCAGGCATCGACGTCGCGATCCGCACGCGCGAGCATGAAGGCGATTCGGGCATCACCGTGCGGCGGCTCGCGCATACGCGGCGCGTGCTGGCCGCTTCGCCCGGTTATCTGGCCCAGCACGGCGAACCGCGCACCCCTGAGGAGCTCGCGCAGCACAACATGCTCGTCTATAGCTACGCGGTGAACCCGTATCAGTTGCAACTGAAGCGGGGCAGGGAGCGGCGCAACATTCCGATCAATGCGATGCTGGAGTCGAACGAAGGGCAGGTCATTTGCGCAGCCGGCCGCGCCGGCCTGGGAATCGTCATTCAACCGTTGTACATCGTGCATGACGACATCGTGGCGGGCCGCCTGATTCCGTTGCTGGGCGACTGGGAACTGGCGCCTCTCACGATCAACATTGCGTACCAGAGCCGCCGGAACCAGCCCGCGAAGATTCGCGTATTTGCGGACGCGCTCACCGAGTATGTCCGGAAACTGGACCTGGAGGCTCGCTGGACCACCTTGCCAAGCAGCCCTTCACGCGCGCAAAAGAAGAACTGACCGGCGCGGCCGCCTTGGTCGCGCCGCGCCATGCCGCGGCAGTGGACCGGCGCATCAACGCCCGCTGTACCACTTTTCGTTGAACGCCTCGAATCCCGCAACGAGTGCGTCGAGTAGGTATCGGACCGCCGGCACCATGCCGCGGCGCGTCGCGAAGACCGCATGCACGAGGCCCGGCGGCGTCGCCAGATCGGGCAGCAGGTGGAGCAGTCTGCCAGCCTGAACGTCGTCCCCAATAAACTCCCGCGGCAGCAACGCCACGCCGACGCCTTGCATGGCCGCAAGCCTCAGGGTGGCCAGATCGTCCGTCGCGAGGCGTGGCTGATGGGCCCACGAAATCGCCTTCTCGCTGGTATCGACCAGATTCCACGCAAACCGCCCGCTGTTGCTCGCCATCGCGAGCGTGGACCAGTCTTTCAACGATTCAACGGAGCTGGGCGCCGGATGGCGCGCCGCCAATTCCGGACTCGCCACCAGGATGTGGATCGACAAACCCAGATGCCGGACGGTGAGATCGGTGTTTTCGAGCGGCGGAAGCCTGACCCGGACCGCGAAGTCCAGACCTTCCTCGACAACGTCCACACGGCGGTTGGTTGCGTCGACCAGCACCTGGACTTGCGGGTTCTCGTCGATGTATCGGGAAATGATCCCGGAGACGCCGGAGCTCAGCAATGCCACCGGGCAACTGATGCGCACTGTGCCCTGCGGCTTGGTCCGCGTCTGATCGACGATGTCTTTGGCCGCCTGCGATTCCGCCACCACGGCAAGGCAATGCTGATAGAACTGCCGCCCGGTTTCCGTCAGTGACAGGCTCCGGCTCGTGCGGTTTAGCAGCCGGACCTGAAGCTCCTCCTCCAGGGCGCGCACGCGCCGGCTGAGCTTGGACGTCTGCGTGCCGAGCGTGCGCGCGGCGGCCGTGAAGCTGCCGTGCTCGACCACCTCCGCGAAGATCCGCAAGTCATTGAGGTCAGTGATCTGGTCCATTGGCGGGCTCGAGTTGAGTTTTTATCGTTCTACCACGAGCAATGATGCGTTGCAATTCGGGAGATATGCGCGTGATCGTTGCGCATATAGCATTCGGTCACGGTCTGAATGATCACTGGCATCCAAGGCATCGCAGCAATGGCCGCCGGTCCGGTGACTGGCCCATGTGTGGGCCGCAGAGAAAAGGAAGCGAAATGTTAGTACACCGCCGTTGGGAATCATTGGGCAGCGCCAATCTCGGCTGGCTGCGCGCGAAACACCATTTCGCTGTGAGCGCGGAGGATAACCCCGAGCACGGCGCGCTGGGTCCGCTGATCGTCTGGAACGACGATGAGATCGCAGTCGGCGGTGGTTTCCCGATGCACGGGCACCGCGACGTCGAGATCATCTCCTACGTGCGCCAGGGCGCCGTCGGGCACCGCGATACTTTGGGATCCGAAGGACATGTTCAGGCGGGTGATGTTCAGGTCATGAGCGCGGGAACCGGCATCCGTCACGCTGAGTACAACAACAGCGACGTGCCGCTCAAGCTTTACCAGATCTGGTTGCTGCCGCGCGTGGCCGGCGGTGCTCCCCGGTGGGACACGAAGCCGTTTCCCAGGAGCGATCGCTCGGGACGCTTCGTCGTATTGGCGAGCGGCTTCCCCGAGGATGAAGGCGCGCTGCCCATTCGCGCGGATGCACGCGTGCTGGGCGCCATGCTCAAGGCAGGCGAGAGCGTCCGGCAAGCGCTGGGTTCGTCGCGCTGTGCCTATCTCGTGGTGTCCTCGGGACGAATTGAAGTGAACGGCGAGCTGATGGGCCCGCTGGATGGAGCCGCAATCACGCGAGTGCCGGCGGCTGAGATAACCGCGCTCGAAGATTCTGAGCTGGTGATGGTGGACACCGGCCCGGTGTAATTTTCTTCGTCCACCTTCGTAGTTAAATTTCTGGAGGTAATCATGGATCGTTACAAGTTTCTTCCGCTGTTGGGTCGTGTCATGATCGGTGCACCGTTCGTCATGAGCGGGCTGGGCAAGCTCGGCGCCTACGCCGCCACGGTCGGCTATATCGCCGCGATGGGTTTGCCGGTACCGCCGCTTGCGTTCCTCGCCGCTGTGGCCGTTGAGCTGGGTGGTGGCTTGCTGTTGCTGTCGGGCTATCGCGCACGCCACGTGGCGTTGGCGATGGCGGTGTTCTGTCTCGTGACCGCCGCTTTCTTCCACCACAATTTCGCCGATCAGAACCAGATGATTCACTTCCTGAAGAACGTGATGATGGCTGGTGGCCTGCTGCAGATCGCCTACTTTGGTGCCGGTGCGTTCAGCCTCGACGCGCGCGCTGGGCGGACGGCCTCGCGTACCGCGTCTTTGGCGAGCTAAGAAGACGGATCCGTCGAGGCGAGCGCTTGCCTGCAAGGGTGGGGGAATCGTCTCGTCCGGATCGTTTTACTGCTTCAACATCGCTGTCCCGAAGCGGAGATTCACCGTGCGCGGATTCGCCGGGTCGAACAGGCCCGCGGGAAAAGCGTGCGTCATCACGGGAACGGGCGGGCGCATGGGGCGCGAAGCCGCGCTGATGTTTGCGCGGTAAGGTGCGCTCGTGGTCGGCTGCGGCACCCGTGCAAGATTGGAGTTCAGGAATGACCGCTGCAAATACCCCAGGTACGGTCGCGCTCGGCGACCGTTTTGTCAACCGCATGGGCTATGGGGCGATGCAACTCGCCGGGCCAGGCGTGTTTGGGCCTCCGAAGGATCGGAATGCCGCGATTGCCGTGCTGCGCGAGGCAGTGGCGAGCGGTGTGAACCATATCGACACCAGCGACTTCTACGGCCCGCATGTCACGAATCTCATCATTCGCGAGGCACTGCATCCCTATCGGGACGACCTCACGATCGTGACGAAGGTCGGCGCCGTGCGCGGGCCCGACGGATCGTGGAACCCGGCCCAGAGCCAGGCCGACATCACACAAGCTGTGCACGACAATTTGCGCAACCTCGGTGTCGATGTTCTCGATGTCGTCAATCTGCGCGCGATGGGTGACAACCGGCATCCGGTGGAGGGTTCGATCGCCGAGCCCTTCACGGTGCTTGCCGAGTTGCAGCGGCAGGGCCTGATCCGGCATCTGGGTGTCAGCAATGTCACCGCGGCGCAGATCGAGGAGGCGCTGTCGATCGCGCCGGTCGTCTGCGTGCAGAATATGTTCAATCTCGTACAACGGGACGATGATCAGCTAATCGATACGCTTGCGGATCGCGGCATACCCTATGTGCCGTTCTTCCCGCTGGGTGGGTTCTCCCCCTTGCAGTCTTCGACGCTGTCGGAGGTCGCGCAATCTCTGGACGCCACCCCGATGCAGGTGGCGCTCGCGTGGCTGCTGAATCGCTCCCCGAACATTCTGCTGATCCCCGGTACTTCATCGGTCAAACATCTGCGAGAAAACCTGGCGGCGGCAGAGCTCGTCCTGCCTGCCGAAGCGCTTGATCGACTGAACGGAATGATCTGAGCGTGCTCAGGATTGCATATTGATGGATGGAAAGTGGGTTCGGAGAACGTTATGAAAGCCGTTGGATATCGAGTAAAGGGCGGTCTGGAGGTGTTGACCGATATCGAACTCCCCACGCCGGAACCGGGTCCGCGCGATCTCCGCGTGGCGGTGAAGGCGGTATCGGTGAATCCTGTCGACGTGAAGCGCCGTCGCTGGGAAAGTCCCGCCGAGGGCGAGGATTACAAGGTATTGGGCTACGACGCGTCAGGCATTGTCGAAGCGGTCGGCAGCGAGGTTACCCTTTTCAAACCGGGTGACGAGGTCTTCTATGCGGGCGCGATGGACCGGCCCGGGACCAACTCGGCGCTTCATCTCGTCGATGAGCGGATCGTCGGGCCCAAGCCTCGTTCATTATCGTTTGCCGAAGCCGCAGCCTTGCCGCTCACGTCCATTACGGCGTGGGAGATGCTCTTCGACCGCCTGAAGCTGCGCTATGGCACCCAGGCGGGCTCCCGAATGCAGGGCGGTACGCTGCTCGTGCTGAACGGAGCCGGTGGCGTTGGATCCATGACGATTCAACTGGCAACGCGCCTGACCGGGCTGACCGTCATCGCCACGGCGTCCCGTCCCGAAACGGCGGCGTGGGCTCGCCAGCTCGGCGCTCCGCACGTTGCCGATCACAGCAAGCCCATTAGCGAAGCCATCAAGGCCGCCGGCTTCGATGGCGTCGACTACGTCGCGGCCATCACTTCAACGCGCGGGAGCGTGCCTGACATCGCCCGTGCGATGAATCCACAAGGCCATATTGTGCTGATCGACAATTTCGATGAGAGCATCGCGCCATTCAAGGAAAAGAGCATCACAATCTCGTGGGAAATGATGTTCACGCGGTCCTTGTTTCAGACAGCGGATATGGATGCGCAACATCGACTGCTAAGCGAGGTGTCGACGCTAGTTGATGCCGGCGTGCTGAAAACGACGCTCACGCACGTGAGCGGTCCCATCAACGCGGAAAATCTCCGCAAGGCTCACGAACGGGTCGAGACGGGCAGGGCGATCGGCAAGACGGTGCTGGAAGGTTTTTAACCGGTGGGCGGCTGCCAGTCGGTGCGACTGGCGGTGAACCGCCGGCTCGCACCGGCGGATTCACGAATGCGGCAATCAGGGTTCCGTGCTGTCCCACTGTGGAGAAAGTCCTGGCGGATTGACGATTCTGCTGTTGGGTCTGGCGCGCGCATGAATTGCCGCCATGTCCTCGTCCTGCAGTTCGAAGTCGAACACGGCGAGGTTCTCAGGCAAGCGCTCGATCTTCGAGGTTCTGGACAGCGCCACCACACCATCCTGTTGGACGAGCCAGCGTAGAACGATCTGCGCGATGGTTTTCCCGTAGCGGGCCGCCATCTCTTTCAGAACCGGGTCCGAAAGAACGTTGCCGACCGCCATGCCGCAATAGCCGGTGACCGCGAGTCCCGCCTCGCGTGTGCTTTCGATCAGCAGCGACTGGTTCAGATACGGGTGGTACTCGAACTGGTTGGTCACGATAGGAATATCCGACAGCCGGATGGCATCGTCCATGAGCTCCCGGTTGTAATTGCTGACGCCAATGTGTCGCACCTTGCCGGCTTTGACCGACGCGTTCAATGCGCCGATTTGTTCGGGTAGCGGAATATCGGAACCGGGCCAGTGAAGCAGCAGGAGATCGATATAGTCGGTCTTGAGTTTGTGGAGGCTCTCGTCGACGGAAGCGCCGAAGTGGCGGGGATGATAGTTGCTCACCCACACCTTGGTCGTGATGAACACTTCCGCCCGGGGGATGCCGGACGCGGCGACACAGTCGCCGACTTCGGCCTCGTTGCCGTAGACCTGCGCGGTGTCGATATGACGGAACCCGGCACGAAGCGCAGCCGGGAGAACCCGGTGCACTTCCTGCGAGTTCATTCCATAGGTGCCGTAACCTATGGTGGGAATAGCGGCACCATGTGCCTGGACAACGTTTTGCATACTGTGCTTCGCTTGAGAGATTGCCGACATTAGTGGAGAAGACATTAGCGGATGCGGCCGGAACGGCGGAGTTGCTCGCCGATCTTGACGATCCCAGCTTCGCCTGTCTGCAGTGCCTCCCTCGACGTGTGCACGGAGTAGTAGCCCATCACCAGATCGTGTGGATGCGGAACCGCGGAGCCGAGAACAAATTCCGTGTCTTCGTTCACCGTGAACTCGAGGACATCTTCGGATTGGTTGAAGACCGCAACCTCGGCACGAATCCGATCGCTGCCTGTGTATAGCGCGCCACGCTGGACACTGACCCACGCCACCGCATGACCGGCCGGCGGTGTGTATTGCCAGCGCTCGCCGGCCGAAAGCCGCACGTGCAGGTAGTTGAGGCCTCGAGGCGCCAATACCGGGCTCTGTGCACCTTCGTAACGACCTAGTATCACCCGGACCGGGCCCGTCTGCGGAATCTTGTCCACGGACAGATACTGGCTGACCGGCTCAGCCAGTTCCAGTTCACGCGGCAATGCCGTCCACAACTGGTAGCCCCGCACGCGCGTGCGTCCTTCGGGATAGCCGTCGTGCCAGACACCACCGCCGGCGTTCATCCACTCGACACTCCCCGCCGAAAGGACGCCGGATGCACCGGTGGTATCTTCATACCGGACTTCGCCCTCCAGCAGAATGGTCGTCGTCGCGATGCCTGAATGCGGATGCATCGGGAATCGCGATGTGGATTGTGCCGCGATATCGAAATGGTCGAGGAACACAAAGGGCTTAAGCAGTCCGCCGAGATCCCCGGGACTGAACAGACGGTTGACGGGGCCGTGCGGCCTGCCCGCCGTCCGGGAGACGATCGTTCTGGCGGCACGGCGTGAAGGCGACCGGGCTTCCGTTCCCGTCGCTGTGGTAGGTTCCACCGGATACTCCGAACGTAACGTCGAAGCGGATGATTGAATAGTTTCGAGTGTCATGGCGTCTGCGCATTCCTGAAGTTTGCCTATATTGGACAAGGGTAAGAGTTGGCAGGTGCGCAGGGAAGCCTGTATTTTTCGATGCAACCAATCGTCGAGCGCGATACATTCCGGCGCCCGACGGCCATGCGAGGCCTAGAACGCGTGCCTTATCCCGACGTCCGCGCCAACCGTCGTCGTTCCCGGCACGCCGAAGAATATGCCGGTATAGGACACGGACAAACCGGTATTCGCAGCGCCATGGTTGCTCACTGCGCCGACCTGCGTGTAAAGCGTCGTTCGCTTCGACAGGAAGTACTCGACGCCTAGCGCCGTCAGCAGAGAGTGATTGGCGGTGTGGTTGTGATCGCTGGTGAACCAGGCCGCGCCATTGACGTTCAGTTGCGGCAATACGAAGTAGTCGATGCCACCGCCATAGACATAGTTGTTGGCCGCTCCAGCCACGTGGAAGTTGACGAACACGGCTTTGACGGCCAGCGTGCCGAATCGGTATAACGCGCCCAGCGTGCGGCCAATGAATGCCTGGGTGCTGGGAATCGGCGTGTTGACGGTGCCGCCGCTATTGCCGTCGTAAAAGGCCGCGTTGACCATTAATGAGCCATTGTCGTATTTGAGGCTCGCCGCATACTGACGACCCGCCTGGAAGTTGCCGGCTTCACCGCCCAGCGCGAGCATGACGCTGCCCTGAAGCTGCGCGATCTTGGGGCTGGTATAGGAAATGGCATTCGAGTTATGAACGCCTGTCAGAAAGACACTGCCGCCATAGATGCTCTGTATGTCGCCGAAATTCGCAAATTCACGTGCGTCGGACTCCCATATCGAGTTGACGAATGGCGAGAATTGCAAACCCGCCTTGACCTCCCCGAAATTTCCGTCCAGCGCGACCCATGCCTGACGGCCAAAGAAATTCCCATTCGAATCGTTAATGCCGCCATTGGCGACATTGAATCCGCTTTCGATCTTGAACAGAGTCTTCAGGCCGCCGCCGAGGTCTTCTGTTCCAGAGATGCCGAACAACGAAGGCGACAGACCCGCATCGGCGAGAGCGATCGTTTTGCCGGCATTCTGGCCGGATGAGTTGGGTGTCTTGCTCGTGTACAGAATGCTTGCATCCACGATGCCGTACAGCGTCACGCTGCTTTGCGCGTAGCTGATGGCAGGCACACTTCCAAGCAATGCCACTGCGAATATCGATCGCTTCATCTCTCGGCTCCTCCGTTTCTGGGATGCGAGGTCATCGCACCGTGTCGAATAGTGAGGCAAGAATAATTCTAAACTTTCCGATCGTTAAGGTTTTATGACTTGGCATTTTCCCCAGGTAGTGCAAAGTGAAAATCTGAATTGAGCCAGTCGTGCTTGGCAGAACGCTTTGCACCATCTATCTGCGGGGTCGATAAGTCCCATCGCAAAGTTCTGGCTATTCGGATGCGATGGAACTGTGCGACATTGCCGTCATGTTTCCAGGCGCGGGTGCTTCTGCATGAGCTTTCCGTGTCAGGAGTTTTTTATGTGATTAGCAATGCATATCAAGGCGGTAGAGGATTGCATTAGGGAAGAGACGATGGAAATCAAAACGATGACGGACGAGCAGCGCAAGGCAATCGCGCTCGAGTACTTCAAACGCATGGACAGAGGCGAAAGCATCTTCGATCTGTTGGACGACAACGCCGAGGTGTACTTCCCCAAATGGGGCATTGCGCGCGGCAAGCATGAGATCGAGCAGCTTTTGGGTGATCTGATGGGCATTCTCGCCGGTGTCTCGCACGACATCGCCCACGCCAACTTTATCCAGCAGGGCGACATGGTCGTGGTCGAGGGCCTGTCGAGCGGAAAGTTGAAAGACGGCAGCGAGTGGCGCGCGGGCACGACGTTCGCGGGCCGGTGGTGCGATGTGTTCGAAATCCGCAATTTCCGGATTCAGCGGTGTCACGTGTATCTGGATCCTGACTACGCCGGCGCCGATACGGCCCGCTACCCATGGCTGAAGGCCGGGCGCGACACCCGTTACTAGGCATCCATTCGTGCAGCTGCGCGGCAGGTTCCGGCTGCGCTTTTTTCGAACTCCACAGAATTGACGACAATGGCTGAAATCAAAACCTACAAGTACTTCGCAGACGGCTCGTGGCATGACGCCGACGGGTCGCGCACCTTCGATGTGTTGGAGCCGTACAGCGGCAAAGTTTTCGCACGTGTTCCGGCAGGGGGGCGCAACGAGGCGCGCAAGGCTGTCGAGGCGGCCGCGAAAGCCTTTCCGGCCTGGTCGGAAACGACGCCCGCGGAGCGCGCACGCTTGTTCCTGCGCGCGGCGGAGTTGATCAAACGCCGTCGAGGCGAGATCGCCCAGCTGCTCGCGCGGGAAACCGGCAGCACGATCTCTTTCGCGAACTTCCAGCAGGATCTGGTCGCGGCGACGCTGGAGCAGGCGGCAGGGTGGATGTATCTGCCGCGCGGGCAGGTGCTGGAAAGCAACCAGCCGGGTTCGCACTCGATCGGCGTTCGGCGCCCGCTGGGTGTTGTCGCCAGCTTCACGCCGTGGAACGGCGCAAACATCCTCTCCTGGCGCGCGGTCATCTCGCCGATCGGTGCGGGCAATACCGTTGTGGTCAAACCGTCGGAGCTTGCGCCGGTTTCGGCTGGGCTGATGCTCGCCGAAATTGCCGAGGAAGCCGGTTTCCCGAAAGGTGTGATCAACGTGGTGACACATGCGCCCGGCGCCGCGAGCGAAATTGCCGACGAATTCTTCGAAAGCCCCGACGTGCGCGTGATCAACCTGATTGGCGGCGTCAAGACGGCGCGCCTCTTGGCCGAACGTGCCGGGCGCGCGTTGAAGCGCACCGTCCTCGAACTGGGTGGCTACAACCCGATGATCGTCCTCGACGACGTCGACGTCGACTACGCGGTGCGCAGCGCGACTTTCGGCTCGTTCTTCCATCAGGGGCAGATCTGCCTGAACACGCGGCACATCATCGTGCAGCGAAAAGTCTACGAGCAGTTCCTCGAGAAGTTCATTGCTCGCACGAAGACGCTGCCTTCCGGCGATCCGGAAAACCCGGGCACGATCATCGGCCCGCTCGTCACGTCCGCTGCCGTGAAACTCGTCCATGATCGCGTTGAGGAGGCTGTCGCCAAGGGCGCTGTTCTCAGAACCGGCGGCACCTACGAAGGCCAGATCTATCAACCGACCATCCTCACCGGCGTGCCTCTGGATGCCACCATCGCCCAGGAAGAAACGTTTGGACCGGTGGTGTGGGTCGAACCGGTGGACACGCCGGAGGAGGCCGTTCGCGCCGCGAATCGAACGGCGTATGGACTGAGCGCGTCGATTCTCGCGGGCGATACGTACAAGGCCTTCGAGCTCGCGCCCAAAATCCAGACAGGCATCGTGAACGTCAACGCGCCGACCGTGAACGACGAAATTCACGCGCCGATGGGTGGTGTTCGCGACAGCGGCTGGGGTCGAACGGGCCCGGACAGTCTCGCCGATTTTAGCGACGTCATCTGGATCAACTCGCGCAGCACGCAGGTTCAGTACCCGTTCTAACGCGAGGCTTCGGCCGGACAGCTTTGAGCGCTAGCCAAAGCACAAAGAAAGAGAAATGGTGGAGACGCGAGAGTGATTAAGGCAAGTGCCGAAGCGGCACAACAACTGCTGGACCGTATGTCGCGCGGCACGCTCGATCGCCGTGCTTTTCTGAAGCTGAGCGCCGCAACGGGTATGGCAGCGCTGCTCGGCTCCGGACCGGTGGAGCAGGCGCTGGCTGCCGGGCAGACTCAGCTTGCGAACCGGCAGGCCGTCAAGGACAGTTACGACTATGTGGTCGTGGGGGCGGGCGCCGCGGGCTGTATCGTGGCCGCGCGCCTCGCCGAAGCGGGTGCTGAAGTGCTGCTGGTTGAATCCGGCGGTTCTGACGACCTTCCACAGGTGAGAACGCCGGGTCTGTGGTTCACCAACATCGGCGGTCCGCTCGACTGGAAGTTCCGTGCGGCGCCGTCGCCGCACGTGAACAATCGCGCCGTGCCGTTAGCCATGGTTCACGTGCTCGGCGGCGGCACCAGCATCAATGCGATGCTCTGGGTGCGTGGCGTCGCGCAAGACTATGACGACTGGGCCCAGCAAGGCTGTGAAGGCTGGAGCTTTTCCGACGTGCTGCCCGTCTTCAAGGAACTCGAGGACTGGGAAGGCGGCGCCAATCAGTGGCGCGGGGCGGGTGGCCCGTTGCATATCTGCACGACGCATGCGCCTCATCCGACTGCGTCGGCCTTTATCGACGCTGCCCGTCAGATGGACGTTCCCATTCTCGACGATATGAACGGTCCGATGCGCGAAGGCGCGGGCTACTCGAACATGAGCATCAATCGCGACGGAAGCCGTGCAAGCGCAGCGCGTGCGTTTCTGCGTCCCGCGCTGGGGCGGCCGAATATCACGCTCCTGCTCAACACTGATGCAGTCCGGTTGCTCTTCAAGGGGAGTCGCTGTACAGGCATCTCCCTGCACGACGCCAATGGCTTGCGTCACATTGCGGCGCGGCGCGAGGTCATCGTGACCGCCGGCGGCATCGCGAGCGCCAAGCTGCTGCTTCAGTCCGGAATCGGCGCCGCGAACGATTCGCGCCGGCTGGGGATTGCCCCGGTCGTCGATCTGAAAGGCGTCGGACATAACTTCCAGGATCATCCATTACTTTTCGGCGTCACCTTGCAATGCAAAGGCGAGTTTCCGCCACGTTCGATGAACAGCAACGCCGTGGAGGCCGCCGCGCTCGTTCGCAGCGATTCCGCTGTTAGCCGCCCCGATGTGATGATGGTGCTTCAACAGGTGTCGGTCGTGACGCCGGAAATACGCGCGGCATACGGCCCTCCGCCGAAGAACGGCTTTGTCATCTCACCCGCACTCGTGCGTCCGGCGAGCCGTGGCCGCTACCGGCTTACCAGCGCCGATTGGCGGCAGGCGGGCAAGCTCGACGCCGGTTTCCTCGCGACAGAGCAGGATCTGGAGGCAACAGCGCGTTGCATCGAACTGTGCAGGGAGCTTGGGCAGCAGCAAGGGTTCGATGGGGTGCGCGAAGCGGAGGCGATCCCCGGCCGCCCGCTCGACAAAGCCGCGCTACGTGACTTTGCCCGCAATGCCACGATCAGTTTCGGCCACCCGGTCGGCACCTGCAAAATGGGTGTCGACGACATGGCGGTGGTCGATCCGCAGTTGCGCGTTCATGGCGTGGGGGGACTGCGCGTCTGCGATTCCTCGATCATGCCGAGTATCGTCACGGGGCCGACCAGCGCGGCCAGCCACATGATCGGCGCGAAGGCTGCGCAGATGATTCTCCGCACCGCCTGATGGTGCGCCACTCGCCGTAACGCGTTGCCTTAGCCGCCCGGAGAGGCCGTCGTCCCCAATTCAGCCGCCTCCGCCGCGCAAGTGCGCAGCCGCTCGATTAACCAGCGTCCTGCGGGGCCGGGAGGCGTGGCTAAGGGGTACACGGCCGACATCGGCAGAATCAGGCCACCGGGCGGCACGTCTTCAATCTGGAGTTCAACGAGCCGGCCGGCGGCAATGTCGTCCTTGATGGCGTGCACCGGCATGCCGCCCCATCCGAGGCCATGCAGCAGAAAGGCGTGCTTGGCAAACAGATCCGCCAGCCGCCATGTTAGGCCGGACATCACGCCATACTCGCGGTCAGCCGAGAGATTGGAGCGGTCGGTCAGGACGAGTTGGGTATGGCGCGCCAATTCGTCCTTTGGAACGGGGCCTTTGATTTTCGCCAATGGGTGATTGCTCGCGGCGACCATCATGAAAGCGACTTCCGTTAGCCGCTCGGCGGTGAAGCCGGGTGGCACGAACGGCAAGGAGCCGACAATGCCGAGCGCGGCACGACCGTCGATTACCGGCTGAAAGGCGCCACCGAGTGCCTCCGCGTAGAGGCGCAACGGCACCGAAGGGAAGCGTTCACGGAACTCCTTGGCCGCCTCGATGATTGCGTTAATCGGGAAGAACACGTCCAGCACCACCGCCAGTTCGGGCTCCAGACCCGAAGACATGCCTTTCGCGCGGGCCTTCATCCAGTCGACGCCGGCAATGATGCTGCGCGCATCAGCCAGCAGAATCCTGCCCTCGGCCGTCAGCATCGGATATCGGCCGCTTCGATCGAATAGGGTTACCCCGATTTGGCCTTCGAGGTTGGCGACCAGTTCGCTGACCATGGACTGCGCCCGGCGGAGCTTCCTGGCCGCGCCTGAGAAGCTGCCTTCGTCGGCTGCGGAGATAAATGTTCTTAACTGATCCAACGATACGCCGTCCAGCATCGGGGTCTCCTCATCTATCGTCAGAAGCGATGGATATGATCGAAAAATAATGGGTATTCAGGTGCATTGCAACCATGCGACATTGCCGAAGTGTCCCCCCGCATTGGCGTCCGGCAAGATGTCTCATGCGTCGACGTGAGGCAACTCGCTACCCGAGGTCCGCGAAATGAAGCTGTTGCACATCGATTCCAGTATTTCCGGTGCCCAGTCGGTCAGCCGCACGCTAACCGCGGAAATCGTCAAGTGTCAGAAAGCGCTGCACCCTGGAATCGAGGTCGTCTATCGAGATCTTGCGGCCGACCCCGCGTTGCATCTGTCCCATGCGCACGTTGATGCGTGGACCGGTGGGACGGTCGAAGGGGCGGCGCTCAGTTGCGATCTCGAGACCGGCGAGGAGTACCTCGCCGAACTGTTCGTGGCCGATATTATCGTTATTGGCGCGCCGATGTATAACTTCTCGGTGCCGTCGCAGTTGAAGGCCTGGATCGATCGCATTGTGGTGGAGGGGCAGACGTTTGAGTATAGCGAGTCCGGCGAACTCCAGACATTTCTTCCATCCGCCAAGAAAGTCATCATTGCCTCTACACGCGGCAATGTCTATCAGCCTGGAACGCCGACGGCCGCGCATGAGCATCATGAAAGCTATTTGCTAACGGTGTTCTCGTTCCTCGGTCTGCATGACGTGACGGTGGTGCGTGCGGAGGGACTCGCGTTCGGTCCCGATACGAGAGATGCCGCGATTAGCAAGGCGCGATTCGCGATCGCCACTATCGCGGTTTGATATTCACGGCAAGCGGGCTGGACGCCGAGACTTCGCGAGAAGCCCCGGCGCCGTTGATTCGCACTCGAACCTGACGTCAGAACAGGTGGCGAATGCCGACGGCGGTGCCGAAGGTCGATCCGGAGGCACCGAAGAGCGCACCGTTCGTCGAGACGCCGGTGTTCATCTTCCCGTGATTGTCGACGTACCCGAACTGGCCGTAGAGCAAGGTGGCTTTCGAGAGACTGTAGATGACGCCGGTGGCGGCCAGGATCGAATGGTTGTTTGTATCGTTGCCGTCGCTCGTATACCAGACACCGGTATCGATATTGGTGTCGGGCGTGACCTGATAGCTCAATCCGCCACCGTAGACGCGATTGTCGAACGAGCCGGCGATTTTGTAATTGACGAAGACGGCCTTGACGATGATCCGATCGAACTGATAGCTGCCTCCGATGGTTCGGCCGGAGAACGCAACGGTGCTTGGAATGGGCGTTGTCGAGGCCGTGCCGCCTGCATTGCCGCTATACATCGCAGCGCTGATCAGCAGCGGTCCGTACGTGTAGTTCAGGCTGGCCGAATACTGGCGCCCGGCCTGAAAATTCCCGGCGACGCCGCCTAACGCGAGCAGCGCGCTGCCCTGCAAGCCGGCGATCGTCGGGCTCACATACGAAATCGAATTTGAGTTGAACGCGCCGGTGACGAACACACTGCCGGTGTAGATCGGCACGCCGCTGCCAAAGTACGACGCGCTGCGCGGGTCCGTTGCGATCAGCGAGAGCACGAACGGGGACAGTTGAACACCCGCCTTGACGGTGCCGAAGTTGCCCGCTATCCCAACCCACGCCTGCCGGCCGAACAGATTGCCGTTCGAATCGGTCAAGCCGCCGTTGGTCGTGTCGATGCCGCTTTCGAGCGTGAAGATCGCTTTCATCCCGCCACCGAGATCTTCGGTGCCTTTCAAGCCGAACAGTGACGGCGTCAGGCCGCCGGTCACCAGTGAGAGCTGATGGCCGGCGTTCTGTCCGGTGGCGGGGTTGACCGACTTGCTCGTATAGAGAATGCCAGCGTCGACAATGCCGTAAAGCGTCACGTTGCTTTGTGCGTGAGCGGTCAATCCGACGCTTCCGAGCAGCGTGCTTGCGAGAATGCCACGATAGTTGCGATAATGCTTAATCATCCTAAATAGTCTCCAAATATTTATTTATTGTGGATATCGATCGAGCTTCGTATCGACTGCGGTAATGAACTAGGCGCGGCTGCCTTCTACCTCGGACAAAGCCGCTGCATCGGCGTCATGTTCCAGTATCCAGCGGACCTCTTTCGTCCACGCCGCCATCGTTGCATCGCGTTGCGCCGGATCGTGGAAGTCGGTGCGATAGAACTGGCCCGCTTGCCGCGCCACACTCTGAACGAGCGCCGTGCGGTCGCGCCGGAGACGTTCATAGCGGGCCAGGCGGTCGGCCAGGTTGTCGGTGGAGGCGCCTTTGAGAAGAATGCCGAGCGTATAGGCATCCTCAATAGACTGGCCGGCGCCTTGACCGAGATGGGGGACCATCGGATGAGCGGCGTCGCCGATCAAGGTTGCGTTTCCAACCGTCCAGCGCGGCAGTGACGGGCGATCGTAAATGCCCCACACATAGGTCTCATCGAGCGCGGCAATAGTCTGTCCAACTCGCTCGTCCCAGCCTCGATATTCGGCGGCGAGCGCGGACAGGTCGCCCAGCGCAGACCAGGATTCCGCGGAGTCGCGATCGGTCGGCACAAAGGCCACCATATTGATGTAGGCGCCGGCTGATACCGGGTAGCACAGGAAACTGCGTCCCGCGCCCATCCACAGGTACAGGCCTTGCGCATCCTTCGCCCATGGGAGCTTGCCGACGGGCACCATGCCTCGATAGGCCATGACACCCTCGCTGGTAGCCGGCGCATCCAGGCCGAGCCGCTGACGCACCACGGACCGAATGCCGTCGGCGCCGATGACCAGGTCGCAGGTAGCGTGTGCGCCGTTCTCGAAGGTGAGGGTGATGCCTCTCCTGTCCTGAATCAGATCCGCGCAGCGATGGCCGAGTCGGACGCGCGACGAGGGGAGCGCACTGGAGAGGATGTCGAGGAATTCGGCACGGTGGACGTTATACCCCTGTCCCGCATCCGAAAGCGGAACGCCGCCGCGCGGAGCACCGGTTTCGATCGGCTCGCCCGTTGCGCCCATTAACCTGACGCCCGCAGTGGGTGAGCCAATTTTTCGCAGCGCGTCGCCGAAGCCCAGCTTGTCGAGCAGGCGCGTCGCGTTAGGGTGAAGCGTGACGCCCGCGCCAATTTCACGGAACTGGTCGGCCTGTTCGTAGATGAACAGGTCATGCCCGGCATCCCGCAAGGCCGCGGCGGTGGCGAGGCCACCGATACCACCGCCGACAATTGCAATTCGTAGCTTGTTTGCCATTTCAATATCTCATCTGTTAATGCTGCCCGCGCCTCGTGTGATCGAGGCGTTTGGGCATGCTGCTTGCCGTTGGGCCACCACCATTGGGTCACAGCCGTTGAGTTACGCGGAAACGCGTGGCGGCGCGAACAGGCCAATCGGGCCTTCCTCGAGGTTGACGACCACGCTCTTCAACTGCGTGTAGTGCGCGAGCGTTTCATGGCTGTTTTCGCGGCCGAACCCGCTCTGCTTACTGCCGCCGAGCGGCATGCCGGGCCGTGTGTTGTAGTAGCGGTTGACCCACACGGTGCCGGTTTCAAGCGAGCGCGCGATCCGATGCGCCCGGGTGAGATCGCGTGTCCATACGCCTCCCGCGAGACCGTAGATGCTGTCGTTGGCCGATTCGATCATGTCGGTCTCATCGTCCCAATCGATTACCGAGGTGACCGGTCCGAAAATCTCTTCGCGGAAAATGGTCATGTCTCGCTGCACGCCCGTGAACAGGGTCGGCTGAATAAAGAGTCCATCGGCAAGACCCGACACATTCGCGCGTTCGCCGCCAACGGCAAGCTGCGCGCCTTCGCGTTTGCCTGCGGCGATGTAGCTCATGACGCGATCGAACTGCACTTCCGACGACACCGCGCCAATCTGCGTGGCGGGGTCCAATGGGTCGCCGAAACGGATACGGCCCAGCAGCGACGTGACTTTGTCCAGCAACTCATCGCGCACACGGCGATGGACGAACACACGGCTGCCGGCGAGGCAAACCTCACCCTTGTTGATGACCGTCGACATCACCACCGACTCGGCGGCCGCGTCCAGATCGGCGTCTTCGCAGATGATGTTGGGCGATTTGCCGCCGAGCTCCATGGTCTGCGGAATGATCGAGTGGCTCGCATACCCGATGATTTTCTGGGCGGTGGCGCGGGACCCGGTAAAGGAAACCTTGCGCACGTCCGGATGCGTGACGAGACGCTCTCCCACGTCGCCCCCATAGCCGGTGACTACGTTGACGACGCCTTTCGGCAGGATGTCCATCAGTTCTTCAGCGAGCGCCATAACCGGGAGGCAGACGGTCTCGGCGGGCTTCAGCACGACGGTGCAGCCTGCTGCCAGTGCCGGAGCCAGCTTGAGTGCAGCCATCAGCAGCGCGACGTTCCACGGAATGATCTGCGCGACGACCCCGATGGGTTCGCGGTGGGACAGCGCGAGGGAATGGGGGAAGTCGAGAACCTCGCCTCTGAGATGGGTATGGCCGGCATAGAACTCGAATTGTTCTATCGCGTTCTGGACGTCGAGAAAGCCCTCGATAATCGTCTTGCCGTTGTTCAGCGATTCCATGACCGCGAATTCGGCGTGGCGCTTGCGGAGTCTGGCCGCTATTTCAAGCAGTATTCGCTGCCGTTCGAGGGGCTCGGTGCGCGACCAGGCGGGAAAGGCATCTCGCGCGGCGCGAACCGCCCGGTCGACATCAGCAGCGTTGCCAGCCTGAATTTTTCCGACGATCGACCGTGTAGCAGGATTGCGCAGCTCGATCAGTTTGCCGCTGTCGCCCTGTACCCATTCGTTGCCGATGAGATGGCCGTAGGTACGGGTGTGGTCAATCTGTGCCGCAATGGCTTTGTTTTGCTCGAGAGAGGGTGGGGTGAACAATTTCAGCTCCTGATGAGTGTCGTATTAGTCGTGTTACTCGTGGCTAACGCGTTTCGAAACATATTCGTAGTACTAATATAAATAAACAAAAACAGACATGCGTGAGCGTGCAAGACCCGTTAGTGTTCGAAGCGGATGACGGGCTTGATGGTCGCCCCGCGCGCGGCGTCGGCGAATGCCGCGCCGATCTCGTTCGGCTCATAAAAGCGGACCAGCTTTTCGAAGGGGAACATCCCCTGGCGATAGAAATCGAGCATACGTGGGATGAACTCCTGAGGTGTCGCGTCTCCCTGAATGATCCCTTGAAGGCTCTGCCCGGCACTCAGACGGGATGCGTCGAGCACGGCACCCGCAGCCGGATGGAAAGCCACAAAGCCGAATTTCCCGAGGATCGCCAGTGCGGAGAGGCCGGCTTCAAGGCTCTCCTTCCGGCCGCTGGTGTCGAGGACAAAATCGACGCCGCGCGGCGAAATCTCACGGAGCGTGGCCGCCACATCGGATGCGCCGGCGTTGATCGTGTGAGTGGCGCCCAGTTCCTGCGCGAGTTGCAGGCGTTCGGCGTTGACATCGATCGCGACGATCGTTGCGGCGCGCGCGATCCTGCTTGCCATGATCGCCGCAAGGCCGACGGCGCCGACACCGAAGATCGCAATGGAGGCGTCCGGCGGGACGTCGAGCGCGTGAAGCACTGCGGCTGCACCTGTCTGCAAACCGCAACCCAAGGGGGCCAGCATCGCGAGTGGCAAATCCTTTGGAACCTTTACGACATTGTTTTCGTTAGCAAGACTAAAGGTTGCGAACGAAGATTGACCAAAAAAGCGGCCGCGAACCGGTGTCCCATGGGTATCCGCCAGACCGGGCGTGCCGTCGGCCCGAACGCCCGAAAAGTTCATCGACAACAGATGATCGCAATACGCGGGGTGATCGTTTTCGCAGGCAGCGCAGTGACCACAGGAATTGAACGAGAGCACGACATGGTCGCCAGGCTGCACGGACGTCACCGCGCTCCCGACCCGTTCGACCACACCGGCGCCCTCATGGCCGAGGACGGCGGGGAGTTCGATGGGCATGAGCTGGTCGCGGAAATGCGCATCGGTCTGGCAGATTCCGCAAGCCACTATTTTCACAAGCACTTCGTCGGGGCGTGGATCGTCGAGGACCAATTGCTCGAGGGTGAATGAGCCGTGCGGTTCTCGGAGGACAGCTGCGGACGTCAAGGTAGTCATGTCGATATCCTGTCGGGTTGAGGCGGAGAGGCAATCCAGGTGCAAAGCGCTTTCGATGAGGCGATACACTGTGCGCAAGCGTAGGTCTGAGTCACACCTTTGTCAAGTTATAACGTACACATGTACGGTTTAATAAACGCGAGGAAGGCGAAGAATTTCGGCAAATTGTCACCGTAATTCCTAATTGACAAATATATAAAGAACAGTCGTACTGTTTATTGGGTGAGCCGATCGCGACGCGCGAAGGCTCAAATTGCATCAGGGAAGCTGAATGAACGACATGACTCACCCGGTTCCAAAAAAGAAACGCGCGGCCCGGCCGAAGAACCCCGAGGCAGGCCTTGCCGCGCCCGATTCATCCGTGGCGGAAGAGTCCGGTGAGAAGTCGCCGGGGAAGGGGCGGCGGCGCAAGGAGCAGCAGCGATCGATCGATACGCGCCGGGCCATCCTGGATGCCGCGCTTGCCGAGTTCGCGGAAAAGGGCTTCACTGCGGCAAGCATCAGAGAGATCGCTGCGCGAGTGAATTTGCCACACACCACGGTCACGCATCACTACCGGACCAAGGACGAACTTTGGCAAGCTGTCGCAGAAGATCTCTTTTCCACCATCCGGGGGCTGTGGGAAGCTGACAGTGAAGCGTCAAAGCCTGAACAGGTATTCGACCGACTGATGGGCGAGTACGTCAGCTTCCTGAGATTTACGCTTGAGCACCCGCTTTTTCATCAATTTCTGGCGCGTGAAAAGTGGCCCGGAAATCCGCGTTTGCCGTGGCTCGCCGAGAATGTGCTGGCGCCGCTGCTCGAACGCCTGCTGCCCGAGATTCGCACGGCGCAGACGGAAGGGTGTCTGCCGCCGGGGAACCCCATCCTGATCCACTACGTGTTCTTGGCGCTAATGTCCGTTCCGTCCATGTTTGGCGCCGAGATGGAGTACACCGCGGGAATGAAGAGCAGTAATCCGCTGATGGTGTCGGAATATCTCGCGCTCGTCAGGTCGATTCTTGCCATGAGGGATACGCACGGAAAGCGGTGACTCGCTGGCTGTAGGTTGCGGCGGCCGACGCATTTCATCTGAGGAAATGATCGGCGCCGCTCGATCCTCGATTGTTGCTTGAAGCGAAACAGTGAGTTTAAGGCGCTGGGGTTTTCCCTCGGAAAATTACCTCTTAAACTTCGCTCACGCGTGGCAAGACGCATGTTTGATGCGCCACCAACAACAATTTCAGAGGTTAAAAAATCATGAAACGCTTCATGCAGGCAGTTGTTATCGCTTCGTTGGTCGGCACGCCGCTCGTCTCATTCGCGCAGTCCAGCCAGCCCGTGACCCGTGCGCAGGTACGCGCGGACATGGTGGCAGTCGAAAAGGCCGGCTACCAACCCGGTGACTGGCTGCACTACCCGGAAAATCTCCAGGCTGCTGAAGCCAAAGTCGCCGCGCAGAACGCTACGGCGCAAGCCGGCGTGTCGGGCTATGGCGGCGAAGCCATTGGCACGTCCGTTTCGGGGCGTGTAGCGGGTCAGTAAGTCACTGCCGCTTCTTTATCGCGACGCGTCGACAGTACGATCGGCGTCGCGATTCTGGCGGGGGCACTGATCTCAAGACCTCTGCAGACATCCAGAAGTCTGAGCATCTTCGCGACAAACGGGTCGTAGCCGGGCCGCATGCCGTCCAGGCTGCGGCCCGTTTCATTTGCTCAATCCGCTGACCACCCCACTCGCTCTCCCTTTGCCGGAGAAGTTGGACTGTCCAAACGGATGGAATAACCGTGAAAGGCATCGCATGGCGTGCCCTTCATGTGGTTAGTTATCCAAACTTGACGAAATTATGGATCGCCACGGGGCCGCCGGGGATCTGAGCCAGCCGGCCCCCGGCTGCGAGCGAGCCCAGGTCCGCGCCAAAGAAGCCAAGCTGATCGATCAGGCCGCTTACGGCCGCTTTCGCCTGTGTATCGTCCCCGGAGAAGAACAGCACGCGACGGCCGCCTTCGGCTTGCGGATCGTCGGAGAGGAAATGCGCTGGAAGGTGGTTGAACGCCTTTACGACGCGCGCGCCCGGCACGAGATCCGCGACGACTTCGCTCGACAGGCGGCCGTGCAGCTCGGCCGGTTTGAACAGCGGCGCCTCGATAGGGTTATTCGTATCGATCACGATGCGGCCGCCGAAGTCCGGCAACTCGGCGAGCGCCTCCGGCAGCCGCGACCAGTTGACGGCGACGAAAACGATCTCCTGCGCGGCCGCCTGTTCGCGTGTCCCCGCCTTGATCGAGGGGCCGAGCTCCTCTACGAACCCGGCGAGCGAGGCCGGGCCGCGGCTGTTCGCAATGATGGCTTCGATGCCCTTGCTGGCCAGCGCTTTCGCGAGTGCCGAGCCGATCGCGCCGGCTCCGATGATACCGATGGTGCTCATGATGAAATCCCTTGTAAATCGTGGTGAAAGGTGAACGAATATTGCGGCCGAAATTACTGGTTGATTAGTGGGTAATTGCTTGAATTATTTTCAAGCGATGCTTTAATGTCCCTACATGGAAACGCTCGCTAATCTTGAATCGTTCGTACGCAGCGCCGAAACCGGCAGCTTCTCCGCAGCCGCGCGGCGCCTTGCGCTGACGCCCGCCGCGGTGAGCCGCAACGTCGCGCTGCTCGAACGCAATCTGGGCGTCCGGCTATTCCAGCGATCCACGCGCAAGCTCACCTTGACCGAGGCCGGCGAGCGATTCCTCGCGGAAATCGGCGGCAATCTGGATGCGCTGCAGGCGGCGATCGCGACCGTCTCGACCGGTCGTGGCGAGCCCGCCGGCGTGCTGAAAGTCAGCATGGCGCCAACGTTCGGCATGACGTACGTAATGCCGCTGCTGCCCGCGTTCCTCGCGCGCTATCCGATGATTCGTCCCGACTGGCACTTCGAAAGCCGGCAAGTCGACCTGATTGCCGAGGGCTACGACGCGGCCATGGGCGGCGGATTCGATCTCGCGCCGGGCGTCGTGTCGCGCGCATTGGCGCCTGCGCACCTCGTCGCGGTGGCGTCCGCGGCTTACATGTCAGGGCGCGTGCCCCCGGCTACTCCCGGCGATCTCGCGCAACTCGACGGCATCGTGATGCGATCGAGCCGCAGCGGCCGCGTGCGCCACCGGACCATGCGCGACGCGGCGGGCGTCGAGATGCTGGCGCGCGTTGGCGAGACGATTACGGTCAACGACCCGGCGGCGATGCGCGAGGCCGCCGTTCTCGGACTGGGCGTCGCGCTGCTGGTGGTGTCGGACGTGCTGCCGTGGATCGAGCGGGGCGAGCTCGTGCGATTGCTGCCGCACTGGTACGCGGACGCCGGAGCTATTTCGATCTACTACTCGACGCGCACGCTGCTGCCGGCGAAAACGCGGGCGTTTGTCGATTTTGTCGTCGAGGCGTTCGAGCGGCAGCGGCTGGCGGAGCGGTTTGCAGGCAGCATCGGATGAATGGTGCCAGGCCGGACCGGCAAACCTCCGCAGGCCGGTGAAGAGGTAGGCCCTATAGGGATAATCCCCGCATTATAAAACTGTACGAGTGGAAAGATTAATGTTACGCTGATTCAAGGTTCAAGAACTCGAGTTGCCGTTAGCGGTTGCCGCTTTGCGGCAACGTCGCGATCCGCACCGATTCTTGAAACGAACTGAATAACTTCCGGCGAGACGGAGTCATGGCGATTATTGAATCAAAGCTCAACCCGCGCTCGGACGACTTCCGCGCCAACGCCGCGGCACTCGAAGAACTGGTTGCCGATCTGCGCGCGAAAGTCGAGAAGCTCGCGCTAGGCGGCGGGCAGGCGGCGCGCGACAAACACACCGGCCGTGGCAAGCTATTACCGCGCGACCGCATTGCGCATCTGCTCGATCCGGGCACGCCGTTCCTCGAGTTCTCGCAACTCGCGGCCTACGGCATGTATCACAACGACGCGCCAGGCGCGGGCGTGATCACCGGCATTGGCCGGATCGCCGGGCAGGAGTGCGTAATAGTCTGCAACGACGCCACGGTCAAGGGCGGCACCTACTATCCGATCACGGTGAAGAAGCACGTGCGCGCGCAGGAAATCGCTGCGGAAAATCACTTGCCGTGCGTCTATCTGGTCGACTCGGGCGGGGCGAACCTGCCGAATCAGGACGACGTGTTCCCCGATCGCGATCACTTCGGCCGCATCTTCTACAACCAGGCGAACCTCTCGGCCGCGGGCATTCCGCAGATCGCCGTCGTGATGGGCTCGTGCACCGCGGGCGGTGCCTATGTGCCGGCCATGAGCGACGAGTCGATCATCGTCAAGAATCAGGGGACGATTTTTCTCGGTGGTCCGCCGCTCGTGAAAGCGGCCACCGGCGAAGTAGTGAGCGCCGAAGACCTCGGCGGTGGTGACGTGCATACGCGACTGTCGGGCGTGGTCGATCATCTCGCGCAGAACGACGCGCACGCGTTGGGGATTGCGCGCAGCATCGTCGGCAATCTGAACCGCAGCAAGCAGGTGCCGGTTGCGTTGCAGGAACCCAAGCCGCCGCGCTACGACGTGAAGAGCATGTACGGCGTGATTCCTGTGGATACGCGCAAGCCCTTCGATATCCGCGAAGTGATCGCACGCATCGTCGACGATTCCGCTTTCGACGAATTCAAGGCGCGTTACGGCACCACACTCGTGTGCGGTTTCGCGCATATCTGGGGGCACCCGGTCGGCATCATCGCGAACAACGGCATTCTGTTTTCCGAGTCGGCGCTCAAGGGCGCGCACTTCATCGAGTTGTGCAGCCAGCGCAAGATTCCGCTCGTGTTCCTGCAGAACATCACCGGCTTCATGGTGGGCCGCAAGTACGAGAACGAAGGTATCGCGCGCAATGGCGCGAAGATGGTGACGGCGGTGGCCACGGCGAAGGTGCCGAAGTTCACGGTGATCATCGGCGGCTCGTTCGGCGCGGGCAATTACGGCATGTGCGGCCGCGCGTACTCGCCGCGCTTCCTGTGGATGTGGCCGAACGCGCGCATTTCGGTGATGGGCGGCGAGCAGGCGGCGTCGGTGCTGGCCACGGTCAAGCGCGACGGTATTGAAGGCAAGGGCGGTGCATGGAGTGCCGAAGAGGAAGAGGCCTTCAAGCAGCCGATCCGCGATCAATACGAGCATCAGGGCCACCCGTACTACGCCAGTGCACGGTTGTGGGACGACGGCGTGATCGATCCGGCGCAAACACGTGACGTGCTGGGTCTAGGGCTGTCGGCAACGATGAATGCGCCGATCGAAGATACGCGCTTTGGCGTGTTCAGAATGTGAGGCGACGATGCGCCACGAAACGATCAGGGTAACTGACGATCCCTGTGTCCCGATTGTTACGCTTGCATCGCACACCACATTCAGCACGTCACGACATTGCGTCATACAACAGCCACGTAGAACGGCAACTTCACGAGACACCTCATGTTCAACAAGATCCTGATTGCCAACCGGGGCGAGATTGCGTGCCGCGTGGCGGCGACCTGCAAGCGGCTCGGCATCGCGAGCGTGGCCGTCTATTCGGATGCCGACGCCAACGCGAAACACGTGGCGGCTTGCGATGAAGCCGTGCATATCGGCGGTTCGACCGCGGCGGAAAGCTATCTGCGCGTCGAGCGCATTATCGAGGCGGCGAAAGCGACCGGCGCGCAGGCGGTGCATCCGGGCTACGGCTTTCTGTCGGAGAACGAAGATTTCGCGCATGCCTGCGAGGCGGCGGGCATTGTCTTCATCGGACCGCCGGTCGAGGCGATCGCCGCAATGGGCTCGAAGGCAGCGGCGAAGGCGCTGATGCACGCGGCCGCCGTGCCGCTCGTGCCCGGCTATCACGGCGACGACCAGGACGCCTCACTGCTGCATCGCGAAGCCGATTCAATCGGCTATCCGGTACTGCTCAAGGCGAGCGCGGGCGGCGGCGGCAAGGGCATGCGCGTGGTCGAGCGCAGCGAGGATTTCGCCGCGGCGCTGGCCTCCTGCAAGCGGGAAGCGGCGAGCAGCTTCGGCAACGATCGCGTGCTGATCGAAAAGTATCTGACGCGCCCGCGTCACGTGGAAGTGCAGGTGTTCGCGGACCGTCTCGGCGGCGCGGTCTATCTGTTCGATCGCGACTGCTCGGTGCAGCGGCGTCACCAGAAGGTGCTGGAAGAGGCGCCCGCGCCTGGCCTGTCGCAGGACATCAAGCGCGAAATGGGCGAGGCCGCGGTGGCCGCGGCGCGCGCGGTGAATTACGTCGGCGCGGGCACGGTCGAGTTCATCATGACCGGCACGGGCGATTTCTATTTCATGGAAATGAACACGCGCC
>NZ_LXKA01000338.1 GCF_001645125.1 Paraburkholderia ginsengiterrae | reverse complement strand
GGCCCGGGGGGCGGCCACGTGGGAGTGGCGGGGAACGTGATCGACGGTGCACCGAAGCAGTGCCGAGCGGGGGCGCGCAGGGGCGGACGAGCGCGGCGCGCCATGAGGGCGGTGCCGGTGCGGGGCAGCAGAATGGCGCGGATTTGGTCGTGGTGCGGGGGGCGCGCGGGCTTGGCGTTCAGCGGGACGGCAATTGGTTCGTGCGGGGCGTGGAATGCTGCGGGGGGGTCGAATGTGGGTGTCGCGATGGGCTCTTGGGCCGCGAGGGGGATCGATGCAGTCATGTCAGGTCGGTTTAACGGAGTACGAAAGATTCGACATGCAGCGCCTGATGCAAGGCACGCGCTGCGGTCGTGAGTACGTGGTCGGCGGCGTCGACTACACCGAGCAGGCTGGCGAAACCATGGATCTGGCCCGGCCAGCGCACATGGGTCGTCAGTACGCCGGCTTGCGAGAGCCGTGCGGCGTAGTGCTCGGCCTCGTCGCGCAGCGGGTCGTATTCGGCGCTGATGATGGTGGCGCTCGCCACGCCGCTCAGATCGCCGGCGGCGAGCGGGCTGGCCAGCGGATCGGCGCGATCGGCGGCTTTGGCAGCGGGGCCGAAGTACTGATCCTTGAACCAGCGCATCTGCTCAGCAGTCAGGAAATAGCCTTCGCCCAGCAATTCGTATGACGGATGCTCGGTTGCGCAGTCCAGCACCGGATAGAACAGCACCTGGTGCGCGATATTTACGCCGCTATCACGCAACTGTTGGGCGGCCACGGCCGCGAGATTGCCGCCCGCGCTGTCGCCGGCCACGGCGAGCGCGCCCGGCCGCACCCGCAGGTCGGCGGAATTGGCTGCGGCCCAGCGCACCGCGTCGAGCGCGTCGTTTGCGGCAGCCGGAAAGTGCGCCTCGGGCGCGAGCCGGTAATCCACCGAGAGCACCACGGTTTGCGCACGCTGCGCCAGCGAGCGGCACAGATTTGCGTGCGTATCGAGTCCGCAGGCCACGAACCCGCCGCCGTGAAAGAACACCGTGAGCGGCAGCAGCGTCTGGCTGTCGCCACCCTGGATCACAGGCCGATAGACACGCGCTCCAATCGAGCCGTTCGCGGTCGGAATCAGCAGATCATTTTCCGCGGCGATCGTGTCGCCGGGAGCGAAAGCACTTCCAGCGCCAATTGTCGCGCGGTAAGCGGGCACGGTGAGTTGCGTGAAGTCGAGGGCGGGCATGCCGGCGAACGAGGCGAGCATGGTTTGCACCTGGGGATCGAGCGCCATCGGGTCTCCTGAGAATTCTTTAATAAGAGCGCGGCTATACACGGAATAAGCACACGAAATAAGCACGCCTGTGCGCTATTTCGCGAGCAAATGGCTGTGCGTGCCAGCAGTCAGTGCATTGAAGCGCGGCACCTTGCCTGAAGCATCGTCCGATTGGACGAGAGTTCATTCGCACGCACAGCGAAACTTTTGCCAGCTAAGTACTTCCACTGATGCCAGCGGAAAGGCCACCCCTTAAGCTTGGCGTCGCGATGCCAAGTCGCATGGAGGACGGAGCGTGTTGATGGAGACAAAATGGGCCCCCGAAGAGGGCCAGGCCGCGAGCGATCTCGCGGACATGAGCGTTGCGCAGTTCAGCGAACTCGCGACGCGGATTTATCAGGGCCCGCTTGAAACCACGCCGTGGGCCAGTGCGCTCGAGCTGATCCGCACTTCGCTCGGCGCGAACTACGCTACGCTGATTCTGCGTTCACCGTCGAGCGACCGGCGCGGCTTGATGGTGCATGCGTCGGAAATGGGCTCAGGCTTGCCGCCGGGCGAAGCGTCGTACAACAACTACTACTATTCGCTCGATCCGTTCGTCGGCCTGCCAGCCGACCGGGTGGTGACGGTGGACGAAGTGTTCGGCGACACCGGCTGGCTGACCAGCGAGCTGTACAAGCAGTTCCTGAAGCCCGCGGATGTGCGCTACATCATGGGCGCGGATCTGCGCACGGAATCCGGCGTGGAATGCCGCTTTCGTGTGTGCCGCAGCCACAACGCGACGCATTTTTCGGCGCGCGACAAGGCGTTTTGCGCGGTGCTGCTGCCGCATTTGCGGCGCGCGGTCGAACTGCACTCGCGGCTCGATATCGTCGAATCGGAGCGCACGCTGTATGCGAGCGCGATCGACCGGATGCTGGTGGGCACGGTCACGCTCGACGAAAGCGGAGCGATCATGCGCACCAACAACGTGGCCGACGAAATCCTCGCTGAGGGCAACGGGCTGCGTATCGCGCACGGCCACGTCGAAGCCACCGACGCGCAGGAGAACCGCAATCTGCAACGCCTCGTGCGCCACGCGCTGATGGGGCACTTCGGCACCGCTGCGCCGATCGTCGAAGCCATGCCGATCACGCGCGGCGGCGACGAGCCGAAACTCGGCGTGCTGGTGCGCACCATTCCGCTCTCGGACTGGTCGGAGGACAACAAGCGCCGCCCGGCCACGGTGCTGTTCCTGCGCGATCCGGACCGCAAGTCGCAGGGCTCGCAGGAGATCGTGCGCAAGCTGTTCGATCTCACGCCGGCGGAGACCTCGCTCGCTTTGCTGCTGACCAATGGCTTGACGCTGGAGGAGGCGGCGGACGAACTGGGGATCAGCAAGAACACCGCGCGTGCCCATCTGCGGGCAATCTTCTCGAAGACCGGCGTGACGCGCCAGGCCACGCTCGTGCGGATTCTGCTGGGCAGCGTGGTGCCGCTCGGCTAGAACGGAAGCATCATGCCCACTGCGCTTTTCGAATGCACAGTGGGCACTTCAACACAACCTATCCGTAATAAACCCACATCAGGCCGCGCGCTTCTGCGACAGCACCAGCAGCGCGCCGTGCTTGTCCTCCAGCACCGCGCGCAGTTCGTGCGGACCTTGCTGAACCGGCACCCTCACTGACGCTCCAGCAGCTACCACGCGCGCCATCGCGGCATACAGGTCGTCGTTTTCGTCTACGCGAAACACCAGCGCCGCGCGCTCGACGATCCGCTCCTCACCCGCCACCAGCGCCACGGTCAATCCGCTGCCGTCGAGCGCGCAATAGCGCTCGCCGTCGCGGAATTTCACGGTCAGCCCCAACCCGTCGACAAAGAGCGGCAGTGCCGCGTCGATCGTGTCGACCGGGTAAAGCATCATCGAAGCCTTCATTGCATTGCACTCCCATCGGTTGAGCATCGTTGTGTCTTCTGACAACGGCTCGATCGTAGCGTCGCGTAATGGGGCGCACGAGGTCCGATCGGACTAGCCGCCACGGACTATCCGCCGCGCGAAAACATCGCAAAACGCCGCGCAACGCCCGTTGGATCAAAGCTTCCACTTCAAACCGCGCCCCGTTAATCCAAATAGACGATGCCGGCAAGTACGCGCGATCTGAAACTCCAATCCGTGGACCGTCACGATCTTCGCGAAGGTTCTCGCCGGGTCGCGGGCGGACCGCCCGTATCAGCACAGTCCAAAATTCATGGAGACGCACGCAATGAAGTTTTCTCTGATCTACGAAGCCCAGACCACGGACGCTTCGCGGGAAGGCGATCACCGGGTATTCAAGGAGACCGTCGAGCAAGCCCTGCTGGCCGAGCAGGTGGGTTTCGATACCGTATGGTGCGTCGAGCACACGTCCCTGACCAACTACGCGCACATGAGCGCGCCGGAAACCTTCCTCGCCTATCTGGCGGGGCGCACCACCCGTATCGGGCTTGGCCACGGCGTGATCTGCCTGCCGCCCGCGATGAACCATCCGATCAAGGTCGCGGAACGCGTCGCGATGCTCGACATTCTGTCGGGCGGCCGGGTGCACTTCGGCGTCGGCAAGGGCGGCAGCCAGCAGGAAGCCGGCGCGTTCGGCTACGAACTCGCCGAGCTGCAGCCGATGATCGACGAGTCCATGTACCTCGTGCCGAAAATGTTCGTGCAGGACGAGATCGAGCACGACGGCAAATACATCAAGATTCCTAAACGCCCGATTCACCCGAAGCCGTTCCAGGACCCGCATCCGCCGATGTACATGGCGTGCACCAACAACGATGGCCTGCTGCGCGCCGGTCAGCGTGGCTTGGGCGCGCTCGTGCTCGGCTTTGGCGGCCCTGACGAAGTGGCGAAGAAAAACGCCATCTATCGCGAAGCGTGGGCCACGCGCAAGCCGGAAGACCAGGTGGGCTTCCGTCCGACGCAGCACCTCGCGGCGCTGTGCCCGACGGTGGTGATGAGCGACGGCCAGCAGGCGCGCAAGATCGGCATTCGCGGCCAGCGCTATTTCATGGAGTCGCTCGCGTACTGGTACACGGGCGGCGAGCGGCCGAATCCGGATAGCTGGGGCGACGACCTCGTGAAGGGCAACACCGGCGAAATGGTGATCCGTTCGCGCTTTGCGTCGGAAGAAGTGGTGGTGGACTTCAGCGACCCGGCGCTTTCGATGATGAACCCGAACCACGCCTACGGCACGGTGGACGACTGCATCGGCTACGTGGGCCGCCTGATGGAAGCGGGCGTGGACGAAGTGCTGTTCCTCTGCCAGATGGGCACGGTGCCGCACGAAGCGCAGCTCGAAACGATCCGCAACATCGGCGAGCACGTGATTCCTTACTTCAATCGCCTCAAGGCCAGCCGCCCGAAGGCGCAGGCGGTCGCTTAAGGCCCATCCGGCGGGCCGATGATCCGGCGCGGCGCGCGTCGCTAGTCCCTTCAGACGATGCGACGCCGCGGCCGGGACTTGAAGATGAACCTAACAGAACAAGCGCGACACCCCTCGCGCGTCATGGAGACAGCCGTGCATCGCGATAACGATTCGAACGCCCTTGCAGCCGAACTGATCGCCCGCGCCGAGGCGCTCGCGCCGGCACTAGCCGGGCGCGCCGCGCAGGCCGAGGCAAACGGGCGCATTCCCGCCGAGACCGTCGCCGATTTTCAGGCAGCAGGCCTGTTCAGGGTGCTGCAGCCGAAACGCTACGGCGGCTACGAACTCGATCCACAAACCTTCTTCGACATCCAGATGGCGGTGGCGCGCGGCTGCATGTCGAGCGCATGGGTGTACGGCGTGGTCGGCGTGCACAACTGGCAGCTCGCGCTGTTCGACGAACGCGCGCAGCAGGAAGTGTGGGGCGAGGATTCCAGCACGCTGATCGCTTCGACGTATATGCCGGTGGGCAAGGTGACGCCGGTTGAAGGCGGCTTCCGCCTGTCGGGTCACTGGAAATTTTCGAGCGGCAGCGAGTTGTGCGACTGGGTATTGCTCGGCGCGCTGGTGCCGCCCGCCAAAGACGGCGAACCGCCGGAATACCGCACCTTCCTGCTGCCCAAAAGCGACTACACGATCCAGCAGGACTGGGACGTGCTGGGCCTGCGCGCGACCGGCAGCCACGACATCGTGGTGAGCGACGTGTTCGTGCCGGACTACCGCACGCACAAAGCCATCGACGGCATGATGGGCACGAGCCCCGGCCTCGCCGTCAACGACGCGCCGCTGTTCCGCCTGCCGTTCGCGCAGATTTTCGTGCGGGCGGTCTGCACGGCGTGCATTGGCGCGCTGCAAGGCGCGCTCGACGATTTCACCTCGTATGCCGCGACGCGCGTGAGCGCCAATAGCGGCGCGAAGACCACCGACGACACCGGCGCGCAAACCGCCTGTGCCAACGCGGCGGTCGCCATCGACGAAATGAAAGTGCTGCTCAAGCGCAACTTCGCCGAGCTGATGGCGGCGGCCAACGGGGCGCCGGAAGTTTCGATCGAACGGCGCGTGCTGTTCCGCTATCAATCCGCGCAGGTGGCCGAACGTTGCGCGCAGGCCGCCAACGCGCTGTTGCGCTATGCGGGCGGCAACGGCATCTACAACCGCAATCCGCTGGTGCGGCGCTTTCTCGATCTGCATGCGGCGCGCGCGCACTACGCGAACAACGTGGACCGCTTCGGCCAGAATCTCGGCGCCGTGATGATGGGCCGCCAGAACACCGACTTCTTCATCTGAAGGACGCGGCCATGAGCGCACAGCAAACCCAGACTCACGTATTCGACGTGGTGGTGGTCGGCTCCGGCGCGGGCGGCATGCTGGCCGCCTGCCGCGCGGCCGACCGCGGCCTCTCGGCGGTCGTGATCGAAAAGAGCGAAGTGTATGGCGGCACCTCGGCGGTGTCGGGCGGCGGCATCTGGATTCCGTGCAATCACCATATCGCCGAACTCGGCGTGACCGATACGCGTGAAGCGGCGCGCACCTATATCGACGCCTGCACGAAAGGCGTCACCGCCAGCGGGCGGATCGACGCCTACCTCGACGTGGCGCCCGAGATGCTGCGCTATGTCGAAGCGAATACGCCGGTGCGCTACGAAGCGTTGCCGAAGTATGCGGACTACTTCCAGCATCTGCCGGGATCGATGCCGGGCTACCGGGCACTCGATCCGTTGCCGGTTGACGGCGCGCTGCTCG
Source organism: Paraburkholderia ginsengiterrae (assembly GCF_001645125.1). Lineage (GTDB taxonomy): Bacteria > Pseudomonadota > Gammaproteobacteria > Burkholderiales > Burkholderiaceae > Paraburkholderia > Paraburkholderia ginsengiterrae. The sequence continues at coordinate 273,509 of NZ_LXKA01000338.1, read as the reverse complement.
GCGACGAACTCGCACGGCTGCGCCTGCCTTCGCCGGGCACGCTGGTCGGCGGGCGCGTGGCGGTGACGTCGAAGGAAGCGCACGTGATGCTTTCGAAGGCTCCCGGCTATATCGCGCTCGCGTTGAAGCAGTTCGGCCGCTACTGGTTCGACTGGCGTGGCCGCATGCAGTCGCGGCGCGACCGCCGGCTGACGCTCGGCAACGCGCTCGCCGGCGGCTTGCGGCGCGCCTTGCTCGATCGCGATGTGCCGCTGTGGCTCAATGCGCCGATGCGCGAGCTGCTCGAAGCCGATGGCCGCGTGACGGGCGTGGAGGTCGAACGCAATGGCCAGCGCGTGCGGGTGCTCGCCAAGCGCGGCGTGATTCTCGCTGCGGGCGGCTTCGAGCGGAATCAGGCGATGCGTGAACGCTATCTGCCCAGTCCCACGCAGGCGCAATGGAGCGCGACGCCTCTGAACAACACCGGCGATGCGATCGCCGCCGGCATGCGACTCGGCGCGCGTACCGCATTGATGGAACACGTGTGGGGCGCGCCGACCGTGCATGTCGATCGCGAGGAAAAGCAGCGCGCGCTGTTCGTGGAGCGCAATCTGCCTGGCTGCGTGATCGTCAATGGACTCGGCAAGCGCTTCGTCAACGAGGCGGCGCCGTATTCGGAGTTCGTCCCCGCGATGTACCGCGACCATGCGCAAACGGGCGCGTGCGTGCCGGCGTGGATGGTGTTCGACGCGCGCTTCCGCCACAGGTACCCGTGCGGTCCGATCATGCCTGCCGTGATGATGCCGGACTCGCGCATCCCCGTGCAGTTCCGGTCCTTGCTCTACAAAGCGGACACGCTCGACGCGCTCGCCGCGCAGATCGGCGTGGACGCGCAAGGGCTGCGCGACACGGTGGCGAAGATGAACCGCTACGCCGCGAGCGGCGTGGACGAGGAATTCGCCAAGGGCGGCAACGTGTTCGACACGTACTACGGCGACCCGAGCGTCAAGCCGAACCCGTGTCTCGCGCCGCTCGACACCGGCCCGTTCTACGCGGTGCGGATCGACGCGGGCGACATCGGCACGAAGGGCGGTCTCCTGACGGACGCCTTTGCCCGCGTGTTGCGTGCAGATGATTCGCCGATCGCCGGCCTCTACGCGATCGGCAACACCAGCGCCTCGATGATGGGCGACAGCTATCCCGGCGCGGGTTCGACGCTCGGCCCGGCGATGACCTTCGGCTACATCGCCGCCAATCACCTTGCCGACGAGGCGAGCGATGCCGCCGACACGGCCTCGGCCTCAACCAGCGAACTTCGCGGAGTCACATCATGACCGACCAAACTTCTCATCCGTTGCGCGCCGACATGTTGCTCGCGATGCGCCGGCTCGCGCGCTCGGTCGCCGTCATCAGCTGCAGCGACGGCGAACGGCGCTATTCGATGTCGGCCACCGCGGTCGATTCGCTCTCGACCGAGCCGCCGTCGCTGCTGATCTGCATTAACCGCAACTCGTCGATCTTTCCGCCGCTCGACCAGGGCGCGGCGTTTTGCGTGAACGTGCTGTCGGCGCAGCATCAGCACATCGCGATCGATTGCAGCGGCCGCCTGAAGGGCGAGGAACGCTTTACCACCGGCAACTGGCAGAGCTCGGCGCAGGGCGTGCCGTTCCTGCTCGATGCGCAGGCGAGTCTGATCTGCACGCAGGACGGCCGCTTCGACTACGGCACGCATGCGGTCATTATCGGCCGCGTCGATCAGGTGCTGATCAGCGGCGAGGTCGATCCGCTGGTGTATGTGGACGGCGCTTACACGACCGCCACGGCGCCCGTGCGCTGCGTGACGGCTTGAGCGAGGCAGGCCGCGCCATGCACGATTCTTCGTCCTCCGAACAAGGCTTCGCGACGCCGGTGGAAGCACCGCTCGTCGTCGATGACCCGGCGCGGATGCGCTGGGACGATGTGTGCGACGTGCTGGTCGCGGGCTTCGGCGCAGCCGGCGCATGCGCCGCGCTGGAAGCGGCGGCGGCAGGCGCGAAGGTGCGCATCGTCGAGCGCTTCGAGGGCGGCGGCGCGAGCGCGAAAAGCGGCGGCGTGGTGTACGCGGGCGGCGGCACGCAATATCAGAGCGAGGCGGGTTACGTCGACACGCCCCAGGCGATGTTCGCCTACTTGCAGCGGGAAGTGGGCGAAGCCGTCTCGGCCGCGACGCTAGAACGCTTCTGCGCGGGCAGCGTGGAGATGCTGCGCTGGCTCGAACGGCTCGGCGTGCGCTTTGCGGCGTCGATGCCGCCACGCAAGACATCCTATCCGCAGAACCGCTACTACCTGTACTACTCCGGCAACGAAGCCGTGGGGGATGTGCCGCATGGCCCGCTACCGGCGCCGCGCGGGCATCGGGTGGTCGGCGACGGCATGTCGGGGCGCGTGCTGTACGACACGCTGCGGCGCGCCGTCGAGGCGCAGCCTTCCATCGACGCGATGTGCCACGCGAGCGTGCGCCGGCTGGTCACCGATCGCAGCGGGCGTGTAATTGGCGCGCAACTCTGGCAAGTCACGCCGGGCCGCGCCCAGCGTGCGCACCGGCGGCTCGCGCGCCGCGCCGAGCGGCTGCACAACGCCATGCCGGCGTGGGCGGACCGCTTGCGCGCCGCGCTGCATCGCATCGAGATGCGCGAGAGCCGGCTCATCACGATCAAGGCCGATGCGGTGGTGCTGAGCACCGGCGGCTTCATCTTCAACCGGTCGATGGTGGCGCGCCATGCGCCGCGCTATCTCCCGAACTGGCGCCTTGGCACCACGGGTTGTGACGGTTCGGGCATCCGGCTCGGCTTGTCTGCCGGCGGTGTGGCGAGCCGGCTCGAACGCGTGTCCGCGTGGCGCTTCATCAACCCGCCGTACGCATGGGCTCAGGGCTGCGTGGTGGACCGGCACGGCGAGCGCTTCTGCAACGAAGAGGTGTATGGCGCCGCCCTCGGCCACGCGATGTGCGAGAAGCGCGAAGGCCGCGCGTGGCTGATTCTCGATGCGCGGCTCGTGAAGCTCGCGCTCAAGGAGTGCCTGCGCGGCAAGCTGTGGGCATTTCAAAGTGTGCCCGCGTTGCTGTTGATGCTGGCGGGCCGCAAGCGCGGCGCGTCACTGGCCGATCTGGCCGCGCGCATTGGCTGCGATCCGGCGGTGCTCGCGAAAACCGTCGTCAGATACAACACCGCGTCGCTGATCGGCGTCGACCGCGAGTTCGGCAAGTCGGCCGCGATGCTCCAGCCGCTCTCGCATGGCCCTTACTACGCAATCGACATCTCGGCGGACAGCCGCGTGTTCCCGTGTCCGTCGATCACGCTCGGCGGCCTGCGGGTCGACGAGACCAGCAACGCGGTGCTCTCCGCGCAAGGCGAGCCGGTCGAAGGACTGTTCGCCGCCGGACGCGCTGCCTGCGGGCTCGCCTCGAATCACTACGTGAGCGGCCTTTCGCTCGCGGACTGTATCTGGTCTGGCCGGCAAGCGGGCCGGGCCGCAGCGGGCGTGGTTCTCGTGAACCGCGCCCATTCCCTGACTGAAACTGATTGACACTGCAAAGAGAGAACGAAGATGGGAGACAGACTCAAGGGCAAGATCGCCATCGTGACGGGCGCTGCGAGCGGCGTGGGCAAGCAGGACGCGCTCCTGTTCGCACGTGAAGGCGCGCGTGTCGTGCTGACCGACGTCAACGAGGAAGCGGGCCGCGCGGTGGCCGCGGAGATCGGCGACGCGGCGCGCTTCGTGCGTCACGACATTACCTCTGAAGCGGGCTGGAACGACGTGTTCGGCGCCGCGCAGAACGCCTTCGGCACGCCGGACGTGCTGGTCAACAACGCGGCCGTGCTGCTGCTCGGCAACATCGAGGACACCACGCTCGAACAATGGCAGCGCGTGCTGCGCATCAACGCGGAAGGCTACTTTCTCGGCTGCCGCGCGGCCGTGAAGGCGATGAAGGAGAAGGGCGGCTCGATCGTGAACATGTCTTCGGTGGCCGCGCTGGGCGGTCTCGGCATGTTCTGCGCGTACTCTGCCAGCAAGGGGGCCGTGACGGCGATGACCCGCGCAATCGCGGGCTATTGCAAGCAGCAGGGCTACAAGATCCGCTGCAACACGATCCACCCGGACGGCATTCTCACGCCGATGACCGAGCCGTACTTCGGCGCCGCCGAGGGCACCCGCGCGGCGCTCACGCAGTCGGTCGATCCGCAGGCGCGCATGTGCTTGCCGGAAGACATCGCGAATCTGGTGCTGTTCCTCGCGTCGGACGAATCTCGCTTCATCAACGGCAGCGAGTACCGGATCGATAACGCGCAGCTCATCATGGGCGTGGCCTGAGTTCGCCCGCCATGGCCGATTCGCGTTTTCACCGGCTCAGAGTGGCGGACGTGATCGCGGAGAGCGCCGACGCGCGCTCTTTCGTGTTCGATCTGCCGCAGGCGCTGCGCGATGCCTTCAGCTATCGCCCGGGGCAGTTTCTCACGCTCAAGGTGCCGTGCGCCGAGGCAACCGTGCAGCGGTGTTATTCGCTCTCGAGCGCGCCGGGCATCGACCAGGCGCCGAAGATCACCATCAAGCGGGTGCGTGACGGGCGCGCGTCGAACTGGATGTGCGACAGCATCCGGCCCGGCGACGAGCTCGACGTGATGGCGCCGGCCGGCGTCTTCACCCCGCGCTCGCTCGACGGCGATCTGCTGCTGTTCGCCGGCGGCAGCGGCATCACGCCGGTGCTGTCGATTCTGAAGTCGGCGCTGGTGAACGGGCGCGGCATGCTGACGCTGATCTACGCCAATCGCGATGCCGAGTCGGTGATTTTTGCCGACGAATTGCGGCAACTCGGTCAGCGGCATGCGGGGCGCCTGCGCGTGATTCACTGGCTCGACAGCGTGCAGGGCATTCCGCAGCAGCGTCATCTGGAAGAGCTGGCGCGGCCGTGGAGCATGCAGGAGTGCTTCATCTGCGGACCGGCGCTGTTCATGGAGAACGCGCTGGCGGCGATGCTGGCGCTGGGGCTGCCGCGCGCGAAGGTGCATGTGGAGCGCTTCGTTTCGCTGCCGGATTTGCCGGCGACGGGGGCGAAGCCTTCGGCTGGCGAGCCTGCTGCGGCGGCGGCTGGGGAAGCTGCGGCTTCTGCTTCTGCTTCTGCTTCTGCTTCGGTCGAGTCCAACGCCAGCACCAACGCAGCCGCCGAAATCGAAACCATGCTCGACGGCACCAGTTTCCACTTCGTCAGCGAGCCAGGCGAGACCTTGCTCGACGCGATGCTGCGCGCCGACGTACCGGCGCCCAACTCGTGCCGCAGCGGCCTGTGCGGCGCCTGCATGTGCCGGGTCGTCGCGGGCGAGGTCAATCTGGCCGCTAACCACGTGCTCGACGATGCCGATCTCGCCGAGGGCTGGACGCTAGCCTGCAGTGCCACACCGGCCAGCGCGACGCTGCGCGTGGCTTTCCCCGACTAGGTTCACGGCGCGCACGCACAGCGTTCGCATGTGGCGCGCGCCGCGAACCCTCTCCATTGAATTCATCATGACGCTGAACCACATTCTGACGACGCCCGCGCTGATCGCACGGGGCGCCGAGCGCTACGGCACGCGCATCGCCATCGAAACGGCGCAGGGCAGTCTCAGCTATGCGCAGCTCGACGCCGCGCGCATCGAGGCCGCGCGCGCGCTGCTCAGTTGCGGCATCCGGCCGGGCGAGCGCGTCGCGATCTGGGCGCCGAACGTCGCGCACTGGATCGTCGCGGCGCTGGCGATTCATAGCGCGGGCGCGGCGCTGGTGCCGATCAACACCCGCATGAAGGGCCTCGAAGCCGGCGCGATTCTCGAGGACAGCGGCGCGCGGCTGCTGTTCTGCTGCGGCACCTTCCTCGGCGATTCGTATCCGGCGATGCTGGCCGCGCACCGCCCGGCGTCGCTGGAGCGGATCGTCGTGTTCGACGGCGAGCCGGAGCACACGGCAAGCGAACGCCCCGGCTGCGACGAAACGTGGGAGGCGTTTTTGCTGCGCGCGGCGGGCACGTCGATGGAAACGTTCCGCGGCCGTGAAGCGGCAGTGCGCCCCGATACGCTGATGGACATCATGTTCACGTCCGGCACGACGGGGCGTCCCAAGGGCGTGATGACCACGCACGGCCAGAATCTCCAGGCGATCCATGACTGGACGCAGATCGTGATGCTACGCGAGGGTGACCGCTACCTGATCGTCAATCCGTTTTTTCACGCGTTCGGTTACAAGGCCGGTTGGCTCGCGGCCCTCGCGAGCGGCGCGGCCGTGCTGCCGCATCTGGTGTTCAACCCGGCGCGGGTGCTGGAGCGGATCGTGCGCGATCGCGTTTCCGTGCTGCCGGGGCCGCCGACGCTCTATCACGCGTTGCTCGACATACCCGATCTGGCCGCGCGCGATCTGTCCTCGCTGCGCGTCGCGGTAACGGGGGCCGCGGCGATTGCGCCGAGCCTCGTCGAAAGAATGCGCACGCAACTGGGTTTCGAGACGGTGGTGACAGGCTATGGTCTGACGGAATCGTGCGGTTTTGCCACGCTGTGCCGCCAGGGCGACGATGCCGAAACCGTAGCGCACACCTCGGGCCGCGCCATGCCGGGCGTCGAGATCCGTATCGCGGACGGTGGCGGAGCCACGCTTCCAGCCGGCGCGACCGGCGAAGTGCAGATTCGCGGCTACAACGTGATGCAGGGGTATTTCGGCCAGCAGGGTACGACGCAGGAAGCGGCGCTGGACACCATCGACGCCGAAGGCTGGCTGCACACGGGCGATCTCGGCACGCTCGACGAGCGCGGCTATCTGCGCATAACGGACCGCATCAAGGACATGTTCATTGTCGGTGGGTTCAACTGCTATCCGGCGGAGATCGAGCGCCTCTTCAACGGACACCCGGCGGTCGCGCAGGTGGCGGTGGTCGGCGTGCCCGACGAGCGGCTCGGCGAAGTGGGGCACGCCTATGTCGTGCTGCGCTCGGGCGAGCATGCGAGCGAGACGGAGCTGATCGAGTGGGCCCGCAAGAACATGGCGAATTACAAGGTGCCGCGCTACCTCACGCTGGTCGATCAGCTGCCCGTCAGCGCGGCCGGCAAGGTGCTCAAGTATCGCCTGCGCGAAGGGTCGGAATCCCGCACGGAAACCCTTGGAAAAACCGCTGAAAACACCGCTGCTGGCTAGTCCCAACAGACGATGTTGCCCACGCCGCGCACCGCCAGAATAAGCCTGACAACAACAGCTTCTGGAGGAGTCGGAGATGATCGATGTGCGGGCTTTAGGCTACGTCGTCGTACAGTCGGCCAAGGTCGACAACTGGCGCGATTACGCTGAAAACGTGCTGGGCATGCAGGCGCAGGACGCCGCGGGCGGCGCGCTGTATCTGAAGATGGATGAGCGCGATTTCCGCTACCTGATCGTGCCCGGCGACACCGACCGCTATCTCGCGTCCGGCTGGGAATTGCCGGACGCCGCCGCGTTCGACGACGCCGTCCGCGCGCTGGAACTGAGCGGAGCAGAAGTGGTCCGCGCCGGCGCCGCGGAAACCGCGTTGCGCCGCGCGCAGGCGATGGCGTGGTGCGTCGATCCGTCCGGCAACCGGCACGAGTTTTTCTGGGGCGTGCGCGCCGATTTCCGCCGCTTCGTATCGCCGCTCGGCGTGCCGGGTTTCGTCACCGGTTCGATGGGCCTGGGTCACGCTGTGCTGCCCGCGCCGCACTTCGACGCCACCGATGCGTTCCTGCGCAACGTGATGGGGTTCGAACTCTCCGACATCTTCCGCGTGCGCTTTACCGACGATCCGGCCGAGCCCGAAAAGCGCATCCACTTCCTGCATTGCAAGAACGCGCGCCACCACAGCCTCGCGATCATGGACCTGGCGGTGCCATCCGGCTGCATTCACGTGATGGCCGAAGTCGATTCCATGGATGAAGTGGGCCGCGCGCTCGACCGCGTGGCGGCGCAAGACGTGAAGCTCTCCGCGACGCTCGGGCGCCATTGCAACGACCACATGATCTCGTTCTACATGAAGACGCCCGGCGGCTTCGATCTGGAATACGGCTACGGCGGCCTGACGGTCGACTGGGCGCAGCACAGCGTCTACGAGGCGACGCGCGTGAGCCTGTGGGGACATGACTTCAGCGTGGGATTCCGCTAGACCGATATGAACACACTCGACAAACAACTCAGTGCGCGCGACGTGGTCGCGCAACTCGCCGACGGCATGACCATCGGCATTGGCGGCTGGGGTCCGCGCCGCAAGCCGATGGCGCTGGTGCGCGAAATCGTCCGCTCGAATCTGAAGGACCTGACGGTGGTCGCGTATGGCGGCCCCGATGTCGGCCTGCTGTGCGCGGCGGGCAAGGTGCGCAAGGTCGTGTTCGGCTTTGTCTCGCTCGACGTGATTCCGCTGGAACCGCATTTCCGCCGGGCGCGTGAACAGGGCGCGGTCGACGTCTGGGAACTCGACGAAGGCATGCTGCAACTCGGCCTGAGGGCCGCTGCCGCGCGCTTGCCGTTCCTGCCCACGCGTGTTGGGCTCGGCACCGATCTGCTCAAGCACGCGCCGCATTTGCGCACCGTGACGTCGCCTTATGGCGGCGAGACGCTGCTCGCCATGCCCGCGCTCGAACTCGACGCCGCGCTGCTGCACGTGAATGCGGCGGACCAGCTGGGCAATACGCGTATCGACGGTCCGGATCCGTTCTTCGACGCCTGGTTCGCGCGCGCGGCGAAGAAGTGTTTCGTCAGCAGCGAGACGGTGGTGGAGTCGCTCGCCAGCAGTGAGCTCGATCTCGCGCGCCGCAACACCTTCGAACGCTCGCTCGTGAGCGGCGTGGTGCACGCGCCGTGCGGCGCGCATCCGACTTCGTGCGCGCCGGCCTATGGCTGGGATTTGCCGCAACTGAAGGCGTACTGCGCGAGCGCGGAGGGCGACGCACAAACCGCCGCTTATCTGAAGGACGTGGTAGGCACCGACGAAGCGGGCTATCTGCAACGCGCAGGCGGCCGGTCCCATGTGGCGGCGTTGCCGTTGCCGATTCTGTAATGGAGCGCAGATGAGCGACTCTCTCGATTATTCCCTGGCTGAACTCATGATCACCGCCGCGGCGCGCGTCTGGCGCGACGACGGCGAAGTGCTGGCAACCGGCATCGGCACGGGCCCGCGCCTCGCCGCGGGGCTCGCGTGTCTCGCGTACAACGCCGGGCTGATGCTCACCGACGGCGAGGCCTATCTGGTCGAAAACCCGGTCCCGCTCGGGCCGCGCGAAGCGGGCTATCGCGTCGAGGCCTCGGGCCTGATGACCTACGAGCGGGTGTTCGATTGCGTGTGGCACGGCAGGCGCCACGCGCTGGTGATGCCGACACAGATCGACCGCTTCGGGCAGGCCAACATCTCTTGGCTCGGCGATGACTATTCAAAGCCGAAAACGCAATTGCTTGGCGCACGCGGTTTTCCGGGCAACAGCATCAATCACGCGAATTCGTTCTTCGTGAGCGGGCATGGCAAGCGCACCTTCGTGGCCGGTGAAGTGGACATGGTGTGCAGCGTGGGCTACAACCCGGCCCGCGAGATTCCGGGCATGCGTGCCTTCACCGATCTGCGCAGCATCATCACCGATCTGTGCGTGATGGACTTCGGCGGGCCGGACCACGCGGTCCAGGTGCGTTCGCTGCATCCGGGCGTGAGCTTCGACGAAGTGCAGGACGTGACCGGTTTCCCGTTGCTCGCGCATCCCGAGATGCAGGTGACGCCGCCCCCGACAGCGGACGATCTGCGCATCGTGCGCTCGCTCGACCCCCACAACCTGCGTGCGACTGTTGTGCGCAACAACCCTGCGCCGCGCCGCGTGTGAGGGACGTCATGTCGAATCAACCATCCACGGCAGCAACGGAAGCGGGCGACAACGTGGTCGAGTACCGCGTGAGCGACGGCATCGCGACCATCACGATGAACCGCCCCGAGTATCACAACGCGCAGAACTCGAAAATGACGTATGCGCTCGATGCGGCCTTCAAGCGTGCCTCGAACGACGACGCGGTGAAAGTCATCGTGCTGGCGGGCGCGGGCAAGCACTTCTCGGCGGGCCACGATATTGGCACGCCGGGCCGCGACATCAACCAGTCGTTCGAGCGGACCTCGCTCTGGTACGACCATGTGGGCAAGGAAGGCGGCGAGTTTCTCTACGCCCGCGAGCAGGAGGTGTATCTCGGCATGTGCCGCCGCTGGCGCGATCTGCCCAAGCCGACCATTGCGATGGTGCAGGGCGCGTGCGTGGCAGGCGGTTTGATGCTGGCGTGGGTGTGCGATCTGATCGTTGCCTCGGACGACGCGTTCTTCTCCGACCCGGTCGTACGCATGGGGATTCCCGGTGTCGAATATTTCGCGCATGCGTATGAGTTGAATCCGCGCATCGCCAAGGAATTTCTGTTTCTCGGCGAACGCATGGACGCGGCGCGCGCGTATCAGATGGGCATGGTCAATCGCGTCGTGCCGCGCGAACGTTTGCAGGACACCGTCACGGAGGTCGCCGCAAAGATCGCGCGCATGCCGAGGCTCGGCCTCACGCTGACCAAGCAGGCCGTGAATCACGTCGAAGAATTGCAGGGCAAGCGCGCGGCGATGGACGCGGCCTTCGCATGGCATCACTTCGCGCATGCTCACAACGAACTGGTGAGCGGCGACAAGCTCGGCGGCTACGACGCCCGCAAGATGGCCGACTCGCAACGCGCCACGCCCGCAAGCGCCGATCATGCCGCCACAGCGAACGCCACGGCGGCCGCAAACGGAGAACGCGCATGAGCGCGGCCCTGCATACGCCGCTGTGCGATCTGCTCGGCTGCCGCTATCCGATCGTGCAGACGGCGATGGGTTGGGTCGCCGATGCTCGCCTCGTGGCCGCTACCTGCAACGCGGGCGGCTTCGGCTTTCTCGCCGGCGCGACGCTCGAAGCAGACCGTGTGGAGGCCGAAATTCTGCGCGTGAAGGAACTCACGGACCGGCCCTTCGGCATCAACTTCCATATGTTCCAGCCGAACGCGGCACAGGTCGTCGATCTGGCGATCAAGCACAAGCTGCGCGCCGTGAGTTACGGACGCGGACCGGACGCGAAAACGATCCGACGTTTCAAGGACGCGGGCGTGATGTGCATTCCGACCGTCGGCGCGCCGAAGCATGCGCAGAAAGCCGTCGAACTCGGCGCCGATGCGGTGACGGTGCAGGGCGCGGAAGGCGGCGGCCACACGGGCTCGGTGCCGACCACGCTGCTGCTGCCGCGCGTGCTGGATGCCGTGAACGTGCCGGTGATCGCCGCGGGCGGCTTCTTCGATGGACGCCGCCTCGCCGCCGCGCTCGGCTACGGCGCGGCCGGCATCGCGATGGGCACGCGCTTCCTGATGACCGAAGAGTCGCCCGTGCCGCGCGCGACGCTCGAACGTTACGTGGCGGTCAACGACCCGTCGCAGATTCGCGTGTCGGCTGCGCTCGACGGCTTGCCGCAACGCATGATCGACAACCCCTACCTGCTGCGTCTGGAAGGCTTCGGCCCGCTGCGCCGCACGCTGTTCGCGCTGCGCACGGCGGAAGCGTGGCGCCGCCAGAGCGGCATGAGCTTCGCGCAGATGGCGTCGCTCGGACTCAAGGCACTGCGCGAGCACAGCTACACCGCGAGCCAGACGCTGATGGCGGCGAACGCGCCGTTTCTGATCCAGCGCGCGATCGTCGACGGCGCACCGGACGAAGGCGTGCTGCCGAGCGGCCAGGTCGCGGCGGTGATCGGCGCGATCGAGCCGTGCGAAAGCGTGATTGCCCGCATTGTCGACGAAGCGGTGGCGCGGCTCGACGCGCTGGCCGCCATGCGCGGCATACCGGTTCACGCGTGAATCAACCTATGACGCCGCGCACGCGCCAACGTATGCGTCACCGCACCGGGCCGCGCGCGACCCAGCACGTGAGCTCGTAAAACAAACCCACATCAAACACCAGGGACGGAGACATGACAGAACCCATCAATAGCGTCCGCTCGCTGCCGTTCAGGATCGAACGCGAAGGCGGAATCGGCGAGCTGGTGATCGATCAGCCGCCCGTCAATGCACTCGACTCGCGTGGCTGGCGGGCGCTCGCCGACGCGATCGACGCACTCGGCCGCGACGACAGCGTACACGTGATCGTCCTGCGCGGCGCGGGGCGCGGCGACTGCGCGGGCGTCGACATCAAGGAACTGGCCGCGCATCCGGAGCGGATCGTGTCGGTCAACGCCGGCAACTACGCAACCTTTCGCGCCGTGCACCGCAATCCGAAACCGGTGATCGTCGCCGTGCACGGCTTTGTGCTGGGCGGCGGGATCGGCATCTGCGGCGCGGCGGACGTGATCGTCGCGTCGGAATGTGCGCGCTTTGGCGTGCCCGAGATCGACCGCGGCGCGATGGGCGGCGGCGCGCATCTGCAGCGCATGTTCGGCGTGCAGAAAGTGCGCGCGATGTACTTCACCGGCGAGATGGTCGACGCCGCCGAGGCCTATCGCCTCGGCGCGGTCGAACGCGTCGTGCCGCGCGAGCAGTTGCGTGACGCGGCCTTCGAGCTGGCGCGCAAGATCGCCGCCAAGAGCCCGGCGATGCTGCAACTCGCCAAGGAGGCGCTCAACGGCGTGGAAGACGGCGACCTCGAAGACAAATACCGCTGGGAGCAGGGCTTCACGCTGCAGGCGTATATGACGAACGATTCCGCCGAAGCACGCTCGGCCTTCGTCGAAAAACGTGACGCGCAGTTCAGCGACACCGAACGCCAGGCCGGAGCGCGCGCATGAAACTCGAATACACACCGGCACAACGCGCGTTTCGCGCCGAGATTCGCGACTGGCTCGCCGATCATGTGCCGCGCGAGCCGCTGCCGAGCTTCGACACCGAAGAAGGCTTCGCCGCGCATCGCGCGTGGGAGCGCACGCTGCATTCGGGCCGCTGGAGCATGGTGACGTGGCCGCGTGAGCTGGGCGGGCGCGGCTGCGATCTGATCGAGTGGCTGATCTTCGAAGAAGAATACTGGCGCGCCGATGCGCCAATGCGGGTGAATCAGAACGGCATTTTTCTGCTCGGCCCGACGCTGATGGACTTCGGCACCGACGAGCAGAAGGCCCGCTTCCTGCCCGCCATGGCGGCGGGCGAGCACGTGTGGGCGCAGGGCTGGTCCGAACCGAACGCGGGCTCGGACATGGCGGCGATCCGCGCGAGTGCGATCCGCAGCGACGGCGGAACGGGCGACGAGTACATCCTCAACGGCCAGAAGATCTGGTCGACACGCGCGGTCTGGGCCGACTGGCTGTTTGGCCTCTTTCGCAGCGATCCGCAATCCACGCGCCATCACGGCCTGACTTTCCTGATGGTGCCGCTCTCCACGCCCGGCATCACCGTGCGGCCGATCCGCCAGTTGAACGGCCAGACCGGTTTCGCGGAGATTTTCTTCGACGACGTGCGAGTGCCGGTCGGCAACCGCCTCGCCGGCGAAGGCATGGGCTGGCAAGTCGCGATGGCGACGGCCGGTTTCGAGCGCGGCCTGATGCTGCGCTCGCCCGCGCGCTTCCAACGCACCGCCGAGGCGCTGCGCGATCTCTATCTGGCGCATCAGGCCCACGCCGATCGCGATCCGACCTTGCGCGAACGCGTGATTAGCGCGTGGATGGACGCGCAGGCCTACGCGCTCTCGACCTACGCGACCGCCAGCCGCCTGCAGAAGGGCGGCCATATCGGCGCGGAGTCGAGCACCAACAAGGTGTTCTGGTCCGAGCTCGATCTGCGCATGCATCAGACCGCGCTCGACATTCTCGGTGCGCGCGGCGAAGTGGTGCCGAACTCGCGCGAACAACATGACGCGCTCGGCAACTGGCTCGATGGTTTTCTGTTCGCGCAGGCCGGGCCGATCTATGCGGGCACCAACGAGATCCAGCGCAACATCGTCGCGGAACGGATGCTGGGGATGCCGCGCTCGTGATGCCGGCTGAGAACGCCGCATCGGGCATGCATTCAGACGCTTAAAGGATTGAGCGAGGAACTATGGATTTCGTATTCAACGAGGATCAGGAAGCGCTGGTGACGAGCGTCCGGCGCTTTCTCATGACGGAGATGACGCCGGAGCTGATCCGCGAGTTGTGGAACACGCCGACGGGCCGCTCGGACAGCATCTGGAAGCTGTTTGCCGAGCAGGGGCTGACGGCGCTCTCCGTGCCGGAAAGTCACGACGGCATGGGGCTGGGTGAGGTGGAGTGGGCGCAGCTCGCGCAGACCTACGGGTATTTCGCGAGTCCCGAACCGCTGCTCGATACGGCGCTGGTGGGCGTGGGCCTGCTGCAGGGTTTGCCGTCCGGCGAGCGGCGCGACGCGCTGTTGCGCGACATCGCGGCGGGCGCGGCACGCGCGGCGATTGCGCATCCGGTGAATCCGTATGTCAGCGACGCGCACGTTGCCCAAGTGTTGCTGGCCGAGCGCGGCGGGGAGCTGCACTGGATCACGCCGCACGCTTGCCGGTTGAACGCGGTGGAGAGCGTCGATCCTTCGCGGCGTCTGTTCGAAGTCGAATGGGAGCCTACCGCGAGCACGCGCGTGGCATCGCGCGACGAAGCCGCGCCGCTTCTCGACGCCGCGCTGGATCGTGGCGCGTTCGCGGTCGCCGCGCAAATGCTCGGCCTGACGCAGCGCGTGCTGGACGTGGCGATCGACTACAGCGCGCAGCGCAAGCAGTTCGGCAAACCGATCGGCTCGTATCAGGCGCTCAAGCACCTGCTTGCCGACGTCGCGATCCGTTATGAATTCGCGCGACCGGTGGTGTATCGCGCCGCCTGCGCGATCGCCGATAACGATCCGCAACGCGCGCTGCATGTGTCGCACGCCAAGCTCGCCGCCACCGCGGCCGCACAGCTCGCCGCGCGCCACGCCATGCAGGTGCACGGCGCGATCGGCTACACGTGGGAGCTGGATCTGCAGATTTTCATGAAACGCATCTGGGCGCTGGCGAGCAGCTGGGGCGATACGACGTTCCACAAGACCCGCGTCGCCGCCGCGCTGATCGATGCGCGCGCGCCGATCGGCCCGGCCCATACATTCGAACTGGAGTCCTGATGAAACAGGCTTATATCGTCGACGCGCTGCGCACGCCGACCGGACGCCGCAAAGGCGGACTCGCGCAGGTGCATGCCGCGGACCTGGGCGGCTTCGTGCTGAAGGAACTCGTCGCACGCAACGCGATTCCCGCCGAAGACTACGACGACGTGGTGTTTGGCTGCGTCGATACGATCGGCCCGCTGGCGGGCAATATCGCCCGCACCTGCTGGCTCGCGGCGGGCTTGCCGTTGACCGTGCCCGGCGTGACGGTGGACCGCCAGTGCGGTTCATCGCAGCAGGCCGTGCATTTCGCCGCCCAGGCGGTGATGAGCGGCACGCAGGACGTGGTGATCGCGGGCGGCGTGCAGACCATGACGCAGATTCCGATTTCGTCTGCCATGACGGCGGCCGTGCCGCTCGGGTTCAGCGATCCGTTCTCGGGTAGCACCGGCTGGCGGGCGCGCTTTGGCGACGCGCCGGTCTCGCAGTTTCATGCGGCGCAGCGTATCGCGGACCACTGGAATCTGTCGCGTCAGGACATGGAGCAGTACGCGCTGGAGAGTCACCGGCGCGCGCTGGCCGCGATCGAAGCCGGCTACTTCGCGCGCGAGATCGTGCCGTTCGCGGGTGTCGAACACGACGAGACGCCGCGCAAGGACACCACGCTCGCGAAGATGGCCTCCCTCGAACCGCTGATGCCGGGCGGTGCGCTGACGGCGGCCGTGTCCAGCCAGACTTGCGATGCCGCCGCCGCGTTGCTGATCGTCTCCGAAGACGCGCTCAAGCGCTACGGCCTCACGCCGCGCGCCCGCATTCATCACCTGAGCGTGCTCGGCGACGACCCGCTGTGGATGCTCACCGCGCCGATTCCGGCGACGCGTCACGCGCTGCGTAAAGCCGGCCTCGCGCTGGATGACATCGACGTGGTGGAACTCAACGAGGCGTTTGCGTCGGTTGCACTCGCGTGGCTCGCCGAAACGCGCTATCCGCACGAACGCACCAATCCGAACGGCGGCGCGATCGCGCTCGGCCATCCGCTTGGCGCCACCGGCGCCCGGCTGATGACGAGCCTGCTGCACGAACTCGAACGCACGCAAGGCCGCTACGGCCTGCAAACGATGTGCGAAGGCGGCGGGCTCGCCAACGTCACGATCATCGAGCGCCTGTAAGCGCATCAACGTCTACGAGGTCAAACATGGGAATCTGCAACGGGCGCACCGTGATCATCACCGGTGCGGGAGGCGGGCTGGGCCGCGCATATGCACTGGCGTTCGCCGCTGAAGGCGCGGCGGTGGTGGTCAACGACATTCGCGGGGATGCCGCGCAAGCCGTGTGCGACGAGATCGCGCAAGCGGGCGGACGCGCGCTCGCCAATTCGGACGACATCACGCGCAGCGACACCGCGCAACGCATTCTCGACGCCGCCCATGAGGCGTTCGGCGAGATTCATGTGCTGGTGAACAACGCGGGCATCTGCCGCGACCGGATGTTCGCCAGCATGACCGAAGCCGATTGGGACGACGTCATGCGCGTGCATCTGCGCGGGCATTTCTGTCTTTCGCAACTGCTGGCGCGCGAGTGGCGCGAGGCGTCCAAGGCGGGGCGCGCGATGGATGCGCGGATCATCAACACGAGCTCCGGCGCCGGGCTGCAAGGCTCGATCGGCCAGTCGAACTATGGCGCGGCCAAGGCGGCGATTGCGGCGCTCACGCTGATGCAGTCCGCGGAACTGCAGCGCTATGGCATCCGCGTGAATGCGCTGGCGCCCGCGGCGCCGACCTCGATGACCGAGGACGTGTTCGCCGACATGATGAAAAAGCCTACCGACGGTTTCGATTACTTCGATCCAGCCAACGTTGCTCCGCTGGTCGTGTGGCTCGGCAGCGCGCAATCGCGCGAGGTGACCGGCCAGGTGTTCGAAGCCGCGGGCGGCATGATCGCGATCGCCGAAGGCTGGCGCACGGGGCCGCGCGTCGACATCGGCTCGCGCTGGCAAGTCACGGCAGTGGGCGGCGCGGTGGCGACGCTGGTGGCCGAGCGCGAACCGGCGCAGCGGGTCTACGGAAGCTGACGTCATGAATCTCGCCCTCTCCGAAGAACAGATCATGATCCGCGACGCGGCGGCCGAGGTGCTGGCCGAGCGCAGCGCGTCGGCGGCCGTGCGGCACGCGATCGAACAGCAGGCGGGCCGCGACGAGGCGTTGTGGCGCACGCTCGCGGATGAGCTCGGCTGGTGCGGGCTCACCGTGCCGGAAGCGTCGGGCGGTGCGGGTCTCGGCGCCACGGAACTGGTGCTGATGATGGAGCAGATGGGCCGGCGGCTCGCCTGCGTGCCTTACTTCGGCACGGTCTGTCTGGCGGCGACGGCATTGGCGCTGTGCGATGCCGAAGCGGCGCGCGAACAGCTCGCACGGATTGCAAGCGGAGAGTCGAGCGCGACGCTCGCGCTGTCCCTGTCCAGCGGATTCGACGGCGGCGCGCCCACGGTGTCGCTTCACGCCGAAGAGACCGCGCAGGGCTACCGGCTGTCGGGCACGCTGGAGCAGGTGGTCGACGGCTCGAGCGCCGATCTGCTGCTGGTTCCCGCGCGCATCGCGAATGAAGCGCAGGCGCTCGGGCTGTTCGCGCTTCAGGGCGCGGACATCGCGGGGCTGACGCGCACGCCGCTCGTCACGCTGGACGCGACGCGTCCGCTTGCCCGGCTCGAACTACGCGCGGTCGATGTGCCGCGTTCCGCATTGCTCGCAGTTGGCCGCAACGCGCAACGCGCGCTCTCGCATACCGCGTGGTTCGCGGCGTTGGCGCTGGCCGCCGAACAGGTGGGCGGCGCGCAGCAATGCCTCGACCTCACGCTGGCGTACACCGCGGAGCGCGTGCAGTTTGGCCGCGCAATCGCGTCGTTTCAGGCGGTCAAGCACCGTTGCGCGCAGATGATGGTCGAGATCGAGGCGAGCCGTTCCGCGGTGCTCGGCGCGGCCCAGGCGTGGGCTCAGACCTGGACTCAGGGCGCGGCCTCCATCGAGCACGACGTGCTCGCCGATATCGCCGCCGCGAAAGCCACCGCCAACGACGCGTTTCGCTTCTGCTCGCAGGAAGCGATTCAATTGCATGGCGGGGTCGGCTTCACATGGGAATACGACCCGCAACTGTATTTCAAGCGGGCGCAGGCCGCGAGCGCGATGTTCGGCACGACCTCGCAGATGTTGTCGTTCATCGCGCAACTGGCGATGGATCGCGGCGGGTCCGGTGTCGAGGCGGTGGCGCTGGATCACGGCGATCACGCCGCTCAAGCGCAAAACGTGCTCGCAGGAGTCCTTTGATGAACAGCGAAACGCAATATCAGCGTCTGCGGGTCGAAGTCGCCAACTGGATGCACACGCATCTGAGCGGTGAGTTCGCTTGCCTGAAGTACCGCGGCGGTCCCGGCGACGAAGAAGCCTATCCGGCGCTGCGCAAGCAATGGGAGCGCGAACTGGCGGCCGGCGGCTGGACCGGGCTGGGCTGGCCGGCGGATCAAGGCGGCCGCGCCCTCACGGTGGCGGAGCAGGTGATCTTCCATGAGGAATACGCGCGTGCCGGCGGCCCCGGCCGCATGGGGCACATCGGCGAGGGCCTGCTCGGCCCGACGCTGATTGCCTGCGGCACGGACGATCAGCGCCGGCGCTTCCTGCCCGGCATCCTCAACGGCACGCAGTTCTGGTGCCAGGGCTATTCGGAACCGGGCGCGGGCTCGGACCTCGCGAACATCCGCACGCGCGCCGTGCGCGACGACGCGGGCAACTGGCGCGTGTACGGCCAGAAGGTCTGGACCTCGCTCGCGCACGACTCCGACTGGATCTTCGTGGTCGCGCGCACTGATCCGGAATCGCGTGGCAATCGCGGGCTGTCGTTCCTGCTGATGCCGCTCGATCAACCCGGTATCGAGATTCGTCCGATCAAACAACTGAACGGCGGCGCCGAGTTCAACGAGGTGTTCTTCGACGGCGCACTTGCAGCGGCTGAAGATCTGGTCGGTGCGCCCGGCGACGGCTGGCGCATCGCGATGACCTTGCTCGGCTTCGAGCGGGGCATGTCCACGCTGGGCCAGCAGATGCAGTTCATCCGTGAACTGGAGTGGGTGATCGACGCGGCTCGCGAAGCGGGCGTCGCGCACGACGCCGTGATCCGGCAACGCATTGCCCGGGCGTGGGCCGGCTTGCGCGTGATGCGCTACAACGCGCTGCGCATGCTGGCCGGCGCCGACGATGCGGCGGGTGGCGCTGCGGGTGGCGCATTAGGCCGCGAAGCGCTGATCTACAAGTACTACTGGTCGAACTGGCACCGCGAACTGGGCCAACTGGCAATGGACGTGCTCGGCCCAGACGCCAACCTGCTCGCCGCCGACGACGCCAAACGCAGCCGTCTGCAAGGCGTTTTCCTGTTCTCGCGGGCCGACACGATTTACGCGGGCACCAACGAAATCCAGCTCAACATCATGGCCGAGCGCGGGCTCGGCATGCCGAAGGAACCCAGAGGAACGCTATGAACGAGTCTCAAACGGTGCGGACCGCGCCCGCTTATGTGCCGGGCCATCAACTGCTGGCCGGCAAATCCGTGCTGATTACGGCGGCCGCCGGCGTGGGGATCGGTTTTGCCGCCGCCAAACGTTGCGCGGAAGAGGGCTGCCGCGCGCTCTTTATCTCCGACATCCACGAAAGGCGCCTCGCGCAGGCGATCGAGACCTTGCGCGCGGAAACCGGCTTGCAGGCCATTTACGGGCGTCTGTGCAACGTCGCGGTGGAAGACGAGGTGCGCGCGCTGGTGGCCGATGCCGAGGACAAGCTGCAAGGCGTCGACGTGCTGATCAACAACGCCGGGCTAGGCGGCTCGCGCCGCATAGTCGAAATGGACGATGCCGAATGGTCGCGGGTGATCGACATTAGCCTCACGGGCACCTTCCGGATGACGCGGGCGATGCTGCCGCACATGCAGCAGCGCGGCCATGGCGTGATCGTCAACAACGCGTCGGTGCTCGGCTGGCGCGCGCAGGCGGAACAGGCGCACTACGCGGCGGCCAAGGCCGGAGTCATGGCGCTCACGCGCTGCTCCGCGCTGGAAGCCGCGCCGTACGGTGTGCGCATCAACGCCGTGGCGCCCAGCATTGCGTTGCACGATTTTCTGAAGAAGTCGGCTTCGGCCGATCTGCTCGATCAACTGGCGTCGCGCGAAGCATTCGGACGCGCCGCCGAAGTGTGGGAGGTGGCGAACGTGATGGTCTTTCTGGCAAGCGACTACGCGTCGTACATGACCGGCGAAGTGCTGTCGGTCAGCAGTCAGCATGCGTGAGGGAGCGTGCCATGGCTGATATGTCCGACACCCTGCTGCCTGCGCGCGTGTTCGCTCATCCAGATGAACTGATCGCGGCGGTCGGGCAGACGCTCGGCGAAAGTGCGTGGATGCAGGTCGATCAGGCGCGCATCAACCAGTTCGCCGACGCGACCCTGGATCATCAATGGGTCCACGTGGATGCCGAACGCGCACAGCAGGGCCCGTTCGGCGCGTGCATCGCGCACGGTTTCCTCACGCTCTCGCTCGTCAATTTCTTTCTGCCGCAGATCGTGCGCATCGACGGCGCGCGGCTCGGCGTCAACTATGGCTGCGACAAGATCCGCTTCCCCGCGCCGGTGAGGGTGGGCGCGCGCATTCGCGGCGTGGGCGAACTGTTGCGCGCCGAAGCGTTCGAGGGCGGCGTGCAGGCGTGGATACGCGTGAGCGTCGAGATCGAAGGCGAGCCCAAACCCGGTTGCGTGGCCGACACCATCAGCCGTTACTACCTGTAGAAATCTGTAGAACCCGTAGAGGAAATAGCTCATGAACGAAGCGGTCATCGTCTCGGTTGCACGCACACCGATCGGTAAAGCGTATCGCGGTGTGTTCAACGATACCGAAGCGCCCGCGTTAGGCGGCCATGTCGTGCGCGCGGCGATGGAGCGCGCGCAGCTCGAAGGCGCCGACATCGACGACGTGCTGATGGGCTGCGCCGCGCAGCAGGGCACGCAGGGCTACAACATCGGCCGCCTTTCGGCCGCGGCGGCGGGATTGCCCACCTCGGTGCCGGGCATGGCGATGGACCGCATGTGCTCGTCGGGCCTGATGACGATCGCCACCGCCGCACAGAGCATCGGCAGCGGTGACTCACGCATCGTGATAGCGGGCGGCGTCGAATCGATCACGCTCACGCAGAACAAGCACAAGAATGCCTACCGGGCCCGCTCGAACGCCGTGCTCGCGCATCACAGCGCCGCGTATATGGCGATGATCGAGACGGCGGAAGTCGTGTCGCGCCGCTACGGTATTCCGCGCGAGGCCCAGGACGAGGACGCGCTGACGAGCCAGCAGCGCACGGCGGCGGCGCAGGCAGCGGGCCGCTTCGATGAGGAAATCGTACCGCTCGACGTGCAGCGGGCGCTGTTCGACAAGGAAGGCAAGCAGACGGGCAGCGAAAACGTGCGCGCCACGCGCGACGAATGCAATCGCGCCGATACTACGGCCGAGAGTCTGGCCGCGCTCAAACCGGTGTGGAGCGGCGGTGAGGCGGTGGCGCAGGGTGAGTTCATCACGGCGGGCAACGCGTCGCAGTTGTCCGATGGTGCAGCCGCGGTGGTGGTGATGAGCGCTGCTGAAGCGAAGCGGCGCGGCCTCGCGCCGCTCGGCATCTACCGCGGACTGGCGGTGGCCGGCTGCGACCCGGACGAGATGGGAATCGGCCCGGCGCTCGCGGTGCCGAAGCTGCTGGAACGGCACAAGCTCACGGTGAACGACATTGGCCTCTGGGAAATGAACGAGGCGTTCGCGTGCCAGGTGATCTACTGCCGCGATCAGCTGAGGATTCCTTCGGATCGCCTGAACGTGAACGGCGGGGCGATCGCGGTGGGGCATCCGTTCGGCATGTCGGGCACGCGCATGACGATGCACGGGCTAATCGAAGCGCGGCGGCGTGGCGTGCGCTATGTCGTCGTGACGATGTGCATCGGCGGCGGCATGGGCGCCGCGGCGCTCTTCGAAACAGCGGCGTAGATCGCGATCGGAGCGTTGCATGGGACTGGAGTAACGCGCTAAAGCGCGAACTCCAGTCGACAGCTAAAGCGCCGACTCTGGTCGACAGCTTTGCATGGGACGAGAGTAGAGAGCTTTGCATGGGACTGGAGTAACGCGCTGAAGCGCGAACTCCAGTCGACAGCTAAAGCGCCAACTCTCGTCGACAGGAGACAAAAAATGAAATCGACAATACCCGGCTTGCTGCTCTCGGCGGCCGTGCTGGGCGCGGCGTTGTTCGCCTTCTCGCCTCGCCCGGTGCCGGCTTTTGCGGCGACCACCATTCAGGCCGATCGCCTGCAGATCAATGGCGTGGCCAAAGCCGGCACGCGGCTCGTCGCGGTAGGCGAGCGCGGCGTGATCCTGCTGAGCGACGACGCGGGCGCGTCGTGGCGCCAGGCCGCCGTGACCACCGACGAAGCCTCGGCGCTTACGCAAGTGTTCTTCATCTCGCCGCTGATTGGCATCGCGGTCGGTCATGACGGCTGGATCTTGCGGACGGTCGACGGCGGCGCGCACTGGAACGAGGTGCGCTTCGACCACAAGCATTCGGATCCGCTGCTGTCCGTGTGGGGCAACGCGGACGGTCTCGTCTTCGTGACAGGCAGCTTCGGCCAGCTGTTCGTCTCGCACGATGCGGGCGCCACGTGGACCCAGCAAAAAACCCCCACCGACGACCGTCACCTGAACGCGATTGCCGGCGACGCCACCGGCCGCCTGATGATCGCCGGCGAAACCGGCACCTTGTTGCGCTCCACCGATAACGGCGCGACGTGGGAGAAGCGCCCCGTCCCGTATCAAGGGTCGCTCTTCGGCGTGCTGAAGCTCGCCGACGGCGACTGGATCGCGTACGGCATGCGCGGCAACGTGCTGCGCAGCACCGACCAGGGCGACACGTGGACCCATGTGGACAGCCACGTCGGCACCTCGTACTTCGGCGCCGTGCAACTGGCCGACGGCGAGCTGGTGCTGGTCGGCCAGGGCGGCGCGATCGTCACCTCGCGCGACGGCGGCCTGACCTACGCGGTTCGCAAGGTCGGCGGCGTGCAGAGCCTCGCGGCGGTGGTCGATGCCGGACATGGCGAACTGGCGCTCGGCGGCGAAGCAGGCGTGGCCCTGTTGCCCGTGGTGCCGCGGTCTCAGGCGGCCCCTGCCGCGACCGGCGCGCCGTCGTCCTGAGGACACGGGCTGGTTCGCTGCGCTATTGGCGCGCTGTTATCGCGCAGTTTCCACGCAGTTACCACGCAGTTACCGATTCACCGCTCTATCGCCACACGCTCGCCGGCCGTTCATCGGCCGCGTTCGCGGGGCTTCCCGGGGTTTCCCGTCGCTTTGCCGTTGTCTTGCCGTGAGACGCATCATGAACGCTTCGTCACATTCTTCTTCCCGCTCTTCGTCGCGCCTCGCGCGTTTCGTCGAATGCTGCGCCGACGCCATCATGCGGCACCGGCGCATTCTGCTTACGCTCTGTCTCGCGCTGACGGTGGCGCTCGGCTGGTCCGCGACGCGGCTGCGCCTCGATCCCGGGTTCAACAAGATGATCCCGATGCAGCACCCGTACATGCAGGTGTTCAATCGCTACGCGAGCGCCTTTCCCGGTGCGAATACGATACTCGTGAGCCTGCGCTGGAAGGGCCACGGCGACATCTACAACCAGGCGTTCATGGACGACCTGCGCCACGCCACCGACGACGTGTTCTTCATCCCCGGCGTGAATCGCTCGCGCGTGTTCTCGCTGTTCACGCCGAACGTGCGCTACACGGAAGTGACCGAGGCCGGTTTTCGCGGCGACGTGGTCGTGCCTGGCCAGTTCAGCAGCGCGAATCCCAACGATCTCGCCACCGTGCGCCGCAACGTCGCGCGCTCCGGGCAGATTGGCCGGCTGGTCGGCAACGACCTGCATTCCGCGCTGATCCGTGCGGAGTTGCGCGAGACCGACCCCACGACCGGCAAGCACCTGGACTACGGCGCGGTGGCTCGGCAGCTCGAACAGATTCGCGCGCGTTATTCGAATCAGGATGTCGAGGTTGACATCATCGGCTTTGCGAAACTGGTCGGCGACGTGGAGTCGGGCATTAGTGGCGTGATCAGCTTCTTCGCGCTGGCGTTTCTGATTACCGCCGCGCTGCTGCTGCTCTACACGCGTTCGGCGAAGACCACCGCGCTTGCGTTGTTCGTTGCGTTGCTGCCGGTGGTGTGGCTGCTCGGCGCGCTGCCGATCCTCGGGCTTGGCATCGATCCGATGTCGATTCTCGTGCCGTTCCTGATCTTCTCGATCGGTGTCTCGCACGCCGTGCAGATGACGAATGCATGGAAACAGGCGCTGGTGACCGGTCAGTCGTCCGTCGATGCCGCGCGCGACGCGTTTCGCAAGCTGTTCGTGCCGGGCACCGTGGCGTTGCTGACGAATGCGCTGGGCTTCATGGTGATCATGCGCATCCAGATCGAGATCGTGCGTGAGCTGGGCGTGACGGCGTGCCTCGGCGTGCTGCTGATGATCATTACCAACAAAGTGTTTTTGCCGATCCTGCTGTCCTACACGCGGCTCGAGCGCGGCACGCTCGCGCGCGCGCAGCGCCGCGCGGCGGCGGGCGGCAGCCGGCTGTGGGCGCGCTTCGCCGTGTTTGCCCGGCCCGCGCCGGCGCTCGGCGTGTTCGCCGCCGCGCTGGTGTTGCTCGCGGTCGGCGCTCAGGCGTCGCGCAATCTGCAGATTGGCGATATCGGCTCCGGCGCGCCCGAGTTGCGCGCCAACTCGCGCTACAACGTCGACAACGCGCGCATCACGAGCCAGTACGACATTGGCGTCGATGCGCTGTCGGTGTTCGTCGAGACGAGCGGTTTCGACGATGCCTGTCTGCACTATCCGGTGATGAGCGCGATCGAGCGCTTTGAAATGCAGATGCGCGGCGTGGCGGGGGTGCAGTCGGTGGTGAGCGTGCCGTCGCTGGCGAAGATTTCGATTGCCGCCTTCAATGAGGGCAATCCGCGTTGGGGCGCGCTGCCGCGTTCGACCGAGGGTCTCACGCAAGGCGCCAATGCCTTCGATCCAGACAACGGCATGAACACCGAGAACTGCCAGGTGATTCAGGTGCTGATCTACACCACGAATCACGAGGGCAAGACCATTGCGCACATTGTCGACGAGATCAAGCGCCTCGCCGCGCAGGATCACACACCGAACGTGGCGTTCAGGCTGGCGGGCGGCAATGTGGGCGTGATGGCGGCGACCAACGAAGCGGTGGCCGAGGCCGAAGTGGCGATGCTGCTGTCGATTTTCGGCGCGATTGCGCTGCTGTGCATCGTGACGTTCCGCTCGTGGCGCGCGGTGCTGTGCATCGTCGTTCCGCTGACGGTGGTGTCGATTCTGTGCAATGCGGTGATGGCGTGGCTCGGGATCGGCCTGAAGGTGGCCACCTTGCCGGTGATCACGTTGGGCGTCGGCGTGGGCGTCGACTACGGCATCTATCTGTATGAACGCCTGCAGCACGAGGTGCGCGGCGGCGCGAGCCTGCCCGCCGCGTTCGCGGCCGCGATGCGCCAACGCGGCACGGCGGCTTTGTTTACCGCGGTGACGATGTTCATCGGCGTGGGCACCTGGGCGTTTTCCGCGCTGAAGTTCCAGGTGGACATGGGCGTGCTGCTTGCCTTCATGTTCCTCGTGAACCTGTTCGGCGCAGTGTTTCTGCTGCCCGCGCTTGCGGCCTGGCTCGGCGTGGAGCGCGCGGAACGGCGCGCCGGCGTGGCCACTGCGGCGGGGGGCGCGCCCGCCGCGGTGACGGTCAAGACGGTGCAGCCGGCGGCGCTCGAACATGGAAATTCGGCGCGATAGGACGTGTTGCGTGGCGTTGCGGAATCTAGTCCGACAGGACGATGAGCGAACCGTAAGCGGCGTCTATCGTCAGGCGTGAGCGCGCGAATTCGCGCGTTTGCCGAGCATACCTATGACGGCGGCGCGCAGGACGCGCCGCCCTATCCATTGGAGGAGATAACAGATGTCCGCACGTCCCTACAAAATCGAAGCGCAGCCGCTCGTGCAGCGCTATGCGCGCGGCTGGCATTGCCTCGGTCTCGCGAGCGACTACAAGGATGGCAAGCCGCATACGCTGAACATTTTCGGCCAGCGTCTTGCAGCGTTTATGGATTCGCACGGCCGTGTGAACGTGGTCGACGGATACTGCCCGCACATGGGCGCCGATCTGAGCACGGGCCGCGTGGACGGCGACACGCTGGTGTGTCCTTTTCACGGCTGGCAGTGGGGCGGCGACGGCAATTGCCAGTCCATTCCGTACTGCAAGCGGATTCCGCCCAAGGCGAAGATCGGCACCTGGCAGACTTGCGAGCAGAACAATTTGCTGTTCATCTGGCACGACCCTGAAGGCAACCCGCCGGGTGACGAGGTGGCGATTCCGCGAATCGACGCGTGCTTCTCCGACGAGTGGTCGGATTGGGTGGTGGACCTAATGGTGATCGGCACTAACTGCCGGGAGCTGGTGGACAATATTTCGGACATGGCGCACTTTGCGACCGTGCATGGCGCGCCGGTCGACTACTTCGCTAACCTGTTCGAAGGACATAAGGCGACGCAGTTGCTGGTTGGGCGCAGTGAGCGTCTTGGCGATGATGAGCTGGTTGCTTTGTCCACGTATTTTGGTCCGGCTTATCACATCACCGAGATGACGGGGCGCAGCGGCGGGCATCCGATTCATTCGATCTTGCTGAACTGTCACGTGCCGATTGATATGAACAGCTTCGAGCTGCGTTACGGGGTGATGGTGAAGAAGGTACCCGGCTTGTCGGATGCAGAAAACATGGAAATTGCGCGCGCGTATTCGAAGCAGGCGCAGGCCGCGTTCTATGAGGATGTGGCGATTTGGGATTCCAAGACGCGGATTGATAATCCTTTGTTGTGCGAAGGTGATGGGCCGTTGTATCAGATGCGGGATTGGTATTCGCAGTTTTATCTTGATGTTGCTGATGTGCGGCCTTCTAGTACTGCCAGGAAGGTCGTTGAGATTAAGGTTCGCGATGGAGGGGTGCCGCCGGCTTTGCGGCATGTGTTTGAAGGCTCCTGAGGGTGTTGGGTTTTTCTTCAGGTCAAACGCCCGACCGTCCATCGCGCGGTCGGGAGTCCGGCTGGCTTGTAGATACCGCCGTGTGATAGCGGTACGTGGGGCCTTCGGGATACGGGTCAACCGTCGCGTCAAATCCGCCATGCCCTGACGGTAGGCGAGCGTGCCTGCGCTTCGTCGATGGACAACCCCACCCCATGCGCGCTCCATTCCCCTTATGGCCCCTATTAGGAGACCGCACCAAAGTGGTCTTCTAATAGGGGCTGCTCTGTTTATCCAAAAAATGACGCTTTTTTATTGAAGAAAAAGCTTGCATTTTTTTCAGAAAAAACTACTTTCTGTAAACAAAACCATCCAACGCTCGGCACCGGAGGAGACCCATGCCGGCTACTCGTACGATGATTGCGCGTCGAGCCGGCGTAAGCGTCGCCACGGTCGATCGTGTCTTGCGCGACGATCATGCTGTGCGTCCGGAGACCGCCGAGCGTGTTCACCTGGCGCTCGCCAGTCTGCGCGACGAGCGGGCAAGCCGCGGCCGTCCAGCAAAAGTCAGTTCATTCCGCGTCGCGTTCGTACTTCCACAAGTCAACTCGCGCTTTCTGGATCACGTCGAACGCGACATTGCGCTGTCTGCCAGTTTTTTTCGCGAGCACCGCATCACCCCCTCGTTTTACCGGTGTGACTTCTCCACCCAGCGCGACACCGCTGCATTCGCCGCTCAGGTGGTCGACTACGACGCACTGGTTCTCGCACCGCTCGACTATCCCTGGGTGGAGCGTTTCATCGAAGAGATGAGCGACGCTGACGTGCCGGTCGTTACGGTGTTCTCCGATTTGCCTGCAAGCCGCCGCAACGCATATGTCGGCGTCGACAACCGGATTGCCGGACGCACCGCGGGATTGCTGATGGGCCGCTTTCTGGGCATGCGGCTCGGCACGGTCGCCGTACTATCGGGATCGTCCCGTCTGCATGATCAGGTGGAGCGGCGCACCGGATTTTCGCAGGTGCTGGAAGAGGATTTCCGCAACCTGCGCTGGGTCGCCGAGTCGGACTTCGCGGAAGACGACGACGGCGCCGGTCTTGCCGTGCAGGGCTTGCGCGCGCGCCATGCAGATCTCGTCGGGGTCTATGTGACAGGCGGTGGCATCTCCGGCATCGCGGCGGCATTGCAGGAGTCAGGCGACAAGGACCACCTGGTCCTGATCGGCCACGAATGCACCGCGGAAACCCGCACCCAACTATCCGAACGCGCGATCGACGTGATCCTCGATCAGGACGTCCGCGGCATCGTTCATTGGGCGGGGCTCGCCGCCATTAACTTTCTTAACGACGTCCGGGGGGCGCTTGCCATCCCCACGCCGGAAACCCGGATTTATCTTCGTGAGAATGCGCATGCCTGACGCTCGCGACACGCGGACCGACTTCTGATCTGCCAGAGCCGAAATACGGTGCCCGGCGCATGGGCGCTGAATGTCATCAGGTTGGAGATTCGAGAAAGACAAGGAGAAGAGACATGTTACGTCTAACGTCAGCGAGGTTAGTGGCGGCAACCCTCATATCGCTGGGGCTCGGCATTGCAACGGGCGCGCACGCACAGGACAAGCAGTTGACACTCTGCTGGGCGGCATGGGATCCCGCCAATGCACTGGTCGAACTGTCGAAGGATTTCACGGCCAAGACCGGCATCAAGATGAAGTTCGAGTTCGTGCCATGGACCAGTTATGCGGACCGCTTCATCAACGAACTCAATTCGCACGGCAAACTGTGTGATCTGATCATTGGCGACAGTCAGTGGATCGGCGGCGCGGCGGTCAATGGGCATTACGTAAAGCTCAACGACTTCTTCACCAAGAACAAGATCTCCATGGACGACTTCGTGCCGGCAACGGTGGTGGGATATTCGGAGTGGCCAAAGGATACGCCGAACTATTGGGCCTTACCTGCGATGGCTGACGCGGTCGGATGGACCTACCGTAAGGACTGGTTTGCACGCCCGGAGCTACGCGCGGAATTCAAGCAGAAATACAACCGTGAACTCGCGCCGCCCAATACGCTCGATGAACTCAAGCAGACTGCAGAATTCTTCCAGGGTCGCAAGATTGACGGCAAGACGGTCTATGGCGTGTATATCTTCACGGAGCGTGGATCCGAGGGGATCACTATGGGAGTGACCAACGCCATGTACAACTTCGGCTTTGAGTATCAGGATCCCAAGAAGCCCTATCACCTCGATGGATTCGTGAACTCGCCAGGCGCGGTGAAGGGGCTCGAATACTACAAGGCGCTCTACAAGTGCTGCACGGCGCCGGGCATGACCAACGCCTACATGCAGGAAGGACTCGACGCGTTCAAGTCAGGTCAGGTGGCGATGCAGATGAACTGGTTTGCGTTCTTTCCAGGGCTTTATAAAGACCCGAACGTTGGCGGCGACAAGATCGGCTTCTTCGTCAATCCGCGTGAGCTGAAGCAATACACGCAACTGGGCGGGCAGGGCATTTCGGTCGTGTCGTACTCGGATCATAAAGAAGACGCGCTCGAGTATATCAAGTGGTTTGCGCAACCTGACGTGCAGAAGAAATGGTGGCAACTGGGTGGCTATTCGGCGGCAAAATCAGTGGTCGACGCACCGGATTTTCCGAAGAGCGCGCCATTTGCACCGGCCTTCCTGAAGTCGATGGCAATCGTCAAAGATTTCTGGGCAGAGCCAGCTTATGCCGAACTGTTGCTCGACATGCAGAAGCGCGTGCACGACTACGTCGTAGCCGACAAGGGTACGGCCAAAGATGCGTTGGATCTGCTGGTGAAAGACTGGACCAAGGTCTTTAAGCAAGAAGGGAAGTATTAGCTCAGCTGGACTTGAATGGACCGGCGACGGCTGAAGGCCTGTCTCTGGTCCGCTTAAAGGAGCCAGGCATGTTGGCAGATAAACCTTTTTCTCCCACGAGTCTCGAAGCGGGTGCGTCGACGCGCATCGCGAAGCGGCTAAGCGGACTGTCGGATCGGGCCATCGCGTGGCTCTTCATTCTTCCGACCATTCTGCTGCTGCTCGCGATCAACATATTCCCGTTGATCTGGGCGCTTCGACTGTCGTTCACCAACTTCAAGTCGAACATGCCGAGCGTACCGGCGCGTTTTGTCGGCATCGACAATTATGTCGACATCCTGACCGACGAAGATATCTGGTACGCGATGCAGGTGACCGCGCGTTTCGTGTTCTGGTCGGTCGGGCTGGAGGTGTTGCTGGGTTTCAGTCTTGCATTGCTGATCAACCGGCAGTTCCGCGGACATAGCTTCTGGACCACGCTAATCCTGCTGCCGATGATGCTGTCGCCTGCTGTGGTCGGCAACTTCTGGACCTTCCTGCTGCAACCGCAGACGGGGCTTTTCAACGATATCGTCAGCTTCTTCACCGGTATCGCGCCGGCGTCGTTCCAGATGATCGGCGACGTACCGCTCGCGCCGTGGACCATTGTGATGGTCGATACGTGGATGTGGACACCGTACGTCATGCTCATCTGCCTGGCGGGCCTGCGTTCAATCCCCGACTATATCTACGAAGCAGCGGAAGTGGACCGCGCGACGCCGTGGCGTCAGTTCTGGTCGATCACGTTGCCTATGACCATGCCGTTCCTGATGCTGGCAGTCCTGTTTCGCGGCATCGAAAACTTCAAGATGTTCGACATGGTGAACCTGCTCACATCGGGCGGCCCTGGGTCGGTGACAGAGACCGTGTCGATCACGCTCAAGCGTGCCGCATTCGAGAAATGGCAAACCGGCTATTCGTCGGCGCTCGCGATCATCCTGTTCGTGACGGTCTTTGGCGCGGCGAGTATCTACGTGAAGGCGCTCAACCGGATGAAACAGCGATGAGACCGACTACGACCCAATATTCGGTGGTAGCGTCGTCGCCGCGCGGCAAGCGGTTTGCGGCCGCGGTCGTTATCACTTATGCGCTCATCGCCACGCTGCCGATGGTCTGGATCTTCCTGACGAGCTTCAAGACGCAGGAAGATGCGATTGCCTATCCTCCCGTTGTGTTGTTTCAGCCTTCGCTGGAGGGCTATGTGAATCTGTTCACGATCCGCTCGCGGCAAACGCCGGAATTCATCGCGAGCTTACCCCCTGCCCAGACCTGGTATGAGCGCGAGGTACGCAAGCGCAATATGGTGATCGCCGGGCCGTCCAAGGTCTTGCCGCGCTTCGTGAATTCGCTCGTCATTGGTTTCGGCTCGACGTTTCTGGCGGTTTTTCTCGGCACGCTCGCGGCCTACGCGTTCTCGCGCTTCAAGGTGCCTCTGTCCGACGATCTGCTGTTCTTCATTCTGTCGACACGAATGATGCCACCTATCGCGGTCGCCATTCCGATCTACCTGATGTACCGCGCGCTAGGGTTGAGCGACAGCTATGTCGGCATGATCGTGCTGTACACGGCGGTCAATGTGTCATTGGCGGTATGGCTTCTCAAGGGCTTCATGGATGAGATCCCGCGCGAGTACGAGGAGGCTGCGTTGGTGGACGGCTACACGCGCTTACAGGCCTTTGTGAAGGTGGTGTTGCCGCAGGCAATGACCGGCATCGCCGCCACGGCGATCTTCTGCCTGATCTTCGCGTGGAACGAGTACGCGTTCGCCTCGCTGCTGACGAGCGGCGAGGCGCAGACGATGCCGCCATTCATCCCGTTCATCATCGGCGAAGGTGGCCAGGACTGGCCCGCTGTGGCAGCAGCGACGACCCTGTTTGTGCTGCCGATCCTCTTCTTCACCGTCCTGCTTCGCAAGCATCTGTTGCGTGGCATCACCTTTGGAGCGGTGCGCAAATGAAACGTGAAGCCGTTTTGCCGCGCGGCCGGCTGCTGCGCCGTAGCTACAGCGAGGGCGCTTCGACGGTCTTGATCGGTCTGGGGGTAGCGATGCTGGTGCAGCCGTTTTCGCTTGCGCTCTTCACCTGGTCGTTTCCGGTCATACTGGTGGGCGCGCTTGCATTCGTCGTCACCAGCCACTTCCCTGAGTGAATCATGTCCGCGATCGCTCTCTCCCACCTTCATAAGCGCTTCGGCGATTTCGTCGCGGTGCGTGACACCAGCCTGACGATCGGCGCGGGCCGCTTCGTTGTGCTGCTGGGCCCGTCGGGTTGCGGCAAGACCACGACGCTGCGAATGATCGCCGGACTGGAGTTGCCGACCTCGGGTCAGATCCTGATCGACGGCGGGGACGTTACGGCACTGCGCGCGAGGCAACGCGACATTGCCTTCGTGTTTCAGATGTTCGCGCTGTATCCGCACATGACGGTGCGCAATAACATCGCGTTCCCGTTGAAAAACGAGCATGTATCGCGCCGCGAGATCGCCGCCCGTGTTGACGCGGCGGCGCATATGCTGCGCATCGAGAACATTCTCGATCGCAAGACGGGAGGTTTGTCCGGCGGCGACCGGCAGCGCGTGGCGCTCGGCCGCGCGATCGTGCGGCAACCGAAAGCATTTTTGATGGACGAACCGCTCGGCACGCTCGATGCGGACTTTCGTGAACTGATGTGCCTCGAATTGCGCAAACTGCACAATGCGCTCGCCGCCACCACGGTGTACGTCACACACGATCAGAGCGAGGCCATGGCCATGGCAGACGATATCGTGGTGATGAACCAGGGCGAAGTGTTGCAGGCGGGCTCGCCCCATGAGATCTATCACTTCCCCGCGACTGTCTTCGTCGGCAACTTCATCGGCAGTCCGCCCATGAATTTCCTGCCCGTTGACGGAGCTGTTATGGCAGGCCAGGAGCAGGTGAGTCTGCATGGCGCGGCGGTGTCCGTGCCACGTTGCGATGCCGCCGCCGCGCGCGTGTTACTGGGAATCAGACCGGAGCACATCGTGATCGACGAGCACGGCCCGCTGCGCGGTCAAGTGATCGCCGACGCATATCTCGGCTCGCACCAGGTATTGGCGGTTGAAACCGCGCTCGGCGTCGTGCGCGTGCGGGCAAGCAAAGACGACAGTGTTGCCGCGGGCACGACCGTCGGGCTGTCGTTTCGGAAAGAACGAACGCTGCTTTATGACGCCGCTACTGAACGGCTGCTGCCGGGCGCTGCTGCCACGCATTGTGCCAACGGAGGCGGTTATGGCTGAAATCCAGCTACGCAATGTATCGAAGCGCTTCGGCAACATCGTTGCGGTGGACGACCTGTCGATCGACGTGAAAGACGGCGAGTTCGTCGTGCTGCTCGGACCGAGCGGCGCGGGAAAAACCACTACGCTGCGTTTGATCGCGGGACTCGAACGCCCCGATGCCGGCGACGTGCTAATCGACGGCGTGGTCGCCACCGGCGTGCATCCTTCCGATCGCGATGTCGCGTTTATCTTTCAGCAATACTCGTTGTATCCGCATCTGACTGTGTTTGGCAATCTTGCGTTTCCGCTGCGTTCGCCACGTCGTCGCAGCAGCGAGGAACAGGTCCGCGCGCGCGTGCACGCGGTCGCGCAGATGCTGCATATGGAAGCGAAGCTCGACAACATGGCAACGCATTTGTCGGGCGGCGAGATGCAGCGCGTCGCGATAGGGCGTGCGCTCGTGCGCGAGCCGAAAGTGTTTCTGATGGACGAACCGCTGTCATCGCTCGATGCAAAACTACGCGAGGAATTGCGTATCGAGCTGAAGCGGCTGCATCGTACGATTGGCGCGACCATTCTCTACGTCACGCATGATCAGGTGGAAGCCACCACACTGGCCGACCGCATCGGCATTCTTGAACACGGCCGTCTGGTGCAGCTCGGCACACCGCGCGAGGTCTACAGCAATCCGGTTTCATTGAGCGCGGCGCAGCGGCTCGGCTCGCCGCCGATCAACCTGCTGCCTCCAACGCTGTTCGATTCAGTCGCGGTGCCGACCGGCACCGCGACCGTGGCGATTCGTCCTGAAGACGTGGTGCTGCACGACGGCGACGCGCGTGATGCACCCGGCACCCATCATGCACGCGACGCACTCGACCTGAAGGTGCTCGAGTACTCGCCATTGCGTCATCTTCTGATTCTGGAACGCGCTGGAACCGCGGTTGTGGCGACCACAATGGCCGAGCGCAATTTCAGCCCGGGGCAGTCGGTGGGCGTGTCGCTGCCCGCTCGCTGTCTTCTATATTTCCGTGCAGACGGCAGGAGGATTCCGACATGAGCGGCAAAGCGGTCATGGAGTGTATCAACGCCGCATACGCAGCGCTGAAGGAGCACACGGATGAAATCGCCTTACTCGACCAGCAGATCGGCGACGGCGATCACATCTTCAATCTGCTGCGCGGCATGGAGGCCTTGCTCGCAGTGCGCGCGGACATCGAAGCGGAAACCTTGGCGGCCGCGTTGCAACTGGCGGCGAGCAAAGTGCTGTCGACGGTCGGCGGATCATCCGGGCCGCTGTTCTTTTCGTTGCTGAGCGGGATGTCGAAAGCCTCCGTGAACAATCCCATGGACATCGCGGGTTTTGCGCGTATCTATTCGGCCGGCGTCGAGGCGGTCCGACAGCGGGGCAAAACTGGAGTCGGCAGTAAGACGATGATGGACGTGCTGATTCCGGTAGCCGCGCGCTTTACCGAACTGGCTGCAACCGGATCGCCCACGATCCGGCAGACGGTGCTCGATACGCTGCCACGGGTGGCCGAAGAGAACATGCTCGCCACCCGCGACATGCTCGCGACCAAAGGGCGGGCATCGTTTCTGGGCGAACGCTCGCGTGGTCATATCGATCCCGGTGCGCGTTCCAGTCAGATCATGATTGCGGCGGTGTGCGCGCATCTCGCGCGAAACCAACAGTGAATGGAGGCCAGACCATGAAAAAATTCATCAACCGTGTCGACGATTTCCTCGCCGAAAGCCTGGCGGGATTTGCCGCCGCGCATAGCGACCTGGTCGTGGTCAACAACGAACCCGTGTTCGTGAGGCGCAAGACGCTCAACCCTGGCAAGGTGGCTCTGATATCGGGAGGCGGCTCGGGACATGAGCCACTGCATTCGGGTTTTGTCGGCTACGGGATGCTCGACGCGGCCTGCCCAGGTCAGATCTTCACGTCGCCCACACCGGACCAGATGATGGCCGCTGCCGCCGCCGTCGATACCGGGGCCGGCGTGCTGTTCATCGTGAAAAATTACTCTGGTGATCTGATGAACTTCGAAATGGCGGCGGAAATGACGGAGATCCCGAACGCGATGGTGCTGATCAACGACGATGTGGCCGTAGAAAACTCGAGTTATACCACCGGACGTCGCGGGGTCGCGGGTGCGGTGATCGTGGAGAAGCTGGTCGGCAGCATGGCGGAAAGCGGAGCAGACCTTGAACAATGCAAGGCATTTGGCGACCGGATCAACAAGCGCACTGCGTCGATGGGCGTGGCCTTCACCAGTTGCACTGTGCCGGCGGCCGGCACCCTGACGTTCAAGATTGGCGACGACGAGATCGAAGTCGGCGTCGGCATTCATGGCGAGCCGGGCCGGCGCCGGGCGAAGTTTGCGGGGGCCGATGCGATTGCGGGAGAGCTGCTCAAAGCGATCGTCGATGACCTCAAGCCCCAAACCGGAGCTGAATTGCTGGTGCTCATCAACGGCCTTGGTGGAACACCGCTTGGCGAGCTTTACCTGCTCTTCAACTCAACGCGCGCGTGGCTCCAGCAACGGGACCTGAAGGTCGGCCGGGCACAGGTGGGTGCACTGACGACTTCGCTCGAGATGGCGGGCGCGTCGATTACATTATGCGTGCTGGACGACGAAATGGCGCGCCACTGGGACAGCCCGGTCCATACGCCGTCGTTGCGTTGGGGGATGTAGGGCGCGCTGGTAGAGCAAGGGATTCTCTAAAGGTTGCCCCGCACAGGGGCAACGCTAATCGATCACTAAGAAAGCGAGGAAATGCAAACACCTTAGGATCACAGACAAAATCGCCGAGCAGGCAAAAAAATCCAGTTAAGCCGCCCGCCTTTTAACAATAGTCAAAGCCGTATCCTCAATCATATCCTCCTGCCCCCCCACGAGCCGCTGCCTCCCAAGCTCAACAAGAATATCCCGCGCAGGTACTTTGTATTTAGCCTCAGCCCGCTTGGCAAACAGCAAGAACGACGAATAAACCCCCGCATAACCAAGAGTCAAAGCATCCCGATCAATCCGAATCGGCGCATCCATAATAGGCAGCACGAGATCCTCAGCGACATCGGAGATCTTGAACACATCAACCCCAGTCTGAATCCCCATCCGCTCGCAGACGGCGACAAACACTTCCATCGGCGTATTCCCAGCCCCAGCCCCAAGCCCGGCGGCCGCAGCATCAATCCGATTAGCTCCCGCGGCCACCGCGGCAATCGAATTCGCCACCCCCATCGCCAGATTGTGATGCCCATGAAACCCAAGCTCGGTCTCCGGCTTCAACGCGGCGCGTACCTGACCAATCCGTGCAGTCACATCATCAGGCAACATATACCCAGCCGAGTCAGTGATATAGATGCAATTGGCCCCATACGATTCCATCAGCTTCGCCTGCTCGACGAGCTGCTCAGGCGGCGCCATATGCGCCATCATCAGAAACCCAACGGTATCCATTTCGAGCTTGCGGGCAAGACCAATATGCTGCTCGGACACGTCCGCCTCAGTGCAGTGCGTCGCCACGCGAATCGTATGCACGCCGAGACCGTGCGCCATGCGCAAATGCTCGACCGTGCCAATGCCAGGCAGCAGCAGAGCAGAGACCTTCGCCTGCTTCAGCTCGCCAATCACGGCACTCAGATACGCCTCATCGGTATGCGCCGGAAAACCATAGTTAACCGAAGCACCACCCAAACCATCGCCATGCGTGACTTCAATCAGCGGCACGCCGG
The DNA here is from genome assembly GCF_001645125.1 of Paraburkholderia ginsengiterrae. Taxonomy (GTDB): domain Bacteria; phylum Pseudomonadota; class Gammaproteobacteria; order Burkholderiales; family Burkholderiaceae; genus Paraburkholderia; species Paraburkholderia ginsengiterrae. The sequence continues at coordinate 236,458 of NZ_LXKA01000338.1, read as the reverse complement.
CCGCGTCGAGGCCGCGCGCAATCGTGCGCATCTGGTCCAGCGATATCTGATGGCGCTTGGGGTGCATGCCGTCGCGCAACGTCATGTCGTGTACGGTAATGCGGGTTCCTGCTAGTGACATGGTCGGCTCCTTATGCAGTGGCGGGCGATGCGGCAAGCATCTGTTGGGCAAAGACTTCGGCGGTGCGCGCGGCGGCCGCGGTCATGATGTCGAGATTGCCTGCGTACTTCGGCAAATAGTCGCCCAGACCTTCGACTTCCATGAAAACGGAAACGCGCTTGCCGTCGAACACAGGGCCGTTCTTGAGCGTATAGCCGGGCACGTATTGCCGTACTTCTTCGACCATCGCATGCACGGAGGCCGTGATCGCGTCGATGTCCGGCTCGCTCTCGGTCAGGCAATGAATGGTGTCGCGCATGATGAGCGGCGGCTCGGCAGGGTTGATCACAATGATCGCCTTGCCCACGGCCGCGCCGCCAATCTGCTCGATCGCGCGCGACGTTGTGCGTGTGAACTCGTCGATGTTCTTGCGCGTGCCGGGGCCGACCGAACGCGACGACACGGTCGCGACAATCTCGCCGTACACCACCTTTTGCACGCGCGACACGGCATGGACCATCGGAATAGTCGCCTGGCCGCCGCATGTGACCATGTTCACGTTCATCACCTGCTGGTCGTTCTGAGCGGCGAGATTGACGGGCGGCACGCAGAACGGGCCGATCGCGGCAGGCGTCAGGTCGATCACGCGCACGCCGCGCGCGGTCAGCTTGTCGGAATGCTCGCGGTGCACGTACGCCGAGGTGGCGTCGAAGGCAATGCGGATATCGTCAGCGGCCAGATGCGGCAGCAGGCCGTCGACCCCTTCGGCGGTGGTCTTCAGGCCAAACTCGCGGGCGCGCGCGAGACCTTCGGAAGCGGCATCGACGCCGACCATCCAGACCGGTTCGAGCACCGCGCTGCGACGCAGTTTGTACAGCAGATCGGTGCCGATGTTGCCAGGCCCGATCAACGCGCATTTGATCTTGCTCATTCAATGCATCCTTAAGTAAGAGACGGTCAAGCAATCAGACAAAGCGCACCGAGCAACCGCCGATGCCTTCGATATGCATCTCCAGCGCGTCGCCGCGCGCAACGGGAATCAATGCCGCCAGCGATCCGGACAGCACGACTTCGCCGGCGAGCAGGGGCACGCCTAGTTCACCTAACGTGTTCGCGAGCCACGCGACGGCGTCGGCAGGGTGGCCCAAGGCGGCGGCGCCGACACCCTCGGCGACCCGCCGGCCGTTCTTGTCGAGCGTCATGCGGCAGGCGGCGAGATCGAGCGCGGCGGGCGCCACGCGCTCATCGCCGAGCACGTAGACGCCGCAGGAAGCGTTGTCGGCGACGGTGTCGCCAATGCGGATCGCCCAGTCGCGAATGCGCGAGTCGACGATCTCGAAGCACGCACCGACGGATTCGGTGGCGGCGAGCACGGCTTCGCGCGTCACGCCAGGACCGCGCAGATCCTGTTTCAGATAGAACGCGATTTCGCCTTCGGCGCGCGGCTGGATCAGCGTGTCGATTGCGATTTCCTCGCCGGCCACGTAGTGCATGCCGGAGAGCAGCACGCCGAAGTCCGGCTGACGCACGTCGAGCATGTCCTGCACGACCTTGCTCGTCACGCCGATCTTCTTGCCGACAATGGTTTCGCCTGCTTCAATGCGGCGCGCGACGAAGTGCTGTTGCACTTGGTAGGCGTCGGCAATCGGCAAGCCGTCCGCGCGCGCGGAGAAGGGCGCGATGGGCGTGCGCTCACGCCATGCGCGATAAAGCGTGTCGCCGAGTTCGGCGTGAAGTGTCGAGGTCATGGCATGCACGAATAAAAAGGGTGGCAGCCGGGCCGCGTGATCGCGGCCCGGCTCTTGCGCGCAGAGATGCGCTTTCAGGCTCAGTTGCCCGCGCCGCGAATCGCGTCAGGCGAGAAGTACGCTTCGGTCAGTTGCGAGCTGGCGGTGAGTGCCGGCATCGGTTCCTGATTCGACAGACGGTCGGCGTAGTAGGCGCCCGAAATCAGGTCGTGATAGAACACGGAGGTCGAATAGAACGCCTTGGCGTCATACGCATACAGCGTCGGCGCAAGGTTGGTGCGCCACAGCGTGCCGCGTGCGTCGTAGTTGTCGGCGGTCACGGCATTCCACGTGTCCTCGTCGAGATACAGCACACGTTTCGCGTATTGATGGCGGTAGCCGGATTTCAGCGTCGCCTGCAACACCCACACGCGATGCAGTTCGAAGCGCATGTACTGCGTGTTCTCGTGACCCTTGGTGAGCACATCGGTGTACTTGATCGACGGGTCCATCAGCTTGTAGTTGTCGTACGGCACGTACACCTCGCGCTTGCCGAGGATCTTCCAGTCGTAACGCTCGCCCGAGCCGTTGAAGAGGCGGTCGTCATCGACGGTACGAAAGCCGCCCGGGCCCTGGGGCTGGTCGAAACCGAATTCCGGCGCCTGACGCACGCGCCGGGTGCCGGGGTTATACGACCAGGTGCGGCGCGTGTCGGAGCCTTCCTGGTTCCACATCTCGAAGCCGGTGATAATCGTTCCGCGATCAGAGAGCGGCAGCATGGTGGTCATGCGGAAGAAGCTCTTCGAGTTCAGCGCGTTCTTCGGATCGAAATGATCCGCGCTGCGCGGGCCGTAAATCGCGTATTGCACCTTGCCCCACGCGATATTGCCGTCCGGATAGACCACGGCCTGGTCGTAGGTTGCGGTTTCGCCCTCGACGGCCGAAGCGAAGCGCAAATTCCACATGGCCTCCACGCCGTTCTTCGGCACCGGGAACGGCGAGACGGGCGGGAATTCCGTCAGGCCGTTCTGGTCTTTCGTCATGGTGGTGGACGGCGCGTACAGGCGGATGTTCTTGTACACCGCGTCACCGTAGCTGAAGTCGCGATGGCTCGGATAGACCGGAATCTTGAAGGTGTCCGGATATTTCTTCAGCAACGCCTTTTCGCCGTCGGTCAGGCGTGCTTCGTACTGCTGCATGTTTTGCGCGGTGATCACGAAGAGCGGCTTTTCGCTCGCGTACGGATCGGGGAAGCGCTGCCCCGGCTTGTAGTCGACGCCAGGGGGCGTGCCGAACCACTTGCCGCTCCACGCGGGGATCGTGCCGTCGGCGTTGCCTGCGCGCTCGGCGCCCATCGGCGTGAGCGGACCTTCGAGCTTGGCGATATCTTCCGGGCTGGTTTTGGCGAACGATGGGGCGACTGCGGCAGCAGCGAACGCCGCGCCCGCGGCGAACACGCACAGGCGCAATGCGGGATTGAAAATTCGACTCATGACCAAATCCTCCTGCAGTAAAAAGACGGCTGATTCAAAGGGTGATGCGCGTGGCGCGGCGCCGGTGACTCATCGCACGATTTCATCCCGGCGCGCCACATCAGAACGAATACGTCGCGGTAGCGAGCACGTAGTCGCGATCGGCGAGCGGCCGGTTGTTCGGGTCCGGACGGCCGAGGAATTTCGCGTACACGAGCCCGAGTTTCAGGTTGGAGAGGCGCGTGAAGTTCACGCCGACCGTCACACGGTGGTCGCCCACGCCGGTCAATGAACCCAGTCCACCGGACAGTGCGGACTTGCCGGTGAAGTCGTCGGCATAGGTGAGCGGTACGTCGAGGTCCCAGCCGTTGAACACGTTCTTGTAGCTGAGCGTCCATGCCACCTCGAACGCGGCGGAGTTGCGTGTGTTGGCGAGCGTCGTCGAACCCATGATCGGCGTGAGGTTGCCGGCGTGCACATACGAGACTTCACCCACCAGCGTTTGCGATGCGGCAAGGAAAGTCGGTCCGATCGAGTAGATCGCCGAGAGATTCGATTGCCATACGTCGCCGCGCGTCGACTGAGCGCCCGCGGGTGTATTCACGAGCACCGCGGCGCCTTGCCGGTATGACGTTTCACCCGCGACGTTCACACCGTTCAGATCGGTCGAGAAGGAGAGGCCGGTGAGCTTGATGTGATCGAAGTACTTTTCCTGATACTGCAGCGTCGGGAAGAACGTCGTCACGACGCTCGGGTTCATGTCGTTGTAGTGCAGGTAGTACGCACCGATTTCGGTGTCGCCGAACACGCGCCAGCGTGCGCCCACGCCCCACTGGTCGTCGCCTTTCGGTCTGATGTCGTTGCCGCGCGGAATCTGGATGCCGCCCGGCCCGATGATGTATTGCGCGCCGGGGCCAACGACGTCCGAATAGCTCCAGTAAGCGCCCGGCGGCACGAGCCGGTTCGGCTGGAATGCAAACTGGTAATAGCCGAGCAGGCTGAAGTTAGGCGAGAGCTGCCACTGCGTCGAAATCTGCGGCACGGGCAGCAGGATGTCCTTGACCTCCGCGCCGGCCACATAACTGGCGGTTGCATTGGCCGGCCCCTGAGCGCCGGCGATGTTCGGGAAGAACACGCTTTCGCCCCACGCGACCACCTGCTCGCCGACCTTGACGTTCAGGTTCGTGCCGCCCAGGTGGATCGTGTCGTACGCGTAGGCTGCGAGCAACTGCGGGTAGCCGCCGGCAAAGTAGCTCGCGTCGCTGGTGAACTGGTTGTACGAGCCACTATGGTTGACGGTGAAGGGCGAGTCGTTGTTGTTCGGGCGATGGTAGGCCTGATCATAGAACACGTTGGCGCGCACGAACACGCCCCAGTCGTCGTGCTTCAGGTTCACTTCGCCAAGCAGGCTCACCTGATTCTCGATCAGCTTGTTTTTGGCGAAGTTGCGGTCGCCGTCGTCACCGTTGATGTTCGCGGGCTGCAGCAGATTGCCGCTCGGCGCACGCGTGCGCATGCCCAGGCCGTAGCCGAGCGTGAAGGTGTAATCGAGCGTGGTGTCCGCGCCGAGGTTGACCGTGTCGCCCGCATAGGCGGGGGCCACGGTAAGCGTCGCCGCCGCCAGCATCGCGAGCTTGCATGCCGTGCACACCGCGCGCATTGCCGGTGCGCGCTCCAGTGTTCCGTTGATCTGCATCGTGTCTCCTCTGTGGTCACATTTGAAAATTTGTTGTGCTCAGAGGTTAGGGGGCGCGTGCGGCGCGAGAATCGTCAAAACGGACTAGTCGATTGTCCTGGGGGCGTGCGGGTCACTTTCGGGCAGGGGCATCGGACTGCTAACCAGGCTGTGAAGCAAAGGCCTGATGCATGCCGGTGGCGGCGAGAAATGCCGGCACTTCGCCGCCGCCTTCGAGAATCAGGTTGCTGCCCGACGCGTACGCCGCGTACGGTGAGGCTAGATAGAGGCACGCGGCCGCGATGTCGGCAGGCTGGGCGAGACGACCTGCGGGAACGGTCGCCGCGATGGCGGCGAGCGGGTTTTGCGGGCCGGCGTCCGTTCCGGTTGCGGACGCGCCAGTGTGACCGCTCGTGGCGGCCTCGGTTTCCACAAGACTCGGGCTCACGGCACACACACGCACCTTGGGCGCCCATTCGACCGCGAGCGAACGCACCGCATTGAGCAGGCCCGCTTTGGCCGCGCCGTATGCGGCCGTGCCGGGCGAGGGCCGCAAGCCGCTCACACTGCCAATGAACAGCAGCACGCCGCCTTCAGGCTGGCGCTGCATCCGCGCATTGGCGCGTTGCGCGAGCTGAAGCGGAGCGAGCAGGTTCAGGCGGATCACCGCTTCGGTGAAGCGCGGCGAGGCCTCGGCGGCGAGCGCGAACGGCGCGCCGCCCGCGTTGTTGATGACGACGTCGAGGCGCCCGGCTTCGGTCTCGATCTGCGCAAGCATGGCGTCGATCGCGTCGATGTCGCGCACGTCGGCGGCGATGAAGCGTGGTGCCGGCCGGCGCGTGCTGGCGTGCAAATTGGGGCTCGTGCCCTCGTGGGCGCTGGCTGACTCGGCGCCCCGCGCATTGCGGGTCACGTCCGCGTGCTCCTTGGCGGTGGCGGCCCCAGGCGGTGTGCGTCCGCACACATACACCGTTGCGCCCGCGTCGGCGAACGCCTGTGCGATGCCCGCGCCGATCCCTTTGGTGCCGCCGGTCACGAGCACCACCTTGCCGGTGAAATCGATTTCCATCATTGCCGCTGTCTCCCTCGGTTCGTGTGGGCCCGATGGTAGGAGAAATGCGGCGGCGCCTCGTAGTCTGAAAAGACGATGCCAGGGTTGGCGTTCGCGCTGATGATGGCCGTGCTGGCGACTCGCACACCATTTGCCGCGCCGAAGAGCGCGGCGCGAGACCGCAACCATTTTGTATGGGACTGGAGACAAGCGAGCATGACCGCAACGCCCACCGAGATTCAGGAAGCCGCGCCCCAAACACAGCCATCCGCGCAGCCGCCCACCGGGATTTTCACCGAAGTGCCCGGCGGCCTCATGCTGCATCACTTCGAAGCCGGCAGCGGCGCGCCCGTCGTGTTCATTCACGGCAGCGGGCCAGGCGCGAGCGGCTTCAGCAATTTCAAGCACAACTATCCGCAGTTTGCCGCGGCGGGTCATCGCGCGATCGTGGTCGATCTGCCGGGCTACGGCGCGTCTTCGAAGCCCGCGGACGCGAAGTACACGCTCGACTTCTTCGTCAGCGCATTGCGTGCGCAACTCACCGCGAACGGCATCGGGCGGGCGACTCTGCTCGGCAATTCGCTCGGCGGCGCGATCGCGCTGAAATATGCGCTCGATTATCCGGAGGACGTCGATAGCCTGATCATGATGGCGCCCGGCGGTGTCGAAGAACGCGAGACGTACTTCAAAATGGACGGCATCCAGAAGATGGTTGCGCTCTTCACGAACCGGCAAATGAACCGGCTGACGATGCGCCAACTGCTCGAAATGCTCGTGTACGACCGCAGCCTCGTCACCGATGCGCTGGTCGACGAGCGCCTGCGCGTATGCGAGCAGCAGCCGCCCGAAGTGCTGTCGACCATGCAGGTGCCGAACCTTACCGCGCGGCTCTCCGAGCTGAAATGCCCGGTGCTCGGTTTCTGGGGCACCGACGACCGCTTCAATCCGGCGAGCGGCGCCATGCGTTTCCTCGAGCACTGCGCCGACGCTCGCTTTGTGCTGATGAATCGCTGCGGCCACTGGGTGATGGTGGAGCACCGGCGGTATTTCAATCGCGAATGTCTGGCATTTCTCGCTGACCTGCGCGCGGTTTGAGGCATCCTTCAGGCAGCGGCGCGTAACGTTCTCAACGGGTTAAGAAGGGCTTGAAACCGCGCGCCTCGCATCATCCAACTACACCATGACGGAGACGGTATGACATTTCCCCACCAGCTATTCGACATGAGCGGCAAAGTGACCGCGATCACCGGCGGCGCGCGCGGCATCGACGCGCAGACCGCGCGCACGCTGGCGGCAGCGGGCTCGGCGATCGCCGTGCTCGACGTGCTCTCGGAAGCCGGCGAGCAACTGGTCGCCGAGATCAACGCGTCGGGCGGCAAGGCGGCGTTCTGGAAAATGGACGTCACGCAGGAAGACAACGTGCAGCGCGTGTTCGGGGAAATCGCCGCGCGCTTCGGCCGGCTCGACGCGCTGGTGAACAACGCGGGCATTGAAGGCGCAAATCTGCCGACGCACGAAATGACGCTGCAGCAATGGCAGAAAGTCATCGACGTGAACGTGACGGGCGTGTTCCTCTGCACCAAGTACGCGATTCCGCACATGCTGGCGGCGGGCGGCGGCTCGATCGTGAATCTGTCGTCGATGTACGGGCTGGTCGGCGGGCCGGATGTGCCGGCGTATCATGCGTCGAAGGGCGCGGTGCGATTGATGGCGAAAACCGAGGCGATGCTGTACGCCACGCAGAATATCCGCGCGAATTCCGTGCATCCGGGCTTTATCCGCACGCCGCTGCTCGAGGAAGCGTTCGCCAAGCTCGGCGATCCGGAGCAGATTTTCGCGCACATGAAAACGCTCGTGCCGCTCGCGAAGATCGGCGATCCGCAGGATATCGCCTCCGGCATCCTCTATCTGGTTTCACCCGCGGGACGCTACGTGACGGGCACGGAACTGGTGATCGACGGCGGCTATACCGCGCGCTGAGGAACCCAGATGAACTCCAGCGAAAACATGAAGGCGCGCCTGCTCGACTATATCGAGGCGTTCAACGCCGCCGACACGGCGCGCGTCACCGCGCTGTTCGCCGGCAACGCGAGCGTCGAAGATCCGGTCGGCACGCCGCTGAAAGAGGGCCGCAGCGAGATCGACGCGTTTTATGCGTACGCGACCTCGGTGGGCGCGCGGCTCGAACTGATGGCGCCGCCGCGCGGCTCGCACGGCAATAGCGCGTCGATCAGTTTCCGCGTGCATATCGCGGCGCAGGACGGGCAGCCCGCCTATATCGACGTGACCGACGTGATGGATTTCGACGCGGCCGGCAAGATCGTGCGCATGCGCGCTTACTGGGGCGCCGACGACTATCACCTGTCCGCTGCCGCGGGCTGACACGGCGGCCACCGCGCGATGGCGCTCTACGAGTTCAACGGCAAACGGCCGCGCGTCGACCCCTCGGCGTATGTGCATCCGAGTGCGGTGCTGATCGGCGACGTCACGGTGGGTGCGTGCTGCTATATCGGGCCGCACGCGAGCCTGCGGGGCGACTTCGGCGCGGTCGTGGTCGAACGCGGTAGTAATGTCCAGGACGCCTGCGTGCTGCATACCGGCGTCGGCAATACTTGCCGGCTCGGGGTCGACAGCCATGTCGGCCACAGCGCGATCATTCACGGCGCGACGCTCGAACCCAACACCATGGTCGGCATGCACGCCGTGGTGATGGACGGCGTCGTGCTCGGCGAGGCCTGCATCGTGGCGGCCTGCGCGTTCGTCAAGAAGGATTGGCGGGTGCCGCCGCGCGTGCTGGTGGCGGGCGTGCCGGGGCGGGTGGTGCGCCGGCTGGGCGACGAGGAGATTCGAGCGAAATCGTCGGGGACGCGGCTTTATCAGCAACTGGCCGAAGACTGCTTGCGCACGATGCGCAGCGTGTGAACGGCGTGTGACTTTATTCGCCGCGGCCGGCATCGGCGATGCATGCCGGCCGCGGCTTCCTTCTTTCTACTCCTTCAATCCCTACGACACGTACGCCTGGGCGACATTGATCAACTGCACGCGGTTGCGCACGTTGAACAGCTGCCGCAGACGGCGCAGGTGGTAGTCGACGTTATGCGGCGACAGCCCGAGGAAGTAGGCGATCTCCTTGTCCCGCTGACCCTGCACGACCGCCCTCAGCACCGCATGCTGCAACTCGCTCAGCGCGACGCGCTGCTGCTGAGCGGGCGCGATGCCGATCACGCTCTTCGCGTGCGTCCAGATGAACTCATGGATCGTGTGCGCGAACATCAGCGTCTCGGCCACGATCGATTCGGTCATCCAGCGCGGATTGCCGATCTCCGAGTTGAAGCACAGGCATGCGCTCAGCTCCGGCTCGGGCAGCGGCATCTGCGTGAGAATGCCGCTTTTGCGGCCGGTCGCCTCGAGCATGTCGATCAGGCCGCAGAGCCGCTCGCTACGCATTTGCGCGCGCGGCAGGTCGGCTCGCATGTCGGCCGTGTTCCAGAGGAACGGCAGGCCGGTCGGCGAGGCCAGCGCCACGCGCGGGTCGAGCTCGAAATAACGCTCGCGGAAATAGCGCGTGAGCCAGGACTGCGACTCGTAGCTGGTCAGCACGAACATCGTCTTGTGATGCGCCGACGTGCGCGTGGCGGTATAGCTGAACGAATCGAAACCCAGTTGCCTGATGCGCTGCCGCACGAACTCCATGCGGTCCTGCGCGCTGCCAAAACGCACCAGCGGACTGATAACCGGCGCGGCGCGCCGTGCGGCGGGCGAGGGCGTACCGATCTCCTCCTCGGTGAAAAGCGTGAGAAAGCCTGTGGGCGCCGCGTTTGTTGCGGTGCGGTTGGATGCCCTGGATGCTTCAGCCGCGTGGGCTGATTTCTCGAGTTGCCGCGTGCCGGCCGGGTAAGCCGGTGGTGCGGTAACCGCCGAGTTGTATGCTGCCGACGCGTGCCCGGCTTCACCTTGCGGCGAGCCGGTCAGCCAATGCGGCAGCGTATCGCATTCGTGTTCCATGAAACGGTAGCTCCGGCGTTCGAAACGCGTGAAAGACGACAACCTGAATGATCAGATATTTCCAAAAATTACGGTAGCCGGTTCCTTGCTATCATTTTCGAGTTCTTGCTCTGATTGCGGACCGGCAACGCGGGTATGGCAGGGTTCACTCTTTGCATATGGCACCTCCCTGGAAATGGACGTGATGGCACGAATTCCAAAGCTGACTACGACGCTCGCCTACGACCGTTACATGGCGGGCCAGAAACTGATTTCGAGCGTGGATCGCCCGTGGCGGCACCTGGTGCTGCGCTCGTATCTCGAACCCGACGAGCAGGAACTGCTGGAAGCACCCGGCTTGCGGGACCTCACGCTAATGACGCTCGCGAGCGGCGCCGAGCATCTCGAGCGCAACCTGGACGGCCGCTGGGAGAGCGCCGACCTGCGGATGGGCGACGTCTGGTTTGTGCCGCCCGTGCCGATCTCGTGGCGCTGGCGCTCGATCAGCGATGAGCCGCTGTCGACCGTCCATCTGCACATTGAGCGCAGCCTGATCGACAGCGTCGCCGATCAGATGGAGCTTGCCGGTTCCCGCGAGCTGTCGCTCGGCGATGCCATGCAGTTTCGCGATCCGCTGGTGGCCGAGATGCTTGCCGCATTGCATCGCGCCGCCGCTGATCCGGCCGACTCGCGCCTGTATGTCGACGCGCTGGTTCATGCGCTCGCCGCCCACCTGCTGCAGCATTATTCGCGCGGCGCCCGCGCGCGCACCGGCTTGCCCGCCCAGCCGGAACGCCTCGTGCCGCGGCGGATCCGGCGCGTAACCGATTACATTCGCGCTAATCTCGCCGCGGATCTGGCGATCAGCGAGCTGGCCGCACAGGCGGGGTTAAGCAGTTTTCATTTTGCGCGTGTGTTTCGCCGTGAGACCGGCGAGACGCCGCATCAGTTCGTATCGCGTATGCGGCTCGAGGAAGCGGCGCGGCTGTTGCGCGCGACCGATCGGACTGTGCTGCAGATTGCGATTGCGGTTGGTTTCGAGAACGCCAGTCATTTCTCCGTGCAGTTCAAGCAGGGCTACGGCATGACGCCGCTTGCTTACCGGCTGCGCGGCTGAACTACGGACTGCATGGCTGGACATGGCGGACAGCCGACCTACGGGAACCACCCACTTTGCGCAGTGTGCTGTGCATTGCGCGGCTTGCAAACTACGAACTTTCGTGGCGACGTTTGAGTAAGACCTGGCATGCGCGTGCCGCCATGGTTTGCGGGCCACTATCTGGGCATAAGGTGCAACTGGTCCAACTGGCCTGACCAGTGGCGCGGCAACTGTATCTGTCGAAGCCTTGCACGGGACGAGAGAATTGGGTGCCCGCGGCTTGCCTCAATCCGTGTTCGACCGACCATTTCATTCAACCCCTCACACTGGAAACCTGGCGATGACCCGACTCCGAATCACCTCCTGCGGCCATGTCTTTACCGCTGAAACCCATCCGGACGCGCCGCAAACCGTGGCCGCCTTCCTGAAGCTCCTGCCGTACCGCCAGAAGATCATCCACGTGCGCTGGAGCGGCGAGGGCTGCTGGGTGCCGCTGGGCGACTGGAAGCTCGAGAACGACGGCGTGGCGGTCGGCTTCGAGAATCACACGAGCCATCCTTCGGTGGGCGACATCCTGTTCTACCCGGGCGGCTACAGCGAGACCGAGATCATCCTCGCGTACGGTTCGTGCTGCTTTGCGAGCAAGCTGGGACAGCTTGCGGGCAACCATTTCCTGACCATCGTCGAAGGCAAGGAGAAGCTGCGCGAGCTCGGCACCAAGGTGCTGTGGGAAGGCGCGCAAGAAGTGCTGTTCGAGAAGATCTGAGGCGGCGCGGCCGCCCATACGCCGTCGCTCCGGTTGACTCCTGCTTCGTGCGGTGCGCACGCGGCAGGCGCCGGGGTGGCTGACGAAGCGCTCGCGGTCCCCCCGAGCGCGGGTGCGTCTTTCGCGACTCGCCCCACGATGCCGGCAACACCCTTCCGGCTCGACATGCCCCCACGTGCAAGCAGCATCCGGATCCGCAATGGCGCCGTCCATCAGCGACTTCGCTTCGCGATTCTCAATATCAATGCACGCTGATTAAGAAAAATCACACTCTCTTCCTAAATTTGCCTAAAGCTCTTTTGAGCAACTTAAGAGGTTTGGCATTTTTCGTCCTAAACGGAATATGCCGTTTGTGCGAATTCAAGCTAAAAATTAGCTTTTAAGACTTTGCCCAATTCCTTGAATTTGTGACGTAACGGCACACTGAGTGCTTCGCCGTTGCTGGTCGATTGAATGCACGAGGTTTTCTTAAGTTTCTATTGGTTTAATCCATATATTTAGGATGCCATAAGATAAATCTTGGCAAATGTTTTTTCTAAGAAGAGATTGGGAGGGATTTTGAACAGAACTTATAAGACGGTATGGAACAGAACGACATGCACTTACGTCGCGACGTCCGAGGTGGTGAAAAGCCGGGGTGCCAAAGTCGCCTCGGTTCGCGGCGCGCTGGTGTCCGCCAGCGCAGGGTTGCTGAGTGCATTGGCGCTCGCGCAACCGGCCTCGGCCGAAGAATGCACGTCGCCGGAGCAAGGCTGCCTTGCTGTTGCCGCTGCGGTTGCCGAGGCATCGGCGCCGCAAACTGCCGGCGCGAGCGCGCAGGTGGCAGGGGACGCGGCCACCCCCGTCGAACTGGCGGCGGCCATCAGTAATGCCAGCGTGTTCAACGGCAATTCGCCAGTGGCGCCAGCCACGCTGCCGACGCTGGCTGGTTTGAACCGGAGCAGCTTGCTGGGCGTGGCGGCCACGACGCCGGTGACCGACTATATCGCCGTCAGTTCGAACGTCGTGCAAGGAACCCGCACCAGCGCATCGAACGACATCAACGCGATGGCGATCGGCCCGACGGCCGCCGCCACCGGCTACGATGCGCTGGCCGTCGGCGGTGGCTCGATTGCCGGCTCCAACTGGTCAACGGCAGTCGGTTCGGCAGCGGCCGCGGCATCGCCGAATTCGACCGCCATCGGCACGATGTCGACAGTTGGCGCCTTGTCGAACGACGCGGTGGCGATCGGCTACAACTCCCGCTCGGCTGCCAACAATACGGTATCGATCGGCTCAGAAGCGAGCGCCTCGGCGGTGGGATCCGTGGCAATCGGCTACAACACCTACGTCAATGCGATGGCCACGAATTCGATGGCGATCGGCTCGAACTCATCGGCCAGCGCCACAGGCTCCGTGGCGTTGGGCACTGGCTCGATAGCCGATCGCGTCAACGTCGTGTCGGTCGGCACGCTCGCACAAGGCCGTCAGATCGCCAATGTCTCGGCCGGGACACGGCCCACCGACGCGGTCAACGTCGGCCAGCTTGCCGGCGTGGCCACGGCGCTCGGCGGCGGCGCGCTGATCAACTCGAACGGCGCGGTCGTCGCGCCGGCTTATACGGTCGGTGGCGCGACCTACAACGATGTCGGGTCGGCATTGGCTGCGGTGGTGTCGGGCAGCGCGGGCGTGGGCGCCGACTCGGTGCACTACGACACGCCGCAGCATGACGTGGTCACGCTCGGCAACGGCGCCCTCCCGGTCAAGGTCACCAATGTCGCGGAGGGCGCGCTGACTGTCGGCAGTTCGGACGCCGTGACCGGCGCGCAGCTCTACAGCACCAATCAGGCGGTCGCGCAGAATACCGGCGATATCACCACGATCACGAACAATGTCAACAACATCACTAACGGGAAAGCGGGGCTGCTTCAGCAAGACCCGAACTCGCGCGATCTGATGGTGGCGAGCGCCACGAATGGCAAGCATGTCGACTTCACCGGCACCTCGGGGGCGCGGGAGCTGCTTGGCGTCGCGGCGGGCACGACCAGGGGATCGGCGGTCAATCTGGGCCAGTTGAGCCCGGTGGTCGCGTCGCTCGGCGGCGGCGCGATGATCAATGCCCAAGGCACGGTCTCCGGTCCCACCTATCATGTGCAGTGGGGCACGCAAACCACGGTCGGCAGCGCGCTCAGTTCGCTCGACGCGGGTTTGACGACGTTGCAGTCGCAAATCACGCTCGGCACGGTCGGTCTTGTCACGCAAGATGTGGTCTCGCATGACATCCTTGTCGGCGCGACAACGAGCGGCGAGCGCATCAATATGGCGAGCCTCGGCGGCAACCGGGTGCTGGCCGGCGTGGCGCCTGGCGCGATCAAGGCCACGAGCGCCGAGGCGGTCAACGGCGCGCAACTCTATGCGAGTACCGCCAATACGGCGGCGGCGTTGGGCGGCGGTTCGACAGTCAACGCGGACGGCACGCTCAAACGGCCGGTCTACAGCGTCGGTGGCAGCACTTACAGCGATGTGGGTTCCGCGCTCGCGGCCGCCGTCACGACCAGTGTTCAGGCGGGGGCCGATGCGGTTCAGTACGACTCGACTTCACACGACTCGGTGACGCTGGGCAAAAGCGGCGCGCCGGTTCAACTGACCAACGTGCGCGCCGCGAACCTTGCCGCTGACAGTTCGGACGCCGTGAACGGCGCGCAATTGTTCGCCACCAATCAGGCGGTCGCGCAGAACACCGGCAGCATCGCGAACCTCGACCAGCGCGTCACGAACAACACCACGAACATCAGCAATCTCGACCAGCGTGTCACGGACAACACCACGACCATCAGCCATCTCGACCAGCGCACCACGACAATCGAAGGCGACGTGAGCAACATCACGAACCAGATCACGAACGGCGAGATCGGGCTCGTGCAGCAGGACGCCGTGTCGCGCAATCTCACGGTGGCGAAAGATACGGACGGCGCGCGTGTCGATTTCACCGGCACCGGCGGCGCACGTGAGCTGACCGGCATCGCGGCGGGCACGACAGATTCGTCGGCGGTCAACCTCGGCCAGCTCCGGCCGGTGGCTGTCGCCTTGGGCGGCGGCGCGCAGATCAATGCCGACGGTTCGTTGACGGGCCCCACCTACCACATGCAGGGCGGCACTCAAACCACGGTCGGAGACGCGCTCGGCTCGCTCGACAACGGCCTCAACACCTTGCAGCAGAACATGAACACCGGCGGCATCGGCATGGTCACGCAAGATCCGGTGTCGCGCGTCATCAACGTCGGCGCGACGACCGACGGCAAGCTGATCAATATGGCCGGCACGGCGGGCAACCGGGCGGTCACCGGCGTGGCGCAAGGCGCGGTCAGTGCCACCAGCAGCGACGCGGTCAACGGCGCGCAACTGCATGCCCAGGCGGCGAGCACGGCGGTGGCGCTCGGCGGCGGAGCGGCCGTCAATCCGGACGGGACGGTGACGGCGCCGTCGTACAACGTGGGCGGCACGGTGGTGAACAACGTCGGCAGCGCGATTACCAATCTGGACGGCCGCGTGATGCAGAACAGCAGCGATATTGCCGGTTTGCAGACCACTCTCGGCAACCTCAGTGGGTCGGTGGCGAACGCGGTCCAATACGACAGTTCGGCGCATAACCGGATTACACTGGGCGGCACGGCAGCCAATGCGCCGAAGGTGCAACTCACCAATCTCAAGGATGGCGAACTATCGGCCACCAGTACCGACGCCGTGACCGGGGCGCAACTCTGGAACACCAACCAGAGTGTGAGCAGTCTTAGCCAGATGATTCAGGTCGTGCAGAACAATCAGACCACCGGCACGCCCTTTGTCTCCGTCAACAGTTCCGGCAATGCGGCGCAGGCGATCGGCAACAGCTCCGTGGCGATTGGTGGTGGCGCGAAGGCGTCCGCGCCAAACTCGGTGGCAATCGGCGAGGGTTCGGTGGCCGATCAGACGAACACGGTCTCCGTGGGTGCGTCCGGAAGCGAGCGGCGTATCACCAACGTCGCGGCCGGGCAGGCGCCGACCGATGCCGTGAACATGCGGCAGTTCCAGGGCGGCATGAGCGACCTGGCGCGCAATGCGTACTCTGGAACGGCATCTGCGCTGGCGCTGTCCGCGATCCCCGAAGTCGATGCGAACAAGAACCTCGCGATCGGCGTCGGCACGGCCGGCTACAAGGGCTATCAGGCAGTCGCGGTGGGGTTGTCGGCGCGCGTCACGCAGAGTTTGAAAGTGAAACTCGGCGCGGGCATCAGTTCCGCCGCGACCGCGGTCACGGCCGGTGCGGCGTATCAGTGGTAGCAGGAAGCGGTGAGCGCGAGGCGCCTCGCTGGCGAAGCCAAGGGGCAGCGCGACAGGTCGCTGCCGGCACCCCGCTGTGTGAACTGCGGGGTGCCGGGCGATACTTATCTGAAGAGCTTCATCGCCTGGGAGAGCGTATTGAACACGCCCCATGCCAGCGGCAGCATCACATATAGCCAGAAGACGGTGAGTTTGACCTTGTTGGTCGGGTGTGCCTGAGTGGTCGACATGTAGGGCTCCTTAGGCGCCTTCGGCGATTTGTGCGTCGGTCATGTGGTGCTTGTCATCCACACGCTTGATCAGCAGGTTGCAAACGAAGCCGATCACCAGCAATACGGCCATGATGTGAACCGTCATCGTGTAGGCGTCCGCCTTGGCGACGCCGTGCGCGACTTCATAGGCGCGGATGTAATTCACCAGCACCGGACCGGCAACGCCGGCCGCGGCCCACGCGGTCAGCAGACGGCCGTGGATGCCGCCGACAAACGTCGTGCCGAACATGTCCGCGAGATACGCCGGTACGGTGGCAAAGCCGCCGCCGTACATGGTCAGGATCACGCAGTAAGCGAGCACGAAGAGCGCGATCTGGCCGGATGCCGCGAAATCCGGCACCAGGTAGTACAGCACCGCGCCGAGCGCGAAAAAGATGAAGTAGGTGTTTTTGCGGCCAATCCAGTCCGAAGCCGAGGCCCACACAAAACGGCCCCCCATATTGAAGAGCGAAAGAAGGCCCACGAAGCCGGCCGCTGCCGCTGCCGTCACTGTGTTCTTGAAGCTCTCCTGAATCATCACCGAGGCCTGGCCGAGAATGCCGATGCCGGCGGTCACGTTCAGGAACAGCACCAGCCAGATCAGATAGAACTGCGGCGTCTTCAAGGCTTGGTCGATGTGCACGTGGTTGCGCGAGATCATCTTGTTTTGCGTGGTCTCGCCCGCCGTCCAGCCGGCCGGCTTCCAGTCAGGCGGCGGCACGCGGATCGCGAGGGCGCCGATCGTCATCGAGATGAAGTACGCAATGCCGAGCACGACAAAGGTCTCGGCCACGCCGATGCTGGTGGCGCTGCGAAAGTGGTTCATCAACGCGACCGACAGCGGCGCGGCGATCATCGCGCCACCGCCGAAGCCCATGATCGCCATGCCGGTCGCCATGCCGCGGCGGTCCGGGAACCAGCGGATCAAGGTGGACACCGGCGACACATAACCAAGGCCGAGTCCGATTCCGCCGATCACGCCGCAGCCGAGATAGAGCAGCACGATCTGATGCAGATAGACACCGAGCGCGGAGATCATGAAGCCGCCGCCGAAACAGCCTGCGGCGGTCAACATCGTGCGGCGCGGGCCGACATGTTCAAGCCATTTGCCGGCGAAGGCGGCCGACAAACCGAGGAACACAATCGCCAGCGAAAAGATCCAGCCGAGCGAGGTCAGCGACCAGTCGTCGGCGGTGGATTGCGTAATGCCGATCACCTTGGTCAGCGGGCCGTTGAACACTGAGAACGCGTACGCCTGGCCAATACAGAGGTGGACCGCGAGTGCGGCCGGTGGAACCATCCAGCGCGAAAACCCCGGCTTCGCAACGGTGGCTTTTTTGGAAAAGAATGGGGCGGAACCTGCACTTCCGCTCGGGTCGGTGATGCTGCTCATGGTCGGTCTCCGTGACGAATTCGTTGTTATCGGCGCGTCCTGCGGAATGCTCGAGATCTCCCAATGTCAACGCGACAAACTGGGCTGTGGTCAATATATGTATTTGTATTTCATATGCAGCGTTTGACCCAGCGACGCAATCCGCATCGAATAACCATAGAACTGGAGCCTGGCCTTGGCAATATGAGATCAAAATGCATAAGGGGTTCGCCTGGTGAACTCTTGTCACAATTTGAGCGCTCTCGCGTACGCGGCATGGCGAGCCGGAACAACTTGCCGGGCGCTCAAAAGAAAGCGGGCCGGCAGTGGCAAATATCGCCACGCCGGCCCGCTTGGGCGACCATGAATCGGTAAGACTCAGTCGACTGTGCGCCCAGTCTTCATCTTCGCCGCCACCAGCACCGAAATCAGGCAGCCGATCGCCAGATAAGCGGCCACCGGATGCCATGAGCCGCCGGCAAAGCTGACCAGCGCAACCGCGATAAACGGCGTGAAGCCGCCGCCCACCACGCTCGCCACCTGATAACCCACGCCCGCGCCGCTATAGCGGTACTCGGTGCCGAACAGTTCGGTGAACATCGGCTGCTGCACGCTCACCACCATGTCGTGCGCGACGTTGGCGAGCATGACGGCGAAGATCACGATCCATACCGTCGAGCGCGCTTCGAGTGCAATGAAGAAGGGCACCGCGCTCAGCATGCCGATCAGCGCGCCGATGATGTACACGCGGCGGCGGCCGAAGCGGTCCGCCATCAACGCGAACAACGGAATCGTCACGCAGCTCAGTGCGCCCACCAGCAGTCCGATGGTGAGGAAGAACTCGCGCGGCATGTGCAGATTGGCCGTCGAGTAATTCAGCGCGAAGGCCGTGACGATATACATCGTGAACAGTTCGGCAAGGCGCAGCGCGATGATCAGCAGGAACGCCTTCGGATGCTTCAGCAAGGCCTCGACGATCGGCAGGCGCACGCTGCGCTCGCCGTGCGCGCCGACTTTCTCGACGAACTCCTTCGACTCTTCCATGCTCGAGCGGATCCACAACGCGATCAGCACCAGCACCACGCTGAACAGGAAGGGCAGGCGCCAGCCCCAGCTCAGGAACGACGCGTTGCTCATCGAGCGGCTGATGATCGCGATCAGTCCGGTCGAGAGCACCAGACCCACGCCATAGCCGACCTGCACGCCGCTGCTATAGAACGCCTTCTTTTTCTCCGGCGCGCTTTCGACCGCCATCAGCGCCGCGCCGCCCCATTCGCCGCCGACGGCGAAGCCCTGGATCGCGCGCAGCGTCACGAGCAGCACCGGCGCCCACCAGCCGATGCTGGCGAACGACGGCAGCAGGCCGATCGCGGCGGTCGATAGACCCATCATCATCACGGTCAGCACCAGCATGCGTTTGCGTCCGAGCCTGTCGCCATAGTGGCCGAACACGAAACCGCCGAGCGGACGGAACAGAAAGCCGACGCCGAAGGTGGCGAACGCCGCGAGCGTGCCCATGGCCGGGCTGACTTTCGGGAAAAACTCGGCGTTGAACACGAGGGCGGCGACGATGCCATACAACAGGAAGTCGTACCAGTCGACTACGGCGCCGACGAAACTGCCGAGCGCCGCCTTGCGGGCCTGGCTGCGCGCCATGCGGTTGTCGGCCGGGGCGGCCGTCGGGATGGTGGTGCTCATCGCAGTGTCTCCTTGAAACGCTCGGGCTGCTGTTTGTGTCGCGCGGCAGAAGTGGTGAAGGCGGCTGCCGGCGTTCAATTGCAGGATGTCCGAAGGTTAATCACGCGAGCCCGGTATCACAATCCGTATTGGACTCTTTTTGCGCGATCATCGAACGCGACTGCGCGAGTAGCGCGCGTTTTGCGTGTTAACACCGAGCGTTGCGTGTTCCCGCAAGGCAGTGAAGCGGAGGCGGTCAGCCCGTGCTACTGTGAAGATGCAATCGTAAAAACAACGATTACTGATATACTACATACAGAATATTGATTTTTGCGGCGTCGCAGCATATGATTGGGTTATTCCTTCACTCAATCATTCCGGAGTTACACATGCAGTATGTTCCTCTCGCGCTGCTTGCCACCGCCGCTGTGGGTTTGGGCTCTACCGCCACGGTTCTCCTGACCCGTCTGATTCCGCGCCCGGTTGCGCAGCTTGCAGCGCAGCATGGCCGGTTCGTCGGTCTGGGCGAGCAACGTGCGGCGGCAGCACCGTATCGTGCACATGTTCAATCAGAGGCGATGAATGTCGTCAGAACTTCAAACTGAAGCAGTGGCCACACCGCTGACGTTGTCACTGCAGCCCATCGGCGCAAGCGTGAGCTTGCGCGATCAGGCGTATGCCATGCTCCGCCAGGCCATTGCCGACGCGGACATCTATCAGAACCGCGAAGAAATCCGCCTCGACGAGCGCGTGCTGAGCGAGTCGCTCGGCGTCAGCCGCACGCCGGTGCGCGAGGCCATGACGCTGCTCGAACAGGAAGGTTTTCTGCGCATGGTGCCGCGGCGCGGCATCTATATCGTGCGCAAGAGCAAGCGCGAAATCGTCGAGATGATCCAGATGTGGGCCGCGCTCGAAAGCATGGCGGCACGTCTTGCCACGCTGCATGCCACGGACGAGGAAATCGCCCGTCTGCGCCATATGTTCGACAATTTCCGCGACGCCACGCCGGCTGAGCATATTGCCGAATATTCGGACGCCAACATCGCGTTTCACCAGGCAATCGTCGAACTGTCCAAGTCGCAGATCATTCTGGACACCATCAAGAACATCTTCATCCACGTGCGTGCGATTCGCCGCATGACCATTTCGCAGAGCGACCGCGCGTCGCGCTCGATCGTCGACCATCTGCGGATTATCGAGGCGCTCGAGAAGCGCGATACCGAACTGGCTGAGCGCCTGACGCGCCAGCATTCGCTGGATCTCGCCACCTTTGTCGAAGTGAATTGCGATTTTCTGGATTGACGACCGGCCGGCCGGATCTGGTCTGACGTAATCAAGCAAGAGGGCCCGCGGTGGAGACACCGCGGGCTTTCTTGTTTGCTGCGAGCGAAGCGAAGCGAAACGGTGCGGTGCGGGATAAACCGCGCTTGACGATATCGAAAATATGGTATGTGATATATCAACTCTGCGAAATCGAGCGCATGACCCGGTGTGTTGAAACGGGCGCGTCCTTCGCAACCGCTGAGCAAACGATTGATCAGGAGACGATCATGGCTGCAGTGGCTTCATCCCTGAATCCGGCGCCGGGCAGCACGACGGCCGAGGACACGCTCAAGCAGAAGGCGCGCAATGCGGGCGTCGTCTCGGGCGGCCACCTGGTGGCCAAGGCACTGAAGAACGAAGGCGTCGATACGATCTTCACGCTATGCGGCGGGCACATCATCGACATTTACGACGGCTGCGTCGACGAAGGAATTCGCATCATCGACGTGCGCCACGAGCAGGTCGCGGCGCATGCAGCAGACGGTTACGCGCGCCAGACCGGCAAGCTCGGCTGCGTGGTCACGACCGCGGGGCCGGGTTGCACGAACGCAATCACGGGCATCGCCACGGCGTTCCGTTCCGAAAGCCCGATCCTGCATATCGGCGGGCAGGGCGCGCTTACGCAACACAAGATGGGCTCGCTGCAGGACCTGCCGCACGTCGACATCATGGCGCCGATCACCAAATTCGCCGCCAGTGTCCCCAGCACCGAACGGGTTGCGGACATGATCTCGATGGCGGCGCGCGAGTGCTTCAACGGCGCGCCCGGTCCGGCCTACCTGGAAATTCCGCGCGACGTGCTGGACCGTGAAATCGACCTCGCTCGCGCCGTCGTGCCGCAGCCGGGGCACTATCGGGCTTCGACGAAATCGGTCGGCGATCCACGCGACATCGAGAAGCTCGCGGACCTGCTGGTGGACTCGCAGCGTCCGGCCATTCTGTACGGCCAGCAGGTGTGGACCGCGCGCGGCCATGAAGAAGCCGTGGCGCTGCTGCGCGGTATCGACGTGCCCGGCTATTTCAACGGCGCGAGCCGCGGGTTGCTGCCGCCGGGCGATCCGCATCACTTCGACCGTACCCGCTCGCAGGCGTTTGCCAATGCGGATCTGCTGATCGTCGTGGGCACGCCGTTCGATTTCCGCATGGGCTACGGCCGGCGCATCAGCAAGGAATTGACGCTGGTGCAGATCGATATGGACTACCGCACGGTCGGCAAGAATCGCGATATCGACCTCGGACTGGTGGGCGATCCGGGGGCGATTCTCGCCGCCGTGCTGCAGGCCGCCGGCGGTCGCCTGAAGGCCGACCGCCGGCAGGCGCGCCGCGCGTGGATGAAGCAGTTGCAGGACGCGGAAGCTGCCGCAACCGACAAGCTGATGCCGCTCTTCAAATCGGATAGCACACCGATCCATCCTTATCGCGTCGCCTACGAACTCAACGAATTCCTCGCCGACGACACGATTTACATCGGCGATGGCGGCGACGTCGTGACGATCTCCGCGCAGGCGGTTCGCCCGCGCCGTCCGGGGCAATGGATGGACCCGGGCGCGCTGGGCTCGCTTGGCGTGGGAACCGGCTTCGCGCTCGCGGCAAAGCTCGCTCATCCGCACAAGGAAGTGCTGTGCTACTACGGCGACGGCTCGTTCGGCATGACCGCGTTCGACATGGAAACCGCCAATCGCTTCGGCGCGCCCTATCTGGCGGTGATCGGCAATAACTCCGCGATGAATCAGATCCGCTACGGCCAGCTCGCCAAATACGGCGACGAGCGCGGCAACGTCGGCAATCTGCTGAGCGATGTGCCGTTCAGCAAGTTCGCCGAGATGCTGGGCGGTTATGGCGAAGAAGTGCGGGACCCGGCGCAGATCGCGGCGGCCTTGCAACGCGCCCGTGAGGCAATTCATCGGACCGGCCGCTCGGCGGTCGTCAACATCTGGGTCGACCCACGCGAGTACGCACCGGGGACGAAGAACCAGACCATGTACAAATAACACGGCTACTTCAGGAGATACGACATGGGCAAAGCACTCGACGGCGTGCGCATTCTCGACTTCACGCATGTGCAATCGGGGCCGACCTGCACCCAATTGCTCGCGTGGTTCGGCGCCGACGTGATCAAGGTGGAGCGGGCCGGTGCGGGCGACATCACGCGCGAGCAGTTGCGCGATATTCCCGACGTGGACAGCCTGTACTTCACGATGCTCAATCACAACAAGCGCTCTGTCACGATCGATACGAAGAACCCCGAAGGCAAACAGGTTCTCGAAGCATTGATCCAGACATGCGACGTGCTGGTCGAGAACTTCGCACCGGGTGCGCTGGACCGCATGGGCTTCACGTGGGAGCGGATTCAGGAGCTGAACCCGCGCATGATTGTCGCCTCGGTGAAGGGTTTTGGCCCCGGGCCTTATGAAGACTGCAAGGTCTACGAAAATGTCGCGCAATGCGCGGGCGGCGCGGCGTCGACCACCGGTTTCGACGACGGCCCGCCGGTTGTGACGGGCGCGCAGATCGGCGATAGCGGCACCGGTTTGCACCTGGCGCTGGGCATTGTCACGGCGCTTTTTCAGCGTACCCAAACCGGACGCGGCCAGCGCGTGCTCGCCGCGATGCAGGACGGCGTGCTCAACCTGTGCCGCGTCAAGCTGCGCGATCAGCAGCGGCTCGAACGCACCGGCATGATGAAGGAATACCCTCAATATCCGAACGGAGAGTTCGGCGAGGCGGTGCCGCGAGCGGGCAATGCGTCGGGTGGCGGCCAGCCGGGCTGGATTCTGAAGTGCAAGGGCTGGGAGACGGACCCCAACGCGTATATCTACTTCATCACGCAGGCGCCCGTATGGGCCAAAATCTGCAACGTGATCGGCAAGGAAGAGTGGGCCACGGATCCCGATTACGCGACGCCCGCCGCGCGTCTGCCGCGGTTGAAGGATATTTTCGCCGAGATCGAACGCTGGACTATGACGAAGACCAAGTTCGAAGCCATGCAGATTCTCAACAAGTACGACATTCCTTGCGGGCCGATTCTCTCGATGAAGGAAATCGCCGAGGAGCCTTCGCTGCGCAAAACCGGCACGATTGTCGAAGTGGACCATCCGACCCGCGGCAAGTATTTGACCGTTGGCAATCCTATCAAATTGTCCGACAGCCCGACAGAGGTCAGACGTTCACCGCTGCTTGGCGAACACACCGACGAAGTCATGGCGGAACTCGGCTACTCGCCCGAGCAGATCAGCGCGTTGCGCACCGCCGGCGCGATCTAGCCACATGGAAAACGGTCCTGCGCGCCGTTTGCCGCGCATGCAGTGCCTGGCGTGACCCTTCGGTGGGTGCGTCAGGCCGCTCAAGGAAGGATGTATGGATACGTGGATGCGTTTCATGTCGAACGACGGTGGTGTTGTATTTGGCCGCGTGGAAGGTGGTTATCTGCACGAGTACGAAAGCCTTGAACAGCCAGTGCCGACCGGCGCGGTGCTGTCGACGCGCGCCCTCACGCCGCTCGCGCCGTGTGCGCCCGGCAAGGTCGTTGCGCTATGGAACAACTTTCATGCGCTGGCGGCAAAGCTGGACAAACCCGTGCCGTCCCATCCGCTGTTTCTGCTCAAGCCTGCGAGTTCGGTGATCGGCGCGGGCGAGCCGATACGGCGGCCGGCCGGTTACGCGGGCAAGATCGTTTATGAGGGTGAACTAGGTATCGTGATCGGGCGGCGTTGCCGCAATGCGAGTATCGAAGAGGCCGCGCAGGCGATCTTTGGCTACACGCTCGTCAACGATGTCACCGCCGCCGATCTGCTGAACGAAAATCCGCACTTCCCGCAGTGGTGCCGCGCAAAGGGCTTCGATACGTTCTGCTGTATCGGACCGGCGATCGTCTCCGGGTTCGCGTGGCAGAAAGCGCATCTCACGACGACGCTCGACGGCGTGGAGCGGCAGAACTATCCGCTCGCCGATATGGTGTTTTCTCCCGCCGAGCAGGTGAGTCTCATCTCTCAGGATCTCACGCTCGAACCGGGCGACGTGATCGCATGCGGCACGTCGGTCGGCGTGGGCTCGATCAAGGATGGCGCGACCGTGACGGTCGCGATAGAAGGGATCGGTAGGCTCAGCAATACCTTGAGCGCTGCGGGTGCAGTCACGGCAGGGGCGGCCGCGGCCGCCGAGGCCAGCGCTGTGTGAAGGGGCGATGAGGGCTAGACCGCTCGCGCGATGCATCAGCCTGGCGGCCATGCGCCGCCATTCGGAGGAGCAAGCATGCCGCATGCGTATGACAGTCCCGCGTGGTTTGCGCTGACCGCTGTGCTCGCTGCCGTGTCGGCCGTTGCACTCGCCGCGCTGGAGCAACTGCTGCCCGAACGGCGCCCGGTGCGCCGGCCCTTCTGGCACACGGGCATACCGGTGGCCGCTCTTGCGGGACTGTTCGCCGCCGGCGTCGGCGCGAGCGTCGGTCTGGCCGGTACTGCGGTGGCAAGTGCGCTGTTCGGGGTCTGGCTTGCACATGGGCGAAATCTGACCCGGTGGTCGAAGCTCGTCTCCTTGTCGGGCAGCGTCCTGGGACTCGCAGTCGTGCTGGGCGGCTTCGCGCGTTATCTGTCTTCGGCGCAGGCGGATGTCGAACGTCTTGAACTCTGTGCCGCGATGTTCATTGGCGCGCTGATTTTCGCCACCTCGGCGATCGTCTTCTGCAAACTGCTCGGCGCGTTACAGCGCGACGCGATGACGCGTCCGGGTCACGACATCGCCAATCTGTTCGCACTGCTGCTGTGTGGATGGCTCGGCTATGGCTTCGTGACAGAACAGGCGCGGCCATTCGGATTCGCGGCGCTGCTGGCGATGTGCGCGCTGGCTTGCGCGATGGGCGTGCATCTGATGATCAGCCGCGAGTACACCCAGGGACAGGATCACGACTCGCCCGCGCTGGCTTTCGCCGCGCGTTGCCACAGTTTGACCCTGGGGCGGCGTGGGCTGCTGGCGCGTATCGAATGGCACGGCGGGGAACAACAAGAATGGGCGCTGCGTGAACCCGGGCAGGGGAGCATGCGCAACACGGCTTACGCGCACCGCCGAGGCCGGCATGACAGCCGGCGCGTGGATGAACCGAAGCGGGTGCGCGCCCGCTACCGGGCGGCGCGGGTGCGGATATGAGGCGACTACTGCTTATAAACGCTCAATTCCCTGACGCGCGTGATGCTCTCGATCAGCGTCGCGCCTTCTTCCATCAGGAAGCGCTTGAAAGCGACCGCCACCGGCGGCAGGCGCTTGTTCTTGCGGTGCACGACGTACCAGTTGAGCATGACCGGAAAGGTTTCGACATCGAGCACGACCAGGTGGCCGAGCTGCAACTCGAGGCTGATGGTATGCGCGGACAGGAAGGCGATGCCCATGCCCGCGATCACGGCCTGCTTGATGGTCTCGGTGCTCTTGATCTCCATGGCGATCTTGAGATTGCTGAGGCGCCCGGCGAAACCTTCTTCCATCGAATTCCACGTGTCCGAGCCACGCTCGCGCACGATAAAGGCCTCGTTCGCAAGCTGGCTCATCTTGATGTTGCGCTTGTGCGCGAGCGGATGCGTAGGCGCCGCCACGATCACATACGGGTGAGGCGCGAACGCTTCGTTGGTCGCGTCGGTTTCGTGCGGCGGGCGCACCATCACGGCGAGATCGGTCTGGTTGGTGGCGAGTTGATGCAACAGCTCCTCGCGGTTGTGCACCGAGAGATTGAGCACGACACCCGAGTAACGACGCGTGAATTCGGCCAGCAGGCGCGGAAAGAAGTAGTCGCCGGCACTGATCACCGCGACATTCAGCTTGCCGCCGGAGACGCCCTTGAGCTGGCTCATCGCCTCGTCGACTTCGTGGAACTGCTGGATGATCGCGCGGCTGTAGTGAAGCATCTCGTTGCCGGCCGGCGTCAGATAGATTTTTTTGCCGAGCTGTTCGAACAGCGGCAGCCCCGCGTGTTCTTCGAGTTGCCGGACCTGGGTGGAGACGGCCGGCTGCGTGAGATGCAATTCCTCAGCGGCGCGCGAGAAGCTCAGGTGGCGCGCCACCGTTTCGAACACCTTGAGTTGTCGCAGTGTGGCATTGCGCATCGTCATGGCCGATGTATAAGCAAACGTGAATCAACATAATAACAAACTTTAATTATTAGTAATTCAGCAATGACCCTAGCATGGGTCTCTAAAAGAAAGCCGCGCAAGCGAAATGGCCGCAGAGCCACTGGGCGCGGGACTCGGGTTAACGCGTGGCTTGCGGGCGTGCCGGCTGAAACGGCCGGTGTTTCGTCGCACTGCAAGGCATTAATTGATCGGAATAAAGGAAATTAAAAATCGGTAATTCAAGCTGGCCGGTTTTTAAAAGGAATCGATTGAAGGCGCGATATTGCCGATAGGCGGCGAGCGAGGCGATCCGAGGCATCACCACGAGTTGGGACGCACGCAGCGCGGCTTGTTCCCCAAGGGATCGTCCCTCGGGGCGCCGGCCGGCCGCACGACATAAATAGCGGAGACAAGGCGCATGGACGATATCAATCGGCAGGGCACGGCCCGCGTGTTTTGGGCGAATCGCTGGTGGCAGCTCGTCATCGGCATGGTGTGCATGGCGTTCGTGGCCAACCTGCAATACGCGTGGACGTTGTTCGTCACGCCGATGAACACAAAGCATCACTGGGGCGAGGCCTCCATTCAACTTGCCTTTGCGATTTTCATTCTGACTGAAACGTGGCTCGTACCGCTGGAGGGCTGGCTCGTCGACAAGTTCGGTCCGCGCCCGGTGGTGGCGGGCGGCGCGGTTTGCGCGGGCCTTGCGTGGGTGATGAATTCCTACGCATCGACGCTGCCGATGCTGTACGCGTCCGCGGTGATCGCCGGGATCGGAGCAGGCGGCGTGTATGGCACCTGTGTCGGCAACGCGCTGAAATGGTTTCCCGACCGGCGCGGTCTCGCCGCAGGTCTCACGGCAGCGGGTTTTGGCGCCGGCGCGGCGGTGACGGTCATTCCGATTGCGAGCATGATTAACCGCTCGGGTTATGAGCACACTTTCTTCTTTTTCGGCATTCTGCAAGGCGGATGCATTCTGGCACTCGCGCTGCTGTTGAAGAAACCGGTGTTGCGCCAGCACGCCGCACCGAAGAAGAAGTTCGCGGTGACGAAAGTCGACTTCACACCTGGTCAGATGATCAGGACTCCGGTGTTCTGGTTGATCTACGTGTCATTTGTTGCGGTGGCGGCAGGCGGCCTGATGGCGACCGCGCAGATTGGCCCGATCGCGAAGGACTGGGGTCTCGCCCGCATTCCCATGACGTTCTTCGGTATGACCTTGCCGCTGCTGACGGCGACACTTTCCATCGACAACATCTGCAACGGTTTTACACGTCCGTTTTGCGGCTTCATGTCCGACAAGCTCGGGCGTGAAAACACCATGTTCGTGATCTTTATCGGCGAAGGCCTGGCGTTGCTCGGCCTGATGCAGTACGGCAGCAATCCGTATGCGTTCATGACGTTCGCAGCTTTGATCTTCCTGTTCTGGGGCGAGATCTTTTCGATCTTTCCCGCAATCTGCGCGGACACGTTCGGCAGCAAATACGCGGCCGCCAACGCGGGCACTTTGTACACCGCAAAAGGCACGGCTTCGCTGCTGGTGCCGCTTGCCTCGGTATTGTCCTCGGCGGGAGGCTGGAGTCTCGTCTTCATTGTCTCCGCCATCGTGACGATCGCCGCGGGTGTCTCGGCCAAATTCGTACTCGCACCGATGCGCGCGCGCTGGATCGAATCGCACAACGAGCCACAGGGTGTGCTGGCGGTGGCGGGCGCCGGCAATGCCTCGCAGCTCGGTCATTGGTCCGAGCAAACTCGGGAATAGGGTGGCCGGACTGCGTTCGACCATGACGTCATGAACGTTTCGCTGCAGCAGCTCAAGGTGTTTGTCGCCGTCGCGCGTGAGCGGAGCTTCACGCGCGCGGCGCGCGAGTTCGACCTCACGCAGTCGGCCGTGAGCCGTTGCGTGCGCGAGCTCGAAGAAGCGGTCGAGCTGAAACTGTTCGACCGCACCACGCGCCAGGTCGAGCTGACGCATGCCGGCGCGAGCCTCGTGCGAAGGATCGGGCGTCTCCTTGACGACATCGAACTGACGCTGCGGGAGGAACGGGCCGCTCACGACGGCCATACCGGCGTGGTGGTGCTGGCGAGCAATCCGGTGTTGTCGTCGAGCTGGGTGGCGCAGGGGCTTGCACGATGCGCGGCGGTTTTTCCCGGGCTGATCGTGTCCGTCAAGGATCTGCCGCAAAGCGGTGTACTCGCGAGTGTCGAGCAAGGCGAGGCGGATTTCGGCGTGGTCTCGCTGGCCGAGCCGCTCGCCGGCGACGTGTTGCATGCGCAAACCATCTTCACGACTCCGTTTCATGCGGTGATGCCCCCCACGCATCCGCTGGCGGGGGAGGCGAGCGTTGAATGGAGCGCGTTGCGCGAGTGTGCGCTCGTCACGTTGAATGCCGACGCGGGAGTACGCACGGCGCTTGAACCGGCGTTCAGCGCGAATGGCTTGAAACGGCGGCAGGTGCAGGAGCTCGGACATGTCGCGGCGGTGCTGCGCATGGTCGAATTGGGCCTCGGCGTCGGCGTTTTACCCGTCGATGCCCATTGGCCCACGGTGGGCGCTTCATTGGTCAGCCGACCTTTGACGCCCGAGATGAATCTGGCGACGCTGCTCGTGCAGCGCCGCAACCGTTCGCTTCGACCCAACGCCGCGGCTGCCTGGGCGCAGTTCGCCGCACCGGCGAGCGCGGCGCCCTCCGCCACGAACACCGCTACGACCACCCCGGCATCGCCCGTTGCCGCGCGCGACGGCGCCGTCCTCCACGAACTCTGACTTCAGCTTTGGCCCCGTACCACCCAGCCTACGCCAATCACCCCTGCAAGGAGCCCCATGATGGATACTGAAACCGACCTCAGGCGCCATGATCTGCTGATCGACGGCAAGCGTTTGCCGCCCGGCACCGGCGAATATTCCGTCGACATCAACCCGGCTACCGAGGAGCCGATTGCGCTGGTGGCCCAAGGCAGCGCCGCCGATGTCGATGCCGCGGTGCATGCGGCGCGCGCGGCGTTGAAGGGTTGGAACGCCATACGGGCGGCCGAGCGGGGCCGCATTCTGATGCGCTTTGCCGGCCTGATACGCGCCAATCTCGAGGAGCTTGCCGCGCTCGAAAGCCTGGACGCCGGCAAGCCGATCGCCGCGGTGCTGCGTCAGGACATTCCCGCCGTGATCGACACGCTCGAATATTACGCAGGCTGGTGCGACAAGATCACCGGCCAGATCGTGCCCGTGCGTCCCGATGCGTTGACCTACACGTTGCGCGAACCTGTCGGCGTGGTCGCGGCGATCGTGCCGTGGAATTTCCCGCTGATGATCGGTATGTGGAAGATCGCGCCGGCGCTGGCGTGCGGTTGCACGCTGATCGTCAAACCTGCGGAGATCACTCCGCTTACCGCGCTGCGCGTTGGGGAACTCGCGCTCGAAGCGGGTGTTCCGCCGGGAGTGCTGAATATCGTCACCGGCAAGGGTCGCGTGGTCGGCGATGCACTGGTGGCGCATCCCGGCGTCGACAAGGTAACGTTCACGGGCTCGCCCTCCGTGGGGCGCGGCATTCTGCAGGGCGCCGCCGGCAATTTCAAGCGCGTCACGCTGGAACTCGGCGGCAAGTCGGCCAACGTGATCTTCGCGGATGCGAATCTCGACAACGCGGTGCGGGCCGCGGCGGCCGGCGTGTTTTTCAACACCGGTCAGGTCTGTTCGGCGGGCTCGCGCATTCTCGCGCATCGCGACGTCTACGACGAAGTTGTCGAGCGGCTCGCCGCGCGCGCGAAGTCGATCAAGGTTGGCGATCCGTCGGCGCGCGAGACAGCGATGGGGCCGCTCATCTCCGCGGCGCAGATGAAGACGGTGCTGGGCTATGTCGAGACAGGGCGCGCCGAAGGGGCGTCGCTCGTTACCGGCGGCGCGCGCGTGGGCCAGCGCGGCTTCTTCGTGGAGCCGACCGTGTTCGCCGGCGTCGAGCACGAAATGCGCATTTCGCAGGAGGAGATTTTCGGGCCGGTGGCCAGCGTGATCCGTTTCAACGACGAAGCCGACGCGATACGGATCGCCAACGGTACGCTGTATAGCCTCGCAGCGGGTGTGTGGAGCGCGGACATCGGCCGGGTACACCGGGTTGCACGGGATCTGAAAGCGGGCACCGTATGGATCAACACCTATGGCTATACCGATGTGCGTTTGCCGTGGGGCGGGTCCGGTGATTCAGGATTCGGTCGCGAGCACGGCGATGTCGCGATCGAGAACTTTACGGAGCCCAAAGCAGTGTGGCTCGCGATCGACCAGTAGCGTCACAGAAGAAAAGGATCGGACACGCATGGTGTTCGATCCTTTGTGCCTGCTTGCGGACAATCGAGCTGCGAGCGAAAACCTTCTGACGGAGCTGCCAGAGCTTCAATCCCCCTGCAATGCCATCCGCTCACGCAATTTGATGAGCGCCAGCACCACGTCGATAGTCGGCGTGGGCTCCGCGACGAGGCGGCCCATCTCCTGCACCACCGTCAATAGCGGATCGATTTCCATCGGGCGACGGTTTTCCAGATCGACCAGGGTCGAGGTCTTATGCGCCCCGACCGCGCCGGCACCGTCGATCCGTTTTTCCACGTCGACGCGAAAATGCACGCCGAACTGATCGGCAATGCGTTTGGCCTCGAGCATCATGGTGCGTGATACTGCACGCGTGCCGGGGTCGCTGGTGAGCACGTCGAGCGTGGCATGCGTCAAAGCGCTGATCGGATTGAAGCACAGGTTGCCCCACAGTTTGAGCCAGATCTCGTCGCGGATATTGTCGCGGATCGGCGCCTCGAAACCGGCCGCCTGCATGATCTCGTGCAATTGCTGAATGCGCGGCGTGCGCTCGCCGCTCGGCTCGCCGATCGGGAATTTCTTGCCGTACACATGCTTGATGACACCCGGCTCGACGAGTTCCGCCGCGGGATACAGCACGCAGCCGATCGCGCGTTCGGGGCCGAGCTTCGTCCATTGACCGCCGTCCGGATCGACGCTGGTGAGGCGCGTGCCCGCGAATTTGCCGCCGTGCTGATAGAAATACCAGTACGGAATGCCGTTCACGCCCGTGACGATCGCTGTGTGCTTGCCGAGCAGCGGTTGCATGGCGTCGACCACGCCAGGCAGAGAGTGCGCCTTGAGCGTGATGATCACGAAGTCCTGCACGCCGAGTTCGTGAGGGTCGGACGTGCAACGGACCGGCGCGCTGAACGTTTCGCCGTCCATGATGAGACGCGCGCCGTGTTCCCGCATCGCCGCGAGATGGGGGCCGCGCGCGACGAAACTCACATCCGCGCCGGCGCGCGCGAGCTGCACACCCATCAAGCCGCCGATCGCACCCGCCCCGAAGACACAGATCTTCATGATGCCCCTCCTGTAACGATAAGAAATCGCTATCCCGATACCGTCTCGCGCTGCGCGCGGCGGCGGGTCATTGCTTGAGCATACGGGGGCACGTCAATCACAGATAGTTAAAGTTTCTCAGTTGATGCATTACGTATTGGTTATAGATGTCGGGCCGCCTGAAGACAGCGAAGGGAGTGTGGTACTCGCCAGGACGGCGTATTTGCCCACCTACAAAAACCACAGTGCGTTGGGAAATTTCTCAATTCTGAGAAGTGGTCTTGGGCTCAGAATTCGCCTTCCTTAAGAAGTGAGGCGTTCGCTCTGCGTTGCATAAGGCTGTTTGAGAGCAATGCTAAGAAACTGTGGATTGATTTGAACTATCTCGTTGTGTCTACGTATGTGGCGCTGGCGCATGAATCGTATGTCGTCGAGGCGACAAGGCGCCTTCGCGGCGTGTTCGGGTTTTAGGTCGAGCGGCATGCACACTGTGATTCGTCAACCCGCGGGCCGTCACGCCGCGGACATGGAGAGCGTCCTCGCACGCATGCTCGATGTGATGCTGATTGCTCTGGGCGCGGTTCTGGCGTCGCTGAGGTTCGCACCTGACACCGGCCATTCGATTCTCGAAGTCGCCTTCGTGGCGTTCGATATGGTGTTTGCCGTTCTGCTGCTGCCGTGGTTCGGCGTGTACGACTCGTGGCGCGGTCGCTCGAAACTGCGTCTGGGCGTCAACCTCGTGCTCGGCTGGGTCGTCGTGCAGGTCTGCGGACTGGCCATGATGTACCTGGTGCACGACGCGGCATCCGTATCGCGACTCTGGTTTGCGAGTTGGACGGCGATTACGGCGGCGGGGCTCGTCGCATCCAGGCTGATGGTGCATGCCGCGCTCCAAAGAATGAGACGCGCGGGGAGAAATTTGCGCACGGTCGCCGTAGTGGGCGCGGGAGCGCATCGCGACAGTGTGATCGCCAACATCGTGGCCTCGCCGGGCGCGGGCTTTCGGGCGGTGGCCGCGTTCAATACGCGACCGGAACGTGAACCTGATGCCCCCGGATTGCCGGGTTTCCGGCGTCTGCGTGAATTTGCCGGTTGGGTGCGCCGCGAAGAGATCGACGAGGTGTGGCTCGCGCTGCCGATGTCGGAAGAAGACACGGTGCTGACGATCATGGACGAATTCAGTGGTGATCTCGTCAACTTGCGGTTTATTCCCGACGTGCGCAGCCTGGTGATGTTCGACCGGAACGTGATCGACCTGATCGGCGCGCCGGCCATCAATCTGATGGCTTCGCCCATGACACCGTACGCCTTGATGCAGAAAGCGGCGTTCGACCGGGTCTTTGCCGCTGTGGCGCTGCTGGCTTTGTCACCGGTGATGCTCGCGATCGCGCTCACCGTGAAGGCGACCTCGAAGGGACCTGTGCTGTTCACGCAACGGCGCAAGGGGGTGGATGGCCGCGTCTTCAGCATCTACAAGTTTCGCTCCATGCGCGCGCATGCGGAACTGCCCGGCGTAGTTCGTCAGGCCACGCGCGGAGACCCGCGGATCACGCGCGTCGGCGCGTTCTTGCGGCGCACGAGCCTCGACGAGTTGCCGCAGTTCATGAACGTGCTGCGCGGTGAGATGTCGGTGGTCGGTCCGCGGCCGCATGCGATAGAGCATGACGACCAGTACCGCAGCATTGTCGACGGTTATATCCATCGCTACCGGATCAAACCCGGCATCACCGGGTGGGCGCAAGTGAATGGCTTTCGCGGGGAGACCGACAAGGTTGAAAAAATGCAGGCGCGCGTGGAGCACGATCTTTACTACTTGCGCAACTGGTCTTTTGGATTGGACATGCGCATCGTCCTGGCGACGGTGATGAAAGGATTGCGGCATCGCAATGCTTATTGAGCCTACGGCACGCCCTTTTGAAGAATAGGTTGAACACGATGTTAGCGGTAACTCCGGCCAGACCGTCCTATCGGCTTGGTGTTGTGATGGCAGCGATAGCGCTGCTAACCAGTGCATGTGCAGTGGCGCCCGGTATGCGGATGGACACGTCGCGCGTGCAGGCAGCGCCCGGCCTTGTCGATACCTTGAGCCATGCCGGTGAAACCACCGAAGGCGCAGCGAGTGAGCAGGTCAATGCAACACCCGGTACGCCGGACATTGCGATCACCGAGGTCGACGCCGCGCTGATTTCGCGCATGGCGCAAAACCGTCAACAGCAACAGCGCGAGCTGTCGCAGTTGCTGTCCGGAGTGCCGCAGGCCTACACGGTTGGAGCCGGTGACGTGCTGCAAATCGTCGTCTGGGATCACCCGGAGTTGGCGGCCGCGCTTGGTTCGTCGCAGACGCAGTCGTCGCCGCGGCCCGGCGATCCGCTGGCCGGTTTCATTGTCGATCAGAGCGGCAACCTGAGCTTTCCGTACGCGGGCACGTTGCCCGTGGCCGGTCTGCGTACCGAGGAGATACAGCAACGGCTGAGCAATGCGCTCGCCAGATACTTCGTCAAGCCTCAGGTGACGGTGCGGATGGCGTCTTACCGTGCGCATCAGGTTTATGTCGATGGCGAGGTCCGCAGCCCCGGCGCGCAGGCGCTCAATGACGTGCCCATGACGCTGTATGAAGCCGTTAGCCGCGCTGGCGGCTTCAATGAAAGCGCGGATCAGAGCGATCTCGTGCTGGTGCGCAACGGCCAGTCGCATCCCCTGAATCTGACGCAGATGCTGGCGCAGGGATCGAGTCCGTCGGGTCTCTATCTGAAATCCGGCGATTTGCTGCGCGTCATGTCGCGCGACGACAACGACGTGTACGTGATGGGCGAAGTGAACAAGCCGGTCTCGGCGATTCCGCGCAGAACCGGGCGGATCACGCTCGCGGACGCGCTCCTGCAGGCGGGCAGCGTGAACTCCGCGACTGCCGACGCGGCGCAGATGTTCATCATCCGCCGGTCGCCGAGCGGGACGCCACAGGTGTTTCATCTCAACGGCCAGTCGCCCGTCGCGATGCTGCTCGCGAGAGATTTCGAACTGCAGTCGAGAGACGTCGTGTACGTCGACGGCAGTGGGCTCGTTCGCTTCAACCGTGTGCTGACCCTGTTGATGCCGTTGATCAACACGGGGCTCACCGCAGGGGTGATCGCGAAATGACCGGGATTCTGATGGTGTGCGAGGGCAATATTTGCCGGAGCCCGGTCGCGCGTGCATTTCTCGAGCATGCACTGCCGTCTGTACTGGTGAGCTCGGCGGGTACGCGGGCGCTTGTTGGCAGGCACGCGGACCCGCTCGCGATTCAGCTTGCGCAAGAACGCGGGATGAATATCAGCCAGCACATCGCTCGGGCGCTGAGCGAAGAACACGTGCGCGCAGCGGACGTGGTGCTGACCATGACGGCTAGCCAGCGTGATCAGATTCTCAGTCGCTTTCCATCAGCACGAGGCAAGGTGTTCCGCCTCGGCGAGCACGAGCAGCTTGACATTGTGGATCCCTATCGACGGCATCGTGTCGTGTTTGAGCTCGCCTTCGCACAAATCGAACATTGCATTGCGCAATGGCGTGACGACATCGCACGGCTGGCTCATTGAATCATGAAATTGCTCCATCAAGAACTTTCCGGACAAGCGCCGGGCGATAAAGACATTGCGCTGTCCGACCTGGTCGCGCTCTTTGTCGACAGCCGGCGGTTGATTGCGCTGGTCGTGACGATAGCGCTGATGTCAGGTATGGCCTATGCATTCTTAAGCACGCCGATGTATCGCGCGGATGCGATGATCCAGGTCGATAGCGACGCCGGCAGCAGCACGCTCAATGACAAGCTGGGCGACCTCGCTTCACTGTTTCAGGACAAGGCATCGACCGACGCCGAAATCGAACTGATCCGTTCGCGCAAAGTGGTCGAGGAGGCCGTCCGGAGCTTGCGTCTCGACGTCAAGGCGACGCCACAGCGTTTCCCGTTGATCGGGGCGCTGATCGCCAGACACGCGCCACCGGGCGTCCTCGCAGATCCCGTTCTGGGGATGAGCCGTTTCGCGTGGGGTGGCGAGCGTCTGGGTGTCACACAATTCGACATCCCGTCACGGCTCTACGACAAGCCTTTCAAATTAATGGTTGGGGCAGAAAACACCTTTGATCTTCGCGATCCGGACGGTCGGATGGTGTTGCACGGCCGCGTCGGCGCGATGGTGCAGGGCACGACACCGTATGGGCCGGTGCAGTTGCGTATTGAGCAGATGACTGCTCGTGCGGGCACGTCGTTCCACCTGACCCGGGCATCGACGCAGCTGACGACTGCGGACTTGCAGCTCGCCCTGGATATCGGCGAGAAGGCGAAGCAGTCAGGCATTGTTTCCGTGAAGCTGGACGGCGCCGATGCCGCTCTGACCGCGGCTATCGTGAATAGTGTCGCAAGCATCTACGTCCAACGGAATGTGGACAGCAAGTCCGCTCAGGCGCAACAGATGCTGCAATTCCTGAGCGAACAGCTCCCTCAGTTGCGGGCCGACCTTGATCAGGCCGAGGCGAAATACAACGCGTTTCGCGCGGAGAACGGCACAGTCGATCTGGAGACCGAAGGGAAGTTGCTTTTGCAGTCGATCGTCGACGGTAAAACCAGGGTGATCGAATTGCAGCAGCAACGCGCGGCGCTCGCGCAGCGGTACACGGCGGAGCATCCCTCGGTGCAGGCAATCGACCGGCAAATCGGTGAACTGGAGCAACAGCAGAACGGCTTCAATCAGAAGGTCGCGTCACTGCCGAGCGTACAGCAGCAGGCGCTTCGGCTCATGCGCGACGTGCGGGTCGACACCGATCTGTACACCAAGCTGCTGGATAGCACGCAGCAGCTGCGTGTTCTGAAGGCGGGTCAACTGGGCAACGTGCACACCGTCGATTACGCGGAAGTGGCTGAAAAGCCCGTCCGGCCGAAGAAAGCGCTGGTGATCGTGCTATCTGGCGTGATTGGCTTGATGCTCGGATGTTTGATCGCGTTTGTACGCAGTGCGCTCAATCGCGGTCTGGAAACGCCTTCTGAAATCGAAAGCGCGGTGGGCGTGCCGGTGTACGCGATCGTTTCGCGAAGCGCGCGCCAGCAGACATTGCAGCGATCCGGCCGTAGCGGTGCCGCAGGGTTGAACGTGCTCGCTGTGGCGCGGCCCGATGACGTAGCTGTGGAAGGAATCCGCAGCTTGAGAACCGCGTTGCAGTTCGGCCTGCTCAAATCGCACAACAACATCGTGATGCTGACCGGACCGCGGCCGGATGTCGGCAAGTCGTTCATGTCGGTGAACTTGTCCGCGGTGCTTTCCGCGGGTGGCAAACGCGTGCTGCTGATCGACTCGGATATGCGCCGGGGCGACGTGCATGAGTATTTTGCGTTACCGAGAAAGCCGGGGCTCTCCGATGTGATTGGCGGCGCAGATCCCAATAGCGCGGTTCATCGTCAGGTGCTGCCGAATCTCGACGTGCTGATGAGCGGCAGCATCGCCTCGAGTCCCGCGGAAATGCTGATGAGCGACGTGTTCGGGGCATTACTCGCGCAGTTCAGCCGGCAGTACGACGTGGTGATTGTCGATTCGCCGCCGGTGCTGGCCGTGACGGATCCGGTGCTGATTGGCAAGCACGCGGGACTGACCTTGCTCGTTGTCCGGCACGGGCGTCATTCGGCTGCCGAGCTTCAGGAGAGCATGCGACAGCTCAGCAGCGCGGGCCGCGCGGTCGACGGTGTGCTGCTGAACGATGTGCCGCAACGTGCCAGTACTTACGGTGCGTTCTCCGAGTACGGCCCGCAGAAGAGTTCGTAATCGCCTTGGACAAACCACTATCGCACCACCTGGTGCCGACCGTGAACACCGTATCGCCGTGCGTTCCGGTGCGCGATCGAAAAACAGCCTGTTTATGAACAAGAGAATTCTGCTTACCTTCGGCACCCGTCCGGAGGCCATCAAGATGGCGCCTCTCGTGAGGCAGCTCAAGAGCACGCCGGGAATCGACTGCTTTGTCTGTGTGACAGGACAACACCGGGAGATGCTCGATCAGGTTCTGACGTTGTTTCAGATCCGTCCGCATTTCGACTTGAACGTCATGAAGCGGAATCAGGATCTCTATGACATTACCGGATCGATCTTGCTCGGCATGCGGGATGTACTGAAGGATTGCCGGCCGGACATGATGCTCGTGCATGGCGACACGTCCACTACGTTCGCCGCGAGTCTTGCCGCTTTCTATCAGCAGGTGCCGGTTGGTCATGTGGAAGCAGGGCTGCGAACGGGCGATCTGTTGTCGCCTTGGCCCGAGGAAGCGAACCGCAGACTGACTGGCGTACTCGCGGACATGCATTTTGCACCGACCGAGCGCTCCAGACGAAACCTGCTCGCGGAAAACGTGCCCGACGATCGCATCCTGGTGACGGGCAACACGGTGATCGATGCGCTTCTGCATGTGCGCGAACGGCTCACGAAAGACGCCGGCTTGCGCGAGGAAGCGCAGCGTCACCTTCCGGTACTGCCGCCGGATCGGCGTCTGATTCTGGTGACGGGACACCGGCGCGAGAGTTTCGGCGGCGGGTTTGAGCGCATCTGTACCGCGCTGGCACGAATCGCCAGGTCGCATCCCGACGTGGACATCGTGTACCCGGTCCATCTCAATCCGGGCGTACGCGAACCGGTTAACCGCATTCTCAAAGGCATCGACAACGTACACCTGATCGAGCCGCTCGATTATCTGCCCTTCGTTTGCCTGATGGACCGGGCCTATCTGATCGTGACCGATTCCGGCGGCGTTCAGGAAGAGGCGCCGTCGCTCGGCAAGCCGGTGCTGGTAATGCGCGACACGACCGAGCGCCAGGAGGCCGTGGACGCGGGCGTTGTCAAGCTCGTCGGAACAGACGAACAGAAGATCGTCGATGGCGTATCGGAGTTGCTGAGCAACGAAAACAGCTACCGGTCGATGAGCGTGCGTGCCAATCCGTACGGCGACGGACATGCCTGCGCTCGCATTGCGCAAGCGCTACTTGAACCACGTTTCGCTCCGGCGCTCGCGGCCTGACCGGACACAATCTGATTACTCAATAAATACCATGAATTTTGAAACTGTCTCGGTGGTTGGCCTCGGTTACATTGGACTCCCCACGGCTGCCGTATTCGCGGCGCGACGCAAACGCGTGATTGGCGTCGACGTCAGCCAGCACGCGGTCGACACAATCAATCGCGGCGCCATTCACATTGTCGAGCCGGAGCTCGATATGCTGGTGCACGCCGCGGTGACTCAAGGGTATTTGCGCGCCACCGTCACGCCGGAACCAGCCGATGCGTTTCTGATCGCCGTGCCGACGCCGTTCTCGGACGGCCACAAGCCGGACCTGCGTTTCATCGAGTCGGCGAGCCAGGCGATCGCACCCGTACTCAAGAAGGGCGACCTCGTGGTCCTCGAATCGACTTCGCCGGTCGGGGCGACCGAGCAGATGGCCGCCTGGATGGCGCAGCTTCGTCCAGATCTGACCTTTCCGCAACAGGCCGGCGAGCAATCCGATATTCGCGTGGCCCACTGCCCGGAGCGGGTGCTGCCCGGTCATGTGATTCGAGAACTGGTCGAGAACGATCGCGTGATCGGTGGCATGACGCCACGCTGTGGCGAACTTGCGCGCACGCTCTATCAGAATTTCGTGCAAGGCGACTGCATTCTGACCGACGCCCGGACGGCCGAAATGTGCAAGCTCACGGAAAACTCGTTTCGAGACGTCAACATCGCCTTCGCCAACGAACTCTCGGTGATCTGCGACAAGCTGGACATCAACGTGTGGGAACTGATCCGGCTCGCGAACCGGCATCCGCGTGTGAGCATCCTGCAGCCCGGACCGGGTGTGGGTGGTCACTGCATCGCGGTCGACCCGTGGTTCATCGTGGACTCCGCGCCGGAACAGGCGCGCCTGATTCGTACGGCGCGAACCGTCAATGACGACAAGCCTCGCTATGTGATCGACCGCGTCGAGCGCGCGGCGCGGCGCTTCAAGGATCCGGTGATTGCCTGTCTGGGACTGGCGTTCAAGGCGAATATCGATGACTTGCGCGAAAGCCCCGCGCTCGAGATTGCCGAGGAACTCTCGGAGCGGTTCGCCGGGCAGGTCGTTGCGGTTGAACCGAACGTGCGAGTGCTGCCGCCGTCGCTCGACGGCAAGGTTCGTCTCTGCGAATTGAGCGAGGCGCTGCTGGAGGCGGACATCATCGTCATTCTGGTCGATCACGCTCAGTTTCGCCGTGTGGATCCGGTTCGCTTCCAGGCGAAAGTGGTGATCGATACGCGTGGCGTGTTGGCTCATGCGTAATTGGGCGCGGCGCTGCTTGCGTCAATACCGGGGCATCGCGTGAACGCACCGGAAACGGCACGCGCCATGACGGTGCCGAAGGTTTCGCGCCTCCGCTCGAACTTCCTCGCCATGATGGTGTGGCAGGTCGGCAACTACCTCGTGCCGTTGGCGACCTTTCCGTATCTGACACGCGTGCTCGGTGCTGCGCAATTCGGCGTGCTGGGCTATGCGACGGCGGTTGCGACCTACGGGCTGATCGTGACCGAATGGGGATTCTTTCTCAGCGGCCCCAAGGCAGTCGTCGAGCGCAGGGGGCAACCTGAGGCGCTTAACGAACTCGTCTGGTCGACGATGGCCGCCAAAGCTTGTTTGTGCAACACACAAATCGATAGGAAGCTCGCTGCCGTCTATCCGGTGCTCCTTGCGGCATGGCTCACGGTCTTCGGCAGCGTATTTACGTTGAACTGGCTGTTGCAAGGGCTGGAGAGGTTCTCGGTCTTCGCAACGGTAGCGCTGGCGGGAAGATTCTCGGCATTGCCGCTGACGTTCGTCTTTGTGCGTCACAGTGGCGACGTCGTTTTCGCTGCAGGAATTCAGGGATCGGCGGCGGTTCTGACAGGATTGTTTTCGCTGATCGCCGCCTGGCGTCTTGGTGTTTTGCACCGTCCATGCGTGTCGGCGCGCTCGGTCCGGCAGCGTATTCGGGAAAGCGCCGACATGTTCGTGTCGTCGGCCTCGGTGAGTCTCTTCGGCGTAACGAACGCGGTCATTCTTGCCGCCATGACCACGCCGTATCAGGTGGGCGTCTATACGGCGGCCGACAAGCTAAAGACCGTCGCGAACATGGTGCCGGCGCAGATCAATACGGTGTGCTATCCGCGTATTGCGTCGTTATTCACGGCGCAGCCTCGCTCGGCTGCGCGTCTCACTGTGTTGGGCGCGGTTGCCACCGTGGTGACGACAATTGCCGGGGCGACTGTCATTGGCTATATCGCGGCGCCACTCACCACGCTGATCCTGGGCGCTGGCTATGCGGGCTCGGCATCGTTGCTCAGGCTGCTTTGCCTCGTGACCGTCTTCGGCAACCTGGCTTATTTCCTTGGACTCCAGGTGCTGGTGCCGTTCGGGCGCGCGCGTTCCCGCTCCTGGTCGATGTTGGCCGTCGGTGTGCTGAACGTCGGGCTGGCGATCGTTCTGACGCCACGGTTCGGCGCTGAAGGCGCGGCGTGGTCTCTTCTCGTGGCGGAGGCGGTGTTGCTCGCTATTTATGTGTCGATGATTCTGAGCAGGTCGTCATTGCGCAACCACTTTACCCAATTGTTGAGCCGATGATGGAAAGCCGTGCACCCGTTCACGTCATATCGCTGTTGCGTTCAGGTCGTCGCGATGCGATTGCCAGGTTGTTGGCCGACCGTGGTGCGGTATTTCACATCGAGGACGCAGTCGACGGGAAAACCCTCGCGCCAGGCGAACTGAATGCGGCGTATGACGCTGAGGCAGCGCGCCGCCGCTATGGACGCTCGTTGACCTGCGCCGAAGTGGCGTGTTTCATGAGCCACCGTTCGGTGTGGCGCAAGATCGCGGATACGGGGCGTGCCGCCGTGGTTCTTGAAGATGACGCGATGCTCGAACCGGCATTCTTCACGAACGTGTTGCGGGCGAACGAGTCCGAACTGGCGGCCCAGGCGGACATCGTGCTGCTGGGACGATCCAAGTTGCGGCGCGCCGCATCGTCGTGGACTTACTTCAACGAGCCGCTCAGGCGGGCCGCGGTCGTGGCCGGACTTCGGGTCGGCGTGCCGTTCAAGCAGTGGACCTCGGGGTCGGTGGGCTACTGGATCTCCGCGCAAGCGGCTCGCCATGCACTCGCCTATACGGACGGGCGGATCGGCGCATTGCTCGACGATTGGCCCTGGCACCGGGATCACGGCGGAGCGCGCGTGGTCGAACTGCGCCCCTACGCGGTATGGGAAGACTTCGAACGGTTGCCTAGCAGCATAGAGCGCGAGCGTAAAGCAAGTACGGCCCCCAGGCCGGTGTGGCGTGGTGCTGTGCTTGGGCCGCTGCGCCTCGTGCGCACCGCGGCTCGCTGGAGCGTGGTTGGCTTTCGGTGGGCACTGTTGTTCAACGGCGCATCGGGTGCGCGTCATGAGTAACGCGGTTTGGCCGCAGCGGCGGA
Source organism: Paraburkholderia ginsengiterrae (assembly GCF_001645125.1). Lineage (GTDB taxonomy): Bacteria > Pseudomonadota > Gammaproteobacteria > Burkholderiales > Burkholderiaceae > Paraburkholderia > Paraburkholderia ginsengiterrae. The sequence continues at coordinate 193,760 of NZ_LXKA01000338.1, read as the reverse complement.
GCGTTCAAAGCAGTGTTGCGGTGCGCAAGGTAGCGCGACGGGCGCCCACTTCGCTGAGATGGACAGTGTTCGCCTATGGTCTCGCGTTGTCACCGTTTGCCGACTTTCTGTCAATCAGAGCCGCACATGGATCTGGCACGGAAGGGGGCGATGCGCGCTACTCGCTTCTTGTGCGTGGAAGTATGATCGCCGGCCTGCTTCTTGTTCTGTTGACGAGTGGCAGGGTGAAACTGTCGAGCTGGCGCACGGCGCTATTGGCGGCGGCAGCCATCGTGGCCGCCGCGGTGACGTATGCCCTCGGCGATATGCCGACTGCGGAGTTCACGCAGCAGGCCGTGTTCATTCTCAAGGTGTTCTCTTTCTTCGTGTGTTTCGCGGCGCTAAGCGGGATGCGCGGGCAGCAGCTCGAAGAACTTGAACCGTTCCTGTGCCTCACCTTGCTGGCCTATGCGTGGGCGATCGTCGCGGGCGCGGCGTTCTCAATCGATATGTTTCGTAGCTACTGGGCCGATACGCAGATCCGGTCGGGCTACAAAGGGATTGTGTACGCGCAGAACGAGGCGTCCGCACTCATGATCGTGGGGCTTGGCTATGGTCTGCTTGGCGTACTGAGGTCGGGCTGGTCGGCTTTGCGAGCCGTGCTGGTCGGCAGCATTCTGCTGGCCTCGTGTCTGGTCGGCACCAAGGCTGCGATGGCGGGGGCCGTCGCCATGACATGTTCTTACTTCTATTGCAGGCACAAGCTGCCTGGGGCGACTGTCCGCGCGTTGGCGCTTGTCGGCGCCCTGGCGGGCGCTGCTGCGATTGCCTATCTGTCGTTGCCCAGCGTGACAGGCGCCGTCGATCTCAGCTTGCAGTATTTCCAGTATCAGCATGACCGTGCGGGCGGCGGCGGATTGCTCTCCATGATCCTGTCGGGACGGGACGTCAAATTCTGGAACGTGTGGAACGACGTGGCACAGCATGGCTATGCGCCGCTGCTGACCGGTGGCTACCCGGTAGTGCGCTACCTGATCGAAATCGACTTGCCGGATCTGGTTCTGGCGGTGGGATTACCGGTCTGTTTCCTCTATGTGTGGAGCTTGAGCAAGGCTTTTCTTTACCGTGGACGCGGACGGGTACCGCGATTTGGCAAATGGTTTTATATCGTTTTGATGGCGACGGCCTGCACGGCGGGGCACGTGCTGGTGTCGGCGGTCGTCAGTCCGTATCTGGCGATGATCGCCGTACTCATCGGGCGCGCCGCGGCGCAGCGCGGGGCTGCCGAGCAAAGGCCGGGCGATGAATAAGCGTCATGGCGACAGCGCGGCAATACAGCCTGAGGCGTCTCCGCTTCGTGTGCTGCATGTCGGACCGGGGCGAGGGCAGAGAGGCGGTATTGCGTCCGTGCTCGCTGAATTGGGCGCGCAGCGCGACCGCTTTCAACGCGAGGCGGTGACGCTGAGCATCTTCGAGACGCATGGTTTCCAGAGCGTGAAATCGCTGCTGTGCTTTCTTCTGCTGGACGTTCCCGGCTTTCTGGTTGCACTCGTCAAGGGCGTCGATCTGGTTCATTTCCATGTGTCGATTCGCGGGTCGTTTTATAGAAAGTTTGGGTTGTATCTGCTGGCCAGGCTTTTAGGCAAGAGAACGATTTTTCATTTGCATGCTGGTAATTTTCAGCATTTCTGGCGCAACGGCGGCTGGCTCACGCGTCATGCCGTGTCGCGATTCATTCGCGGCGCGGATGCGGCGGTGGCGGTGTCATCGGCCATCGCGGCGGAACTCGAGGTGTATCGAGGCAATGCTCACGGCCTCTATGTAATCGGCAATACAGCGTGTCACGCCGAGGCGATGGCCGGTATGGCGTTACATGAGTCCCCATGTGCGACGGGCAGGGATAGCTCTCCGTATGTTGCCTTTGTCGGCAGATTCACGGAAGGCAAGGGAATCGGCGAGTTGCTGGGAGCGACGGCACTCCTGAACAGCCAGGGGCTGAAGATCCAGCTGCGATTGGCCGGCGCCGGCGATATGGAGCGGTGGTCACGCGCGGCGCACAGCTATGGCGTGAGCGATCAGGTTCGCTTCGTCGGCTGGCTGCAGGGCGATGAAAAACTCAGGTTCTATCGCGACGCGGCCCTGTTTTGCATGCCGAGTCATTTCGAAGCGTTCGGCATCTCGACGCTGGAGGCGATGCTGATGGGCAGGCCTGTGATTGGCACGCAGGTTGGCGGGTTCCTGGATCTGGTCGAGGAAGGGGTGACTGGCTACCTGGTCCGTTGTGGTGACATAGAGGCACTGGCGGAAAGAATCCGGCATCTGGTGCAAAGGCCCGATATCGCGCATGCAATGGGGCAGGCAGCGGTGTCGCGCGCGATGAGCCGCTATTCGGTCGGCGCGGTGGTCGATCAATACGTGCTCTGCTATCGCAGAGTGAGCTAAACCGGCAAAGAGGATCGTCGATGAAAGTCGTGGCATTCAGCGGTGGGATTTCAGGTTGTCTTTTAGCATTGCTATGCAGTTGCGCCAACGCACAGGATCTCGGCGGTACGTGGAGCGATCCGCAAATGACCGCAGTGGCGAGCACCTATGACTCGCTGTTTGCCACCACCTGGAGCGGTGGCATTGACGCGGGTATCGGCGTTCAGGCCAATCCCGGCGATATCGCCGTGGTCGACGATCCAGTCATAGCGGGAAGAAAGGCAGTTCGCGTTCAGATGTCCAGAACCGAGGACTTCTCGAAGATTGCGAACGGTGTACCTCGGGCCGAGTTGATCTTCCCGAAAGCGGTGAGTTTTTCGCAAGGCGCGGATTATCTGCTCAGATGGAGCACTTTCATTCCCGCCGGGTTCACCTTCGACAGCAAGCAGGCCGTCATCATCACCCAGGTGCATCAGGGTGAATGGACGGGTGGGCCGACCATCGCACTGAGCCTGCTGGGCAACCAGTACGCGATTTCCGAGCGCGGCGGGGCAAATACGGCGACCGTTTCCGCAGGCAAATGGCTGTGTTGCGCCGATGCCGATAAGGGCAAGTGGGTCAACTGGGCGCTGCGCTACGTTGCCGACGATTCCGGTCAGCATGCGTCGACGCAATTGTGGAAGGACGGGCGCTCGGTGTTCGCGTCGCAGGGTGTGCCGAACGCTTATCCGGGCGTGCAGGACGCGTACCTGAAGATGGGGCTCTACAAGGCCGGTTGGAACAGTTCGCCGTCCGACGTCAGCGAAATGACGTTGTTCTTCGGACCGGTTTCGGTGTCGAAGAAATGAACGCCGCATCCGCGACGCACGCTCGATGTGCGGATGCCACAGAACAGACAGAGTGATTTTATGAAGCGCATTCAAGTATTGGGATGTCCGATGGACGCCGCGACCATGGACGAGACGGTCGCCGTCATCTCCTCGCGAATCATGGCCAGACAGTTCACGCAGCACGTCGCGGTCAATGTCGCCAAGCTCGTTCACATGCAGACCGACGCCGAACTGGCCAGGTCCGTCCGCGTCTGCGACATGATCAGCATTGATGGCATGGGCGTGGTCTGGGCCGGCAGGCTGCTTGGCCATGCCGTGCCGGAGCGCGTGGCGGGCGTTGATCTGTTCGAGAGGTTGCTGGCGGAGGCGGCGAGACTCGCGCTTCCGGTGTACCTGCTTGGCGCGACCGACGAGGTGGTCGCGCGCGTAGCCGCGATCTGCGCAAGCCGCTATCCGGGGCTGAGGATTGCGGGATATCACCACGGGTACTTCGGCATCGATCACGAACCTGTTGTCGAGCTTATCCGCGAGTCGGGCGCGCGGCTGTTGTTCGTCGCGATCACGTCGCCCACCAAGGAGAATTTTATCAATCGCTGGAAGGCGTCGCTGGGGGTCGACTTCGTGATGGGAGTAGGTGGCACGTTCGATGTCGTGGCCGGCAAAGTCGCCCGCGCGCCTCGCTGGATGCAGGCTGCGGGTCTGGAGTGGTTGTTCCGAGTTCTGCAGGAGCCACGCCGGATGTGGCGGCGCTATCTGGTCACGAACAGCAAATTCGCATGGATGCTGGGCAAGGCGCTGATTCTCCAGCGCTAGGCGGAAAGGCCACTGACCGGCTGTGCCGGTTACTTGAACAGGAAATGCTTCATGTTGTACATATTTCGCATCGCACACCTGCTGTATCGTTTGCGCGTGCCTTTGTTGCCGTGGGTTCTGAAGGTCTTCAACCGGGTGGTCGTTTCGGTGTCCTTGCCACCCTCGGTGAAGGTAGGGCGCAACGTGGTGTTCGGCTATCAGGGGCTCGGTATCGTCGTGCACCGGCAGGCAGTACTCGGCAACGATATCGTCATCGCGCCCAACGTCGTGATTGGCGGCCGCGGTCAGCCGGGCGCGCCGGTGATCGGCGACAACGTGCTGATCGGGGCGGGCGCGTGCATCCTGGGGCCGGTGACGATCGGGCGCAACGCGAAGATCGGCGCCAACGCCGTCGTGATGTCCGACGTGCCGCCGGGCGTCACGGTAGTGGGCGTTCCGGCGCGAATCGTCAGCCGCGCCTGACCATCAGGAACCCCACGCCGATCGCCGCCAGAAATCCACCGCAGCAACGATTGAACCACCGCCGAACCTTCGCGCGGACCAGCCATTTCCCGAGGTACATCCCCGCGTACGAGTAAAGCGCAATGGCGACCCACTCGAGCACCAGGAAGCTCGCGCCCAGCACCGTGAACTGCGGCAGCATCGGCTTGGCGATATCGACGAACTGGGGCAAGAACGCGGTGAATACCAGAATCGCTTTCGGATTGCCGGCGGCCACGAAGAATTCCCGTTGCGCAATGCGTGCGAGCGATGCGTCGTCCTGCTGCGTCGTGTCGATGGTGGGCGCGTCGCTGCGCCATAGCTGGATGGCGAGCCAGATCAGATAGCCTGCGCCCGCCAGTTTGATGGCGAGAAAGAACCACTCCGATGCGTGCAATACCACGGCGAGACCCGTCGCGGCCAGCACCAGCATCATCGCGAAGGCGACGAGGCGCCCCGTGCCGCCGACAAACGCGGTCATGAAGCCATGACGCGCCGCCACATTGATCGACAGCAGATTATTGGGTCCGGGTGCGAGATTGATCGCGAAGCAGGCGGGCAGAAAGAATAGCCAGGCTGTGAGAGACATAACGGCTCGCAGGCAGAGGGAGGTGAGTGGCGAATCGCGCACCAGGACGGCGCGTACAACGGCCGACACAGCAGCGCCCCCTGCAATTGTAGCGAAGCGGCCCGAAGCGATGTTGACGGCGCGCTTAATTCACCGCTTTGACAAACCCGGTATCGCTGATCAACGCGTCGACGCTCAGCTTGACCGTGTCTTCAATGGCGATCGTGTTACTCGTGAATTTCGGCGATTTTCGCGTCACCGTCTTGGTGGTTGTGTACACAACTGTCTGGGTCGCGGCATCGGTCACCACATAACGCATTTTCAGCGTCCAGTAGGTCGTCGCGCGTGTGTCGTCTACCGTGAATTTCTCGATGCTGCCGCTCAGAATCCGCTTGCCCTCGTTGAGATGAAAGCCGGCGATCTGCAGGCTGCTCACAATGCCGTTGTGCACGATTTCGTTGATGTCGTCTTTGAGCACAATGCCGGTCATGGCCGTGTTTTCGATTCGATTCGGTGAAACTTGCCCATTGCGGGCCGGCATGTAGGCGAAATCGCTTGCAGGTGCGACGCTGAGCCAGCCGGTGGGATGCACGGCTGCCCGATGCGCGCTGGGATTGAGACCAAACCACGACCACGAGCATGCGGATAGCATCAACGGCAGCGCGATCACGCCGCAGCCCTTGAGCACGGTGGACCTCAAGGGCGAGTGCGTGGGGCTGAGCGGCGGCAGAGACGGGTTCCGTTGCGAGGACTCAGGCGCTGTACTGGAAAATGCGGCGGTCGAAGTCAGAGGCGTGACCCTTTTTAAGGAAGTTATCCCGGTGGTTAAGCAGCATGGTAACAGCGCCCCGGATGAGCGCATCTCATATTCGTATGTCGAACGACTTAACCCGGAGTGTCAGAAAAACCCGGCTTTCCCTTGAGTCATATCCACCAGCGCTCGCTGCGCGTCGTCCACCGCGTTGATGGGCAAACGGATCGTCATTTTCACCAGCATCGCGTAGGCGCTGTCCGCGAGCGCATAGCCTTGCGCTTCGATCCAGCGGCGCACTTTCGCTTCGTCGGCGTAACTGACCTCGACGGTTAGCGTGACCTGAGCAATCCTCTCGACGCGCGGCGCATCCAGCAAAACCGAGGCAATCGCGTCGGTATAGGCTCGCACGAGGCCGCCGGCGCCGAGTTTCACCCCGCCGTAATAGCGCACGACCGCGGCCAGCACGCCATCCAGATCGTGATGCCGCAATACTTCGAGAATCGGCCGGCCGGCGGTGCCGGACGGCTCGCCGTCGTCGGACATGCCGGACTGGCCTCCGGCCAGCAGCGCCCAGCAGACATGCGTCGCGGCAGGATGCTCGTCGCGCAGGCGCCGTAACTCGGCCATCGCGGCGTCGCGGTCGGCGACCGGTATGGCATACGCAATAAACCGGCTCTTGCGAATTTCGAGTTCCGCGCTCAACGGTGCGGGCAAGGTGTAAGTGGGCAAGGCAAAAACTTCGACGGATGAAGGAAGGGCACCGTGCGCGGCGCGCGCTGTGCCCGCCATGGTAACGGATCGCCGGAGTGCGGGTGGACAGACGGCGCGTCGCGCGCTTTTTCGACCGTGTCAGCATGGACCGCGATATGGCGCGCTCGCCACGCGCGAGTCCGCTGCCGCGAGTTCATCTACAATCGTCTGCTGAACGCGCGCATCCGGCAGGTAGTCCAGCGCGTGACAAAGGAGACGACATGCTTGATCTATCGACGTTAGGGACTTTCGTTGCCGTGGTACTCGGGCTCTTTTTGATTCCGGGGCCGGCCGTGCTGCTGGTGTTGACGCGCACGGTGCACGGCGGCCGCAAGGCCGGCATTCTTACCGGGCTCGGTATCGCGGTGGGCGACTTCATTCATACGCTGGGTGCGTCGGTCGGTCTCTCTGCGCTGCTGATGACCTCCGCGCTGGCCTTTAACGCGGTGAAGTTCGTCGGCGCGGGCTACCTGATCTATCTGGGCGTACGCGCGTTGCGCGAAAAGCAGGCCAGCGCAACCGGCCCGGCGCCGGCGCTGCCGCCGGTATCGGCCTCGAAAGCCTTCTTTCAGGCGATTCCCGCCGAAGTGCTGAATCCCAAGACGGCACTATTTTTTCTGGCATTCCTGCCGCAGTTCGTTCATCCCGAACACGGCTCCACGTTTCTGCAGTTCGCCACGCTCGGGCTTATTTTCGTTGCCATGAGCGCGCTTTATACGACGCTGATCGTGCTGACAATTCGTCCGCTGGGCAAATTCGTCAAGCGTCTGACGTGGCTGACCCGCTGGCAGAACAAGCTGATTGGTGTGCTGTTCATCTCGCTCGGCCTGCGTGTGGCCACGCAAACGCGCTAATAAACGCGCCAAATGCGCTAAATGCGCCGCGTGGCCGGTTCGCTCAGGAGAGCGCCAGCAGGATGGTCGTGGAAACCACAATGATGAAGAGACACGCGGCGCTTAGAATGTCATAGGGGTAGTGCATGGCGTGACCGGCAAGGTTGGCGGGTTGAGAAATCCATCATAGACAGGAGTGCCCCATTTAACTGTCAAGCATTGCAAGGCATGGGGCGTCGGCAGCCGCGCATCGGTGCGTGTCGCGGTTGCGTACGAACAGGGAGGCGAACATGAGCGGCACGGCGGCTTTCGCTGACTCGCGGGCGCCGGACATCGAGTTCTGGTTCGACTTCGGCAGCAACTACAGCTATCTCAGCGTCATGCGCATCGAAGCGCTGGCGGCGGCACGGGGCGTGCGCGTCCGCTGGCGTCCATTTTTGCTGGGGCCGATTTTTCGCGATCTTGGTTTTGACAATTCGCCGTTCGTGCTGCAGAAAGAAAAGGGCGCGTATGTGTGGAAGGACATGGAGCGGCAATGCCGCAAATATGGCATTGCCCTGACGCGCCCAAGCATTTTTCCGCGTGCCGCGCTATTGGCCACGCGCGTGGCGCTGCTCTGTGCGGATCGCGAATGGATCGCCGCTTACTGCCGCGAGATCATGCAACTGAATTTCGTGCATGACCGCGATATCGGCTCGATGGACGTGGTGAGCGAGGCGCTCGGCAAACTGGATTTGTCCGCGCGCGAGATTATCGCCGAAGCGCAAAGCGACGCGAACAAGCAGCGTTTGCGTGAGCAAACCGAAATGGCCGCGGCGCGCGGCATTTTCGGTGCGCCGACGTTTTTTGTGGGCAGTGAAATGTTTTGGGGCAACGACCGGCTGGACGACGCGTTGGACTTCTGCGCTTCGATCGCCGCGCGCGAGTAGTGTGATGCCGCGATTGGCGAGCCGTGCGGAATCGGCGCCGCGCGTTATGCCGCTATTCGTCGCCGTGCTGGCAGAAGCGGCGGCCCGGCACGTGCGAGACCACAGCCTGGGCGATTTCGAGCGGCGTGCTCTCGGCGGGCACCACCCGGCGGCTCGATTCGGGGGTGTGCTTCATGGTCCATTCGACCAGTCGATATGAGCGTCCCCATGGGGGTTGCAGCGGGTCCGAGACCTTGCATGAATGGATCTGGCGAACCCATTCGTTGCCGGGCATGGCGCGCAAATGCTCGAATACCGTGTCTTCAAACATGGTTTGACTCCTTCTTCGCGGGCATGCAGCCCATCTTCTGGCGCGTCGTCAACACCCCGGAAAAAAAGCGCCGCCGATGTTCTGGCGGCTCAACAGGGGATGTTGGACCTCATAGTTACAGCAAAGAATTAAGCCAGACTTAAGATCGCTTAAAAGCGTAGGCGGCGCGATCGCACCCTCAAGACCTTCGGGAAATAGCCGTTATTAGAGCGGATTGGTGCTGCCAACCCCGCTTGCCTTCGGACCCGCCCCTGATAACGTGACGAATCTCGCCCAAACGCCGCTTGCCGAGCGCCTTCGGTCGCTCGTCGACACCGTGCAGCACAACGAGCGCACGCTGCGCCGCTTCCAGAACGTCGAACTGCGCCTGATCGGCGCGCAGGACTTCATGTCGTTCCTCGACACGCTGTTCAGCCGTCTGCCGCAGGAATTCTCGCTATCGGGCGTGACGCTATGGCTTGACGACCGGGCGCCGATCCTGCTCGAGCTGCTCGAGCCGGCGGCGTTGCACGCGCTTGGCGAGCCGCGGCTGCGAACATCGCGCGAGGGCGGCCTTGCCGCGCAAGGTCTGTGCGAGGACGGCGAGCCATGGCTCGGCGAACCGCGCGAGCTGGACGACACCGCGCGCCGCGCCTTCTTCGGCGACGCCGGCACGCCGGCGAGCGCGATCCTGCTGCCGCTTGCGGCCGGCAACACCGTCAGCGGCTATCTCTGTCTCGGCAGCGACGATCCGGCGCGTTTCGCACCCGGCATGGCCACTGACATTCTGGAGCGCTTCGCGAGCATCGTGACGGCGAGCCTCGACAATGTCGCGCATCGCGAGCGCCTCAAGCAGCTGGGTATGACCGACTCCCTGACGGGCCTTGCCAATCGCCGCTATTTCGATGAGCGGCTGCGCGAAGAGATCATGCGTGCTGTGCGCTATGGCGTGCCGGTGGCCTGTCTTTTCATCGATATCGACAGTTTCAAGCGGATCAACGACACCTACGGCCATCAAACCGGCGACCGCGCCTTGGCGGCGGTGGCCGCCTGTGTGCGGCAACAGGTTCGCCTGGGCGATACCGTCGCGCGCTATGGCGGCGAGGAATTCGCCGCGCTTCTGCAAGGCGACCGGACCGATGCTCTGACCGTGGCCGAGCGTGTGCGGCAGGCGGTCGAACGGCTGGATCTACAGGACGATCATGGCAAGCGGATTGCGTTGACGGTGTCGATCGGCGTGGCGGCGCGCACTGTCAGCGGGCCGCCGGCCGAGGCCGCCAAACTGGGTATGGTGATGATGGAAGAAGCCGATCGCGCGATGTATCAGGCTAAACACAACGGCCGCAATCGCATCGAAGCGCTGGCGAAAGCGGAAGGCAATCACGCCGTGCTTTGAGCGCTGCGATTCAGGTGTAGCGTGGACGCTCGCGCTGGCGGACGCATCAGTGCTTGAAGCTGCGTCGCGTCAAACACCGCGACGGCTGCCAGATCGTGCGACGCGACGCTCCTCCGGCAACGCTTGCAGCGCGGCGCTAGTCAAATAGCGGGCGCATCCGGCGGCACGCCCAGCAACTGCAACGCGCCACCCGTCACGCCACTGAACACCGGTCCGGCCACCGTGCCGCCATAGAACGCTTTGCCCGCCGGGTCGTCGATCATCACGGCGACGATCAACCGGGGATCGCTCATCGGCGCCATGCCGACGAAGAGGGCGCGGTAGCGGTTTTTCGCGTAGGTCGCACCGACCTGCTTGCGCGCCGTGCCGGTCTTGCCGCCGACCCGGTAGCCTTCCACCGTGGCCGCGCGGCCGGTGCCGCCCGTGCCGGTTGCCATCTCGAGCATCGAGCGGATCGCGCGCGCGGTGGCCGGCGTCGTGACCGCATGGCCTTGATCCGCGGGGCGTGCTGATTGCCCGGCGGCATCCGGCCCATCCCGCAACAGGCTCACCGGATGCATCGTGCCGTCGCCGGCATAAGCGGTGTAGACCTGCGCGATCTGCAACAGCGAGGTGGACAGTCCATAACCGTACGCCATGGTCGCCTGCTCGATCGGGCGCCAGCGTTTATACGGCCGCACTTTGCCGGACGCCACACCGGGAAAAGTCAGTTCGGGCCGCAATCCGAGCCCGTATTGCTGGTACTTGCTCCAGATTTTCTCCGCCGGCAGATTCAGCGCGAGCTTGGCGAGCGCGATATTGCTCGACTTCTGCACCGCTTCGGCGACCGTCATCGCGCCGTGATTCGAGGTGTCGTGGATCACGGCCGGTCCGATCTTGTACCAGCCCGGCGCCGTGTCGATGATGCTCTGCGGCCGCACCTTGCCCTCGTCGATCGAGAGCGCGACGACCACCGGCTTGATCGTCGAGCCCGGCTCGAAGGTGTCGACCACGGCGCGATTGCGCAGTTGCCGGCCGGTCAGGCGAGCGCGGTCGTTCGGATCGAAGCTTGGGTAGTTGGCGAGCGCCAGAATCTCACCGTTGCGCGCGTCGAGCACCACCACGCTGCCGGCTTCGGCGTGGTGTTTGGCAATGGCGTCCTTCAGCTGCGTATAGGCGAGCTGCTGAATGCGCCGGTCGATAGTCAGATGAATGGTTTCACCGTTCTGCGCAGGCACCAGTGGCCTGGTCTCGGACACCACGCGGCCGAGGCGGTCGCGGATCACTTCGCGCTGGCCGGGCATGCCGAGCAGCTGCTCGTTGGCGGCGAGCTCGACGCCTTCCTGGCCGTTGTCCTCGATATCCGTGAAGCCGACCACGTGCGCGGCCGATTCGCCTTCCGGATAAAAGCGCTTCGAATCCGCTATCTGCGTGATACCGGCCAGCCCCAGCTTGGACACGTGCCCGGCGGTTTCGGCGTCCACCTGGCGCTTGAGCAGAACAAAGGTCTTGTCGCCGTTCAGCCGCCGGCGCAATTCGGCCAGCGGCAAGTCGAGCAGCTTGGCGAGCGGCGCGACGGCGGCTTCGTCGATCAGCTTGGGCGAGGCCCAGATTTCGTAGGTGGCGAGGCTGACGGCGAGCATCGAGCCGTTGCGGTCGACGATCCGTCCGCGCGTGGCGTCGAGTTCCAGGGTGCGCTGATAGCGCTTTTGCCCCTGGTCGACGTAGAAGTTCTGGTTGACCACCTGGACCCAGAACGCGCGCGCCGCCAGCGAGGCGAACGCGCCGAACACCAGCAGGACGATGAATTTCGAACGCCACATCGGCAGGCGCGCGGCCAGTAGCTGGTTCTTCGCGACGGGCGCGTAGGGATCGTGCGGCTGCGATTTCTTCTTCTGGATCATTGGGTGCGGATGGCGAACGGCTCGATTAACTGGTGTCACTCATGATTGTAATAAGAACGTAATCTGTATGCGAGGTTCGTGCAAGGGGACCATGGCGGTCACCGGCATAAAAAAACCGCGCGGATTTCAAAAATCCGCGCGGCTGGTTCGTTCGATTGATGCGTCGACTCCGACGCGGCGTGTTAAAGAGGCGCTCCCTGCCTGTTGAGCGCCTTCTTTTTTTGTGCAGCTTCCGTGCGCGGCTCCTGGCTCGTACCGGTCTTCAGCCGCGGGCTCAGGCCGGCAGCGCGAAGCTCGAGATCGCTTCGCGCAGCACGCCCACCTGATCCTTCAGCGAATGCGCCGCCGCCGCGGTCTGTTCGACCAGCGCCGCATTCTGCTGCGTGACCTGATCCATTTCGCCGACGGCACGATTGACCTGCTCGATGCCCGCGCTCTGTTCGCGCGACGCGTTGCTGATTTCCTCGAGAATCTCGTTCACGCGCCGCACCGACTGCACGATCTCGCCCATCGTCGAACCGGCGTTGGCGACCAGCGACGCGCCGGCTTCGACCGTATGCGTCGACGTCTCGATCAATGCCTTGATTTCCTTGGCGGCCGTGGCCGAGCGCTGGGCGAGGCTGCGCACTTCGGCGGCGACCACCGCGAAGCCGCGCCCCTGTTCGCCCGCGCGGGCCGCTTCGACGGCCGCGTTGAGCGCGAGGATGTTGGTCTGGAACGCAATGCCGTCGATCACACCGATGATGTCGCCGATCTGCCGCGAGCTGGAGGTGATCTCGCCCATCGTGCGGACCACGTCCTCCACCACGAGACTGCCGCGCTTCGCGACGTCAGCGGCTTCGCCGGCGAGATGCGCGGCCTGCTGCGCGCTGTCCGCGTTCTGCTTTACGTTCACGGTCATCTGGTCCATGCTCGACGCCGTTTCGACGAGCGCGGCAGCCTGCTGCTCGGTGCGCTGCGAGAGATCGGTATTGCCGGCGGCGATTTCGGTCGCGCCGATGTTGATGTTGTCGGTCCCCTGACGCACGCGCGAAACCGTATCGACCAGGCCGGCCTGCATGGTCTGGAGCGCGTGCAGCAGGCTGCCCGCATGATCCGCTTGCACCGGCACGCGCGTGGCGAGATTGCCGCGCGCCATCAGCTGCGCGTGTTCGAGCGCCACTTCGAGGTCGCCGCCGAGCGAGCGGCGGATGCTGCGCAACACCAGCAGCATGACCACCGTGGCGATCGCGCCGAGCGTGACGGTAATCACGAGCCAGCGCAGCAGGCTCGCGTAGAACGCGCTTTGCACGTCGTCCATGTACATGCCGGTGACGAGATACCAGTCCCACGGCTCGAAGTGGGCGGCGTAGCTGGTCTTGGCCACGGGTTTGTCGCTGCCCGGCTTGGCCCACAGGTAGTCGACGAAGCCGCCGCCCTCCAGACTGCCTGCCTTGACGATGTCGACGAACAGATGGTTGCCCGCCGGATCGGTGAACTGCGCAAAGTTCTTGCCGACCATTTCCGGCTTGAACGGGTGCATCAGCATGACAGGCTGCGAATCGTTGACGGACAGGTAGCCGTCCTTGCCGTAACGCATGGCTTTCAGGGTATCGAGTGCTTGCTTTTTGGCTTCGTCCTCGGTGAGCGTGTGTTGTTGAGCCAGCGTGTAGTAGCGGCCGACGATGTGGTTGGCCTGGTCGATCAGCGATTTCAGCTGATCGCGGCGGTCCGAGATCATCGAGGCGCGGTTTTGCCATGCGCCAAAGCCGCCGATCAGGATCAGGCCGATCCACAAGACGGCGACCATGGAGGCCAGTTTTTTGTTCAGAGTCATAGCGATGGGGCTTGCTTTCGCAAAGTGGTCGGTCAGAGGGCGCTTGTAGCGATGGGCTTATCGCTGACTGTGTTTACGGCGCGGCGGCACGCGCTCCGCAGGGCAGGGGAAACCCGTTGTCGGGTATTTATTTGTCTGATTAAAAAGGATTTTTATTTTATTAAATGCGATTGTGATGTTTTTTGTGCGAGATTATTTGCGTTTATTGTGATGCTGGATTATCAACGGCCAGGCCCAACCGCTTGCCGATATGGACGAGTTCTGCGGCAAGATCAAGGCAGGCAAAGACTCGCCGTCCGATGAACATTTCTCGATCGTCGCGCGAGTCGAAGCGCTGATTGCGGGCTGGTGCATGGACGATGCGCTGCGCGGCGCGCGGCATACCCAAGTCGCGCGCCGCGCTCATACCGGGTCTTTGTCCGGTGGCCCGTCGGGCCGCTGCGGTTCCTCGGTATGGTGACCTGGCGACGGCGGCACCAGCGGATCGGCCTCCGGATCGCGGTTCGGATCGGCGTTAGGATCGGGAATCGGGCTGGTATGCATGTCGTAGCTCATGGCATCACCTTTGGATGGGGCGGAAGGCCGGGCAGCTGCTCATGTGACAGCCGCGCCGGCCGTGTTCTTCAAGCGTAGGCGTTTCCGGCGCGTCGCGCCCCTGACTTTTTCGCGCCGCGGCTCACGCTGAGTTGCCAGTAGCGCTCGGCGGCGAAAACGTCGTCGTAATGGCCTGCGCCGAACGCGCGCAACTGGCTCTCATAAGCATTCACCGCCTCGCGTTTGAGTTGCTCGCGGCGTTGCGCATCGATCGTATGGCCGGCGCTGGGATAGGCCGGCGTTGCGACGATGCCGCGCTGCGCGAGATCGGCGAGCCGCGCCTGCACCACGCCGGGCGTGCAGCGGTGAATCGCTTCCTCGTAGCCGAACCAGGTCAGATGCGACAGGCGCGGCAGAATTTCACAGCAGGCTTCGAACACGCGCACGTAGTCGTCGTGCAGCAGACCGAGCGGCATCAGCAGAGTGTTCGCGGTCGTGCGATAGATGATTTCCTCGAGCGCCGCCGCCAGCTGGCTGATCGAGGGCGAGTCCGCATACTGACAGTCGCGAAATGGCGTGCGCAGCGGAATCGCGTCGAGCAGTTCCAGGGCGCGGTTGTCTTCGAGCGTGCGTTCGTGAATCGCCTCATGGGCGTTCGCAAACCCGGATTTTTTATCCCATTCGGTCTGCATCGGTTGTTCGGGCGGCGCGGCAAATACCGTGCAGATCGCGGCGTCGGGATGCGCGGCGAGCAATGCGCCGCAACTGAAGACGGCGTCGCCGAAATGGGGTGAAACGACGAAAAGGCGTGGGCTGGTTTCGCTCATGGGGCGTGGGGTGATGTCGGCATGCGCCGGCCGCAGGCACGGCGCGAACGGCGCGCCGGTGCGTGAAAAGCGCGGCGTCACATCAGCTTAGGCGGAATCGGTGTGGCTTGCGAGGTGGTTTGGTCTCGCAACCAACCCCGCCGCGCGCCCGAACGCCGCAACCATGCCCGCCACGATGTCCTCGCGCAAACGGCTGTCGGCCGTTCTCAGCGCATACGACGGATGCCACGTCGGCACGATCAGACGCCCGTCGTGAGCGATGGTCTGCCCCAGATACTCGGACAGATTGACGTGCGGGCCGGTCAGCGCTTTCAGCGCGGTCGCGCCGAGCGTGACGACCACGCGCGGCGCGACCTGCGCCAATTCCTTCTCCAGCCAGTATTGGCAAGCCTCGACCTCGCGCCACGCGGGCGTACGGTGCACACGCTGTTGTTCCAGGCGCTGCTGCTCCAGAATTTCCCACTTGTAATGCTTGACGGCATAAGTCAAATACAGCGCCGCGCGTTCGAGGCCGGCGCGTGCGAGCACCGTGTCCAGCAGCTGACCCGCGGGGCCGGTGAAGGGTTCGCCGTGCTGGTTCTCGTGCTCGCCAGGCTGTTCACCGACCACCATGAGCGACGCCTCGGCCGGCCCGGCGCCCGTGACGGCCTGCCGCGCGTTGCGCCACAACGCGCAGCGCCGGCAGGTGGCTGGCGGGCCGGCCGGGTCGCGCAGCGGCGGCGTGGTCGCTGAATATTCGATGGGCGGCATCTTCGGCACGGTGACGGTGCCGCTCTGCGCGCCGAGCCGGCTGCGCTCGCGCGTGAGCCGCGCGGGCAGGGGCGGGCCCACGGGCGGCGTACGCCAGTACCGCAGCGGCACGGGGGCCGGCAGCGCATTGAAGACGCTGGCGTAATACGCGAGCCAGAGCGCCTCGGTGGGTTCGCTGGTGACGGCCTCGCCGTCCATGACGGACGGCTGCAATGCTTGCGTGGCCTGCTGACCCTGCGAGCCTGCCTGTAACGCGAGGGGGGGCGCTCCAGTTTCCGGCGCGGCCGGCCGCCCGATACGCAGCAGCATCCCGTTCCAGAACGCCGCGCCCGACGGCGTGGCCAGCATCCACGTGGAGTCGCCCATGCGCGCGGCGAAGCGTGCGGCGGCGCGTTCCAGCAGGTCATTCCGGGGTTCGTACCAGCCGACGAATTCCGGCAGTCCCATGGACGGATCGCGCCGCCTGAACAGCGTGAGCAGCACCAGATTCTCGGTTTCCTGTTCGACCGACTGGATGCGCTGATCGAGCAGCGCGCCGTCGCGGTCGTCTGGGGCGAGAGCGTCGCGCTCCCCGTGCGTCCAGCGCCACACGACGCGATAGAGCAGCGACCAGCGGTCCGGCGCGCGGAAGCAGGCGGCGGTTTTCAGCCGGGCCAGCAACTCGCGCGGGATGGCGGGGGCAGGGTTCAGGCCGGGATTCTCCGGAGTGCCGCCGGTTGCTTCCGCCCCCCCGTCAGCCTCCACCCATTCGATCCGCTCCGGCTCGATACCTTGCCGCAGCAGTTCGCGCGCCGCGCGCCGCCAGGCGGCGAAAGACGGTTCGATTGAAATACGTTTCATGCGGACGCGCCGGAACTGCGCGCAACGGAACGCGCCAGCCATGCGGACAAAATACTGTATGGGTATACAGTATGCACCCAGACGCCCGCCTGGATCAAGCGATCAGGCGGGCCGCCTCACAATCGTCTCGCAGCCGCCGCGCCGGCGGCGTGGGCTGTTAAAGCTTGCGGAGATCCTCGGGCGTATCGACGTCGCGCAGAATGCCCGGATCGTCGACTTCCAGCCGTGTCACCAACTGCGACATGAGCAGCGACTTCGCGCCGGTATCGCCGTCGAGCGCCAGCAGCGCATCGCGGTGCTCGGCGCCGAAGCCGACCGGATGTCCACGCTGCCCCTGATAAAACGGTGCGACGAGCGAGGCGCCTGCGTCGAGCGTACGTGCCACGTTTTCGATCGTCGTGGCGGCGATGCGCGGCATGTCGGCGAGCGCGACGATCCAGCCCTCGGCGTCCGCGCTGGCTTCGACGCCCGCGGCGAGGCTCGCGCCCATGCCGCGTTCGGCGCGCGGCGCGAACACCACTTCGCAACCGGCGTCGTTCAGGAGGCGCGCCAGCGCCTCTGAACCGGGTCGCACCACGGCCACTACCCGCGGCACGACCCACAGCAGCCGATGCGCGGATTCATGAGCAACCGGTGTGCCGTCGGGCATGCGCGCAAGCAGTTTGTCGTGCAGGCCGTCGGGGTCGAAACGCGACCCGAAGCCGGCGGCGAGCAGCACGCCGGTGGCGAGCGAAGCATAGGCCATGGGCGGGAACCGGAAGAGGGAATGAGACCGATTGTGCGATGCAAAACAGTCACAGGCAAGCGCGAATGTATCTGCATGCCGTTTTCTGTCTGATCGTTTCGCTGCGGACATCGCCCGAATCCGAACATTCGTAACGGATGGCCATGATGTGCTGTTGACTCCATTGAAAGGTCAATGCAGGCTAGCGATGCGCCGGTATCCGAAGTGTCGTGCCCGATTGGACATGACGCGGCAAGTTCGGTGTCGCTGCATTCCTATCGGTATTCGCAAATATCGGAGACAAACAACATGGCATTAGCGTTCGAAGTGAAGCCTGCGCCACCCTCTGTCTCACCGGTTCGAGCCCTCCTGGCGGCCTGCCTGTCCATGGCCGTCATGCTGACTGGCTGCCACAGCGGCGGCAGCGAAAGCAACCCGCCGCCGCAAGCCAACGTGCTGCCGGCTTTCATCACCAGCGCGGTGAACACCCAGTCCTACGACGGCAATTCCGACGACCTGCTCACGGCAGGCCTCGGCAAGACCGGCCTTGCGTCGGCCACGGCGCCGGCCATTGCGAATCCGGCCCAACCCACCGCCGCGGAACTGCGGCGCCTCGCGATCTGGTCGAACTACCGCGCGCTCGTCGACATGACCGCGAATGGCGGCTATGGACGCTTCTGGGGGCCGAATATCGATGTGAACGGTAACGATACGCTGGGCGAAGGCAAGATCACCGGCAAGGAATACCTTGCTTTTGCCGACGACGGCAGCGGTACGCAGAACGTCAGCATGCTGGTGCAGATTCCAGCCAGCTTCAATCCGAATCAGCCGTGCATCGTGACCGCGACGTCATCGGGTTCGCGCGGCGTGTACGGCGCGATTTCTGCGGCCGGCGAGTGGGGCCTCAAGCGCGGTTGCGCGGTGGCCTACACCGACAAGGGCAGCGGCAACGGCGCGCACGAACTGTCGACCAATCGCATTACGCTAATCGACGGCACCTTGCAGGACGCCACCGCGGCGGGCAAGGCCAGCCTCTTCACGGCGAACCTCGGCAACAGTAATCTCACGACCTTCAATAGCCAGTTCCCGAACCGCTACGCGTTCAAGCACGCGCATTCGCAGCAGAATCCGGAGAAGGACTGGGGCACGGATACCCTGGAGGCGATCCAGTTCGCTTACTGGGCGCTCAATGATTCGTATGGCGCGCTCAACGGTTCGACCCGTACGGTGCGTTATGCGAGCGGCAGCATCACGACCATCGCGGCTTCGGTGAGCAACGGCGGCGGCGCGTCGCTCGCGGCGGCGGAACAGGACACCTCGGGTTTGATCACGGCGGTCGTGGTGGGCGAGCCGCAAATCAACCTGCGCTTGTCCCCACTGGTCGCGGTGGCGCAGGGCGGTGTGCCGGTCGCTGCCTTCGGCAAGCCGCTCGCCGACTACACGACACTTGCCAATATGCTGCAGCCGTGCGCCGCACTCGCGCCCGCCGCAGCCGGCGCGCCGTATCTGTCGGCGCTGCCGCTCGCCACGACCAACTCGATCCGCACGGCGCGCTGCGCGACGATGGCCGCCGCGGGTGTGATCACGGGCGGGGACGTGACGACGCAGGCGGTCAACGCGCTGGCACTGCTGCATCAGTATGGCTACCAGACCGATTCCGATCTGCTGCAAGCGCCGATGTGGGACTCGCAGGCCGTGCCGGCCGTCGCCGTGACCTATGCGAATGCGTATATCAAAGCGAGCGTCGCCGATAACCTCTGCAACTTCAGCTTCGGCACCACGAATGCCGCCGGCACGGCCGGCGTCACGCCGGCGGTCTCGCCGATGCTCACGGTGTTCGGCACCGGCAACGGCGTGCCGCCGACCAACGGCGTCAACCTTGTCTACAACGTGGGGGCGGGCGCGGATCACCGGCTGGCGACCGCGGACGGCAGCTATGCGGGCGCCTTCTGCCTGCGCGCGCTATGGACGAACAATTCGCTGAGCCCCGGCGTCGAGGCGATTCGCGTGAATGCCAATCTGCACGGCAAGCCCGCCATCATCGTGCAGGGCCGCGCCGATGCGCTCGTGCCGATCAACCACGCGTCGCGGCCGTACCTCGGGTTGAATCAACTGAACGAAGGCGGCGCCAGCAAGCTATCGCTTTACGAGGTGACCAACGGCCAGCATTTCGATGCGTTCCTCGGCGTGGCGGGTTTCGATACGCGCTTCGTGCCGGTGCACTACTACAACCTGCAGGCGCTCAATCTGATGTGGAGTCATCTGATGAACGGCACACCGTTACCGCCATCGCAAGTGATTCACACAGTTCCGCGCGGCGGCACGCCGGGTGCCGCGCCGCCGCTGACCACGGCCAATCTGCCGGCGATTGCGGCGAGTCCCGGTGCCAATGCCATTACGGTGGTCAACGGCGCGGTGAACGTGCCGAACTGACACGCGCCGCTCGGCCTCGCATGGGCTATACCGGCTCGCGGCGGCGCTCATGCCCGCGAGCCGGAATCGCTCACCCGATACTACGGTGTGCTATGCGAACCCGTTACCGGCTGCATGCGCGCCACGACTGCGGGAAGCGCTGAACTCGCGGGCGAGGCTTCGTCGATCGTGGTCCTGCCGCCGTCACGGAAAAATGCCAGTTCGGCGGCCTTGTTCAATACCAGTATGCTGATGCGCCGGTTGGTCGGCTCGTCGGCGACATGGCTGTCGAGCGGCAATACGTCCGCCAGTCCACGCACCTGCAACAGCTTTTCTCCATGCATGCCACCTGCTACCAGCGCACGGCGCGCGGCGTTGGCGCGTTCGGATGACAGCTCCCAGTTCGAATAGCCTTCCGGTCCCGCGGTGTAGGGCACCGCATCCGTATGGCCGGCGATCGAAATCCGGTTGTCGACGTCGTTGAGCTCAGCGCCGATCTGCGTGAGGATCGTCACCGCATACGCTTGCAGCTTCGAACTGCCGGAAGAGAACATAGGCCGGTTCTGCGAATCGACGATTTCGATACGCAGTCCTTCATTGGTGATCGAGATGCGGATCTGATCCTTGAATGCCTTGAGTGCCGGGTTTTGTTCGATCAGTGCGGTGAGCCTCGCCTTCAGCTGCTCGAGGCGCGTTGCGTCGGAGGGCGCCGCGGTGATGGGCGCAGACGGCTGTGTCTGGCTCTTTCTGCCGTCGCCGGGCCGCGTATCGGAGATGTCGCGTCCACCGCCTTGCACCACGCTCGGACGTGCCGCAGCCGTGTCGTTGCCGCCGAAAAGGCTCGACAAGGGCGTGTTGAAATAATCCTCGATGCCCTGCTTGTCGTACTTCGACGTGGAGCCGAGCAGCCACATCAACAGGAAGAAGGCCATCATCGCGGTGACGAAATCGGCGTACGCGATTTTCCATGCGCCGCCATGATGTCCGCCGTGGTCTTCGGCCTTTTTCGCGCGGCGCACGATGACCGGGGCGGGTGCGTCGTCCGCTTGCGACGCCCGCATTCTTGTATCGCTCATCTTGCACGCTCCGCGTCAGGCCGACTTCGGCATCCTGGTGGCGCGCACGGCGTCGTCGAGCTCCTGGAAGCTCGGGCGGTCCGCGGTGAACAGCACCTTGCGGCCGAACTCCACAGCAACGGGCGGCGGGTAGCCGGACAGCGAGGCAAGCAGCACGGCCTTCACGCATTGGTAGGGTTTGGCTTCCGCGCGGCCCTTGGCATTGAGCAGATCGGCGACGGGGCCGATAAAGCCATACGCGAGCAGAATGCCGAGGAACGTGCCGACCAGCGCGCCGGCGATCATTTCGCCTAGCACGGCGGGCGGCGCGCCAACCGAGCCCATAGTGTGAACGACGCCCATGACCGCTGCGACGATGCCGAAGGCGGGCAGGCCGTCGGCCATTTTCTGGATCGCGTTGGCCGCTACCGATGCTTCCGCATGATGCGTGGCCAGCTCTTCATCCATCAGGTCCTGCACTTCGTGCACGTTCACGTTGCCGCTGGACATCATGCGCAGGTAGTCGACAATGAAGTCGAGCAGATGATGGTCTTCCAGCATGTGCGAATACTTCTGGAAAATGACGCTGTCCTGTGGGGCGCCGACATCGGTTTCGAGCGCCATCATGCCTTCCTTGCGGGCCTTCTGGAGCAACTCGTAAAGCAGTGCGATCAGTTCGAGATATTTTGCCTTGGTGTAACCGCCGCCTTTGAAACACGAGGGGATCGCCTTGAGGGTTTTCTTCAGCGTGGAAGTTGGATTGCTCACGACAAACGCGCCCATTGCCGCACCGAAAATACAGAGTAGTTCGAACGGCTGAACGAGAGCCGCCAGGTGACCGCCCACGCCGACAAAACTCCCTATCACGGAGCCAATGACTAAAACCCAGCCGATTGCAACAAACATCTTTCTCTCTCCGATTATCTTGCGCAGCGCACGTTTGATCAGAACAGGCCCTATTTCAAGGGCTTTTCTTGTGCGCCGCGATATTTTCACATGCTTGGGTAAACGGCTGAATTCGCGCGCGCTGAAGTGCCCGCAAGGGTGAAATGCGAAAGAATTCACCAATCGGTTAGTTTTTCGCATTGGCTCCGGTAACTTTGTCCGAATGATGCAATCGTTGCGGACGCAACTTGTCTCCGCCACGCAGATAAAAACCCCAACTTGATGGCACGCCCATGCAAAACGGATAGCTCACCTTTTTACCGATTCGTCTGCTAGCATGACGAACAGCTTGCAGTGGCGGCCGTCCCCAGTCGCCCTCGGACGCACGTTGCCAGGTACGTTCGATGCGCACCATCACCGGCAGTGCTCGCGACACAACAAGAGAGAACTCAGCATGCGGACTCTGAAATCTGCTGTTTATCGTCGGCTGATTTTCAAGCTCGCGCCCTGCATGGCGGGTCTTGGCCTGCTCTCCATCCCCATGTCCGGTCACGCTCAGGAGCTTTCGCTGTTCGGCGGCGGCTCGCGTGCGGGCAACACGAACACCTATACCTGGGCCATCAATTATCAGGAGGGCCTCGGGCAATATTTCGCCGCCAGCTTCACGTGGCTCAATGAAGGGCATATTCCCGACCATCATCGCGACGGCCAGATGATCCAGTTCTGGGGGCGCATTCCCGTGGGCAACCCGCAGTTCGTCCTGCAAGCGGGCGTCGGTCCCTACCGTTACTTCGATACGACCACCGCCGTGCAGGGCGGCAGTTATTCCGACACGCACGGCTGGGGCGTGGTGTACAGCGTGCGCGCCGCGTACTACTCGTCGAGCCGCTGGATCTCGCAGCTGCAGTTGAATCGCGTGCATGTGCAGCGTGGGCCCGATGCGACCAGCGTGATGTTCGGCATCGGCTATCAGCTCGACGCTCCGGGCTCGCCTGGTCCGCGTGCCTGGGCGAGCGCCAGCACGCACAACGTCACCAACAACGAAGTGGCGGTGTACCTCGGCGAAACCATCATCAATTCGACCAGCTCGCCGACGGCGCTTGGCGGCGCGATCGAGTACCGGCGCGGCCTCGCGAAATATCTCGACGTGACGGTCGGCTATCTTCACGAAGGCAGCAGCAAGGTGTCGCGCCGCGACGGTCTGACGAGCCAGTTGTGGGCCACGCGCGCATTCGTCAACGACAAGATCACGTTGGGCCTCGGCGTCGGTGCTTACTACGCGATCAACGAAAACGAGAACAGCCCGACGCCGGGGCCCGGCGCCGGCAAGTTCTCCGGCCTCGTCACGATTGCGGGCTCGTACCGTTTCACCGATCACTGGAACGCGCGGATCGAATGGAATCGTGTCGTGACCCGTTACGATCGCGATTCGGATGTGATTTTCGGCGGGTTGGGCTACCGCTGGTAACGAGCAGTCTCTCGAACTGCTAGTGAAGGATCATAGAAAAAACGGAGAAGCGCATGAAAGCCAGCACCATCGCCGAACGGGAGGCCCGTGGCCGTGCCGCCCGCGAACATTCGAAACGTTCAAGCCATCAGGCTGTAGGCGAGCTGCACCGCAACCCGATCGATCTGCTCAGGCAAAGCAGCGAGGGCCGGGTTCACAAGCTCGTGCCGCTGCGCTACGGGCGCATGGCCGTGTCGCCTTTCACGTTTTTTCGCGGCACCGCGATCCTGCAGGCGCACGATCTCAGCCGGGTGCACGACACCGGCCTCGTCATGCCGATTTGCGGCGACGGCCACCTGATGAACTTTGGCGGTTTCGCCACGCCCGAGCGGCAGCTCGTATTCGATCTGAACGACTTCGACGAAGTCTCGGTGGGCCCGTTCGAGTGGGACCTGAAACGTCTGACCGCGAGTCTCGTGATTGCCGCGCGGCACATGCGCCTGAGCCGCGGCACGGCCGAAAGCCTGGTGATGACCGCGGTCAACGAATATCGCGACCGCATGGCCCAGTACGCGCAATGCGGAGCGCTCGAACTCTGGTACGACCGCATCACGTTCGACCGCATGGCGGACACCGCGTTTCCGCCCGAACGCCGCCGCGCTGTGCGGCGCGGCATGGAAAAGGCCGCTAACCGGACGCACGAGGGCCTGCTCGAGAAAATGGCCGAATTCGACGGCGGGCAGTGGAAGATTCGCGACGCGCCACCGGCCCTGTTTCATGTGCTGGGCGCCAACACGCTGTTCACCGAGGATGAGGCCGAAACGTTCAAGCACGCCAACTGGCGCAAGATGGTCGAGCGCATGTGGGGCGAGTATCTGAAGACCATGTCGCATGACCGGCGCGAGCTGCTGAGTCATTTCACCGTGCAGGATATGGTTTTCAAAGTGGTGGGGGTAGGCAGCGTTGGTACCCGCTGCATGGTGATGCTGATGGTCGATCACATGGGCAAGCCGCTATTCGTGCAGATCAAGGAGGCGCGGCCCTCGGTGATCGCGCAGTTCCACAAGTCGCCGGCCGTCAAGCACGAGGGTGAACGCGTGGTGCAGGGACAGCGCATGCTGCAGGCGGCGAGCGACATTTTTCTTGGCTGGGCAACCGGGCCCGCCGGGCGGCATTTCTACTTTCGCCAGCTGCGCGACATGAAGTTGTCGGCGAATATCGAGCTGTTCGACAACGACTTGCTCGACGGCTACGCGCGGCTATGCGGCTGGATCATGGCGCGCGCGCATGCCAAGGCGAGCGGGCAGGCCATCGAAGTCAGCGCGTATATCGGCCGCGGCGACCAGTTCGCGGAAGCGCTGAACGGGTATGCCACGTCCTACGCGGACCAGGTGGAACGCGATTACGACGTGTTCCTCAAAGCCTGCCGCAGCGGCGAACTCGAAGCGCGCACCGACGAAGACATGGCCGCGGATTTCCGCGTGTAGCGGCGTATCGGCGCCGCCGCTCGCGCTACGCCGCGTTTCGCGGCTGCGCTTGCTCGTGCCGGTCTGCGCGCCGCTCAGCCGTCAACGCGCGCTTCGCGCAGGGTAACGAAGCGCAGGTGCCGCTGCCGGGCCGCGTCGATGATACGCGGCAAAACGGCGAGGATCAGCGGCTTGCCCTCGACCGTCAGCGCGGCGTTGCCGTCGTGCAGCAGCAGAATGTCGCGCGGCGCGAGGCCGTCGAGCAGCCGCCGCGCCACTACGCGAGGATCGCGCTCACGCGTGTCGTAGCCGCGCCGCGTCCATGCGGCGAGCCTCAGATCCAGCTTGCTCAGCACCGGTTCGAGGAAGATGTTGCGCAAGCCCGCGGGCGCGCGGAAGAACATCGGCCGTTCGCCGCTCAGGGATTCGAGCGTGCGTTGCGCGGCGTCGATCTCGCGGGTGAGCGCAGCGGGAAACGTCACGGAAAACGTGTGCACGTGGACCTGCGAATGGTTTTCGAGCGCGTGGCCGCGCGCGACGATTTCGCGCGCTAGTTCCGGATGGCGCTGCGCCTTCGCGCCGATGCAGAAGAACGTGGCGCGCACGCCAAATGCATCGAGCAGGTCGAGCACCTGGGGTGTGACGACCGGGTCGGGACCGTCATCGATGGTCAGCGCGATCGCGTCGGCGTTGCGCGTGCCGGCTGGCAGGCGCGTCCAGTTCGGGCCCAGCAGCGTGGTGCGCGGCAACAGGCCGGCCACCGTGAAGATGGCGTGATTCGCAAAGATGGCGGCCAGCCACCACGGCCATGCCGCGGGCACCAGCAGCCAGCCGGCCAGCACGAATATGTGCCATGCGGCGGTGGCGACGAGCATCGCCGGATAACCGGTGAACGGCCAGCGGCGCGTCGGCGCGGCCTGCGCGCCTTGAGCCTCGTGCCGCGGCGTGGAGTGTTGTTTCATCAAACGTGCTTCCTGTCTTCCTTCCGCCCGGCATGCCGATGCGGGAAGGTTTCGAATCGCGCGCGTGGCGCGCAACTACAAACGATACCATTGATGCGAGCTTCGACGCGCGCGCCGGATCGCGCGCTTACTGAGTGCTTGCGAGGCGGCCCGGATGCTGACGGGTCTGGCAGGTTTGCGTGCAGCGAGCCTCCGGAAACCGCACAATCTGCCCATTTTGCACAACGCGAGGAGATGTGCCGTGACGGAAACGGGAATCGGGAAGGTCGCGCTGGTAACGGGCGCGGGCAGTGGCATTGGCCGGGCGTGCGCGCTCAGGCTGGCGGGACACGGCTATAGCGTCGTGCTGGCGGGCCGCCGTCAGGCGGCGCTCGACACGGTGGCCGAGGAGGCGCGGCAAGCCGGCGGCAACGCGCTCGCCGTGGCGTGCGACGTGACCGACGCCGCGAGCGTCGCCGCGCTGTTCGACACGATCCGCGCGCGGTACGGCCGGCTCGACGTGCTGTTCAACAACGCGGGCCGCAATGGAACGCCCGTGGATATCGATGAACTCGATATCGACGAATGGCGCTCGGTGGTCGACACCAATCTCACAGGCGTGTTTCTCTGTACGCGCGCCGCCTTCGGTCTGATGAAAGCGCAGAACCCGCGCGGCGGGCGCATCATCAACAACGGCTCGATCTCGGCACACGCGCCGCGGCCCAACAGCATTGCCTACACGGCGACCAAGCATGCGATCACCGGCCTCACCAAAGCCGTGTCGCTCGACGGGCGCAAATACGACATCGTGTGCGGCCAGATCGACATCGGTAACGCCGCCACGGAGATGGCCGGGCGTATGGCGCGCGGTGTGCCGCAGGCGAACGGCGAGATCGCGGTCGAACCGCTGATGGACGTTCAGCATGTGGCCGACGCGGTGCTGCACATGGCGCAGTTGCCGCTCGCGGCGAACGTGCAGTTCATGACCATCATGGCGAGCAAGATGCCGTTTGTCGGACGGGGCTGACGAGCGAATCCAGACTGCGCGGCGGGCGGGATCAACTTATACTGGGCGCTTCCCGCCTTGACGGATAGCGATTCGCCGTGCCCCGAGCCACACCCCAGGACGACCCGCAGCCGGTGCCGCCCGTGCAACCCGATCTCGACGATTGTTGTCATAGCGGCTGCAATCCGTGTGTATTCGATCTCTACGACGAAGCGCTCGAGCGCTATCAAACCGCGCTCGCCCAATGGCAAGCGCGGCAGAAGTCACCCCCGACACAGGCGGCGCAGACGCGGCGAGGCAAGCCGCGCGCGCGTCGTTGAGCGATGTTCGAGACCGGCTGCGCGGCCGCGGCCCTTCACTACGTCCTGCCATGACAGACCTTCCGTCCGCTCCGCCCGAACCTCCCACCGTCTCGTCCACGCTGGACGACCTGCATGAATTCGTGCAGCGATATCCGCGCCTGTTCGTGCTGACCGGCGCGGGCATCAGCACCGACTCGGGCATTCCCGGTTATCGCGACGAGAACGGCGAGTGGCAACGCTCGCAGCCCATCACGGTGCAGGAATTTCTCGGCTCGCTCGCCATGCGTCAACGCTACTGGGCGCGCAGCATGGTGGGCTGGCCGGTAGTGGCGCGCGCGCTGCCGAACGCCGCGCATGCCGCGCTGGCCCGGCTCGAAGCGGCCGGCCATGTGCAGGCACTGGTGACGCAGAATGTCGACGGCTTGCATCAGCGGGCGGGCAGCCGCGAGGTGATCGAACTGCATGGCGGCATTAACGCGGTGACGTGCCTCGACTGCGGCACGCAGCACTCGCGCGCGTCGATCCAGCAGACCCTCGAGGCGGACAACCCGGCGCTTCTGGACGCGACCGCCGAAACCGCCGCCGATGGCGACGCGCATCTCGAGTGGCACGATCTCGGCGGATTCCGTATTCCCGCGTGCCCGACCTGCGGCGGCCTGCTGAAGCCCGCGGTGGTGTTCTTCGGCGAAAACGTGCCGAAGGAGCGGGTGGAAGCGGCCGAGCATGCGCTCGAAGCGTCGGACGCGGTGCTGGTGGTCGGCTCTTCGCTGATGGTCTATTCCGGCTATCGTTTTTGCGTCTGGGCGCAACGGCTCGGCAAGCCGGTCGCGGCGATCAATCTGGGGCGCACGCGCGCCGACGCGCTGCTGGCGTTGAAAGTCGCGGCCCCGTGTGCGGAAACGCTGAGCGCGCTGGCCGCGCGGCTGGCGGCCGATTGACCGGGCGGTGCCGAGAGGAATGCACGAAACTAACCAAGGAATGCCGATGTTGACGACAGTCGAACAGCTCGAAGCGATCTACGGTCAGCCGCATGAGCGCGCCGTGCGCAAGGAGATCCCGTATATCAACGAAGACTATCGGGCGTTCATCGAAGTTGCGCCGTTCGTGGTGCTCGCCACTGCCGGCCCGGAAGGTCTTGACTGTTCGCCGCGCGGCGACGCGCCGGGTTTCGTGCGAGTAGTCGATGAACGCACGCTCGCGCTGCCGGACCGCATCGGCAACAATCGCATCGACAGTTTGCGCAATATCATCGCTGAGCCAAATCTGGCGTTGCTCTTCATCATTCCGGGTGTGGGCGAGAGTTTGCGTGTGAACGGCCGCGGCCGCATTTCCAACGACCCGCAATGGCTGGACAGTTTCGCCGTCGAAGGTAAACTGCCGCGCACCGTGCTGCTGATCGACGTGGACGCCGTCTACTTTCACTGCTCGAAAGCGCTGGTGCGCTCGAAACTGTGGGACCCGGCGCATTACGTCGAACGTTCGCGGCTGCCGAGCGCGGGTGAGATTCACCGGCGGATCAACGGCGCCCATTTCGACGCCGCGGCCTACGACCGTGAGCTCGCCGAACGCGTACGCACGGCCCTGTACTGAACCCGAAGCTGAACATGACTGATTTCCCTCTGGCGTTGCGGCAGCATTCGCCTTCTGCCGAGCGCAACCGCGAACCGATCCTCGCCGTGCTGCGCCAGGTGCTGCCGGCCACCGGCCGCGTGCTCGAAATCGCGAGCGGCACCGGCCAGCACGCCATCCATTTCGCCCGAGCGATGCCCGGCCTCGACTGGCAGCCGAGCGACGCCGACGAGGAGGCGCGCGCCTCGATTGCCGCGTGGACCGCGCACGAAGGGCTGCCGAATATACGCGCGCCGCTTGTTCTGGACGTGCATCAGGCGGAATGGGGCATCGACGCGCTCGACGCGGTGGTGTGCATCAACATGATTCATATCTCGCCGTGGAGTGCGGCGCAGGCGCTGTTCGCGGGCGCCGGCCACCGGCTCGCCGACGGCGGTGTACTGTATCTCTACGGTCCATACAAACGTGGCGGCGCGCATACCTCGCCGAGCAACGAAGCGTTCGATCAGCAGTTGCGCCGCCGCGATCCCGAGTGGGGCGTGCGCGACATGGAAGCTGTGACGGCGTTGGGCGCCGCGGCGGGATTCGTCCGCGACGAGCCGGTTGCGATGCCGGCCAACAATTTCAGTCTGGTGTTCAGGAAACGCGCGGGCGCGGCGCGGGTCTGACAGGCGTTCGGCCGCTTGCTGCCTGGTTGTTGTCCGGTTGCACTGCTGCCCGCTAGCGAGCGGCAAGCCGGCATTTCTTTTATTCTTTCACCCTCGACGTCCCGCCGACGTACCTTCCGGCGCGGCGTCACGACATTTTTGGACTCTGGAGAATTCACATGGGCAAACAGGCAATCGGCGTGGTGGGGCTGGCGGTCATGGGCCGCAATCTGGCGCTCAACATCGAAAGCCGCGGCCACGCGGTGTCGGTGTACAACCGCAGCCGCGAGAAAACCGACGAACTCATCGCTGAATGTCCGGACAAGAAGCTGGTGCCGGCTTTCACGCTGGAAGAGTTCGTCGAGTCGCTGGAAAAGCCGCGCCGCATTCTGCTGATGGTCAAGGCAGGTGAGCCGACCGACGCCACCATCGCTTCGCTCAAGCCGCTGCTGGACAAGGGCGACATTCTGATCGACGGCGGCAATACGCATTTCACGGACACCATTCGCCGCAATCAGGAGCTGGCGAAAGCTGGCCTGCACTTCATCGGCACGGGCGTGTCAGGCGGCGAGGAGGGCGCGCTGAAGGGCCCGTCCATCATGCCGGGCGGCCAGCGCGACGCGTACGACCTGGTGGCGCCGATTCTCACCGAAATCGCTGCGAAGGCGCCGGACGGCGAACCGTGTGTCGCCTACATGGGACCGGACGGCGCGGGCCACTTCGTGAAGATGGTGCATAACGGCATCGAATACGGCGATATGCAGTTGATCGCGGAAAGCTACGCGGTGCTCAAGCAGGTCGTCGGCTTGTCGAACGAAGAGCTGGGCAAGGTCTATACCGAGTGGAACCAGGGCGAGCTCGACAGCTATCTGATCGAGATCACCTCGAAGATCTTCAGCAAGAAAGACGACGAGACCGGCAAGGATCTGGTCGACGTGATTCTCGATCGCGCCGCGCAAAAGGGCACCGGCAAGTGGACCAGCCAGAACGCGCTCGACCTCGGCGCGCCGCTGCCGCTGATCACCGAAGCGGTGTTCGCACGCGTGCTGTCGTCGCTGAAGGATCAGCGCGTGGCCGCGAGCAAGGTGCTGGAAGGACCGCAGGCCAAGCCGCTCGGCGTCGAGCGTGCTGCGTTCGTGGAGTCGGTGCGCCGCGCGCTGTACTTCAGCAAGGTGATTTCGTACGCGCAGGGCTTCGCGCAACTGCGCGCCGCTTCCGAAGAGTACAAGTGGGATCTGGACTTCGGCACGATCGCGAAGATTTTCCGGGCCGGCTGCATCATCCGCGCCCGCTTCCTGCAAAAGATCACGGACGCGTACACGAAGGATAAAACCATCGCGAACCTGCTGCTCGACCCGTACTTCCGCGACATCGCGAAGAACTATCAGGCGGCGTTGCGCGAGGTCGTGGTGGCCGCGGTCAATGCGGGCGTGCCGGTGCCGGCTTTTGCGTCGGCGGTGGCGTATTTCGACGCGTATCGCTCGGAACGCCTCCCGGCGAATCTGGTTCAGGCGCAGCGCGATTTCTTCGGCGCACATACGTTCGAACGTGTCGACAAGCCGGGTAGCTTCCACGCGAACTGGAGCTGAACCGGCGTTTGAATCAAGTCCTGGCGCGTCCTTCCAGCAAGGCGTGCCGGGCTTTATTAGCGCTTGAAATTCTAGATTGGCGATTGTTGCTGAGAACAGTGCGACAAGTGGCCCCGCGGCGAATCGTTATTAAACTGTTGCAGAATTCGGAATAGAGTTTCATGGTTTTAGGGGTTTCCCCTGGATGTCGACGCTCCTAGACTTCTACTTAAGCGCTACGGGACAACGAGCCCAAAGCGATTCAAATACAAGTTCTGGAGGTTTACATCATGAAGACTCTTATCTCTGCTGTTGTCGTCGCCGCCGCTCTGGTCGCTCCTGTCGCATCGTTCGCCCAATCGAACCAGCCGGTCACGCGCGCTCAAGTTCGCGCCGAACTGGTGCAGCTCGAAAAGGCTGGCTACAACCCGGCTGGCGATAACATCACCTACCCGGCGCAACTGCAGGCCGCACAAGCCCGCGTCGATGCTCAGGAAGGCACCGCCCAAGCTGCCAACAGCGGCTATGGCGCACCGACGGCCGGCACCTCGGAAGCCGGTCGTCCGGTGGTCGGCAAGGATCGCAACTCGATCTACTTCGGCAACTAATTCGCGCTGAAGCTGCTGCAAACGCCGCCTGACTAACCGGCCGCGTGCTGCAAATGAAAAACGCCGTCCGGCTTGCCGGGCGGCGTTTTTTGTTGTGCGGCGCAGTGGCCTGGAAGTGCGCGCAAGTCATGCGCAGGGAACAGCGCGCCGTTGTCAACGCGCGATTCCCGACGCCCGATGGTCAGCGACCCGGCAAATGCGGAATCGCTTCATTGCTCGCCAGATTGAGCTGATGAATCTGCCGATGCGCCTTGTTCAGATGGGCCTGCGCGGCGACGCGTTGCGCTTCCAGTTGCGCGACTTCCTTGCGCACCTGGTGCTGCCGGCTCGACACTGTTTGCTCCTGCGCGCCACGCCGCTGCAGATCGTTGCGCAGCCGTTCGGCCTGCGCCTCGGAACTCGCGATCATACGCGCCAGCTGCTCGTTCTGCGCCTCCAGCTGCGCGCGGCGGGTTTCGCCGTCCGAGAGCCGGGTGGCCTGTTCCTCGAAATGATGAAAGGCGCCTTCGGCGGCTTCGAGGTCGGGGGCTTTCAGCGCGCGCCACAGCGAGCCGTCCTGATATAGCGCGATGTAGTAGGCCAGTTCCTTCGCGTGAAAGAGCAGGCTGACCGAGTAGTCGAAGCTGCGGAACACGCGAAACGGTGTCAGCGCTTCTTCTTTGCAGAGCCATTCGACTTCCGCCGTGTCGGCAATCTGCACGCCGCGCGTATAGACTGGCGACGGCACCACCGGCACCGGCCGCAATGTCGTCACCGGCCGTACCGGCTCAGCCGGCGAGGTCGGCACAGCCGACGAATCGGTGGCTGCGAATGCTGTTTCGTCCTTGTCGTCGGGCAAAACGGGATTGGCGGCGTGTTCCCGCGCGATCTGCACGAGATGCGACGGGCCTGCCAGCACGCTGCGGCGGTTCAGGAGACTTTTCACGGCTGTTCCCTCCGGTTGACTTCGGCCGAGGCCTGCAAAGGGCGCCGGCGGTGAAGCATGCCGGTTGGCCGCGCAAGCCGGGCGGTGAGCGAAACGTGGCGGACAGGCGGCGCCGGTGAGCAAACGCCAGGGCGTGCCGCTATGCGCGAGCATTCCCCTGGCGTGGCGTTGCTAATGCAAAGTGCGCTGCCGGCGGCCGATGTCGTCGAAGAGCGCGCGGCTCGGTTCAAGGGCGAGCAGCCAGGATTCGTCGTAGCCGCTCAGATTGTCGAGCGCCTCGCGCAGCCTTTCGATTGCCACAGCGGGAATGCTGACGCTGGCTTCCACGCCGCTCGACAGGCCCGCGATGCTGGCCAGTTGCACCAGGGCGTCGGCGGCTTCGGCCACGTCGGCGGCAAAAATGAGGTGGGTGTTCAGCAATTCGACCAGACCGGGTGACGCCGCAACATCGTCGACGTTCAGTTGCACGGCCAGAAAGGTGGCATTGTTCATCCCCGACTCCTCTCAGTATCCAGTCGTTTTGCTTACGGTGCAGCGCACATTAAGTCTGAGTATAGGCGAGCACTAAAATGATTCAATACTCACACCAATCCGGCGGCTCGGCCTTGCTGCGGCGGGCGGGCCGGTCATCAGAACTATAATGGGGCCAGCCGGAATGCCGGCGCGCGCCGGGTCCGGCGGCCTGTCATGTGCATGAATAACGGCTGGCCGGCGCCGCCTTTCTCAACAGTCTGGTGACCATGAAGATCATTCGCAGCAGGAGCTTTACCGCGGAGCGTGCCTGGGGCGCGCTCGATATCGCCAACATGGGTGGCATCACGACGCGCCTGCATTGGACAGACCAGCCGTACAAATGGCACGTCAACGACGGCGAGGAAGTGTTCGCGGTACTCGATGGCCGCGTCGAGATGCGCTATCGGCAAGACGGCGTCGAGCAGTCGGCCGTTCTGGAAACGGGCGACGTGTTCTACGCCTCGGCGGGCACCGAACACGTGGCTCATCCGATCGGCGCGGCGCGCATACTGGTGGTCGAGGCGGCGGGCAGCGTGTGAACGCCGGCATTGGCGCGTCCTGATGCCATACCGGCGTCGGCGCGGCCGCGTATCGGCGGGATAATGGATAGTGGATTGACCACTGCGGTGTGCTCGGCGTGAGCGGCACGGCAAATGCTTGGGCAGCGATTGAATCCGATTGATTGAATAAAGCATCGAGGAAAATCACATGACAAGACAAGGGCAATGGATGGCGAGCCGGTTCCTGATGGCGGTCGCGCTTGGCGTGATCATGAGCGGCTGTACGACCATGCCGTGGGAAAGCACGCCGTTCTACAGCAGTACACCGTCCCGCCCGACCACACTCGGCACGGTTCCGGTTCCCGCCGGGTTCTATCGCGTCAATCCGGGCGATACGCTCGGCGGCATTGCGTCGGCATATGGCCGCAAAATCCAGGAAGTCGCGGGGTGGAACGGTCTGCCGGCCAACGCAACCGTCAGTCCGGGGCAAGTGCTGCGCGTGTCCCCACCGATGGCCTCTGGCAGCGTGGTGACGCCGCCGGTCAGCGTCACGCCGTCCCCGCCCACCGCCTCCGCAGGTCCGCAGCAGGGCGTGCTGCAATGGCCGCTGCGCGGGCCGGTACTGAGGACGTTCGCACCGGGCAGGTCGAACGGCATCGTGATCGGCGGGCGACCCGGCGACCCGGTCAAGGCCGCCGCCACGGGACGCGTGGTCTACGCCGGCACCGGGATCGAGTCGTATGGGCCGCTCATCATCATCAAACACGACGACTCGCTGATCACCGCCTATGGGCAGAACAGCACGCTGCTCGTCAAGGAGGGCGACGCGGTCGCGCAAGGGCAGACGATCGGCGAAGTCGGGGCGGATAGCCACGGCGTCGCGTCGATCCAGTTCGAGGTCCGCCAGAACGGCCAGCCGGTCGATCCGCTCGCGTGGTTGCCGAGGTCGGGCGGCTGAGGCGTCCCTGAAGCGTCCCTGAAGCGTCCCTCAAGCGCCGTGTGAGCGCCAATGCAGCGCGGCGTCAATTGTGAATATACTGTGTGGCTCAACCCGCCGGCGCTTCGGCCGCCCATTGCTTCAAGCGATGCGGTGCGCCGGGCGGCCGTAGCCGGCTAATCGCCAGGCTACCTGCCAAACTGTCAGCCCGGCTATCAACCCTCGACGCACAGAGACACACAATGATCGATTTGCGCAGCGATACCGTCACCCGTCCGACCGCGGCCATGCTCGCGGCCATGTCTGCCGCCGAAGTCGGCGACGATGTCTGGGGCGACGACCCCACCGTGATCCGCTTGCAGGCCACGGTCGCGCAACGCACCGGCAAGGAAGCGGGGCTGTTTTTCCCGAGCGGCACGCAAAGCAACCTTGCTGCCTTGATGGCGCACTGCGCGCGCGGCGACGAATATATCGTCGGTCAACTGGCGCACACCTATAAGTACGAAGGCGGCGGCGCGGCGCTGCTCGGCAGCATCCAGCCACAGCCGCTCGAAAACGCCGCGGACGGTTCGATCCCGCTGGAAAAGGTCGCCGCGGCGATCAAGCCGATCGACAATCACTTCGCGCGCACGCGGTTGCTGGCGCTGGAAAACACCATCGGCGGCAAGGTGCTGCCGGCCGCTTATGTCGCCGAGGCCACGCAGCTTGCGCGGCAGCGCGGTTTGTCCCTGCACCTCGACGGCGCGCGCGTCTACAACGCGGCGGTCGCGTCGGGCAAACCGGTCGCGGCGCTGTGCGAGCCGTTCGATTCCGTGTCGATCTGTTTTTCGAAGGGCCTCGGCGCGCCGGTGGGCTCGGTGCTGGTCGGCAGCCAGGCGCTGATCGACGTGGCGCATCGCTGGCGCAAGGTGCTGGGCGGCGGCATGCGCCAGGCCGGCGTGCTGGCGGCGGCGTGTCTGTACGCGCTGGACCACAACGTCGAGCGTCTCGCCGACGATCACGACAACGCCGAGCATCTGGCAGCGGGGCTGGGCGCGATCGAGCAGGTCAAGGTGCAGTCGGTGGCGACCAATATGGTGTTCGCGCAGTTTCCGCAGCAGCATTGCGCGCCGCTCGAAGCGTGGCTCAAGGAACGCGGCATTCTCACGCAGATGCTGTATGCGTCGCGCTTTGTGACGCATAAGGATGTGTCGCGCGAGGATATCGATACATTCGTCGCCGCGGTGAAGGGGTATTTCGCGGCGCAGTAAGTAGTTGGTGCGAGTTGGCGTGGGTTGGGCCCACGCGTCGCACGCAATCAATCAGGGCGCGTCAACAGGCAAAGCGGCCGTACCGTCACTCCGGTACGGCCGCTTTTCTATTTCATCGACGCTTTCACTGGCTGCCCCGACCGGTGCGACGGCGCCAGCAACCGCAGTCCGCTTGCCAGGCTCGCTGCACCCGCGAAGAAGGCGCCGGCGCCCAGCGCGAGCGTCGGCCCGTGCCGGCCGGCAATGCTGAAGCTCAAGGCGACCAGCGCCGCGCCCGTGGCCTGGCCGATCAGCCGTGCGGTCGCGACGATGCCGCTCGCACCGCCGCTGCGTTCGGGCGGCGCGCTCGCCATCAACGCCTTCAGATTGGGCGACTGGAAGAAGCCGAAGCCCGCGCCGCATATCGCCATGCGAATGCCGATGTCGAGCACGTGAGGGTGCACTGGCAGGAGCGCCAGCGACGCCATCCCCGCCGACAGCACTGCCAGTCCGATCGCGCCCAGCAAGCCAGGCGGGTAACGGTCGGACAGACTGCCGGCCAGCGGTGCAGCGAGCGCGACCACGACTGGCCAGGGTGTCATCAGAAAGCCGGTCTCGACCTGGCTGCGCTGGAGCACGTCTTCGAAGTAGAAGGGCAGCGAGACGAACGCCAGCCCCTGCGCGGCGAACGAGCACACGGCAGTGACCGCCGACAAGGCGAACACCGGCCGCCTGAACAGATCGACCGGCAGCATCGGCGCCGGGTGGCCCGCTTCGCGGCGTATCAGCAACAGGCCAAAGACCAGCGCAAGCGCCGCCGCGCTCAGCACCAGTTGCGTCGGCGCGCGCTGGGCCGCTTCGCCCAGCGTGAAGATCAGGGCGGCGAAGGTGATGACGTTGAGCAGCGCCGCGACTCGATCGAAGTTGTGCCTGCCGCGCTCCGTGTGCGGCAACGCCGGCCATGCAAAGCTCAACGCCAGCAGGCCGAGCGGCACGTTGACCGCGAACAGCCACGGCCACGAGGCCACGGACAGAATCAGCGACGCCACCGTCGGCCCGACCGCGAACGATACGCCGACGATCAGCGCATTGGTGCCGAGGCCGCGGCCGAGCCGGTGCGGCGGATACAGATAGCGGATCAGCGCGGTATTGACACTCATGATCGCGCTCGCGCCGAGGCCCTGGACGACGCGCGCGGCGGCCAGCAGCGGCAGGGTCGGCGCCATTGAGCACGCCAGCGACGCCAGCGTGAACAGCGCGATGCCGCTGATATAGATGCGCCGGTGCCCGACGATATCGCCGAGCGCGGCGAGCGGCAGCAGGGTCGCGACCATCGCGAGCTGATAGGCGTTGATAATCCACACCGACGCCGCGGGCGCCGCATGCAAGTCGGCGGCAATGGCGGGCAGGGCGGTGTTGGCGATGGCGGTGTCGAGCGTGGCGAGCGCGACGGCGAGCATGATCGCCGCCATCGCGCGGCGGTTGGCTGCGGACATCGGGCCGTCCGCGGGGAACGGCGGGGCGGCGCTGGATTGGTCGGACAAGGCGTGGCTCGTCGAGGTGGGCACGCCGATGCGCCGGACCGGTCGAGGAGCACGGCGCGCGGACGGCAGGGTTGCAAGGAACGCGACGCGCATGACCTGAACCTGCTGGTCGGGATTGATGCGCGGCGAGTTAAGCGATTGTTGCAGAGACGTGGAAATCGTGCTGGGAAACGGGCAGAAGGGATGCGCCTTGGCCGTCTATAATGCAACTAACGGTCAGGCCCGCACGGCCACTTTGAATTCGCGCGCGCGCTCGCCGGCGCGTGCACTTCCGGTACACCCGCCTGGCAGACGAGGCGCGCCGATTTGACCACGCGCTGAAGCGGTCGACGCGGTCATCCGCGCGTCATGCGGCAAAAAAATAATGGCAGGGCATTCCCGTTGCTGCGTTCCCGGCCGTTCGCCACTCGTTACCTGTTTTGCGACGGCCGATGCACATGAGCTGTGCCGCTCACACACGACCTGCACCTCGCCCGTGCAAAACAGACGGTGCGGCGCGGTTTGGCGCCGGGCATGGCATGTGCGTGAGCTTACCGCTCGTGCTTGCCGATGTCCGCCGACGCCGGGTAGTCTTAAAATGTCCTACTCTGTTTGTTCACTCACCTGACCGGGACGTGCCTCCCGCCCGTCACCTGTGCGGTTCGCGCAGCCCGCGTCGCTTTTCCCCGGAGGCTTCGATGACAACCGTCGATCTGGAATTCGACCAGCTCAACAGTACCGTCGACGCGCTACGGCGCTCTATTTCCAATCGCATGATGTACGGCGTCGGCAAGGACGCCGTCACCGCGCATCCGCATGACTGGCTGCATGCCGCCGCGCTGGCCGTGCGCGACCGGCTGGTCGCGCGCTGGATGAAGACCACGCGCCTGCAATACGAACAGGACGTGAAGCGCGTCTACTACCTGTCCATGGAATTCCTGATCGGCCGGACTTTCACGAACGCGTTGCTCGCGCTCGGCATTCACGACCAGATGAAGGAGGCGCTCGCGAGCCTGGGCGTCGACATGGACATGCTGGCCGAAATCGAACCGGACGCCGCGCTCGGCAACGGCGGCCTGGGCCGGCTGGCGGCGTGCTTTCTCGACTCGATGGCGACGCTTGGCATTCCGGGGTTCGGCTACGGGATCCGTTACGAGTACGGCATGTTCCGCCAGCAGATCGTCAACGGCGAACAGGTCGAAGCGCCGGACTACTGGCTGCGCGCGGGCAATCCATGGGAATTTCCACGGCCCGAGATCAAGTACATGGTGCACTTTGGCGGGCGCACGGTACAGCGAGGCGAGCATGTCGAATGGATCGACACGGAGCATGTGAACGCCACCGCCTACGACACTGTCATTCCGGGCTACGCGACGGACGCCACCAACACGCTGCGCCTGTGGTCGGCACGCGCGACCGACGAGCTCGATCTCGGCGCGTTCAATCGCGGCGACTATCGCAACGCGGTCGACACGAAGAACATGTCGGAGAATGTGTCGCGCCTGCTGTATCCGGACGACTCGACGCCGGCCGGCCGCGAACTGCGCTTGCGGCAGGAATACTTTTTCGTCTCGGCGACCATGCAGGATCTGATTCGCCGCTATCAGCGCACGCACAGCACGTTCGGGCGCTTCTCCGAAAAAGTGGCGGTGCATCTGAACGATACGCACCCGGTGCTGGCGATTCCCGAGCTGATGCGCTTGCTGGTGGACGTCCATCATCTACAGTGGGACAAGGCGTGGAGCCATGTCACGCAGATCTTTTCGTACACGAACCACACGTTGATGCCCGAAGCGCTCGAAACCTGGGACGTCGAAATGTTGGCGCGCCTGCTGCCGCGGCATCTCGAGATCATCTTCGAGATCAATGCGGAGTTTCTCAAGCACGTCAGCGCGCAATCGAACCACGACGGCGAGATGATCCGCCGCATCTCGCTCGTCGACGAATACGGCCAGCGGCGCGTGCGCATGGCGTATCTGGCAATCGTGGCGAGCCACAAGGTGAACGGCGTGTCGAAGCTGCATTCGCAACTGATGACACGCAATATCTTCGCCGACTTCGCGCGCCTCTATCCGGACCGCTTCACCAATGTGACCAACGGCATCACGCCGCGCCGCTGGCTCGCGCAGGCGAGCCCGTCGCTGTCGTCGCTGATCGATCAGCAGATTGGCAGGCATTGGCGCAGCAACCTGTTCGAGCTGGAGCAACTGCGCAATCTGCGCAACGACAGCGGGTTTATCGAGGCCTTCCGTGAAGCGAAGCGGCAGAACAAATTGCGGCTCGTGGAGCGGCTCGCGCATCACACGAAACAGCAGTTCGATCCGGACGCGCTTTTCGATTTGCAGGTCAAACGGATTCACGAATACAAGCGGCAACTGCTCAACGTGCTGCACGTGATCGTGCGCTACAACCAGATTCGCGCGAACCCCGAGCGCGACTGGGTGCCGCGCGTGGTGATGTTCGCCGGCAAGGCCGCGTCCGCGTACCGGATGGCGAAGACGATCATCAAGCTGATCGGCGACGTCGGTCATAAGGTCAATCACGATCCGCTGATCGGCGACCGGCTGAAGGTGGTGTTCGTGCCTAACTACGGCGTGAGCGTGGCCGAGCTGATCATCCCGGCGGCCGATCTGTCGGAGCAGATTTCGACGGCCGGCACGGAAGCATCGGGCACCGGCAACATGAAGCTCGCCCTCAACGGCGCGTTGACGATCGGCACGATGGACGGCGCCAACATCGAGATCTGCGACGCGGTGGGCCGCGAGAACATCTTCATCTTCGGCCACACCGCCGACGAAGTGGACAGCCTGCGCGCCGCCGGCTACCGGCCGCGGCAGATTTACGAAGAGAACCCGGAACTGCGCATGGCGCTCGACCAGATCCGCTCAGGCTACTTTTCACCGCACGATCAGCGGCGCTTTGCGGATATTTTCCACACGCTGGTCGATTGGGGCGATCACTACATGGTGCTGGCCGATTTCGCCGCGTTTGCGAAGGCACAGAACGACGTGGATGCCCGCTATGTCGACAAGCGCGCGTGGGCTGAAAGTGCGATCGAGAATGTGGCCGGCATGGGGCAGTTTTCGTCGGACCGCACGATTGGCGAGTATGCGCGCAATATCTGGCATGTGAATCCGCTCAATCTCGGCTAGCGGGCGGTTTGGCGGGCGATTACTGCGCGAGCTGCTCGACCTCGGTGGCGGCGCGCAGGCCCAGCTGGCCACGCGGAAAATCGAACAGCACGTCGATGTTCTGCATGCCCATCAGACCGATCACGATACGGTCCGCGCCCGGTTTGGCCTTGACGATCGTGACCTGGGCGCCTTCGTAGCGATGCACCCATTTGCCCGAGCCGAGCGCCGCGTTGTAGTTGCCCTGATTGAGCACCTTGCCGACCTCGTCGTCGCCGGTCCAGTTCGGCGCCTTGTCCATTTCGACGCGGATCA
This sequence comes from Paraburkholderia ginsengiterrae, assembly GCF_001645125.1. Taxonomy (GTDB): domain Bacteria; phylum Pseudomonadota; class Gammaproteobacteria; order Burkholderiales; family Burkholderiaceae; genus Paraburkholderia; species Paraburkholderia ginsengiterrae. The sequence goes on along the minus strand of NZ_LXKA01000338.1, from coordinate 153,365 downwards.
TGTCCGTGCTCGCCGTGGCGAACATCAGCGGCGCGCAAAAGGTCATCTTGTCGCCTACGTTGACGCAGCCTCTCGGCCATTGCACCGTGCCGTCCTGCAGGACAGTCATCGGCACCATCGTGTAGTCCTTCGTGAGCGTGCCCGAAGGGCTCAGCACCAGGTAAGGCTTCGCGAAATTCGAGTGCACCAGATAGCGCTGGCCGATGTTGCCGGGCAGGGCGCGCAGCGGTTGCGTGCAACAACTGTCGTCCGGTTGCGCCGCGCCGATGCCGAACAGGCCCGAGAACGCCCAGCCGAATTCGGCGGTGTAGCCGTCCATGCCCACACAGCGCCGGAAGTTGACCTGGCAGCTCACTGAATCGACCGCTTGCGCGTCGATCTGCGCCGGCTTCGTGCCGGCGATGCTCATGGGCAATTTAACGGCCGCGCCGGAGACTTGTGCGCCGTTCGCGAGCGGCAGCGACGTCGCAGGACCGGCGCTTGGATAGCTGCCTGGCAGAACCGACTTCAGTACGCGCACGCCTTGCGTGCCCGTGTCCAGCCCGAGATACACCGGTTTGCCGTCCAGTTGAACGGGCAGGCCGAGGCGGGCGTGGTCGCCGTCGGCGCGTTCCACGTGCAGCGGAATCAACAGGCCGTCGTTGCCGCCGTTAATCAGCGAGGCGGTGGGCGCCGGCGGGGTGGGCGTGGGGAAGGAGACGGCGCAACCGCTCAGCGCGAAGAGCGCGCCGGCGGCGACGAACGCGACAGCCCCGAAGCGCCGGCCATGGAAACGCAACTGCCGGCGCGCGGCATCGAGAGACGACAGGAACATAGATCACGCTTTGCAAAAGAGCGAGTCCCTGACGAAGGCGGTGCGATGTGAGTGGCGAGGCGGACCGCGCGGGCGGCAATCTCACTGGACTGCCGCTGCATGAGCGGTGAAACCGGGGCACCTGGGGGCCTGCGCGAGGGAAAACGCGGTAACGGAGCGGCGACTCTACATGGCCGCTCGCGTGCGTCTGCAAAGATGTGTCAAGGTCCCGGTGCGCTGGGCAAACCCGTGCCGTCGACGCTCCGCGTCAATAGTCGCGCGCACGCCGGATCACGGTTTCCTGCGCGCGGCCGAGCGTGGCGTGATCGAGGGAGGCGATCAGCAGGCCGATGACATTGTCGAGCGTGCGCGAAGTGACTTCGACGCGAAAGGTCACGCGTTCGTGCTGTTGGTCGACGGTGACTACATAGAGCCGCAGATCGTTGCCGAACGCGGCGTGCAACGCGCGCCGTCCGTTTGCCGACGAGGTGCCGGGCACGGTGACGTCGATCATGACAAGAGGAACGACGATATGCGTGCGGCGGGCAGGACGTGGCGCGCGCGAGGAGCGCGGGGCGGCGAGTTCGGACGTTGCGACAGGGGTAAGCATAGCGTTGCGCCGATGCGGCGAGGCGGCGCGCGTTGTTGATACCCGTCCACTCTAACGACGCCCGCCTTAAGGATGCGCTAAAGCTGCTGCGCGGCGAATCAAAATTGTGTTAACACGCGTGGGCGTTCCGAGATGCCATGGGCGGCGCGCGGCGTGGTGCCAGGCCGGCACCGGCGGTGGTCTCAGTCTTTCGCCGTCACCACTGCTGCCTTTGCCTCATTCACGGCCGCGCCGACACGCTCGACGAAATCGCGGTCGGTGCTCATGAGCGCTTCGCGTTCACCGTTGGCCGTCTGCACCATCAGACGATGGGTGACGTCCTGGGTCGCCCACGTGATCCAGCCGACCACGACCAGCATCGTGCCGCACACCATGCCCGCCGGCGAGTGCAATACGGCGCCGACAATTGCGCCGATAACACCGAGCACCGAAATCGTGACTGGCAAGACTTTGTTCTTCTGCACGGTGACGACCTGCACGCCCGCGATATCGCGCAGCGGGAACACCTGGCCAGCTGACGAGAGTGCGTTGCGCGTGACGGACACGCCGCGATCATTGAAAGGAGTTTCCATCGAATCGGATGCTAGCGGTGGCAAAGAGCGCAGCGTACTTCAATTTCCTAACGTTATGGAATTTTTGATGCGCTGTGAGGCTTGCTACACAAGGAGTGCGGTCTGTCTGACTAAAAACAGGAGTTAAGGATCTTTTGGACTTGGATTTGGCGTCGGTATCGAGCGCTCACTGACAACGGCTTTCATAGCATGCCAGCGGCTCACAATTTTAGCTTCCGAATGGAAGCTGGCTTGCAAGCGTATCGACGGCGTCTGCGCCAACGCGATAGGGCAGGTCGTACGTCTCGCGGCTCGCTTCGCGCAGCGCGTCGATCATCAGAGCCGCGGCGGGGGAGAGAAGTTTCTCCGCCGGGGTGATGATCCCAAAGTCGTCCATTTGACAGTCCATCGGCAGAGGCAGGATCTCCACCATGCCGTGTGCCGCGTAATAACGCGCAACATCTTCGGCGAGCACGGCGATCATGTCGCTCTTCTCGAGCGCCCGCGTAATGAAGAGCAGCGCCGCCGCGTCCACGACGTTCGAGGGCGGAGCAAGGCTTGCGCGCTGGAACATGAGCTCGAAGCGATGCCGCAGCACGCTGCCGGCCGGCGGCACGACCCACGCGCCGCGTTGGACATCGGACAGCGCAACTGGCTCCCCCGTCAGCAGCGGGTGGCCTCGCCGAACCACTGCGCAGACGGGCTCGCCGGCCAACGGTTCGTAGGACAACTGGCGCTTGTCGTGCTCCGCCGACAGGCGCCCGATCACGACGTCGAGCTTGTCTTGCGCCAGTCGCTCCAGCAGCAGGTTACTGGTGTCGATTTCGACCGAGACACGCATGTTCGCATGTATGCGCTTGACTGCCGCGACAGCCGCCGGCAGCACTCGCACGCCCGGCGAGGTGATAGCACCCACCGCAACGTGCCCCAGGCGCCCGGCCTTCAACGCGGCCAGTTCTTCCTGTGCCTGGTCGAGACTATCGAGCACGACGCGTGCATGGCGGATCAACGCATCGCCATAGAGAGTTGGCCGCACGCCGCGCGGCATGCGCTCAAATAGGACCGCGCCGAGCATCTCCTCCAACTCGCGCAACAGTTTCGAGGCGGCAGGCTGGGTCATGTTCAAGGCCGTTGCCGCCCGGTGGATGTTGCCTTCTTCGGCCAGCGCAGCCACAAGGAGCAATTGGCGAGTTTTCAGGCGGGTACGGACGTACCAGGGGTTCGAATCCAGCATGATTTACGTGTTTACACTGATATCTAAACTGATATGGCAAGCAGCCAACATTTCATTAGTAGGTTATCAGTTTGGTCCTTAAACTGCACGCAAATCTAGCCCTCCCAAAGACGGACAATGTCGGCAACCAAACCCAAACTGCGCTCCCACCAATGGTTCGGCACCATGGACAAGAACGGCTTCATGTACCGAAGCTGGATGAAGAATCAGGGCATTCCGGATCACGAATTCGACGGCCGGCCGATCATCGGCATCTGCAACACCTGGTCGGAACTCACGCCCTGCAATGCGCATTTCCGCAAGCTCGCGGAGCACGTGAAGCGTGGCATTTACGAGGCGGGCGGCTTCCCGGTGGAGTTTCCGGTGTTCTCGAGCGGCGAATCGAACCTGCGTCCTTCGGCGATGCTCACACGCAATCTCGCCTCGATGGATGTGGAAGAGGCAATTCGCGGCAATCCCATTGACGCCGTCGTGCTGCTGTGCGGCTGCGACAAGACCACGCCCGCGCTGCTGATGGGCGCGGCGAGCTGCGACGTGCCCGCCATCGTGCTGAGCGGTGGCCCGATGCTCAACGGCAAGCTCGAAGGGAAGGACATCGGCTCGGGCACTGCGGTGTGGAAGCTTCACGAGTCGCTCAAGGCGGGCGAGATCGACCTGCATCATTTCCTCTCAGCCGAAGCGGGCATGTCGCGCTCGGCGGGCACCTGCAATACCATGGGCACGGCCTCGACGATGGCGGGCATGGCCGAAGCGCTCGGCGTCTCGCTGCCGCACAACGCTGCGATTCCCGCCGTCGATGCGCGCCGCTACGTGCTCGCGCATTTGTCCGGCATGCGCATCGTGCAGATGGCGCTTGAGGACCTCACGCTCTCCAAGGTGCTGACGCGCGAAGCGTTCGAGAACGCGATTCGCACCAATGCCGCGATCGGCGGCTCGACCAATGCCGTGATCCACCTGAAGGCGATTGCGGGGCGCATGGGCGTGCCGCTCGAGCTCGAGGATTGGATGCGTATCGGCCGTAATACGCCGACCATCGTCGACCTGCAGCCCTCGGGCCGCTTCCTGATGGAAGAGTTCTATTACGCGGGCGGTCTGCCGGCGGTGCTGCGGCGTCTGGGCGAAGCGAACCTGCTGCCGCATCCCAATGCGCTCACGGTCAACGGCAAGTCGATCTGGGACAACGTGTGCGAAGCGCCGAACCACAACGACGAGGTGATCAGACCGCTGGGCAAGCCGTTGATCGAAGACGGCGGCATCTGTATCCTGCGCGGCAATCTTGCGCCGCGCGGCGCGGTGCTGAAACCGTCGGCGGCGACACCCGAACTGCTCAAACATCGTGGCCGCGCCGTGGTGTTCGAGAACTTCGATCACTACAAGGCGACCATCGGCGACGAATCGCTCGATGTCGACAAGGACTCGATCCTCGTGATGAAGAATTGCGGCCCACGCGGCTATCCGGGCATGGCCGAAGTCGGCAACATGGGCCTGCCGCCCAAGCTGCTGCGTCAGGGCGTGAAGGACATGGTGCGCATCTCGGACGCGCGCATGAGCGGCACGGCCTACGGCACGGTGGTGCTGCACGTCGCGCCGGAAGCGGCGGCGGGCGGCCCGCTTGCGGCGGTGCGCAACGGCGACTGGATCGAGCTCGATTGCGAGGCGGGCCGGTTGCATCTTGACATCAGCGACGAAGAACTGCTGCGGCGCCTCTCCGACGTCGATCCGATGGCCGCGCCGGGCGTGGCGGAGCAGCAGGGCAAGGGCGGCTATGCGCGTCTTTATGTCGATCACGTGCTGCAGGCCGACGAAGGTTGCGACCTCGATTTCCTCGTAGGCAAGCGCGGCGCCGCCGTGCCGCGCCACTCGCACTGATTGGGAGCTCGAAGCATGACGATTCAGCTGACGGGCGAACTGCTGATAGCGGGCGAGGCGAGGCGCGGCGCGGGCGCACCGTTCCAGGCGCTCGACGCCGCGACGAGCGAGCCCATCGCACAGCCGGTTTTCCATAGCGCCTTGAGTGCCGATGTCGATGCGGCGTGTGAACTCGCGGATGAAGCGTTCGACCTCTATCGCGCGCTGCCCACCGAAAAGCGCGCGCAATTCCTCGACGATTGCGCGGCGCGCATCGAAGCGTTGGGCGATTCACTGATCGACCGCGCGATGGCCGAAAGCGGGCTGCCGCGTGCGCGCCTCGAAGGCGAGCGCGCACGCACTGCGAATCAGCTGCGCATGTTCGCGGCGCTCGTGCGCAGCGGCGACGCGCTCGACGCGCGCATTGAGCCCGCGCTGCCCGAACGCCAGCCGCCGCGTACCGATTTGCGCTTCTGGCGCATCGGTGTCGGCCCCGTCGCGGTGTTCGGCGCGAGCAATTTTCCGCTGGCGTTTTCGGTGGCGGGCGGCGATACGGCCTCGGCGCTGGCGGCGGGCTGTCCCGTCGTCGTGAAGGCGCATCCGGCGCATCCGGGCACATCTGAACTCGTTGGACGCGCAATCCAGGAGGCCGTTGCGGCGGCAGGGTTGCCCGCGGGCGTCTTTGCACTTCTGTTCGACGCGGGCCACGAAGTCGGCGGCGCGCTGGTGCAGCATCCGGCGATCCGCGCGGTGGGCTTCACCGGTTCGCGTGCGGGCGGCCTCGCGCTGGTGAAGCTCGCGGCGGCGCGTGCCGAACCGATTCCGGTCTACGCCGAAATGAGCAGCGTGAATCCGAACCTGCTGTTGCCGGGCGCGCTCGCCGCGCGCGGCGAAACGTTGGCGCGCGAGTTCGTCGCGTCCGCGACGCTCGGCTGCGGGCAGTTCTGCACTAATCCGGGCTTGATGCTTGGCCTCGCGGGTGACGGGTTCGACGCCTTCGCCGCCAACGCCGCGCGCGAATTCAGCGCCGCGCCCGCTGGCGTAATGCTCTCGGCAGGCATCCTGCGCGCATACGAGCACGGCATCGAGCGTCTCATACAGCATCCGAAAGTAATGACGCTTGCGCGCGGCGCGCCAGCGCCGGGACGCGCCCAAGCGGCGTTCCTGCGCGTGAGCGCAAGCGATCTGCTCGCCGATCCTACACTCGGCGAAGAAGTGTTCGGTCCGAGCAGCATGCTCGTGGAATGCGCGGACGCGGTCGAGTTGCGCGCCGTACTGCGCAAAATCGAAGGCCAACTGACGATCACGCTGCACATGGAGGCCGTCGACGCCGAACTCGCGCACACGCTCCTGCCGCTCATCGAGCGCAAGGCGGGCCGCGTGCTTGCGAACGGCTTTCCGACCGGTGTCGAAGTGTGCGACGCAATGGTCCACGGCGGCCCATTTCCAGCGACCTCGGATAGCCGCAGCACATCGGTTGGCACGGCCGCGATCGAGCGCTTCCTGCGCCCCGTGTGCTACCAGAATCTCGCCGATGGCCTGTTGCCCGACGCGCTGCGCGACGCCAATCCGCTGAACATGCGGCGCCGCTTTGCAGGCAAGCCGGAAACGCCGCGCGCGCCGTAACGCGGGGCTAGGCCCGGCGCCGCGCGCCGAAGGCGGATCCACACGCGAATCGTGAAGGCGCGACTTTCGACGAACGCTATTTTTTGCAGGATTGGAGTGATGACAACGAGTCTTACGCCCCGTTATCAGGGCATCTTCCCCGTAGTGCCGACCACCTTCGCCGAGACCGGCGAACTGGACCTTGAAAGCCAGAAGCGCGCCGTCGATTTTATGATTGACGCGGGCTCGGACGGCCTGTGCATTCTCGCTAACTTCTCCGAGCAGTTCTCGCTCTCCGACGAAGAGCGCGAAATCATCACGCGCACGGTGCTCGAACACGTGGCGGGCCGCGTGCCAGTGATCGTCACGACCACGCATTACGGCACCAACGTATGCGCGGCGCGCAGCAAACGTGCGCAGGAGCAAGGCGCGTCAATGGTCATGATCATGCCGCCGTATCACGGCGCGACTTTCCGGGTGCCCGAGTCGCAGATTTATGAGTTCTACGCGCGTGTGTCCGACGCGCTCGACATTCCGATCATGATTCAGGACGCACCCGCGAGCGGCACGGTGTTGTCGGCCGCGTTCCTCGCGCGCATGGCCTGCGAAATAGAGCAGGTTTCGTACTTCAAGATCGAAACACCGGGCGCGGCGAACAAGCTGCGCGAGCTGATCCGCCAGGGCGGCGACGCTGTGGAAGGCCCGTGGGACGGCGAAGAAGGCATCACGCTATTGGCCGATCTGAATGCTGGCGCCACCGGCTCCATGACGGGAGGCGGATTTCCGGACGGCATTCGCCCGATCATCGAAGCGCATCGCGAAGGTCGTATCGACGACGCGTTCGCGCTCTATCAGAAGTGGCTGCCGCTCATCAATCACGAGAACCGCCAGGCTGGCCTGCTCGCCTGCAAGTCGTTGATGAAGGAAGGTGGCGTGATCGCCTGCGACCTGCCGCGTCACCCGCTGCCGCCAATGCATCCGGCGACGCGCGCCGAACTGATCGCGATCGCGAGGCGTCTCGATGCGCTCGTGCTGAGGTGGGCGCAATGAGCCGCAGCTGCCTTTCGCGAATCGCTCTAGTTCAGCGAATATTGGGTGGAGAAACAGCATGAGTTCGACTTTTACACTGGCCGTGGCCGGCATCGGCAAGATCGCCCGCGACCAGCATCTGCCTGCTATCGCGGCAAACCCGGGCTTCGCGCTGGTCGCGTGCGCGAGCCGCAGTGCGCAGGTCGAGCAGGTGCGCAACTATGCTGACATCGATGCGCTGCTCGCCGCCGAGCCTGACGTGGACGCCGTCTCGCTGTGCACCCCACCGCAGGTGCGCTACGCGCAGGCCCGCGCGGCGCTCGAGGCGGGCAAGCATGTGATGCTCGAAAAACCCCCCGGGGCGAGCGTGAGCGAGGTCGAGGCCCTGCGCGCGCTGGCGCGCGCCAAGGGACGCACGCTCTTTGCCACCTGGCACTCGCGCTATGCAAGTGCCGTGGAGCCGGCGCGCGCCTGGCTTCAGGGACGCACAATCCACTCCGTGCACGTGCGCTGGAAAGAGGACGTGCGCCGCTGGCATCCGGGCCAGCAATGGATCTGGGAGCCGGGCGGCCTTGGCGTGTTCGATCCGGGCATCAACGCGCTGTCCATCGTTACGCACATCCTGCCGCGTGAAATCGTGTTGTGCGGCGCGCAACTGCTCGTGCCGCGCGATGCGTCGACGCCGATCGCGGCCGAACTCGACTGCATCGACACAGACGGTGTACCCTTGCGCGCCGAGTTCGACTGGCGCCACGGTCCTGTCGAACAATGGGAGATCGACGTCGAAACCGCCGACGGGTTGCTCTCGATCTCGGAAGGCGGAAAACGTCTTTCGATTGCGGGCGAACCGGTTGCGCTCGGCGGCGAGCGCGAATATGGGGCGCTCTACGAACACTTTCACGGACTGATAGCGCACGGCGCTCACGATGTAGACGTGCGCCCGCTGCGGCTCGTCGCCGATGCGTTCCTGCTCGGACGGCATGTCGAAGTCGAAGCCTTCGGCCGCTAAACCTTATCGTCTGCAATTCATTCGCCAGAAATCACCGCAATACCCACGCACGGTTGACCACAACCACACATCTCGGAGACAGAGTATGACCAGCAAGATCCGCCGGCTGACCCTTCGCGCCACCCTCGCAGCGATGTGCATCGCACCGCTCGGCATGAACCTCGCGGCGCGCGCCGATGCGCCGCTCAAGATCGGGTTTCTCGTGAAGATGCCGGAACAGGCATGGTTCATCAACGAACAGAAAGCCGCGACCGCACTGGGCCAGAAGGACGGCTTCTCGGTGGTGAACATCGGCACGCCGGACGGTGAAAAGGTGCTGGCCGCGATCGACAACCTCGGCGCGCAAGGTGCGCAGGGCTTCGTGATCTGCGCACCCGACGTGCGTCTCGGACCCGCGATTCAGGCGCGCGCGAAGCGCTACAACATGAAGTTCGTCACCGTCGACGATCAACTGGTCGACTCCACCGGCAAGCCGCTCGCGAACGTGCCGCATCTGGGCATGTCCGCGCTCAAGATCGGCAATCAGGTCGGCACCGCGATCTCCGAAGAGATGAAGCGTCGCGGCTGGAAGCCGGAAGAAGTCGGCGCGCTGCGTATCACGAACTATGAACTGCCGACCGCGAAACTGCGCACCGTTGGCGCGACGCAATCGCTGCTGGCCGGCGGCTTCAAGAAGGACAACATTTTCGACGCGCCGCAGAAAACGACCGACGACGAAGGCGGCTTCAACGCGTCGTCGCCCGTGCTCGCGCAGCATCCGAACATCAAGAAGTGGGTGATCTTCGCGCTCAACGAGGAAAGCGTGCTGGGCGGCGTGCGCGCCACCGAACAGCTGCATATTCCGGCGGCGGACGTGATCGGCGTCGGCATCAACGGCGCGGGCGAAGCGTTTGCCGAATTCCAGAAGAAGGAGCCGACCGGCTTCTACGGCACGATCGCGGTGAGCTCGACGATGCACGGCAAGGAGAGCACGGAGAACCTCGTCGAATGGATCAAGGGCGGCAAGCAGCCGCCCGCCGACACGCAGACCACAGGCAAGCTGATGGTGCGCAGCAACTGGCAGGACGTGCGCAAGGAACTTGGTATCTAAGCACGTCTGTATGAGCTGACAACGTTTGGCGCGGACCATGACCGTTACCCGCTACCGGTTTCTCAGGCGAGGTATTCGCGGCATGGACCGCGCGCGCGTCCATCTGTAAAAGGCATTTGATGACGGTTTCAGAATACAACCAGGCCCATACACCCTTCGCGCCGGCGTCCGCCGATACCCGGGAGTGTCTGCAGCTCGACGGCATTACCGTACGCTTTCCGGGCGTGTTGGCGCTCGATCAGGTGTCACTCAATGTGCGGCGCGGCGAAGTACACGGGTTGATGGGCGAGAACGGCGCCGGCAAATCGACATTGCTCAAAGTGCTTTCCGGAGTGAACCAGCCGGTGGCGGGCACATTGTCGCTCGATGGCGTCGAGCAGCAGTTCATCACCACCAAGGCGGCCATCGCGGCTGGCGTCGCGATCATCTATCAGGAACTGCATCTGGTGCCGGAACTGACGGTCGCGGAAAACCTGATGCTCGGCGCACTGCCGAATCGTTTCGGCGTGTTGGACGAAAAAACGCTGGTTGCGCGCGCCATTCGCGAACTCGAACGACTCGGCGAGAAGATCGATCCGTCGCAACAGGTCAAGCAACTGTCCATTGGTCAGCGGCAGATGATCGAAATCGGCAAGGCCTTGATGCGCGATGCGCGTGTGATTGCGTTCGACGAGCCGACCAGTTCGCTGTCGGCGCGCGAGACTACGCAACTGTTTCGCATCATTCGCGCATTGAAGGCAGAGGGTCGCGCGATCATTTACGTCACGCATCGGATGGACGAAGTCTACGAACTGTGCGATCGCGTGACGGTGTTTCGCGATGGCCGCCACATCGATACGTTCGAAGCGGGCGAAGGACTCGATCGCGACCGCCTGATCAGTAGCATGGTGGGCCGTTCGATTGCGGACGTGTACGGCTATCGTCCACGTGCAACTGGCGACGTGCAGCTCGAGGTAAGGGAATTGATGGGACCGGGTCTGAGAGAACCCGCGTCGTTCTCCGCACGCGCCGGCGAGATTGTCGGCTTCTTCGGACTCGTGGGCGCGGGCCGCTCCGAGTTGATGAAGCTGATCTACGGCGCGGTGAGGCCCACTGGCGGCGAGATCGCGCTCAAAGGCAAGCGGGTGCAATTTGCCACGCCGCGCGATGCGGTGCGCGCGGGCGTCGCCTTATGTCCTGAGGACCGCAAGCAGGAAGGCATCGTGTCGATCGCCTCCGTGTCCGACAACCTGAATATCAGCTGCCGACGCCACTTCAGCCGCTTCAGCGTGCTCAACAGCCGTAAGGAGGCGCAGATCGCGAAGGACTTCATCGCGAAGCTCGCCATCAAGACGCGCAACGGCGAGACCCCTATCGGCACGCTTTCCGGTGGTAATCAGCAGAAGGTGATTCTGTCACGCTGGCTCGCGGAAGAGATCGACGTATTCCTGATGGACGAGCCCACGCGCGGTATCGACGTCGGCGCGCGCAGCGAGATTTACGGCCTGCTGTATGGACTCGCTGAAGCGGGCCGAACGGTGATCGTCGTGTCGAGCGATCTGGCTGAAGTGATCGGCGTGGCGGATCGCGTGATGGTGATGAAAGAAGGCCGCATTGTCGGCGATCTGCCGAAGTCGCAGGCCGCGCCCGACACATTGATCAAGCTCGCCCTGCCACGCTAATAAGCTCGCATTTCGCACCGCGCAACTGAGTGGGAAGTTGGTTTTGTAAAAGGCTTCAAGGAAATAGACAACATGCAAACGCAATCAAGCTCCTCCGATCCGGGCAGCTCGCCGGCCGTCTCCAACGGTATCAGCGCACGCGCCGCGCGCACCTGGGACCTGATCAACAAGTCCGGGATCGTGATGGTCTTCATCATCCTGTTCGCCGTTCTGTCGTTCACGGTGCCGGACTTCATCAGCTCGCGCAATATCCAGGGGCTGCTGCTGTCGGTCACGCTGATCGGCTCCATCTCCGTCACGATGATGTTCGTGCTGGCGCTCGGCGAAGTGGATCTGTCGGTCGCGTCGATCGTCGCTTTTGCGGGCGTAGTCGCCTCCACACTGATCACCGCGACGCATAGCGTCCTGCTCGGCGTTGCCGCCGGCGTGCTGGCGGGCGGTGCGGTCGGGCTCGTGAACGGCGTGCTGGTCGCGCGCTACAAGATCAATTCGCTGATCGTCACGCTGGCAATGATGGAAGTCGTGCGCGGTCTCGCCTTCATCACGTCGAACGGCGACGCGGTGATGATCTCGGAAGAGCGTTTCTTCGACCTCGGCGGCGGCTCGTTCCTCGGTATCTCGTATCCGATCTGGAGCAACATCGTCGGCTTCGTGCTGTTCGGTTTTCTGCTGAAAAAGACCGTGTTCGGCAAGAACGTGCTGGCCGTCGGCGGCAACAGCGAAGCGGCTCTGCTCGCGGGCCTGCCGGTCACGCGGATCAAGATCACCGTGTTCGTGCTGCAGGGGCTCGTCACCGGTTTTGCCGGCGTCATGCTCGCCTCGCGCATGAGCCTCGGCGATCCGAAAACCTCGGTCGGCCTTGAACTCGGTGTGATTTCCGCGTGCGTGCTCGGCGGCGTCTCGCTGACGGGTGGCGTTGCAACGATTTCCGGCGTGCTGGTCGGCGTGCTGATCATGGGCTCCGTGCAAGACGCAATGAGCCTGCTGAATGTGCCGACGTTCTACCAGTATCTGATTCGCGGCGGCATCCTGCTGCTGGCGGTCCTGTTCGATCAGTTCCGTCGGAGCAAGCGAGCAGTCTGAATAGTTTCACGCTTACGCGTGAGCGTTATCACGCGTGATACGGCGCTACAAATAAACCAACCAGATCGGAGAGACAACATGAGACTTATCGGGAAGCTCGCAATCGGCACGCTGATCGGCACGACGCTAACGCTGGCAGCAGGTGTCGACGCATCAGCGCAGGAAAAACAGATCACGCTCGGTTTTTCGCAAGTCGGTGCAGAGAGCGCATGGCGCACGGCCGATACCGTGTCGGTGAAGACCGCCGCGAAAGATGCGGGCATCAACCTTAAGTTCTCAGATGCACAGCAGAAGCAGGAAAACCAGATCAAGGCGATCCGCTCGTTCATCGCGCAGAAGGTCAACGTGATCGCGTTTTCGCCGGTCGTCGAGTCTGGCTGGGAGCCGGTGCTGGCCGAGGCGAAGGCTGCGCACATTCCCGTCATTCTGACCGACCGCGCGGTCGACGTGAAGGACACTTCGCTCTACGTAACGGTGATCGGATCCGACTTCGTCGAGGAAGGACGGCGCGCTGGCCGCTGGCTCGAAGAACGCTACAAGAACGATGCGGGACCCGTCAATATCGTGGAGCTGCAGGGCACCGTCGGCTCTGCGCCGGCCAACGACCGTCACGCGGGCCTGATCGAGGTGATCAAGAGCGATCCGAAGTTCAAGATCATCGCGTCGCAAAGCGGCGATTTCACGCTTGCAGGCGGCAAGCAGGTGATGGAAGCGTTCGCAAAGACTTACGGCAAGCAGATCAATGTCGTCTACTCGCACAACGACGACATGACGCTCGGCGCGATCCAGGCAATGGAGGAAGCGGGCATCAAGCCCGGCAAGGACGTGAGCGTCGTCTCCTTTGATGCGACGAAGGGTGGTTTTCAGGCAATGGTCGCGGGCAAGATCAATGTCGACGTCGAATGCAGCCCGCTGCTCGGGCCGCAATTGATGGCTGCGGTGAAGGACGTCGTCGCGGGCAAGCAGGTGCCGAAGCGCATCGTGACAAACGAGACCGTCTTTCCGATGAACGTTGCCGCGCAGATCCTGCCGACCCGCAAGTATTGACACAGGTCGTAAGCGGTACTACGTGCTCCACGGCCCGGCGTGCATCGCCCGGGTCGTGTGGCTGTGTCTTCGACCACTTTGGCGGGGCGGATTTGACGTTCCATTGACCTATGATCCACGCACCCATTCTTGAGATTGTCGGCATCGACAAGACGTTTCCGGGCGTCAAGGCACTGCAGCAGGTGAATTTTCGCCTCTTTCCGGGAGAGATTCATACCCTGATGGGCCAGAACGGCGCCGGGAAGTCAACGCTGATCAACGTGCTGACCGGCGTGTTCGGGCACGATTCCGGCGAGATCCGGCTCGGTGGTGAGACCGTGCGCTTCGCCGCCCCGCTCGAGGCCGAAGCCGCGGGCATCCAGACGCTCTACCAGGAAGTGAACCTGTGTCCAAACCTGTCCGTCGCGGAGAATATTTTCGCCGGCCGGCAGCCGAAGAAGCGCGGAGCGATCGACTGGAAGGCAATCAACGCGCGCGCCCGTGAAGCACTCGCGGACCTGGACCTTTTCCTCGATGTCACGCTCTCGCTCGACGCCTATCCGATTGCGGTGCAGCAGATGGTCGCGATCGCGCGGGCGGTGTCGGTCGATGCACGCGTGCTGATTCTCGACGAACCGACCTCGAGCCTCGACGACGGCGAGGTTGCGCGCCTCTTTGCCGTGTTGCGGCAACTGAAGGCGTCGGGCATGGCGATCCTGTTCGTGACTCACTTTCTTGAGCAAACCTATGCGGTGTCCGATCGCATCACGGTGATGCGCAACGGCGAGCGCGAAGGTGAATATCTCGCGAAGGACCTGCCCGTCGAGTTGCTCGTAGCAAAGATGACGGGCCATGAGCGTATGAGAGAGAGGCCCAAGAATGACGCTTCGGACGTCGCACGCGAAGACAATCGCGCAGCACCATTCCTGTCAATGCAGGGCGTGGGTCGGCGCGGTCTGATGAACCCGGTCGACCTCGATGTGCATCCGGGGCAGATTCTCGGGCTCGCGGGGCTGCTCGGTTCGGGCCGCACCGAGACGGCGCGGCTCGTATTCGGTGAACAGCGCCTGGACGCCGGCACGATGCTGGTCGACGGACGGCGCGTGAAGCTCGCTTCGCCGCGCGATGCCGTGCGGCACGGCATTGCGTATTGTCCCGAAGATCGCAAGAAGGAGGGCATCGTTGCCGAGCTGTCGATACGCGAGAACATCATTCTCGCGCTGCAGGCGCGGCGCGGCTGGTGGCGCATGCTAAGCCGGGCGCGGCAACGCGAGATCGCCGAGGACTACATCGGGCGCCTCGGCATCAAGGCGCGCGACGCCGAGCAGCCGATCGGCCTGCTTTCAGGCGGCAATCAGCAGAAGGTGCTGCTGGCGCGTTGGCTGGCGACCGAGCCGAAGCTGTTGATTCTCGATGAGCCGACACGAGGCATCGACGTAGCCGCGAAGTTCGACATCATGGATCGCGTGCTTTCGCTGTGCGCGAAGGGGCTTGCCATCCTGTTCATCTCTTCGGAGATAAGCGAGGTGGTGCGCGTGAGCCACCGGGTCGCCGTGCTGCGCGATCGGCGCAAGGTTGCGGAGGTCTCTGGAGAGAAACTGTCGGAAGATCAGGTGTATCGACTCATCGCCGGAGGCCAGTCATGAAACGGATTCAGGCATTGCTTCGTCATCAGTTGATCTGGCCGGCGCTCACGCTCGTGCTGCTGTTCGCGCTCGACCTCGCGCATCGGGCCAGCTTCCTGTCGATCACGGTTCTCGACGGCCACCTGTTCGGCGCACCGATCGACATCCTGAATCGGGCGGCGCCGCTCGTGATCGTATCGCTCGGCATGACACTTGTGATCGCGACGCGCGGCATCGACATCTCGGTCGGTGCGACCGGCGCGATTGCCGGCGCGGCGGCTTCCATCGTCCTCGAAGCGGACCCGTCCCACGTTGGCGAGGCGCTGCTCGCAGCCGTCGGAGTTGGGCTGCTGGCGGGCATGTGGAATGGCTTGCTGGTTGCGTTCGTCGGCATGCAGCCGATCATCGCGACGCTGATCCTGATGGTCGCCGGGCGCGGCATCGCGCAGTTGCTGACGGGCGGCCAGATTATCCCGATCGACGCGCCGGGTTACCTCAAGCTCGGCGACGGCTATCTTGCGACGCTGCCGTGCTCGGTGTGGATTGCGATCGCCGTGACGGCGGCGACCGCGCTGCTCGTGAACCGTACCGCGCTCGGACTCTTCATCCGCTCCATTGGCGTGAATCCAGTCGCGACCCGTTTGGTCGGCTTGCGCTCCGGCACGATCGTGTTCAGCGTCTACGTGTTCGCCGGGCTGATGGCGGCGATTGCCGGGATCATCGCGAGCTCCAACGTGCGCAGCGCCGATGGCAACAATGCGGGACTGCTGCTCGAACTCGACGCGATTCTCGCGGTGACGCTCGGTGGCACCTCATTGCTAGGCGGCCGCTTCAGCCTGGCGGGCACGGTGCTCGGCGCGCTGATCATCCAGACGCTGACCTATACGACGTACTCGATCGGCGTGCCGCCGGAGGCGACGCTTGTTGTGAAGGCCATCGTCGTCGTGGTGGTCAGCGTGATCCAGTCGGAGGCAGCTCGCGCGTTGCTCGTCAAGCAGCTAGTGCGATTTTTCTCTTCTGCGCGGTCCCGCGCATCCACCGGAATGACAAACTCATGAGCAAGTTGATCGGTCGACTGGCCGACCCTCGTACTTTGCCGATTGTTGTGACAATCGTGTTGTTTGCCGCGCTCTTCGGCTTCGGCTCGGTGATGTACACGGGATTTTTCTCGATGCAGGTGTTGACCGGTCTGTTCGTCGACAACGCGTTCCTGCTGATCGTTGCCATCGGCATGACGTTCGTGATCGTGTCTGGCGGTATCGACCTGTCGGTTGGAGCGGTGGTCGCACTGACGACTATTCTCTGTGCTGTCGGTGCTGAATGGCTGCATTGGCCGATTTGGGTGATCGTGCCGCTCGTACTGATGTTCGGTGCGCTCTATGGCGCGGCGATGGGCGCGCTGATTCACTTCTTCCGTCTGCAGCCGTTCATTGTGACGCTTGCCGGCATGTTCCTTGCGCGCGGCGCATGTTTCCTGATCACGACGCAATCGATCACGATTAACGAGCCGACGTTCCATGCGATTGCGGGCCTGAGCATGCCAGTCGGCGGCGGCTCGCTCAACGCGGGCGCGTTGATTGCGCTCGCGACGCTCGCCGCCGCAATCTATGTTGCACACTTCACGCGCTTCGGGCGCAACGTATATGCGGTCGGAGGCAGTGAGCGCTCGGCGCTGCTGATGGGGCTGCCGGTCGCGCGTACGAAGGTCGCCGTGTACGCGCTGAGTGGCCTGTGCTCGGCGCTCGCCGGTGTCGTGTTCACGTTGTACGTGCTGTCCGGCTATGGGCTGCAGGCGCAGGGGATGGAGCTGGACGCGATCGCCGCGACCGTGATTGGCGGCACGTTGTTGACCGGCGGCGTCGGCTATGTGATCGGCTCGTTGTTCGGTGTCGGCATACTCGGCACGATCCAGACATTGATCACGTTCGATGGCACGCTGAGTTCGTGGTGGACACGCATCGTAATCGGCGCGCTCCTGTGTGTGTTCTGCCTGCTGCAGCGGATTATCGAGCGGCACGCGGTGCGACGGCGCTCAGGTGGTACAGGGCTCGACGCGAAGCCGCGAGTGCCTCCTGGCAAACGGCCACCGTCAGCGGGCGCTAATGATGAGGCCGATCTGGTGACGATGACGTAAGCGGCTTGACCCCGCAGCGGGTGAACCGGTGGCGTGAGACAACCACCGGGTACTCGTTGGATTGCGGTCTCGATGGAAATAGCACGATCACAAATGCATAGCCAGCGAACTGAAAGTCGTCCAGATGCAGGATGAAAAGGATAACTGACAAGCGTTTTGTCTGGAAGGAGTGGGGTATGTACATGGTAGATCCCCGCGAGGTCGATTCGGCTGCCTCAGCCGTTATGGACATCGCACGGCGGGGCGCCGGCAGGTCAAACGGGGCTGTGAATGTCGGCGACTGCGTGACATTGGCCAACGCCTATCTGAAGCTTGACGTTGTATCAGGCGTGGTTGGCGGCGTTACCCGGTTTGACTGGAATGATCGTGGTATGTGGGTGCCTGTGTTTCTCGCGCCGTCGGCGGTTACGTCGGATGTGGAAACCCGGCAACTCGCATGTCATCCCGTGTTTTCAACTCCTTTTTGTCTGGATGGGCGGCAGTCGTGCCTTGCGGGATGTCGGTTAGGAACACTTTGCGATTGTGCCGAAGTTCGGGGCCCGGTCGGTGAAGGTCGTGTTCCGGAAGATTGGGAAATTGAATCGGTGGACGCAAGGTGCGTGCGGTTGAGAAGCGCAGGCACTTTGCGCAAGCCGTATCACGCCATTCAGACGTATCAGATTGACGGACCGACGCTGACGGTGACGATCGAGATCGAAAACAGGGGGCGTAGAACATTACCGTTCGGGATTGGCATTCGTCCATTTCTGGTGCGAGATGCGGATACCGGACTGTGTGCGCCGGCCAGTGGCCTGTGGCTCACCAGAGATGGTTGGGAGGCGCGGCGGCACGTTCCGACTCCACCCGCGTGGCAGTTCGGTGTGACCTATCCGTTGCCAAGGACGCTGGTCGATCACGTGTTTACCGGTTGGGGCGGCCGTGCGCTCGTGGAGTGGCCCACGCGTCAGTTCTCGCTGACGATTACCGCGGACACGGCCAACTACGCACTTCATACACCACGTCAGGGGAGCTTCTTCTGCTTCGAACCGGGCGATGGCCGGTCTGGTGCGGCGGCTCTTCCAGGGAGGGGCGAGGCAAATGGCCTGACGATGCTCGCGGCCGGTGAAAGCCTGTCTCGCCGCTTCAGTTTCACGGCCGAACGTCTGGGATCGCTGACAAGAACTGTACGACAGTGATTGGACGCCTGCTTGGCCGATCTTGCGCGGCCAAGGTTCGCGCGATGCGCACGGCGTGCCACGTGGCACGCCACGAAGTTGTGCTGGACGGACACGGCTCGTGAAGGCAGTGGGGCGGTGATCGAGACGCTTGTATTGTCGAATATGTTTTTGCGGAGGTGAGGGTCTGTGCTGTCGAACAAGGCGAATGGGTCTGAAAGGGTGAGGGTCACCTCCTGGGGCACGCTGCCCGACGGGAGGAACGTACGGACGTTTACGCTCACGAATACGAGCGGTGTGAGTGTCCGGATTAGCGATCTGGGTGCGGCGCTTGTCTCGTGGATAGCGCCGGACGGGGACGGCCTTCCAGGCGAGATCCTGCTAGGTCATGACACACCTCGAGAGTATCTGACGTCCGGCGCGTATATGGGAGCGCTTGTCGGTCGATGGGCCAACAGGATTGAAGCGGCAAGGTTCAATCTGGACGGAGTCGAATATCCGCTGATTCCGAACGAGGGGCAGAATCTACTGCATGGCGGAGTGAACGGATTTCACCAGAGACTGTGGGAATCCGAACAGGACGGTGACTCGGTCATCATGCGGCTCGATTCCCCAGATGGCGACGGCGGGTTTCCAGGTAATCTGCAGGTGCAGGTCCGCTATACATTGAGTGAAGATAATGCACTGGCGATTGAATACCTGGCACTCACGGATCGTGCAACACCGGTTAACCTTACGAGTCATCCGTACTTCAACCTCGCGGCCCGGCCGGATTGCGACATCCGCGCACACCGGATGAAGATACAGTCGGACGCCTATTTTGAGGTCGACGCAGCGCTAATCCCTCGCCACTGCGCACCCGTAGGCGGCGGGCCGTTCGATTTCCGGCACGAAGCTTCGATTGGCTCGAGGCTCGATGTTCGCCATCCCCAGCTAGAGCTCGCTCAGGGTTTCGACCACTGTTACGTGCTGCGTGACGGAGCAGACATACCGGCGAATACGTCGAGCCCCGGACTCGTGGAATCGCGGGTGCGTCCGGTAGCAACAGTGGTCGACCCGGAAAGCGGACGCATGCTGACCGTATCGACCGACCAGGCCGGGTTGCAGTTTTACAGCGGAAACAGGGTCGGAGGAACACTGGGACGTGGTGGTGTGCCCTATCGAAACCACGCCGGCTTCTGCCTGGAGGCAGGCGGGTTTCCGAACCAGATCAACATGCCAGACAGTCGTGCGGTCATAACGACGAGCGAGATTCCGTATCGTCAGGTGACGGTTTACCAAACTGGAGTACTGACAAGGCAGACAGCGCAGTAAAGGATCGGGCACAGCGCTCTGGTCGTGGTCCTGACTTCGGCCGGATATCACGGACTCCTGTTTATTCACAACAAGAACTCAATGCATCATTACAGGTGCGGAAAACGATCCTGGCCGAGTTACACACTTTGTCGCAGGATTCGCCAGATCGCTACATAACGGGGCGAGCATGTTCAAAGGTTTGACCATTCGTGCGGGTTTGACGTTCGTGATCGCAGTATTCGTCACGATTCTCGTCGTCGAGAGCATTGTGGGTATCGGGGCGCTGAAGCTAGGCAATGACGCGTTACGTGAAATGTACGAAACGGATACGAGTGCTTTGGTCGCGCTCAAGACCAGCGATACACTGCTTCAACGCGCTCGCGTTTCGCTCGACAGCTACCATGCGCTATACGGATTAGGGGATCCCGAACCCGCACTGCTCGATGCAGCACGCCTGGATATTGGCGAATCTGATCGTCAGTTCTCCAGTTTCCTTTCGTTGCAGTCCCAATATGCGGAATCGCGGGCCGCAACGCAGTTGAAGACACAACGTCGCGCGGTTCTCGACAAGGCGGTGCTGCCGGAATTGGAAGCGCTCGAGCACATGAATTTCGGTCACTTCAAGGAACTGCAAGGCAAGGAAACCCAAGCGTCCGTCGATGCCTACCAGCGTACGATGAAGGAGAGTGAGAATTCCGTCATTGACGGCCAGCGCACGCGCTATGCACAAGCTCAGACACGCTTCCGGATGATGGTTGCGATGCTTGCGGGAACGGCGCTCGCGGCGCTCGTAATCGGCATACTTGCGCGGGCAATGCTGGTCGGAATTGTGGTCCGTCCGGTTGCGCAGATAATGGATCACCTGCGACGCATCGCATCCGGCAATTTGAGCGCAGAGGTGCTGGTTCAGCACCACAACGAAATGGGGGCGCTGCTCGCGGACGTTAAGACGATGCAGGAGGCGCTGGTCCAGACCGTGCGAAGTGTACGAACGAGCACCGAGTCAATCAACTGCGGCGCTCAGGAAATAGCGTCCGGTAGTGCGGATCTGTCGCGCCGCACCGAGCACCAGGCGGCCTCGCTTGAGGTTACGGCGGCACGCATGAAGCAATTGACCTCCACGGTGAAACAGAACGCGGAGAATGCCGACAAGGCGAGTAGACAGGCGTCGAAAGCATCGGAGACGGCGTCCGCCGGCGGACAGGTCGTCGACGACGTTGTCAGAACCATGCAGGGCATTTCGGTTCATTCCAGCAAGATTGCTGAGATCGTGGGCTTGATTGACAGCATCGCCTTCCAGACGAACATTCTTGCCTTGAACGCCGCTGTGGAGGCCGCGCGGGCAGGCGAGCTGGGGCGAGGGTTCGCCGTGGTCGCGAGCGAAGTCAGAAGCCTCGCCCAGCGCAGTGCCCAGGCAGCGAAGGAAATCAAACAGTTAATCGATGGCACGGTTGGAAAGATCGCCGAAGGCTCGGCGCTCGCCGAGCGTGCGGGCCGTACCATGACCGACGTCTTGTCGTCGGTGACGTCAGTGAGCGAACTGATGATCGAGATCTACGATGCCGCTCAGGAGCAAAGTCGAGGCATTGAAGAAGTCAGCAAGGTAGTCGTAGAGATGGATGCCACGACGCAACAAAACGCCGCACTCGTCGAAGAGGCCAGCGCTGCCGCACAGTCGCTCGAACAACAGGCCGTGCTGCTGAGCAGTGCCGTAGCAACGTTCAAACTGGATTCCGATGGACATCGTTGAGAGCGCGTCTTTGATGGGGCTAATGGGGCCTTTTATGGTAATGCTTCTCCAGTTCAGCTCAGGCTTGAGTGCGATGCCCTGGGCGGAGTCGCGCAGGGTGACGAACATCTCGTCGTTTTCGTCATCGCATCATGTGACGCGAACACGCCACCCAACGTGACAGCGCTCGTCCAGACGCTTCGCTACCGGACGAGTGCGAGAGCGTGCGTTTGAACGGGCGGTCCTCTACATCCTCGCTATCAAGGACAAGCCGCGCATTCCGTGTAGTACCGATTCGGCGCCGGAAAGACCCCGGTCGACAATTCGATCAGGAATGGTCCATTCGATTGGGATGCCTCGCTCACTGCATCCGCGAGGTCGTCGAGGCGTTCGACCCTGCGCGCTGCGACACCGAGCGACGTGGCAAAAGCCGACCAATCGTGACGCTGCGCGCAGAGCCGTATCTGTTGTGGCGGGCGGTGGACGGGCACGGCGCCGAACTCGATGTGCTGGTGCGAAGACGTCACGACAACACCACAACACGGTTCGCATTCGCTGGCTCGGCCAGCCTCCTTAGCCGACGCCCGGAGCGTCGGCAGCTCGCGGCTCGTCGCCTGACCGCTCGATCCACCCACCCCCAAGCGCACGATACAGATCGACGAGACTCGTTAGACGCTGCATCCTCGCGGTGATCAATGACTGCCGCGAAGCGTAGAGGTCATTCTGAGCGGTCAGCACCGACAGATAGCTGTCGACGCCATGCCGGTACCGCAGCTCCGACAACTCGAGCCGGCGCTGTTCAGCTAACGTGTCGTGCTGGCGAGCTTCGATCTCCTGATCGTACGTGCCGCGCGCTGCAAGACCGTCAGCCACTTCGCGGAACGCAGTCTGGATCGCCTTTTCGTATTGCGCGACCTGGATGTTTTTCTGCACATTGGCCAAGTCGAGATTAGCCCGGTTCTCGCCACCTGCGAAAATCGGCACGGATATCTGTGGTCCAAAGCCCCACGCCGCGGAACCCGGCTTGAACAGTCCGCCCAGCGACGGACTGAGCGTGCCGAAATTGCCGGTCAGCGAAACTTTCGGAAAGAACGCGGCGCGCGCCGCGCCAATATTCGCATTCGCCGCCAGGAGGTTCTCTTCAGCTTCGATGATGTCCGGCCGGCGGCTCAACAAATCGGAAGGCAGACCCGCCGGAATGTCCTCCAGCAAATCCTGCCCGTCGAGCGTTGCGCCCGGCGGGAGATCCGCGGGCAATGGTTCGCCGATCAGGAACACGAGCGAATTCTCGGCCTGAGCGCGCGCACGTTCCTGTGCCTGCAGGTTCGCCTGCGCCTCGTCGACTACGGTCTGCGCCTGGCGCAGATCGAGTTCAGAGCCGGTGCCATTGTCGAACTGCAGCTTCGTGAGCCCGTAGGAACCCTGCGCGGTCTTGAGCGTGTCGCGCGTGACCTCGAGTAGCTCATCGTAGGCGATCATCGTCAGGTACTGGTCCGCCACCTCCGAAACCAGCGAGAGTTCGGCCGCCTTGCGAGCTTGCGATGTGGCCAGATACTGCGCGAGCGCCTGGTCCTTGAGGCTTCGGATTCGCCCAAAGAAGTCGATTTCCCATGACGCGTTCAGGCCGACCGAATACACGTCCGAGACGGTCCGTGGCGTAGACGACAGATCTCGCGGGGTGCGCAGCTTGCTCTGCGAAGCCGCCGCGTCGATTGCTGGAAACAACCCCGCGCGCGTTATCTGATATTGCGCACGTGCAGCCTCGATGTTGAGCGCCGACACGCGCAGATCGCGGTTATTCTTCAGCGCGATCGCGATGAGTTCCTGCAGACGCGCATCGACGAAGAAGTTGCGCCAGCCGATGTCGGGAGCCGGCTGGCCGTTCGCCGAGCGCTCGCTGCTCTTTGAAGGTGC
The DNA here is from genome assembly GCF_001645125.1 of Paraburkholderia ginsengiterrae. GTDB lineage: Bacteria > Pseudomonadota > Gammaproteobacteria > Burkholderiales > Burkholderiaceae > Paraburkholderia > Paraburkholderia ginsengiterrae. The sequence continues at coordinate 129,974 of NZ_LXKA01000338.1, read as the reverse complement.
CCCCGTCTGATAGACGCCGCCGCTCGGGAACGACGCCGCCACCGGCGCATCCGGGCGATGGTAGTGCGGCTCCATCGTACAGCCGGTGATCAGCATCGCAAGCGCGATTGGCATCAACGAAAGTTTTCGCATTTCGCTCTCCTCAACCGGCCGTTTCATCGTTGACACCTATCGCGACGCGCTCGCCGGAATCGTCGGGTTGGTGCGGCTCGTCGTGCGGGAACGCGTGAACGGAGTCATCCTTCTCACCGGAGAACGTCGAACGGATGACGACGAAGAACATGGGGATCATGAAGATGGCAAAGAACGTCGCCGTCAGCATCCCGCCGATCACGCCCGTTCCGATCGAGTGCTGGCTCGCCGATCCCGCGCCGTTGCTGATGGCAAGCGGAAGCACGCCGAGGATGAAGGCCATCGACGTCATCAGGATCGGCCGCAGCCGCAAGCGTGACGCCTCGAGCGCCGCTGCCACGAGTCCCATGCCGCGTGTCTGCTGCAATTCCCGTGCGAATTCCACGATCAGGATCGCGTTCTTCGCGGACAGGCCGACTGTGGTCAACAGACCCACCTGGAAGAACACGTCGTTTTCGAGCCCGCGCAGCATGACGGCGAGGAGGGCGCCGATCACGCCGAGCGGCACGACCATGATCACCGAGAACGGAATTGACCAGCTCTCGTAGAGGGCCGCGAGACACAGAAACACGACGAGGATCGAGACGCCGTACAAAATGGGCGCCTGCGAGCCGGACTGGATTTCCTGGAGCGACAACCCGGTCCATTCGAAGCCGATGCCCGCCGGAAGTTGAGCCGCGATCTTTTCCATCGCGCCTAGCGCCTGCCCGGTGCTCTTGCCCGGCGCGGCCGCACCCTGGATTTCGACCGCCGATACACCGTTGTAGCGTTCGAGCTTGGGCGACCCGTAGGTCCACTGGCCGGTCGCGAACGCGCTGAACGGCACCATCCCACCCGACGCGTTACGCACGTACCAGACGTTCAGGTCATCCGGCGACATGCGGAACGGCGCGTCGCCCTGCACATACACCTTCTTGATCCGGTTGTCGGTATCGAGAAAGTTGTTCACGTACTGCGACGCCCACGCAATCGAGAACGTCTGGTCGATCGCGGCCGGCGTGACGCCGAGCGACAGGGCTTTCTCGCGATCGATATCCACCTTGAACTGCGGCGTGTCGTTCAGACCGTTCGGACGTACGCGCGCGAGCGCGGGATCCTTCGCAGCTATCTCCAGCAACTGGTTGCGCGCCGCCATGAGCACATCGTGCCCCACACCGGCCCGGTCTTCGAGTTCGAAATCGAAGCCGGACGCCGTCCCCAGTTCGGGTATCGATGGCGGGTTGACCGGGATGACCAGTGCGGTCTTGTACGGGGCGAATCGCGCGGCGAGCCGGGCGACCAACGCTTGCGCCTTCTGATCAGAGCGTTGCCGCGCCGCGTAGTCCTTCAGACGGATGAAGACGATACCGGAGTTCTGGCCACGCCCCGCGAAACTGAAGCCGTCAACCGTGAACGTGGACTCGACGATGCTTTTCTCGTCGTTGAGCAGGTAGTCGGAAATATCTTTTAGCGTATGTGCGGTCGTTTCCTGGGTCGAACCCGCTGGTGTGCGGACCAGCACGAACATGGTTCCCTGGTCCTCGTCCGGCAGGAACGACTTCGGCAGCTTCACAAACAACAGGCCCACTGCGGCGATCACCGCGATATAGATCACGAGCCAGCGGCCCGAACGCCTGATCACATGGTGTACACCAGCGTGGTATCTGTCGCGGCTCTTGTCGAAGGTGCGGTTGAACCAGCCGAAGAAGCCCTTTTTCTCTTCGTGGTGACCCTGTTGGATGGGCTTCAGGATCGTCGCGCACAGCGCCGGTGTGAGAATCAGAGCGACCAGCACGGACAGCACCATCGCGGCCACGATGGTCAGCGAGAACTGCCGGTAGATCGCGCCGACCGAGCCGCCCGAGAATGCCACGGGCACGAACACGGCACCCAGCACCAGCGCCACACCGACCAGCGCGCCCGTGATCTGGCCCATCGCCTTGCGGGTTGCATCGCGTGGTGACAGGCCTTCTTCCGACATCACCCGCTCGACGTTTTCGACCACCACGATCGCATCGTCCACCAGCAGGCCAATCGCGAGCACGAGACCGAACATCGACAGCACATTGATGGTGAAACCCACCGCGGCCATCACGGCGAACGTCCCGAGCAGAACGACAGGCACTGCGATCGTGGGGATCAACGTGGCACGCAGGTTCTGCAGGAACAGGTACATCACGAGGAACACGAGCACGATGCCTTCGAGCAGCGTCTTGATCACATCCTCGATGGACAGCTTGACGAACGGCGTCGTGTCATACGGATACTTCACGACGAGGCCATGCGGAAAGTACTTCGACAGCTCGTCGACTTTCATTCGCACCGCCTTTGCGGTGGCCAGAGCGTTCGCGCCGGTCGCAAGGTAGATGCCGACGCCCGCAGCCGGCTGGCCGTTGTACTTCGTGTCGATGTTGAAGTTCTCGCCGCCAAGCTCGACGCGTCCCACATCCTTGATGCGAACCTGGGAGCCGTCCTGATTGACCTTCAGGAGTATGTTGCCGAACTGCTCGGGCGTACGCAGCAGGGTCGCCTCCGTGATGGTCGCCTGCAGCGCCTGACCCGGCACCGCAGGCGTGCCGCCGACCTGGCCGGACGCGACTTGCACGTTCTGCGTCTGCAGTGCCTGTTCGACGTCGACCGGCGACAACCCGAAGTCGTCAAGTTTGTGCGGGTCCAGCCACACGCGCATGGCGAACTGCGTACCGCCCAGCAGCGCCACCGTGCCGACGCCGTCGATGCGGCTAACGGGATCCTGCACCTTCGAGGCCACGTAATTGGCAAGGTCGTACTTGTTCATGCTCCCGTCTTCGGACACGAAAGCGAGGACCAGCAAAAAGCTGCTGCTCGACTTGGTGACCTTTGTTCCGAGTTGCTGAACTGCCTGCGGCAAAAGCGGTGTCGCCAGAGATAGCTTGTTTTGCGCCTGTACCTGCGCGGTATCGGGGTTCGTGCCGGCCGCGAAGGTCAGCGTGATCGTCGCCGTGCCGAAGTCGTCCGACTGCGACGAAATGTAAAGCAGATGATCGAGACCGTTCATCTGCTGCTCGATCACCTGGGTGACGGTGTCTTCCACGGTTTTCGCGGACGCGCCCGGATAAGTCGCTGTGATCTGGATCGACGGCGGTGCGATGGTCGGATACTGCGCGACGGGCAGGGTGGAGATCGATGCCGCGCCTGCCAGCATCAGGATGATGGCGATGACCCAGGCAAAAATGGGGCGATCAATGAAGAAATTAGCCATGTCGCCCCCGTTACCGCGCAGCAGTGGCTTTCACGATCGCGCCCGGGCGAACCTTCTCGGTGCCCTCCACGATCACGCGGTCGCCTGGATTCAAGCCGCCTTCCACGATCCAGTTGGTGCCGGAAGTCGACGATGTGACGACCTGACGCAACACCACCTTGTTGTCCTGTCCGACGACCAGCGCCGTTGCGCGGCCCTTCTGATCATGTGTAATGCCGATTTGCGGCACCACGTATGCGCCTTGTCTGATTCCCTCCTGAATGTGCGCGCGCACAAACATACCCGGCAGCAGAACATGGTTCGGGTTCGGGAAAAGCGCGCGGATCGTCACCGACCCGGTGGTCTGATCGACGGTCACGTCCGAGAATTGCAGCTTGCCTTGCAGCGGATAAACGCGTCCATCTTCGAGGGTCAGTGAAACCGCAGCCGCGTTCGGTCCAGCCGCGTCGAGCTTTCCTTCCTCGAATTCGCGGCGCAGTCGCAAGCCTTCGAGACTCGATTGCGTCACGTCCACATACATCGGGTCCAACTGCTGGATCGTGGCCATCAGCGTCGCCTGGCTCGTCTGCACATACGCGCCCGGCGTGACTTGCGATATGCCAACCCGGCCCGAGATCGGCGATATCACGTCCGTGTAGTTGAGATTGATCTGCGCTGTATCGACCGCTGCCTTCGCTGCGGCAATGTCGGCTTCCGCTTGTCCAGCCGCGGCGACAGCATTGTCGTATTCCTGCTTGCTGATCGCGTTTGCGGCCACCAGCGGCTTATCACGCTGAGCAAGGGAATCGGCGGCAATCGCGTTGGCTCTCGCCTTCGCGAGCGTTGCCCTGGCGCTATTCAACGCGGCGACATAGGGCGCCGGGTCGATCTTGTAGAGACGTTGTCCTTCCTTTACGTCGTCGCCTTCTGTAAATCCGCGGTGCAGCACGATACCGTCGACGCGTGCCCGAACCTGGGCGACAAGAAAGGCATTGGTGCGGCCCGGTAGTTCGGTTGTCGTCGTGACCGCCTGTGGTGCGACTGTTATCACGCCGACCTCAGGCAGCCCGGGTGAACGTACGGGCGGCTTTTGCCCACATGCGGCCAGGGCTAGCGTTCCCGCTACGGCGCCGACCATTCCCAATTTAATCCGTGTGACATCCATAACCAATCCGTGCAAGTATCAAAAATTCACGCGCCGGCAGGCATCAAACGAGGCATTGCGGCGACGGAGGCTAGCTGTGCATATGCATACTTAAATGCATAGTTAGTAAAACGACAACTGTCCTAGGCAGCAGAGGCGAATCGGAAGTGCGTGCGATGCGGTGATGGCGGTACGCCATCAAGTGTGCTGGTCACTGCAAAATCCCCGCTCGTGAACGGCTTGATACGCCGCATACGATGGACGAACTTGGTGCAGATACACCATCGTCGCAAAATATAGTGCGTATGCACTATATGGTCAACGAAAATTGCGTTCTAGAAATTGCACTTCATTGTTTCAGTCTGATCATGAAACAGTGAAGTGCGATTTCCTGCACACGTTCTCGCTTGATCGTGTGGTGTATATACACTATAGTCCGCTGCATGGTGTATATGCACCATATCTAACCATATGGTGCGGCATACGACGCGAGCACTCGACGAGGATCACGATTATGTTCAGACATTTAACGAAGGCGACAGTCTTCTCCGCAAGCACCAATCTGCCGACGTCATCCTCGTCGGCACCGAAGGTCGAAGTCGGCGAGGTGCAGGTCAATCCTGACATCAAGCTGCGTCGCATGGTCTATCGGCCTGCGCATCCCAAGGGCACGGTACTGTTCCTGCACGGCTTCCCGGAGACGATGTATGCGTGGAAGCCGATTGCCGAATCCTTGTCCAGCGACTACGAGGTGCATGCGTTTGACTGGCCGGGTTACGGACAGTCCTCGCGTCCAGGCGCCGATCGCTTCTCCTATGCGCCAAAGGATTATGCCCACGTGCTGGAAGACTATATCCGCACGTCTGGGATCGACAGTTCGGAGCTGTTGATTTATGCGACCGATATCGGGGCCTTGCCCGCGCTGCTGGCAGCATTGGAGCAACCGGATATCGCCAGGGAGATCATCGTTGGCGACTTTGCCCCGTTCAATCGTCCGCAGTATATGTATTCAACTTTGCAGGGTCTGAAGTCCAAGCCTTCGTCGGACGCCGTGCATGCCGCGATGAACACGAACCGTGACGAAATTCTGGCAAACACCTTCTTCCGCGGCATGCCTCCGGAGGAGCGCTACGCGTTGTCGCAGGAGTTCAGGGACGATATGGCGAAAGGGTGGGGCGGTGAGGTCACATCGGCAGACGCCTTCTATCACTACTACTCCTGCTTCACCCGCGACCAGGACTACTTCGAAGCCAATATGGCAAAGCTGAAGGTCCCTGTGAAGGTGGTGTGGGGCGAGCAGGACATCTACATCATGAAGGAAATGGGCGTCGAGTACGCAAACCGTAACGGAGTGAAGCTTACGATTCTCCCCGGGCTCGGCCATTATCCGCATTTGCAAGCGCCTGAGCAGACGGTGAACGAAGTCAGGGCCGCGTTTAGCGCGGGCAGCAATCCCGCGAAAGACTAGAGCGAGTGCGTCGTCGGTGCAGCCGACGGCATACATTGAAGTATTCACATGCATCTACACTTTAATGCAGCATATGACTACCAAATCACCGAACAAGCCGGCGTTGCAGCCTGACCTGATCGACGAGGTAACTCAGCACTGTTTGCTCACGCGAACGCGATCCATTTCGCGTGTCGTTACCAGCATATATGATCAGGCGCTTCGCTCATATGACGTCAATTCGTCGCAATTCTCCATGCTCGTCCTGATTGCCAAAATGAACGGTGGCAGCCGCGCTGAAATAGGCCGCGCCAATCATCTTGAGCGATCGACTTCAACGCGCAATCTTCAATTGCTGCTGGACCAGGGATGGATTGAAGAGTTGGAGTCCACGTACGGGCGCAGTCGTCCCATCGTGCTGTCCGATGCGGGGCGTAGATTGCTGGTGACCGCCATGCCGGCCTGGCGCGCGGCTCAGCAGACGGCGAAAAGGTTGTTGGGCAAAGAAGGTGCCGCTGCCTTGTTGTCGATCGCGAACAGGTTGCTGGCGGATTAGCGTGCTGCCACGGCAGTGTGCAGCTAGACACGCGACGCAAGAAGCCTGATTCCGGCAATCCCAAATACGACGGCCAAGCATCCTTCCAGTGCGCGGCGGGTCCGCACGTATATCCTGCGAGCCGAGTCCGTCGAAAACAGTACCGCATAACCTCCGAACACCAGACATCCAATCGCCGCACAGCCGCCAACCAGAGCACCATGCGCAGATCCCGTGTTGTTCGACGATAGGGCAACAATTGAAACCCAAACGAGGATGGCTTTCGGATTGGTGAGATGGAGGATCGCTCCGCGGGCGTAGACACCTGTCAATGTCTGTGTTCGTTCCAGCTTCATCGCGGATGCATCTGCTGTCGCAAGGGCATTGCGCCCGGATTTGAAGGCTAACCACAAGAGATATAGGCCACCAAAAATTTTGAAGGCAATGATGACTTGAGAGTAGGCGATCAGGGCAGCCGACACGCCTAGCGTTGCCACCGTCGCCCAGAACATCGACCCCGAGATGACACCGAGTGCGAACATCATTGCGGCTTTCCGTCCGTGACTGGCCGCTAAGGAGATGATTGCAAGGTTGCTCGGTCCAGGACTCGCGGTGCCAACGAAGTACGCTGCATAGGCGAGCAGCAGGTTTGTCGAGAAGTAGGCGTTTCCAGTCATGTTCAGAATCCACGAAATTGCTGGTGTCAAGATACCATCGCTTTTCACGAGCGACTATTCATCACAACGTTGATAAGCCATGAAGCAGAATTTCACAGTCAGGCAGGGCGCACTCGATGGCGTGAACTGGTCCAGCGCTTGAACAGTGGCAGTCCACTCCGGTGTAATCCGGTATCTTCCCGAGTACTCGACACTACCGGGAGGGCGAATTCAAAAGCTTGCTCAACGGCTTCAGCGGGCCTATTGGGAGCAGTGAGAATGTCATCAAGTGGGCTTTCCCCAAGGGAAGTGCCTCTAGCATTTCATGCGCTTGACTTACGTCCGTGACGTTCAGGATGAACACCACTCCAGGTTGGTCCTGCAATGAATACCATTGGTCAATCTTGCCCTCGAGGTAGAGCTGCGCGGTCTCGCGAACTTCAGTCGGAAGAGTGTGTTGGACCAGTTGCATATCCGTGCCCGGTGGAAATGTGCCGATCGCCAATATCTTCGTGATTGGCGTGGTTGGCATTGGCGTGGGTTGTGCCATGGAGACTCCAGCAGAAGTGATCAGCACAGAGGCTGTTGTCAAATTAAGAAGAAGACGTTTCATCCGGCGCCCAGCGCCGACATGTCGGCGGAGGCCCCGGTTCAGGGCTGGGAGTGCGACTTTCAGTCGTTCAACCAGACCGGTCGCGCGATACTGTTTGCGCACGCCGTCAAGACCATCAGTCATTGCATAATCCCCGCTCCTGAATTGCTGGTGCCAAGATACCATCGCTGTTCACGAGCGACTATTCATCGCAATGTTGATAAGCCGTGAAGCAGAATTTCACAGTCAGACGGGGCCCACTCTATGGCGTGGAAGCGTTCCTTCTAATCAGCCGTTATGCACCAGCCGCTGAAGTAGTGCGTCCAGGTGCCCGGCCACATCAAGTGCTTTCAGATCGTCAAATCCCCCGACATGCGTCGCGCCGATGAAAATCTGCGGTACCGTGCGACGGCCGGTTCTTTCGACCAGAGCGGATGCGGCAACTCGATCGCCATCGAGGGCAATTTCGTCGAACGACACACCTTTGGCTTTCAGAAGAGATTTGGCGGCCATGCAATATGTGCAATTGGATGTGGTATAGATCGTGACAGTTTTCATGAAAAATTCCCTTCCAGACTATGGTTTAATCCGCTTGGCGGGTCGGATTGCGGCTATCACGCCTGGCTATCCGAAGGCGGAAACGACAACGCAGCGGTCCACGAAAGGTGCTTTTGCCGGCGCACGTCGGCGTCAATCACGGATTGATCGTCACCCGTTGTACTGGCAAAGCACTTAGCATTGAAGTTTAAAGATGCAACAGCGAACCAGCCAGGCTCCTGCGGCTCAAAGACATGCTCGATCGTCTCAACATGCTTGGAGTGGCGGGCGGCTGTAACCGGTATGGATTCCTGATTAAGCACGCGAGACGCTGCTGGGCTTCAGCCTACTCGCAACGGCGACGGGGGACGTCGACTCTACTCGGGGAACTCGCGCCGGGTATTGTCCGCCGAGGAGCTGCGAGCAAATCGCATTTGATATTCGCTCGGCGAGAGACCTGTTTTGCGTTTGAACAGCTGCCGAAATGTGCTGACGTCTCCGTAACCCACTTGCTGGCTGACCATGTCGACGCCAATGGGCCTGGATTCCAGCAAGCGTTTGGCGACTTCGATGCGCAGGTTCTGAAGATACGCTAATGGTGCGAGGCCCACTGCCAGCTTGAAGTGCCGATTAAGAGTCCGTTCGCTGACAGCAAGCCAGTCCGCGAGTTCGCTTAGCCGAAACCGTTGCTGAAGCGTCGCCTCCATTCGCTCCTGAGCTCGCGCGACGAGCGGATCGACGTGACCGTGTTCGTCGAGAAGCGTCGCGTAGGAAGCCTGAGAAGTCCGGTTTATATCGATCAGAAGCGACCTGGCTGTCGTCGCGGCGAGCTTCTCGCCGGCGAACATTTCCACCAGCCGCACGGCGAGGTTGAGGTACGACGTCACCGAACCACCCGAAAGAATGCCATCTTGCCCGGTCAGAACTTCGCTGGCCCGAAGTTCGACATGAGGATAACGTCGGGCGAAGTCAGCCGCCTTCGCCCAGTGTGTCGTGGCGATCCGGCCATCGAGCAAGCCCGCCTCCGCAAGCAGGTAGTTGCCGGTGCAGTAAGCAGCCAGCAAGGCGCCGGCTTTACGCTGGGACCGTAGGGCGGAAGACAGCGCGTTCAACTGCTCCCGGCGGCCGACGAATTCGTCCATGTTGGAGAAAAAAGGGGCCGTTAGCAGGATGACATCCGCACGTTTGCGTGGATCGATTTTGCCGTCCACGGAAATGCTCTGGCCCGAAGCAGCCTTGACGGATTGTCCGTCAAGCGATTCCACGCGCCACACAAAACCGGGCAAAACTGCGCTGCCGCGCGCGGACTCGCGGGCGCCCAGATGATTCGCGGCGTTGAAGATGTCGATGGGGCCCGCGACGCCGGATGCCATGATTCCGTCGTAGACCCAGATCCGAATAGTGATCATTTGGCGGCCGCCTTTCGTGTGTCTGATATTCCTCTAACAATGGCAATACTGCCACTTCCACCCGTCCTCGTAAAGGCGGATCATCCGTTGACCAAACTACCTCACGAAGGAATTACACCATGCCGATGATCGACGCATTGTGGCCGGAAGATGCCCTGACTCCTGAAGCCGAAGCACATCTGGTTCGCGAATTGACTGACATTTTGATCGCTGCGGAAGGCTACGACCCGAGCAGTCCGATCGCGCGGAGCGTCACCGTTCTCAATCTCCATCGACCCGCCGCCGTTTTCGTCGGCGGAGAACGCTCGATGGCGGCGCGCTACCGCGTTATTCCGTCGGTGCCGGAGGGGCAATATACGGATGAAGTCCGCAGCAAGCTGTTAAAAGACGTGACGGAAGCGGTGGCGCGCGCGGAGAACCGGCCGTTTGACGAGGTCGCGCCGCGCGTCTGGGTGTTCCCAACTGAAATCCCCGACGGCCAGTGGGGCAGTCGTGGCGGCATCTGGACGCTGCCCGCGATTCACGCGATTTTGGCTGGTGAGGCCGAACGGCATGTCGGCGAGGAGCGACTCGCGCGCAGACGCCGCGAAAAAGCACGCATCACGTTGGCCGCGGCTCTGGATGCCGCTAGTTCCCACGTTGCCGAGTCGTAAGCGGCATCCTTCGTACGATATTCAGCGGAGGGGGAGTGTCCCCGCTCGCGCTGACAATGTTCATACATTTGACGGAGAATCAACATGAAGTTCAACGATACGGCGCCTGTCATGGCTCCTGCTGGCGGTCCGCCGCTCTGGCTGACCAAACTGGCCGAAAATGCAACGCTCGAGGCGACTGTCCTGAAGCGTCCGGTTGAAGGACGGGCCGACATCCTTTCCGTGATCAAGCACGCAGTCTCGCTCTACGAATTCCAGCATCATAGTTACAAAGGCGTGGTAGGCAACGGGCTTTATATGGAGTCCTACCGCTCGCGGATTCAGGGCCTACCGATCGAGACCGTGCTAGTGGCTCATCTGAATGAGCAGGGCGAAGCCGACTCTGTGGTAATCAACCATCGTCCGCTGAAAGCCGCGGTGCTATTTTCGAACCTGATGTGGGAGCGCGTTGACGAGCGGTTCCGCGACCTCTATTTGACGGGACCGGAAGCCGCGGCTTTGAATGCAGCGTCCGCTGCGACTTGACCGGTTGATGCAGTAACCAGAGCCACATTGTTCTGGTAGTTAGAGGACGTTCCCTTCTCCCGGTGAGTCATCCTGTTTAACGTTCTGGTCGGCATGGTGCACTGCCGCTCGACTCCGCACACCTCGGCATTCTGTGCGCGAAGAGCGAAATCGGCGGCCGTTCCCGCCTCAAGCCGCAACCTTCCGTTCCGCTCCAAGCGGCAATTCAGGCATTTCACGATCGGACTGCGGCACCGAGCCCGGCTGGCGATGCACGTCGTGCGTCACGAAACCCTGTTCGCGGCTCGGCACATCGAACCACTCCCGGTGAGCAAACGAATCGCGAATGTCTTCGAGCCCGCTTTCCCAATGCTCGTGCATCGTATCGACGCTGAACTCGTAGTCCTTGTAGTGCCCCTCATAAGGCTTGTTCTTGTAGATGAGATGCACCACATTGATCGCGCTGCCATCGGCCGCTTCTTCGGCGAGACGGAATAGCGGATCGGCCTTGCGCAGATCGTGCGGAACGTGGGTCAGCAGTTCCTTGATAAAACGCGCATGCTTCTGACGGTCCGCGAGCATGTTGGTAATCGCCCGCGTACGGCTCGAGTACTGAATATCCTTGGCACGCTCGGACACGTCGAGGAAGTCGCCCGGCACATTGCCTCGCGCGCTCCACAGATCGACCTGAAAAACCAGCGCATCCTTGTGGTCGGAATCACGCAGCACTTCGGTCAGCGGCGTGTTGGAAACGAGGCCGCCGTCCCAGTAGTATTCGCCGTCGATCTCAACCGCCGGAAAGCCCGGCGGCAACGCACCCGACGCCATGAAATGCTCCGGTTCCAGACGCATCTTCGTGTTGTCGAAGTACACCAGATTGCCGGTCCGTACGTTCACCGCGCCTACCGAAACGCGGATGTCGCCGTCATTGATGCGGTCGAAATCGGCGAACTTCAACAACGTTGCCTTCAGCGCGGCCGTATCGTAGTAGCTGACCACATCGGGGCGCTGCTTGCCGAAACCTGCCGCCGGCAACGGCACGCGCGGCGAGAAGAAGCCCGGTTGGCCCTCGGTCAACGCGCGCCCGGCTGCCCACATGCTGGCCCATTTGCGCGACTGGTCCTGCAGGCCAAGCCCGGGCAGCGCCCAGGCGCCCAGTCCGCTGATCCAGTCGAGCGGATGGCAGATCGAATCCCAGAATCCGCGCAATGCTTCCACGCGTTTCTCCGGCGCATTGCCGGCAATGATCGCCGTGTTCAGCGCGCCGATCGAGACGCCGGCGATCCAGTTCGGTTGCACACCGGCCTCGGCGAGGCCTTCGTAGACGCCCGCCTGATAGGAGCCGAGCGCGCCGCCGCCCTGCAGCACCAAGGCAATTTCGTCGTAGCGCGGCAGCACGAAAGCATCCGGCTGCCGCTTGATTTTCTTCGGGCTACCGAGCATACATACCCCTTATTGCATTGCCCAGCCATGGCTGACAATGATCGACTGACCGGTGAGTGCATTCGATTCGAAGCCCGCAAGGAATGCAACCGTATTGGCGACGTCTTCGACCGTGGTGAATTCACCGTCCACGGTTTCCCTGAGCATCACGTTCTTAACCACCTCGGCTTCGGAGATGCCGAGCGCCTTGGCCTGCTCGGGAATCTGCTTGTCGACGAGCGGTGTACGCACAAAACCCGGACACACCACGTTCGCCCGCACGCCGCGTGATCCGCCTTCCTTCGCGACCACACGGGCGAGTCCGAGCAAGCCATGCTTGGCCGTCACATAGGCGGATTTCAGCTTCGACGCCTCGTGCGAATGCACCGAACCCATGTAGACGATCGAGCCGCCTTTGCCACCCGCGTACATGTGCTTGATCGCCGCCTTCGTCGTGAGGAAGGCGCCGTCCAGATGGATCGCCAGCATCTTCTTCCAGTCCGAGAACGCATAGTCTTCAATGGGAGCGACGATCTGGATGCCCGCGTTCGAGACGAGCACATCGAGGCTGCCGAGTTCCTGCACCGCGCGTTCGATGCCGCTGTTGACCGCTTCTTCGCTGGTGACGTCCATCGCAACCGCGAGCGCCTTGCCGCCCGCCGCAACGATGCTGCTCGCCACCTTCTGCGCGCTTTCGAGATTCAGGTCGGCAATCACCACCGCGGCACCGAGGCTCGCGAGTTTGCGCGCGCACTGTTCACCGATACCGCTTGCTGCACCCGTCACGAGCGCGACTCTATTGTTCAACGACATGCTGTTTTCCCTCTCTATCCGTTCTCGAAGCGTTATTGATTGACGGCGAGCTTCACGCTCTCGGTCGAAGCCAGATAATCGAGCGCAACTTCCCCGATATCGAGCGTGAGGTTGGCGATCACGTGCCGCGCGCCGACCACGCGCTTCACCGGCAGATCGGCGACGGGCGCCAGCGCGTGCGGATGCAGTTCGAGCGCGGCCGGACCCGACCACGCGCCGAGCACGCTCACGTCGCGCAGATAGAAGCGCACGAGTTCACACACGCGCGGCGAACCGTCGACGTGCGGAATCACTTTCAACAGGTAATTCGGTGTGTCAGCAAGCTTCTTGCGTTCGGCCTCGATGTCGAGCGCCACGTGCTTGAAGCCCATCGTGCCGGTTGCGATACGCTGCGTGCCGTAGTCGAGCGTGCCGAGCAGCGTGTCGTTGCCGTCGACGCTCAAAGTCGGCCTGGCCAGCTTCTTCGGAAAACCCCAGATCTCCCGGCCGCCCGCGATCGGCCCTTCGTCGTCGAGGTACATCGAATGTGTGTAGTTGCCGAGGCGCCCTTGCTGGTCGCGCACTGAGATGACCTGACCGCTTTCGGTGTAGTCACCGAAGCCCGACGAATCCGGCATGCGAATGAATTCGTAATGTACGAGGTCGTTTTCCGGGTGCAGCGGCTCCGGCACTATGGCGCGCAACGCGTCGAAATCGGTCTCGTACGAAATGATGAAGTACTCCCGATTGATGAAGCGGTACGGCGGCCGGGGGTACGCAGGATTGTGAACAGGCATCGCAAAAGCGTCTTTGCGGATTGAAGCGATATTCATGAGACTCCCTTATGACTGGCAGCGTATGCGGCACCGGTGCAATGGTAGAGGCAATGCTTACGCAATAGGAGCCACCATTTGTCAACAGATTGTTACCTAATCCGCAACGCTGCGACTGGAACTTTGGTCACACAGCAGACGCAAGGCGGGCATGCCCATTGCGCCTGACTGTCAAGCAGGCAATTGGGGGAAGACGATGAGGCCTCGTCACGCACTCGTATGCACCAGCACGGTTTTCGTGTTCGCCATCTCAACCGTCTCCGCGGTTATGGCACAGGCGCAGGCCAGCGCGCCGCAACCGGAAACGCCGATGATCAAGCCGCCGCCCGCAGCGGCTTCAGGCGCGGCGAGCGCGACCAATCCTGACAACATGCCCGTGAAGAAGCCGGACAAGCCCACCAACGACAGGATGATTCGCACCCCGCCCGCCGACGGAGCGAAACCGCAGTAAGGCCCCCAGGGATCAGTTTCGAAAGTCCGCGGGTACAGGCCTTGCGGCGCGATGGTGGTGCTGGTTGACCAGCGATAGACATCGCGGCTCACATAAAAACAATCGCGAGACCCGGCATCCGGATTGGCTAATACAGCGGAGGGAAACATGACGCAGACAGTAATAGGTGTTTTTGACAGTTACGTCGACGCATCGAGCGCGCAGCGAGCGCTGGTCGATGCCAACTTTGTGCCGGACGACATATCGGTTTATTCGACGGCAACCGTGCGCCCCGTGAAGCATGGCCCCCGTGCGTACGCGCACGGCTCGAGCAGCATGCACGATGGTTCGGTGGCCAGTCCGCTCGAGCAGCGTGAGCAGCGTGAGCAGCTCGAACAGCTTGAGCGGCTCTTTGCGCGGACGTTCCGTCAGGGGGAATATCCGCTGGAGACCGAGTTCTACCGAGAGGTGATTCGGCGCGGGGGTGCAATCGTCAGTGTCGATACCTCGGACGCGAAAGTCGACGTTGCGCAGGAGGCGATGACCCGCAGGGGAGCGGTCGATATCGATGATCTGGCGGCAGGGTGGCGCCGCGACGACTCGCTGTCTCGCATCATGGAGAGCGAAGTGCGCTCGCAACCCTCAGCGGGCATGGCTGCAGCGAGCGGTCAGTCTTTGCGTTCGCAAGCCGGCACGAATCGCACGGAAGATCCCGCAGCGGACGGCATGAGCAGAAACATGAACGCGGGTCCGGTGGCCGGGCCGGAGGCGCGCGAACGCGCCAATCCACATCCCGCAGGCGGCGCCGGCGTTGCGGCTGTACCGGAGGAGGGGGCCGGCCGCGCGTATACGCTCGGCAACGGCGCTCAGCAAAACCGGGAGGCGGTACCAGATCCGCGCGGCGCTGCGTTGACAGGCACAACGTCTGAAGACGAGTACAGCTCGTACGAGGACGAATTTCGCCATGACTACGACAACCAGTACGCGAACACCGGCTCGCCGTACAAGGACTATCAGCAGGCATACCGGCATGGTGCGGCAGTTGGGCGGGATGCTCGCTATCGCGACTACGACTGGCCCGACGTCGAGGCGGACGTCCGGCGGAACTGGGAAACCACCTATCCCGATAGCGGCTGGGACCGTTTCAAGGTGGCTGTGCGACATGGCTGGGCGCGTGTGACCGGCCGGGAATGACGCTGGATGGTCACTCGGCCGCCGGCGTTCTGAACTGACTTGCAGAGCGCCGGCGTACGCGTGCGCGGCAGGATGTCCAGCAGCGCGTCGAGTGCGACTGTGTCGTAGTACTCGAAAAGCGAGCGCTTCGCCGGCAGTCAACACCAGTCTTCAGGATGACTTTCCACCCCCATCCATCCCCGCACCCTTGCGCCAGACATCCTTGCCTTTTTCAGAAAGCTCGCCGGAACTGTGGGTGGCGTCAGGTTCGGTGCCCTCTACTGCCATCGCACCTCCCGGTTGTTCCTGGGCCGGGGTCTTTTTGCGTTGGCGAGCGGCAACGCGTTCGTCGTGCGAGCGTCCGGCATGGTCATTCATGATGCTCTCCTTGATATGTGGTCTGGTTTGTTCTTGCACGCGCTATATCTGACCCAGAACCACCAGAACTACGACGATCACAACGATCAGGCCGAGCGTGCCCGTTGGGGCATATCCCCAGCTCCGGCTGTGCGGCCACGCAGGAAAGGCGCCGATCAAAAGCAGGATCAGTACGATAAGAAGAATGGTCCCAAGCATAAGGCCTCCAATTGGCAAGCATCATTAAATGACAACCGTCGATACGGGTGTCCATGGTGGCGCAATGGTCGTGCCTGATAGAACCGGGAACGCGGCATGCGCCAGTTCTGGAACCTGTTGGATCAGCGACCGGATTTTTTTTACCAGTTGGCCCAGCCTGCAGGACGATATTCGCAGCGCGGGTGGACACTGGGTCGAAGCGCGGGTTGTCGAAGTCGGCAAATTCATCTCGTGTGGCAAGCCCGAACTTCTCTCCGAACTCGGCAGCAAGCTGATCGCGCGACGGTAGATGTGCGGCGAGCCGAGGTGACACGGGACACGGCCGATTGTGTATCGCGCGCCTCTGCTTCCAGAATCTATCCGCTGTTGCGCGTTTTATCGTGGGACCGCTCGTTGCTCAGATTCAAGAAACTACGGAGGGGGGTCATGTCGACGGTGCTGCTGGTGGAAGACAACGCGAATGCACTGCAGGCGATGGAAGCTCTGGTGGCATCACAGGGCTATCTTGTCAGGACGGCAGCCGACGGCGCACAGGCAATGCGCATTGCGAAGGAGCAACGGCCTGACATCGTGATATCGGACTGGATGATGCCGGTCATGGACGGACCGGCGCTTCTCCGTGCGATGCGAGCCAACGCCCGCCTCGCCGACGTCCCGGTAGTCCTGACCTCGGCAACAGCGGCTCCGCCTTCGGGATTGTCTGCTGTGGCGTTTCTCCGCAAGCCTGTTGCCGCGTCGCAATTGCTGGAGTTGATCGGTCGGCTGATAGGGCCGACCAGCGCCGCGAGACGTCCGGGCGCTTCCCCTCCCTCGAAATAGGTTGCCCTTGATCCGCGGCCTTGTTGGCGATGCGGATGCCGGCAGCAACGTTTGCAAAGGGCGTAAAGTTTGCAAACAACCGTGCTGAGTGAGCGTGTGCGTGCCGCACCTATTCAGTCATGCTTGAAATCTGCTCGATGGGCAGTGTTCCAGACCGATTGGTATATAAGCCACCCTGATTCCCGGGACGAGAGCGAAAGAGGAGATGCGCGATTCAGCCGAAATGATCAGCACTACGATTTGACGGAAGGCGTCAATGTGGCTGAAACATATGATAGCCGGCGCTCAGCCAACAGATGGCTCACCTTCACCCGGTTTCTTGCCCGGCTTGTCTGCCGGCGACTGTTTGCGTGCTTCATCGTGGCGCTCCGGCATGCGGCTGCGCTGATCGTCGCTGTGCTCCACTGGTTTGGGTTGGCCGCGATCGGGCTGTTGCGTGGAGGTCTTCTGGTTCATGGCCTGGCTCCTTCGAATCGTGTTGCCAGGAAGCCAGCAAGTGCCGTACCGCAAGCGGCCCGAGCCGGCAACGTGCCGCTTTTTTTACGTGGCTCGAAGACGCGGCGGGGCGGTGCGCCGTGGTGCGCGGCATGTCCTCGCGGGGTGCATGTGCGGGGCCTTCATGAGAACGGGTACAGAACTGAGCCTGGCAGGTACCTCTTTTGCTGACCGATTAATGATCGATTCTGGTTCGTTGGGACATGAATCCGCAAGGGAGGGGCAAACTGGCGGAGCCCTGAATGTCGCCACGCGTGCTGCCGTCAAGGCAAGTTCGCGCCGATGCGGCGTTGATCTTACGCACCGAAGGCGCTGAACGAGAGACTGCAAATGGCGCGACATAAGGCCGACATTGACGATGGCGAATACGAAATTCACGGTAGCTACCACGGGACCAGTGACGGCCGTTTCGTGGGCAGGCTGAAAGTTCTCAGAAAAGCTGACCGGAAGGTTCTCTTCCCATTTGACGGCGCGCCTCAGATCGGGCCTTGCGCGACCTTCGAGGAGGCGCGCCGGGCCGCCATCGAATATGGCCGGAAAATTGTGGCCGCGGATCGCGCCACCCCGGAGAAGTGACATGCATTCCCGGGCATTCGGGTTGCTGCCATGGTTGACGCAGAGCACCGCATGCCACCCGCTTGCCACCCGTATGTCACCGCGCGAAAGCGAGCTACAGATTGCCACACCTGATCAAGGAGAGGATCGATGACGAAGTCACCCGCAGCGACCGATACAGTATCCGAATCCAAGGATTCTTTCGTGATGGATCTCCGGAGAATACGCGAAGAGGCGCGCAAGCACATGTCGGACGGACCGGTCACGCAATCGTACGGCGCGGACCGGGCAATCGTGCTGAAACTGCTCAATGACGCGTTGGCTACCGAGATCGTCTGCACGTTGCGTTACAAGCGGCATCACTTCATGGCCAAGGGCATCAATTCCGAAGGCGTGGCGAAAGAGTTCGCCCAGCATGATGCTGAGGAGCAGGAACACGCCGACCGGATTGCCGAGCGCATCGTACAACTTGGCGGCGAGCCGGATTTTGCGCCGGATAGCCTGAAAACACGTGCTCACTCCGAGTACAGGGAAGGCACGAACCTGACCAGCATGATTGGCGAAAACATGGTGGCCGAACGGATTGCGATCGATACGTATCGAGAGATCGTTCGCTACCTCGGCGAGAAGGATGTCACCACGCGCCGGCTATTCGAGGAAATCCTCGCGGTAGAGGAAGAACATGCCGACGATATGGCCGATCTGCTTCATGGCCGCGAATAGGACTTAGGGGGCATGCGATTGCGTCGAGGAAACTCATGGCGAGAATGAGCGTCAAGGTAACGTCAGCCGACGTCGCCGGCGTCCGCGTATCGCATCCTGACCGCATTATCGAGAAGCGCGCCGGCATCCGCAAGATCGATCTCGTGCACTACTACGCATCGGTCGCTGACCGGATGCTGCCGCATCTGCAGGACCGGCCGGTGTCGCTGGTGCGCGCGCCAGAGGACATCGGCGGCGAGCTGTTCTTTCAGAAGCACAGCCAGAAACTGTCGATTCCGAACGTCAAGCAGCATCCCGGACTCGATCCTGGCCATCCGCCGCTGATTACTGTCGATACGCTCAAGGCGCTGATTGGTGCCGCGCAAATGGGCACCGTTGAATTTCATACATGGAATGCCTTGGTGTCGAACATTGAGAAACCGGATCGCATGGTGTTCGACCTCGACCCCGGAGCGTCGCTTGGTTGGGAGCGGATGATCGAGGCCGCGCAACTCACACGTTCGCTGCTGGAAGAACTGGGCCTGATCTCGTTCTGCAAGACGAGCGGCGGCAAAGGGCTGCACGTGGTGGTGCCGCTCACGAAACACGCCGGCTGGGACGAAGTCAAAGCGTTTTCGCAAGCGGTGGCGCAGCACATGGCGACGACGCTGCCCAAGTACTTCAGCGCGAAGATGGGCCCGCAGAATCGCAGGCAGAAGATCTTTGTCGATTACCTGCGCAACAACCGCGGATCGAGCACGGTGGCCGCGCTTTCAGCGCGCGCCCGGCCCGGTCTGGGCGTGTCAGTGCCGCTTTCGTGGGATGAAATCGCGACCACCACGCGTGGCGATCAGTGGACCATCGAGAATGTGCTCGAGCGCCTCCATGATCTTAAGCGCGACCCGTGGCAGGGCTATGCGAAGACGCGTCAGCGCATCACAGCGGCAATGATGAAACGTCTGGATGAAGGTGGCGGGTGCGGCTAGCACTGACGGTGCGCTGAGCGCGGTCAGCTGGCCGCGCTTGCCGGCAACGCCAGACCTTTGCACGAGTGGCACGACGGTTGCTGACTTGCTCATGTACAGGCACTGCTGGTTGGCGGACGGCGATCCGTCAGTGGCGGTGCTGAAATTTTCAATCTATGGGAGGCGGCATGCATATTGTCACGAGCGTGGGCCCGCTGGTTTCGCTGATCGCTGGCATCCTGATTCTCGTGGTGCCTCGCCTGTTGAACTTCATCGTGGCGATCTACCTGATTATCATCGGGCTGCTGGGGTTGTTCGGGGGACATCTCCACTGACTCGAAATCATCCGGAGAAAGACACGTCGCGCATTGCCGCGGCGGCGCCGATGTTCGCCTTCACGCACATCCTGGGAGGATTTCATGAAACGGCCATGGTTAATTGCGCTTCTTCTGCCGCTGACACTGGGCGGCTGTCTCTCGTTCAGCAGCAGCGACCCAAGTCCGCCGCAGCACACGACAGTCGTGGTGCCGCCGCAGTCGAGCGTTGTCACCACGCCTGGTCCTGTTTGCAGTCCGACACCTTGCCAGGCTCCATCGGAGTGAGTTCACGGAGAGCCGGCCGCCGCGTCCGGCGTTCCGGTCACCCCGGCTAATTGCCGGGCCTGACGCATCACAGCGCCGGCGAACAGCACTGTATCGTCGACGGGCAGACGTGCGGAACGCAACGCGCGCGCCGTCCACGTATTGCAAGTGTGAAAGGCATCGTAAGTGCCTACCGCGGCATAGAACACGCTACCCGGGTAAGGACCTGCGCCCAGAATTACTGGTTGACCGTTCGGATCGGTCTCCAGCGACTCTCGCAGGTAGGTTTGCAAGCCGTCCCTGCCGGCGGCATTGATCGCAAGGCGGACTACGTTTGCTGCGCCAAACGCCTCCGCGGGCGGCGCGCGCAGCGCCGCCATCAGCAATGCGGCTTTGCTCGGAAGCAAGGCCGCGATCATCGTGAGCGGGTCGTGTCGACGCCCCACGACGTACTGGCGTTCGCCGAAACCGAAACAGAAAAACCGGGCGCCTGCAAAATCTCGAGCCACTCTGGCGAGTGACGTGTCCATATCTTCACTGCGAATGCAGATATCGGTGTGCCAGTCGCGCTCGACGACTTCGATGGTGGTAGCCGTCGGCGCGGTCAACCCCGTCGCGTCACCTGGTACTGAAGAGGGCATGGGCGGCGCGCTTGCGCAGGCTGCAAGCGAAGCCGCTATAGCAGCGCGTGCAACAACCGCACGAGTACGGCTGCAATGCAAAGATCGACGTTTCTGCAAACTCAGAACCCGCTCATCTTCTTGCAAGACCGACCATCAATGTAACCAGGAAGATCACAATAAAGATGTAGAACAGGATCTTGGCGATAGCCGCAGCACCGACAGCAATACCGCCAAAGCCAAAGAGCGCTGCGACGATCGCGATGACGAAGAAAATAAGTGCGTATTGAAGCATGACGATTCCCTCCTGATGGCCCGCCCAATCGGCGGAACTAGATGTTGCGGACGGCTTTGCGCCGCCGCTTTATGACCTCCTCCCTGTCAGCACGAGCCGTGCATCCAGGGGCGGTTCAATGCCGGTTTTCCGTAGTGGATCCGCAATCGATGTACCCGCTCAATTAGCGTTCTGCGTATCGCCGCAAATCGATGAGGATTCCGATGCCGTTATGAGGCGCGGCCGCGCAGCCGGTGATACCAGTTCATCAACGGCGTCGCGGAGATGCCGTGAATCACGACCGACGCCGCAACCACGGCCAACGTGAGTGGCACGAGAGGCGTGAGGTCGCGTGTGGTGCCCTGTTCGAGCGCATACGTCAGGTAGTAAAACGACCCGGCGCCGCGAATGCCGAACCAGCTCATGAGCCGCCGCTGGGTCTGCGTCGCGGCCGAGTTCAACAGCGACAATTCCACGGATACCGGCCGCGCGAGTGCGAACAGCACCAGGGTAAGCGCGACGGTTTGCCCTGTGAACAACCGCATCTGCAGATTGGCGAGCACGTTGCCGATCATCGCCATCACCACCAGTTCGGCGATGCGTTCCAGTTCGATCGTGAAGCCGAGCACCGACTCTGTCATGTACGCGTGCGCCTTGCTCGGATTGGCCGCCGTTGCGTCGACATCTTCGGAGTCGACCGTGCCTATCGCCTTGCGCGGCGAAACGCCGCCGCTTGCGCGATGTTCGACGCGGCGCATCGCGACGCCTGCTGCGAACACCGCCAGAAAACCATACGTTTGTGCGAATTGCGCGGCGCCATACGCGAGTTCGATCAGGCCCAGCGCAAAGAAGCCTTCGAGACCTAACGCCTGCGCGTGGCGCGTGCGCAGCCAGGCAACCGCGTGTGTCGTCGCCCAGCCGAGCGCGCCTCCAATCGCCAGCGCGCCTGCCACGCCCCACGCGGCGCGGGGCGCGATTTGCCAGTTCAACGCACCGCCGCTCTGGGCGGCGGCGGGCATGCATACCGCGAGCGCGAGCGTGACGAAGGGCAGCGCGATACCGTCGTTCAGTCCGCCTTCGCCGGACAGTGCGAAGCGCACCAGATCATGGTCGCCGGGACTGTGCACCTGAACGTCGTGTGCCAGGACCGGGTCGGTCGGCGCCAGGATCGCCGCCAGCAGCAGCGACGGCCCCCAGCCGAGTTGCAACCCGTACACACAGAAGAGAGTCAGCAACAAAACGGTTGCCAGCATGGCGAGGAAGCCGAGGCGCAGCGGCACGGTCCAGAGTTTGTCCAGAATGCGCAGACGCAGGCGCAGCCCAATTGCAAATAGCGACACCAGTAGGGCAATTTCGGTGATAACACGGAGCAGATGCGCATCGGCCGTGATATCGATGTGCAACAGACCGACGCCCGGAGGCCCGAGTGCGTAGCCGATCGCCAGATAGAACATGGCGGCGCTGCAGGGCAATTGTCGCAACGCAGTCGCAGCAATGCCCATAAAGACGAGCACCGCCCCGACGATGAGGAACCACAGTGTTTCGTGCATAGGCGCCGATTAAATCCGCCTGCGGTTGGGTTGCGCGGCGTTGCGTTGGGCATTGCAACGCTGGAGGCCGGACTCCAGCTCGCGCTGCACGTCGTGGTTTAACCGGCTTCGCCTACTTCGGAGGGATCGGGCAGTTCAGGCAGATCACGGGTGTCGTCCGGCGGTGCGGGTTGGGCATGGTCGCTTTCGGATGTCGATATAGCGTCGTCGTCGTGTGTCCGGGTGGCTTGCATCGTTCTCTCCTTCGGTCTGGTTGATATGGCGGGCGCACGCGGCATGCCTGGGTGGCGTTTTACCTTTCGGGTGAGCAAAGTCACTTCGGCGGCCTAGTCAGGGTTTTTGTCGTACGTCTGGATCGGCATGACTTGTGCTGATCAATACCTTAGGCAGTCAGGGAAACCGTGTTTCGCCGATAAGTCCGATGGCGAGTCGATAAGGAGAAAGCGCATGAAATCCAGGCACTTCCTGAAAGTAATGAGCGTAGCGACAGTGTTCGCGGCGGCGCCGGTCGGCATGATGTACGCCCAGGCCAGCAACGCGACAGCGAGTGGCACACCGGCTAGCGGGACACAGCTTTCGCCGGTGGACCAGCAGTTCGTTCAGGACGCCTCCCAGGCGGACGCCACTGAAATCGCCGCGAGCAAGGTCGCACTCACTAACTCCAACGACGCCCAGGTGAAAAAATTCGCGCGGCAGATGATCGCCGACCACACAAAACTTTCGCTCGGCATGGCGGTGCTGGTTGAGAAGAAGGGTTTTGGCACAACGCCGTCGGCGGATTCCGCGCTGGTCGGCAAGCTGCAGACGCTCAAGGGCAGGGAGTTCGATCAGGCCTACGTTGAGCAGATCGGCGTAGAAGCGCATCAGCGGGCCGTGGACCTGTTCCAGCAGGAGAGCCAGAGCGGCACCGATGCCAAACTCAAGGCGGCAGCCATGCACGCGTTGCCGACCATCAAACATCATCTCGCGATGGCGCAGCAGCTTGCCGGTGCAATGAAGGGTTCGTCATGACGCGATTTTGCCGGCGCCGGGCTATGGGGGTATCTTTATGCGCGTTACTTTTCCGGATGACAAACCCGTATTCGACGGGTCCAACCTGACCGTGGGTTTCATCGCGCACGCCGATGGCCAGCCGGTCGAATGCGCCATTACGGCAGAGGCGCTGGAAGATCATTTCGGCGCCGATTCCGCGCTGGAAGCCTCATTGCTGGTAGCCTTCGAGAAGGGCCTCACCCGCATCCACTCCGTCTGTGCGCAAGTGCTCGGTGAAAACGGCGGAAAAGACATCGTGCTGCATAGCGGGCTGTTCAGGATGGAAGGCAAGCGACCCGATCGAGGCCCCGCGGCATAGCGCCATGGCGAACCGCTGTTTGAGCACAGAAAAAAGACTAACAACGGAGGCATCGTGCGGGCGGCCGAATATCGCTTTTCCACTATCTGGCGCATCGATGCGCCCGTGCAGGAGGTTTGGGCGGCAATTCAGGACTCGGCGCGCTGGCCGGAATGGTGGAATAACGTCGAGCACGTGGATCAGCTGGAGACGGGTTCCGATCAGGGAGTCGGCGCCCTGCAACGCTATACGTGGAAAGGCTGGTTGCCTTATCACCTCGTTTTCGACATACGCGTCACACGCGTCGACCCGCTGGTCGCGCTGGAGGGGCAAGCCAGCGGCGACGTCGAAGGCGCCGGCAGGTGGAGCTTCTCGACCGACGCAGGCAACCTTACGGTCGTTCGTTACGACTGGTGCATTTGTACCAATCGCGCGTGGATGAATGTATTGGCGCCGCTGTTGCGGCCGTTTTTTCAATGGAATCACGACGCCGTGATGCGCGAAGGCGGCAGGGCTTTGGCGCGGCGGCTGGACGCCCGGCTGCTAGGCATCGAGCATGGATGACAGGTAATGGTCCGCTACGCCCGATATATCGTGAAGTGGGCATGGTTGTTGCACATATTGGCTGAGCGAAAAGCGCTTCATGCACGATCGCTCACGGTCAGGTGTCGTGATTCAGGCATATACGAAGCGTGATGTCTGCCAATCCTAGGAATATTCGATTCTACGAGTCCTTGTAATTGTTACTACGGCTATGAGTCACATTCCAACCTCGCCGCGTCATGCGGCGCTGATCGTTGTACCCGGCATCCCTCGCGGTCCGAATGGCCTTGCAGCCGGACTATGGGCCCTGTCGGTCCGCTGCCCGACAGGGCAACTTCGGGTCGCCGCGATGTGGCAGTTAATACGACCGTACGCTTCCTGCCTGATACGGACCCGTGCGCGTTCTGACCGCAAAGTGGGCTAT
This sequence comes from Paraburkholderia ginsengiterrae, assembly GCF_001645125.1. Classification (GTDB taxonomy): domain Bacteria; phylum Pseudomonadota; class Gammaproteobacteria; order Burkholderiales; family Burkholderiaceae; genus Paraburkholderia; species Paraburkholderia ginsengiterrae. Next base: position 105,082 of record NZ_LXKA01000338.1, on the reverse strand, counting down.
GAAGAACTCAGTTTCATCTTTGCCGGCATACCGGACGAAACGCTACCGGCGATGGTCGACTATCTTGCTGCTCAGCCATGGGTGCTCGATGCGTGGCTTGCACCGTGAATGTCTTGATTGAAGAGTCTTTGACGGGATGGATTCTCAATATGCGGAATTGAAGGGCGTGTAGAACAGACCGGCAGACCGGGATGAAGTCCTTTACGTTTTTCACGCACGGGAGTAGGTGCGTTATGTAATCAGGAAATCTAAATATTAAGGTGTGACTCGTCCGTGCCTTGCCGATTTTGAAGCGAAAAGTCTTGCGTACAGGAGGTGATCATGAAGTGCGGGTACCGTGGATGGATCATAGATGCGGCCCCGGATTCATCGTGTGGGAAGTTTTTCGCCCATGTGCGTCTGGTCCGCGCATCGACAGACGAGGAGACTGAGGGCGAGATGCATATCGAACGTCATCTCGCCTGGTTCGACACCGAGGAGGAGGCGATCGAAGTTGCCCAACAGTGGGCGTTCGCGTGGATCAACACGCGCGATGGTGAGTTCGCCGGCAAGCAGGACGAGTCGCAGATATCGCGGATCGAAACGCCGATCGACAGCGTTGCCAGATAGAAAAGCGATAGCGCCGGCTTCCAGGGAAGCCCAGGGGTAGCGCGGCTGCAAGCATGACCACTGGCATGCCGGCCGTAGCGGCGTCATTCCGCAACCACCTGCACAGTTCGATGCCGTCGACGCGCGGCATCGAACAGGTTCACGGCGCATCGGCAAATGGTCAAACTTCAGGCGCCGCGTCCCATTTGGGCTTGGTTTCCCTGCCCCATTTGTGCGGATCCTGTTTGTGAAGTTCTTCCATTTTCTTCGCGACATCGGGATGCTTGTCCATGACGTGTTTCGTCATGACTTTAACCATCTCGTCCCATGATTCAGCCGACAATTTTTGATCGCATTTGCCACCGAGCTCGTTGCACGTCATGGTTTTCATCTGGAATCTCCCTTCAACTTCCAACGATGCCATGTTGAATCGACGAGCAATTACCGGACCGCGATCTTCGGGCCCGGCGCAAGCGAGCTTTGGCGAAAGATCGCCGCAGGCGGCTATTTGGCTTCCTCCGCCGAGTTGTGGATCGCCTGGCCACCCTTCGAAATATCTTCGCCCGCACCCGCAATGGTGTTGCAGGCCGCAAGCAGCGTGCTGCCGGCGATCAGAATGAGAGCAATGAATCGAGCCATGTTGATCTCCTTTCAGGGATTCCTGGCAATGGCAGGCGGCAGTTAGCCGGAACACACGGGGTCGCCGTATGACTCTTATAGTAGTCGAGATATCGGCCCACGGCGACGTCGAATCCAGGACCCTCGGCAACCGCGCCGCCACTCCCAAAAGTGATAGGTAATCCAGGAGATGGATTCGATCCTGTCCTCAGCCAAACTACAGACGTGCAAGCAAGCTTGAGACAGCAGAGCGATCACGCGATGCTGATCTCCTGGAGCGACCCCACGCGAGGCCATTTCGGCGATCAACGCTGGACCAGCGCGAGGTCGCGTTGCAGCGGACTCTGCATTCTGACCGGAAGCATCATTCGCCGGGGCGATCCGGTTTATAAGCGGCAACGCCGGGACGCAAGCCGCAAGATAACCGGCATCGAAATGATCCTCGCTGTTGCACTCGAACGCGTGGCGGTGTAGGAAGTGAGGGTTTGAATGGTTCAGGGCGATGAAGCAGCGGCGGGCATACGATAAGGCATACGAATGGTTTTTGCACCCGTGGCAGGCGAGGGCGGGCTGTGCGGAGCATGGGCCGACCAGGTGGCCTCGCCCGCTATTCGACGTGACAGCCGCGTTCCAGCTGCACGAGCAGCGCCTCCGGTATCCCGATGCCGTCACGCGCGGCAGCCTCGGCCACCTCATCTCGCCGATAACCCGGCAGGCGGACGCCGTCGTCAACGAGCATCAGGTCGATCAGCGTCTCGATCCGCGCCTCGTATATGGCGGTACCCGCCAGCGCAGCCGGGTCGATGATCCAGAAGAGATGCCCGACGCGCGAACGCGCGCCCTCGGCGGTGAGAAACGATCCTGCTTCCGCGCCGAATTGCGCGCCCGACAATGCGGCAGCCAGCAGTTCGACCATCAGCGCGAGCATCGCACCCTTGGCGCCGCCGAACGGCATCATCATGCCGTCGAGCGCGGCCTGTGCGTTTGTGGTCGGCTGACCGTCGGCAGTCGTCGCCCAACCCTGCGGGATGGGCTTTCCATCTCGCGCTGCGATCATGATCTTGCCGCGTGCCACTTGCGATAGCGACAGGTCGATGGCGAGTGGCCGGCCCTTCGAGCGAGGAAACACCGCGGCGATCGGGTTTGTGCCGAACAGCGCTCGTTTGCCGCCCCAGGCCGGCATCGACGCAGGCGCATTGCTGAAGGCGAGCCCGACCAAGCCGGCCGCGCCGATTGCCTCGAGGTGATACGCCCCCGCGCCAAAATGATGGCTGCGCACGATGCTCGCCGCTGCCGTGCCGAACTGCCGCGCACGCTCGATGCCCGTCGCAACCGCCAGCTCGCAGGCCGCGAATGCCAGGCCGTCGGCGGCATCGACCAGAAATGCCGCGCCCTTGTCGCGCACGATTCCCGGCACGGCGGCAGGATCGACTCGCCCGTTGCGCAGCTGCGCAACGTACATCGGCAGGCGCGCAACGCCGTGTGACGCGAGCCCGCGCGCGTCCGCGTAGACGAGCGCGCGCGCCGTGGCGTCGGCGGTCGCGGGTGTCGCTCCCGCTCCGAGCAAGGCCTCACGAGCCAGTTTGGTCAGTTCACCAGCCGTGACGTAGCGCAGATCTGGATCGCTCATTCGCGCCCCTCGCGCATCGCCGGGCGCGGCGACAGCGGCAACATGCCGTCGTCCACCTGATCGGTCATTTCCTGTGTGGCTTCGCTGCGCGGCGAGGCCAGCACCGAACGGGCCGTCTCGATGTCGAACACGCCTTCCCAGCGCGCGACGACCAACGTCGCAACCGCATTGCCAATCATGTTCACGAGCGCGCGCACTTCATTCAGCACGCGGTCGATACCGATGATGAGCGTGATGCCCGCCACCGGAATGATCTGGTGCGACGAGAGCGTTGCCGTTAGCGCGACGAGCGCCGCCCCCGCGACGCCGGCACCGCCCTTCGAGGTCAGCATCAGGATCGCGAGCAAGCCGAGCTGCTGCATCAGCGTGAGGTGTGTGTTGGTCGCTTGCGCGATGAAGAGCGAAGTCATCGTGAGGTAGATGGCCGCGCCGTCGAGGTTGAATGAGTAACCGGTCGGCAGCACCAGACCGACCACCGACTTCGGGCAGCCGAGCCGCTCGAGTTTCTCCATCAGGCGGGGCAGCACGGATTCGGTGGTCGACGTGCCGAGCACGATCAGCAATTCCTCGCGCAGGTATTTGAGGAGCGGCCAGAGACCCACGCCCGCCCAGCGGCATGCCGAACCCAGCACAATCCCGACGAACAGGAAGCTCGTGATGTAGAAGCACAGAATCAGCAGGCCGAGCTGCTGGAGACTCGCGATGCCGTACTTGCCGACGGTGAACGCGATCGCGCCGAAGGCGCCCAGCGGCGCGAGCCGCATGATCATCTCGACGATCCGCATCAGCACGTCGCCGAACTGCTCGATGCCGCGCTGCAGAATCCGGCTTCGTCCCGACATGATCGACAGCGCTATCCCGAACAGCACCGAAAACAGCAGTACCTGCAACAGATCGCCGCGCGCGAACGCGCCGACAACCGAATTGGGCACGATCTCCTCGAGGAAACTCGCCTGCGACTGCGTATGCGCCTCGCTCACGAAACGCGAAACGCCGCTTGCATCGAGCGTGGCGGGATCGACGTTCAGCCCCGCGCCCGGATGCACGACGTTCGCAATCACGAGACCGATAAGGAGCGCGATCGTCGTCACGATTTCAAAATAAAGGATCGTCTTGAATCCCACGCGCCCGACCTGCTTCAGGTTTTCCATGCGCGCGATGCCTACCGATACCGTGCAGAAGATCAGGAGCGTGATCAACATCTTGATCAGGCGGATAAACGTGTCGCCGAGCGGTTTGAACTGAACGCCGAGCGACGGCGCGAAGTGGCCGACGAGAATGCCGGCCGCAAGTCCGATCAGGACCTGCACATAGAGATGCTTGAGCACGCGCAAGATGGTGTCTCCTCCACTCGCTGCTGCCAGAAGATAGACGGGCGCGCCGCACGGCACACGGCCGCTTAGTTGAGCGGTGTCGTGCCGGCGCGCACCGGACGGGGACTTCGTATTGCCCTGCTGCTTCTATCGGTGATGCGGTGTTGAAGTGATGCGGTGTTGCGGTAAAGCATGCCGTGCATGCGGCAAATCAGGCGCTTTCGAACAGCCTCGTCAGCACGAACTCACGATGGCCGAGCGTTTCCGCCGAAGTCCAGCGACCGTTCGCCGTGGCGAGCATGCATTCGAGCAGGCGGTCTCCGGACTGGTCGAGGTTCTGCTCGCGTTGCAGGATGCCGGAGACGTCTACGTCGATATGCTCGCTCATCGTGCGCACCGTGCGCGGGTTCGCGCAGATCTTGATGACCGGCACGATCGCGTTGCCGATCACGTTGCCTTGCCCCGTCGGGAAGAAGTGCACCGCGAAACCCGAGGCCGCGCACAGCGTGACCATCTCGGCCGCGGCGGAGGACGAATCCATAAACCAGAGGCCCGGATGTGTCGGCATTTCCGCCTTGTCGAGCACGCCGTCGACCATGCACTTCTTGCCGATTTTCTGGATGTTGCCGAGCGCCTTTTCCTCGATGGTCGTGAGCCCGCCCGCAATGTTGCCCTTGGTGGGCTGCGACTCGGAGAGGTCGTCGGTCTTCCAGCGATTGATCATGTCCTGGTAGCGATCGAACATGAACTGGAAGCGCTCGCGCACGCCGTCGTTCGCGCAGCGCGCGGCCACAATCTGCTCGCCGCCCGTGAGCTCCGACGTCTCGCCGAACACGAGCGTGGTACCGAGACCGTACAGCTTGTCGAACGCGTTGCCGACGGTGGGGTTCGCGCCGCAACCGGAGGTGGTGTCCGACTCGCCGCATTTGGTCGATACCCACAGGTCGCTGATCGGACATTCCTCGCGCTCCAGCGAGGTCGCATATTGCACCATCTCCTTCGCCGCTTTCGACGCGCGCATGATCGTGTCATGGTCGCCGTGAAGTTCGATGCCGAAGCCCATGACCGGCTTGCCCGACGCCGCGATGCCGTCGACCACGCGCTTGGTCCAGCCTTCCTCGATGCCGATCACGACGACCGCCGCGACGTTCGGGTTGCTGCCCGCGCCGATCAGCGTGCGAAAGTGCAGGTCGAGGTCGGCGCCGAACTGCAGACGGCCATACGGATGCGGCAGCGCCATCGTGCCTTTGATGTTGTTCTCGACCGCCTGCGCCGCCGCGTTCGACAGATCGTCGACCGGCAGGATGATCACGTGATTGCGCACGCCCACGCGGCCGTTGCTGCGGCGATAGCCGCGGAAAGTCGTATCCAGGTCAATTACGCTCATGGTGTCTCTCTCGATATGGGGAAGCGAAATGCTCGCTGCTGACAGGGGGGGCGGCTTACCAGCGCTTCGTCTTGATGTTGTGCACATGGGCGTGCTCGCCCGCGCTGATCGGTGCGACCACCTTGCCGATATCGACGCCATACTTGAACACGGTGTCGCCAACGGCCATGTCCTTGAGCGCCACCTTGTGGCCAATTGGAATGTCCTGTTTCGCGGCCACGGTCACGATCTCGTCTTCATCCATGATCCACGCGTTCAGTTGCATGCCTGCCTGAATCCCTTCGACGACTGCCACGCCCACCGTATCTCTGGCCTCGTGCAGCACGATGTGGATCGTCTTGCGTTCACCCGTTTCGGCCGCCGTGCTCGCGGCGCCATGTTGTTCTGCTGCTGCATGACTCATCTGCGTCTCCTGGTTGAGTTCGATAAGTGGCCGGTGCGCGCCGCGCGGCGAATCACGTGTCGCCGCCGCGTCGTCGTGTTGAAGTCAATGCTAGGCGTCAAACTCCTGCATGTCAACTAGATCATCTATATGTGTTACATGACTCGGTTATGCCGTAAAATCGGCTCAACGCGTTTCACAAGAATGCAGGGAGAATCATGAGCACCATGACGGAAACGCTGGCTGCCGTTGGCGGTACGCGGTACAAGGAAGTGAAGAACGCGCTGCTGGCGGCGCTCGCCGCGCAAGAATGGAAGGGGGGCGAAGCGATCCCCGCGGAGAAGCGCCTCGCGGAACGCTTTGGCGTTTCGATCGGCACGTTGCGCAAGGCCATCGACGAACTGTGCGCCGAGAACATACTCATCCGGCATCAGGGGCTCGGCACGTTCGTCGCGATGCATCAGCGCGATCGCCATTTCTTCCGCTTCTTTCGCATCGTGCGTAACGATGGGGACAAGACCTATCCCACCGTGAGCCTCGTCAACTTCCGCAAAGCGAAGGCGACACGGGAAGTCGCGGCCCGGCTGCAAACCGGCGAGGGGGCGCCGGTCTTTCAGTTCACGAATCAGCTCGCGCTGCACGGCGTGGTCGTGATCGTCGAGAGCATCGTGGTGCCGCAGGCGCGCTTTCCCGACCTCACGGAAACCGCGCTGCGCAATCGTCCCAGCACGCTGTACAACTTCTATCAGGATTCGTTCGGCATCAACGTGGTGAGCACGGACGAGCGCGTGCGCGTTGGACAGGCGAGCGAGCTCGAGGGCGGTTTGCTCGGACTCGCCTCGGGGGCGCCTGTCCTTGAAGTGGAGCGGGTCGCGTATTCGTACAACGAGCAGCCGGTCGAGTACCGGCTCTCGCATGTGAACACGCAGGAATACGATTACGTGTCGAGCTATGCGCGCCCTTCGAGCGGCGGATAAAGGTTGAGAAAGCGGGGCTTTCCACCTATAAACTTCATCGCATAACTTATCTTCAACACGGCGCTCTCCGGCTGCCCGCAAAGGCAGCCAAAGCTTGCCGTGCAACGCCACGACCATCTCATCGAGATGCCACGTGCATCCGGGTATTCACCCGGCATACGCAAATCAATTACGACTATGCAGCAAATTTCTAACGCGGTGCGTCAGATCGCGCTCATCGCTCTTTTGTGCCTTGTCGGAGGCGCACCTGCATGGGCATTGCCGGGCGCAATAGCCGCCGTCGGCGCAAGCGGTGTGGGCGCTGCGCCTGCCGTGCTTTCGTTGAACGACGCGGTCGCGCAACTGAAGCAGATGCAGGTTGCCCAGGACAAGATCAAACAGCAAGCCGCAACCGCCAGCACGGGCAAAGAGCTGGATGATCTTGCCGCCGCGACCCAGGACCTCAGTGCCGATGTCGATAAGCTGCGCAGCCAGCTCCTGCCTGAGCGCGCGCAGACCCAGGCTCAGCTCGACGTGCTCGGCCCCGCGCCTGCGTCCGGCACCGCGCCTGGCTCGCAGGCGGTCGCGCGGCAGCGGGACACCCTGACTGCGCGCAAGACGCAAATCGATACCATTCTGAAGATGGCGGAGGACCAGCGGGATCACCTCGCCAACCTGACCGACCAGTTCGCGAAGCTGCATCGCAACTTGCTGAAGAACGAACTCGCGCTGCGCTCGGACGGCATTTTTAGCGCGGTGTTCTGGATACCGGTCTTCCGGCGCTCGCCGGAAGACATTCAGCGGCTGGGCACGTTCGCGGGGCAAGTCGACGCCATGCTGGAAGCAGCGTGGCAGCCTGGCCAGCGCGGCACCACGGTGCTGCTGATCGGCGCTGCGCTATTGATCTGGATTGGCGGCCGGTTGCTGCTGGAGCGCGCGTTTGCGTGGGTGTGCCTGCATCGCCTGCCCGCGACGCGTCTGCGCCGCAGCGCCCTGGCGTTTTCGAACGCAATCGCCACGCTGTTTGCCACAGGCATCGCTGTCCAGATCCTGTTTCTGGCGCTGGCACGCCACTACGAACTCAACCCGGCGCTGGACGGCCTGTGGGACGATCTGGTGAAGCTGACGCTGACCTGTGCGCTGATCGCGGGGCTCGGCCGCGCGCTGCTGTGCTGCCGTCATCCTACGTGGCGATTGCCCGCGCTGGCCGACCCGCTCGCGCTCGCCTTGCGGCCGTTTCCAGGCATCCTCGCCGCGCTGCTGTTCGTGTCGGGCGCGCTGGAGTCCATCAACCGCATGGTCGACACCAGCGTCTCCGTGACGCTGCTCGGCCGCGGCATCGTCTCCCTCGTGATCGCGCTGACGGTCGGCGCGGCGCTGCTGCGCGCGAACCACGTACGCGGCGAGCTTGCGGCGTCAGGCGAGGCGCCGGAGTCGCATTCGACAATCGCCGGGCTGATCCACGCCGGCGTGGCGCTCGCGGTCATCGCGTCGTTGATCGCGCTGGCCATCGGCTACATCACCGTGGCGCGCTTCATCACTTACGAGCTCGTGTGGTTCGAGATCGTACTGTGCAGCATCTACGTGCTGACGCGGCTCACCCGTGACGTCAGCGAGGCGCTGTTCTCCGCCAATCTGTCCACCGGCAAGCAGCTCAAGACTCTGCTAGGGCTCGACGACAGGCATCTCGAGCAGGCGAGGACCGTCACGTCCGGTCTCGGCACCAGCCTGCTGATGCTGGTCGCGGTCGTGGCCCTGCTGACTGGCGGATTCGGCACGACTCCCGGCGATCTGTTCAACAGCCTGGTGGCAATAGCCGGCGGCCAGAAGCTGCAGAGCATGCTGAACATCAGGCCGGACCGGATTGTGAACGCGGTGATCGTGTTCGCGGTCGGGCTCTACCTGCTGCGCGCCGTACGCCGGTGGCTCGACTACGAACTCATCCCCGCGCTCGGCATGGACGCGGGCATGCACGCTTCGCTTATCGCGTTGTTCAAGAATATTGGCTACGTGCTGCTCGTGCTCATCACGCTGTCGATACTCGGTGTCCGATGGGACAGTCTCGCGTGGATCGTGAGCGCGTTGTCGGTGGGTATCGGCTTTGGCCTTCAGGAGATTGTTAAGAATTTCGTGTCGGGGCTGATCCTGTTGACCGAGCGTCCGGTCAAGGTCGGCGACATGATCAGCATCGCCGGCGTCGAGGGCGATATTCGCCGCATCAACGTGCGCGCGACCGAAATCCAGCTCACCGACCGGTCGACCATGATCGTCCCCAACTCGCAGCTGATCTCGCAGAACGTGCGCAACGTGACCATGGGCGACAGCACGCAGGGTGTCGCGACGCTGGCGCTGACCTTGCCGCTGGATACCGATCCGGAGCAGGTGCGCGAACTCCTCCTCGATGTCTATCGCGAACACCCGTCGATCCTCGAGACACCCGCGCCATCGGTGACGTTCAGCCAGCTCACTCCGGAAGGCATGATGCTCAGTGTGACGGGTTACGTGGCGAGTCCGCGGATCGCTAGCGCGACGAAGAGTGATCTGTTATTTGTCATTCTGAAACGGCTGCGCGCAGAACAGATTTCACTGTCGAATCCGCGTATGCTGATGGTCCAGAATATGCCGGCGAAGGACGTCTAGCGCTGCCTGGCCCATTTCATCTCTTTGCCGGTGTGCAAGGTGGTCTCTCTCATCAACCTAACTGAAAAGGGACGTGGAGCGATGCAAAGTGAAATGGGCAAGCTGCCCGCGCAAGTGCGCGAGAATCTCGCGAAGTTCGACAGCCGGGTGCTCGTGCTTCAGGGCGGTGGCGCGCTTGGCGCTTACCAGGCCGGCGTGTTTGAAGGCGTCGCGTCATTGGGCTTTGCGCCGGACTGGGTCGCGGGCATTTCGATCGGGGCAATCAATGCCGCGCTCATCGCAGGCAATCCCCCGGAGCGCCGCGTCGAGCGGCTACGGGAATTCTGGAATCGTGCGTCGTCGCACGCTACGTTCATGCCTCCGGCGTCGTTCGACACGATGCGGCCATATTTCAATGCGTGGAGTGCGGCGCAGGTCGTTGCGCTCGGCGTGCCGGGGTTTTTCGTGCCCCGTATGCCGCCTCCTGTCGCTGCGCGGCCCGGCGATCCCTCGACATTGAGCCTGTACGACACACAGCCATTGAAGGCGACGCTCGAGGAACTGGTCGACTTCGATCTCATCAACAGCAAGCACGTGCGTCTTTCGCTTGGCGCAGTCAATGTGCGCTCGGGCGCAACGGTGTTTTTCGACAATACGAAGACGACCATCGAGCCGGAACACGTCATGGCCAGCGGCGCGTTGCCGCCGGGTTTCCCGCCGGTCGGCATTGGCGGCGAGTGGTACTGGGACGGAGGCATATCGTCGAATACGCCGCTATGGTATGTCGTGGACGAGGGCTACCGGAATAGCGCGCTGATCCTGCAAATCGACCTGTTTAGCGGCGCGGGCGCGTTGCCGCAAAATCTCAGCCAGGTGCAGGAGCGCATGAAAGACATCCAGTATTCGAGCAAGTCGCGCTTCGGCTCGGCGCGTATCAAGGAGATCGAAGACTTGCGCGGAGCGCTGCGGCGTGTGCTCGACAAGCTCCCTCAAGAGCTTCATGACGATCCCGACGTGCAGCGGCTAGCCGGAATCAGCACGCGCGGAGCCGTTGCGCTGGTGCACTTCACCAATCGCCACAACACGCGCTCGTCCGACTTCAAGGATTACGAGTTCTCCCGGGCGACTATGAACGATTTATGGGGTGGGGGGCTTGCCGATGTGCGCAGCGCAATCGAAAGAGAGGCGTGGCACAACGTGGTAGAACTCGCAGAGGGAATCCGCATCTTCGACCTTACCCCGCTTGAGGCAAGCTAGTTGGCGTGATTCGCGTGACGGAACAGCACATTGCATTTGACGTGCGGCGCGGGCCGTCGCGACGCGCCCGCGTGAACAGATTAGACGGAAATCCAACCCGCTGAGAATCTTCCGGTTGCAGCCGGGAAAGCACCGTATTTAACACTACCTTGCAATGTGCTTACGCAAAAAATGTTAAATTTGTCCTTAGTATCTCGAAAAGGACAAGCACATGTTGAAGAAGATGACTGGAGTGACGGTTGCCGTTGGCGCAATGGTTTTGATCTCGCTACCTGCGGTAGCCAGCGACGTGAATAACGCCTTGGGCGGCGCAGTGGGGGGCGTGGCCGGCGCGGCGGTCGGCAACGCGATTGGCGGCAGCACGGGCGCGGTGATCGGCGGCGCAGTAGGCGGCGGGGCAGGTGGCGCGGTCACGTCGAACAGCCGCGAGCGCACGGGCGCCATCGTCGGCGGCGCGCTGGGCGGCGGTGCAGGCGCTGCGGCAGGCAACGCAATGGGCGGCACGGCCGGGGGGCTCGTTGGGGCCGCAGTGGGCGGCGGCGCGGGAGCCGCGCTGGGCGGCAACGTTTCGCGCAATAACTCGAATGCCAATGACTACGGCCACGATCATGGCAGCAAACAGAAGCACAAGAAGCACCGCAAGTATCACGACTAATCGGACTAATCGGCGTTTTGCGGCCGCATTTGCCGGCGCGTGAACGGCAGGCCTGATTCACGCTGTCCGCTGTGGCCGCTCGAAGCGGCGTGCGAAATCTCGTTCTTGCCGCCGCTATTCCCCCACGTTCTTCTCTGCCTGAAGAATCCGTTCCCGCACCACACCGATCGCCTGCTTCAGCGCATAGACATCCTGAAGATAGCGCTGCGGCACCCGTATCTGGCCGGCATAGGCGTCGATGTTCTCGATTTCATCGCGCCATTGTGCGATCTGCTCCAGCGTGGGTTGCCGGTTTTTCCATATCTCGTCTTCCAGCGACTTGAGTTCGCGATACCAGGCCACGAAGCGGCCTTTTATCCGCGCCTGCGCCATGCGCGGCAACGCCTGTAGCAGACCTAACAGTAAAGCCATGAACGGCAGCAGGATCAGCAGGCGTCGTTCGATAAAGCTGGCCAGCCAGAATGGCAGATAGCGCTGCAGGAAGGGACGCCCCGATTTGAAGTAACGCGTGCTTTCGTCCGAGAGGGGGAACTCCTCGGTGTTCAGATTTGGAAACGTACCGAGCGGCGTGAAGTAATCTTCGCCGCCGTGCACGGTTTTGGCTGCGTCCAGCAGCAGATAGGCCAGCGCGGGGTGCAGGGTGTCTTTGGCCACGAGCAAAGCCGTGGCGGCCAGCAGGGTGACATCCACCTGTGGAAGGTCGTTGATGATGCTGGTTGAAGCGCGCGGAAAAATAATCCTCGAGAGCGACGGAAATTTTTGCACCAGCGCATCGGCCTGCGCAAAGCTCATCAGCTTCAGATTGCTGTTTAGCAGCGTCGTCTGCATTGGCGCATCGGGTCGGCCGATAAAGAATGCGGCGTCCAGTTGGCCTTTTTCGAGGCCCTGATAGGCATTGTCCGCATCCAGTTGCAGCAGCTTTGTGTTCGCGGCATTGACACCGCTATAGTCGAGCAGCGTCCTGGCAACGTTGAGCAGCCCGCTGCCTGGCACGCCGATCGCAATCCGCTTGCCGCGCAGTTGTGCCAGACGGGTGACGGTTGTGTCGCCGCGATAGAACACCCAGATCGGCTCGTATGAAACGGCGGCGAGGGTTTCCAGGTGGTCGCTTTCTTTGGGACTGGTGGTGCCCGACTGGACAAAGCCCACCTCGTATTCGCTGTCGGGATTCGCCAGCCGCTGATAATTTTCGACCGAACCGGACGAGCTGCGGATGTCGAGCGTGATGCCGTCGCGCTTGAGGATGGGCGCGTAGCGATTGGCAAAGCCGCGATAGATGCCGTTATCCGCCCCGGTCGTAATAACGATGGTGCGCTGGATGGCGGGCTTCAGTATGATCGCGACCGCCCAGCCGAGCGCGGCTAACAGCACGATCGCGCCAATGATGAGCAGCCGCTTGCGCCCCGGCGTCATGGGGGCTTTCTGAATACGGTGAAGGGCTGGGTTGCGCCTGGGCATTGTGCCGTCCTTCCGGTTTGTGCTATCTGGTCGATGCCGCACAGGTACCGGAAGGTCGGCGTTCTGGAAAAGAGCCTTGCGGACCTTCCCTGGCCTGGCGGCTCGCCGCTATCTTCTGGCGCAGGAACTACGCGTGAAACGGGCAGGCAACACGCTGAGCGACGGGCGCGGCCCTGGCATCAGCGCGTGATGGTTACCGTGACAGCCGAATCGTAGCTGATCTGAACATGATCGTGGCGCGCAAGCGAACCCACGACCTTCACCAGCGCGGGGTCGCTCACCTTGATCGTATGAGCGGTACCGGTAGCATCGGCAATGGTCAGGACATGCTGCTTGCGATTGATCGCGGTGAGGTCCACCACACCGCTATTCGTGCGCACGGCCTTGAAGCCGTCCTGTCCGGCAGCCGGAGCGGATTCGGTCACCTTGACAGTGCGGGTCATGCGGGTGAGCGGCGTACCCTTGGCGCGCGTGAGGGCGGTGACGTACGGCTCCTGATAGCTGATGGCGATCTTGTCGCCGACATGGACCCGATCCAGCACGTCGGCATGCTCTTTCGCGTTGAGGCTGAGTTGTTGCCCACCGTTGACTGACACGACGACGAGCGAATTCTGCTTGTCGATGAAACTGATGGTGCCGTTTTCATTATCGACGGTCGCGCCGCTCTGAACGGTGGGCGCCGGTGCCGAAGCGGCGCTATCCGCCGCGGCGCATACCGACAACCACGATGAGAAGCCAATTGCGACGGCGATTGCCGCATATCGCTTGCTGGCGGTCGAACGAGCACTGGAATGGAGAAGCATGGGAGCCCCTTGTTGACTATGTGCGTTTCCGGCCGGCGGAGAGGCGTCAGGCTATGCATCCCGCGCATGACCGGTGAAGCGCAATTTCGATGAGGTAAGCGCAGCGCGGCGGCGCAAGCTGGTGCCGGCCACGCCGCGAAGCAGTGTTACGGTACCACGTTCTGCCACGAGGAATCGGGATCGAACGAGCGGATCGATTCCGCGACGCGTGCAGTCTGGCGCCCGAGGTTTTTCTGATACAGCTGGCCGTCCTGATTGACGATGAAAGTCGTCAGACCCGTCTTGCCGTAATCGGCCGGCCACGCGATCAGCGCAAAGCCCTCGGTCAGCATGTCCTGCTGAACATAGCTGCGTGCGCCACCTGGTGCGTGCGGTCCCTGCGCGCTCAGGATGCGATAGTGGTAGCCGTGGTAGGCGTCGTCGGGCGAGGCATCCTGTCCCATCATCGCGGCGAGCGGCCCCAGCGGACTTTCCGCTTCGCCCTGAGCCGTCGGCCAGTACAGGCCGTCGTGCTTGCCAGGCGTGCTGACGAGGCGTTGTGCGTAGTGCTTCGTCAGGTCGTGATAGTCGTTTTGGGCATCGATATACGCAAGCGTCTGCGGAGGTCCCGTATGGAGCGTGATTGAAAACTGCGGGAATTTGCGGGGAAAGCAGAGGATGGCGTGGGCGCGTAGTCAGTGTCGTTAGTTCGCAATTTAAACATTCGGATTGCGAAGTAGTGTGCAACGTAAACTGCAAGAAGCGCTAAAACTATTCATTGTTCTGTGCCAACAGATCGCTGATCTCATGTGTATGCGGAACGCTCGCAATGGTTCGCGAGCGTTCCACGGCCGGGCGGCTGAGTGAAGGGTGCGGTGACTATCCAGCACCCCATTGAAAAAGCTAGGCTCAGCGCGACGACGACCAGCCCTTGTAGCTGCTCACGTTGTCGCGCGTCACCAGCGTCGAAGGCAGCAGGACCATCGGATTGGCGGGTTTCTTGCCGTTCATGATGCCGTAGCCGATACCCACCGCCGTTTGCGCCATCGCCCATGGGTCCTGGCTGGCGGATGCCTGCACGAGCGTATCGGTCTTGAGCGCGGTTTCGATGTCCGGCGCGCCGTCCACGGAGGTGATCACGATGTCCTTACGATGCAGTTGCTTGGCCGCCAGATCGCTGCCGACCGCTTGCGGGTCGTTGATCGTGAAGACGGCGTCGAGTTTCGGGAAGCGCGTCAGGTAGCCCTGCATCGCGTTCATGCCGCCCTCACGCGAACCCTTGGCGTCCTGATCGTCCGACAGGATCTTGATGCCGGGGTTCTTCGCGAAGACCGATTTGCAGCCGCTCACGCGGTCGAGCACCGCGGAGACCGGCGGGCCATTCTGGATGATGACGTTGCCATGGCCATTGAGCTTTTTGGCGATGTACTCGCACGATAGCTCGCCGGCCTGCACGTTGTTGGTCTGCACGGTGGCGTCCGTGCCGGCCGCGGCCACGTCGACCGCGACCACCACGATGCCCGCCGCGCGGGCTTTCCTGACCGCCGGTTCGATCGCCTTCGGATCCGCTGCATTGAGCAGGATCATGTCGACGTGCGCCGAGATGAAGTTGTCGATCTGCGTGAACTGCTTGTTCATGTCGTAGTCCGCCGATACGGTCGTGACTTTGACATTCGGGTTGATCTGTTTTGCCTTGGCTTCCGCGCCCTTGGCGATGGTGACGAAGTAAGGGTTGCCGAGCGAGCCGACGGTGATGCCGATCGAAGTCAGCGGCTTGTCGGCCGCGCGCGCCGCGGGCACGGTGAGGCCGCAGCCGAGAGCGAGAGCGATGCTGGCGAAGGCGATTTTCTGCTTGAACATGAGACTGTCTCCAGGGTGATTCGTGATGTGTGCCGGGCGCTTGCAGATGGTTAGCGCGACGGCTGTTGCTTCAGGTCAGGATAAGGGTAAGGGTGAGGGCAGAGCATCAGGTACGAGCGGAACCACGCTGGCGGTAACGGTCGAGCGCTACGGCGCCGATGATGACGAGCCCCTTGATGATGTATTGCCAGATATCGGACACGCCGAGCAGCACCAGTCCGTTCGTGAGCACGGCGATGATCAGCGCGCCGATCAAGGTCCCGACAATCGACCCCACGCCGCCCACAAAACTGGTGCCGCCCAGGATGACCGCGGCGATGGCATCGAGTTCGTACGATTGGCCGAGCTGCAGACCGTTGGCCGCATACAGACGGGCGGCGGACATCACCGCGCCCAGCCCGGCGAGCACCCCGGAGGCGGCGTAGACGAAGATCTGGATGCCCCACACCTTGATGCCCGACAGCCGCGCGGCCTCGGGATTGCCGCCGACCGAATAGATCCGCAGCCCGAGCACGGTGCGGCGCAAGATGAACCACGAGAGCACGACCACGGCCGCGGCGATCACCACGAGCCAGGGAACGCCCAGGATCGAATCATTGCCGATGAAGGCGAACGGCAATTGCGGATTGTAGAGGGTCGTGTCATGGCCGATCAGGCGCGCGATGCCGCGCACCGCGGTAAGCGCGCCGAGCGTGACGATGAACGGCGGCAGCCGCAGCAAGGCGATCAGCCCGCCGTTGATGAGGCCGAAGCCCAGCCCGACGAGCAGCGCCACGGGCACGCCAAGCCAGCCCCAGCCGGGAATGTTCGACGCCAGCAGCGCGGTGACGGCCGCGGCGGCGAGCACCGAGCCGACCGACAGATCGATGCCGCCGGTGAGAATGACGAAAGTCATGCCCGCGGCCAGCACAATGTTGATCGACGCCTGCTGCGTGACGATCGACAGGTTCTGCAAGGTGAAGAATCCGTCGGTCCCAATGCCAAAACCGATGCACAGCAGCACCAGCACCGGCAGCATGCCCGCGGTGCGCATCAGCGTCTGCATGCGCTCCTTGTGTTCAATCCCGGCGCGCCGCTTGGACTGGCCTGGTGTCTTCGCGGTGGAGATCGTCTCGACCTCCGGATGCTTGGCGGTGTTGTGCATGTCGTACTCCTGAATATGATGTGGGAATGCTTTCAGCGGATCAGGCGGCTTCGCCCAATGCGGGCCGCGAACCCGTCGCCAGTTCTATGATGGCTTCCTGACTGATCGGCCTGGCGGTGTACCCGCCGAGCTCACCTGCGATCACGCCCTCGCGCATGACCAGCACGCGGTCGGCTACGCCAATGATCTCGGGCAACTCGCTCGAAATGACGATGATGGCCACGCCGGACTTCGCCAGCTCGTTGATGATGCGGTAGATCTCCGATTTCGCGCCGATGTCCACGCCGCGAGTCGGCTCATCCAGAATCAGCACGCGCGGCTGGGTCTGCAGCAGGCGCGAGAGCAGCACTTTCTGCTGGTTGCCGCCCGACAGGGCACCGGCGTTGACCTTCGCATTCGGCACGCGGATGGATAGCGAGGCGATCGCCTCGCGCGCGCGGGTCGCGCCGCGGCTGCGGTCGAGCACGCCCAGGCGTGCGTCGCGGCCGCAGACCGAGACGTTGACGTTGTCGCGCACGCTCATGTCGAGAAAGAGTCCCTGGCGCTTGCGGTCTTCCGTCAGGTAGACGAGGCCGGCGTCGATGGCCTCGCGCGGGGAGTGCAGTGCCAGCGTGCGGCCGTCGATGGCGACCTCGCCGCGCACACGCGCTTCGGCGCCGAAAATCAGCCGCGCCAGCTCGGTGCGCCCCGCGCCGACGAGGCCCGCGATGCCGAGCACCTCGCCCGCGTGCACGTCCAGACTGCAACCGCGCACGCGCCCGGCGTCGGCGACGTCCCGCACCCGCAGCACGACTTTGCCCGGATCGTACGGCGCGTGTTCCTTCTTGTAGAACCCCGAAATATCGCGGCCTACCATCATGCTCACCAGGCTTTCCGCGGTGAGGTCCGCGCGCTCGAGCGTGCCGACATAGGTGCCGTCGCGCAGCACCGAGACGCGATCGGAAAGTTCATAGATCTCGGCCATGCGATGGCTGATATAGATGATCGCCAGCCCCTCGGCGCGCAACTGCCGGATCAGTTGAAAGAGCCGGTCGGTTTCGCGCGAGGACAGCGGCGTGGTGGGCTCGTCCATCACCAGAATGCGGCAGCGGGTATGCACGGCCCGCGCGATCTCCACCAGCTGTTGCTCGGCGATCGACAGCCCGCCCACCAGCGTGTGCGGACCGAAGCTCGCGCCGAGGCGCTTGAGCACGTCCTCGCAATCGCGCTCCATCGTGGCGCGGTCGATCATGCCCCAGGCGCGGCCGCCTTTGCGCAGTTCGCGCCCCGCGTGGATGTTTTCAGCCACCGTCAGATTCGGCGCGAGGCTCAGTTCCTGATAGATCACGGCCACGCCAAGCGCGCGAGCCGCCAGCGGGCCGTCGATCGCCGCCGCCTTGCCGTCGATGAGAATTTCTCCGCCGGGATCGGCCTGATATGCGCCGGACAGGATCTTCATCAGGGTGGATTTGCCTGCGCCGTTCTCGCCCATCAGCGAATGGATTTCACCGGGATGCACGGCGAGGCGCACGTTGTCGAGAGCGCGTACACCGGGAAAGGTCTTGCTGATGCCGCGCATCTCCAGCAGCGCGGATGTGGGCCTAGAACTGGACATGATTCACCTCCTGCGATTGAGCACCGGCGCCTTTGAGAATCCCTGCGCGCGGCGAAAAATTGAAAAACATCGGCAGCGTGGCGGCGCCGATCGCGCCCGCATCGGAGCCGAAGGTGCCGCGCATGAGCGCCGGGATGCCGCGCGCTTCCGGCGCGGTGATCGCGAGAGCGCGGCGCAGGCGCTTCATCAGCGTATCGATCAGGCCGGCGTCGACGTCGGCGTCGATCACCACGACCGGCACGTCGAGCACGCACAGCATCGCGCGCAGGGCGGGCGCGAGCGCGTCGACGCAATCGTCGAGCCATTCGTCGACGGCGGGCAGGCCGCGCGCAATGCTTGCTTCGAGCGCGGCGCGATTCTCAACCGCTTCGCCGCTGTAACGCAGGTGCCGCGTGAGCGCATTGAGCGAGGCGCGCGAAAGCAGGATGTCCCACGGGCCGTTCGGTTGAGGCGCGGACGGCAGACGGCTGGGCGGCACCGGCATCACGCCGATATCGCCGGCATTGCCGCTCACGCCACGCAGACAATCGCCGTCGACGGCGACGCCGCCGCCGATCGCCGGCCCGAGAAACAGATAGGCGAAATCGTCGCATTGGCGGCCGCGGCCGTAGAACAGTTCTGCGATCGCCGCGGCGTTGCCGTCGTTCTCGCTGAATACCGGCATCGACAGCGCCTGGCCGAGCTCGCTGGCGAAATCCGTCTCCGCCCAGGCGCTGAATGAGTCGGCCGGCAGGCCGAGTTCACGCAGCCAGCTGCCCAGGTTGTACGGCTGCGCGATGCCGATGCCGCTCAGCCGTTCGCGCTCGTCATGCGTCAGCAAAGGCAACAGCGCGTGAATATCGCGTTGCACGATCTCGAGCACCTGCGCCGGGTGGGGCAGCACCATGTCATGCGCGTGGCGCCCCAGCACCTCACCGGCAAAATTCACCAGCACTGTTTCCATGCTGGTCCGGTCCAGCCGCACGCCGATGCCGAAGGCGCCGCGGGGGTCGAGACGGATCAGGGAGGCGGGCTGGCCGCGTTGGCCCTCGACCCGGCGGCCGGTGAATTCGATCAGCCTGGCTTCGTGGAGCGACGTGATGATGCTGCCGACGGCCGTGCTCGTCAGATTGGCGAGGCGCGCCAGGTCGGCTTTCGACGCGTGTCCCGCGCGGCGCAGCGCCTGCAGCAGCAGGCGCTCGTTGTAGCGGCGCAGGTTGGCCGAGTTGCTGCCTTGGCCGATATGGGGGCTTCGCACCGTCGTCTCCTGGGCGATGCCCGTTTGGGCCTCGCTTAAATAAATCAAGTTGATTTATTTAATACCAGGTACCGGAGAAAGTCTGCCTAGGGAAATCCCGAGGCGGGCGCCGCGGCCTTGCCGGGCGCGAAAAAAGAAAAAGCGCCCCGCAGGGCGCTTTTCGAGAACATCAGGGCGGCAGGGAGCATGGGCTCCCTGTCGGCTGAGGCATGCTTAGAACTTGTGACGCAGGCCGACGCGAACTGCCAGCTGCGTGCTTGCACCAGCTGCCGGCAGGTAGCTGCTTGCGCTGGAGCCGATCTGTGCTTGCAGATCCGCGCCCTTCGAGGTCTTGCCCGAGGCGTCCTGATAAATACCCAGCAGGTACACGTCGGTGCGCTTGCTCAGGTTGTAGTCGACGCTGGCGTCGATCTGGTTCCAGTGACCGTTGGTCAGATCCTTCGCCTGCATGTACGTGTAGCCCAGCGCGCCCGTCAGTGCCGGGGTGAATGCGTACTTGCCGCCTGCTTCATACGCGTTGAACGTCGTCATGTGGCCGGTGATCTGCTCGATGTTCGTGTGCGTCCACAGGGCATACATCGTTGCCGGGCCGATCGAGTACTTCGTGCCGACGCCGACCGTCGACAGATCCTTTGCAATACCGGTGATCGACGAGTTCGCGAGCGTGGTCGAGAAAGCCGGTGCTGCCGAACCCGGATAGCGGATGTCCGTGTACGCCGCGCCGATGCCGAACGGGCCGTTCGCGTAGTTCAGGCCGAAGCTGTAAGCCGACGACGAGGCGGTAGCGCTGCCCGTCGGGCCGCCAGCAAATGCGCCTGCCTGGTTCGAGAAGCCGTACATCGCGCCGAACGTCAGGCCGGCGAAGTTCGCGCTGCTGAACTTGACCGAGTTGTTGATACGGCTCGACGTGAGCTGGTCGATGTCGTTGATGTGGTACGCGTAGTTGCCTGCGACGGTCTGGCCGCCGTTAGCGTACGAACCACCCAGATAGTCCGTCGAGAACGAGTATTGACGGCCGAACGTGAGCGAGCCGATGCCGTTCTGCGTCAAACCGACGAATGCCTGGCGGCCGAACAGCGCGCCACCCTGGCCCAGCGTGCCGGTACCCGAGTTAAAGCCGTTTTCCAACGTGAAGATCGCCTTCAGACCGCCACCGAGGTCTTCCGAGCCGCGCAGACCGAAACGGCTGCCTTGCGAGACGCCGTCACCATATTGGTAGAGATGCTGGGCGTTCGCGCCAGCGTGATTGACATACGTGAAACCGGCGTCGATCAGGCCATACAGCGTGACGCTGCTTTGTGCGTGAGCAGCGGTGCCAAACAGGGCGAGAGTAGCGGCGGCCAATACTTTCTTGTTCAAGACTTTCTCCGATTAAAAAATTAAGCGATCGCAACGCCATGCTCTTTGGCAAGATCGCGCGATGGCCCGCAATTTAAGGGAACGCAGAGTAAGGTATGTGACAGCTTCGCTTATTTTGAGAATCTGTCGCGCCGGCGCGACACTCACATAGCCGCGCGCATTGAATTTGCGCAAGGCACGGTGCGCATAAGCTTTTTCCGGATCGTGCTTATAAGCGTGTGAAAAACGATTGGTTTTCGTGCTCGGCGAGCGCATGCGACGATGCGCGCCTGTCATTCCAATCGCTTAGGGGAAACGCATGCAACGCCGGAGAGTTATTCAGAATCTGTTCACCGTGGCCGCGTTTTCGGCCGCCTTTTCGCTGACGGCAACGTTTGCGCACGCCGACGACGCCCAGCTCAAAGTCGGCACGATGAGCGGGCCGGATGCGCAAATCTGGTCGGTGGTCACGAAGGTGGCGGCGCGCGAGGGCTTGAACGTCAAGGTCATCGAGTTCAACGATTACGTGCAGCCGAACGCGGCGCTCGATGCCGGCGACCTCGACGCCAACGGCTTTCAGCACCAGCCGTTTCTCGATAGCCAGATCAAGCAGCGCGGCTACAAGATCGTCAACGTCGGGCTGACGTACGTGTCGCCAATGGGCTTCTATTCGAAGAAACTCAAATCGCTCAAGGACTTGCCGGAAGGGGCGAAGGTCGGCATCCAGAATGACCCCTCCAACGGCAACCGCGCGCTGCTGCTTTTGCAGAAGTACGGCGTGATCACACTGAAGCCGGGTGTCGGCACGAGCGGGGTCAACGCAACCCCGCTCGACGTGGCCGCCAATCCGAAGAAGATCAAGCTGGTGGAACTCGACGCCGCGCAGTTGCCGCGCGCGCTCGGCGACCTCGACGCGGCCTCGATCAATACCGACTACGCGGTCAAAGCCGGCCTGCAGCCGACCAAAGACGCGATCGCGATCGAAGACCTGAAGGGGCCGTACGCCAATCTGATCGCGGTGCGCGCGCAGGACCGCGATCGGCCGTGGGTGAAGAAGCTGGTCGCGGCGTACGAGTCCGATGAAGTGCGCAAGTACATCGACACGCAATTCAAAGGCGCGATCATCCCGGCGTTCTGAACCGGGTGAAGCCCGGCTGAGCCGGGTTCAGCCTGGTCGAGCCTAGTTGCTCAGCAGCGAGCCGCTGCGGAAAGCCTTCGCACCGGCGACGCGCGCGAACTCCAGGCCGGCCGTCGCGAAGCGCGTCAGATGCCGCGCGTACAGCACGCCGGCCACTCCGCTCTTGAGCGTAACAACGTGGTCCGTCAGCGGGTCGACGATATCGGCGATTTCCTGACCGACGTCGACCCACGTGCCCACTTCGCAGCGGTACACCAGCACGCCGCTGATCGGCGCGACCAGCGGTTCCGCGCCGGCGAGCGGCGTGGCGGCGAATTCGAGCGGCGGCAGCGGGGCGGCCGTGCCGTCAATCACGCCGCGCGAGGTCAGATATTCAATGATCGCCTGCGCGTCGCGCTCTGCGTACTCGTACGTCACGTCGCGCTGGCCGCGCAGTTCGATCGTGACCGAGATCGAGCCGTTCGGAATCGGGAAACGGTCGCCGTAACGGCCGCGCAGATCCGACCAGCAGAAGCTGTGGATTTCGTCGAACGGGTTGCCCACCGAATTGAGCGCGAGCAGCGACGCCTTCGCGTCCAGGTAGCGGGCGAGCGGCTCGACCTCCGGCCACAGGTCCGGGTTTGTGTAGAGGTGCATCGCGGCTTCCCAGTCGCAATGCAGATCGAGCACGACATCGGCGTCGTACGAGAGCTTTTGCAGCGCCAGGCGTTGCGAGTCGAGTTCGGTTTCCGGCTTCTGCTCGTCCAGCGCCTCGCGCATGGCCGTGCGCACTGCAGTGCGGTTGGCGTCGATGTTGTCGGTCAAGCGCTGCTCGATAACCGGCTGAATCAGCGCGGACAGATCGTGGAAATTGCGGTTGAAGTTCTGTGCGGTGTTGGTATCGAAACGTCCCGTCAGATGGCCGAGAAAGTGCTGATTCAGGCCAATCGGGTTGGGCACCGGCACGATCACGACTTCGCCGCGCACCTTGCCGGCTGCTTCCAGCGCCGCCAGCTTGCGACGCAGCGCCCACGTCACCAGCATGCCAGGCAGCTCGTCCGCATGCAGCGACGACTGGATGTAAATCTTCTGCCCGCCGCCGGGGCCGTAGTGGAAACTCGTCAGATTACGGGCGGTGCCGAGCGTCGGGGCAATCAGCGGATGGGTTTGGGTTTGCATGATTTTCAAGTCGGCGGCCAGGTGCGGCGTGCCGCGCTATCTCGTTGATAACAGTGGGGAAACTTGCGTGATGGCTGCTTGATTGTGTGCTTGATGGCCGGTCGCCGCCGAGCCGGTGCGTGCGGCGGCGGGGTGTCTCGATCGCACGATCTTAGCCGATCTGCCGCAACGTGTGGCTTTATGCGGCGCCGCAAATGAAACGGGCTCCGCGTGTGGCGGAGCCCGTTTCAGCAAACCGGCAGGCGCGCCCTCAGGCGCGCATGGCTGGCTTAGCTGCCGTACACGTCGAAGTCGAAGTACTTCTTCTCGAGCTTCTTGTACGTACCGTCCTTGATGATGTCGGCGATTGCCTTGTCGACCTTCGCCTTCAGATCGGTGTCTTCCTTGCGCATGCCGATGCCTGCGCCGTTGCCGAGGATCTTCGGATCGTCGATGTCCTTGCCGACGAACTCGTAGCCCGCGCCGCGCGGCGTCTTCAGGAAGCCGATGTCAGCCTGCACCGCGTCTTGCAGCGCTGCGTCCAGACGGCCCGACAGCAAGTCGGCATAGACCTGGTCCTGGTTCTGATACGGCACGACCTTCGCGCCCTTCGGTTCCCAGTACGTCTTCGCGTAGGTTTCCTGGATCGTGCCCTGTTCCACGCCAACCGACTTGCCCTTTAGCGAGTCGGACGTCGGCAGGAGGCCCGAACCCTTCTTCGCGACGAGGCGCGTCGGCGTGTTGAACAGCTTCGACGAGAAGGCGATCTGTTCAGCGCGTTGCGGGGTCATGGACATCGACGACAGCACGCCGTCGAACTTCTTCGCCTTCAGGGCCGGGATCATGCCGTCGAAATCGTTTTCCACCCACACGCACTTGGCCTTCAGGCGCGCGCAGATTTCATTGCCGAGGTCGATATCGAAGCCTGCGAGCTTGCCGTCCGAGCCCTTCGACTCAAACGGGGGGTAGCTGGCGTCGACGCCGAAACGGATTGTCGACCAATCTTTAGCGTGTGCGCCAATCGAGACGGTGGCAAGCAGAGCAACCGTCACAGCCGCTAGCAGTTTTTTCACTGTTTAACTCCTCGGTGTAGTTCATTCAATTACGCCCGCATGCGGTTGTGCCGCAGCGGGACACCCGGCGCGACTCACGACCGGGCTTGGGTTGAAGCCGCCGGCCGGGCGGCCAGCAGCGCGCGCCAAGCTTATCAGGTCAAAAAAATTGGGTAGCTAGTGAAACACCGGATGGCGTCTGAGGATTGATTCTAGTGCCGGAAATGGCGGATATCCACGGGTGCCCTCTATGCATGCCGCATGACGCAGCTTGGGGCGCGCGCTGCCGATGCCCGTCCCGCGCGAGCGGACGCGGCCTGGCTCGCTCGCACGATTCCCAATGGCGCAATTCAACCCGGACCCTGATGGCGGATTACGGCGACTGTCTGAGTTTCACGCGTTTCAAACCGGCGAGGGTGAATTAAAGATTTTGTATGAATTGCCGTTTAATATGGATTGACGAATTTGCTGCATCACATCTGACGGATTATTTTTTCAACACTGGCTAGACTGAAAGCCAAAAAAAGTTTTCTTGGCGCTATCATCGTCGCTCCGCGCCGACATGGTGCAAAGAACTGATGTGTCTGAAGAAAGTCATCGAGTACGCCGTTTGCGGACTCGTGCCAACTGTTTGTGTTCGTCGAAACGGCCTTCTGCTTAATGGTGTCGTATATGCACATGATGTTGATGGCAGATGAAACACGCCGTTGTAAACGATTCTTTCGTGCATGCGTCGCAGCCGTCTTCAGGCGTGCCTATTTAGCGCACCGCCGCGTTGCTTCAGAATATTTGACATTGTTGATTGGCGCGATTTTCTGTTTGGGTCTTGGTTTGACCGCGCCGGTCAAAGCCGGTGACAACGTCCTGCGTGTGCTGGCCTGGCCCGGTTATGCGGACGCCGACGTCGTGAAGACTTTCGAGGCGCGTTACAAGGCCAAGGTGGAAGTCACGCTGGTCGATTCCGATGAAGCGTTGTGGGCCCAGATGCATGCCGACGCGTCGCCGCCGTTCGACGTGCTCGCCGCCAACACCGCTGAAATCCAGCGCTATACGCAGGCGCATCTGCTGGCGCCGCTCGATCTCGCCAGCCTGCCGAACACGAAAAAACAGTTGCCGCGGTTTCAGGCGCGTGAGTCGATTGGCGGCATCACGTCGGGCGGCGACACGTACGCCATTCCTTTCACCTATTCGTCGATGGGTCTGATCTACGACCGCAAGCAGATCCCCGTCGCGCCGCGCTCGATGCGCGAGCTGTGGAATCCCCGCTACCGCGGCAAGGTGCTCGATTTCAATAGCGCGCAGCACAATTTCTCATTCACCGCGCTGGCGCTGGGCTATCCCCATCCGTTTCAGCTCGGTGCCGCGCAGATGCGCACGATCGCCCACAAGCTCGTCGAACTGCGCCGCAATCTGTTGACCTATTACACGTTGCCCGAGGAAGCGACCGCGTTTTTCATCCAGCATAACGTTGCCTTGATGTTCGGCAACTATGGCACCCAGCAGGTCGAATTGCTGCGCCGCGCGGGCGCCGACGTGGGCTACGTGATTCCCGACGAAGGTGTGCTCGCATGGCTCGACTGCTGGTCGATGACGCGCGCGTCCGCTAACCGCCCGCTCGCTCTCGCGTGGATCAACTACATGATCGAGCCGGATGTCAGCGGGTTGCTGACGCAACGCCAGGGACTCGCCAACACGCTGACCGAGCCCGGCGACAACAGCGGCAACGCGCACATCGTGTGGATTGGCCCGGTAGAGGATATTCAGCGGCGCGAGGACCTGTGGGCCCGAATCGTGTCCGGGGACCGGTCGGAGCGCTTTTGATGATACGTCCTGGCCTGACCGTCAAACTGTCGCTGCTGCTCGCGTGCATCGGCGTGATCGCGTCCGGTGCGACCGGTTATTACGCGTATCGCGCCAATCGCAACATGCTCGTGAACGAGGCCGAGCTCAGCCTGCTCACGTCGACGGAACTGCTGGGCCAACGCTTTTCCACGTCGATCGACGATGTCGGCGCCGATGCGCTGGTGCTCGCGAGCTTGCCGTCCACGGCGGAGGTTGCGCAATCCGACGACGGCCTGCGTCGGAACTCCGCGCGCGAGCAGTTGGCCAACGTATATTCCAGTTTCATGGTGCACCACCCCGAGTACCTGCAAATCCGCCTGATTACACGTGAGCACCACGGACTCGAACTGGTGCGCTTCGATCGCGACGCGGACGGCCTCGTGCGCGTCAAAGGGGACAATCTGCAGGAAAAAGGTCAGTTTGCCTATGTATTCGATACGCTGACGTTTTCGCCCGGCCGTATTTACACCTCGCCGATCGCGGTCAATCACGAGTACGGCACGCATGCCGCCGAGGGCAAGCCGACGCTGCGGCTCGGCACACCGGTGTCGAACGCCCAGGGGGCGGTGGTCGGCGTCGTCGTGATCGACATTGATCTCGAGGGCTTGTTCAAGCGCCTGCAGAACGATTTGCCGAGCGACTACCGGGTCTATCTGGCCAACGAGTGGGGCGATTTCCTCGTGCATCCCGACGCCTCGAAAGCGTTCGGTTTCGATCGGGGCCGGCGCGTGCTGATGCAGGACAGTTTTTCCGTCACCAAACCGCTCTTCGCGCAGGTGCAAAGCGAGGTGCGGGTGAATGGCCTCGCCCGTCCGAAGCAGGCGGCCGGTCAGGTGCTCGCGTTCGTGCGCAGGCCGTTTGGCGATTCGGAAGGCAATCGCTTTATCGTCATCGGTCTGGCCAGGCCGCTCGACGACGTGCTGTCCGGCGCGACGCTGCTCGGCAACCGGATCGTGCGCATGGTGCTGGTCTTCAGCGTGCTCGCGCTGTTCCTCGCGATCCTGTTCGCGCGCGCCCTGACCAAACCGCTGCACAGTCTCGCGTATGCGGCAACGCATCTGTTCGCCGGGCACGCCATGGAAACGCTGCCGCTCGATCGCACCGACGAGATCGGCTTGCTGGCACGCTGCTTCGACCGTTTGCGCCGCGAAATCAGGCTGCAAATGGACGCGCTGCATACCAAGCAGCGTGAGCTCGCGCATCTCGCCACGCACGACGCCCTGACCGAACTGCCGAACCGTGTGCTGTTCCTGGAGAAGCTGGAACGCGCGATCGAAGAAGCGACGCAGCGTCAGGAGGGGCTGGCCGTGCTGTTCGTCGACCTGGATCGCTTCAAGCAGATCAACGACCAGTTCGGCCATGCCATTGGCGACAAGGTGCTCGTCGCGGTGGCGCGCCGCCTGAAGCAGGTGCTGAGTTCCGCCGACGTGGTGGCGCGGCTCGGCGGCGACGAGTTCATCGTCTTGATCGAGGGGCAGCGCTCAGCTGACGGGGCATCGGCGATTGCCGCGCGCGTCGTGAATGCGTTGAACGAAGAGCTGAGCGTGGACGGACAAAGCATGACGGTGGGCGCGAGTATCGGCATCAGCCAGTTTCCGGACGATAGCGGCACGGCCGAGGAACTGCTGCTCAACGCCGACGCGGCGATGTACGCGGCTAAAGCGGATGGACGCAGTGCCTATCTGCGCTACCACGATGTACTGGAAGCGCGCCGGAGGGAGCAAGCCGAGCAGGCCGAAAGGGCGCGAGCCGGCGAGGGTGCAACAGCGGGCCGCGAGGCCGAACCGACGGCCTGACGCCACGCCTTCATTCTTTGCTGACGGCTTTCTGGATGCTTGTGAAAGGCTTTCGGGAAATGCCGCCATACTCATTTTGTCTGACAAAAATCGCGAGACAACTTTGCCTCGATCGCCGCGTTGGCGAGCGCCGAAGCAATCGTTTGCGCCGATCTTGAGGCAAGTATTTTTGATTTGCTGTGAAGCGTTTCCGCCATATCAACTTTTCCTGCCGGCCTGCCGAAAACCTCGCTATAGCGACGAAATTGACGGGAGACTTTCGTGAAGCGACAGGTGTGTTTGTTGGCAGCGGTGCTGGTGTTCGCCGGCTGTGCCCAGATGCCTCCGCCGCCCGCGGCTCAGACGAGCAAGGCGCCGAACGAGGTGATCAGCTTCGAGATTCCGCCCGACGCGCTCGGCGCGCGCGATCCGCAACTCACCGCCGTGCTCGCCAAGGCCGGGGCGCTGGCTGCCGCGCAGCCGCAATCCACCGTCGTGCTCGTCACCGCGCTGGGGCAGGACTTTGCGTATCTGAATCAGGCGGTATGGAAGGGCGTGCCCGCGCAGCGCACGGCCCGGGTGAACTTCGAGAATCGGACTGCCGGATTGGGCCAGCCGTATAGCGTGTCGATCAGGACGGTTCAATGAAGGAGAGAGCGGTGACGATGCGAATCACTATGCTGGCGCTGGCCATGCTCCTGAGCACCCCGGTCTTCGCCGGTCAGCCTGGCGCGGATCTGCAATCCGCGAGCGCGATTCCCGCCGCGCCGGACAAGGTTTATCCGCCGTTGCCGTCGCTCGCGATGCTGCCGCCGCCGAGCGCAGGTGATGACGACTTGCCGTTGAAACCTGCTTCGCACCGCAAGAAATGGCATGGGACGGCTCAGGTTCAGGAGCGCAGAAGTCCGCCGAGCCCGGTCGTGCGGATCGTCGTATCCGACGCCTCGCATGCCTATCTCGACACCGTGCAGCGGCAGATCGATCAGGCGTTGGCCAAATAACCCCGCTGGCGGCCTGGCGTTCGCCGCCTTTAACGCTGACAAGCGAAAGGATGAATCATGTCCTTGAAAGTTCTCCTCACGGCGCTCGCCTGCCTATCGGTGTGCGGGATCGCGCAAGCGGCCGACGACTGCTTTAACGAAGCCGCGGCTTATCAGGGTGTCAACCCGTGGGTGCTGCGCGCGCTCGCCTGGTACGAATCGAAGGGCGATGCGAGCGCGATCCGGCAGAACGCCAACGGCTCGATCGACGTCGGTCAGTTGCAGATCAATTCGATTCACTTCGGCGATCTGGCGCGCGAGGGGGTGCCGCACCGCGCGCTGACCGATCCTTGTGTGAACGTGTACGTCGCCGCGTGGCTGCTGAAACAGAAGATGGTCAAGCACGGCAACACGTGGCGTGCGATCGGGGCATACCACTCGGAGACGCCGAGAGAACGCGACGCCTACGCGCGCGGGATTCAGCACGTGCTGGTAGCGTGGGGGCAGTTGCCGTCCGCCCGCTGATCAGACGGGCATGACGGGTCACGCGTCCTGCAAGCAATCACCAGGCAATCAGCAGGCAATCAATTCCTTCTTAAACGATCCGTGTCCCGCTGCGATACGTCGCGCGCGGCACCGGCAGCGTGTCGAGCATCGTCACGCGCACGAAGTCCGCGCGCAAGCCCGGTTCGATTGCGCCGCGGTCGTGCAGGCCGGCCGTGCGCGCCGGTTCGGCGGACACCGTCGCCATGGCGCGCGGCAGCGTCCAGCCGGCTTTCGCGACGAGTTCGAACACGGCGGTCATCAGGCTCGACGGCACGTAATCCGACGACAGAATATCCAGCAAACCGGCTTTCGCGAGTTCGAGCGCGGACACGTTGCCCGAATGCGAGCCGCCGCGCACGATATTCGGCGCGCCCATGATGGTCGAAATGCCGTGCTCGCGCGCGGTCTCGGCGGCCACGCGGGTGGTCGGAAATTCGGCCAGCACGATGCCTTCCGCCTTGGCCTGTTCGACGTGCTCGATCAGCGTGTCGTCGTGGCTGGCGACAGGGATGCCGAGCCGGTTGCAGCGCGTGACGATCTCGCGCCGGTGCGCGTCGGCGTAACGGGCCTGCTCGACCGACAGTTCGGCCAGCGCGGTCGCGACGTGTTCGTCGCTCAGCTTGCCGTTGCGCTCCTGGAAGCGGCGCCATTGCTCGCGGTCGTGCCACTGACGCTGACCGGGCGTGTGATCCATGACCGACGCGAGCCGCAACAGCGGGTGCGCGCACAACGAATCGAACACTTCCACCACGTCGGCGGTGGCGATTTCGCAGCGCAGATGCAAAAAATGCTCGGCACGCAGCAGTTTGCGCTCGGAGAACCGCGTGAGCGCTTCGGCGCATTGGGTTTGCAGATCGCGGCCACGCAAGCCCACATTCGAGCGCGAGCCGATGGCGAGCGCGTCGAACACGGTGGTGATGCCGGCCGCGGCCACCTGTGCGTCGTGAATCACAAAGGCGGCATCCGTATTCCACAGCACGCCGGGGCGTGGCGCGAGATGCTTTTCGAGGTTGTCCGTGTGCAGTTCGATCAGGCCGGGCAACAGATAGTCGCCGTCCCAATCCTCCGCTTCGCGCGCGGAGGTCGTGCCGCGCTCGAGGTCGCGGATCACGCCGTCTTCGATACGTACCACGCCGGTGAATACTTCGTCTCGCGTCACGACGCGAGCGTTCCTGATCAACATCGACTTGCTCCGTAGTCAGTCAGACCTGAATAGTGTGGGTAGTTCCGCACTGGCGCCGCATGCGTCAGTGTAGTGCCGGTTCGTGTCAATCAGTGACGCAGCGGCGGTTTCAGTTCGAGGCGGCGCGTGGCCACCTTGTTGCGCGTATCTTCATCGTGAAAGATACCGACGATGGCCGCGCCGCGCTCGCGCGCCTCGACGATCAGATCGGCGACCACATCGCGGTTTTCGGCGTCGAGCGAGGCCGTCGGCTCGTCGAGGAGCAAGAGCGGATGCTGCGCGATCAAGCCGCGCGCGATATTCACGCGCTGCTGTTCACCGCCGGAGAAGGTGGCGGGCGCGAGCGACCAGAGCCGTTCCGGCACGTTCAGGCGCGCCAGCAGCGCGGCGGCGCGCTCGCGCGCCTCGTCTTCCGGCACGCCGCGCGAGAGCAGCGGCTCGGCAACGAGCGTGAGCGTCGGCACGCGGGGAATCACCCGCAGAAACTGGCTCACGTAGCCGACCACGCCACGCCGCAGGCGCAGCACGTCGCGCGGCTCAGCCCCGGTGATCGACACGGGCCGGCCGTCATCGGCCGCATCGCGGATCTCGATCGAGCCGGTGCTCGCCAGGTAGTTGCCGTACAGGCAGCGCAGCAGCGTGCTCTTGCCCGCGCCCGACGGCCCGACCAGCACTACACATTCGCCGCGCTCGACCGCGAGCGAGACGCCCGCGAGCGCTTCGATTTGCACACCGCCCTGGCCATGCAGAGTAAACGTCTTGCCGATGCCGACCGCGCGCAGCATCAGCGCCGCGTTGTCGATGAACGCGCGCTCGCCGGCGCGCGCCTCAGTGCTTGTTTCAATGGATCGCATTGTGAGCCTCAAACCGGCAGAACCGAGGAAACCAGCGTTTGCGTGTAAGGGTGCTGCGGATCGTCGAGCACCTGGTCGGTCAGCCCCGCCTCGACCACTTCACCGCCTTGCATGACCATCAGCCGGTGCGCGAGCAGCCGCGCCACGCCGATGTCGTGCGTGACGATCAGCACCGACAGATGCAGCGTGGAGGTCAGTGTGCGCAGCAGATCGAGCAGGCGTGCCTGCACGGAAACGTCAAGGCCGGCGGTAGGTTCGTCCATGAAAACGAGCCGCGGACCGGTCACGAGATTTCGCGCGATCTGCAAGCGCTGCTGCATGCCGCCCGAAAACGCCGCCGGAAATTCGTCGATACGCGAGGAATCGAGTTCGACGCGTTCCATCCACTGCGTGGCGGTATGGCGGATGTTGCCGTAGTGGCGGGCACCGACGGCCATTAACGGTTCACCGATATTCGCGCCGGCCGAGACGCCGCTGCGCAGTCCGTCGCGCGGATTCTGCTGCACGAAGCCCCACTCGGTACGCATCAGCAAACGGCGGCGCGGTTCGGACAGGGCGAGCAGATCGAGCCGGTCGCCATGCGCGGCCGTGTAGTGAAGCGAGCCGCTGTCGGCCGCGGTTTTCAGCGCCAGCGTATTCAGGAGCGTGGTCTTGCCGGAGCCGGATTCGCCGACAATGCACAGCACTTCGCCCGGGTACAGATCGAAGCTGACGTTTCTGCAGCCGTTGCGGCCGCCATATGTTTTGGTGAGCGAACGGGCGCTCAAAAGCGGCGTCATGCGGGCTCTCCAGGGTGTGCTTCGTACGAGGGCAACTCGGCATCTTCGTCGCCGCGGCGTTCGTGGCAATAGTCGCTATCCGAGCAGACGAACATGCGCTTGCCCGCGTCGTCGACGATCATTTCGTCGAGAAAGCTCTCCGTCGATCCGCACAGCGCGCAGGCGTGCTGCCACTTCTGCACCTCGAACGGATGATCGTCGAAGTCGAGACTGCGTACCGGCGTGTATGGCGGAATCGCGTGAATGCGCCGCTCGCGGCCCGCGCCGAACAGTTGCAGAGCGGGGTTCATATGCATCTTCGGGTTGTCGAACTTCGGAATCGGCGAGGGCGATGCCAGATAGCGATGGTTGACGATCACCGGGTAGTCGTACGTGGTCGCGATGCTGCCGTGGTGGACGATATCCTCGTAGAGCTTCACGCTGATCAGGCCGTAGTCGGCGAGCGCATGCAGCTTCTTGCATTCGGCGACGCGAGGTTCCAGGCGATACAGCGGCTCGGGCATCGGCACCTGATAGACCAGAATCTGCCGGTCGGTGAGCGGCGCCTCGGGAATCCGGTGACGGGTCTGGATAATGGTCGCCTCCACCGTGCGCCGGGTGGTCGCCACGCCCGTGGTGCGCGCGAAGAAGCGGCGGATGTTGACGGCGTTGGTGGTTTCGTCGGACCCCTGATCGATGACCTTCAGCGTATCTTTCTTGCCGATGATCGCCGCGGTGACCTGAATGCCGCCGGTGCCCCAGCCGAACGGCAACGGCATTTCACGCGAGGCGAACGGCACCTGATAGCCTGGCACGGCGACGGCCTTGAGCAAGGCGCGGCGCAGCATGCGCTTGGTCTGTTCGTCGAGGTAGGCGAAGTTGTAGCCGTCCGCTGCGCTGTCGTAGAACGCGGTGGCGTGCGTTGCTGCGGGCAATGTTTCGGGCGTGTTCATGCTGCCTGCTCCTGCTGGTTCCGTTCTTGCGCCATGCCTTCGCCTTCGCTCGCTTCGCCGTGCCTCGCGCGCAAACGGCGCACGAGTTCCAGTTCCGCCTGAAAGTCGACGTAGTGGGGCAGCTTCAGATGCTGCACGAAGCCGGACGCTTCCACATTGTCGCTGTGCGAGAGCATGAATTCGATGTCCTGGGTCGGCGAGCCGAGCGTCTCGCCGAGTTCTTCCGCGCGCTGTGCGCGATCGACGAGCGCCATGGCCATCGCCTTGCGCTCCGAGTGGCCGAACGCGAGGCCGTAGCCCTGCGTGAAGGTGGGCGGCACCGCGCTGCTGCCGGCGAACTGGTTGATCATCTGGCATTCGGTAATGTCGATGTCGCCGATTTCGACAGCCTCGCCCAGTTCGTCGAGTTCCATTTCAACGGCAATCGTGCCGAAACGGATCTCGCCCGCGAACGGGTGCGAATGCGCGTAGCCGCGTTGCGTGGCGTACCCCATGGCGAGCAGAAAACCTTCGTCTCCACGGGCGAGATTCTGCAGGCGCGTGGCGCGGCTCGCGGGGAAGGCGAGCGGCTCGCGCGACAGGTCGCCGGGTTCGGGCGCCTCCGGCGTGGGGCGCTCCTGTTCGATCAGGCCTTCCTTGTCGAGCAGGGAGACGACGCGCGGCATGGCTTCGGTCGCGGCCGCGGCGGCTCGAACTGGCGCTGTGCCCGCTGCGGTGCCGGCGCCGTCGTTGGCATCGGCATGCCCTTCGGCGAGCAACGCGAAATCCAGCAGACGCTGCGTGTAATCGTACGTCGCGCCCAGCAACTGCCCGCCGGGCACGTCCTTGAAGGTCGCGGAAATGCGGCGCTCGACCTGCATCGCCTCCGTATCGACCGGCTGTGTGTAGCCGAAACGCGGCAACGTGGTGCGATAGGCGCGCAGCAGGAAGATCGATTCCACGAGGTCGCCCGCAGCCTGTTTGATCGCGAGCGCTGCGAGCTCTTCATCGTAGACTGAACCTTCGGTCATCACCCGCGCGACCGCGAGGCGCAATTGTTCGCGAATCTGCGCGACGCTGAGCTCGGCCAGCCGCGGGTCACCGCGGCGCGCCTTGTCGAGCAGGCGCCACGATGCTTCGATCGCGCGTTCTCCACCTTTGACGGCAACGTACATCAGTTCACCTTCGCTTGAGTTGTGCGCGGCAGGCCGATCAGGCGGTTGCCGCAGACGAGATAGCAATCGATGCCGCACGGAAAGAGCGGCGCGAGGGCCGCGCGTTCATGCCAAAAGCGTTCGGGCAGGCCCACTGGCGCAATCGTTGCGGTGTGCTGAATACCGGGGCCGCTCAGTACCACCGGGGCGCCGCCCGTCAGCGCGTCGACACGGATCAGCAGCGTGACCGATTGCTCGGGCGATTCTGCCGTGCCGGGCGCGAAACTCTCCAGCGGCGGCAGCGCACCGGCGTCGTGGATATAGGCGAAAGCGGCTTGCCCCAGTTCGTCGACCAGCGGCGCTCCCGTATGAAAGCGCAAAGCCGAGCTGAGTGCGGTATCGGCTTGCGCGAGCCATACCGGCGTGGCGTAGTCGCATAGCGTGAGCAGTGCGGCGAAGGCGGCCAGTTCGGCGTGGTCGGCGCGCGCTTCGGGCAGGACGTCTTCCACCACGCCGACCGTGCCCGGCCGCGACAGCGCGTCGAGCAAGGTGCGGAACACCGCCTGGGTGTCGTGGACCGGATCGGAGAAGCCCGGCGTCAAAGTGGACAATGCAATCGGTGAGTTTTCCATCAGTCGCCCCGGACCATCGTGAAGAATTCGACGCGCGTGGCCGCCGCATCCTGTTGCCGTTCGGCTCGCCGGACTGCATGCCGCGCGGCCAACGGCTCGATCAGTTGCGCGTGCAGTGAAGCGTGATGCTCGGGCATTTGCAGCAGCGCGTCGGCCAGCGCGGCCAGTTCCGCGCGGCGGCGGTCCCGGCCCAGATGACATGCCACGCCGACTGCCGCGGCAGCGCCGCCCGTTTCGCGCAGCCGCAAGGTGGTGCGCGTGACGGTGGCTTCACCGAGATTGAACGGGTCGCCGCTGCCGCCGACACGGCCGCGCACCATCGCGAGTCCGATCTCGGGCGGCCGCAGCCAGTCATAAGTGGGGGTGGGGATGTCGCGCAACGCGTGCTCCAGCGCGGCTTCGAGATCGGCGCGCGGTGTGCGGGCCAGCACGGCCATCCAGGCGCGCCGGACAGACGACGGCGGAGCGGAGGAAGGTGAGGCGGAAGTGGCGCTCATTGAATTTCCTGTTGATCCAGCGAGTAGACATTTGACCATCTATTCATCTAAACGTCTAGACGTTTAGGAGTATGCTTGTCTAGTGGTTCCGCACATGTGCACCGTTTCATATTTCCATCACGGCTGGCGCACTACAATGCACGTCATACGAATATTTGAACCCAAGGGAATGACAGCACCATGACATCGAACGACAACGCGACGCCGGGCACGACGCTCGAACGCGGCGCGGGCGTTGCCGTCTGGCGGCAGATCGAGCAGATTCTGGCGGCGGAAATCGCCGCCAGTGGTTTTGGCGAAGAAGGGCGTTTGCCGAGCGAAGGGGAACTGGCCAAGCGCTTCGACGTGAACCGCCATACCGTGCGCCGGGCGATGCTCGGGCTTGCCGCGCTGGGCCTCGTCAGCGTCGAGCAGGGGCGTGGCACCTTCGTGCAGCCGGGCGCCATCGACTATACGATTGGCCGGCGCACGCGGTTTACAGAAAACTTGCGCCAGCAGCATCACACGGCGGCCGGCAAGATGTTGTCGGCCGCGCGCGTGAAGGCCGAGCCGAATGTCGCGAAAGCGCTGAGCCTGCGGGCCGGCGCGCTGGTCTATCGGATCGAATCGCTGCACGAATCCGACGGTGTGCCGCTCACGTTCGCGCGCAACTGGTATCCCGCGGCACGTTTCGCGGACCTGCCGGCGGTGCTGGAGCGCACCGGCAGCGTGACCAAGGCGATGGCGGAACTCGGCGTGAACGACTATCTGCGCAAGTGGAGCCGGATCGGCAGCGTGCTGCCTGAGCCGGAAGTGGCGCGGCGGCTGAATATCAACCGGCAGCAACCGGTGCTGTGGGTCGAGAACGTCGACGTCGATCTGCAAGGCACGCCGGTCAAATACGGCTTTACGCACTTTGCGGCGGACCGCGTGCAACTGCTGGTGGAGCACGATCTATGAGCGGCGCGGTCTGGGGCGCCGAGGCTCGTTTTGCTGTGTACTACGCACCATCGCGCGATTCGGCGTGGTGGCAGGCCGGTTCAGCGTGGCTCGCTCGCGATGCGGAAAGCGGCGAACCCTGTACGCCACCGCAGCCTGATGCGCTCACGCGTCCGCTCACGGCGCTCACCGAAGCCCCGCGCCGCTACGGCTGGCACGGCACGCTGGTCGCGCCATTCCGGCTCGCCGACGGCGTGACGCAGGCGGACGTGCTGCACGCCACGCGTGCCTGGGCCGCGCAGCAAAGCGCGTTCGCGTTGCCGGTGGAAGCCGCGACGCTCGGCGACTTCGTTGCGCTGCGTCCCGCCGATCCGCAAGGCGAATCCCGTGTTCGAGACGTCGCGTCGAGCGCGCTGCAGACGCTCGACGCATTGCGCGCGCGGCCCTCGGCGGCCGATCTGGCGCGCCGGCTCGCCGCGCCGCTGAGCGAACGCCAGCGCGCGCTGCTGGTCGAATGGGGTTATCCGTATGTGTTCGACGAATTCCGCTTTCACATGACGCTGTCCAACTCGCTCGCCGACGCGCAGGAACGCGCCGTGCTGGTGGCATGGTGGCAGGCACGCACGCCCGTGCTGGGGCCGCTCGCCGTCGATCACGCCGCGCTCTTTGTCGAGCCGGCGCCCGGCGAACCGTTCAAATTGTGGCAGCGAGTGCCGTTTCAGAACTGCGAGGTGACGTAACCATGGCAGGGCGTTTGATCTACGTAATGGGGCCATCCGGCGCAGGCAAGGATTCTTTGCTGGCGTTTGCGCGCAAGCGTCTGATGGGCGAGCCGATTCTGTTCGCGCACCGCTACATCACGCGGCCGAGTGGTCATGGCGAGGTGCACGTGGCGTTGAGCGTCGAAGAGTTCGCCGCGCGCTCCGTGCTCGGCCTGTTCGCGCTCGAATGGTCGAGCCATTCGCTGCGCTATGGCATTGGTATCGAAGTCGACGCGTGGCTTGCGCGCGGTTGCACGGTGGTCGTCAACGGCTCGCGCCAGCATTTGCAGCATACGTTGGTGCGCTATCCGCACGCGGAAGTGGTGCACGTGGACGCCGCGCCGCATATTCTCGAGGCGCGGCTGGGCGAGCGGGCGCGCGAGTCGGCGGAGCAGGTGGCGGCGCGCCTTGCAAGGCGTGCGCCATTTTCGCTGCCGCACGGCGTGCGCTGCACGACGATCGACAATTCCGGCGCACTGGATGATGCCGGGCACGAGTTGATTGCGGTTCTGAAGGCCGAGAGCGAAGTTCAGTAACCCGTAGTATCCGGGTGTCGCCATCAACTCCCTCGTCCCGTCGCTGCACGTCACGGTGCGGCGGGATGCCGGGCGCGCAAACCATCAAGGCTTTGGCTCCCGGCAATCGTGCAAGCCCTTACTGCATAGAGTTCGCAGACATATTGTTGTCGTCGTGCGTCATGCGGGACATATCCGTGTGGCTTGAGTCCGAGCTCTTGCTCATATCGCCAGGAGGCCGGTTCCACAGGCTCGAGACGGGC
The DNA here is from genome assembly GCF_001645125.1 of Paraburkholderia ginsengiterrae. Lineage (GTDB taxonomy): Bacteria > Pseudomonadota > Gammaproteobacteria > Burkholderiales > Burkholderiaceae > Paraburkholderia > Paraburkholderia ginsengiterrae. The sequence goes on along the minus strand of NZ_LXKA01000338.1, from coordinate 67,327 downwards.
TCGCCGTGATAAGTCATCCCCGCGGTGGCCGCACCGTGAGCGCCGCCGCCGCCACTTCCACCGTTGCCGTTACCGCCAGCCTGCGCAAACGTCGCGGCACATGCGAACAGCGCCGCGACGGCGACACGCGTCAACAGAACGCTCATCGTCAACTTTTCCATGGTATTTCTCCTGTGAGGGTGGCTCGCGCATTGGAAACGCCGAAGTCCCCTATACCGCTAAAGGCCGACCGGTTGCGAAGCGGCAAAGCGCAACCCGCTGCTCGCAGCCGGACGGGACCGCTATGGGGCACGTTCAACTGCGAGGCATATGGGTGAGTCGTCGCCCGGCGCTAAAAATGACAGACCGGTGCGGAATTCGAACCCCCGTCCGCGTGCACCGGTCCTCTACTTGGGCATCAGAACCTTATCGACAACCATGATGACGCCGTTGCTCTGAGTGACGTCATACGTCGATATGGCCGCCGTGTGGCCGTTGGCATCCGTGACGACGATGTTGTGCGGGCCGTTCTCGGTGAACGTCAGCGGCTCTCCATTGATTGTTTTCAGTTCTGCCTTGCCGCCCCCGGTCCTGATTGCTTCGTCGAGCTTACGGAAGTCATAGCGCCCGGGAATGACGTGATACGTCAGGATGCTGGTGAGCGTGGCCTTGTTTTCAGGCTTCACGAGCGTATCGACCGTGCCGGCCGGCAACGCGGCAAAGGCCTCGTTGGTGGGCGCGAACACGGTGAACGGGCCGGGGCCCTTTAGCGTATTGACGAGACCCGCGGCTTTGACCGCGGCAACGAGGGTGGTGTGGTCAGCGGAGTTGACGGCGTTATCCACGATGTCCTTGGTGGGGTACATGGCCTGGCCGCCTACCATGACGGTGTCGCTGGCGGCAAAGGCGCCTGACACCGCTACCGATAGCGCGGCGGCGACGAACATAGTCTTGCATTTCATTGCTGGGTCCCTCCTGAGGCGCCATGCGTAATTGCCTGGCTCTGACCTCATATACGGGGGATCGCCTCGGTTGGATTCGATGGGAGACGTGCGGATGGATGCGCTTTATCGGCAGGGCGTGTTTTTTATTGTCACATTCAGTTGCTATACAGGAGGGGTAATCCGCGTCGGAGATTGATTTGGCCCTTCCAAAATCAGCCTTACGTGCCGAAGTTCCGGCAAAACATCCTTTCGAGAGCTGCTTTGTCTCCCTCGGTGGTCATTCGGCGGAGCAGGCGCTGACGGCGCTGACGGCCGCGGTCCATGCGGCGCAACGTGAAATGAATGCGTTCGCCTGGCTGGCCGACGCGCTTCCCGGCGCAACGCTGAAGCCGGCTCTCGCCTTTGGTACGGTCGGCGAGCTATACCGATCCTACACACGGCCGGCTGAACTCGGGCGTCTGAAGGCGATAGGGCGGTTCTGAAGACTGGAGCGGACCTCAAGAACTTCGTTGCGCAGGCCGTTATCCCAAGGGACTGACGGACTCGAGGCCAGCTATGGTTACGCCGCACCCAAATCGCACGCGCAGCGAGCGTTCGACTCGACGCTACGCTGCAAGCTCCGTGCGTTTGGCAATTAATCGCGAATTCACCCGGAAAACTTTCACAGTCATTGCGGTTGCTTTCATTCTTTCTGCAATTGGCCTGAATACGTTTCTCGCTCATCGCCAGACCTTCGAGCAGGAAAACTCGGTCAGCACGCTGCGGGAATCCGGACGCCTGAAGCGCGACCTCGATCAGGTCCAGCAGATGATGCTGGACGAGCACGGCGAACTCTACACGCTGATCAGCACCCGCCCGTTCTACAAGCGGGCGGCCTATCAGTTCCCGGTGGCGACACTGCTCGAGTTGAGCGGTGACGCTCGCACTGGCTGCCGGGGCCGCTCGGACTGCGTCTCGCGTCTGGATGAACTCGACGAGATGATGCGCAAGCTCGGCGAACGCAGCAACGCGCTGGCGCGGCGGGTCACGCAGTTTCCTGGAAGCGTGCATCTTGGCGATCCGGCGCTCAGTGAAATCGATGCTTACTTCTACAGCGTTCTCGAACATGTCGTCGATGTCCGGATGGAGGCCGATGCGACGATCGACTCCGTGATCAGCAAGTCGTCGTCGGACGCCAGGTGGGGTTCCACCGCGCTGCTGGTGAGCGGCTTCACGGCGGCCGCCTTGCTGCTTGGGCTGATGCGCTGGAACACCCGGATCGCCCGGCGGCTTCGGGCCGCGCTGCGTCTGGCCGACGCCGCGCGCGCCCGCTACCAGCGCTTCTTCGATGAGCATCCCCTGCCGATCTGGATCTACGACAATGAATCGCTCGCGATTGTCGCGGCCAATGGCGCCGCGCAGCGAAGCTTCGGCTATGACGAAGGGGAATTGCTGGGCATGTCGCTGGAAGACGTCCACCCGGCCGATGAGTTCAGCCGCCTGAAGGAGGGCTTCAACGCCAGGCCGGAAACAACGTTCGGCGAAACGCAGGCGGTCGGTGTATGGGTTCACCAGACTCGGTCCGGCGAGCGGAAGTCCATGGACGTGCATCATCTGAATGTTGCGTTCGAAGGGCAGGCCGCCACGATGGCCGTCATGGTCGACGTCACGCTGGAGTTGGCCGCGCGAGCCGAGTTGTTCGAATCGAAGCAGACGCTCGAATACGTGCTCGATCACATTCCACAGGGCATCGCCTGGAAGAACGCGAAGCACCGCTATGTTGGCGGCAACGCGGTTTACGCGCGCGACGCCGGCTTGCCGTCCAGAGAAGCGCTGATCGGACTGAGCGACCACGACCTGCTGTGGGGCGACGACCCCAGGCAGATCCAGGACGAGGACCTCAGGGTGATGTCGGGCGAGCTCACGCGGCGGCATTTCGAGCGCTCGGCCGTCGCGGTCGACGGCACGGAAGTGTGGATTTCAGAGACCAAGCTGCCGCTGGAGGATCAGAAGGGCAACACCATCGGTGTGCTGATCGCCTACGAGAACATTACGGGCCGGCGTAAAGCGGAACTGGCGCTGCGCCTGCAGGGCAGAGCGATCGATGCGAGCATCAACGGCATTGTGATTGCGCAAGCGCAGCTGGGCCGCAACATTGTGATGTTCGCCAATCCGGCCTTTGAGCGCATCACGGGTTATTCCGCCAGCGACGTGACCGGCGCGGATTGCGATTCGTTGTTCAATCTGAACGAGGAGCCGCAGAAATGGGCCGAGGTTCGTCATGCGATGAACAGCAACACCGAGGCGAACGTCACGTTGCTGTGTGTCCGGAAGAACGGCGAACAGTTCTGGAATAACGTTCTGGTCGCACCCGTGCGCGATGAAGAGGGGCGTGTGACCCATCACGTGGGGGTCATGAGCGACGTCACGGCGCTGGTCGAGTATCAGGCCCGCCTCGAGCACCAGGCCAGATATGACGCATTGACCGAACTCCCCAACCGTACCTTGCTCGACGAGCGTCTCGGCGAAGCGATTGGCCGCGCCTCCGAGGCCGGCAGCCAGGTATCCGTGATGTTCCTCGACCTCGACCGCTTCAAGGAGGTCAATGACTCGCTCGGCCATCGTGTCGGCGACACGCTGCTGGCGAGCGTCGCGAAGCGCTTGCAGCGGCTGGTCCGCTCAAACGACCTCGTCGCGCGTTACGGTGGGGACGAGTTCATCATCGTCGCCGCGCGCTCAGGCGATGAGCAGTTGGTGCCGATGCTCGAACGGGTGATTGCCCCCATGACCGAGCCGTTCTACGCCGGCGAGCGGGAGCTGTACGTGGAGGCCAGCATCGGCGTGAGCACTTATCCGCAGGACGGCGCCGATGCCGATACGCTGATCCGTAATGCCGACGCCGCGATGTACCTCGCGAAGTCGCGTGGACGCAACGGCTACCAGTTCTACCGGCCCGAGCTGAACCGGGCGGCCGCGGAGCGCTTGCAGCTTTCGACCAGGCTGCGCCGGGCGGTGAAGGCCAAAGCGCTTCAGGTCGCCTATCAGCCGCAGATCGACATGCTGACGGGGCGCATCTTCGGCGCTGAGGCGCTGCTGCGTTGGCGCGACGACGAGCTTGGCGTGGTGTCGCCCGCCGTTTTCATCCCGATTGCCGAAGAAACCGGCCTGATTCAGGGGCTCGGCGAATGGGTATTGAGAACCGCCTGCGAGCAGGCGTGCAGCTGGCGCGAGCAGGGCTTCCCGCCCATCCGCGTCTCGGTGAACGTTTCGCCGCTTCAGCTGGAGCGCTCGGATCTCGTCAATATGGTGCGTGCCGTGCTGGCCGACACAGGCTGCCGGGCGGACATGCTCGAACTCGAAGTGACGGAAGGCGCGCTGATGCGCAACGCGGACGAAGCCGCACGCGTCCTGCAGGAACTGCGGCAGCTCGGCGTCAAGATCGCCATCGACGATTTCGGTACCGGCTATTCCAGCCTGAGCTATCTGAAGCGATTCAGTATCGACCGCATCAAGATCGACAAAGCGTTTGTTCAGGAGATCGGCCAGGGCACGGAATACGAAGCACTGACACTCGCGGTCATTGCGATTGCCGAGGCATTGAAGTTTGCCGTGATAGCGGAAGGGGTCGAGACGGACGTGCAGCGAGGCTTTCTGGTGGAGCACGGGTGTAGCGAAGGACAGGGCTTTCTCTACAGCGCCGCAGTTTCGGGCGACACGATCGCCGCCATGCTGCGCCCGTCGAGTATCGAATCGGACGTCGCCGAGACGGCACCTGACCCGCGGGCAGGCGGGTGACATCACATCGGCTAATCAGGGTGAAAAAGACTTACTCGAACAAAGCGGCGTGGCTATAGTGCTATTTTGTTTGCCGCACTGTCTTGCGGTCTGAATCCCTGGAGCCATCACGATGAGCGAATCCGCGCGTTTTACCGAAGTGTCCGACCTGTTGCCTGCTGCCGAAAGCCTGCGCGAGATTCGTCATCACATCCATCACCACCCTGAACTGGCTTACGAGGAACTGCAAACCGGCGGGCTGGTGGCCGACAAGCTCGAGCAATGGGGCTGGCAGGTCACGCGCGGCGTCGGCCGCACGGGCGTGGTGGGCACACTGAAAGTGGGCGAGGGCAAGCGCAGCATCGGCATTCGCGCGGATATGGACGCGCTGCCGATCATCGAGCAAACCGACTTGCCGTATGCGAGCGGCACGCACGGCAAGATGCACGCCTGCGGCCACGACGGCCACACGACCATGCTGCTGGGCGCCGCGCAACGTCTCGCGGCCACGCGCAATTTCTCGGGCACGGTGCATCTGTACTTTCAGCCGGCCGAGGAAAGCGGCATCGACAGCGGCGCGCAGAAAATGATCGACGACGGCCTGTTCGACCGTTTTCCCTGCGACGCCGTGTTCGGTGTGCACAACCATCCTGGCGCGGAGCCCGGCGTGCTGCTGTTCCGCAAGGGGCCGTTCATGTCGGCGGGCGACAAGGCGGTCATCACGATCGAAGGCGTCGGCGGCCATGCGGCGCGCCCTCATCTGACGGTCGATCCGGTCGTGGTCGCGGCGAGCATCGTGATGGCGTTGCAGACTATCGTCGCGCGTAACGTGGACCCGTCGCAACCGGCGGTGGTGACGGTCGGCTCGATGCATGCGGGCACCGCGAACAATGTGATCTCGAACAGCGCGAAACTGGAGTTGAGCGTGCGATCGTTCAGCCCGGAAGTGCGCGCGCTGCTGAAGAAGCGCATTACCGAACTCGCGGAATCGCAGGCCGCGAGCTATGGCGCCCGCGCGGTGGTGGAATATATCGAAGGCTATCCGGTGGTCGTCAATTCGGATGCCGAAACGGATTTCGCGGTAGAGGTGGCGCGCGAACTGGTCGGCGACGACAAGGTGGTGGCGAACACGGACATTCTGATGGGCAGCGAAGACTTCGCGTTCATGCTGCAAAAGCGTCCAGGCACGTTCTTGCGAATCGGCAACGGAGTGGGCGAGGACGGTTGCATGGTGCACAACCCGCACTACGATTTCAACGACCGCAGTCTGCCGGTCGGCGCGGCATTCTGGGCGCGGCTCGTCGAGCGCTATCTGGGCCAGTAAGCCGGCAGGCGAGCCGCGCCGCGGCGCGCTCGTCTCGCAACTACAGCGGCGCGAGCACCCGCCACTGTCACCCGCGCCGCGCCACCATCTCCGAGACGGTTTGCGCGGCCTGCTGCAGCGGCTCCAGAAACGCCTTCACCATCTGCTTGGCCGAATTGCGCTGCGCATTGCCGCTGATATTCATCGCGGCGATCACGCGCCCCTGGCGATTGCGAATCGGCGCGGACAGCGAGATCAAGCCGCCTTCCAGTTCCTGATCGACGATGGCCCACCCTTGCCGGCGCACCTGCGCGATCAGCTTCTTCAACTCCTCCTTGTCGGTAACCGTGCGTGGCGTGTGGGCGTAGAGCGGCGTCGAACTGAGGGTCGCGTCGAGTGTTTCGTCGTCGAGCGCGGACAGCAGCATGCGGCCCATCGACGTGCAATACGCCGGCAAGCGGCTGCCGATCGACAGGTTGATGGTCATGATCTTGTGCGTCGGCACGCGCAGAACGTAGACGATCTCGGTGCGATCGAGCACCGCTGCCGAGCAGCTTTCGTGAACCTGCGCCGACAGTTGTTCCATCACCGGCTCGGCGAGGTTCCAGAACGGCATGGAGGTCAGATACGCGAAGCCGAGGTCGAGAATCTTCGGCGTGAGGCGGAACAGGCGGCCTTCGGCCTCCACGTAGCCGAGCGTCTGCAAAGTCAGCAGAATGCGGCGTGCGCCGGCGCGCGTGAGGCCGGTCGCGGCGGCGACGTCGGTGAGCGTCTGTTCCGGGCGTTTGGCGTCGAACGCGCGGATCACCGCGAGCCCGCGCGCGAACGACTGCACGTACGAGTCGCCCGGTTTGTCCGGGGCCGGTTCGGCGCTGGTTGGATCGGCGGAAGACGGCGGCAGGGCTTGGCTCATGGACCTTGAAGGTGCGTTCGGGAAGTGGCGGACGCGCGTGGCGCGGGTTCGTCCGGTGCAATGCTTCGCAAAGGCGTGACGATAGCTTAAGCCTTCTATTTCGCCAACTTTGCGACTGGTTGCACAAAAATCCCAGGGTTTTCATGGATAGAGACAATATCTCCAGAACGGCGCGCGCGCCACGCACCGTAACGAGGCACCGCGCGGGGACTTTTTGCGTCAGGTCCGCGAAAATAACGCCACACGACACAAAACAGGGAGTAGCCGTTATGCCGCGCTTTGCCGCCAACCTGACGATGATGTACACCGAATACGCTTTCCTCGACCGTTTCGCCGCCGCGGCGAAAGACGGCTTCAAAGCGGTCGAGTATCTGTTCCCCTACGATTTCCACGCCGACGAGATCAGGGCGCGGCTCGATGCGAACGGTCTGACGCAAGTGCTCTTCAACGCGCCGCCCGGCAACTGGGCCGGCGGCGAGCGCGGCATGGCGTCGATACCGGGCCGCGAGGACGAGTTCCGGCGCGGCATCGACACCGCGCTCGCCTACACGCGCGTGATCGGCAATCGCAAGCTGCACGTGATGGCGGGCCTGGTCGGCGCGGATCAGCCGCGCGCGAAGCATCGCGAGGTGTACTTGAGCAATCTCGCGTATGCCGCCAGGGCTGCGCAAGCCGACGGCGTCACGATCCTGATCGAGCCGATCAACACGCGCGACATGCCGGGCTTCTTTTTGACCCACCAGCACGAAGCGCAGGCGATTTGCGCGGAGGTCGGCGCGCCCAATCTCAAGGTGCAGTTCGACTGCTACCACTGCCAGATCGTCGAGGGCGATCTGGCGGTGAAACTGAAGCGCGACATGGCGGGTATCGGCCATATTCAGATCGCGGGCGTGCCGGAGCGGCATGAACCCGATACGGGCGAGCTGAACTATCCCTATCTGTTCGAACTGATCGACTCGCTCGGCTACGGCGGCCACATCGGTTGCGAATACCGTCCGCGCGCGGGCACGTCGGCGGGACTTGGCTGGCTCAAGCCTTATCTGGGCGCGAACAGCTGACCGGAGCGAGGCGCCTTCCGATCCCGGCATGCACCTGCTGCGGGGCGGGCACGTCAATCGTCAGATCATTGCGTGAGGGCCTTTGCGGCCCGCGCGTATTCCCTGATGCGGACGTGGCCGCGCTTGACATGGTTTCGGCCACGCGCCTATTATCGAGCCTGGTTGTTCGATATATGACCTTATGTTCGTATATAGAACAAATGGCCGCGACTCTGGGCTCACCATTCATCATCCTGCGCTAAGCTGATCTGGCGTGCCGGCTGCTTTGCAGCCGCTCCCCGTTGCGCTTGCTCCGCAGGAAGTCCCGCCGGGACGCCAGGCCGGCATGCCGGTGGCGGCGCGGCGCACGCAGCTCATCAACTGGAGACATTTCATGACCGAAGCATTCCTGTGCGACGCGATTCGCACCCCCATTGGCCGCTATGCGGGTTCGCTGTCGTCGGTGCGCGCCGACGATCTGGGCGCGGTGCCGCTCAAGGCGCTGATGGAGCGCAATAAAGACGTCGACTGGAACGCGATTGACGACGTGATCTACGGCTGCGCGAACCAGGCCGGCGAAGACAACCGCAACGTGGCGCGCATGTCCCTGCTGCTGGCCGGTCTGCCGCAAGGCGTGCCGGGCTCGACGGTGAATCGCCTATGCGGTTCGGGTATGGACGCGGTCGGCATTGCGGCGCGCGCCATCAAATCGGGCGAGGCCGCGTTGATGTTGGCCGGCGGTGTCGAAAGCATGAGCCGCGCGCCGTTCGTGATGGGCAAGGCAACCAGCGCGTTCTCGCGCCAGGCCGACATCTACGACACGACGATCGGCTGGCGTTTCGTCAACCCGCTGATGAAGAGCCTGTACGGCGTCGACTCGATGCCCGAGACCGGCGAGAACGTCGCAACCGACTACAACGTCAGCCGCGCCGACCAGGACGCTTTCGCCATGCGCAGCCAGCAGAAAGCGGCGCGCGCGCAGCGCGACGGCACGCTGGCGCAGGAAATCACCGGCGTGACCATCGCGCAGAAGAAGGGCGATCCGATCACCGTGCTGCAGGATGAGCATCCGCGCGAGACGAGTCTCGAAGCGCTGGCCAAACTGAAGGGCGTGGTGCGCCCGGACGGCACGGTCACCGCCGGCAACGCGTCGGGCGTGAACGACGGCGCGGCGGCACTGCTGCTCGCCAATGAGGCGAGCGCGAAGCGCTTCGGCCTCACGCCGCGTGCCCGCGTGCTGGGTATCGCCACGGCCGGCGTCGCGCCGCGCGTGATGGGCATCGGTCCGGCGCCTGCCACGCAAAAACTGCTGGCGCGCCTGAATATGACGATCGACCAGTTCGATGTGATCGAGTTGAACGAGGCGTTCGCGTCGCAAGGCATCGCCGTGCTGCGCGCCCTCGGCGTCGCCGAAGACGACCCGCGCGTGAACCCGAATGGCGGCGCGATCGCGCTCGGCCATCCGCTGGGTATGAGCGGCGCACGTCTGGTGACCACCGCGATGTATCAGCTGCATCGCACGCAAGGCCGTTTTGCGCTGTGCACGATGTGTATCGGCGTCGGCCAAGGTATCGCGATTGCGATCGAGCGGGTGTGATGGTCTGGCGGGTTAGCCCGCACCACGATTGATAGTTGCCGCAGTATGAACAGCCTCACCGCTTACGCGACGAGGCTGTTTTTTTATGCCGCGCGCGGATTCGTTTTTATGGAATAGGCTTTGCATTCGGTCAGAAAAGCAGCTTCTGATTCAGTCGCGATTGACAAAGCGCACACAGTATCACTCTGGTTTCGTGCAGGATGTATTTAATGCCATCCGCATTACAACCCGCATCTTCAATATGCGCTGCGGCGAAAATAACGCGATACGATCAACCGCCTCGGACATCGAGGCGACAAGGCACTGTGGCGCTTTTTGCGGCCTTGCACAATAAGATGAAATTCACCGTTTAATCAATTGCAGCCTCTCGCCGCGCATGTACAATCTTTTCGCCTTACCCATTTAATAATGACTGTCACGAAGACTTATGATATTCGTGGCGTATGCATGACATTAGCTAATCGGCGTCGCGCGAATTCAGATCGCCGTCATGGCTGGTTCAACGATTTCCCAAGGAGAACATAAATGAAGGCAGCGACGATTGGAGCAGCATTGATGGTGGCGGCGTTTGCCGCAGCTCAGCCGGCGTGGGCACAGGACGCCATGGCCAGCGCCGCGCAAGGCATCGTCGGCGCCGTGCAGCCGGTGCACTTGAAGGCGCAGATCGTCGGCATCGATCAGGGCAGCCGCACGGTCACGCTCAAGGGGCAGGACGGCAACGTGGTGGTTGTGCTCGTGAGCCAGGAGGTCGCAGGTTTCGACAAGCTGAGGGTGGGTGACCGGGTGGACGCGCTCTACAAGAACGCGCTTCTCGTGAAGGCCGAAAAGGTCACCGGTAAAGACAAGGGGATTCGCGAGCGAGTCGATACGCAGGTGTATGCGCCGGCCTCGGGCGGCTACGAATCGGCACGCCAGGTCGAGGTGCTGGCCACGGTGCAGAAGATTAATCACAAGAAGCGACTCGTCACGTTGCGCGGCGCCTATCAGACGCAAACGCTCGAAGTCGCTCCCGACGTCGATCTGAAGGACGTCAAGGTGGGCGATACGGTTCACGCCGTGTTCGTATCGGCAGCGGCTGTACAGGTCACACCGCAAGACGCGGCGCAGTAACGCCACACGTGCAGGCGTGACGAAGCGGTCATGCCTGCACGTGCATATCGCGTTGCTTGAGGCACGCATGCCGGTCAGGTCAACACCATCCGGGCGCACGCCAACACAAACACCCCTCATTGAGGGGTGTTTGTTTTTTCGCGGCACGCAGGCCTCGTTATCCCGCCGCCGCCAGTCGGGCTAACGCGGCGCGAGCGGTCCCATTCTCAACCACACCAGTTTTCCCAGCCAGCGTCTGAACACACCGCCCTTCGTGGGCAGCGCGCAAGTCAACGACACGCGCGCGGCGCGTTCGCCGTCCGTGCTGAGCCACACGCGCTCGCCGCGTTGCAAGCGGAACGTCCCGCCCGGTGCGAGCCAGTAGTCGTAAGGAGAACTGATGCGCGTGAGCCAGAGACGCTCGCCCTGAACGGTGAGCGTGCTATCGGCTTCGACACGCCAGGTGAGCGTCGCGCCTGGCATCACGGAAAAATGCACTACGACCTTCGGCAGAGACTCGTCCTGCTGATACGCCACCAGACTCGAGTCGCTATCCATGCACTGCGGGCTTGCCTGATCCATCTTGCTCTCCGTCATCGAGCCGGCAGACGGAGGCGACCACAAAACAAAAGGCCCCTTCCGTTACCGGCGGGGCCTTGGGGATTGGTTACGCAGACTCAGACTGCTAACGCGCACACACTCCCAATGGCCAGCCGATGATGGCTCGCTTCGGGTGTGTAATCGCATTCGCGATGGAGATGTGCGTCAACATGAGAATGAGTGTGCCGTTTTGCCGCGGATCTTGTCAATAAAAAATTTGCAATCCATTCAAACGATTACGCGGGCGGTACGCATTCCCTATGTTTCAACATGCCCTGCTCCGCGCGACGCTCACGCGAATCTGCGCCGTCAGCGCGCTTCGCAGCGCATAGCGCTTGCGCCGCATCGCATTGCCGGAATCGGTGCCCTGGTGCTCGGCCAGATAGCGCGCCGGCGGCGCGAGCACGAACCAGCCGTTCCAGCGGGCGAGGGCGCCGCATTCGAGCGAGAGGCCGTCGTAGTCGGCGGCGACGCGGCGCTTGCGCAGGCAATAACGCCAGTTCGCATAGATGTGCGCCTGCTTCGAGACGATGAAGGTGCCGCCCGCATCGAGCGACGCCGCGACGCATTGCGCCAGATAGATCACCAGCACTTTGGGCCGCAAGCCATACCATCGTTTGGTCAGCGCGCGAAACAGTTCGCGGCCGTTGACCGAGCAATCCGGACCTTGCACTGAGCCGATGCACAGCCGGGGCCGCCGCACCTTGCCGCCGAGATACGCAAGACTGAACGTGCAGGAGACGATGCGCTGGTCGCGCCCATCGCGAATGCACAAAGTCCAGTCGCCTTCCTTCTGAAACCGCTCGATCGACTCCAGCGATACATACCAGCGCTCAGTACCCACCGCGAACGACGCAATCTGCGCCGACCCGGTAGCGGCGATGCGTGCCGCGAGCCGCGGCACACGCTGCTGCGTCAGCGCGTGATGGTCGAGGCTGGCGGCGAGCCGTTCGCGCGGACTGAAGCGGCTATGCAGGAAGGGCCGATGCATCCGCTCCAGCGCGGTGGGATGGCGTTGCACCAGATCGCGCAAGGGCGAAGCGGCGCAGCCCTTGAGCCATATCTGTGTCGCGCGCCAGGACATGATCGAGCGCAGCCACAGGCGCAGCCGCCGCCAACGGTGAAAGGCGCTGGTGCCCGGGTAAAGCGCGTGAGCAGCTTGCTGAATCGCCGCAATGGATGCTTGGGCTTTCGCGAACCATGGCGAGCGGGTGCGAACCCCTTCGTTGGAGAATGTCGTCACGGCATATCCTTGGGCTATCTCAACCAGGGCGATGCTAGACGCGCGGATAGAACGGCCGTGTCGAGTCGCTTGCGCATTTGTCGAGTTTTGTCGAGCATGTCGCATGATGTGCGGCGCATCCGCTATGCTGTGCGTCGAGAGACCGCCGCTGTGACAACGCGCTATTGCGCCGCTTTTGACCCGCTTTTATTCGCTTTTATCTTTACCCAGCCCTGAACGATTCGCCCCATGCCATTCCGGATCCTGCTTGTCGAAGACGATGACCGCCTGTCCGCGCTGGTCGCCGGCTATCTGCGCAAACACGACTACGAAGTCGAGACCGTGCTGCATGGCAACGACGCCGTGCCGGCCATTCTCAAGCGCCGCCCGGACCTCGTGATACTCGACGTCAATCTGCCGGGCAAAGACGGCTTCCAGATTTGCCGCGAGGCGCGCGAGCAGTTCGATGGCGTAATCATCATGGTGACCGCGCGCGACGAACAGTTCGACGAAGTGCTGGGCCTCGAATTCGGCGCGGACGACTACGTGCACAAGCCCGTCGAGCCGCGCGTGCTGCTCGCGCGCATCAAGGCGCAATTGCGCCGCGTCGGCGCGCGTGCGCCGGAGGCGGCCGAACCCGAGCACTACGTGTTCGGCAAGTTCGAGATCAATCGGACCACCCGCATGGTCAAACTGCCGGACGGCAGCCTGCCGGACCTGACCTCGGCGGAATTCGACTTGCTGTGGGCGCTCGTGCGTTGCGCGGGCGAGGTGGTGAGCCGCGACGAGCTGTTGCGGCAGTTGCGCGGCATCGAGTTCGACGGTCTCGATCGCACGATCGACGGCGGCATTTCCAAACTGCGCCGCAAGCTGAACGACGGCGCGGCCACGCCGCAGCGCATCAAGACGGTACGCGGCAAGGGCTATCAGTTCAGCAAGCTGGCATGGGATTGACGGCGCGGGCCGCGATCCGGCTGCGCCATGCCGGTGTAATCCGCCGAAATATCGCTCGACAAAACTACACAATTGGCCGAGCAAATCGACAGTCAACCCGCGCGCGGGTGATTAGCATCGCAGGCTTGTTCTTCGACTGGCTGAGCGATGTCCGCTTGCGTTTCCCCTCATTCCCGCCATGCCGTGCTGATGATTCACGGCCTGGGCGGCACGCGTCATGATTTCGGCACGCTCGACCGCAGGTTCGAGCAGATCGGCTGCGACGTGCATCTGCCGTCGCTGCCGGGACACGGCTCGAATCCTGGCGCGCTGAGCGGCGTAACGTCGGGCGACTACATGCGGCTCCTGAGCCGCACATATCGCGAGTTGTTGACGCGTTATGAACGTGTCGACGTCGTCGGCATTTCGATGGGCGCTTTGCTCGCGTTGATGCTGAGCGCGCGCGAACGCATGACGAACGGGCGCCTTATCCTGCTCTCACCACCGGTGTTTCTCGACGGCTGGGGCGGCTCGCGCTTGCGTCCGCTGCGCTATCTGCTGTATTGCGTGCCGGGGCTGCGCAATCTGATCCGTGTGCCGGAGGGCGAGCCGTTCGGCATCAAGAACGCGCGCATTCGCAATCTGATCCGGCGGCATCTGCAGAAGGGCAGCGGCGTTCACTATCCGTATGTGCCGCTCGCGGCGATCGAGCAGGTGGACCGGATGCGCTTCGCGGCGAAGCGCGCGTTGGCGCAAGTCAAGTGCGAGACGCTGGTGATGCATTCGGAAGAGGACGAGGTGACGAGCATCCGCTCCGCCGAGTTCGTCTGCGACAATCTGGGAAGCCGCTCGGTCACGTTGGTGCGCTTGACCGACAGCTACCACATGATCACACTAGACAACGAGCGTGACACGGTCGCACAGCGAACGCTGAAGTTCGTTCAGGAGGCGTCGCCAGCGATGCCGTAGTAAAGAGAGAAAGATGCCACACCCAGCGGAACAAAAACAACTCAACCCTTACCGCTATTGCAGGTGGCGCTGGCAGCGTTTTAGACGCGCCTGGACCGACACGCGAGCCGACCGGGTGCCGAGCTGGTCGAGACTGTACCTGCGCGCCTACACACGGCTCCTGACGCTCACGGTGCTGGTGCTGGCCGCCGCGCTCACGACATTGAGCCTGACGCCCGGCGCCACGCCGTCGCTCTGGCAAACGCTGGCAACACCTCGCGCGCTGCTGCCCATCGCGATCGTCACTTTGACGCTGCCGGCCATTACCGCGTACCGCTGGATGCGCCCCGTCTGGCTGGATCTGGTAATGGTCCGCGAGCGCGCAATCGACTTCACCGGCGGCCGCTTCAATACTCGCGCGCGCGAATCGCACAGCGTGATCATCGGCCCGCTGGCGCGCACGCTCAACGCGCTGGCTGAGCGCATGGAACGCCTGATCGCCGCGCAGCGCGAACTCACCAACGGTATTTCCCACGAACTGCGCACGCCGCTCGCCCGCGTGCGGTTCGCGCTAGAAAGCCTGCGCGAACCGGCCTCCGCGGCCGAATATCACAGTGCGCTGGCGAGTATCGACCAGGACGTCACCGAACTCGACGAACTGATCGACATGAGTCTGACCTACGCGCGGCTGGAATACAGCTCATTGCAATCGAACCTGGAATCCACCTCGATTGCGGCCTGGTTCGATAGCCAGATCACCGACGCCACGCTGCTCTACGCGGACAAGCAGATCGTCCCGCACGTGGACATCGACCCGTCGCTGCGCGTGACGATGGACAAGCGCCTGATGTCCTACGCCATGCGCAACCTGCTGCGCAACGCGAGCAGGTACGCCCGGTCGACCATCATGGTCGGTCTTAGCATCCGGCACGGCAATGTGGAGATCTACGTCGAGGACGACGGCGCCGGCGTGCCGCCCGAGCAACGCGAACGCATTTTCGATGCATTCGTGCGCCTCGACCGGCAGACCGGCGGTTATGGCCTGGGTCTGGCGATCACGCAGCAGGTGCTGCGCGCGCATCGCGGCCGGATCGCCGTGACGGATCCGGTGACGCTCGGCGGCGCGCGCTTCGAAGTAAGCTGGCCGGCGGGCACCGCTTGAATCCGCGCCGACCGGCCCGCGCTCAATAGGTGTGGCCCAGCTGGAAGTAGAAGTTGTGGCGGCCACCCGGCGCGAACGCTACGCCCAGATACATCGGTCCGAATGAGCTGGTCAGCGCGGTAAATACCGTCACGCTGCGCTTCAGGGGGCCGCTGCCGAACTGCGCATCGCGCGTCCAGACGTTGCCGGCTTCAAGGCTCAGTCCGGCGAACACTCCGCGAATCGGCGAGGCATTGAACGTGGCGAGCTGGTTCATATACGTGATCTGACCGTACACCATCGAATCGCCGGACAGCTGATCGGCGGCGTACGCCGACAGATGCTGGAAGCCGCCCAGCGTGAAGCCGAACGGATTGGTCAGGTTGGTGCCGCCGAAGTCGTTGCCCGCCTCGATACTCGCATTGATGCTGTGCCGCCCATAGCTCGCCGCGACAATGCTCTTGCCGTACACCTCGGTAAAGCTGTCGTCGCCCGCGAACAGCGAACGCTCCACGCGCAGCTCGCCGAAATAGCCTTTGCGCGCGAACAGCGGATCGTCGAGCTGATCGATCACGAGGCGTGCGCGCGCACTGAGCTGCCGCCCGTAGATGTCCGGAAACAGCAGCGGTGAATTCGGGCTGTCGTCGAGCGGCAGGTTGTATTGCGGCGAGGCGAAACCATGCGCGTAGGCGAGACCGATGCGGAAATCGCCCAGACGCGCGAGCGGCAAGCCGAGGTCGACGCCGGCGCGTTCGGTCTGCAAGCGGTATTGCGTGACCTTGACGTTGCCGGTGTCGTCGTAGAGGTTGGCGTAACGGCGCTGAAACTCCACATACGGCGCGACGTAGTAGCCGAACGAACTCGACAGCGGTTGCCGCAATTCCGCGTGCAGGTCGACCAGATCGCTACCAATCGTGCCGTCCACGCGTCCTTCGAGCCCCGAGCTGGTGAGCCACGGACGGCGATAACCCAGATGCATGCGGAAGCTGCCTTCGTCCGTCGAACTGGTCGACAGGCCGAGTCCGAACAGCAGGAAATTCGGCCCCCACGTTTTCTCGTGCGCGACCACTACGAGCTTGTGCTGGTCGCCATCATCCACGAGTTGCTGGCCCACGCTTTCGAAGTCGCCCGCCGTGGTGAGCCCGAGCAGATCCTTGTTGAGCGCGGCCGGATCGTAGACGTCGCCGGGTTTGACGTGCAACGCGGAGCGTATGCGCGACTCCGGCACTGTGCCGTGCGAGACGATCTCGATCTGCGTGATCCGCACCGGATGCACCGACGGCGCACCGTGGCGGGCCCGCCACGCGGCGTAGTCGGCGGGCGAGAGCGCCAGATGCTGGAGCTGCGGCAGCGCGGCGCGTGTGGCGGCGGCGCCGGCCTCGATGGCCTGGCTCGCGTTGGCGAAGTCCGTGAAGCTGAGCGACTCGAGCGCGGGTTCGATCAGCACGTCGCCGGCTTGCAGCTGTTCGCGCTGCCGCGCCACGTTCTGGTGAATCAGAATGCCGATCATCTGCTGCATCACGTCGGCGGGCGAGGCGAGCGCATCCAGCGGCCGCAACGGCGAACCGATATCGACCGCGATCACCACGTTGGCGCCCATGTCGCGGGCCGTTTCGATCGGCAGATTGCTGACGATGCCGCCGTCCACCAGCGTGCGCCCGTCGACGTCGGCCGGCGCGAACAGGCCGGGCAATGCCATGCTGGCGCGGATTGCCTGCGGCAGCGAGCCGTGGTCGAGCACGACCTTCTGGCCGGTTCGCAGATCGGTGGCGATCGCGCGATACGGAATCGGCAGCCGGTCGAACGAGACATTGCCCGGAACCGCCGAGGTCCAATCCTGCAGCAGCGCCTGCAAGCGGTTGCCTTGCACCAGCCCCGCGGGCAGCCGGAAGCCGTTGGCGCCGTAGCCGAGCGCGAGGCTGTTCACATACAGCCGCTCGTCCTCACGGCGCGATTGCGGGAGGTCGGCGCGTTCGGTGACATCGAACGCGATGTCCGCCAGATTGATGCCCGTGAGGCGGTTCTGCATGTCCTGCGCCGTCATGCCGCTCGCGTACAGCCCGCCGACCACCGAGCCCATGCTGGTGGCGGCGATGCAATCCACCGGGATGCGATTTTCCTCCAGTACCTTCAAGACCCCGAGGTGGGCGTAGCCGCGCGCGCCGCCGCCTGACAGCACGAGTCCCACCGAAGGCCGGCCGGGCGCGCCCGCCTCGGCGGTGCAGGCGCTATCCGCTGCGTGCGCGGGGCGAGTCAGGGCGGCGATTCCGCATGCCAGCAGCACGACTGTGCAGCGCCAATGCCGAGCGATGCGCGGGCGGCGCAGACGGGCCGCCGTTTGTTGTAGTTGTTGATGACGCACCGACACTCGGTTCATCCATTTTGAGATGAGCGGAAAACCGAGAGATTACATGGTTTTGCCACCGCCAATGCAGGTGGCATCGTGTCAGTAGGGGTTACGGAACCGCGTAGTGGGCAGCAATATTCGCCGAGGCCCGCGCTGCTTCATGAGTCATGTCACGCGCGACGTCGCGCCGCGCGAAGCGGGACCTCAGCGGCGATGCGGCCCGACGATACCCAGCGCCGCGATGCGCCGGTACAAGGTCGCGCGCGACATGCCGAGGGCTTGCGCCGCTGCGTTTGGCCGCCACTGGTGGCGCGTGAGGGCGTCGATGATCCGCGCGCGCTCTTCGGCCGGATTCCCCTGTGAGTCAGTGCGCGGGCCGACACGCGGGTTGATGCGCGGTAAGGCCGGATTGTGCGACGCCCCAGGGTCGAGCAATGCCGCTATATCCGGCGCGACATGGCGCAATTCCACCCGCGCGCCGTCGCAGATCGCACAGGCGTAGCGCAGCACGTTGCGCAACTGGCGAATGTTGCCCGGCCATGCGAACCGGGCAAGCCGCTCGGCGAGATCGGCGTCGAGCGTGAGGACGTGGCCGGCCATTTGCGCCTCTTCGTCGAAGACCACGTCGATCACGTCGCGAATATCCGCGCGTTCGCGCAACGGAGGCATCGGCAAGGACGCGCCGCTCAGCCGATAGTAGAGATCCTCGCGGAACGAGCCGTCCGCAACCATTTGCGCGAGATCGCGGTGTGTCGCGCAGATCACATCGATATCGACGCGCACAGGTGCGTCGCCGCCAAGCGGCAACACTTCGCCTTCGGCGAGCACGCGCAGCAGGCGTGTTTGCAGATTGAGCGGCATGTCGCCGATCTCATCGAGAAAGAGCGTGCCGGTGTGCGCCTGCGCGATCTTGCCGCGTGCGCCGCGGCTGCGCGCGCCGGTGAAAGCGCCCGGCGCGTAGCCGAACAGTTCGCTTTCGATCAGCGATTCCGGAATCGCGCCGCAGTTCACCGCGATAAACGGCCTCCCGCGGCGCGCGCCCGAATCGTGTACCGCGTGGGCGAATACCTCCTTGCCGACGCCGGTTTCGCCGAGAATCAGAATGGGCAGACGCTTGCCCATGACGCGCAATGCCACGCTCGCGTTGTGCGCGATGCGTGGGTCCGCGCTGCGTAAAAACCGGCCGAGCGCGCCGAGCTGCCGGTCGTTTTGCGCGGTGGCTTGTGACGAGCCCGCCTCGCTCTCGCGCGGATTGGCGTACGTGCGCGACGCGCGTTTGAGCGGCGCGCGAACCCGCGCATACAGCATGGCCCCGGTTGCGCGCAGCCGCAGGCCGACAATCGCATCGGTGCGCGCGACGTCGTGCAGGTGCGAGCCGGTGGTGTCGAACACCTCGTCGATATGGCGCGGACCGTTCAGCGCCGGAATGCACTCGCGTGCCTTGCGATTGGCGGCCACCAGATTGCCGCATTCGTCGAACGCGATCAGCACTTCGGGCTGGGCCTCGACAAAGTTACGGCTCGCATGGCCGAACAGAACCCAGTGCTGGGTGGTTTGATTGAGGAAGTAACCGTCTTCGATCAAACCGGCGCTTTGCCGCACTAGCTGAAACACGAGCCGCTGACTGTCGCGGTTATCCGGCGACTGCACCGCGGACGCATCGAGTACGCCGATCATCTCGCCGCCCGGCGCGAATATCGGCGCGGCACTGCAAGTGAGCGTGGTGAAGGCGGCGCGGAAATGATCGGTCTTGTGCACGGTGATCGGCGCCAGGTCGGTCAGCACGCTTGCCACCCCGCACGTGCCTTCTTCGCGCTCGGACCAGCACGAACCGATATACAGGCCCGCGTGCTTGAAGTCGCCGCGGCGCTCGCGGTCGATCCGGTAGTCGATCGTGACGCCGTGCGCGTCGGTGAGCATCACGCAATAGTCGGCGACGCGAATCATGTCGTGCAGGCGTGTCAGGCATTGCCCCGACGCGCGCAGAAACGCTTCTTCCTTGCCTTGCACTTCGCGCAGTTCCGCCGACGTCAGCACGCGCGGTCCGATCACCGCGCCCGGGTCCAGCCGGTACTGCTCGAACGAACGCTGCCACGACGAGACGAGGCGCGGCGAATCGGCGGGCGCGGGCAGGCGGCCTTCAATGGCGCCGCGCACGCGGTCGATGTGCTGGGTCTGTGAAACGTAAGGCATGGGCGGCTCCGGTCGAGCGACGCACAGGGGGATCAGGCTGTTTTTGTATCACATCCCGTTTGATGAATCACATTGCAATGCAGCACGTGAGACGCGTGAGACGTTCGTCTCAAGCTCAGGTGAGACGGTGGGCTCAATGGTGAAGAGGGCCGTGTGGCAAGGGTTTGCGCGGTGTCGCCTAGGGCGGCGGGGGCTATGCATGGGTCGCAAGCGGCGTGTCTGAGACGCCGGATTCGCTGCATCGCGTAGTGCAGGTGGGGCGTCTCGTGGTCTCACGTCGATGCGTATAGCCCTTGAAATAAGGCACTTTCGCACAACAGCGAAATTGTTCGAGCGATTGGCACACCCTTTGCAGTGTCCTGCGTATGACAAGGCGCACGGTTCGATCACTCAGGCGCTACTCACATCGCAGCAAGCTGCATGGGACCAGAGTAAGTGCTTTGCATGGGACCGGAATAACGCGCTAAAGCGCGAACTCCGGTCGACAGCTAAAGCGCCAACTCTGGTCGACAGCTTTGCATGGGACCAGAGTAAGGCGCCAAAGCGCCAACTCTGGTCGACAGGAGACAAGCACAGTGCCATCGTCCATCACCGTCGGCGTGATCGCGAACCCGGCGTCGGGCCGCGATATTCGTCGCCTCACGTCCTACGCGTCGGTGTTCCCCACCGCCGAAAAAGCCAACATGGTGGTGCGTTTGCTGGCCGGTCTCGGCATGCTCGGCGTGAATCGCGTGCTGTGTCTGCGCGACCGGACCGGTGTAGCGGCGCTGCTGCTGCGAGCACTCGACACACATGACGCCGTGGCCTCGCGACAGCGCTGGCCCGAAGTCGAATTCATCGACCAGCCGATTACCGACAGCGTTGCCGATACCCACGCCGGGGTCGCCGCGATGCGCGAGGCCGGTGTCGAACTGATCGCCGTGCTGGGTGGCGATGGCACGCATCGCGCGGTTGCGTCGCAGTGCGGGCGAGTGCCGCTGCTGACGCTTTCCACCGGCACCAACAACGCCTTTCCGGATCTGCGCGAAGCCACGGTGGCGGGCCTCGCCGGTGCGCTGGTCGCAGCGGGCGCGGTGCCGCCGGAGGTGGCGCTCACGCGCAACAAGCGCCTCATCGTGCGCTGTATCGACGGTCCGAACTGCGGCCGGGAAGAAATCGCGCTCGTCGATGTGTGCGTGAGCCGTCAGCGCTTCGTTGGTGCACGGGCGGTCTCCGATCCGGCCGATATCGCAGAACTTTTCCTCACCTTCGCCGCGCCGGACGGCATCGGCCTGTCGTCGATCGGCGGTGCGTGGGCGCCGGTGGAGCGCACCGCCTCGCACGGTTTGCATCTGCGCTTCGCCAACCCTGGCGAATCAGGCGAAACCGGTGTGCCGCTGCTCGCGCCGATCGCGCCGGGCCGCGTCGAGCGCGTCGTCATGCGCGCCTGCGAACGCTTCGAGATCGGCGCGTGGCGGCCACTCGACGCGGAACACGGCACGCTCGCGTTCGACGGCGAGCGCGAAATCGAGCTTCAGCGCGGCGATCGCTATGAGGTCGCGCTGGATTGGGAAGGACCACTGACCGTCGATGTCGAACGCACGCTGCGCTATGCGGTGTCGCGTCAACTCGTGCGTGATGTGGCTGTGGTGGCGAATGGGGTCATGCATCAAAAGTAGGTGGTGGTGGGCAGGCAGTGCGTTCATTCATAGGAGACACACCATGTCGGTTTCAACCGGGTTGAGCAAGGACGAACTATTGAAGGCGTATCGCATGATGCGCACGATCCGCGAGTTCGAGGAGCGTCTGCACGTGGAATTCGCCACCGGCGAAATTCCGGGCTTCGTGCACCTTTACGCGGGCGAGGAGGCATCCGCGGTCGGCACCATGTTGCATCTGAACGACGCCGACTATGTGGCGACCACGCACCGCGGTCACGGCCATTGCATCGCGAAGGGCGTGGACGTGCACGGCATGATGGCCGAGATCTACGGTCGCAAGACCGGCGTGTGCCATGGCAAAGGCGGCTCGATGCATATCGCCGATCTGTCGAAGGGCATGCTGGGCGCCAACGGCATTGTCGGCGCGGGCGGGCCGCTGGTTTGCGGCGCGGCGCTCGCGGCCAAGTACAGGAAGTCGGGCGGCGTCGGCGTGTGCTTCTTCGGCGACGGCGCGTCCAACCAGGGCGTGATTTTCGAATCGATGAACCTGGCTTCGGTGTGGCGGCTGCCGGTCATTTTCGTCGCGGAGAACAACGGCTATGCGGAAGCGACTTCGTCGACGTGGTCGGTGGCGACCGACAACATCGCGGACCGCGCGAGCGGTTTCGGCATGCCGGGGGTGATCGTCGACGGGTTCGATTTCTTCGCGGTGCATGAAGCGTTGGGTGAAGCGATCGAGCGCGCGCGCCAGGGCGGCGGCCCGACGCTCGTCGAAGTGAAGTTCTCGCGCTATTTCGGCCACTTCGAAGGCGACGCGCAAACCTATCGCGCGCCTGGCGAAGTGCAGAAACTGCGCGACGAGAAGGACTGCCTGAAACGTTTTAAAGAGCGTGTGGTGCGCGCCGAGATGCTGAGCGCGGATCAGTTGCGTGGTGTCGACGCCGAGGTCAAGAGTCTGATCGACAGTGCGGTGGCGGAGGCTAAAGCCGCGCCGTTGCCGACTGCCGAGGACCTGCTGACCGACGTCTACGTGTCGTATCCGTAGATAACGTGTCGGATACCTAAGCGAGTTGCAACATATTTTGCACAGAACCGGAGACAGACATGGCACGCAAGATCACATTCTCTCAGGCTATCAATGAAGCACTGAGTCAGGAAATGGCCCGCGATGAAACCGTCATCGTCATGGGCGAGGACAACGCGGGCGGAGCCGGATCGCCCGGAGAACAGGACGCGTGGGGCGGCGTACTCGGCGTGACGAAGGGACTCTTTCACAAGTATCCGGGCCGCGTGCTGGACACGCCGCTCTCCGAAGGCGGCTATATCGGCGCGGCGGTCGGCGCGGCGGCGTGCGGCATGCGCCCGGTCGCGGAGCTGATGTTTATCGACTTCATGGGCGTGTGTTTCGATCAGATCTTCAATCAGGCGGCCAAATTCCGCTACATGTTCGGCGGCAAGGCGGTCACGCCGGTCGTGATTCGCGCCATGCAGGGCGCCGGTTTGCGCGCGGCGGCCCAGCATTCGCAGATGCTGACTTCGCTCTTCACGCACATACCCGGCTTGAAGGTGGTCTGCCCATCCACGCCCTACGATGCGAAAGGACTGCTGATCCAGGCGATCCGCGATAACGATCCGGTCATTTTCTGCGAGCACAAGCTACTGTACGGCCGCGAAGGCGACGTGCCTGAAGAGTCGTACGCGATTCCGTTCGGTGAAGCCAACGTGGTGCGTGAAGGCGACGATGCCACGATCATCACCTACGGACGCATGGTGCATTACGCCACGGAGGCTGCCGAAAAGCTCGCGAAAGACGGCGTGCAGGTCGAGGTGATCGACTTGCGCACCACGTCGCCGCTGGACGAGGAGACGATTCTCGAAAGCGCCGGGCGCACCGGGCGCGTGGTCGTGGTCGACGAAGCGAATCCACGCTGCTCGATTGCCACCGACATCTCCGCGCTGATCGCGCAACGCGCATTCCACTCGCTCAAGGCGCCGATCGAGATGGTGACCGCGCCGCACACCCCGGCGCCGTTTGCGGGCGTGCTGGAGGACCTGTATATCCCGTCGGCCGCGCAGATCGCCGACGCCGTTATGAAAGTGAGGGCCTGAGCGATGCCGATTCATATGATTACGATGCCCAAGTGGGGCTTGTCGATGGAGCAGGGGCAGGTCAACGGCTGGCTCAAGGCGATCGGCGACAGGGTGGTGAAGGGCGACGAGATCCTCGACGTGGAAACGGACAAGATCTCCTCGGGTGTCGAGTGCGCGTTCGAGGGCATTTTGCGGCGGCAGATCGCCCAGGAAGGCGACACGCTGCCGATCGGCGCGTTGCTCGCTGTAGTGGCCGACGCCGAAACGCCGGGCGCGCAGATCGACGCCGAGGTCGAGGCGTTTCAGCGTGACTTCGTGCCGGCCAGCTCGGAGGCCGGTGAAAGCGGTCCACAACCGGAGAAAGCGCAGATCGGCGGGCGCACGGTGCGCTATCTGAAACTCGGTGAAGGCGGCACGCCCGCCGTGCTGATTCACGGATTCGGCGGCGATCTGAACAACTGGCTGTTCAATCACGCCGACCTCGCCGCGCATCGCACGGTTTGGGCGCTGGATTTACCCGGCCACGGCGAGTCGGGCAAGACGCTCGATACCGGCAGCGCCGAGGAACTTGCGGACAGCGTGATCGCGTTCCTCGACGACCGCGGCATCGGCAACGCGCATCTGATCGGGCACTCCATGGGTGCGCTGATCGCGATGACGGTTGCGGCGAAAGCGCCCGCGCGCGTGGCGTCGCTCGCGTTGATTTCGGGCGCGGGTCTGGGCAAGGAGATCAACGGCGGCTATATCCAGGGCTTCGCGGAGGGTAGCAATCGCAACGCGCTCAAGCCGCAACTGGCGAAACTTTTCGCCGACCCGAACCTCGTCACGCGTCAACTGGTGGAGGACATCGTTAAGTACAAGCGGCTCGAAGGCGTGCCCGAGGCGCTGCGCCAGATCGCGGCGTCGGCGTTCGATGGCAACGAACAACGCACGAACTATCGGGACCGGCTCGCGGCGCTGGCGCCGCGCAGCCTGGTGATCTGGGGTGCTAATGATCAGATCATTCCGGCTTCGCACGCGCGAGATCTGCCAGGCGACGTGCGCGTTCACGTGCTCGACGGCAAGGGGCATATGGTGCAGATGGAAGCGGCCGCCGAGGTGAATCGCCTGCTCAACGACTTCCTGGGGCATTGACATGGACGCCGCAATGCATGGCGACAGCGTCACCGCGCTCGGTCAGCACGGCAAGCGCAGCGCTGACAAGCTCGCGCGGATTCCGGTGAAGATCGTGCCGGCCACGGACGGCGAGGTTCTGCCGAAGCCGCCGTGGCTGCGCGCGAAGCCGATGATGAGCGAGACGGTGGCCGGCATTGCGGCGATCCTGCGCGAGCACCGCTTGCATTCGGTGTGCGAGGAGGCGATGTGCCCGAACATCGGCGAATGTTTCGCGCGGCGCACGGCCACGTTCATGATCATGGGCGGCATCTGCACGCGGCGTTGTGCGTTCTGCGACGTCGCGCACGGCCGACCCACGCCGCTCGACGAAGCGGAGCCCGCACGGCTCGCCGATGCCGTGGCGGCGCTCGGCCTGCGCTATGTCGTGGTGACGTCGGTGGATCGCGACGATCTGCGCGACGGCGGCGCGGCGCATTTTGCCCGCTGTGTCGCGTTGCTGCGCGAGCGGGTGCCGGGCATCCGCGTCGAAGTGCTGACGCCGGATTTTCGCGGACGTGTCGAGCGGGCCCTGCAGGCGCTCTCGGGCGCGTGGCCGGACGTCTTCAATCACAACCTCGAGACGGTGCCCGCGTTGTATCGCGCCGCGCGAGCGGGCTCGGATTATCAGGGATCGTTGCAACTGCTCGCGCGCGTCAAACAGGCGAACGAGGCAATCCTGACCAAATCGGGTTTGATGGCGGGTCTAGGCGAGTCCGACGCCGAATTGCTCGACGCGATGCGCGATCTGCGCGCGCATCGCGTCGACATCCTGACCATCGGGCAGTATCTCGCGCCGTCGCGCTTTCATATGCCGGTGCGGCGATACGTGCGGCCGGAACAGTTCGACGCGTGGCGCGAAGCGGGCCTCGCGATGGGCTTTCACGAGGTCGTGGCGGGGCCGCTGGTGCGTTCGTCGTATCAGGCAGACCAGATCGCCGACGCCGCCCTGGCTCAGAAAGCAATGGTATGAGGAACGGCCGGAGCACCATCCGGCCTGCAACAATCTATGTCGAAATATGTCGCGGCGCGCGGAAAACGCCCGCAAACCCTTGTCCCACGGGGGCTCGCCGTGGTGAAACAGGGTGACATAGTTTCCGTGTCGATTATGTCGGCACGTCCTTCTATAGTCCGTTCGTCGCCACGCCGCAGTGACAGAAGTGGCCCGAATCCCAGAAGGACATACTGTGAAAAATCGTTCGTTCGTCGTCCCGGCCACCGCCGCTGTTTCTGCCGCTGTGCTTTCTTCGGAGACATCCCATTCATCCGCGCGCGGTGCGCTGCGCAAGCTGGTGCTCTCGGCCACCGCCGCCGTTCTCGCGCTTGGCAGCGCCTCGGCGTTCGCCTGGTCGCAACACGCCACGGCGTACACCTCGCATGGCACTTATAACGGTGCGCGCTACGGCTCGTGCGGCGGCGGCAGCTGCTCGCATGCGGGCGGCGTCGCGGGCCCCTACGGCGGCCTCGCTACAAACACCGGCACGGTAACGCGCACTGCGCCGGGCCAGTTCTCGAACTCGGGCACCGCGACCGGGCGCTATGGCAACTCGGTGCAGCACTCGGGCGATACCAACTGTGCCGGCGGCACCTGCTCGCATACCGGCACTATGACGGGACCGGACGGCAAAACGGCCACCACGTCGGGCGACGTGACGAAGACCGGCACGGGACAGTACACGTCGTCGGGAACCGTGACGGGTCCGAACGGCAATACGTCCAGCCATTCGGCGTCGACTAGCTGCGCCGGTTCGACGTGCTCGCGTTCGGGTACCGTGACTGGCTCGGATGGCGGCACGGTCAATCACTCCGGCACGGCCACGCGGGTTGCTCCCGGGGTCGTGACGACCTCGACGAGCGTGACGGGCACGCACGGTAACACGGTGACCTCGAGCGGCACGGTTGTCGCGACCACGGGGGTGGTCGCTACGGGCGGCACGACGGTCGTGGTGGCGCCGAAGCCGGTCGTGGTTGCGCCTCCGCCCGTCTACGTGCCGCCGCCTCCGGTTGTCGTGGCTCCGGCCCCAGTAGTGGTTGCGCCGCCGGTGGCCTACATGCCGCCGCCCCCGCCGCCGGTTGTCGTGACGCCGGCCCCGGTGGTAGTGGCGCCGAAACCCGTGGTGGTCGTGCCGCCGCCAGCGGTGGTCGTCGCCCCGAGACCGGTTGTGGTTGCGCCGCCGGTTGTCTATGCGCCGCCGCATGCCGTGTATGTCGCACCGCGCGCGGTTTATGTGGCGCCGCGTCCGGTCGTGTGGGTGCCGGGGCACTGGATTGGGCGTGTGTGGGTGCCGGCGCACTGGTCCTGATGGGCACGCTCATGCGATTCAGTCGACATGCGGCGCACGCACAGGGTGGGAGCAGGGTGCGCCAGTCGCCCTTGCATAACCGATCGGCACGGCGGTTCTACAAGGCAGGCGCGTTGGTGGCGTTCGTCGTTGCAGCGGGTTGGGCGATTGCCATGAGCAGCGCCACGTCACCCGGCGATGAACGCGCGGCCCGGGATTCATCACAGGATTGCTCGACCCGCTACGCCGCCTTGCTCGACCTTGCGGAACTCGCAAGACGCGACGGCAAATCATCCGAGGTCGTCGTGCGCGGATTGAGTGACCGGGGCGGGGCGATGAGCGGATGTTTATCGGCAGGTAGCGGCGTACGGATGAGGTAGCGCGGCCAGCGCCTGGCGTGCCATGAAAAAAAGCGCTCCCTCATTTGCATTCCTAAGGGAGCGCTCCTCGCTGATTGCGGCCGCTAGCGGCCTTGCTGCTGCAGATACTGCCTGACGTCGCTCATGGTCACGCTGCCCTTGTGACTCGTGTCGATCTGGTCGAAGTGCTTCGCGACAAAGCCGAGTCCCTGGGATTGTGCCTGTGCTTTCGTGACCGCCGCGCCATTGCTCAGCGCCGCATTCCCCCCGAGGCGCGCCTCGAGCCGCTGTTGAGCCTGCTGTTGCAAGGCCGTGCCGGTTGTCGGCGCGATGGGCGCCGCGCGGTTCTGCGGAAAGAACGGACCGTCGACACCTCTTGCGCCGTTTGGCGGCGTCGCAGGCGCGACCGCTTGCGGCGGTAACGCATGCGCGCTGCCGATCAGGCAGCCCAGGGCGATCAACGGGGAGATACGCCGCAACTTATCGATAAGAGACATGATGACTCGCATGGATTGAGTGAATAGGGTATCGCGAACGAGGTCCATCCCATTAGATCAGTCAGGGCGCGCTCAGTTGCGCCGAGGCGGTGGCGGTCGGCTCACTGGCCGGGCTCTCATCGCGCCACGGTGCCGGCAGCGTCCAGAGCGTGAGCGCGTCGGGCATCGGCGTGCCACGGTAGAAGCGCACCAGGTCGCGTTTCATCAGCGGACGGGCGACGTCATCAAGATAAATCATATGCCCGCCCTGGAAGAAGTTGACCTGCAAGTCCGGATTCAGGCCAGGCACCGTCTGGAGCCGCGCCAACTGCTTCTCGGTGTTGAAGAACGGCGTGGCCAGATCGTGGAAGCCGTTTTCCGACAGCACCCTGAGTTGCGGATTGAGCGTCAGCGCACCGAGCAGGTCCGGAATCGTGTCAGGCAAGGGCTGCCCGTCGTGCGAAAAATCCCAGACCTGAATGATGTTGTCGTTCAGCGGCATATAGGTGGCGTTCGGCGCCGTGTACCCGAGATAGTCCGGCATCTGCGTGGCGAGTGCGGTGGTGAACGGCTGGGAGATCAGGATGTCCGACGGGTCGCCGTCGTTCTGCAGACGCGGATCCGAGTTCGGCAACGACACGCGCCCGTCATAGCGGCCGATCGTCGTGCCGGGCAACAGGGTTGACGAGAACGGGTTGACGTTGAAGTAGCCCTGCAATGCCTGCACGGTCAAACCGGAAGGCAAGGTCCACGCCTGAATCGTTTTGGCGTTCGGAAACACCGGCGTGCCCAGCGCGTCCGGTATGCCCAACTGACTGAGCACCCATGACTGCGAGTAGCGCCTGAACTTGTTGTACTCAGCCGTGACGAACAGGCTTGTCTGCAATGCGTAAAGGTCCTGATTGAGCGGCGCCGGCGAGGCCTGGTTATAGTACGCCGCAACCGCCGCGTAGCCTGGGAAATAACCCGCCAGCGTATCCGTATCCAGAGCGAGCGCGCTCGACGAATTCGTAATGGCGACCGCCTCGATCGCGTCGGCGAAATAGTTCAGGATTGCAGATTGCAGGACGATGCCCGTCAGATGCACGCCGGCTGATTCGAGCGCCAGCGCCAGCATGTCGGTGCGCGGCGTGCCGTACGACTCGCCGTAGAGGTAGATGGGCGAACTGCCGCGATTATTGACCGCCAGATAGCGCTCGATGAAATCGCGCATGATGTTGACGTCGGCGTCGGTCGTCCAGTACTTCTGATTCGTATTCGGCAGGATCGCTTCGGACAGGCCCGTGCCCGGCGGGTCGATGAACACCATGTCCGTGGTGTCGATCAGGCTCTCCTTGTTATCGACCAGCGGGTAATTCGGCCAGTTGCCGAACACCGGGTCGGTCGTGGCCACGCGGGTCGGCGCGAACGAGCCGAGCCGCAGCCAGATCGACGAGGATCCTGGGCCGCCGTTATAGACGAATGTGACCGGGCGGGGTGAGCCGTTCGTGCTCGGCGCCGTGTAAGCCACGTAGGACATGGTTGCTTCGGGATTGCCGTTGGCGTCGGCGGCCGTCAAATGGCCGGTGGTGGTCGTGTAGTTGATCGGCGTCCTGCCCAGCGTCCACTGATAGTGCATGACCGCTGCCTTCTCCGAGGCCTGGGCGGGCGCGAGACCGTCCGTGGCGTTGGACGAATAGGCGACGGGATCGATATAGGTTTGATTGGCGCTCGGCGTTTGCGGCTGCGAGGCAGTCTGCGCGCTGAGTTGCGAATTCGCCGTGGTCTGCTGCATGCTCACGGCCGCGCCGCTGGACGAACCGCCGTCCCCGCCGCCGCATCCGCTCACCAGCATCACCGCAACCGCCAGAGTCCCTAACGCCGGCAGCCTGTGCTGGCGAAAGGGGCCATTGCCTCGAAGACGCTCGACTCGTTTCATCTCTATCCTTGGTGGTGGGTTCAAATACCGTTACACAAAGGCCGCGGTACCGGATTGAAGATGCATCGGAGATCGAAATATTCTCGCTGCATCGACGGGATATCGCGGTGGAGAGCAACTTGCTTGAATTTTTATAGCCGGATTTATTTCTATGCTAGATGAGTAGAATTACTAAATATCGTGATTGGATATTCCAGCAATTTTGATGGGGTTATGCCGCAATCAATTAATCGTGTATTGGCAGCAGAGGAAAAATAGGTGACGCGGTATTGGTTTGTCAAGGACGTGACGGGTTTCCGTAAGCGCCGCTTCGGTGCGCCGATCTTGAGTTCGCATGAGGCGCGAGCGCGTGGATTTACACCGCAATTCATTCAACGGTTATTTATTACTATTTATAAGGTGATGTTTGCTTAATGTAATAAATAAGCGCATTGGCCGGGAATTGAATAACGCGCCGCGCTGCGAGGTTTTATTCCGGCTCGACGAACGCCAATGGGAAGCGGATTTCGAATGTGGTTCCCACCCCCTCGCGCGATGCGAAATCGATATGCCCGTTCAACGCCCGGCACAGTTCCTTGACGATGGCGAGGCCGAGGCCCGTGCCGGGAATGTCGTCGTCCGTGGCTCGCTCGAATTCGTCGAACACGCGGGTCGCATCTGAAGGCGCGATGCCCACGCCCGTGTCCGAGACGCGAATCGACCAGTGTTGCTCACCGGCCGTGGCAAAGTCGAATGAGATTTCCCCCAGCTTCGTGTACTTGGTTGCGTTGGAGAGCAGGTTGACGGCAATCTGTTTCAACTTGAGCCGATTGGATGCGACTGACGTCAACGCGGCATCGAAGGTCGTGCGCAACACCAGTCCTTTGGCCTCGATCGACGGGCGCGAAGACGTGACGAGTTCATCGAAAAGCTCGCGCAGGTCAACCTGTTCGACCGCGAGCGGGGTGCTGTCGCCGAGCACTACGGAGTATTCGACCATCTGGTCGACGAGCTGTTTCATGTCGGCTGCCTGGCGGTTTGCCAGCGTCAACACGACATCGGCTTTTTCTGGCGCGCGGCCGATCAATTCCAGCTCGATGGAAAACGCGTTCAGAAAGTTGCGCAGATCGTGGACGACACTGCGGGTAATCTGCATGCGCGAGCCGTGCAGATCGCTGACCAGCTGCTGCTTTAACCTCAATTCGCGATTAGCCTGCTCCAGCTTGCCGGTGTACTCGGCGATCTTGCCGTCCCGTTCGCTGAGCACCTCCTTGATCGACGTGAGCGTTGCCACGCTGAATGTTTCGGAGATCACGCGGCGCGCCCGCCGTTCATGGCGGCGCGTGAACGTGCTGTCGAGATTGGCGTATTCCTCGACCGCGTCGGCGAGCATCTGACGAAACAGATCGAGTTCGCGCACGAGTTCCTCGATCCGGTAGCCCTGGTGCCAACGGACTTTGCCGTGCTTTTTCGCATCGCGCTCGATGGCGGATTCGACCTGTTCGACATCTTCGACGTCGAGCGCCGCGCATAGCCCGTCGAGAATTTCCGGCAGATGATCGGCGAGTTGCTGGTACGTGAGCTTGTCGGCTTCGACGAGATCGACGTCGGCGAATACGGCCTTCATCCATTGCTCGGTGAGCCGGGTCTGCTCCGCTCGGATGAAGTCAGCAAACTTGCGCAGCGGGTTAGGGCGGGTATCGGTCATGGTCAGATTATTATCTCTCCAATAATCACTTGTGGAATGTTGCTTGCCTAGCTCTCATGCGACGACAACAAGACGACTATGACCCTCAATCCGGCGGCGTCGCGTCCGATGCGTTTCCATCAGCCGGCATCGTTGAGCGCCTTCACAAAATCGACGAACGCGCGCAATGGTGCCGGCAGGTGGCGGCGCCCCGGATAGTAGAGAAACGGGCCGGAAAAGCGCTGCCACCATGGTTCAAGAATCGGCTCCAGCGCGCCGCTGTCGAGATGCGGGCGCAGCATGTCTTCGAACAGATGAATGACGCCCACGCCGGCGATCGCCGCGCTGGTCGCCAGATCGATCGCCGCACCCGGACGCACGAGCAGCGGGCCCGAAGGATTCAACTGCAGCACTTCGCCGTCGCGTTCAAAGAACCAGATTGGCGTTGCGCCCCCGGCGAACTGGCCACGCAGGCATGCATGCGAGAGCAGTTCGCGCGGATGAACGGGCCGGCCGCGCAGGTCGAGATAGTCCGGCGCCGCCGCCGTGGCGAAGCGCTGCACACGAGGGCCGATTGGAATCGCGACCATGTCCTGTTCGAGCCTTTCGTCATAACGAATGCCCGCGTCGCAACCGATCGACAGCACGTCGACGAAACCATCCTCGACCACGACTTCGACGCGTATGTCCGGATAGGCCTTCAGGAACGCGGCGATAATCGCGGGCAGAACGATCCGCGCGGCGCTCGACGGCACGTTCAGTTTGAGCGTGCCCGCCGGCTTGTCCCTGAAGACGTTCAGCACGTCCAGCGCCGCTTCCATCTCGCCGAACAGCGGCGTCAGCTTTTCGATGAGGCGCAATCCCGCTTCAGTGGGCGCCACACTGCGCGTGGTACGGTTGAGCAGCCGCAGGCCGAGCTTCGCCTCGAGGCGGCGTACGGCGATGCTCAGACTCGACGCCGAAACACCGCCCTGGCGCGCCGCGTCTCGAAAGCCACCCGCGCGGGCCACCGAGACGAACGCGGCGAGATCGTTCAATTCCATGATGATTGTGCATATTTAGAAACAACCTGTGCACGTTAGACTGCTTTATTTAACAATGCAACCGCCGCCATACTGTCGCTCATCCACTCACCAAGGAGAGCGTCATGTCGAATCTCACCCCTGCGACTACCTTCCAGTTGGCCGGCCGCTCTGTGCGCCGCATGGGTTACGGCGCCATGCAACTGGCGGGCCCCGGCGTGTTCGGGCCGCCCAAGGATCGTGACGCCGCCATTGCGGTGTTGCGCGAAGCGGTGGCGTCGGGCGTCGATCACATCGATACGAGCGATTTTTACGGGCCTCACGTTACCAACCAGTTGATCCGCGAAGCGCTGCATCCCTATGCCGACGATCTTGTGATCGTCACCAAGGTCGGTGCGGTGCGCGGCAGCGACGGCGCATGGCTGCCCGCGTTCGAACCAGGGGATATCGAGCGCGCCGTGCATGACAATCTGCGCAATCTCGGCCTTGACGCGCTCGAAGTCGTCAACATGCGAATCATGGGCAGCGTGCATGAGCCTTCTGAAGGTTCGATCGAAAAGCAGGTCACGGCTCTTGCCGAACTTCAGCGTCGCGGACTGGTGCGCCACATCGGCTTGAGCAACGTCACCGCTGCGCAGATTGCCGAGGCGCGAAGCATCGCGGAGGTGGTGTGCGTGCAGAACCATTACAACCTGGTGCACCGGGCGGATGACGCGCTGATCGACGACCTCGCCGGCAAGGGGATCGCGTATGTGCCGTTCTTTCCGCTAGGCGGGTTCACGCCCATTCAATCGTCGGCACTTTCGGGCATCGCGCAGAAGCTCGATGCAACGCCAATGCAGGTGGCGCTCGCCTGGCTGTTGTATCGGTCACCTAATATTCTGCTGATCCCCGGGACGTCGTCGGTTGAGCATTTGCGTGAGAATCTGCGGGCATCACAGTTGATACTGACTGATGAAGTGCTTGCGGAGCTAGATGCGATTGGCGGTGCGCATGGCCAGCCCGCGGAGTAATTAAGGCCGGTAGCGCAACGCGTCGATCAGCACGGCCAGTGCGCGCGAGGATTGACGGCGGCTCGGGTAGTACAGGTGATAGCCCGGGAAGGTGGGGCACCAGTCCCTGAGAACCTGTTTGAGCCGTCCGTCGTCGATGTGCGGGCGGGCCAGTTCCTCGGGCACGTAGGCAAGCCCGCAGCCGGTCAGCGCCGCTGCGAGCATCTGGTGCGTGCCGTTGAACACCAGTTGACCTTCAACACGCACATGCAGTTGGTGGCCAGATTTTTCGAACTCCCAGGCATAAAGTCCGCCGTAGGTCGGCAGGCGAAGATTGATGCAGTTGTGGTTCGTGAGATCCCGTGGTGTTTTCGGCCGCGAGCGTTTCGCGAAGTAGGAGGGCGCGCCGACCACCGCCATGCGCAGATCCGGCGCGATGCATACCGCGATCATGTCTTTGGCCACCTGATCGCCGAGCCGTATCCCCACGTCGTACTGCTGAGCGACGATGTCGGTCAGCCCGAAATCGACGATCACTTCGACCTTGATGTCCGGATACTCCGGCATGAGTTGCGCCAGCTTCGGCTGGAGAATGGCGCTGGCGGCATATTCGTCGGTCGTGATGCGGATGGTGCCCGCGGGTTTGTCGCGCAGTTCGCCAAGCGCGGCGAGCTCTTCGTCGATTTCATCGAGGCGCGGACCCGCGGTAGCCAGCAGCCGTTCGCCGGCCGGCGTGGGCGAAACGCTTCGCGTGGTTCGGGTCAGCAGGCGAATGCCGAGCCGCGCTTCGAGACCGCGAATCGTGTGGCTCAACGCGGATTGCGAGACGCCCAGTTTTGCCGCCGCGCGGGTAAAGCTGCGCTCGCGGGCGACCGCGAGAAAGGCCAGCAGGTCGTTCAGGTTTTCGCGTGCCATTCATGAATCCTGCTCATGGGTGTTTGCCGATTTTACCGTCTAGTCGCCGAGTGGGGCAGCGATTAAATTCGACGTGGTCAGCGATTGGGACTGCTTGGGGCGCGAACCGCCTGAGCTGTCAGTCGCAACCCTGATTCGAACTGGAGCGTATGCCATGCCTCATGAACCTGCTGCCGAACCCGTTGCCGCGCGCAAGGCGTTTGGCGATCTCGCGCCCGCACTCGCGGAGTACACCGACAAGGTGCTGTTTGGCGACGTCTGGGAGCGCCCTGGGCTGTCACCCCGTGATCGGAGTCTGATTACCGTGGCGAGCCTCGTTGCGCTGTATCGCGGCAACGAGTTGCCGTTTCACATCGGCAAGGCGCTCGACAACGGCATCTCCCGGGATGAACTGATCGAGTTGATCACGCACCTTGCGTTCTACTCGGGCTGGCCGACTGCGGCTACGGCATTGACAGTCGCACGGCAGGTTTTCGCGGGCCGCGAGGCTTGAGCCCGCGAATCGGTTTCGCAAGCAATGTGTTTATCGGGCGTGGCCTGAACGGAGAACAAGTGATGGACTATCGGTATCTGGGCCGCAGTGCTCTCAAGGTTTCGCCGCTGTGTCTCGGCGCGATGATGTTCGGCGGCGAGACCGCGGAAGCGGACGCAAAGC
Organism: Paraburkholderia ginsengiterrae; assembly: GCF_001645125.1. Lineage (GTDB taxonomy): Bacteria > Pseudomonadota > Gammaproteobacteria > Burkholderiales > Burkholderiaceae > Paraburkholderia > Paraburkholderia ginsengiterrae. The sequence goes on along the minus strand of NZ_LXKA01000338.1, from coordinate 32,160 downwards.
GCATCATCGACAAAGCTTATGAGCAGGGCGTGAATTTCATCGACACGGCGGACGTGTATCACGCGGGCCGCTCGGAAGAAATCGTGGGCAGGGCAATTGCGGAGCGGCGCGACAACTGGGTCGTGGCGACCAAGTTCGGCTATCCAACTGCGCAAGGGCCGAATGAGCAGGGGCAGTCGCGCAAGTGGATCATACAGTCGGTCGAAGCGAGCTTGAAACGGCTCGGTACCGACTACATCGATATCCTGTATTTTCATCGAGCGCTTGCGGATGCGCCGCTCGAAGAAGGCGTGCGCGCGATTGGCGATCTGATTCGACAGGGCAAGATCCGCTACTTCGGCGTGTCGAATTTCCGCGGCTGGCGCATTGCCGAGATTGTGCGTCTTGCGGATCAGCTCGGCATCGATCGGCCGGTTGCGAGCGAGCCGCTTTACAACCTTGTTGATCGTACGGCGGAGATCGAGCAATTGCCGGCCGCGCATCATTACGGTCTGGGCGTTGTGTCATACAGTCCGCTGGCGCGCGGTGTGTTGAGCGGCAAATATGCAGTGGATGCGCCGCCTCCGGCCGACTCGCGCGCAGGCCGCGGCGACAAGCGTATTCAGCAGACCGAGTGGCGTCCGGAGTCGCTCAGGATCGCGCGGACGATCGCCGATCATGCGGCGGAGCGTGGTACGACGTCGATTGCGTTCGCGCTGGCGTGGGTGCTCAAGAACCGTTTTGTCAGCAGCACGATTGCCGGGCCGCGTACCGAGGCGCAGTGGGATAGTTATGTGGAAGCGTTGAAAGTGGAGCTTGGGCCCGAGGACGAGAAGCTGGTGGATAGGCTCGTTGCGCCGGGGCATGCGTCGACGCCGGGGTATACCGATCCGGGGTATCCGGTTGAAGGGCGGCGGGTGGGGTGAGGGGTGGGGGCGCAACGCCCCCGTACCCATGAACCCCTTCGTCCAACGACGCTCACCTCACACCGCCCCCGCAATAAACTCCCGCAACCACCGATGCGCCGGATCGCGATGCACACGCTCATGCCAGAGCATCGCCATCTCATACCCCGGCACCTCCACGGGCGGCTCGACCATCTGCAGCGCGCCATTGCCACGCACGAGCCTCGCGGGAAGCATCCCCACGAGGTCGGAGCTCGCCAGCACCGACGACATGAATAGAAAGTGCGGCACCGAAAGCACAACCTTGCGTGTCAGACCCACCTTCGCAAGCGCTTCATCGGTCACGCCAATGAAGCCGCCGCCATCCGGCGACACGATCACGTGCTCGAGCTTGCAGAATTGCGCGAGCGTGGGCCGGCGTTTCAGTCGCGGGTGGCCGGCGCGCCCGACCAGCACATACCGCTCGGCAAACAGCACCTTGCCGCGCAGTCCCTCTGGCGCGCCTTCGCTGGTATGAAACCCCAGATCGATTTCTCCCTGTTCCGCCTGCCTCGCAAGGCGTGGCGGTACCGCTTCGACAACGGCGAGGCGCGTGCCGGGCGCCGCCGCACGTAAGCCTGCCAGGGCGGGCAGGATGATCGTCGATTCGGCGTAGTCAGTCGCGGCGACGCGCCAGGCGTGGCTCGCCTCGGCGGGATTGAAAGGGCGGGCCGGCGCCACCGCCTGCTCTAGCGCTTCGAGCGCCTCCCGCAAGGGTTCGCGCAACGCCTCGGCACGAGCGGTGGGCCGCATGCCGCGTGGTCCCGGCAGCAGCAGCGGGTCGCCCAGCACATCCCGCAGTTTGGCCAGATGCACGCTGACTGAAGGCTGGGAAAAGTTCAGGCGTTCCGCCGCTCGCGTGACGTTGTGTTCCGCCAGCAGCACGTCCAGCGTGAGCAGCAGATTGAGGTCCAGCCTCCTGAGATTATTCATGGCTATACCTGGCATATTAGGAATTCATTTCAAATATACCGGAGCGGGATCTACTCTGGCTTCTTTCTCTTGGCCACGAAGGATCACCCTGTTATGAACGTTCTTCTTGTTTACGCGCACCCGGAACCCAAATCGCTGAATGGGTCCCTCAAGGACTTCACCGTCAAACGCCTTGAAGATGCCGGACATACTGTTCAGGTATCCGATCTATATGCGATGAAGTGGAAGGCCCCGCTCGATGCGGGCGACAGCCTCGCGAAAGAATCCGGTGAGCGTTTCCACCCCTCACTTGACTCGAAGCATGCGTTCGAAAACGGCCTGCAGAGCGAAGATATTGCAAGCGAGCAGGAGAAACTCCTGTGGGCGGATGCTGTCATTCTGCAGTTTCCGCTCTGGTGGTTCTCGATGCCGGCCATCCTCAAGGGCTGGGTGGAGCGGGTGTATGCGTACGGCTTTGCCTATGGCGTCGGCGAACACTCCGACGCACGGTGGGGCGAGCGCTATGGCGAAGGCAAGCTGGCAGGCAAGCGCGCGATGCTGGTGGTCACGACAGGCGGCTGGGAGTCGCACTACAGTCCACGCGGCATCAACGGTCCAATCGACGACGTGCTGTTTCCCATTCAACACGGCATCCTCTATTACCCCGGCTTCGACGTGCTGCCGCCGTACGTGATCTATCGGACGAGCCGTATCGACAAAACCAGTTATCCCGCCGTGCGTGACGCGCTCGGCGAGCGTTTGGACAATCTCTGGACGACCGCACCGATTCCGTTCCGGCCGCAGAACGGCGGCGCGTACACAATTCCCGCGCTCACGCTGCGAGCCGATATCGCGCCAGACGAGACGGGATTCGCTGCGCACGTCGCGTAAACGTCGAGCACGTACGTAGTACTCCCTTCATAACTCAAGCTGACGAATCGTATGTTTCGCTGAAATTTGGTTGTAAGTCGCCGTTGCTAGAGTCGTCCACAGAATTTTTGCAGCCTGATGTCAGGCAGTGTTCTTCGGACGCCTACAAAGAGAAGAGCGACAAACCATGAATCAAGCGCGTGCGTTCTGGCTCGTTCTGATGCTGCTGATTACGACGCCTGGCTGGGCATTTCAGTCGCGCGTCGTCACCATTCCCAGTGCGGCCATGCATAAGTCGCTCGAAGCGACGGTCGTGCTGCCCGATCAATATGCGCGCGGCAAAGGAGCCGACCGCTTTCCGGTCGTCTATCTGTTGCACGGCTCAGGCGGCGACTACACCGACTGGACCGCGAATTCGCAGATCGGCAAGCTGGCGGACCGCTATCACGTGATACTCGTGATGCCCGACGGCGGTCACGAAAGCTGGTACATCGACAGTCCCGTCGATCGCCGCAGCCTGTACGAAACCTATGTGGGTACAGAGGTGGTGGCTTTTGTCGACATGCATTTCCGCACAATCGCCAGGAAACAGGCGCGCGCCATTACCGGCCTGAGCATGGGCGGGTTCGGCGCCTTGCATATCGCGCTCGACCGCCCGGACACGTTCGGTGCCGCGGGGAGTATCAGCGGTGCGGTGGACCCGCGTGGCTGTGAAGATGAGCCCGGCATCGCGCAGATCTTCGGCGATCCGGTCCGGCATGCGGACTTCTGGAATAACGAGGCGATTGTCGCGAATGCGCGCAGTTTCGGGAACGCGCATATCGCGCTGACGATCGACTGCGGTGTGAACGATTCGCTGGTGCAGTCGAATCGCACGCTGCATGAGCGCCTCGTCGAACTCGGTGTGCCGCACGACTACGCGGAGCGGCCCGGCGGCCACACCTGGAAGTACTGGGCAAATGCCGTGCAATACCAGGTGCTGTTTTTCGCGGGGACCTTCAAACACAATGGCAACACTGCGGCGAGCACCGCAGCGGCTTGACGTTTTGCGGCGGAAATTCCAGTTCGGAATTCGCCATCCATCTGGAGGCCGCTGATTGAGCCAATCAGTCGGCCACGCATGATGCCAAATCGCGCCAATCAATCGATGCCGTGAAACACCGCGTCGTCCGGACCGAGATACACCGGCGGGCGCCATGCGGCGTCGCGCATGGAATGCTGGACCAGTTTCTCCACACCCAGCAGCACCGCGAAAATCGCCATACGCACCGGAATGCCGTTATCGGTTTGCCGGAAAATCGCCAGCCGCGAATCGTGATTCAGGTCGACGCTCAAATCGTTCGCGCCCGGCCGGCTGTCGCGCGGCAGCGGGTGCATGATCAAAGTATCGGCGCCGCACACGCTATCCACCAGCGCCTGATTGATCTGGAAGTCCGGCGTATAGCCTTCGAACGATTCGTCCGCGAAGCGCTCTTTCTGAATGCGCGTGGCGTACACCACGTCGGCGCCGCGCAGGCCGGCGGTCAGATCGTGCGTCTGTTCGATCACGTGGCCGTTGCGTGAAATCTGCTCGACGATATAGGCCGGCATTTCGAGCATGGGCGGCGAGATCAGCGTGAATTTGATGCCCTTGTAGAGCGCCAGCAGTTTGACCAGCGAGTGCACCGTGCGCCCATATTTCAGGTCGCCGACCAGCGCGATATGCGCACCGTCGACGATCTTGCCGAGCCGCGAGAACTCGCGCTGAATGGTGTACAGGTCGAGCAGCGCCTGGCTCGGGTGTTCACCCGGGCCGTCGCCGCCGTTGATCACCGGCACGTTGGTCGCGCGCGCAAACTCGGCCACCGAGCCTTGTTCCGGATGACGGACCACCAGCGCGTCCACGTAACCGCTCATCACGCGACTGGTGTCGTAGATCGACTCGCCCTTGGCCATCGACGAAAACGTGAAGCCGGTGGTGTCGCAAACCGATCCGCCGAGCCGGCAGAACGCGGCGCCGAAGCTCACGCGGGTGCGCGTGCTGGCCTCGAAGAACAGATTGCCGAGCACCGCGCCTTCCAGCACCCGGGAGATTTTGCGGCGGCGCGCGATGGGTTGCATGATGTCGGCCACGCGAAACAGCGCCTCCACCGAGTCGCGCGAGAACTGGTCCACGGAAAGCAGTTGCGGCTTGCCCTCGAACAGCATCTGGCTGGCAAGCGATTGCGAGTCTACGCTTTGCGTATATTTTTCGCCGGGATCGCCGTGCACCACGATTTCCGACACGAAGCGCTCCACGATTTCCGGCATGGCGCGCGATTCCTGCGAGTCGTCCGGCAGGAGCCACGTGTCGAGCGCCCGGCGCGATACGCCGATCCGGCTGGCGAACGTGTCGCGCGTCATGTTCAGGCGACGCATCGCGTCGCGTAGGAAGGCTTGTTGCGGAACGCTCATGGGGCCACCTGTCGGGAAAGGGGGTAATCTGAAAATGTACGCGGTGCGTATATTAGTTTCCCCATCGTAGAAGTCAAGCATTTTTCGCGATGGGCCTTGCCAAGCCGCCCCGGACGCGGTTACGCTGCGTGTCATGCATTTCGGCCCAACGCTCAGACTCCGTCCGTCCACTTCTGCCTGTCTCGCTCTCGCGAGCGCCGCAGTCGCACGCACGTGTGTTTCGAACGTTAGCGCCAAAGCCAAAAAACAGCCGCTCATCTGACCGGAGCTTGCTGTTCCGTCAGATGTGCGACGGAACAGCCGGTCAACGCCCGCCTGGGCACTTTCCTGTGTTCCTCCCTCGCACCGCTGCACGGAATCGATACGGTCGCTATCGAGGTAAAGACATGTCTATTTTTTCGGGTATCTGGATTCCGCTCATCACGCCGTTTGCCGACGGCGAGGTCGATCACACCGCCTTGCGCGCGCTGGTGCGCCGCTATGCCGAGGCGGGCGTCGCCGGGCTGGTGGCGCTCGGCACGACGGGCGAGCCGGCCGCGCTCGACGCCGCCGAGCAGGACGCCGTGCTGGCGACGATTCTCGACGAAGCGCATGAAGCGCACGATGCGCACGATGGGCGCGCGCTGCCGGTAGTGGCCGGCCTATCCGGCAATCACACCGCCAGCATGCGCGAGCGCATCGAGCAGCTGAACGCGCTGCCGGTCGCCGGCGTGCTGATGGCCGCGCCGTACTACATCCGGCCGTCGCAGGCGGGCATCGTCGCGCACTTCACGGCGCTGGCCGACGCGAGCGAGAAGCCGGTCGTGCTGTACGACATTCCTTATCGCACCGGTGTGCGGCTCGAACTCGACACGCTGCTGACCCTCGCGGCGCATCCGCGAATTCAGGCCATCAAGGACTGTGCCGGTTCGCTCGACACCACGCTCGCACTGATCCGCGACGGCCGCTTGCAGGTGCTCGCGGGTGAAGACATGAATCTCTTCAACACGCTGTGCCTTGGCGGCAGTGGGGCGATCGCTGCGTCCGCGCATCTGCGCACGGAACGCTTCGTTGCGCTGTACCGCGCGCTGGCGGCGGGCCGGCTCGACGAAGGCCGGCGCATTTTCCACGCGCTCGCGCCGTTGATCGAGGCGCTGTTCGCCGAGCCGAATCCCGCGCCGGTGAAGGCGCTGCTGGCCGCGCAAGGGGCGATACGCGATGAGCTGCGCGCACCCATGACGCGTGCGAGCAGTGCATTGCTCGAGCGGCTCATCGCGTTGGATACCGGTAAGGATGCAGCGGTGCAGGCCACTGAACCCGTAATTTGAACGCGGGTTCTCTCAAGACCGGACCGGGGCGCGTGAGACAGGCGGTAGAGGCGGGTGGTGCGGACGGCGACGCGGCCCGCCGTTCATGGCACGCCATGCCGCCCGCAGCGCATCGTCCCTTCGTCCTGTATTTGAGATGATGCTTCGTGCTGCCAGGGGATAATCGGCGCCCTCTGTCCACTCTCGCGGCCGGTGTGTCTCCGGTCGATGCCGCATGCAGCCAGTTTTGTCCGCTGATCTTTTGTCCCGTTTGCCGCTGTGTGAAACGCGTCGCGCGCCCGGCGTGCTGAACGCGTTGCCGGTGTCGAACATGCGTCTCGCCGCACCGTTTCGGACGCGCGCCGCGATCGCGCTGCAAGCGTTACGTGCTTCACATACGAGGCGCCGCTAATGGCTTCCGCGTTCCACGCCGGCAGTCAGCTTGCCAGCGGTTCCATCGGCTTCGTCACGCGCCGCACCGCGCTGACCGTGGCCGTGAGCGCAGCCATCGGCGCGGCTGCGCTTGCGCTTGCAACGGGCTTCACAATCGGCCTGCACTGGGCCGCGCGCGGCGGCGCCGACGAGCGGGCAGCGGGCCGCGTCGAGCACGATTACGCAATCGATCAGCTTGGCAAATTGAACGCGACAGTAGCGCAGATCGAGCCGCGCATCGCGCGACTCACGGCGCAGGTCGGCGCCTTGCACGATTTTGAAGCGCGCCTGAATACGCCGCGGCCCGCGCCGCGCGCGCCCGTGATGCCAGCAACGCCCGGCGCGGCTTCCGCACCCGACACGTCCGCAACCGACAGCGAAGGCGAGGGCGGGCCGGCGCTGCCGCCGCGCCGCTGCAACGCTCTCACGCCGCTGGGCCGGCATGCCGATGCCGAGCGCACCGGCCAGCAACTGGATTGCATCGCCGCGACCTTGTCGGCGCTCGAGCAGCAGACCGCCGACCACGCGCTCGCGTACGCCGCCTTTCCCGGCCGCATGCCGGCCGACGGCGCGCGCTTCGGCTCGCCGTTCGGCAACCGTATCGATCCGTTCACGCATCGTTTGAGCTTTCATCCGGGCCTCGATCTGGTTGCCCCAACGGGTACGCCGATTCTGGCGGCGGCGGGCGGCCGCGTGGTGTACGCCGGCGAGAAAGCGGGCTACGGCAACGCGGTCGAGATCGATCACGGCAACGGCCTCATGACCCGCTATGGCCACGCGTCGCGCATCGTCGTGCATGTCGGCGATCTGGTGCTGCCGCGCCAATATATCGCCGATGTCGGTTCCACCGGCCGTTCCACCGGTCCGCATCTGCATTTCGAAGTGCTGGTCAACAGCGCGCCGGTTGAACCGTCCGCCTATCTCGCGCTGTTCGCGCCCGCGTCTCATGGCTGACCGGCATTTCCCGCACAAAGCGGGCATTCTCACCCACCGCGCTTACGCGCTTCGGCCCGTGCGTTCGCTGGCTTTCCGTTTGACCGCATGGGCCGCGAAGGGTGTGCTGTGTGCCTCCGTCGGCGGCGTGGTTGCGACCGCCTGGCACGCGAGGCGCGCCGGCATGCCGCCCGCGCAATGCATCGTGGCGCCCGTCGACGAGAGCGCGCAGCAGAAAGAGTTGATCCGCGCACGGCTCGCGCTGGCGCAGGAATCTGCGGCGCGCGCGGTAGTGCAGAAAACCGCGGACAGCGCCGCCGCCGATGTCGCCCGGCTCAACGCGGAAGTGCAGTTTCTGCGCGGCCAGAGCAAGGGCCGCTCACTGGCGCAGGATGCTGCACCGCGGCGCTGAGTCCATCCGTCAAACCAATCGGCAACACACAAGACAACCACCGTGTCGTCGCCCGCGCAGCATCGGTGTGACGGCCTTTTTCATTTGCAAGAGAGTAGTGATGTTCAACAAGAAGAAACCCGCCGGCATTCAGCAGACCAAGCTCGCCACCCTGATTGCTCCCGACGTGCGGATCACCGGAGATCTGCAGTTCAGCGACGGTCTACGCCTGGACGGCCACGTGCACGGCAACGTCAGCGGCGAGCCGGGCAGTCAGACGCTGCTCGTATTGAGCGACCGTGGCTCGATCGAGGGCAACGTGCATGGCTATGACGTGGTGGTCAACGGCAGGATCGTCGGCGATGTGATTGCCGATCACTTCGTCGAGTTGCAGAGCAACGCGCATGTGACCGGCAACATTGACTACCAGCAGTTGCGGATGGATTGCGGCGCTTCAGTGGACGGCAAGCTCACCAAACGCGATGCCGCGCAGGCGGCGAGACCGCTTCTGCCGTCGGTGTCCGACACGGAGTTCAGCAAAAGCGATATCGGCTAGACGCCTCGGACGCGAGGCGCCGCGTCAAATCGGCCCCGGCAGCGACGTGCGTTGCACGGGAGTGTCGTGGCCGAGCGCATCGCCGCTCGAGCCTCGTGCGTCCTGCCCGCCCCACGCCCGCCGGGAGGTGCCGAGGCGCTGCAGGGCGCCGCGCTCGAGCGTGTCGAGCATGTCCCGTTCGACCATCATCAGCTTGAAGGCCAGCACGATCAGACCGCACGCCAGCATCAGGTCGCCGGCGAACACCACTGCGTAGATCGCCGAGGTGTTCTGCGGATTGCCGAGCAGAAGCGACGCATTGCCGCGGTCGAGCAGCACGAGCACGAGCGGCACGGCCGCATTGAGCGTGGCAATCGTCGCGCCGATGAGCACGATCAGACGAGCCGGGCCGAGCCTTGGGCGGCGCCGGCGGCACACTTCGTAGAGCGTGGCGGCGCGGTACGGCAGGAAAAACATCACGAGCAGCATGGCGCGCAGCACGATCGGCGCCCGGAGCATCAGTGCGCTTCCGAAGAGAACGCAGAACACCGCGGTGCCGGCAAGCGCGGCGCGCCACGGCACCGTCAGGCCGAACAGGTCGCGCGTGCCGACCCAGATAAACATGCGGCTTTGCAGAGCGAAGGTGGCAGTGGCGACCAGCAGCAGGTCGTTGCGCCACGTGAGGTGCAGCGCGAAGCATGCCGATGAAGCGCAGAGCAGGAAGAAACCGATTGCCCAGAAACGGAAAGCTGTGACGTGCTTGAACATGCGCGACAGTGCGGTCGTCAGGAGGGCACAGCAGAGAAACGTGATCAGCCACAACGATGTAAACGTCGCTACGTCGAATTTCATGAAATCTCCAACACCTGGCCTGCTTGTAATTATTCGTTTCTGAAGCTAGGTCCGCTGCTTGTGGCGACGTGACCCAAAACAACGCTGCGCCGCGCGGATCAGAACGTCGCGGCGCTCATGCGGCCTCCGCCCTTTCCCGCAGCAGGTCGCCGAAATCCTCGGCGCTAAGCGGTTTGCCAAGCAGGAAGCCTTGCATCTCATCGCATCTCATCGTTCTAAGTATGTCCCGTTGCGATTCCGTTTCGACGCCTTCGGCCACCACGTCCATTTCCAGCGAGTGCGCGAGCGCGATGATCGCCGACACGATCGCGCTGCCTTCCGGGCCGTGCTCGTCGAGGCCGTTCGTGAAGAACCGGTCGATCTTCAATTGCTTGACGCGAAAGCGCTGCAGATAGGCGAGGCTCGAATAGCCGGTGCCGAAATCGTCGATGGCGATTTCAAAGCCGCTGGCCTGGAACTCGCGGATCATTTCGATGGTTTTGGGCGCGTCCTGCATCGCCACGGTTTCGGTGATCTCGAACATGATCTGGTCGCATTCGACACCTTCGGCCTGGACGATCTCGAGGATGCTCGACACGAGATCGGGCTGCAGCAACTGGCGCGGCGACAGGTTGATCGCCACTCTGACCGGCGGCAGGCCTTGCGCGACCCAGCTGCGGATCTGCCGGCACGCTTCGCGCACGACCCAATAGCCGATCTGGACGATCTGCCCCGAGCGCTCGGCAATCGGAATGAACTCGAGCGGCGCCAGCGCGCCGAGCTGCGGGTGATGCAGACGGATCAGCGCTTCGGCGCCTGCCAGCGAGTCGGCGCGGCCGTGAAACTTCGGCTGGAAGTGCAGCGAGAAATGCCCGGCGGCCAGCGCCTCGTGCAACGCACTCTGAATCTGCAGCGTGCGCGTGGCCGCCTCGTTCATGCTGCGCTCGAAGAAGCGGTAGGTGCTGCGGCCCGCGCGTTTGGCTTCGTACATGGCCGCGTCCGCGTGTTTCAGCAGGGTGTCGACGGTATCGCCGTCGTGCGGATAAAGAGCGATGCCGATGCTCGGCATGACCTGGAGCGGCTGCGAATCGGTCCACATGCCCTGGCGCATCCGGTCGAGCACGGCTTCGGCCAGCGCACCGGCGGCTTCGCGGCTGTCGAGATTTTCGGACAGCACCACGAACTCGTCGCCGCCCAGCCGCGCTACCGTATCGGTCGCACGCACGCACAGGAGCAGCCGCTGGGCGAACGCGGTCAGTACCTGGTCGCCGGCGGAGTGGCCGAGCGAGTCGTTGATCGTCTTGAAGCCGTCGAGATCCATGAAGAGGATCGCGAAGAGGGTTCGCTGCCGGCGCGAACTATGAATGGCGCGTTCGATGCGATCTGTCAGCGTGGTGCGGTTGGGCAGTCCGGTTAGCGTATCCAGCGTGGCGAGTCGCACGATCTGGCCGTTCAGGTTCGACACCGCGCCGGCCAGAAAGGTGGTGCGCGCGTCGAAGCGCGACAGCAGCAGCGTGACGATCAGAATCGCGAAGGTGAACAGGATCACCGTGGTGGCGAGCCAGTCGGCGTTCACGCCTTTGGCCGCGCCGCACACGGCACCGAGCGGAAACTCGGCGGCGGCCATGGCGGTGTAGTGCATGCCGGTGATCGCGACGGCCATCACCAGCGCCGCGGCGGCGCGCATGCGCACGACGTGCCGCTGGCCGTCGTTGACGAGCGCGCGGGCGATCCACAGCGCGGCGGTTGCCGCGCCGATCGCAATCGCGATCGAGGCCGCGAACCACGTCGGCTGATAGTGGATGGCCGGCGACATCTGCATGGCTGCCATGCCGGTGTAATGCATGCCGGCAATGCCGAACCCCATCAGCACGCCGCCGGCCAGCAGGTGAGCCACTGTGAGCCGCGCACGGGTCGTGATGGTCAGCGCCAGATACGAGACACCGATCGCGAGCGCGAGCGAACAGGCGGTGGTCGCGAAATCGTAGCCGAGCGGGATCGGCAGTGAAAAGGCCAGCATCGCGATGAAATGCATCGACCAGATGCCGACGCCGAGCGCCGCCGCGCCACCCAGGCGCCAGGCGTGCCGCTGACGTGACGACGCCAGGATGTAAATGCGACCGGTCAGATCCAGTGCCGTGTACGACGCAAGCGTCGCGACGGCGAACGAGATCGCTACCAGCCAAAAATTGTATGTGCTCTGCATGTTAAGTCCAACCGCCAGGAGGAAGCGGCTGAACTGGTTATCGACAGATCGAGGCGCTTGTTTAATTGTTTTTCAATATGTTAGCTATTGGCGCCGGCCGTCTTTGTTATGTATCCCGCATGTCACGACAGCTCGCCGCCGCCATTGTAAGGGTATCTTGCAGGCCTTCGAGGTAAGGCCACGGGAAAATGCCGCGCTCGTGCGCGTCGCTGAACACCAGCTGGACGCCGTAGCCCATCGGCCGGATGCCGGTCACGGTCACATTGCCCGCGCATGCCGGGTTGTCGCCGCTGATGCGCAGCCGGCGGCACTGTGCGCACGGGCACGCATCGCGCAGCGTGCGTTGAGCGATGCGCTGAACGGTGTCGCCGGGCCAGTGCAGGATCACGGCGTGCGCTTCATCATCCATTTCGATCGCGTGCGGTGACTTCATGGCAGGGCTTGCTCGATCTGCCGCACCGCAATTCTTACCGCCTTGCGCACTTCGGGGTCCGCGTCGTCGAGCGCGTCGCGTAAGGCGTCCAGCGTGGCGGGTTCGCGCAGTTCACCCAACGCGAGCGCGGCTTCCTTGCGCAGATTGCTGATCGGACTCGACAACAGCCCGGCGACCGGCCATGCCGCGGCGCGGTCGCCGAGTTGCCCCAGCGCGCGTGCGGCGCGCAGACGGACCTGCCAGTAGTCGTCGCCGAGCGCGGTGCTCAGCGCGTCGCACGCGGCGTTCACGCGCAGCTTGCCGAGCGTCGTCGCGGCTTCTTCGCGGACCTGCCAGATCCGGTCGTCAAGCGCTTGCAGCAGCGCGGCCAAGGTCGAGGCGTCGGTGGGCGGCGCGAAGCCCAACGCGCCAACGGCCGCGCGACGAATGTCCGCGTTGGCGTCCGAGGTCAAGGCGTGAGCGAGCGGCGCCAACGCGCGCGCGTCCTTCAGCCAGCCGAGCAGCACCACGGCTTCGGCGCGCACGCTGTCGTCGGCGTGCTCGAGCGCACGGAGCGCGGGTTCCAGAGCACCGGCATAACGCAGCTCGCGCAACGCGCGCAGCACGGCGGCTTGCACGAACGGATCGTCATGTTCGGCCCAGCGGGCCAGCACTGGAGCGGACGCGCTTTCCTTCAGCGTGGCCAGGCTGGCGGCAGCGGCGCTGCATACTTCTGCGGCGGGATCGAGCAATGCGCGGCAGAGCGCGTCGACAATCGATGCTTCTTCCCATGCGCCCAGCACGAGCGCCGCTTCGCGCCGGACTGCCGGGGCGGCGTCGTGAGCCAGCGCGTGCGCGATAGCCGGCAGCGCGCCGGGTTCTTCGAGATCCGCGAGGTCTAGCAGCGCGATCCGGCGCACGGCCGGGTCGGCATCGGCAAGCCGCGGCAGCAATGCTGCCGCGGCGGGCGCGAGCGCATCGGGATCGTGAGTCAACAGATTGAAATCGGTCATGAGCAAAGGCTTGGGGGCATGAGGTTGGGAGATCGCGTACGGCCGGGACACGATGAGATACATTGGATCGTGCAAGACCTGCGCGCTAGCGCAGCAGGTAGGGAATCTCGACCTTGACCGCGCCGGTCGGGCAATCCTGTTCGCAGGGCATGCAGTACCAGCATTCGTCGAATTGCATGTAGGCCTTGCCCTTGCTCATGTCGATCGCCAGCAGGTCGAGCGGGCATACGTCGACGCACACGGTGCAACCCTTGTCGGCGATGCATTTGTTTTCGTCGATCGTGACGGGCGCCGAACTGCGCTGGAAAATTTCGTGAGGCGTGTAGGACATCGTTTGGACTCCTGTTAGACGGTGGCGTCGGCGAGCGGGCGGACGTTCGCTTCGGGGATGCGCAGCTTGCGATACGAGTCGAGCTCCGTGTCGGCGAGCGGCACGATATACGGTTCGACCGCGCGCTTCTCGCTGATCATGCGGCCCGCGTCGTCCTTGCGCAGATGCGTGTGGCAGAACCAGTCGGCATCGCTGCGGTGCGGATAGTCGACGCGATGGTGATAGAGGCCCCAGCGGCTTTCGGTGCGAAATAGCGAGGCGCGCGCGGCCATTTCGGCGCAGTCGCGAATCGCGCGCACTTCGGCGGTGCGCATCAGCTCGTGCGGATTCGTTGCCTTGATCGACGCGATGTCGTCGGCGATTTCGGAGAAGCGTTGCAGGCCGATTTCCATCTTGCGCGTGACCTTCGGTGGTTGCAGGTAGTCGTTGACCATGCGGCGCAGCTTGTACTCGACCTGCGCAGGCGCGAGACCGTGTTCACGCCCGAGCGGCGCAAAAATCCGCGCGCGTTCGGCCTCGATCTGCTGCTGGTCGAGTGGTGCATGCTCACGTCCCGCGACAAAGGCCGCCGCGTTGCGTCCGGCGAACCAGCCGTAGGTGAACGCGCCCAGCATGTAGTTGTGCGGCACGGCGGCCATGTCGCCGGCGGCATAGAGACCCGGCACGGTCGTTTCGGCGCGCGCGTTCACATACACGCCGGAAGCACTGTGGCCGCTGCAAAAGCCGATCTCGGAGATATGCATCTCGACCATCTGCTGCCGGTAGTCGGTGCCGCGGCCCGCATGAAAGCGTCCGCGGCTGGGGCGTTCGTTCGTGTGCAGGATCTGTTCGATGGTCTGAATCGTTTCCTCGGCCAGGTGGTCGAGTTTCAGGAACACCGGACCGTTGCCGCTTTGCAGTTCCTGATAGAACTCCCACATCATCTGACCACTCCAGTAGTCGCATTCGATGAAGCGCTCGCCCTTGCCATTCGCCGTGAATCCGCCCAGCGGTCCTGTGACGTACGCACAGGCGGGGCCGTTGTAGTCCTTGATCAACGGATTGATCTGGAAGCATTCGAGGTTCGCGAGCGCGGCGCCCGCGTGATAGGCCATCGCGTATCCATCGCCGGCGTTGGTCGGATTCTCATACGTGCCCATCAGGTAGCCGGAGGCGGGCAGGCCGAGACGCCCGGCCGCGCCGCACGCGAGGATCACCGCCTTGGCGCGCACCACGTAGAAGTCCGCGGTACGGCAGTCGAAGCCGAGTACGCCGCAGACATTGCCCTGCGCGTCCGTCAGCAGGCGCGTCGCGACGATCCGGTTGGTGATCGCCACGCGCGCGCGCTTCAATTGCCGGTACAGCACTTTCTTGATGTCGTGCCCTTCGGGCATGGGCAACACGTACGATCCCATGTGATGCACTTTCTTGACCGCATAGTCGCCGGTGCCGTCCTTTTCGAACTTCACGCCCCAGCGGTCGAGTTCCTCGATGGTGGTGAAGCTGTGCTTGGCATACGCATACACGGCCTCCTGATCGACGATGCCGTCATTCGCGATGGTGATTTCGCGCGTGTATTGCTCGGGCGTCGCATGACCGGGGATGACGGCGTTGTTCAGACCGTCCATGCCCATCGAGATCGCGCCGCTGCGTTTGACGTGGGCCTTTTCCAGCAGCAGAACCTTGAGGCCCGGATCGCTTTCCTTCGCCTTCACAGCGGCCATCGGTCCGGCCGTGCCGCCGCCGACGACCACAACGTCGTATTCAAGTACATGGGTGTTCATGGTGCTTTCCTTGTTGCCGCGCGCTTGGTTGTTGGAGTGGATTTCTCCCGGTCGATGCGGAGCCGGTACTGGAATGCATCGCCGCGGAAGTAGAGGTGTTCGTAGTCGATAGGTGTGCCATCGGCGTCATGCGTCAGCCGGTCAATGCGCAAGACGGCGCTGCCTTCGTCGACGCGCAAGGCATCGGCGATGTCTTCGTTAGCGAGCATGGCGTCGAGCGCGATGTCCGCGTGACCGAGCGGCACGCCGCAGTCGTTTTCGAGTATCAGGAAGATGTCGCGCGTGACGAGATCCGCATGCGCGAGGCGCGCGCCGAGCGTTTCAGGCAGCCACGTCAGTTCGAGCGACACCGGCTCCCGATTGAGCAGGCGCACGCGATGGATTTCGGTGACCGGCGAGCCTTCTTCGATATTCAGCCGCGCCGCGACCTGGCGCCCGGCCTTCACGACGCGCAAGCTGCGCAACTGGTTGACGATTTCATAGCCCATCGCCGACATGGCTTCGGCAAAGCCTTGCAGGGAACTGACGTTCTGAAACGCCTTGGGCTTCGACACGAAAGTGCCCTTGCCGTGCAGCTTGAATAGAAGCCCTTCCTTTTGCAGGTCGCCGAGCGCCTGGCGGACGGTGATGCGGCTCACGCCGAACATCGCGCAGAGTTCATGCTCGGACGGCATCTGGCTATGCGGCGCATAGCTGCCGTCGAGAATGCGTGTGCGCAGTGCTTCCTTGATCTGCGCATAGAGCGGCAGAGGCACGAGCGGGACGAGATTGCTGGCCGGTTTCGACATGACTCAACTTGTTATGACAAGATGGGTCACAGTCTAGTGAGCGCGTGCCGCCGTCCAAACCAACTATTTCTGCTATCCATTTGCGCAATCGTGGACGACTTGCCACGGTCACCGTATTCTCTTGCACATGAACGTCAGAACCGCATTCGCCGCTACTGTCGTTGTCGCTTCAACCACGCTTGCCGCGCTCATGCCCGCGCCGGTGAACGCCGATGCACAGTACCGCGCGTCGCGTGCCGATCTCTATCGCCGTAATCTGCTGTCCGGTAAGGACGTGCCGTGCCGCACCAATGCGTCATGCGCGGCACTCGGCGTGGCCGCGCTTGAATCAGGGCGCATCAAGGAGGCGCAGACCCTGGTCGGGATGGAGGCCGCGCTTGCCGAAGCCACTGTCATGCAGGCGGATGAGGAAAACTCGCCGAAGGCCGCCAGTTCCGCGCGGGCACGCGTGGCGATGGCGCTGGTCCATCTGGGCGACGTGCAGGTGAAGCTGGGCGCGCTGCCCGACGCACGCGCCTACTACCGAACCGCTGTGAGCCGCGGCGACGACTATCCCGGCGACACGCTGGTCGGCCGCGCGACTACCGCTGCGCGCGAGCGTCTCGACGCGATAGACGGCAAGGCGGTGGTGAAGGGCGTGCCGCCCGGCGGGGCGCGCTTTACCCATTACCTGTTTTTCGGTGCCTGGAACAACATTGAGGTGAAGCCGGTGAAAGGGCGGCGCGGCGTCTACCGGATCGACGGCGATTTCATGTATCCGACCGTGGGTGCCGATGGTCAGCCCGGCGCGAACATGGGCAGCCTGTCTGCCTACGTGCGTTTCTACGACGGCGTGGCGCGCGTGCCGGTCATGGTGACCGCCGGCGACGCGCCGCTCGAGGCCACCGCAAAAATCACCAACCTCGCGCGCTACACGTCGAAGGAAGTCCCCCAAGGGGGCGACAAATGCCTGATCGAGTTCAGGCTCTCCGCGCCGGAGACGCTTGATGTCATCACGCGCGGCTCACCCACGGCATGCGGATTCGGCTTCAATGTCAGCGCCGACGGCCGTTATTACCTGATGACGGGTTCCTGAGCGGCGCCGTCCTCAAAGCCACGCGTCTATCGACGTCGAACCCGCGGTGCTCCAGACAAACCCTGATTGCTGCGTTGAATTCACCGCTGCTATCGTTCACGGGTCGTGTGGAAGCGCTTCCACTGGAGTCGTCAACCCGGTGATATGCCGCCATCCGCCGTAGCTCGGTTAACTGACTTCCGCACAGGAGCATCCGTGGCAACCGACGACCTATCCGCTGTATCCGACGCGCTCTCTCCCCATTCCCGTTCCCATCCGCTCGCGGACCCTCTCGCGCCACCCGCCGATTCGCCGCTATGGCGCAAGAGCTTTCTGCTTGGCGCAGCCACGGCTTCGTATCAGATCGAAGGCGCGGTGAATGAAGACGGCCGATTGCCGTGCATCTGGGACACGTTTTCCGCCACGCCCGGCAAAGTGCTGGCCGGCGACACCGGCGCCGTGGCCTGCGATCACTACCATCGCTGGGAAGCGGACATCGACATGCTGATGGGACTCGGTCTCGAAGGCTACCGGCTCTCGATCGCCTGGCCGCGCGTGATGGATGAGGCCGGCCAGCCGAATCGCAAAGGGCTCGACTTCTATCGGCGCCTGCTCGCGCGGTTGAAGGAGAAGGGCATCACCACCTTTGTCACGCTGTATCACTGGGACTTGCCGCAGCATCTGGAAGATCGCGGCGGCTGGCTCAATCGCGATACCGCTTACCGTTTCGCCGATTACGCCGACCTGATGAGCCGTGAACTGGCCGGCAGCGTCGACGCGTGGGCGACGCTCAACGAACCGTGGTGCTCGGCGTATCTCGGCTACGGCAACGGCCACCACGCGCCGGGACTCGCGAATCCACGCTTCGCCACGCAGGCCATGCATCATCTGCTGCTTGCGCACGGTCTCGCGGTGCCGGCGCTGCGCGCCAACGATCCGGCGTCGCAAAAGGGCATTGTCGCCAACGTCGGACGCGGCACGGCCAACAGCGAGCGCGCCGCCGATCAGCGCGCGGCGCATCTGTTCGAGGTTCAGCACAACGCGTGGATTCTCGATCCGCTGCTCAAGGGCGCGTATCCTGGCGATCTGCTCGAACTGTGGCCGGGCACCGAGCCGCTCGTGCTCGAAGGCGACCTGCGGACCATTTCTGCACCGCTAGATTTTCTGGGCATCAACTATTATTTCCGCACGAACGTCGAGAGCGATGGCGCGCACGGCTTCAGGGAAGTCCCGCCCGAAGGCGTGGAGCGCACGCAGATGGGCTGGGAGGTGTATCCGGACGGTTTGCGCGACCTGCTGACCGGTTTCAAGGCCGCGTACCGGAATCTGCCGCCTATCTACATCACCGAGAACGGCATGGCGTCGGACGACACGGTGATCGGCGGCCATGTGGATGACACCCAGCGCATTTCGTTTCTCAGGCGCCACCTCGCCGCGGTCGATCAGGCGATCCAGGCCGGTGTCGACGTGCGCGGCTATTTTCTCTGGTCGCTGATGGACAACTTCGAGTGGGCATTCGGGTACGAGCGGCGCTTTGGTATCGTGCATGTCGATTACGCGACGCAGAAGCGTACGATCAAGCGCAGCGCGGAGTGGGTGTCGGCGTTTCTGAAGGAGCGCAAGGCACGGAGTTAGCCGCGGTCGGAAGCACGTAGAGCACGTATTGCACGTATTGCACGTAGAGGCAGGTTTGGCTGGTTTGCATGTCGACTTGAAACAAGGGCGCAACGCCCGGACTGACGGAGACGGGATGAACAGCAAAAAGATGGCCTTGCGAGTTGTGGTTGCAGCGCTGGCGTTGAGTGGCGCCGTCGCGCATGCGGAGCCTTTGAAGGCCAACGTGATTCACTGGTGGACCTCGGGCGGCGAATCGGCCGCCATCCGCCAGTTTGCCGATGCGTACAACAAGGCCGGCGGACAATGGGTCGACAACGCGGTGGCGGGCGCCGATCAGGCCCGCTCCACGGCAATCAACCGGATTGTCGGCGGCGATCCACCCACGGCCGCGCAATTCAATACGTCCAGGCAGTTTCACGACCTGATCGATCAGGGCCTGCTGAACAACGTCGACGATGTCGCCGCGAAAGAGAACTGGAACGGCATATTCCCGCAGTCGATTATCGACAGCATCAAGGTGAAGGGCCATTACTACGCCGCTCCCGTCGATATCCATATGCCGGCGTGGTTCTTCTACTCGAAGCCGGTGTTCCAGAAAGCCGGTATCGCCGCAGAGCCGAAGAGCTACGACGAGTTCATCGCCGATCTCGGCAAACTCAAAGCAGCGGGCGTGATTCCTTTGGCCCTCGGCGGCCAGCCCTGGCAGGAAAAAATCACGTTCGACGCCGTGTTCGCGGACGTGGGCGGCCCCGATCTCTACCTCAAGGTGTACCGCGATCACGACATGAATGCCGTGAAGTCGGATGCGTTCAAAAAGGTACTCGTCTCGTTCAAGCGCCTGCACGATTTCGTCGATCCCGGTTCGCCGGGGCGTAACTGGAACGACGCCACGGCGCTGGTGATTTCCGGCAAGGCCGGCGTGCAGATCATGGGCGACTGGGCCAAGGGCGAATTCTCGGCGGCCAATCAGAGCGCGGGCAAGGACTTCGGCTGCTTCCCGGGTTTCGGCCCGCATTCGCCGTATCTCGTCGCGGGCGACGTGTTCGTGTTTCCGAAAACCGACAACGCCACCACGATCAAGGCGCAAAATCTGCTGGCCACGGTGATGACTTCGCCGTCCGCGCAGGTCGCATTCAGCGCGAAGAAAGGCTCGATCCCCATTCGTCCCGACGTGGACGCCGGCAGCCTCGACATTTGCGCGAAGGAGGGCATTGCGATCATGAAGGACAAGTCGCGTCAGTTGCCGAATCCGGAAATGCTGCTCTCGCCTGATACGCAAGGGGCGTTGATCGACGTCATCACAAACTTCTGGAACAAGAACCAGCCGGTCGACGACGCGCAAAAGGCGTTTGCCAATGCGTTAAAGAGCTAGGCGCGCGTCATGCACGCGCTCAAGTTGCCGGCCTCCGACTCGAAACCACGAAAAGCGCGCGCCAGAAAGCCGCTAAAAAAGCGCTTTTCTTTGGCAGTCTGGATTGCCTTGCTGCCGATGGTCCTGACCGTCGTGCTCGCGTATCTCGGCACGATGGTCTGGACCGCGCGCGTCTCGCTTAGCAATTCACGTACGTTTCCTTCCGGCGACTTTGCCGGTTTGACGCAATACGCGCGGCTTTTCAATAACGACCGCTGGCTGCTGTCGCTGCAGAACATCGTGATCTACGGCGCGTGCTTTATCGTGGCGTGCATGGTGATCGGCTTGCTGCTGGCGATTTTCATCGATCAGCGCGTGGTCGCGGAAGGCGCATTGCGCACGGTGTTCCTCTATCCGTATGCGATGTCGTTCGTGGCGACGGGGCTCGTGTGGCAGTGGATTCTGAACCCGGAACTGGGTGCGCAGGCCGTGTTGCACAAACTCGGTTTCGCGCACGCGCGTTTCGACTGGATCGTCGATCAGGACTGGGTGATCTACACAATCGTCATCGCTACCGTGTGGCAGGCTTCGGGTCTGGTGATGGCGCTGATGCTGGCCGGCTTGCGCGGCATCGACGACGAATTGTGGAAGGCCGCGCGCATCGACGGCATTCCGCGTTGGCGCGTCTATGTCAGCATCGTCGTGCCGATGCTGGGGCCCTCGCTGTCCACCGCGTTCGTTCTGCTGTTCGTGATGGTCGTGAAGCTGTTCGACGCGGTGGTCGCGATGACGCAAGGCGGACCCGGCACGGCGAGCGAAGTGCCGGCGAAGTTCATCATGGACTATCTGTTCGGCCGCGCCAATATCGGGCTCGCCTCGGCGGCGTCGATCGTGTTGCTCGCGACGGTGCTGGCGATTCTCGCGCCGTTCTTCTATGCCCGCAGCCGCGCAGCCCTGCGCAAGGAGGCGTGATGAACACGCTCAGCTCGCCGCTGAAAGGCGGCACGCCGGGTAGGGCGCGCAATCGGCGCCGCCGCCGGGCATTTACGCCGGCACGCCTCGGCGTCTACGCGTTTCTGCTCACGGCGGCGCTGTTCTTTCTGCTGCCGCTGTACGTGATGCTCGTCACCTCGGTCAAGCCGATGAGCGAGATCCGGCTCGGCAATCTCTTGGCGTTTCCCACCCATTTCACGCTGGACGCATGGAGCGCGGCGTGGCACTCCGCCTGCACCGGGCTCGATTGCAACGGCATTCAGGTCGGCTTCTGGAACTCGGTGCGCATCGTCGTGCCGAGCACGCTGTTCTCGATCGCCATCGGCGCGGTGAACGGCTATGCATTGTCGTTCTGGCGGCCGCGCGGCGCCGGCCTGCTGTTCGGGGTTTTGCTGATGGGCGCGTTCATTCCCGTGCAGGTGATGGTCTACCCGCTCGTGCGCGTGCTGGCGAGCGTGCATCTGTTCAGTTCGCTGCCCGGTATCGTGGTGATCCACACCGTCTTCGGCATGCCGGTCATGACGCTGCTGTTCCGCAACTACTACGCGTCGATTCCGCAGGAGCTGTTCAAGGCGGCACGCATCGACGGCGGCGGCTTCTGGCGCATCTTCGTGCAGCTCATGCTGCCCATGTCCACGCCGATCATCGTGGTGGCGCTCATCATGCAGGTCACGGGCATCTGGAATGATTTCATTCTCGGCCTCGTGTTCGCCGGCACCAAAAATCTGCCGATGACGGTGCAACTGAATAACATCATCAATACGACGACCGGCGAGCGGCTCTATAACGTCAACATGGCGGCCACGATTTTGACCTCCATGGTGCCGCTCGCGGTCTACTTCGTGTCGGGCCGCTGGTTCGTGCGCGGCATTGCATCGGGCGCCGTCAAGGGATAGGGCATAGGGCGATGACAAACGTGGCTAATCTGGCAAATGCGGTGGCGCGCGCGAAGGCAGATGAGGCGGCCGACGAGGCGGCTGAAGTGGAGGGCGTGGCGAGCCATGCCGAGGTGGCGGACAAAGAGGGCGTCACGACTGCCGCCAACGTTGCGGTGCGCAATCTGACCATTCGCCTGGGCGCCAACACGGTGATCGAGAACCTCGATCTCGATGTGCGGGCGGGAGAATTCGTCGTGCTGCTCGGGCCGTCCGGCTGCGGCAAGTCCACCTTGCTGCACAGCATTGCCGGGCTGATCGACGTGAGCGGCGGCAGCATCGAGATTGCCGGCGAGGACATGACCTGGGCCGATCCGAAAGACCGGCGCATCGCGCTGGTGTTCCAGTCGTACGCGCTGTATCCGACCATGAGCGTGGAGCGCAATCTGTCGTTCGCGTTGCGCATCAACGGCACGCCGAAGGCGGAAATCGCGCGGCGCGTGGCGCGGGCGTCGGAGATGCTGCAGCTCGGGCCGCTCCTGAAGCGCAAACCGGCGCAGCTCTCGGGCGGGCAGCGGCAACGGGTGGCGATCGGCCGGGCGATCGTGCGCGAGGCCGACGTGTTTCTGTTCGACGAACCGCTCTCCAATCTCGACGCCAAGTTGCGCACCGAGCTGCGCCGCGAACTCAAGCAACTGCATCAGCGCCTGGGCGCGACGATGATCTACGTGACGCACGACCAGGTGGAGGCCATGACGCTCGCCACCCGCATGGCGGTGATGCGCGGCGGCGTGATCCAGCAGTTTGGCACCCCGGCGGAAGTCTACGCGCGACCCGAGAACCTGTTTGTCGCGACTTTTCTGGGCACGCCCGCCATGAATCTGCTCGAAGGCAGGCTCGAAGCGCGGGACGGCTCGGTGGACTTCTGTACGGCGAACTGGCGGCTCGGCGTGTCGAAGTATCCGTTTAAAAACACGCCCGCGAATGCGTTGCGCTGCGTGCTCGGCGTGCGAGCGGAAGACGTGCGGATCAGGGAGCGGATCGACGCGCAAACAGACGCGCCAACAGAAGCGCCGCAAGACGAGGGCGCGAGCCAGCGTGCAAAAGTTTCGCTGGTGGAGCCGATGGGCAACCACCGCGTCATCTGGCTCGACTATCATGGAATGCAGGTCGCATCGATCGACCAGACGAAGACGCCGTTGGCGGTGGGGGACACCGTGGCGTTCTCGTTCGACAGTACGCATGTCTCGCTGTTCGACGAAGCGGGCGGCGCGCGTTTGTCGCGCCGGCGCGCGGCGTCGCCGAAAATACAACATGGATAGACGGAGAGATCGCGTGGCAACACTGAAAGATGTCGCCGCACTGGCCGGCGTGGGGATGTCGACCGCCTCGCGCGCCATTTCCGGCAAAGGACCCATCTCGGCCGATGCCGCCGCCCGCGTGAAGGCGGCCATCGAGCAACTGAACTTTCGCCCGTCGTCCATTGGCCGTGCCATGGCGACCCAGTCGCTCGGCATGGTCGGCATTTTCGTGCCGACCTTCTTCGGCTCCTACTACGGCACGATACTCAAGCAGACCGACGCCGAACTGCGCGCGGTGCGCCGCCACGTGGTGGTGGCGACCGGCAGCGGAGATCTGTCGCCGCGCGAGCAGGCCATCGACGCGGTGCGCTTCCTGATCGACCGCGATTGCGACGGCGTGGTGGTGATCAGCCACGATCTGCACGACGAAGACCTGCTCATGCTGCATCGCATGCACCCGAAAATGGTGTTCCTGAACCGCGCGTTCGACCAGTTGCCGGAGGCGTCTTTTTGCGCCGACCACCGGCGCGGCGGCGAACTGGCTGCCCGCACGTTGCTCGATCACGGACACCGGGAGATCGCGGTGATCTCCGGGCCGTTCAGCTCCTCGGACAACCTGGCCCGTCTGGAGGGCTTCTTTGCCGAACTGGCGCGCGAGGGCATTGCGCGCGACGACGTCACGCTGATCGAATCGGATTTCTCGCCGGAAGGGGGCTACACCGCCGCGGAAAAACTGCTCGATGGCAGGCGCCGCTTCACGGGCGTGTTCTGCGCCAACGACACGATGGCGGTGAGCGCGCTGGCGCGCTTTTACCAGGCGGGCATTGCCGTCCCCGGCGAGGTCTCGGTGATCGGCTACGACGACGACTATTCGGCGGCGTTTGCCGCACCCGGGTTGACGTCGGTGCATATCCCGACTGCGGAGTTGACGCAGAATGCGGTGCGCTGGCTGCTCAATCAGTGCTACCGGACCACGTGGGAGATCGTCCGCGAGTTTCCCGTCAGCGTGACGATGCGGGAATCGGTGGGCATGGCACCGGGCGTGCCGGCATCCGCCACAGCGGCATCGACGCTTCCGGCCTGAAGGGCGCGCCGAAAGATGCGCCCCATCCGCTGTATTTCGGGGCATAGAGGTTTTCACCTAACCACGGGACGCGGGCGTGCGCTTCGCCCGATCGATAAACGCACCCGCAAGCGTTTGCGCGCGAGCGTGCCGCGCATCCACCCCGCTAATTGCGGCATATTTCCCTCTTCCCGCGACGTGTTCGAGCAGGCGTTGCCCCAAGACTGGTGCGGCTCTCGACAAGAGTGATTTGCGGTTTCCCCAATTTTTTTTGCATGCAGTTCGCTTAGACTTGCTAGTAACAATTTGTTACGGGGTGCGAGATGCTGTCCGTCTTCTTCATCGCCTGTCCGATCTGTATTGCCGCGTTGATTGGTTTCGCGCGGCACGTGGATCCGCTGACAGGCCACTTCAAGCGTTGAATCCGAAAGCGCGTTACATCGGCTGCGCTGTCCATGCGCTTGCCGGGTTGCGCAGTTTTCTTGAGGCGTTCACGCCATAAGTCTTGCCTTTGAGTGCCGGGTCACGGCACGATGCGCGATTACCTACGTTTGGGGCAGCATCGCGTATGCGAGATTTTCTGGCGAATATAACGGCGCGCGTAAGCGTGCTGAAGGGCGTGCTTCCGTTGGGCCGCGCCGCGGCGGCCCGTGACGCGCTGGCCGGCGTCCAGCTGGCGTCGATGGATATTCCACAGGTGCTGGGCTACGCCCGCATTGCCGGCATGCCCGCCGTGACGGGCCTCTACACGGTCTTTCTGCCGCTGATCGCCTTTGCGTTTTTCGGTGCGTCGCGGCACCTCGTTGTGGCCGCCGATTCTGCTACCGCCACCATTTTCGCAAGCCGCCTCTCCACCATGGCGCCGGCGTCCAGCGCCGAGTATGCCGCGCTCGCCGGCATGGTCGCGCTGCTCACCGCCGCGTTGCTGCTGGTCGCGCGGATCTTCAAATTAGGCTTTCTCGCCGACTTTCTGTCGCGTACTGTACTGGTCGGCTTTCTTGCCGGCGTCGGCGTACAGGTTGGCATCGCGATGCTGGGCGACATGCTCGGCCTGCCCGGCCATGCCGCGCGCAGCGTCGATCAGGTCATGCTGGTGGTGCGCGAAGCGGCGCAGATCAATGTGCCGACGTTCGCCATTTCGCTGCTGGTGGTCGTCGCCACTCTGACGTGCAAACGCTTTCTGCCACGCGCGCCCGTGCCGTTGATCGCGGTCGTGGCGGGCATTGCCGCGAGCGACGTCTACGGCTTCGCGGCCCACGGCATCTCCGTGCTCGGCCCGGTGGCGGGCGGCTTGCCGCCGCTACGCATGCCCTCGGTGACGTGGATGCAGGTACTCGATCTGCTGCCCGTTGCGGCTTCCTGCTTTGTGATGATCGTCGCGCAAAGCGCCGCCGCCAGCCGGGTGTTCGCCGAGCGTTATCACGAATCCGTGGATACCAACGCCGACCTGCTGGGGCTTGCTGCGGCGAATGCCGCGGCGGCGTTTTCCGGGGCGTTCGTGGTGAACGGCAGCCCGACGCAGACCGCCATGGCCGATCGTGCCGGCACGCGCAGCCAGTTCGCGCAACTCGCCTTCGCGGCGGTGGTGGTCGTGGTGCTGCTGTTTTTCAGCCGCTTCCTGCAATATCTGCCCCACTGCATCCTCGCCAGCATCGTGTTCACGATCGCCATCGGCCTCATCAATCTGAAGATGCTGTCGGCGATTCGCAGCGAAAGCCCCGGTGAATTCGCGCTCGCCGTGTTCACCGCGGCGGCGGTGGTGCTGATCGGGGTCGAGCACGGCATCCTGGTGGCGGTGGCGCTTTCGCTGCTGCGGCACGTCCGCCACAGCTACCGTCCGCACACGATGATTCTCGCCCCCGGCGGCGACGGCATCTGGGTGCCGGTGCCCGCCGTGGCAGGCATCCAGACCGCGCCGGGGTTGATCGTCTATCGCTTCGGCGCCGATCTGTTTTACGCGAACGATCACTTTTTCGTCGAGGATGTTCGGGCGCTGATCGACGGCGCGCCGAGCAAGCCGCGGCATTTCGTGGTCGACGCGGGTGCGATCACCGACCTCGACTATTCCGCGGCGCGCTCGGTGGGCGAGTTGTGCGAGACGTTGAAGCGCGAAGGCATCACGCTGCTCTTCGCGCGTGTGAACCGCTACCTGCGTTCGGATATGGACCGGCACGGCATCACACCGGTTGTCGAGGAAAGCGGCATTTTCGGCACCCTGCACGAGGCGCTGCGCACGGCCGGGGTGGAGCAGCCGGACCGGCATGTGAAAGAGGGCACCTGAGCGCGGGTTGCGGGCTCGCGAGGCCGCGCCGCGAGGTGCCGTACATCACGGGAACTGAAATTCAAACTTGGACGTGTGCGAAAACCCGCGCACGGCCGGCCGCCGCAACCGGCGGTCAGGCGGCCGCTCGCCCTTTGCGCCGTAGGACCACGTGCGTGGCTTTCTCCGATGCTACGGATTCGACGCATTCGTAGCCCAGAGCCCGCATGTCAACCCCTTCGAATAGCCGTTCTCCTCCGCCGAGCAGGACGGGCGAGATGGCAATATGCAGTTCATCGATGAGGCCTTCGCGAAGAAACTGCTGAATGGTATTCGCCCCACCGCCTATGCGTACGTCCATTCCGCCGGCTGCCTCGCGTGCCTTTTCAAGCGCGTCGCGAATGCCGCCCGTGACGAAATGGAAGGTCGTGCCGCCGTCCATCTCGATGGATGGGCGCGCATGATGCGTCATGATGTAGACCGGGACGTGATACGGTGGGTTGTCTCCCCACCAGCCTTTCCAGTTCATGTCCGGCCACGGGCCACGAAGGGGGCTGAACATGTTCCTCCCGAGAATCCAGGCGCCAACGTTCGCGAAGCTTCGAGCGGCGAAATCATCGTCAACCCCGGTCGTGCCGCCTTCCTTCCCGAACAGGGACCGCTGGAACGTGCGTGTTGGAATTAACCACTGGTGCAGATCCGTTCCGCCAATGCCGAGCGGATTCTGGATGTCTTGATCTGGGCCCGCTCCGTATCCGTCGAGCGAGATGGTGAAGCCGGCAACGCGAACTCGTGTCATCTGATATCTCCGGTTGGATGCCTAACTATTAGGTCTGGGACGTATCAATTGCTTCGTATGTTGGACTCTGCCAGCCGTTAGCAGGTGCCGCAACGCAGATATCTGGCTGAAGGATCGCATAGAAGGCTGTCAACATACCCTACCAGCATGACTGGCGGATCGAACTACGGAAATTTCACCTGGAAGAGCGGCTGGACGATCACTGTCGAGCAGCCCGTAGAGTGCGCTATCCGACACCTCGTCACCGACGATCCAGCGCTCACGAAGCAGCCCTTCGCGGACAAACCCGAGCCGTTCGAGAAGACGCGCCGAGGCGTGATTGCGCGGGTCGATATCTGCCTCGATGCGGCGTAACTTCAGCGTACCGAACGCGTGCTCGATCATCGCGGAGGCAGCCTCACGCATGTATCCGCGCCCCCATTGCTGGCGTAGCAGACTGAAGCCGATTTCCGCGCGGCGGCATGGCTCATGCGCGTGAAAGAGATCGCATTTGCCGAGCACTTCGCCGGTTGCCTGCAACTCAAGCACGCATGCGAGATCCTGGCCGTCTGCGGACCGCTTCAATATATGGGCGACACAATCCACGGCCTGATTCAAGGAAGTCATGGTTGGAAACGAAAAATAGCGCATCGCTTCCGCGTCCGACCAGATCGCGAACAGCGCTTGCGCGTCGTCCTGACGAAGCGGCCGCAGAATGAGTCGAGGGGTAGTCAGCGTGACGGGCTGAAACAATGACATGATCGGAACCGGGGAGCCGGAAGTAGGTGACCCATTAAAACATGTGGACCGGGAACCAACAACCGCGTGCATTGAGACGAGTGGCAGCGCCGCGTATGCGCGGCCGTTTTCGGCAGTTGCATTTGTCGGTTACGGGGTGATCGCCCCTGGTTCGGTGGACCTTCCTCTACGCACGTCCTGCACGTCGACCAGCTAGAATCAGGCATCAGCGCCCTGCAAGGGCGCACATTTTCTCAACCCGAGTTTCAAGCCATGGCCCGTATTCACCTGCAGTTCCCTGAGAACCAGTTTTACTACACGACGCATCTCACGGTGCGCGTCACCGACATCAACGGCGCGAACCATCTCGCGAACGATTCGATGATCTCGATGATTTCCGAGGCCCGCGCACGCTTCCTGTTCGACGCCGGTATCGAGGACATGAAGGAAGGGCACACGAGCATCATCGTGACCGATCTCGCCACAACCTATCGCGCGGAAGCTTATGCGCGCGACCGCTTATGCTTTGAAGTTGGCATCATGGATTTCAACCGATATGGCGGCGACATCATCTTCCGCATCACGCGACCGGCAGACGGCGCGCTTATCGCCATGGCGAAGTCGGGTTTCGTGTTCTTCAACTACGAGATGAAAGAGGTCGTGCCGATGCCGCACGCGTTCCGTAGCAAGTTTCCGAACGTCAATACCGTCGACTGAACTTCCCGGTTCGGTCCGTTGTGGCTGGAGCGCGATCTGCGCTGTGTCGGCGCGATATGAATCAGACCGCTGTCCTGTAGCCTATTTCCCGGAGAGCGATGTCTCTCCGAATACGCTTGAACGCATCGACCCTACCACCAGCACCTCGGGGTGGGGCCCACAGCACGCCGTCCAAGCGGGTGTGCACACCGTAATCGTCAACGTAGGCAGGGTCTGGCATGGCCCTGGATAAGTTTTTGCGATTACCATAATCAGCATTCGCCGGGATTGGGTGGGGAGACAACTGCCATTTGGCATGGTCGAATTGTGGCGCGTGGCGAAGCCTGCGTCGTGGATGAGCGTAAATGAGCCGGGAAAATGAACACTAGCTATCTCTTCGGCGAGCCCAAACCGATGATCTTATGGCGGCGCCTGCTTTGGGTGTGGGCCACGTTCTGGCTGCTCATGCTGGCTCTGGGGATTCAGGAATCGCTGTGGACAGGCAAGCTGCAGTTCTGGCGGCCGCTTGTCAACAACGGGTCCTCAGCGCTTGCTGCCACGGTGCTGATTGCAGTGCACATCAGGCGCAGGGATTGGCGCGATAGTCTTCTCAACCAGCCGCTGCAATGGTTTCTCCGCTCCTGGGCGTCGATGCCGCTGCAAATGGTCGCGTATATCACTGCAATGTATGCGTTGCGATTTGGTATCTATGCACTGGCAGGCTCCAGGTACCAGCACGGACCGTGGCTCGAAGTGATGGCCTACGAAGCGACGAGTTTCGTCATGTTCTATGCGCTGTTCAGCGGTATCCTTTTCGGTGTCCGGTCCTACAGGGCGTGGGTGGAAGAGCGGTTGGCCGCCGAGAAGCAGGCGAACCTCGCGCGACAGGCGCAACTCGCACAACTGACCCAGCAACTGCAACCCCACTTTCTGTTTAACGCGCTGAACACCGTTTCATCGCTGATCCATACTGATCCCGACGCGGCCGACATGCTGCTCACCCGTCTGGCGACCCTGTTGCGCACGGCGACCGACGCAAGCCAGCGTCCAGAGCAGTCGCTGGCCGATGAGCTGAATTTGCTGCGCGCCTATGCAGACATCATGCTTCAGCGTTTCGCCGATCGCGTCCGGATTTCATGGGAAATTGATGCCAATGCACAGGATTGCCGCGTCCCGACACTCGGACTCCAGCCGCTGCTGGAAAACTGCTTTCGTCATGTTGTCGAGAAACGCAGCGCATTGACGCACATCGCAATACGCATCAAGCGCGGTGTGAGCCGGTTGCAGATCGAGTTCGAGGATGATGGCGACCTGAAGCTTCTTCCTGAACAGCGTGGTGTGGGTCTTGGCAACCTCGAGCGCCGCCTGCAATCGTTGTACGGCACGCAGGCGAGCCTCGAATTGCGACTGCGGCCGGGAAATGGCCTGATAGTTGGGGTGAGCCTGCCATGCGCGCACTGATTGTCGACGACGAGGCGCTTGCTCGCGGGAAACTGCTGCGGATGCTTGAGGCATTTCCTGATGTCGAGGTGATTGCCGAAGCCGCCGACGGTGCAACAGCGCTGATGCTTGCTGCGCAGTTGCGGCCGGACGTGATTTTCCTCGACGTACAAATGCCTGAGATCGACGGCTTCGATGTGGCGGCGTCGTTGCCGGACGATGCTCCAGCACTGGTATTCGTTACCGCGTTCGATCAATATGCGTTGAGAGCCTTCGATGCCCAGGCGATCGACTACCTGTTGAAACCTGTCGAGCCGGAGCGCCTCGCGCGTACTGTGCAGCGGTTGCGCGAGCCAGTCCGCGGTGCGGCTCGCCCGAGCGCTGGCATGCCGGCGCATTTGATGATCGCCGATCGGGGACAAACGTATGTCGTGCACTGCGCGGAAATCGAATGGCTGGAGGCGGCCGACAACTACGTCAACATCCATCTTCCCGGACGGAGCCTGCTGATGCGACGCACGCTGGCCGCTTTGCTCAATGATCTCGCCCCTGCATTTGTCCGCACGCACCGAGGCGCTGCGGTGGCGCTTGCCGCGGTGCTCGCTGTGCGGCCGCGCGGCAAAGGCGATGCCACAGTGGTGCTGCGCAGTGGTGTCGAGGTCCCCTGTAGCCGACAGCATCGCGAAACACTGATGCAGCGCCTGCGGCACTAGCGCGGATCGCCCAATCTGCCCCACGGCAGACTCAGTTCGTCCCAGGCCGATTGCTGCGCAAGGAGCGTCAAACTACGCTGGCTGATATCGCCCTATGGATGATCCGGCCATGGCTGTGTTGCTCGCAGTACTCAAATACGCCAATGTCCTGGTCCTCGTCGCTTCAATGACCGAGGCCCTGGTGCTCGTTGTCCGACGGGGCAGGTACGGCTATGACTGGAAGGCAGGCGGTGTGTCGGTGGTCGACTTTCTCGTTCGTGAGTATCCGTTGCGCTGGTTGCTGCCACTAGTGTTCTGGAGCGATGCGATGAACTGGGTCTGGCGGCACAGACTGTGGACTCTACCGATGAACCATTGGAGTGGGTGGCTGGCCTGCTTCGTTGTTCAGGAATTCTGCTATTACTGGTACCACCGTGCGGCCCATCGGACGCGTTGGTTCTGGTGCACCCATGCTGTCCATCATTCACCCAATCAACTCTACCTTTCCGCCGCGTACCGCATCGGATGGACTGGCCGTCTTACTGGTTCGATGCTGTTTTTCGTGGCTGCGCCGCTATTCGGCTTGCCACCCCAGAGCGTGTTGATGCTGCTTTCGCTTAACCTGCTCTACCAGTTCTGGCTGCACGTCACCTGGATTCCACGCCTCGGGCCGCTGGAATGGATTTTCAACACGCCGTCGGCACACCGCGTGCATCATGCGTCCAACCTCGAATACCTTGATGGAAACTATGGTGGTGTGCTGATCGTGTTCGATCGACTATTTGGTACCTATATCGCGGAAATGCGCGACGTGCCATGTCGCTTCGGTCTTGTCCGGCCGGCGACGACCTATAACCTTCTCACTATCGAGTTCCAGCACTGGCACGCGTTGTGGCGCGACCTCCTGTCCGCGCGGTCTGTACGCGATATATATGGCTACGTAGCCAGACCGCCCGGCTGGCAGCCAGACGGCAAAGGGGAAACAACAGAAGAGCTAAGGCGTCGGGCAGACCCTCGGTACTGCGGAGTGGGGCAGCGATAGTGTCGCCTGGCGACCTGGGAGCGGACGATCGCGAACTTAAGCCGATTGGCACAATCGGGTCGGTCGCTGCGCTTGGTACCCGCGCGGCCGAGGCCAGAGACCGGCTATTCCCGCCCCGGCCCCGGGACCTCAATCGAGTGGTAGCTGTATCCCAGACTCTGCGAAGACCTCGCGTACGACGGACAATCCGTTCAGCGCCGC
>NZ_LXKA01000325.1 GCF_001645125.1 Paraburkholderia ginsengiterrae | reverse complement strand
GAGTCGTTTCACGGTCCTGTTCGGGATGGGAAGGGGTGGGACCGACTCGCTATGGTCATCAGGCTTTGACGGGTTGCTGCGTCGCCCGGGTTTTGGTCAACCCGGCGCCACAGCCAATCTGGAAGAAATAGTTTCTGGTGATGCTCACCAGAGGGAGATTCGGGGGTTGTGTTGTTTCTGGCACAACACTGATCTCAACCTGTGTGTTCTGCA
>NZ_LXKA01000324.1 GCF_001645125.1 Paraburkholderia ginsengiterrae | reverse complement strand
TCGCCCTCGTGCACACCATGCGGCTCTGGCAGCAATGCTAACCCGCGTCTGGTTCCTCACGGCGGGCCAGCCACCACCTCACGGAAAGTCATACTGCCTAAACCGCTCGCGCGGTATGGGGCTCCGTCCCGCCTCTGGCGGCGATTGAGAGGTTAGTGGCGCCGGTGCTTATGTTGGTGACTGAGGCAATCCGCCTCGTTCTCCAGCAGGAGCCCCATCATGAC
>NZ_LXKA01000323.1 GCF_001645125.1 Paraburkholderia ginsengiterrae | reverse complement strand
GGGGGGGGGGGGGGGGGGGGGGGGGGGGGGGGGGGGGGGGGGGGGGGGGGGGGGGGGGGGGGGGGGGGGGGGGGGGGGGGGGGGGGGGGGGGGGGGGGGGGGGGGGGGGGGGGGGGGGGGGGGGGGGAGGGGGGGGGGGGGGGGGGGGGGGGGGGGGGGGGGGGGGGGGGGGGGGGGGGGGGGGGGGGGGGGGGGGGGGGGGGGGGGGGGGGGGGGGGGGGGGGGGGGGGGGGGGGGGGGGGGGGGGGGGGGGGG
>NZ_LXKA01000322.1 GCF_001645125.1 Paraburkholderia ginsengiterrae | reverse complement strand
GGGGGGGGGGGGGGGGGGGGGGGGGGGGGGGGGGGGGGGGGGGGGGGGGGGGGGGGGGGGGGGGGGGGGGGGGGGGGGGGGGGGGGGGGGGGGGGGGGGGGGGGGGGGGGGGGGGGGGGGGGGGGGGTGGGGGGGGGGGGGGGGGGGGGGGGGGGGGGGGGGGGGGGGGGGGGGGGGGGGGGGGGGGGGGGGGGGGGGGGGGGGGGGGGGGGGGGGGGGGGGGGGGGGGGGGGGGGGGGGGGGGGGGGGGGGGGG
>NZ_LXKA01000321.1 GCF_001645125.1 Paraburkholderia ginsengiterrae | reverse complement strand
TGCAGAACACACAGGTTGAGATCAGTGTTGTGCCAGAAACAACACAACCCCCGAATCTCCCTCTGGTGAGCATCACCAGAAACTACTTCTTCCAGATTGGCTGTGGCGCCGGGTTGACCAAAACCCGATAGCGACGCAGCAACCCGTCAAAGCCTGATGACCATAGCGAGTCGGTCCCACCCCTTCCCATCCCGAACAGGACCGTGAAACGACTCCACGCCGATGATAGTGCGGATTACCCGTGTGAAAGTAGGTCA
>NZ_LXKA01000326.1 GCF_001645125.1 Paraburkholderia ginsengiterrae | reverse complement strand
CGGATACTCCGGTATTGGTCAGCCAGTACAGCGTGATGTTGTCGAGGATCTCGTCACGCGTCAGTTCGCCAGTGGCGCTCGTGGTCCGGTTCAGAGCCGAGACGACCGCCGCGGCCGGCTGGCCATCAGCATCGTTGTGGTCGAGCAGCCACGCGGCGAGGCCGACGGGTGAATCGGCAATGCCGTAGAGCGTCTGCGGACGCGATCCCATCAATCGGGCGTAGTCCACTTCCTTGAACGTCAGGGCGAGCTGCTCGTAGGCACGCTTCTCCTCCGCTGACAGGCCGGCTGGCGCCGGGGCGCCGATCTGGAGCGCTTTGTCGACGTCGGCTGGAACCGTCGCGGGCATGTTGGTGTGGATGCCGAGCAGTCCCTGGGGAGCCTGCAGACCCATCTGATCGACGACAAATGCACCCCAGTCGCCGCCCTGGGCGACGTAGTGCGTATATCCGAGACGGCGCATCAGCTCTGCCCAGGCGCGGGCTATGTGCTCGGGCCCCCAGCCGGTGGTCGTCGGCTTACCCGAAAACCCGTAGCCCGGCATCGACGGGATGACGACATCGAACGAGTCTTCGGCCTTCCCGCCATGCGCTACCGGGTCCGTGAGCAACCCGATGAGCTTGGTCTGCTCGAGCACGGAGCCGGGCCATCCGTGGTTGATGATCAATGGAAGCGCATTGGGGTTCTTCGAGCGAACATGGATGAAGTGAATGTCCACCCCGTCGATCGTCGTCACGAACTGCGGCAAGGCATTCAGCTTCGCTTCAGCCTTGCGCCAGTCGTAGTCCGTCGCCCAATAGTGTGCGAGTGCCTGCATGGTCGCGAGCGGCACCCCCTGCGAAGAATCGGTAACGGTCTCCTTTTCGGGCCATTGCGTGGCGGCGATGCGGCGGCGAAGGTCGTCAATGGCTTCCTGCGGCACATGGATCTTGGGGAACGGACGGATCGAGTCGTCTTCAGCCGTCGCACGCTGAGACGCAGACGGCTGATCCGCAACCGGAGCGGCATGGGCATAACTAAAGGCAGCGGTCAGGACAAGGCCGAGGGCAGCTGCCGCCGATGCAAATGGGCTGCGCCGGGTTGACGCTGGCGATACGATAAACATGATAAATATTCCGAATAAAAGCGCGCGAGTCTGCGGCGCGCGCCGGGTTATGCGCTCTGTTAGCGTTATCGAAGCCAGACGGGCCGACCGTCTGACAAAACTCGGTCGCCGTTCACTGCGCGGCGGTGTAGCGCGGCGCGGGTACGGTGACCGACAGAAGCGCGGACATTGCGCCGCGCGCGGACGTTCCAGAACACTCACTTGCTATGGATCTTCTAGATGAAAAGTTCTCCTTTAAGCGGTGGGGTGACGACAATCGCCTGACTCTCACGCTATCGCCTCTGCGTCCTCCAGTCGAATAGTAATTAGGCATACGAAATAATTAACCTGTTCGATGACGATCTGTGAATGAATGTCAGAGAAGGCTATATCACGATGAGCAGAGCTGACGTTTATCCGGCACGACTGCTCAGGCCTTTGCCAGCGCCTCAACGAGTTCACGTGCATTGACGATGCTGCGCGCATACGTCGGCCGGCTCAGTTCATCGGCTGCGTACAGCATCTCGTACCTGAACGCTGCCGTGGCGTCCTTGACGAGCATCACGCGCTTACTGCACATTTCGATAGCGTGCCGCCGCATGCTCCTGCGCGAAGTTCGGCAACATGGCCTGCCTCGCCGCCTGATACGCGTCCCACTGGCCGGCGTCGGGCAGCGGTGGAATCGTGACTGCTTCACGGCGATCGAAGCCGACGAGCGCGGCATCGACGAGCTCATCCACTGCCATCATGCCGGGTATCGCGTCCACGTCCCTGCCTGCTCGCGACCAGATTTCCGTGCGCGTCGCCGCAGGCAGCACCGCTTGCACGTACACGCCCTTTGACCCGAGTTCGAATTGCAGCCCCTGCGAGAGGTACAGCACGAACGCCTTTGTCGCGCCATAGACAGTCGCCCCAAATTCCGGCACTAGGCCGACCACCGACGCGATATTGACGATCGCACCCGTGCCTGCCTGCACAAAACGAGGCGCGACCGCTGCAGCGAGGCGCACGACTGCGGTCGTGTTCAGATTGACCAGCGAGGCGACGGTGTCCGGAGTCTGTTCGACGAAGGTGCCCGGCACACTCGTACCGGCGTTGTTGATCAGCACGCCGATGTGTGCGTCATCGCGCAAGCGCGCTTCGACCTGGCCGAGTTCGGACGCATCGGTGAGGTCCGCCTTGACGATATCGACACCGACGCTATTTTCCGCACGCAGTCGCGCGGCGAGTTGCTCCATGCGGCCGCGATCGCGCGCAACCAGTACGAGATCATGGCCGCGCTTTGCGAAACGATCGGCATACGTGGCGCCGATGCCGCTGGACGCGCCCGTAATGAGCACCGCGGGTTTCCTGGACATATCACTTTCCCTTTCAAGATGGTTTCATTTATACATGATACTGATCATGTATAAATAATCATGATGTTCATCATGTATAATGTCAAGCACTATCTGCGGGGAACGAAAATGAGAGTGAGCCGAGAGCAGGTTGCCGAGAACAGGCGGACGATTCTGGATGTCGCAAGCCGCCTGTTCCGCACGCAAGGATTTGACGCAGTGACCGTCGCCGACGTGATGAAGGCCGCCGGGCTTACGCACGGCGGCTTCTACGGCTATTTCAAATCCAAGGACGATCTGATTGCCCAAACGCTCACGCATGCGCTGGCGAACAGTGCAAGCGCGAGCTCTAGCTCTGGCGCAGACGCGGACCTCGCACACTATGCGGCGGCCTACCTGTCTCCGGCTCATCGTGACAACGTCGCGGCGGGCTGTCTGATTGCAGCGCTTGGCGCAGAAGCTGTGCGGCAGACGCCAGAAGCGCGCGCGGCAATGGCAACGGGGCTGCGGGAGCAGATTGAGCGGGTCGCGGCGAACGCGCCGCACCTCGACGCCGCAGTTGCGCGACGGAATGCAATTGGCAGCCGGGCCGCGATGCTCGGCGCCGTGATCCTTGCGCGACTTACGCAGGATCCAAAGTTTTCCGACGAAGTGCTCGAGGAGACAAAGGCGTGGATTCTGGAGAACGCGCAGAGGCTGGAGGGATGAAAATCTGGCTGAGGCCAGGCCGGCAGATTGGCGGCCGGCAACGGGCCAACGCGACGGCCATGAGAATCAGACAGCTCGGCCGTTGGCCTGGCGCCGGCGAGACCGCACGGCGGGCTCAGGTGATCCGGGAGTCCAACGATAAACAATGATGCTGGAACTGTTTGTAGTTGTCCTTGATGATCACCTACTCACCATTCGATCACAGGTACGCTCTGAGGCCATACATCGAGTCCACGTCATTGCCGACGTAGGCGGTATTTGAACTGCTGTCGATCAGCGTGGTGTCAATCTTGACTATGGTGAACCATGGCACAGCACGCTTTGTAGATCTCAACGTCCCAGCAGCAGGACCAATGACTGCTGTGTGTTCAACTGCCGCCCTTGCAGGAGTGACCGCTTGACGGACCGATTCGGGTCGTATTGGGAACGTCGAGATAGAGTTGCAGTGGCGGGGGGCAATGCCTGGGCACCGACGACAGCTTCCAAAGAAGGTCGTTCATGCTTCCGAGCCGCCACACATCGTGTGGAGCGGTGGACAAACAAGCCGCGCATGCCATGACCAAACCGAACAGATTGTGCCGGTCAGTCGCTTGAAGCGCCGAAACAGCGGCCGCACGAACGCGCCTTGCCCAGTCGCAGGCGCCCGGCGCTGACCGTTGCCTCACCACCGCAGTCGCACCGGCAAACCCACAAACCATCGCCAGCGTACCGCTCGGTCGTCAGCTGGCCAAACACCTCACCGCCCCGCAGCGCAGGTGAGCCTGGGCGAGACCGCCACGCACGACGTTGCTCACGGCAGCCACAATCACGCGTTCTGCCCCCTTCTACCGCCTTCAACTCGGCATTCACGTGGCCGCCGCAACGGCACCTCCAGAGCCACACATCGGCGCCACGATATTGAAGCGCGACAAGGTAGCCGAAGGTGCGACCAGCGACATCGCGACTAGGCGGAAAGGGCCAGTCAGGCGGCAAGGGGGGACGGATACGCTGATTCACAAAAAGTAAGTGGGATTCGGCGCCTTACTTTCAAGGCGTAACTGACGGCCTTCGATTCACGGGCGGGCTCAGGAAAGCGGGGGCAGAGCGGCCTCATACTGCCGACAGGTCGCCGCCTCGTTAGGAGGAGTGCATACGCGATTCAGCACCCCTGCATGTCAATGATAGTTCGTGGCAGCATCGTCATCGGCGAGTTATGAACTGTTCGGACTACGCCGTCAAGACACTTCCAATGGACACTTGGCGGCCATGAAGCGTCATTGGCCCGCGCGGGCACTCGGCCATTCGAATGTCGGCTTCAGCCACGCTAACGGACTTTCGTCTCCGGCGGCAACGGAAGTAGCTTCATCGGCATCCCCAGCATCCGTCCAGGATGCCCGCGACACCCATCGAACTGTTGCAGCGCTCGCGGTGCGAGCGGTTCTTCCAATCGCAACGCCACGTTGAGCACCTTGTCGTCGCCCAGGATCCCCTGCCAGACACCGCGTCAGTTGCCGTGCGCCGCCGGCGCGCCTCAGCTCACGTCGAAGGGGCCGAGACCATCCGATAGCCTAGGGGGGCAGACGCGGCGGCGATCGCGGCCGGCACCTGCCCCCGCAGCCAGGCGTGCGCCGGGTCGGCTGCGTGGCGCGGATGCCATGCCATGACCACCGTCTCGCCACGCGGCAGGAACGGCAGCGGCACCACCACGAGGCCGAGGCCGGGCGATGGCGTCCCGGCGCGGCGCTGCACGTCCATGTGCGACTGCGCTGCGTAACGGCGCGCGGTCGCAGGGCGGGCGGCGAACGGATGACCGGCGCGCACGACCGCGATCAGCGCCTGGGGGAACAGTTCGACGACTTCGATCTCCGGTTCTCGCGGTCTGAACGTACCGATGTCGAGATCGACGCGACCGTCGCGCAACGCACCGTCGTCGTCTTGTGTCTCGGTCACGAAGCGCAACTGGGCGCGCGGCACCTCTGCCGCCAGCGCGGCGCCGAGGGCACCGCCGAAGGCGATCGCGAAGCCGTCCGGTGCGCGCACGACGAAGCTCCGTTCAGTGGCCGCCAAGTCGTCCCGCCGCGGCGGCTGCACCAGCGCCGCGGCCTGCGCAATCCACTGCGCCACCGGCTCGCGCAGTGCCACGGCACGCGGCGTGGGCACCAGGCGTCGGCCAGCGCGCACCAGGAGCGGATCGCCGGTGAGCTCGCGCAGGCGCGCGAGCGCGTGACTGGTCGCCGGCACGCTCAGGTGAAGACGCTCGGCGGCGCCGGTGACGCTGCCGGCGGCCAGCAGCGCGTCGAGCGTGCGCAGTAGATTCAGGTCATAGGTTTTCATTTTCATACGGTGCAATATTGGCTTCGGAACATTGCACTAGTCAAGTGGGTCCTGCCGACCCAGACTAGCTCCATCGCGCCCCCCCTTCCATCACAACTTGATTCCTTTGGAAAAGCCATGACCACCGTTTCAGAGCACGACTCCCCCATCCTCGTGACCGGCGCCGCCGGCGCGGTCGGCGCCATCGGCCGAAGCGTCACCGAGATGCTGCTGGCCCAGGGCCACAAGGTGCGCGCCATGGTGCGACGAGAGGACACGCGCGCGGAGGACCTTCGCCGCCTCGGCGCCGAGGTCGTCGTGGGCGACCTGACCGACCTCGCCGCGGTGCACCGCGCCGTCGAGGGTTGCAAGCGCATCTACTTCGGTATGTCGGTCTCGGCGGCCTATCTCGAGGCCACCGTCAACATCGCCGCGGTCGCCCGCCACCATGGCGTCGAGGCCATCGTGAACATGTCGCAGATGACGGTCACGCAGATGAGCATTACCGAGACCACCGACAGTCCCCAGCACAAGCTGCACTGGCTCGCCGAGCAGGCGCTCTCGTGGTCCGGCCTGCCGGTCGTCACGATACGGCCGACGGTGTTCCTGGAGGGCTTCTTCCAATTGCTCGCCGCAGCGGGCGTGCGCAACAGCGATGCGCTCGTGCTGCCGCTCGGCGGCGGCCGCACCGCGCCCATCTCCGCGTTGGACGTCGCGTTAGCTGTCGCCTTGGTGCTGGACGAGCCGGCGCCGCATATTGGTCGCACCTACAACCTCACGGGACACGAGTCGGCCGACCTGACGCACTTCGCGAAGGTCTTCTCCGAGGCGCTCGGACGCACGATCACCTACCGCGATGTGCCGGTGGACGCCTGGATCGGCAAGCTGCGCGAGACCGGCGTTCCGCCGCACCTGCTGGCCCACTTCGCCGCGATGGCGCGCCTGCATCAGCAGGGCCGCTACGACCGCATGACGGACGACTTCACGCGTCTGACGGGCCGTGCGCCGGCGAGCATGCGCGAGTTCGTGCAGGCGCACGCTGCGGAATTCACGCAGTCCGCCACGACCGCCTGAACGAGGCCCACGCATCCGACGATCCGCGGCTGCGCCTCGGCGGCGGAACCGGATCGTCTTCCACCTGGCAACGGTGATTGCCGCCGCACCCGCTTATTCGTCGCGGGCCAGCTTCCTGGAGTCGCTGTTGAGCGGTGTGGAACGCGCCGGGCGGACAACCCCCGTCGGACCGCGCGCGGAGCGTTGCGAACTTGCTTGATCGCAACATGAGAGGAACCCCATGGGCACGGTAGCCAGTCGCCTCGGGAAGCTCTCGTCCAAGCGCTTGCGTATGGCATTGTCATCGCCCGGGCATCGTCGGGCGGTCTGTTTTTCTTACCTTGGAAAGAATCATGTCCGCTGCTCTTGCTGATCAGGCCAAGAAGATTTCTCCGCCTCCTGACAACTTGCCGGCCAACAAACTGCTGCACGGTCCGTTGTTGTCAAATCTGATCCGCCTTGCGTTGCCGACGGCCGCAGTGCTGTTCATGACGACCTTGGTCAGTGTCGCCGAGACCTATTTTGTCAGCTCACTGGGCCTCAAAGCGATCGCCGCTGCATCGCTGGTGGTTCCCGTCATGTTGCTGATGACCACGGTAGCGAGTGCCGGCATCGGCGGTGGCGTATCCTCTGCCATCGCCCGCGCCATCGGCGCCTGCCGCCAGGACGAGGCGGAAAGCCTGACGTGGCATGCGGTGGTCATCGGCGCCGTAGGAGGCGGGCTGTTCTCCCTGGTAGTGCTGTTGGCCGGCCCCGCGCTGTACCGCAGCCTTGGCGGCAGCGGAGCATCGCTGGACCTGGCGGTTCTCTACTCCAACATCCTGTTCGGAGGCGCGATCCCGTTTTGGACACTCCTGCTGTTGCAGGCGGCGCTGCGGGGAGCCAGCAACGTCAAGGTGCCGGCGATGACCATACTGTGCGGCGCGGTCGTCGGCCTGATCCTGTCACCGGTGTTGATTAACGGCTGGCTGGGTGCGCCGCGCATGGGGGTGGCGGGCGCCGGCGTCGCCCAGGTGCTGTGCAATATCGCCGCGCTGGCCGTGGTGGTCGTCTACATGC
The DNA here is from genome assembly GCF_001645125.1 of Paraburkholderia ginsengiterrae. Taxonomy (GTDB): domain Bacteria; phylum Pseudomonadota; class Gammaproteobacteria; order Burkholderiales; family Burkholderiaceae; genus Paraburkholderia; species Paraburkholderia ginsengiterrae. Next base: position 66,619 of record NZ_LXKA01000326.1, on the reverse strand, counting down.
GTTCGCCCTCCTCGACGCTGCGCCTACGGCGCTATCCGCTGCGGCGCCAGCATTTCAGTGCGATCCTCGGCGTCGGATTGCTGTCGTCGATCAACGTCGTCATGTTAGCCATGTCAGTCACTGCCCTGACCGCTGCGGCCGGGGCAGTGAGCGTCGCCGCCATCGCCGGCTACGGCATTGCCTCCCGCCTCGAGATGCTGCTGTCGCCGGTGATGTTCGGCTGCGGAACCGCCGCGATCACGCTGGTGGGCACGAACCTGGGCGCAGGCAACGTGGCGCGTGCCCGGCGCGTGGCGATCGTGAACGTACTGTTTGTTGCCGGTGTGGTTGGACTGGCTGGATTGTTCGTTTCGCTCTTCCCGCAACTCTGGCTGGGTCTGTTTACCAGCGATAGCGCCGTGATGGCGGTCGGCGCGCAATACCTGCATGTGGTAGCGCCTTTCTATGCATTGATCGGCGTGATTTTCGAACTCTACTTTGCAGGACAGGGGGCGCAACGCATCCTCTGGCCGATGACAGCAAGCGTGGTGCGCTGCGCATTTGCGCTCGCTGCGATGGTGCTGGTCCTGCGAGGCTACACGAGTCTACACAATGCTTTCGTCCTGGTAGCCGTCAGCGTCGTCGTGGCAGCGACCATCAGCCTGCTTGGATTCCTGCGAACCCGCTGGGATCGTTAGACACCAGGGCATCCTCTGTTTGTTGAGGGCTTAATGAGTGAACGTAACCAATGAGAGGAGTTTATCTGGTATGAGCGCAGCTATTCTGGTGATTGGAGCCACGGGAACAACAGGCAAAGAATTGGTAAAGCTTCTGGCGAAGAACGGCCATAAAACGCGCGTTACCGTTCGCCCGACGAGCAACACAAGCGAGTTGGAAGCATTAGGAGTCGAACTGGTTCAAGCCGATCTGAACGATGTCGGCTCTCTGGTAAAAGCCATGGGCGGAATCAAGAAAGTATACTTTGCAACACCTCTTGTTCCGAATATGGTTGAACTTTCTTCTTCGATCATTCGTGCAGCTAAAAGAGCCGGGGTGAAACATCTTGTGAAATTATCGGGCGGCGGGGCTGAAATCGATCTGGACACATTGGCCAAGTGGCATAGAGCAGTCGAAAAAGAAATGGAGCAGTCCGGCATTGCCTATACTTTCTTGCGGTCAAATTCTTTTATGCAGAACTTAAGCAATTTCAACTCGCATACCATTCGTGATCATGGCGCTTTCTATGCGCCGCATGGCGACGGAAAATCGGCTTATATTGATGCCCGCGATGTAGCCAAGGTTGCTTATCGGGTCTTAACGAAAGAAGGTCATCTGAACAAGGCGTATTACTTGTCGGGGCCAGAGGCACTTTCTGGTGCCGAAATTGCGAATATTCTTTCTTCGGCAACCGGGAAACCAATCAAGTACGTAGATGTGCCGGTTGAAGCCGCTCGCGCTTCCATGCAGGGCGCAGGCATGCCTGATGAAATCGTCGAAGGCTTGTTAGAACATTTTCAGGTTATGAAGTTGGGATACACCGCACGGGTTTCCAGTGCGGTGGAAGAAATAACCGGACAAAGGGCAACCTATTTTGAGGCTTTTGCTCAAGCAGAGAAGGAAGCATTTGTCGGTTGAAGTACCGGCCCGAGCGAACAGCGAGTCCAAGTCGAGAGCGTGACAACGCGAAGAGTCGCGCCCGGTCGAGCCTGGACTAGATGGTGCTGGCGCCATACGGCCCAAGTCCCGCAACAACGGTGCAGAAACCATGTACGCAACAGTGGAGACCAAGCTATTCAAGATAGCGCCGTCAGATGCTTGGATTGACTGACGCAACAGCCTCCCGAACTATGAAGATTGCGCGACGAAGCAGGGTTTCTGCGTCGCGCCCTTAAGCGGCCGCTCGGCGGATTTCTGCACTATCTCGCTGGATCACTTCCGCCTTTTCCGCGGCGGCCGGTCCGGCCCGTCAAACGAAAGAAACGCGAGGAATGGTGCAAGAACGTACGGGAACGTCTCATCGGCCCCGGCAAGATGACTAATAAAGCGGAAGTTGAAAAGAAATTCCAGCTTCCGCTTTATTTGTCATCACCGAACACACCGGAACCCCGCATAAACATACTGATAATGCGGCTGAAACCAGTTGCGGAACGCCGGCCGCAGCATGCACTTCGCGGTGCGCGCCGATCCGCCCTTGATGACGTAATGCTGGCCGTCGAAAAAGTTGGCGGAGTAGCCGAGATAAAACGGAAAAGCTTCAAAACCGGGCAGTGCATCGAACACAGTGGATGTCCACTCCCAGCCATTGCCAAACTGGCCTTCAACGCCGAACGAACTAACGTTATCCGGATAGGCGTCGACAGGCTGCGGGTCCCAACTGCGGAAATCGAAATTACCCGAAGCTGCATGCGGTGCGCCGTGTGCCGCGCGTTGCCATTGCTCCTCGGTGGGCAGCGTCTTGCCGGCCCAGCGCGCGTACGCGCTCGCTTCGGCGTGGCTGACGTACACGGGCCAGTCGAGCGGCAGCGGGATCTCGTTGAACATGGTGCGCAGCATCCACGAGCCAGCTTTGCCGTTGACATCTTGCCGCGACCAGCAGGCCGGATGCTCGATGTGCTCGGCTTGCCGCCACGCCCAATCATTCTCTGACCACCACTTCGGTTCGCGATATCCACCTGCCTCGATGAACTCGCGGAACGCGCCGTTCGTCACCATGTGGCGATCGATCTCGAAAGCCGGCACGTCGACATGCATTTCGCCGAATTCATTGTCCCAACCAAAGTGGCCACTATCGCGCGCCATACCGAGCACGGTCGAGCCGGCCGGAATGCTCACCATTGGCGATAACGCTTCGCGCCGCGCTGTTTGCGTCGCGACGGGATCGCTCGGCACGCTGATCTTCTGCGCAAGCGGCAACTGATGAAGCATGTACGCCAGCGTTTCGGCATGCATCAATCTGTGCTCGATCGCGACGTTCAGCAACTGTCCGGAAGCGTCAACTTGCGCGCCGTGCGTTAGCGCGTCAAGCTCACGGTCTATCTGTGCGCGGGCGCGCGAGCCGTAGTCGCGCACGGCGTCGAGCGAGGGCCAGTCGCCTGGTTGGTCGGTCGGGAAACCGCCGTCGACGGGATCGATGCCGAAGGCGAACAACTGGTCGAGGTGCGGGTCGAACGCCGGCAGATCGAACAGACGCTGATCGAACAGATTACGATCGAAAGCTTCCAGGTGGCCGATATAAAACACGATCCGGTGCCGTTCACGGATCGGCCGTTCATACAGGAACCCGGGTTTGACGATGGAAAACAGCGCGTCAGTCACTTGACGCGCTTCGAGCAGACGTTGGACGAGCGGATGACGCGGAGCGGGGTCGCGATTCATTTCGCCAGGTCTCCTTGCGGGGGACGGACTAAAGACTGTACCCGCTCGCAGGAGCCATGCCAAGACGAAAGCGCGTTAAAAGACAATGGGCGGGGGCGTGGCGGCGCGGGCCGGTCCACAGCCCGCGGCTTAAACCTGACGTAAACCTTCCCGGTCGACGATCCGGATGTGCTTGCCCTGCGTGTCGATCAAGCCACGCTTTTGAAATCTTGACAGGGTGCGGCTCACGGTTTCAAGCGTCATGCCGAGATAGCTGCCCATGTCCTCGCGCGTCATGCGCAGGTTGAATTCCGCCGACGAATAGCCGCGTTGCGCATTGCGCTCCGATACGTCGAGCAGGAACGTCGCGACCCGCTCGTCCGCCGACAATGAGCCGAGCACCATCATTTGCGCCGCCTCGCGGACGATCTGTTCGCCGAGCAGCTTGTGCATGCGCTCCTGCATCGAACCGATTTCGCGGCACAACGATTTGAGCGACGCGTAGGGGACGATGCAAACGGTGCTGTCTTCGAGCGCGAGGGCGCTGCACGCATGCACGTCGTTGCTGATGCCGTCGAGACCGAGCGCTTCGCCGGGAAGGCGCAAACCCGTGACCTGCTCGCGGCCGTCACGGTGCGCCATGACGGTTTTCATCGAACCGGAACGCACGGCATACATATTGTCAAAACGGTCGCCGCTGCGATACAGCGTTTCGCCGCGCTGCACGGAGCGAGCGGAGCAGATGAGTGTTTCGAGTTTCGCCAGTTCGCCGCTCGACAAGCCTTGAGGCATGCAGAGCTGCCGCATCGCGCAACTCGAACAGCGGGCGGTGGTGCGAGCGGCCGCCCGAGTCGACGCAGCGCGGCGGCGGCCGCGCGCCGGCGATGGGCTCGCGATGGAGGCGGCGGATTCGGCAGTGCCGGCGGAGCGCGTGACAGCGGTAGGAGTGAGCATGTTCAGCAGCCATGTGTGTGGGTTGATGACTGATTGTCCCACCGGCCACGCTGCCTGCTTCGCGACAAAGTGACGCGCTCAGGAAGTTCGTTGTCTTGAGCGGCGTCACGCCTGCTTACAACGTATTTGATATGGACTGCAATGCATTGTGTGGCAGGCAGGATAGCGCTCAGGCAGCGTCGCCACCCTTACCCGCGGCGGACGGGATCAGCAGAACCGGCAAGCTTGCCTGCCGCACGCAGCGTTCGGCGACACTGCCGAGAATCAGCCGTTGAAAACCGCGCCGCCCGTGTGTGCCCATGACCAGCAGATCAGCATTGAAATCGGCCGCTGCCTTGAGGACGACCACTGAAACATCGTCAAGCGTCGATGCCTCGCCCACGACGAGTTCGCCCTTCACGCCCTGTTCGGCCATGACCTTGGCGAATTCGGCGGCGAGCTCCCTGCCTTCCTCGATTAGACGGTTGCGCAGCACGGATGGGTCGTAGCCGGGTGCTTCGAAATACATCGGCGTGTTTTCGACGACATAGAAAGGCTGCATAACCGCGCCCGTGGATTTGGCGAGAGCGAGCGCTGCGTCGAACGCACGGCGCGAGGTATGACTGCCGTCGACCGCTACAAGGATGCGTGTGTACATATCGACTCCGCGTTTGAAGAATCCGGATGCCGCGGCCGATTCAACGGGCCGGGCTCATTGGCGAGAGATTGCCTCCGCGAGCTTAAATGATTGCTGAAAAAGATGCAGTCGACCAGGATGTAAATCAAACTTTTACCTAATTTTGCGATAGCGGGGCCGTTCCCGACAAGCGCCGTCCGGTAAGCGCAGGAAGCCTTCGCGCTGAGTCGAGGCACCTTTCCAGGATCAGGACAGGGTCGGGTTTGCCTTACAATCAGAACCAATTCAGACAAGCTGCTTCAGCCCTGCTGATGAACGAGCAAAAAACGACGGGCTTGCCCGACCGGATCTACAGCGACATCCTGAATCGCATTGTCGAAGGCGAGTACAAGGAGGGTGAGCGGCTGCCGACCGAGCACGCTCTCGCCGAGCGTTTCGCGACGTCGCGGCCGACCGTGCGCGAGGCGCTCGCACGCTTGCGGGCGGACGGCATCATCATGACGCGGCACGGGTCGGGCACGACGGTCGCGCGCCGCCCGGACCCGGACGTGCGCCGCTTCGCGCCGCTCGAAACGCTGTCTGACATCCGCCGTTGTTATGAATTTCGCATCGTGACCGAAGCGGGCGCGGCGGAGCAGGCGGCGCTCAAAGCCGACGCCGACGATGTCGCCGCGATCCAGCATGCGTGGGATCAGTTGGAACGCATCATTGAGACGCGGGGCATTGGCGCGCAAGACGACTTCCTGTTCCACCTGGCGGTGGCGCGCGCGTCGAAGAACCCGTTTTTCATCACGGTCATGTCGTTCATTGAAGAACAGATCGTGTTCAGCATGAACCTGTCACGCAATCTGTCTCTGCTGAAGACGGTGGAGCGGCAGCGGCTCGTGCAGGCCGAGCACCTGGCCGTGCTCGACGCGATTCGCCGCAAGGACGCAGTAGCCGCCGGGAACGCGATGCGAGCGCATCTCGAGAACGCGCTCGAACGCATGTTCGGCTCATGAGCCGGCGAGTGAGACGGGCAATCAGGCCGCGGCCGCCATCGGCCCGAACAGGGCAGTGCGGGTCTTCGGACTCACCGCGATGTCCAGCGCCACCGCCCGCTCCACGCCGATCTGCAACGGCGATCCGAGCCGGCTGATCTCAATGCCGGTCTTGCGCAGCAGCCGTTCGATCGGCGTGGTGGTCACCGTGACGTAGCGGGTAATGCCCATCCGGTCGGCGAACGTCACCAGTTCGTGAATAGCCTGCATCGTCACGTCGGCAAAGCCGAACGATTGTTCCTCGCCACCGGTTTCAATCGCAAAGCGGCTCAATTCCCAGATGTGCCGCCCAACCGGCGCGTCCGCGCCGTGCAGCAATTGCGGGAAGGTGTCCTTCAGCATATTGGGGCCCTCGGTCGGCATCAGGCGCCAGCAGCCGCGTACCCGCCGGTCTTCGCCCTGAATCAGCATGTAATGCGGCCCGAGCGCGTCGTAGCCGTCGATCTCCATGCCCGCAATGGTGGGGATATCCCAACCGAGGCGCCCGTGGAACACCCGGGCCCGCAGGCGGTACATCTCGTTGATGTCCGCGTTGTCGAATTCCTGACGCATTCCAATCCGGATTGCTGCTTGCATGACGTTCTCCTGAACGTGTTGGGATACCCAATACGCAAGAAAACTTATGCATTTTGAATCGTTCCGCTACCTACCTACCTGGATAGGTGTGCATGCTTATCGGGTAAAGCAGAATTCGAGATAGGCATCCGCACTCAACCGACAGGACACGAAAATGGAACTTCTCGACAACCAATGGCAACCGCAGACTGGTCTTCAAACCCGCCCGGCAGAGCCGTCCTCGGCGGTGGATCGCGTTTTAATCATTGCGTACCGCAAGAAGAAAAAAGAGAGCCAGCGCCGCTTCTGGGCCCGTTTCGGCGTCACGCAGTCGCGCGGCAGCCGGTTTGAAGCGGGGGCCGAAATCCCGGCGCCGGTGTCGATCCTGCTGGGTCTGTACTTCACCAAGACCGTGTCTGACGCCGATCTGGGCCGTGCCGAGCGGGTGCTTCACAGCCGCGACGCCGCCGCCTTGCTCAACCCGGGTCAATAAGCCCGAGCTGCGTTGCGATCACGGCCGCTGCGCGCCGCGAATTCACCCCGAATTTCGTCCGGATGTTTTTCATGTGGAAGTTCACCACAGCTTCCGAACAGTTCAGGATGTGGGAAATTTCCCAGGTGGATTTGCCGCGCGCGGTCCATTTCAGGCATTCGCGCTCGCGCGGCGTCAGCTTCGGCAATAGGGTCTGCGCGTGCGTATCCAGATGCCGCTGGCTGGTATCGATCACCAGATCGCGCAATAGCACCAGATTCGGCAACGCCACGTTGATATGGCGCCAGAATTCGTCGGTGGGATTGCTGTCGTTGACGAAGCACATCATGCCGGCTTGCTGGTTCGGCCCATGAATCGGCAACGTGATGCCGGCGCGCAAGCCGTGCGAGCGGGCTTCCTCATACATGGATTGCTGCGGCGCGGTCGCGAAAACGTCCGGCGACCAGATCAGCGGGCTGGCGCGCGTCGCGCAATGCGTCACGGTCGGGTCGATGTGGACCAGCCCCTGCTCGTCATAGGTGCGCCGCCATACTGGCGAATAGGTACTGCGCACATAGGCATCTTCAAGGCGCATTGTCGGGCGCGGCAGCACGGCGACCAGAAGCTTGTCGAAACCCCAATTCTCGGCAAGACCCGCGATCGCGCCGAACCATTCCGCTTCGTCGGCGGCGTCCAGCAACGGTGCCATCTGCTCGATAAAATGTAGCGGCAATTTTAACTCTCTCAGGCTCGCAAACATCCCGTTGCGGTTAATCGCGGTACGGCGCTCCGTCCGGCTGTTTTTGTCTTCACAATCTATCACTAAAAATTAATTCGCAAAGCCAGAAGCGGTTTCTGACTGAACGGTGACAGAGAGGGGCTTGCGAAGCACAAACGAAGCGCTCTTTATATCCGAATTTCCGATCCGTTTAACATTCAGGGATCGTTAATGTGGGTAATTTTCTCTTGGCAATCACTTTGATGTGCTTTATTAGCAACATTATTGTCCAAACATTCTAAATAACGCCGTTGCCGATATATCAGGCAGAATCGCACTGATCGCCAATATGGGCCATTGATCTCAGTACGCCGCGACGGTCCCTGCGCCGGCCGCCAGGCGTTATTGTCATACAAAAGCGACACACTTTGCTCGCCGCTAGTTGTGCGATCGATGCGACGAATTCGCGTAGGCCAACCGCTACTCACCCCCCAAAGCCACCAGCATGACCGACAACAGCCGACGCTATCCCGATCCCTCCATCCGCGTGCTCGATCCGCGCTTCAACCCGCTGATTCTCGCTTCCGCGTCCGTCGAATGCCTGTATCAGGGGACGCGTTGGTCCGAGGGGCCGGTCTGGTTCGGCGACGGCCGCTATCTGCTGTGGAGCGACATTCCAAACGACCGCATCCTGCGCTGGGACGAAACCAGCGGCACGGTGTCGACCTTCCGGCAGTCGTCGAACAATGCCAACGGTCATACGCGGGATCGCCAGGGGCGCCTCGTGAGTTGCGAGCATCTGACGCGGCGCGTCACGCGCACCGAGTACGACGGCTCGATCACCGTGCTGGCCGACCGGTATCTCGGCAAGCGCTTCAATTCGCCCAACGACGTCGTCGTGAAATCGGACGGCTCGATCTGGTTCAGCGATCCGACCTTCGGCATCGACAGTTTTTATGAAGGCGAGCGGCAGGAGTCGGAACTGGCGGCCTGTGTGTATCGCATCGATGGTCAATCCGGTGAAGTCACCGTCGTCGCCGACGACGTGCTGGGCCCCAACGGCCTGGCCTTTTCTCCGGACGAATCCGTGCTGTATATCGTCGAGTCGCGTGGCCAGCCGCGTAAGATTCGCGCCTTCGACGTGGATGGCAACGGCGCCACGCTCTCGAACAACCGCGTGCTGATCGACGCCGGTCCGGGCACGCCGGACGGCTTTCGCGTCGACATTCATGGCAACTTGTGGTGCGGCTGGGGGATGGGCACCGACGAACTCGACGGCGTGCGTGTCTTCACGCCGCAGGGCGAGCCAATCGGCCATATCGCATTGCCGGAGCGCTGCGCGAACGTGTGTTTTGGCGGGCGCCATCGCAACCGGCTGTTCATGGCGGCAAGCCACGGGCTGTACGCGCTCTATGTCAATACGCAAGGCGTGCAGGGCGGGTGACGGCGGCCACCGGGTGGACCGTATCGGCTGGTTGCCTGACAAGTTACGAGGGCGCCTCGTTAACAGATCCGGGTTTGCCCTTGGAATCCGCGCGCAAGCCATTGAACCGCAAGGAGTCTGCGCAAAAACAATGGCTTTTACGCGGCCGGCGCCGCCGGGAGCATTTGCTTGACATCGGCCGTTGCGCTTCGCTATGTTGCGTGAGTAGCAAGACACCGCCCGTGACGCCTCTGGCCGGCGGACTTCCATACCAAGAAGCGAGGAGACGCAATGACTGTTTCAGACAGGTTGGCGCTCAGGCTGGTGTCCGTATGTCTCGCGGCGAGCGCCGCTTTCGCATCCGCCGCGCACGCAGCCGATCCGGTCACGCTCAATATCGTCGACGTGGCCGGCGATCTGCAACTTACGCAAAAGGGCTTCGAGGCCTTTAAGGCAAAGTATCCCAACCTCGTTGCGAACTTCACGTTCACGAACGCGCCCGCACCGCAGTTGCCCGGCAAGATCAAGGCGATGCAGGCTGCGGGCCGTTCCGATATCGACCTTGTTTTGACCGGCACTGATGCGCTCGCCGCCGGCATCGAACAGAACCTGTGGATGAAGCTGCTGCCCGATAACGCGGCGGTGTTTCCCGGCGTGCTCGACAGATACGCGCCGGGTCCGCGCAAGATGCAGGATCTGGCGCAAGGCTACGGTCTCGAGGTCGCGTATATGCCGGCCGGTCCGCTGCTCGAATACAACCCCGCCAAAGTCAGCGACCCGCCAAAGACGCCCGAGCAACTGCTGCAATGGTGCAAGGCGCATCCGGACAAGCTGATTTACGCACGGCCTGCGAACTCCGGTCCGGGCCGCACGTTCCTGATGGGGCTGCCCTACGTGCTCGGCGACAAAGACCCGCAGGACCCGATTAACGGCTGGGACAAGACGTGGGCCTTCCTCAAGCAACTGAACGATTGCATTCCTTACTATCCAGGTGGCACGTCGGCGGTCATGAAGGAACTCGGCGAGGGTTCGCGCGACATGACCGTGACAGTGACAGGCTGGGACATCAATCCGCGCGCGCTTGGCATCGTGCCGGCGGAATTTCGCGTGCAGGCGTTCGACAACATGACGTGGGTGAACGACGCGCACTTCATGGTGATTCCGAAGGGCGTACCGAAGGAAAAGCTGGACGTGCTCTACAAGCTGATGAACTTCATGCTCGATCCCGCGCAGCAGGCCATGACTTATGACGACGGCTATTTCTACCCCGGTCCGGCGATCAAGGGCGTGAGCGTCGAGCAGGCGCCCGCGCACAGCCAGGATGTGCTGAAGAAATACGGCCGGCCGGAGTACGCGAAGCTGCTGGCCGAGCGCCCGCATGTATTGCCGCTGAATGCGGCCGCAATGGTCGCGGCCTTCAAGAAGTGGGACACCGAGGTCGGCGCGCAGAAGACCAAGTAGGCGTCCGCCCGTCCGGGCACGCCGTCGCATTCGACGCGTAGTGCGTGACATCAACGCAGCGGCGCACGAACGCACGGCTGCGTCACGCGTATCAGGAAACCGCCATGAAGCCTCATTTCGAACAGTTGCGGCTCGATTCGGTGAGCCGTAGTTTCACGAATGCGGAAGGTCAGGCAATCGCGGCGCTGCAAGGACTCGATCTGACCATTCGACGCGGCGAGTTCATCGCATTGCTGGGGCCGTCGGGGTGCGGTAAATCGACAGCGCTCAATTGCATCGCCGGATTGCAGCCGCTCACGGGCGGCGGCATCTGGCTCGACGAGCGACGCATCGACGTGTTGCCGCCGGAAAAGCGCGGCTTCGGCATGGTGTTTCAGAACTACGCGCTGTTTCCGCACATGAGCGTGCTTGACAACGTTGGCTTCGGCCTGAAGATGCGCGGCGTCGACAGGAAGGAGGCGACGCGCCGGGTGCGCGAGGCGTTGCAGCTCGTGCAATTGGTCGGGCAGGAGCGCAAGCTGCCCGGACAACTCTCCGGCGGTCAGCAACAGCGCGTGGCGATTGCGCGGGCCATCGTGATCGAGCCGCCGCTGATCCTGATGGACGAGCCGTTGTCGAATCTCGACACGAAACTGCGTATTGAAATGCGCGCGGAGATTCGCCGCATCCACAGCCAGCTCGAACGCGCGACGCTGTACGTGACGCACGATCAGGACGAAGCGCTGTCGATGGCCGATCGCATTGTCGTGATGAAAGAGGGCGTGGTGCAGCAGATCGCCACGCCGAAAGAGGTCTATGCGCGGCCGCGCAACCTGCATGTCGCGCGCTTCATGGGTTATCGCAATGTGGCCGAGTTCACGCTCGAAGGCACGCAAGGCGATGGCGTGGCAGTCACGGCTAACGGCGTGCGCCTGATCGGCACACCGATGGCCGGCTTCGACAGCAAACGCGTGAGCGTCGCGCTGCGGCCGGAAGACATGGAGCGTGCGGCACCTGGCGCGGACAACGCGTTCGAGGCGCTCGTAACCGCCGTCGAATACGGCGGACGTGATTCGCTGCTGCGTGTGAAGACCGCGTTCGGCGAAGTGTGGGCACGCCTTGGCGGCGAGTTCGAAGAGGGCCAGCGAATCAGTCTGCGCGTGCCGCCGTCGCGCACGCTGGTTTATCAGAGCGAGGCAACATGAACACGCCCGCTTTGACGCCGCCGCGTGCGCCGCGTGACGCCAAAGCGTGGCTCGTCGCGCCGGCGCTGATTTTCATTGCCGCGCTGTTCATCTATCCGTTCGCGTATGGACTGGCGCTGTCGTTCCGTCCGATGAACGGTGGCGGTCCGTGGGCGAACTATCTGACGTTTTTCACCGATACGTCGATGTGGCCGACGATACTCGTCACGCTCAAGCTCGCGGTGCCCGCCACGCTCATCAACGTAGGCGTGTCGTTGCCGGTGGCATTCGCGCTGCGCCGCTATTCGCGCTATCAGAAGTTCGCCACGACCCTGCTGGTGATTCCGGTCACGCTTGGCACCGTGTTGATCGCTGACGGCATGCTCACGTACTTCGGTCCGAACGGCTGGTTCCCGCAAGCGTTGCACGGCCTGCATCTCTACACGCAGGAAGTGCGCCTGACGCATAACTTCTGGGGCGTGCTGATTTCGCTGATCGTGTCAGGTTTTCCGTTCGCATTTCTGTTGACGCTGTCGTACGTGACCGGCATCGATCCGACGCTCGCAAGCGCGGCGGCGACGCTCGGCGCGAGCCCCTGGCAGCAGTTTCGCCGCATCTATCTGCCGCTGCTGGCGCCGGGGTTGACGATGGCCGCGTGTCTGTCGTTCGTGCAGGCGTTTTCGGTGTTTCCCTCCGCGGTGCTGCTGGGAGCGCCAGCGGGTCCGACTCGCGTGATGTCGATCGCCGCGGCCGAAGCCGCTTTCGAAAGCTATGACTATTCGCTTGCATCCGCGATCGCCATGGTGATGGGCTTCGTGCAGCTGGTGCTCGTTGCCGCGATGCTCGGCGTGCGCCGCTTCTTCTATAGCGGCCCGGTCACGGGGGGCAAAGGCTGATGACGACCGATCATCGCCCGGCTCGGCCTTCATGGCAGGCGCAGGCGCCGCAGCAGCAAGGCGACGGCACGCGCGAACCCGACCGGCGCACCAGCCGCAGCCGGCCGCGCGTCAGCATGCCGGACCGCGTCTGGGGCGTGCTGGTGTGGGGCGCGATGGTGTTTTTCCTCATCAACGTGGTGTTGCTGATCGCGACCGTTGCGGTCAATTCGGTGGCGACGCGCTGGTTCGCCACCTGGTTGCCGCAAGGCTTCACGTTGCATTGGTATGCGCAGGCGTGGAGCGATTTCCAGTTGGCGAGCGTGCTGTGGGTGACTGTCGAAGTGGTCGGCGCGGTGGTGCTGCTGTCGATACTGCTTGGCGTGCCGGCGGCGTATGCGCTCGCGCGCGTGCAGTTTCGGGGCAAGCGTGTTGCCATGCTGATTTTCCTGTTGCCGCTGATGGTGCCCCCTGTCACCTACGGCATTCCCATGGCCACTGTCATGTACAAGGTCGGCCTCGCGGGCACGCTCGGCGGCGTGATTCTGGCAAACCTCGTGCCGGCACTGCCGTTCGTGATTCTGGTGATGACGCCCTTCATCGAACAGATCGATCCCAATCTCGAAGCGGCCGCGCGCATTTTCGGCGCCAACACGTTTCGCTACTTCCGCTACGTGCTGCTGCCGCTGCTCGTGCCCGGCATGCTGGCGGCCGGCCTGCTGGTGCTGGTGCGTACCATCGGCCTGTTCGAGCTGACGTTTTTTACCGCGGGCCCCGCGACGCAGACGCTGGTGGTGGCCTTGTACTACGCGGTATTTTCAACCGGCGTGCGCGCTCCGCAATCAATCGACGCCATGGCGATGATCTACATGGCGATCACGCTGATTTGGGTGCTGATTGCACTGCAATTCGTGAGCCCGACGCAGATCGTGTCGCGCGTCAAGGAACAGCGGCGCTAATGCGCGCGTCGGCGCGCGGGTCCCGCAACCCTGAGTTTCTACCCGCCGCAAAAGCAAAAGCGCGCACCGTGCGTTAAACGATGCGCGCTTCGGCATTCCCGAATTAATCGGGGTCTGCGCCGACATTCAAACGCAGATACAAACGCAGATGCAGAGTGAATCTTTTATTTCTCCCGATGTAATTCGATTATCCGCGTGGGCCGCAGGTGATTGACGGCGTAATGAATGCGGCCACGGTCATGGCGGTTGCCGAAGTAGCGCGGTTCGTCGAATTGACGATCTGCCGAAAGCTCCTCTATTGGCTCGACCATGCCTTTGTCAATCATCGTATATCCCGGCTCGAGCGCGAGCAGCAGATGATTGCCGCCGACCCGGCTGTCGAAGCCGGCCATGCCGTCGAGCGCCTCGGGCACGCTGTTCGTGAGGGTCGCGTTGCTGGTGGTGATTTCGTCCGGCGAGATCGGGCTGTGGCCCGCTATGCGCGCGGCTTCGAGATTCTTGCCGTCGGTATCGACCGTGCTGTCGTGCGTGCGGTCGTTGTGCATTTCCGTCGTGCGCGGGCCACGAGTGGCCGGTTGCCGGCCGGCGTCTGCCGGCTTGTTGATATCGCTGTTCATCGTGCATTCTCCTTGCAAGAGGACACGGTTTGACGTGCAGCAAAACCCGTTCCGCCTCGCATAACACCCTGATTCTCTTGCCTTGCACCGCGTTTTTTCCGCAGCGGTCTGGAAGGGTATTCCGCAGGCGATGGCGTTCGCGTTTCTTTTCGTTTTTTTTAATGGACGCGTATTTTCTACAGAGTATGATCTTACTCCGGCGAGCGAAACGCGGTTAAATTGACGGCATGCAGTCCGGCTATTTTTTCGGGGTCGGCAGCACCGGCCGCGCGCTACTCAAAACATTTACGGGGCCGTCAGGGCGGGTGACACATGCACTTTGATGCTGCATTCACACATCGCGGCTATCTATTGAATTGTGCGCCGGCGCGCGCGGGCGACGGCAGCTGGCAACCTTATGTGGTCATCTCGCGCTCGAGCGACGGCGAACTGGTCGCCAACCGCTTTTTCCCCACAGACTTGCGTTTTCCTGACGAAGCCACCGCCATCGCCCATGCGCGCGACTGGGCAGTGCGCTGGATCGACGCAAGCAGCGTGACCATCTGAGCGCCTGCGGCCGGTCGTGCCGCGTATGCAATGCCGCCGTACGCAGTGCCGCGTCTGCCGCGCCGCTCCTATGCCGACAGCCGGCGCTGCGCGAGCCTCGGTAAAAAGCGGTAATCTCTCGGCATAGCCACTTTGAACCGTGCGCACCGCGCGGCGCCGTCCTTTTATGCCTAACGTGCCTTCCCAGAACTGGGGCCTCGAACAGATCGTCGCGGAGTTGCGCGCCTCGCGTGAAGAATTGCATCGCACGCGGCATCCGCGCGGCATTCGCGAACTGCCCTCGCGCGAGGCGGTGACCAACATCGTCACCGGTCTGCGCGCGGCGCTGTTTCCCACACACTACGGCGCGCCCGATCTGACCGACGAAACTGTCGACTATTACGTCGGCCATACGCTCGAAAGCACGTTGCGACTGCTCGCGGAACAGATTCGCCGCGCCTTGCGATTTTTGCCCGAATTCGCCGACACGCCCGATGCCGATCTGAAGGAGCGCGCGTTCAACGTGGCACGCGAATTCGGCACGCAGTTGCCCGGCATTCGTGCGCTGCTGGTCAGCGACATTCAGGCAGCTTTTACCGGCGATCCGGCCGCGCAGCACATCACCGAAATTCTGCTCTGCTATCCGGGCGTGTGGGCGATGACGCACCACCGGCTCGCGCATGCCTTGCATCGGCTTGGCGTGCCCTTGCTGGCGCGCTTCATCAACGAGATCGCGCACTCGGCAACCGGCATCGACATTCACCCGGGCGCGACCATCGGCCCGAGCTTCTTCATCGACCACGGCACGGGTGTCGTGATCGGCGAAACGGCGATCATTGGCGAACGCGTGCGTCTGTATCAGGCCGTGACGCTCGGCGCGAAGAGCTTCGCCGCGGATCTCGACGGCACGCTGGTCAAGGGCAATGCGCGGCATCCGATCGTCGAGGATGACGTCGTGATCTACGCCGGCGCCACGATTCTCGGACGCGTGACGATCGGGCGCGGCTCGGTGATCGGCGGCAATGTGTGGCTGACGCATAGCGTGCCGCCCGGCAGCAGCGTGTCGCAAGGCAAGATCCGCGAAGGCGAGCGTACCGACGAGGGGCGTCAGTAATGCGTGGCCTCGCGCGTGCATCGTCTGGCGGACAGGTGCGCCGTTTTGTACGCGGTTTGCCGCGTGATGCCGCTTGCCGCGGAACGCCGCGCATGTCGCTTCTCGTTCGCTGAGAGACCCACCATGTCGCGCGGCCGCGTTCACATGCCTCGCTGCGCGATAGCCGGCGTCGAAGCGACGGTGGCCGACACGGCGCATTCGTTCCCGCGTCATTCGCACGATCGTTTCGGCGTTGGCGTGATCGTCAGCGGCGGGCACCGCTCGGCGAGCGGACGCGGTCTCGTCGAGGCGCGCGCCAACGACGCGATCATGGTCAATCCCGGCGAAGTCCACGACGGCAGTCCGCTCGACGAGCGCGGGCGCGCCTGGCGCATGTTGTATTTCGAACCGTCGATGCTGCTTGCCGCCACGAATGAGCTGGCGGGCGCCGCGTCGCGCGAAGTCGAACTCACACTGCCGGTCGCGCACGATCCGTTGCTGACGCGGCTGTTTGAGCGCCTGTTCGCGGTGTCCGTGCAGGCGCCTGGCGTGCCGGACGATCTGGTGCGCGAGGAAGCGTTGCTCGATCTGTTTGCGCATCTGGTCCGCACGCATGCCACGCTGCCGGCACGTTCATTGTCTTCGCCTGCATTGGGGCCGATCGCGCGCGCGAAAGCCCGCATCGACGACGACCCCGCGTCGCCGCTGACGCTCGCCGAACTCGCCGCCGATGCAGGCATGAGCCGTTTCCAGTTGCTGCGAGGTTTTGCACACGAGATGGGACTGCCGCCGCATGCGTACAGAATGCAGCGTCGCGTGGGACTCGCGAGGCAGTTGATCGCGCGAGGCGCGGCGCTGGCCGATGCGGCGGCCGCGGCGGGCTTCGCCGACCAGAGCCATATGACACGCGCGTTCGTGCGCCTGCTCGGGGTGACGCCCGCGAACTACGCGGCTGCGATGCGCTGACGTTTATCCCTTATCCGATCCGCAGATGCTGCAGCAGCGTCGCGCCATGCACGCCATGCAACCAGACGTGCTGCCCGACAAACCACGCCGCTGCCCACGACGCGGCCACCACGAGCAGATCGCAGTGCCCGCTGTTCCAGAGATTCAACGAATGCCGGCCCGCAATCCAGGGCACGCCTAGCGGATTCGGCCAATCGGCAAACAGATGCATCAGGCCGCCGCAGGCAAAGCCGAACGCCGGCGCGGCATAGACCGAATGCCCGAGCCAGTGATACGACAGGGCGAGCAACGCGAGCCATGCCACGCCCCAGTGGGTCAGCGTGCGATGCGTAATCCACAGGCGCCGCGCGCGCGACCACCACGCCACTTCGAGCCAATCGGGCGCTGTACTCCCGGCCACGCCGGCCATGAAACTCAGCAACACGCCGAGATGAAACGAACCGCCACCGCCGATGCGTGCGACGATCGCCGCCGCGATGACGCCGGCCGCAAAACCGGTAGCGTGGTGTGCTTTGCTGGATGCCATCGAACTCGCGGTGCAGTGCACCGAATGAAAGACAAAGGGCGGCTATGTTCGCAGATGAGCCGACAAAAAAATAGCCGACCGGCGACTTAAAAATCGCCAATCGGCGTGGCCGTCAAAACGCAAGCGTGTGTGCGAAATCTCAGGTCGCGCAGCGTGCGATATCGACGCGCATTTCCGATTCCGGTGGATCATCCGGTGCGTTCGCCGGATGCATCACCTTGATGACGGAGCCGCCATTCATCGGCGTCAGCGTCACGAAATACGAGTTGTTCGAATCCGAGCCGACTGCGAGCTCGGTCGCACCGCCGACGTTCGATGCGCGCACGCGCGACAAGCGACTCTCGATGCAATCGGCGACATAGGCCGGGGTGCGTTGCGACGAGAAGTACATCATCGGTTGGGACGCGTCGCGGGCGGGACCGGAAGAACCGCACGCGCCGAGCGCTGCAAGCGCGGCAACCGCGGGGGCAAGCAGGAGAAGTTGTTTCATGATCAGATCGTCGGCGTCCCCGGTCATACGCGGGAACTTGGGGCGCGGGCGAAGCGCAACGCGATGCTACGCGGCGTCATGCTTCGCGACCAGGCCGCCGTTCAGTTGCAACGGTATGGCGACATTGCGGAGAAGAAGGCAGCTATGTTCAGTATAGTCACCGCGTGCTCGCGTCGTCACTATCCGCGCACGTGGTTATTGTGTCGAAACGTAAAGCGCGGAGTTGGAGAAAAAACGGTCGCGAAAAAACGGTCATGAAAAAACCCGCGACGTGATCGTGTCACGCGCGGGTTTGGCAGCGAAGCGAATCGATAGATCCGCTCCGCACTGACTGCGTGGAAAACTTAGAAGCGGTGCCGCAAGCCAACCGCCGCCGCCACCTGATTGCCGGTCGACGACGGCGCGAGCGTGTTAATCGACGCGACGTTCGCGCCGAAGTTGCCAAGCTGGCCGGACGCGTGCTGGTACACACCTTCCACGTACACGTCCGTGCGCTTGCTCAGCGCGTAGTCGCTTTGCAGCGACACCGTATGCCACTTCGGATCGCCAGAACCGTTCGAGCCGGACATCTTGCCGTCGGTGAACGTGTACGACGCCGCGAGGCTCAGGGCCGGCGTCAATGCGTAGTGGCCGTTGATTTCGTAATTGTCCAGATGCAGGTTCGTGCCTGCGATGCCGGGCAGCGTCGCGCCGCCGACGTCGATGCCGGTGATGCCGTCCAGTTGCGTGTGGGTGTACACAAAACCGACCGTTGCCGGGCCGTACGTGTAGTTGATGCCGGCACCGTAGGTGCGTTGCAGATCGGCCGCGATCGCTGCGGTGCCGTCGCCTTGCGAGACGGCGCCGCCCAGATTGGAACTGCCTGACTTGTTCAGTTGCAGGTAAGCGGCGGCGACGCTCAGCGGACCGTTGTCGTACGAAGCACCTACGCTCCATGCGCGGTTGTTCGAGAACTGGCCGGCCGAGTTGCTGAAGCCGTACAGACCGCCGAACTTGAGACCCGCGTAGTTCGCGCTCGTGTACTTCACGGCGTTCTTGATCGAGAACGAGTTGTCCAGGTTGTCGTTGTCGAACGGGTGGGTCGCGAGGTTGTTGCCGTAGCCCGCGCCTGCTTCGGACAGCGGCGCGAGGTAATCGACCACCGAGTCGTATTGACGGCCTAGCGTCAGCGCACCGTACTGATCGCTCTTCAGACCCACGAAAGCCTGGCGATTGAACATCGTGTTGTTTTCGGTGAACTTCCCGTTGTTCAGGTTGAAGCCGTTTTCCAACGTGAAGATCGCGTGCAGGCCGCCACCGAGGTCTTCACTGCCGCGCAGACCGAAGTAGGTGTTCGATACCGAACCGCTGCCTTGTTGCCAGTTGCTGTGGCCGCCCTGGTTGTTCGAATAGACAAGGCCGGCGTCCAGCGTGCCGTACAACGTCACGCTGCTTTGTGCATGCGCGCTGATGGCCACCGCGCCGAGGAGGCCTGCTGCGATGAGGGTTTTTTTCATGGATGGATAACTCCGAAACAGTGCATGGGGAATCGCATTCCGGTGCTCGCCGGCGATTTCGCAAGCGGTCTGGCGATTCGCTGCGAAGTGTATTCGTCTAATTCGGATCTTTAATCGTGGATGGCGCAACAATAAATTCTCGAATTCGTAATAACGAATTGGAAATGGGTAAGTTCGGGTAAATAAAGAAAAAATCCGATCGGCTATGAATTCGCTGAGGTTGTGTCAATCGCGGGTGTGTTGCTCGATCGCGACGTTGGGCGCGGTGCCGTGCGCAGTAAGCACATGCGCATCCTGCGAGAGGCGTCGCGATTTATTCTGATTTCTGCAATGCACTCTTACCATTCATGTGACCCATTCCTATGAATTACGGTTCTACAATTCGTCTTGCCCCCTGACCAAGGGTGTCTTTTTCATCTTTTATACGCGGCCTTCGGGTCGCGTTTTTCTTGTTTATATAATCGGTTTATAAGTTCCGGCGAATGGCGAAATAGATTATTTCAACTGGCAATTTTTTCGCATCGGCTTGTCCGTTCGTCAGAGGGCAGCATTCGCCGCGCGCGGGGCGGGTAAAATGGTGCGCTTGAAATGTGTTTCCGCCCCGCCAAAGTGAGTGAGCCTGCAATGACCGAACCATCCCTTCCATCGTCCGATACCGCTGAAGACTTCACGACGGAAGGCTCGTCCGAACTGGGCGAAACTGTGCACGAAGACCGTCTGTGGCGTGACGACGGCTGGACTGCGCGCGTCATCAAGAATGAAGACGACGACGGCTGGGCCGTCGCAATGATCAAGGACGGCGAGGCGGAACCCGCGCTCGTCGGACCGTGGACAATGGGCCGCAACAAGAAAGATCCCAAGCCGCTCGACACCTCGGCGTTCAATACGCTCGTGAAGACCGCGTCTGAAGTGCTGCGCCGTCATGAGCAGCAACTGCGCGCGCAACTGCATAAGTCCGTGCGGGTGATGAGCGCGGACGGCAACGACGAGCTCGACATTACGCTCGACATCGTTCCCGATGAAGACGAGCCGTATGCGCTCCTGACCGCGCTCGACGCGTTCGGCGAACAGCTCGCGCAGGTGCAGGTGGCGCCTCACTTCAAGCTCAGCAAAGCGAGCGCCGCGGCATGGGTCGAAAACGAGTTTCGCCGGCCGGTCTGATCGCCGTGGTGCCGTGCGGCTTGTGACTTGTTGCGGGACCTCGCCAATCAGCGGCCAGCTAACCGGCGAAGTGGGGCAAGCGGCTCAAGCTAAATATTACTAAAGCCTGTCAATATACTTTCACATTTACTTCATAAAATCCTCGCGTCATAGCGGCGCGAGCGTGAACCATGTGGTTTTGGGGTAAGTGCGTGCCGGCTGTGCCCACTCCCACGCTACTCCCACACTGGATCACGACAACATGGCCGAGCCGTTCGACCCTTCCCGCCGCAAGGCCCTGAAACTACTCGCTGGCGCGCCGATGCTGCCGCTCGGCGGACTTGCCACCGCTTCGATGCTGACCGCCTGCGGCGGCAGCGACGATCTGGCGACGCCGGCCAAGCCGGTCGCCAACTTCGTCTCCGCGGCGTTCGCCGGCATGGCCGCGCCGACGCTGGCCGATCCCGCGGCCATGGCGAAAACCACCGTCGGATCGAGCTTGACGGTGCAACTGAGCGACGGCAGCAGCCGTGCGTTCAAGCTGGCGTATCAGCCTTTCTTCACGACCGGCGACAATGTGCCCAACATCAAAGGCGGGACGATCCTGGCGGGCGGCTATTTCGACATCAACAATCAGCCGATCGTCGACAAGTCGGTCGCGGGCAAGGAGCGCCAGTTCTACTCCGATTGCCCGGACGGCAGTTCGCTGATCCGTCTGGACAAGCCCACGGTGAAAGGTCTCAAGGGCAATGCGGTGTTCGCGGTCGTGCAGTTCGAATACACCACTCGCGATCAGAGCCTGAAGTCGATGTACGGCCAACTGCCGTCGCCGATCGCCGTGCTGACGCTCGATCAGGATCCGGCCACCGGCAAGCTCACACTGGTGGGTTATTCGAACGTCGATACGTCAAAGGCGCATGGTTTGTGGATTACTTGCGGCGCGAGCCTGTCGCCGTGGAATACGCACCTGTCGAGCGAAGAGTACGAACCGGACGCGACCACGATCGCCGCCAATAGCCAGTTCAAGGGCTTCAGCCGCAGCCTGTATGGCGACGAGACCACCGCGAATCCGTATCACTACGGTCATTTGCCGGAGGTCACCGTCAACCCGGACGGCACCGGCACGATTAGGAAACATTACTGCCTCGGCCGCATCTCGCACGAACTGATTCAGGTGATGCCGGACAAGCGCACCGTGCTGATGGGTGATGACGCAACCAATGGCGGTCTGTTCATGTTCATCGCGGATCGCGAAGCCGATCTGTCGGCGGGCACGCTATATGTCGCGAAGTGGACACAGGTGTCCTCGAGCGGCGCGGGCGCGGCAACGCTTTCGTGGATCAACCTGGGGCACGCGACCAGCGACGAAATCGAGGCGCTCGCCAACCGGCTGCACGCGAGCGACATTCTGGACGTCGCGACCAAAGACCCGGCCGACCCGACCTACACGAAGATCAATTTCAACGGCACCTTCAACTGGGTGCGCATCAAGCCCGGCATGACCCAGGCGGCGACGTTCCTCGAGACGCATCGCTATGCCGCGTTGGACGGCGGCAGCATGGGTTTCACGAAACTCGAAGGCACGACGGTCAATATCAAGGACAAGGTGCTGTATTCGGCCATGTCGCGGATCGAGAAGTCGATGGTACGTGGCAACGCCGCGTCGACCGACGTGGCTGTCGACAAGGCGATCAACGCCGGCGCCGTCTACGCGCTGAATATGCGAGGCGGCCAGCGCGACCGCAGCGGCGCAGCGATCGACAGTGAATGGGTGCCGGTGGACGTGGCCGCGCCCGCGGCGCTGGTGGGCGAGGATCTGCCGGCGGCGGACGCGCTCGGCAATACGGCGAATCCGGAGCGCATTGCCAATCCGGACAACCTCAAGTTCTCCGAGAAGCTGCGCACGCTCTTTATCGGCGAAGACAGCGGCATGCACGTCAACAATTTCCTGTGGGCGTACAACGTCGATACGAAGACGCTCGCGCGCGTGCTGTCATGCCCGGCGGGTGCCGAGTCGACGGGCCTTCATGCGGTCGATGAAATCAACGGCTGGACTTACGTGATGAGCAACTTCCAGCACGTCGGCGATTGGGAGAGTCCGTTGCACGACAAGGTCCAGGCGACGCTCGATCCGCTGGTGCGGGCCAACTACAAGGACCGGTTCGGGGCGACGGTAGGGTATCTGACGGCGGATCCGGCGGGGATCAAGCTGTAGAGGGGAGCGGCGCCGCCGACGTGTCTTAGATCGTCCGGCTGAGGAGGCAGCAAGAGGGATTCTCGCGATAATTTGCGGTTTCCCCTTGGCTGGCCTATGCAGTGGATTTCGATTTTGCGGCAAGGTTATATCGACGTGGCAAGCGTCCGATATGGCCGTTCGCATCTTGTTGCCAGCGCCTTTACGCTTGCGATTCCCGCTTCTGCGAAGTTTGCCTCCATAGCTGCGACCGTCCATGTCGAATACACGTCGCATTGCGTATCGGTCGGGCCAGGCGCCAACGGTCCACTGGATTTCGAGGCGCTTGGCGCTGATTGCCGGATTCTCGACCACCGGCAGGCCGCTCGCGCATTCTGCGCCGCGCGGCATCGTTGGTCTCTTCGACTGCCCACGATCGTTGCCCAGCTTGGTGAGCGGCGTTGCTATTTCACGGGTCAATCGAACTGGCTGGTGATCGAAGACATCACGGAGCGTGGCGACCCGGTCGAATATGAGGTGTTCTTTCGCCTGCGCCGCGCGGGGGCGAGTGCATTGCGGCTCGTGATCGAGAGCGCTTATGTGCGCGATCCGGGCAGAGGACGGGCGGGGATTCCGCGTAACCGGCGCAGCATTGTGCGATTTCGCGTCCTCGCGGCAAAGATATTGAGAGGCGAGTCGATTCGCGATCCGAATCTCAATCGCCATTAGCAGGGGCTCGCCGCCAAACCGCCGGTACGCCGCTGCATTGATTTCGATCCGCTCAAATAGGTGAGGCCCCACAAGGGGGCCTCATAACTTCGCGGGTGCGCTTGATCGGTATGAACCGATGTAACCAGCACGGCTGGACCCTGTCGATCAGGGGGCAGATAGACGCCCTTGCGGGCCCCGGAAAATCCATCTGCATCAATTATAACTCGCACCGCGAGATTTTCGTATCGCTCAATCGGTCATCTGCGCTTCGAGCGGCGCCGCCGCGCCGCCTCAGCTCCGCTTGCAGAAAATCGCGGTGATGAGCGGCGCCACGTGGTGCACGATCGCCGTGCTGCCCGATCCGGCAATCGCGTTCCGCACTTTGGCTTCGCTACCGAACACCACCACGCCGTAGGCCGAGTTGGCGACCGGTTCGCCATTCCCTACGCGGAACATCGGGTCGTCTTTTTCATAGCCCACTACCGCGAACACGCGAAAGCCGTAGGCGGTCAGATCGGCACCGGATACCGGCGAGAAAGCGTTGATCGAGTTGCTCTCCACGCGCGTGGGCTTCGGATCGATCATGTCTTGACGGACGAGATCGGCAATGAACTGATGGCCGCTTTCATTGCACGTGAGCGGTTCGTCGAGCGCGGCGGCGCGGCCGGCGAGCGGTAGCGCGGCAGTCAGAGCAAGGAGTGCAGACGAAATCAAGCGTTTCATAAGTATGAGCGGCGGCCCGGATTCGATATGTAGTGTCTTTGCGACGGGCGGCGGCGCGATGTCGGGACTCGGGAAGCGTTGCGCATCGATGAGATCCCACATGCCAGGCGCAACTGCACTGACACTTTATCGCGATTCAGCCAATCCTGCTTCGGGGCCGCCGGAACGTACGCGAAATGAGAACCAGGTGCTACGAATCTTGCAGACAGAAAGCAAGTTTTTGCGATCCCGTATATATTTCCGGGCTATGACATCGCAGCCCAAAACTCCAATAAATGCTCCGCCTCCCAGGACATGGGACGCCCGGCTTGCCCGCCGGCTCGTGGCCCCGTTCGTCACTGTCGGCTTGTTCCGCTTCCGCCAGCAAACCGCGCTGCACTTTACGCAGATCGTGGCCGGCTATGTGGAGAGCGGCCGGGCCAACATGCCGCACGAAGAAGCGGTGCGCGACCTGCTGCTCGAACGCAGCCAGGTGTTCGATACCGCCGACGTGACCGGCGCGCCCTGGATCGAAATCGACTTTCCGAACGACGTGGCGCGTGCCGGCACCGAGATCCTGCCGCAACTGCAACCGCTCGTTACGGCGTCGCGTTAAATCTGCACTGAGCGTCTTCGCTGACTTACACTAGGCGGCCTAGCAACCCGCCGCTATACCAATGCCTCTTGCCTTAGGCGCTTTCATTGTTCCGCTGATCGTCGCGTGTGCGATGTTCATGGAGAATGTGGACGGCACGGTCATCGTGACGTCGCTGCCGGTCCTGGCACGCGATCTCGGCCAGGACCCCATCACACTCAAGCTCGCCGTGACCGCGTATGTCATCGGCCTCGGCGTCTTCATTCCGATTTGCGGCTGGGTCGCCGATCGCTTCGGTTCACGCACGGTGTTTCGCACGGCCATCGGCATTTTCATGGCCGGTTCGCTGATGTGCGCGGCGTCCACTTCGCTCGGCACCTTCGTGGTTGCGCGCTTCGTGCAGGGCATTGGCGGTGCGATGATGGTGCCGGTCGGGCGCATCATCATCTTCCGCTCAGTGCCGAAGTCCGACTTCATTCGCGCGGTCAATTATCTGACGGTGCCGGCCCTGCTTGGACCGGTGATCGGACCGCCGCTCGGCGGCTTCATCACCACGTATCTGCATTGGCGCCTGATCTTCGTCGTCAACATTCCAATTGGCCTGCTCGGCATCTGGCTCACGAACAAGCACATTGCCAACGTGCGCGAGGCGCATCCCGGCAGGCTGGACTGGACCGGCTTCATATTGTCCGCGGGCGGGGCGTCGCTGTTTATGCTGGGGCTCTCGCTGGTGGGCGGCGAGCTGGTCTCGAACCCGGTGTCGATCGTCATGTGCGTGGCCGGCGTGGTGCTACTGGCGCTGTACGTGCTGTACGCGAGCCGGGTCGAATTGCCTGTGCTCGATCTGCGCCTGTTGCGCATTCCGAGTTTTCACGCGAGCGTGGTGGGCGGCTCGCTGTTTCGCATTGGTCTCGGGGCGGTGCCGTTTCTGCTGCCGCTGGCGTTGCAGGAAGGTCTCGGCATGACGGCGTTCAAGTCGGGGGCGATCACGTGTGCTTCGGCGTTTGGATCGATCTTCATGAAGGCGGCCGCGTCGCGCATCCTGGAGCGTTTCGGATTTCGCACCGTGCTGATGTTCAACGCGGGTTGCGCGGGCCTCGTCATTGCCACGTATGGGCTGTTCTTCCCAGGCACGCCGCATTGGCTGATCTGGTGTGTCGTGCTGTTTGGCGGCTTCTTCCCCTCGTTGCAGTTCACCTCGTTGAATACGCTGGCGTATGCCGATATTCCGAGCCACGACGTGGGCCGCGCGACGAGCGTCGCGAGTGTGATCCAGCAGATTTCGCTGGGCCTTGGCGTGACGATCGCGGGCATCGTGCTGCAAATTTCACATCACGTTCAGGGCCATTCGACCATCGTGTTCGCCGATTTCTGGCCGGCATTTCTGATAGTCGGTTTGTTCTCGTTCCTGTCGATTCCCATCACCGCGCGCCTGCCGCAAGGCGCGGGCGACGAAATTGCGCGTGGCCGGCGCGGCCGCGCGTAAGCCCGAGGCACGCCGCGGTTCGCGCCGCGGCATGCGCGTTGCTGACAACCCTTGTCTCGGGTTTTTCGCGTGCGGCTTTTGCGCCGCATCGAACGGGTGTTTTTGTGTGCCGCAACATGGACCCTACGATAACTAGCGGCTTCGCAAGCAAGTAGATCGCATGCTATAAACCCAAGGCAACTGCAATAGTCAGACGAATGAATCGTCTTGGGGGAATTCGCAATGAGGTTGTTCCGCAACGTCAAATCGTCCGCCAGCGGGTTTGCGCTGGTGGCGCTCGTGTCCGTATCAACCGGTTTCCTCGAAGCGACGCCGGCCTTCGCGAAGCCGCCCGCGAAAGTTCAACCGGCCGTACTGACCGCCTCCGCCATTGCGGTCGCGGACAAATTCAGCGCCGATGCCGCCGAGCAGATCTTCAAGGAAGGCGGCAATGCCGTCGATGCGGCGGTCGCGATCGCCTTTACGCTCGCCGTTACGTATCCGGAAGCGGGCAACATTGGCGGCGGCGGCTTCATGACGCTCTACGTCGACGGCAAGCCCTATTTCCTCGACTATCGCGAGCGCGCCCCACTTGCCGCGACCCGCAACATGTATCTGGACGACAAGGGCGAGGTCATCAAGAACATGAGCCTGTTCGGCTATCGCGCGGTGGGCGTGCCGGGCACCGTCGACGGCATGTGGCAGGCGCAGCGCCGCTTCGGCAAGCTCCAGTGGAAGCAGGTGCTCGCGCCGGCCATTCACTACGCGCGCGACGGCTTCGAGGTCAGCAAGCAGTTGCAGGACCGCCGCGACGACGCCGCGAAAGACTTCGCGGGCAAGACTAACTTCGACACCTACTTCGGCAATCTGAAAGAAGGCGTCAATTTCAAACAGCCTGATCTCGCTGCCGTGCTGCAGCGCATTTCGGATCAAGGCGCGAAAGATTTCTACTCGGGCAAGACGGCGGATCTGATCGCGGCGTCCATGCGTGGCCACGGTCTGATCACCAAGGCCGATCTCCAGCAGTACAAAGCGGTGTGGCGCGAGCCGATCCAGGCTGACTGGAATGGCTATCGCATTGTCACCGCGCCGCCCCCGAGCTCGGGTGGCATCGGTCTCGTGCAACTGCTGAAGATGAAGGCCGATATCGCGCCCGACTTCAAGGACGTCAAGCTCAATTCCGCGCAATACGTGCATCTGATCGCGGAAATCGAGAAGCGTGTCTTCGCCGACCGCGCGCAGTATCTCGGCGACCCGGACTTCTACAAGGTGCCGGTCGCGCAATTGACCGACGACGCGTACATCGCGAAGCGCGCCGGCGAAGTCAATCCGAACGCGCCTTCAGACACGCGCAGCGTTCAGGCCGGCCTTGGCACGTCGATGCCGGAGAAAGCGGAAACCACGCACTTCTCGGTGATCGACAAGTGGGGTAACGCCGTGTCGAACACCTACACCATCAACGGCTATTTCGGCTCGGGCGTGGTGGCGGACCGCACCGGCATAGTGCTGAACGACGAGATGGATGACTTCTCCGCGAAGCCGGGCGTCGCGAATGTGTTCGGCGTGGTGGGCAAAGACGCGAACGCAATCGAGGCGAAGAAGCGCCCGCTCTCCTCGATGACGCCGACCATCCTGACCAAGGACGGCAAGGTGTCGCTCGTGATCGGCACGCCGGGCGGCTCGCGCATCTTCACGTCGATCTTCCAGGTGATCAACAACGTCTACGACTACAACATGCCGCTGCAGGCAGCGGTCGCCGAGATGCGCTTCCATCACCAGCTGTTGCCGCCGAACACGATTTTCTGGGAGCCGTACATGCCGATCAAGGGCGAACTAGCCCAGCAGATCGAAGCCAAGGGCTACAAGCTGGAGGGGCAGGATTTCAGCGGCGACATCCAGGCGATCAAGATCAATGGCACGACGCCGGAAGCCGCCGCCGATCCGCGCGGCCGCGGCGTGACGAGGGTGATCCAGTAAGCGTCTTTGCATGAACCCGCGCGGTGCATCGTACGAGATGGGCCGTTGCCGAACAAAGCCTCGCGTTCTGTCCGAACGCGAGGCTTTTTCGTATTCCGGTGCGAGGCGTGCGAATCAGCCAGCCTGTTCGACCGGCGTCAGCGTCAGTTCCAGCCGCTGCGCGCCGCGCAGCACCGTCACGTTCACGGGCTTGTCGATTCGCGACGCGTCCAGCGTGCGTTGCAGGCTGTCCACGTCCTGCACGGCCAGCGCGTCGATCGCAATGATCGTATCGTCGGCGCGCAGGCCGCCGAGCGCGGCCGGACTCTCCTTGACGATCTCCATGACGTGCACGCCGCTTGCCGAACTCAAGCCGAAATAGCGCTGCACCCGGCGCGACAGCGGCCTCGTCGTGCCCGCCACGCCGATATAGGCTCGACGTACGCGGCCATACGTGAAAATCTGCATGATGACCCACTTCGCGGTGTCGATCGCGGTGGCAAAGCAGATCGCCTGCGCGCCGGGAATGATCGCGGTATTCACGCCGATCACCTGGCCGGCCGAATTGATCAGCGGGCCGCCCGAATTACCGGGATTGAGCGCGGCATCGGTTTGGATCACGTCGTAGATCATGCGGCCTGAGTTCGAACGCAGCGAGCGGCCGAGCGCCGACACGACGCCGGTTGTCACGGTCTGCGCAAGGCCGAGCGGATTGCCGACGGCAATCGCGATCTGTCCCACGCGCAGCTTCGACGACTCGCCAAGCTCGACGTGGGGCAACGGCTCGGGCGACCCGATGCGCAGGACAGCCAGATCGCTGCCGGGATCGTCGCCGACCAGATCGGCGTCGAAGGTCGCGCCGTCGGCGAGCGTCACCTTGATATGGGTGGCGCCATGCACGACGTGGCTGTTGGTGAGCAGATAGCCGTCGGGTGTGAACAGAAAGCCCGAACCGGTGCCGCCGCGCACGCCGTGCCCGCGGCCGGACGCCTCGCCAGGCAGCCGGCGCTCGACGGAAATGAAGGCAACCGCCTGCTGAACGCGTTCCAGCGCACCGATCACGGTGCGGGAATAGGCGTCGAGCAGAGCGTCGTCGGATAAAGGATTGCGTGTCTCGGGCCCGGGGGCGTCGGATGCGGCGCGCGACAGGTCATCGACGAAGCGTGGACGGCTTCCCATGGCGATGCTCCGGATAATCGGAAGACGCAGATGCGGGGCGGCGCAAGGGTTTTCAAGTGCGCATACGGACAGAGCGGGCAGCACAGGCTGTGAGACACTTTCCAAGCTCACGCCAATGAGCTCACGCCAATAATCCGGCATGCGCCGTGCTCGATACGGAAGGCGCTGACCACGCCAAGGAGACAGCCGCCATGAATCAACCTGCCACGTCAGCCGCTTCGGGTGCGCCGACCGAAGAACCGCGCATCGAATCGCTCAGCGCCATCACGCTCGCCACCCGCGACATGCCGCGCGCCGTGCTGTTTTACGAAGCGCTAGGCTTCCCGATGAAATTCGGCGGTCCGCAGGAGGCGTTTACATCGTTTGCGTTCGGCGGCGCGTATCTGAACCTGATCGTCGATACGCGAGCGCCGGTGGCCTGGTGGGGCCGCGTGATCATTCACGTGTCCGATGTCGACGCGCTTTACCGCAAGGCGCTGGCGGCAGGGCTCACGCCGCTGTTCGAACCCGCCGATGCGCCGTGGGGCGAGCGCTACTTTCACATTACCGATCCGGACGGCCACGAACTCAGTTTCGCAAAACCGTTGCGTTAGCGCCGGGCCCAAGGGTAAAACTCGCTATGATGGGCGTCGATAACGCGTGGCTGCGATCGGCGCAGCGGCATTGGTAACACGGCTGACACCTGCCGCTTCGATAATCGAACGCCTCCGCGTCGCGCTTGCCGACGCGCGCCTAACCATGTCCGTTGCCGGGAGAGCCGCAATGAAAGAGCTGGATCCGAGACCTGACGCCGAAATCATGGCAGAGCGGCAGCGCCGCTTCGAAGAGGACCTTATCGACGCGTACGACGAGGAACTCGAAATGGAGGTCGACGACCGCATCATCGATGGCGCGGAGGGTTTCACGCCCGAGCATCGCGAGGCGCGCAAAGTGTACTTTCGCGAGTTGTTCCGGCTGCAGGGCGAACTCGTCAAGTTGCAGGACTGGATCGTGCAGACCGGTCATCGGCTGGTGGTGATTTTCGAGGGGCGTGACGCGGCCGGCAAGGGCGGGGCGATCAAACGCATCACGCAGCGGCTCAATCCGCGTGTCTGCCGCGTGGCGGCGCTGCCCGCACCGAATAACCGCGAACGCACGCAATGGTATTTCCAACGTTACGTCTCGCATCTGCCGGCGGGCGGCGAAATGGTGCTGTTCGACCGGAGCTGGTACAACCGCGCGGGCGTCGAACGCGTGATGAATTTTTGCACCGACCAGGAATACGAAGAGTTCTTCCGCTCGGTGCCGGAGTTCGAAAAGATGCTGGCACGCAGCGGCGTGCAGATTCTCAAATACTGGTTTTCGATTACCGACGAAGAGCAGGAAATCCGCTTCCAGAACCGCATTCACGATCCGCTGAAGCAATGGAAACTGAGTCCCATGGACCTTGAAAGCCGGCGCCGTTGGGAAGCCTATACGCAAGCCAAGGAAGTGATGCTGCAGCGCTCGCATATTCCCGAGGCGCCGTGGTGGGTCGTGCAGGCCGTCGACAAGAAGCGCGCGCGCCTGAATTGCATTCATCACCTGCTGAGCCAGGTGCCGTATCACGAGATCGAGCATCCGCAGATCGAACTGCCGCAGCGCGTATATCACGACGAGTACAGCCGGCAGCCGGTGCCGCCCGCGATTATCGTGCCTGAGGTGTATTGATCGCTTTATTGATTGCCCGACGGCGGTTGGGCAAATAAAAAGCGCGTTCATCGAACGCGCTTTTTTTCTGTCACGGCCGGTCCGAAGACCGGCCGCCGCGTGGGCTTAGAACACCGCGCGGAACAACCAGTACAAACCTGCCGCCAGTGCGATCGACACCGGCAGCGTCAGCACCCAGGCGAGGATCAGGCTGCGCACCGTGCTCCATTGCAGGCCGGAGCCGTTGGCCGCCATCGTGCCGGCCACACCCGAGGACAGCACGTGCGTGGTCGAGACCGGCAAGCCGTACAGGTCGGCGGCGCCGATGGTCAGCATCGCCACCGCTTCAGCCGATGCACCCTGGCCGTACGTGAGATGCTGCTTGCCGATCTTCTCGCCGACCGTCACGACAATGCGCTTCCAGCCCACCATCGTGCCGGGGCCGAGGGCAATCGCCACCGCGACCTTCACCCAGGTCGGAATGAATTTGGTGGCGTGATCGGTTTGTGACTTGAAGTTGCTGATCGCATTGGCGTCCTCGGGCGAGAAAGCCGGCTGGCCGGATTTCATCATCAGACGAATCGCCTCGGATGCCACGTACATGTTGTTGCGCACGTTATCGACAATGCCTTGCGGCACGGCGGCCATCGAACCCGACGCGGTGACCTGGCTGCCAATCATGTCGGTCAGTTGCTGCAAGGCCGGCACGGTGGCGGGCGTGAGCTGGCGGGTGCGCACGTAAGCTTCGACATCGGCACGGGGATTGGCCGAAGGCGCGGCGCCTTGCGTGTATTTGGCGAGCGTGGCCGAAGTCTGATGCGCGACGGCGATGAAGGTCTGCGTTTCCGCCGGCGTCACGGCCTTGTTCAGGGCATAGGCGGTCGGCACCGTGCCGATCAGGATCAGCATGATGAGGCCCATGCCTTTCTGGCCGTCGTTCGAACCGTGCGCAAACGAAACGCCCGTGCAGGTCAGAATCAGCAGGCAGCGGATCCAGAACGGCGGTGGTTCCTTGCCTTTGGGTTCGGCATACAACGCGGGAACGCGCACCACGGCTTTCAGGATCAGCAGGAGCAAGCCCGACGCAAGAAAGCCTATTATTGGCGAAAACAGCAGCGACTTGCCGACGCCGAGCGCCTGATTCCAGTCCACGCCGCTCGTGCCGTTGGCGCCGTGCATCAGCTGATTCATCAGACCGACGCCGATGATCGAACCGATCAGCGTATGCGAGCTCGACGACGGCAGGCCGAAATACCAGGTGCCCAGATTCCAGATGATCGCGGCGATCAGCAAGGCGAACACCATCGCAAAGCCGGCGCTGCTGCCTACCTGAAGAATCAGTTCGACGGGAAGCAACTGCAGAACGCCGAACGCGACTGCGCCGGTCGAGGTGAGCACGCCGAGAAAATTCCAGCTGCCCGACCATACCACCGCAAGATTCGGCGCGAGCGAATGCGTATAGATCACGGTCGCGACCGCGTTCGCCGTGTCATGAAAGCCATTGACGAATTCGAAGCCCAGCGCGATCACGAGCGCAATACCGAGCAGGAAATAAGGCAGAACGGAGCTTTCGCGAACGGGTTGCAGATCATCCGTCAGGTGTATGGCGCAGTAAACGGCGCCGACCAGAATCACCGCGAGGAAGATCATGAGGCTGATACTGCGCCCCTTTCCGCCGGCAGCGCCTGGTTGTGGATACGAAAGTTCCGGCATGACGTGAGCCTCAAGGTTGATAGCGGAGTTTTCGATCCTGCGGGGGCTGTGTGTCGTAACGATGACAATCGCGTGACGCCCCGGCAGGACACGGCTCCGCAAGGGCGCGCCGATTCGAAGTACTGTCTGCGGATTGTCGGATTCCGATGATCAGTTATCCGAAAAGAACGGTGCGGCTCGGAACGCGATGAGGCGGCCACCACTTCGTGCGCAGCGCCGTCACGTCAGTTAAAGATAGTCGCTCGCAAGGCGCTGCGCCATCGAACCGGGAAAAACGATCACGCTTGCTGCAAGGTACGCCGCGCGCGCGTCGGATCATGCGTTCAGGCTATGAATTGACGTGCATCAGGCTCGCGAATTCCCGCCAGGACAGATTTTTGCTAGGCTGTCGGTAAGGTGATTTCGAGAACCTTCAATGAAGCGCGAGAGCCTGAAAGTCGACAAACGATCCGCCGAAACCGATCCGGCTGACAAAACGCTTTCGGCGCAGGCGGCCTTCGTGTCGTATGCGGCGCCTCTTGTCGATCATGCAATCGAATCCGCCGGTCTGCTGCGCGAGGACGCGTCGCCGGAAGCGCTGCACAAGCTGCGCGTGGCGCTAAGGCGTTTGCGTTCCCTGTGGTGGGCCTTCGAGCCGCTGCTCGAAAAGGGCGAGAATACGCGCCAACGGGCGCTCTATCAGGATCTGGCCACGGCTGCCGGCAAGACGCGCGACTGGGACATTCTGATCGAATTGCTTGCGCAAAACGAGAACACCACGCGCGAGGGCGCCCATGACATCGCGCCCAAACTCCAGGAAGCGCGCTGCAGCGCGTTGGCGAGCAGCCGCGAAACGCTCTCGAACGCGGACGTCAAACACCTGTTGCACGAGGCCTTGGCAAGCACCGCCAAAGAGCTCAATACAGCGCACGAGCGCATGCCGCTGCGCCAGTTTGCCGACCAACGCGTCGCTGCTTCGGAGCGTACGCTGCGCAAGCGGATGAAACGCGCACGGCGCGCGAAGCGCGCCAACTACACGGCGTTCCACAACGTCAGGAAGGCGGGCAAGAAGCTGCGTTATCTGCTCGAGTTTTTCGAGCCAATTCTCAGCGGTGACCACAAACGCATGCTCAGGCGTTTGAATCAGATTCAGAAACGTTTCGGCACGCTGAACGATGTTGTCGCCAGCGAGGTATTGCTGCACGACAATGCCGCCTTGTTCGCCGGATCCGGCGACACCGATGCGGCGCTCCAGTGGCTCAGGAAGGAGCGCAAGCGCAGAATGCGGGCGGCGGCCGGGTTGCTGCGCAAGCTATAACAGACCCGCGAACAGCCGTCGTCACGTACCTTGATCGCCGCGTGGCGCGACGCCGCGCAGCGTGATTGCGCCGCGAGCCTCGTCGCGCGATTCCCGCGCAGCGTGGCCGGAAGCAGGTTCGCCGGCCGGTGTGGGCGGTTCGACCGGAAAGCCGCGCCGCTGCCACGCATCGAGCCCGCCGCGCAGCGCGCGAATCCGCGTGTAGCCGTGCTCGCGCATGTGCTGCGTCATCTCGACCGCGGTCGCGCTATCCGGGCACACGCAATAGATCACCGTGTCGTGCGCCCGCAGTGCGCCGTCGATCTGCTCCGGCGAATCGGGATTGAGCGTGAGCGCGCCGGGGATGCGGTGCGGTGCTTCGAACACCGGCGCTTGCGGGCGCGCGTCGAGCACCTTGGGCGGCGCGAGGCGCGGCCATCCCAAGGCGGTTGTCCGCGCCGCTTCGGCGCGGGTCGCGTCCGCGAGACGCCGGCGGTCGCGGCGGCGCTGCTGGAGGCGAAACACCAGATAGACCAGCGTCGCGGCCGCCAGAATATCGATGACCGTGCCGCCACGCGCCCGGACGAAATCGAGCAGCATATGCAACTCCCGTTCCGCGGCGGCGCCGCCCAGCAGCCAGAACGTGGCCCACGCCAGAACGCCGGCCAGATCCCAGACAGCGTAGATGCGGACGTCGACGGCGGTTGCGCCCATCAGCGGCGGGGTGATCAGTCCGAGTCCGGGGACGAACTTCGAGATCGAAACGAGAGGCACGCCGAAGCGCTCGAATAGCGCGCGCGCTTTATCCACTTTGGAATCGATGGCAGGAGAAAGCCGCCCGAAGGCGGCGATCAGCTTGCGGCCATAGAGGCGTCCGGCCGTGAACCATGTGCCGTCGCCGATCAGCGCGCCGGCCGTCGCGGCGCCGAGCGTCGGCCAGAAAGGCAGGGTGCCCGAAGCAATGGCGGAGCCCGCGAAGAGCAGCACCGGCACGGCGGGAATCGGCACGCCGAGGCGCGTCAACAGGACGTTGACGAAGACGAACGCGCTGCCCCAGGCCGATACCGCCGATGACGGAAATACTATCAATTGAGGCGCTCCCGTTGTCGCGGTTGGACCGGCGCGGCGCTTGGCTTGCCATTCGACGGTCGTTCCGTCTGCTCAGGATACTCGATGGCTTTGCCGCGAGGCCAGCCTTGATCATGCAATCCTGAGCTAGCCGACACAACGCATGGGCGAGCGCCTGCTCTGCAATTTCGTTCAAGACCGCCGGCCGCCTGGCTCCTAACCTGCGTGCTTGTTCTCAACATTAGGACAGCACCATGAATTCTCGGTATGCCGGATACCTGTTTTGCGCGCTGGCGATGGTCGGCGTCGGCAGCACGGTGGTGGTCAGCAAGTCGATCGCGGCAGGATTGCCGCCCTTCAGCGCGACCGCGCTGCGGTTTGCGATAGCGTTTCCCCTGTTCGTGCTGGTCATGCGCTGGCGCGGCGTGCGCTGGCCGCGTCTGGACCGGCGCGACACGTTGCTGGTGATCGCTCAGGCGGGGGCGGGCAGCGTCGGTTATACGGTGCTGCTCATCAGCGGAATGAAGCTGGCCTCGGCTACCGATGCCGGCGTAATTGCCGGCACCTTGCCCGCCGTCTCGGCGGCGGTCGCCATGCTCGCGCTCGGCGAGCGCCCGGCGCCCGCGCTGATAGGCGCGATCGTGCTCGCGACCGCGGGCGTGCTGGTGTGCACCGTGCATCCCGGCGAGTTCACCGCGCCGCGCGCGGCGGGCTCGCTGCTGGGCAACGCGCTCGTGCTCGCGGCGATCGTCTGCGAGGCGCTGTTTATTCTCCTCAATCGCAAGCTGCGCACGGCGGTGGCGCCGCTGCCGCTGTCGGCGCTGATGTGCGGCATCGGCTTCGCGGTAGCGATCGTGCCTGCCTGCTTCGAAAGGCCGTGGGCCTTGGCGGTCGATGCGAGTGCGCTCGCCGGCGTGCTGTATTACGCGCTGGTGCCGACCGTGGCGGGTTTCGTGCTTTGGTATGCGGGCGCCGAGCGCATCAGCGGTGCCGAAGCGGGATTGATGACCGCGCTCGTGCCGGTGAGCGCGGTGGCGCTCGCCGCGCTGGTGTTGGGCGAACCGGTCAGCCCGGCGCAACTGGCGGGGGTGGCGTGCGTGCTGGGCGCGGTGCTGCTGGCTACCTTCGGGCAGATGCGGAGGGCGCGCCGTGCGGCGGTCGGCATTGATGCCAATCGCGCCGCTTAACGAACCGCAACCCGAACCGCCGCCCGCGCCACCACTCAGGTATTGGCGACCGACACCACGCCCGGATTGCCGACGATCGACAGAAACTCGCGGCGCGTCGACGGATCCGTGCGGAACGTGCCGAGCATGCGCGAGGTCACCATCGTCACGCCGGCCTTGTGCACACCGCGCGTGGACATGCATTGATGCGCGGCCTCGAGAATCACGCCGACGCCGGCCGGCTGCAGCACCTCGTTCAAGGTGTCCGCGATCTGCACGGTCATCTTTTCCTGGATCTGCAGGCGTTTGGCGAACGCATCCACGAGACGCGCCAGCTTCGAGATGCCGACCACCCGATGCTCCGGCAGATACGCGACATGCGCGCGCCCGATAATCGGCACCATGTGATGCTCGCAATAGCTTTCGAAGCGGATGTCTTTCAGCACGATCATTTCGTCGTAGCCGTCCACCTCGGAGAAGGTGCGGGCCAGAATTTCGCGCGGGTCGACCTGATAGCCCGCGTAAAACTCCTCGTACGAGCGCACCACGCGCGCCGGCGTATCGAGCAGGCCTTCACGCGCCGGATCGTCGCCGGCCCAGCGCAGCAGCACACGCACGGCCGCTTCGGCTTCTTCGCGGCTCGGACGCTCCGCGGCGGCGACGGGTTTGGTTTTCTTTGCCTTGCTGCTGGTCATCCGTGACTCCTCCGGGATCGCGCGTCGGCGCTATGCGCAGCGCGCGGGGTCAATGAGTGCGGCCATTGTTCCATGTTTCGTGCCGCATCGTGCCGATGCCCCCTTTCACTGTCGGGGCGTGGCGGGGTTCAACGCTGATGAGCGCCTCTCATTTCGGCCACTCGTCCATCGCGTCGTTGAAGAGTTCGGCGACCACGCCACGCAGCCAGCTTGCGCGCGGATCGTTATGAAACTTGCGATGCCAATGCTGCCGCAGATCGAAGCGCGGCAGCGGCAGCGGCGGTTCGACCAGCATGATCGACGCATGCTCCGATACGTACGCGAAGCCGATCGCATGCGGCACCGTCGCGAGCAGATCGGTGCGCGCGAGGATGAACGGCAGGCTCATGAAGTGGGGCGTCTCCAGCACGGCGCGACGCTTGATGCGCTTCTTCTCGAGGAATTGCTCGAGGACTTCCTGGCTGCGTCCTTCCGAGCGCACGACGGCGTGGCCCGACGCCACGAACTGCGCCAGCGTCAACGGCGCTTTCGAAAGCGGATGGCCGGTGCGCATCAGACAGATGAACCGATGCGTGAAGAGCCGTTGCTGGAAGAAGTTGTTGCCGGCCAGGTCGGGGAAGTAGCCGACCGCGAGATCGACGTCGCCCGATTCGAGCCCGCGCTCCACCTGCGACGGTGAGAGCGTCACCGAGCGCAGATTCGCGAACGGCGCGCGTTCGGCGAAGAGTTGCAGAAGCCGTGGCAGAAATACGATCTCGCCGACGTCGGAGAGGGCGAGAGAAAAAGTGTGAGTGCTGGTGGCCGGGTCGAACTCCTGCACGTCGAGCATGCCTTTCTCGATGCGCAGCACGGCGTCGCGGGCGGCAGGCAGGATGGCGAGCGCGCGTGGCGTGGGTTCCATGCCTTTGGACGTGCGCACGAAGAGCGGATCGTCGAAGTACTCCCGCAGCTTTCCCAGCGCGGTGCTCACGCGAGGCTGGCTCACGCCGAGCTGTTCGGCCGCGCGGCTGACATTGCGCGTCTCCTCCATGGCAACCAGGAAGGGGATCAGGTTGAGATCCAGGTTCGTCTCGGACATGTTTCTATGATCTGCGGCACAGGGTGGCGTATTTGATATGCCTATAGAGGGTAGCTCAATTATCTCGACGGCGGATAGCGCGATCTTCGTCGCTGCTGCCGCTGGGCTGTGCATCGCTCCTTCCTTGTGCGCGGTTAAAACCTATCATTAGGGAGAATTCCCATCCTTGACAAGCCACCCGAACGGCAACCATAATCGCTCCAGCGTTCGCTAAACGAATCAGTGTTCGTGTAACGAACAAGTTTGAAGCAAGCAAACCGAAGGCGCCGGCCCGTCTCTCCCCTTTTCGAGCCGCTGCCAGCATTGGCCTGGAGACCGTGCCATACCGGCTCTGCCCGCAAGGCAGCCCGCGTGGCGGCACGCAGCGCCTCAAAAGGAAATTCGACATGATCAACAAGATTTTCGAGTCACTTCAGTCGGCGGTTGCCGATGTCCACGATGGCGCGACCGTCATGATCGGCGGCTTCGGCACGGCCGGCATGCCGTCGGAGCTGATCGACGCGCTCATCGAACAGGGCGCGCGCGAGCTCACCATCGTCAACAACAATGCCGGCAACGGCGACATCGGCCTCGCGGCCTTGCTCAAGGCCAAGCGCGTGCGCAAGATCATCTGCTCGTTCCCGCGCCAGAGCGATTCGTATGTGTTCGACGCGCTGTACCGCGCCGGTGAGATCGAACTGGAACTCGTGCCGCAAGGTAATCTGGCCGAGCGCATTCGCGCCGCGGGCGCGGGGATCGGCGGATTCTTCACGCCCACCGGTTACGGCACCAAGCTGGCGGAAGGCAAGGAAACGCGCCTGATCGACGGCAAGCATTACGTGCTGGAATCGCCGCTGCACGCCGATTTCGCGTTGATCAAGGCATTCAAGGGCGACCGCTGGGGCAATCTGGTGTACCGCAAGACCGCGCGCAACTTTGGCCCGATCATGGCAAGCGCGGCGAAAACCGCGATCGTGCAGGTGTCGAAAGTCGTGCCGCTCGGCGAGCTCGACCCGGAAAACATCGTCACGCCCGGCATCTTCGTGCAGCGGGTGATCGAAGTGCCGCAAGCCACGCACCAAGCCGAACTTGCATCCGCGAACGCCGCCTGAGGAGACCTGACATGAAAAAACTGACCCGCGATGAAATGGCCAAGCGCGTTGCCCAGGATATCCCTGAAGGGGCTTACGTGAACCTCGGCATTGGCGTGCCGACGCTGGTGGCCAACCACCTCGGCGCCGACAAGGAAATCTTCCTGCACAGCGAAAACGGCCTGCTCGGCATGGGCCCCGCGCCGGCCGCAGGCGAGGAAGACGACGAACTGATCAACGCCGGCAAGCAGCACGTCACGCTGCTCACGGGCGGCGCTTACTTTCACCACTCGGACTCGTTCGC
Organism: Paraburkholderia ginsengiterrae; assembly: GCF_001645125.1. Lineage (GTDB taxonomy): Bacteria > Pseudomonadota > Gammaproteobacteria > Burkholderiales > Burkholderiaceae > Paraburkholderia > Paraburkholderia ginsengiterrae. The sequence continues at coordinate 27,378 of NZ_LXKA01000326.1, read as the reverse complement.
GATGATGCGCGGCGGCCATCTGGATTTCTGCGTGCTCGGCGCCTTCCAGGTGTCGGCCACCGGCGACCTGGCGAACTGGCATACCGGCGCGCCCGACGCGATTCCCGCCGTCGGCGGCGCGATGGACCTGGCAATCGGCGCAAAGCAGGTCTATGTCATGATGGAGCATCTGACCAAGCAGGGCGAAAGCAAGATCGCCGCGGAGTGCACGTACCCGGTCACGGGCGTCGGTTGCGTCGACCGTATTTATACGGACCTGGCCATGATCGATGTGACCGCGCAAGGCCTGGTGGTGCGTGAGATTTTCTCGGACATCGACTTCGACGCGCTGCACAAGCTGACCGGCGTGCCGCTGATCGACGGCACGCAAGCGGCTCGCGCGGCTTAACGAGCCCGCCCGGAGCCCGCCCGGCGCGGCGCGGGAGTCGGCCTCGCGGCCGGTTCCCGCGCCGCGTACTATTTACTATCGACACATTCGTTCATCGACGTCACCATGCTCGACTCCAGCGCCCGCCTGACCGGCCTTCTTTGCGGCACGCAGCCGATGAACGACGTTTGGGCGCCGCGCGCGACGCTGCAGCGGATGCTCGACGTGGAAGCGGCACTCGCGCGTGCCTCCGCCGCGCATAACGTGATTCCGCAAACGGCCGTACCCGCGATCGAAGCCGCTTGCCAGGCCGATCAACTCGACGCCGACGCGCTCGCGCGCCACGCCGCGCTCGGCGGCAACCTCGCGATTCCGCTCGTCAAGCAACTCACGGCGCGCGTCAAGGCCGCCGACGCCGAGGCGTCGAAATACGTGCATTGGGGCGCCACCAGCCAGGACATCATCGACACGGCGACGGTCCTGCAGTTGCGCGATACCTTCGATCTGCTCGACAGCGCGTTGCAATCCACTTGCGACGCCATTGCGAAGCTCGCGGCCACGCATCGCGCCACGCCGATGATCGGCCGCACCTGGTTGCAGCAGGCGCTGCCCATTACGCTCGGCCTGAAATTCGCGCAATGGCTGGACGCGCTGCTGCGTCATCGCGAGCGGCTCGATGCGCTGCGCGCTCGCCTATTGGTGCTGCAGTTCGGCGGCGCGGCCGGCACGCTTGCCAGTCTGCGCGATGCCGCGCCGCAGGTCACCCAGTCGCTCGCCAAAGAACTCGGCCTTGCCGTGCCTACGTTGCCGTGGCACACGCAGCGCGACCGCATGGCCGAATCGGCGTCGCTGTTCGGCATGCTGATCGGCACGCTGGGCAAGATCGCGCGCGACGTCTCGCTGCAGATGCAAACCGAAATCGACGAACTGGCCGAGCCGGCCGCGGCGGGCAAGGGCGGCTCGTCGACCATGCCGCACAAGCGCAACCCGGTGGGCTGCGCGGCCGTGCTGACCGCCGCGACACGTGCGCCGGGTCTGGTCGCCACGGTGTTCGCCGGCATGGTGCAGGAGCACGAGCGCGCGCTCGGCGGCTGGCAAGCCGAGTGGGATGCACTGCCGGACCTCGCGCGTCTCGCGGGTGGCGCGCTCGCCAACATCGAGCAGATCGCCGCCGGGCTGAACGTGAACGTGCCGCGCCTTGCCGCGAATCTCGACATCACGAAGGGGCTGATTCTCGGCGAGGCGGTGATGCTCGCGCTGGGCGACAGCATCGGCCGGCTCGACGCGCACCATCTCGTGGAGCGCGCGTCGAAAGCCGCGATCCGCGACGGGCAAACGCTCTTCGACGTGCTGGCCGCGGACCCCGCGGTCACCGAACATCTTCCGCTTGAGCGCCTGAAGCAACTGCTCGATCCCGCTCAATACGTCGGCCAGGCCCACGCCTACGTGGACGCCGCGCTGGCACTTCACACCGCGCGCAATCAGCGCGCCTAATTCAGGGAGTAACCGGCATGCCTTACGCCGCAGTCAATGGCACCGAGCTTCATTATCGAATCGACGGCGACCGCCACGGCAACGCGCCGTGGATCGTGTTGTCGAATTCGCTCGGTACCGACATGTCCATGTGGACGCCGCAAGTCGCGGCGCTGTCGAAGCATTTCCGCGTGCTGCGCTACGACACGCGCGGCCATGGTCATTCGGAAGCGCCGAAAGGACCGTACACGATCGAACAGCTGACTGGCGACGTGCTGGGCCTGATGGATACGCTGAAAATCGCCCGCGCGCATTTTTGCGGGATCTCGATGGGCGGCCTGACCGGCGTCGCATTGGCCGCGCGTCATGCGAACCGCTTCGAGCGCGTCGTGCTGTGCAACACGGCGGCGCGTATCGGTGCGCCGGAAGTGTGGGTGCCGCGCGCCGCGCGAGCACGCACGGAGGGCATGCTCGCGCTTGCCGACGCCGTGCTGCCGCGCTGGTTCACGGCCGAGTATTTCGAGCGTGAGCCGGTGGTGCTGGCAATGATCCGCGACGTGTTCGTGCACACCGACAAGGAAGGCTATGCGTCGAACTGCGATGCCATCGACGCCACCGATCTGCGCCCCGAAGCGCCCGGCATCAAGTTGCCGGCGCTGGTGATCAGCGGCACGCACGATGTGGCCGCGACGCCGGCGCAAGGCCGCGAACTGGCGCAGGCGATTCCGGGCGCGCGCTACGTCGAACTGGACGCCTCGCACATTTCCAACATCGAGCAAGCGGATGCCTTCACGAAGACCGTGATCGACTTCCTGACGGAGCAGAAATGAACGACGAAGACCGCTACGAAGCCGGGATGGGTGTGCGCCGCGCGGTGCTGGGCAACGCGCACGTCGACCGGTCGCTTGCGAACCGCACCGAGCTGACCGAGGAATTCCAGAATTTCATCACGCGCTATGCATGGGGCGAAATCTGGACGCGCGATGGTTTGCCGCGCCACACGCGCAGCCTCTTGACCATCGCAATGATGGTCGCGCTCAACCGGAGCGAAGAGCTCGCGCTGCATCTGCGTGCGGCGAAGAACAACGGGGTGACCCGCGAGCAGATTAAGGAAGTGCTGCTGCAAACCGCGATCTATTGCGGCGTGCCGGCGGCGAATTCGGCGTTCCATCTCGCCGATAAGCTGTTCCGCGAGGACGATGCGGCTGCGCAGCCGTAACAAGTCATTAGGTCACGCAGCGCGCGGTCACGCCGATCGTACCGCGCGCAACACCGTATCTTTGATGACCTCGCGCCAATGCGCGAGGGCCTCCTTCTCCATGAGCGGCTCGCCGAGAAACGCGCCTAACGTGTACTGATTGGCGTTATAAAAATAGCCGAGCGACGCGATCATCAGATAGACGTCACGCGCTTTGACGTCTTCGCGAAACACGCGTTGGGCCTTGCCCGCGTCCAGCAACTTCTCCACCACCGAAATCGCATAGCCCGAAATCTCCTTGAGCTTGGACGATTTCTTTGCGTGCTTGCCTTGATGCAGGTTTTCACTCGAGAGCAGTGTGACGAACTCGGGGTGATCGAGATAGTACTGCCAGACGAATTCGACCATCTGTTCGAGCCCGTGCGCAGGGTCGTCCAGATCGAGATCGAGCTTGCTCTCCGCTTCGTTGAATTGCGTGTAGATCGTTTCAAGCACTTCGACGAACAACTGCTCCTTGCTGCCGAAGTAGTAATAGATCATGCGGTCGTGCGAACGCGCGGCCTTCGAAATACTTTCCACGCGGCCACTTGCATAGCCTTGCTTCGCGAAGACCTTTATGGCCGCTTTCAGAATCTTGGCGCGCGTATCTTGCGCCTGTTTCGCACGAATGCCGGTGGCGCCCGGTTTGCGGGCGGCGGTGAGACTACTCATGACGGCCTCGGATCTCTTTGTTGGCGTCGGGTTGAACGGCATGCGCTGCGCGCCGATTGACTTCGGCGTAGATTGAAGCGTCGCTGAAGTGGCAATGCGACGGCAATGTCGCAACGCACCATTCACGCGCACACTTGTAAACACATTGCGCAGACTAAATTGATCGAGTAGATTTCTAACCAGTTTGGTGTAGCAAATACTACACGAATGGTGAGTGACCGCAACATGGAAATCGGTTGATCACACGAAAGTGCCTTTAAACAAGGGCTATTCGTCAGCCGGAGCAGGACCGCTAGTAATGTCGTCGTATGGGAACCCCGTCATGACAGAACATACGAAGGTCGATTTCGGTGCGGACAGCGTCGACGGCGAAACCGCCTCGACGCCGGGTCCGACCGTGCTTGAGCGGGCGGCGCCGCGCAGCGAGCGCATGGCGTCGAACAAGATCGAATGCAACGCGTGCCCGGTGCTGTGCCAGATCTCGGAAGGGCGCACCGGCGCGTGCGATCGTTATGCGAATGCGGATGGACGGCTGATTCGCGTCGATCCTGTCGTGTTTCTGTCGCGTGCCGTTGCGGCGCCTGAAACAACCGGCGTGGCCCTTGAAGATGCTACGGTCGAATTCGGCGCGGCGTCCGAAGCGCAAGCTCCTGCTGCCGAACAAGCCTTGTTCGTGACCGGTGTCGGCGCGTCCTCCACGTATCCCGACTACAAGCCCGCGCCGTTTATCGTTGCGTCGAAGCTCGACGACGTCGATATGATCACCGTCGTCACCGAGGGCATTTTCAGCTACTGCAGCTTCAAGGTGAAGATCGACACCGACCGTTTCCTCGGGCCGGAGCAGGCGAACGTGCGTTGCCACGGTGAGATCGTCGGTCATGTGTCGACGGCCGAGTACGGCTCGCAGATGCTGAGCCTCGGCGGGGTGCATCACCTGACCGGCGGCAGCAAGAAAGAGGGCCGCGTGACGTGCGACATGATGCTCGCGCTCGGCAACAAGGAAGCGGTGGACCTGAGCATCGACGGCGGCGCGAGTCTCGTGATTCGCGCGGGCGCGGCGCCGATCGTCGACGGTGTCGAGGAGCAGCGCATGCGGGTGGGATGCGGCTCGGCCACCATCGGCATCTTCGCGAAGCAATGGTTCGGTCACGTCGACGAAGTGGTGGTCGTCGACGATCACATCACCGGCGTGCTCACCGAACACCAGGCGGGCCGTTGTCTCGGCATGACGCGTTCAGGTCTGAAGATTCGCGGACGCAAGTCCACACCGGGCCGTTATTTTCAGGTGGCGAATCCCGGCACCGGTTGGGGCGGCACGGATATTCAGGACCCTCTTGCGATTGTCGAAGGCTTCGATCCTGCCGTCGCCAGACCGGGCATGCGTTTATTGATGGTCTCGACCACCGGCGAACACGCGCAGTGGTACGAACTCGATCAGGATCTCGTGCCCCGTATCGCAGCAATGCCGGATGCCGTGCGCGGCACGGTCGAACGGATCGGCGAAAACTGCGAACCGTCGCTGGCCACCGTGCTGTTTATTGGCGGCGCGGGCGGCAGTCTTCGAGCGGGCGCCACGGAAAACCCGGTGCTGCTCACGCGCGCGATCAAACAGAAACGGGTGAATGTGACCTGCGGCGGTGCGCCTGCCTACGTGTGGCCGGGTGGCGGCATCACGGTCATGGTGGACGTGTCGCGCATGCCCGACCGTTCGTTCGGCACGGTGCCTACGCCCGCGATCGTTGCGCCGATCGAATTCACCATGACCTACGACGCGTATCGCGATCTCGGTGGTCATCTCGCCGCGGTGCGCTCGTTGGAGAGCGTATTGGCTCACGGACCGGACCATACAGAGGGCGCACCGCTCGCACGCCGCACGCTGGCGCGCCATCCCGACAACCCGTGGCCACCCGCCATGCCGCCGATGCCCGGCTAAGCGCGCGTACGAATATGAACCCCACCCGCACCCAGCTCGATGCAACCCGCTGGCACTGGCAGCATGGGCCGATCGACCTGATCCTCAGCGCGGACGGCGAGCCCGCCGCCGTGCAGGCCGCGTATGAGGCGTGCTGGGCGCGCTTTGCCGAGGTGTTGCCGGAACTGGTTGGCGAACTAAAGCGGCTTCGGCAACCCGTGCCCGCCGGAGCCGCGTTGAATGACGCCGCGTGGCAAGGCGCGGTGGCCCGCCGCATGTGGACCGCCTGCCATCCGCACCGAGCGCGCTTCATCACGCCGATGGCGGCCGTGGCGGGCAGCGTCGCCGATGAATTGATCACGGCATTCGCTCGCGAAGGAATTGCGCGCGCGTTTATCAACAACGGTGGCGACATCGCGTTGTATTTGACAGAAGGACAGCAGTACCGCGTCGGCATATTCGCGGATCTGGCCGCTTACTCGCCGACGCATGGGGCGAACCATCTCGCGCTCGATGGAAACCTGACGCTCGATGCCAGTCTGCCGGTTCGCGGCATCGCGACGAGCGGCTGGCGAGGCCGCAGCTTTAGCCTGGGCATTGCCGACAGCGTGACTGTGCTCGCTGCCGACGCGGCCACCGCCGACGCCGCCGCCACGATGATCGCCAACGCCGTCGACCTCGATCATCCGGGCATCTTGCGGCGTCCGGCTTCGTCGTTGAAAGACGATAGCGATCTCGGCGATACGCCAGTCACGGTCGATGTGCCGCGCCTGCCGCAGCCGCTGGCCGATTTCGCGCTGGCGCGTGGCGTCGACGCCGCCCAGCGTCTGCTTGAACAAGGCTTGATCGAGGGCGCCGCGTTATTCCTGCAAGGGCGGGTGCGCGTTGCCGGAATTCATCACACAGGTGCGTTGCTTGCGCAGCGCGCCCGGATCACAACGGAGGCTCCGTGTTCGAAATACGCCGCGTGCTGACACACGTCGAGGATATCTTCCACGAGTTCGGCCCCGCGCCCGCACAGCCGCTGCGGCGCGGCGCGATTGCCGCCGTGATGACGAACCCGTTCGCCGGCCGCTATGAAGCGAACATCGAGCACGCGATGGAGGCGCTCAAACCAATAGGCTTCGATATGGCGCAACGCCTGCTGGCGGCGATGGCGGTGCCGCATGCATCCATCGAAAGCTATGGCAAGGGCGCGATTGTCGGCGCGCGCGGCGAACTCGAGCACGGTGCGCTGTGGCACGTGCCCGGCGGCTATGCCATGCGTGAGCTGCTGGAGAAGAACGGCGTGCCGACCAATGCGATTGTGCCGTCCACCAAGAAAGTCGGCGGACCTTCAACGACACTTGACGTGCCGCTGACCCACGTCAACGCGAGCTACGTGCGCAGCCACTTCGACGCGATCGAAGTGCGCGTGCCCGGCGCGCCCGCCGCGGACGAACTGGTGTATATCCTCGTGATGAGCACCGGCCAGCGCGTGCATGCCCGCGTCGGCGGCCTCGCGAAAGAGGCTATCGTCGGCAAGGACGGTTTGCGTTAAACGCGTTGAAGCATTGAATCGGCGTATCGGCATAGAGCAGAGCAAGCATCGAAACTCGGAGAGCGAAATGGCAATCAAGCTTCGCAAGCTGGTCGTGCAGGTGGATGAAACGCGCATTGAAATGGGGCAGACCATCGATCCGCCGGCACGTCGCGCAGTCGCGATTGCGGTGATCGAGAATCCCTATGCGGGCCGTTATGAGCCCAAGCTCGATGCGTTGATCGAAGCGGGCGAGGAACTGGGCGCGTTGCTCGGCAACAAGTGCGTCGAAGCGCTGGGCATCGCGCCGGGCGAGGCGCAAAGCTACGGCAAGGCCGCGATTGTGGGCGAAGCTGGCGAACTCGAACATGCCGCGGCGATCCTGCATCCCAAGCTCGGCGCGCCGCTGCGCGTGGCGGTAGAAAAGGGCGCGGCGCTGGTGCCGTCGGCGAAGAAAATGGGCACGCTCGGCACCGCGATCGACGTGCCGCTCGGTCACAAGGACGCCGCCTTCGTGCGCAGCCATTTCGACGCGATCGAGGCGCGCGTGTCCGATGCGCCGCGTGCCAATGAAATCGTGGTGGCTGTCGCGGTGACGGCGTCGGGCCGGCCGCTGCCGCGCATCGGCGGCTTGCAGGTGAGCGAGATCAAGGGCGAAGACGGCTTGCGCTGAGTTAGCATCCGGTTATTTTTCGCTGAGCTGCCGAGGAGCGCGATGCTTTCGAATTTGCTGGTACAGATGGTCAACGGACTCGCCGACGCGTCGACGCTGTTTCTGGTCGCCGCCGGTTTGTCGCTGATCTTCGGCGTGACGCGCATCGTCAATTTCGCGCACGGCTCGTTCTATATGGTCGGCATCTATGTCGCGTATAGCATCGCGAGCCGCTTCGGCCATACGGCGGCCGGCTTCTGGCTGTCGGTGCTGGTGGCGGCACTGGTGGGCGCGGTGCTGGGCGCGCTGGTCGAAATGGTGGTGCTGCGGCGTATCTATCAGGCGCCTGAGCTGTTTCATCTGCTCGCCACGTTTGCGCTCGTACTGATCTTTCGCGACGCCGCGTTGTGGCTATGGGGACCGGAAGACCTGTTCGGACCGCGCGCGCCGCATCTGGCGGGCGCGGTCGATTTTCTCGGCCATCCGTTGCCCACTTACGACATCGCGTTGATCGTGATCGGACCGGTGGTGCTGCTGCTGCTCTGGTACGCGCTGACGCGCACGCGCTGGGGCACGCTGGTGCGCGCCGCGACGCAGGACCGCGAGATGCTGGGCTCGCTCGGCATCAATCAGGCGTGGCTATTTACCGGGGTGTTTTTCGTCGGCGCGTTTCTCGCCGGGTTGGGCGGCGCGCTGCAAGGGCCTCGCATGTCGGCGAACCTGTCGCTGGATCTGGAGACCATCGGCAACGCGTTCGTCGTGGTGGTGGTCGGCGGGATGGGTTCGATTCCGGGCGCGTTCATCGCCGCGCTGATCATCGCGGAGATCAAGGCGCTGTGCATCGGCATTGGTCATGTGACGATCTTCGGCGTCGGGCTCTCGTTGAGCCGTTTTACGCTGGTGGCGGAATTCGTGGTGATGGCGGTGGTGCTGGTGGTGCGGCCCTGGGGGCTGCTAGGCCGCGCGAGTGCCGCGGTGCGAGGCCTGGCGGCGCCGGAAACGCCATTGCGTCCGGCAGGCAAACGCCTGAAGTGGCTGGCTGGGATCGCCTTGCTGGTCCTCGTCCTCGCGCCGCTCGCGGCCAATGCGTTCCCGTATATGCCCGTGCTGCTGGTCGAGATCCTGATCGCCGTGCTGTTCGCGACGAGTCTGCATTTCATCATGGGACCGGGCGGTCTGCATTCATTCGGGCACGCTGCCTACTTTGGACTCGGCGCTTACGGCGCCGCGCTGTTCCTCAAGGTGCTGAATCTGCCGATGGAAGCCGCGTTGCTGCTCGGCCCGCTCCTGGCGGTGGCCGGCGCCCTCGTGTTCGGCTGGTTCTGCGTGCGTCTCTCGGGCGTCTATCTGGCAATGCTGACGCTCGCGTTCGCGCAGATCGTCTGGTCGGTCGTGTTCCAGTGGGACGACGTGACGGGCGGCAGCAACGGCATTCTCGGTCTATGGCCGTCGAACTGGCTGTCTTCGCCGGTGGCCTTTTACTATCTGACGCTGGTCTGCGCGGTGGCCGGCGTATGGCTGCTGCGCAAGATGCTGTTCTCGCCGCTCGGCTATGCCATGCGGGCGTCGCGTGATTCCGTCTTGCGCGCCGAGGCGATCGGCATCGACGTGAAGCGTGTGCAATGGGCGGCGTTCGTGATCGCGTCGTTGTTCTGCGGTCTCGCCGGATCGCTTTACGCCTTCTCCAAGGGGACGATTTCGCCAGAAGTGATCAGCGTGAGCCGTTCCATTGACGGTCTCGTGATGGTATTGCTCGGCGGCTTGCAGACACTCACCGGCCCGATCGTGGGCGCGGCCGTGTTCACGTGGCTGCAAGACACCGTCGCGCGGCAAACGGACTATTGGCAGGCGCTGCTGGGCTTCGCGATCCTGTTGCTGGTGATTGCGTTCCCGCAAGGGATCGTCGGCTTCATTCGCGAGCGTTTCGGCGACGATAGCGCGGACGAAGCGGAGCAGAGCAGCGTGTCGCCTTCACGACGCACGGCGATCAAGGAGGGGCTATGAGCTTGCTGCGCGTCAGGGGCCTCTCCAGATCGTTCGGCGGTCTCAAGGCAGTCGACGATGTTTCCTTCGATCTCGAAGCCGGCCAACTGCTGGCCTTGCTCGGCCCGAACGGCGCGGGCAAGTCGACCTGTTTCAACATGGTCAACGGGCAGCTGCCGCCTTCGTCTGGATCGATCCTTCTCGACGGGCATGAACTGGTCGGCATGCGTCCGCGCGACATCTGGCGCCTCGGCGTGGGCCGCACGTTTCAAATCGCCGCGACCTTCAATTCGATGACCGTGCTTGAGAACGTGCAAATGGCGCTGGTCTCCCGCGAACGCAAAACCTTCGGCCTGTGGAAGCCCGCAGGCGCACGCTACGCCGAAGAAGCCTTCGCGCTGCTCGAACAGGTCGGCATGGCCGCCGACGCGCATCGCGCATGCGGCGTGCTCGCGTATGGCGACGTCAAGCGCGTCGAGCTTGCCATCGCGCTTGCCAACCGCCCGAAACTGCTACTGATGGATGAACCCACCGCCGGCATGGCGCCGAAGGAACGCAACGAATTGATGGCGCTCACCAAACGTCTCGTCACCGAGCACAAGATCGGCGTGCTGTTTACCGAGCACAGCATGGACGTCGTATTCGCCTACGCTGACCGCATGATCGTGCTTGCGCGCGGCAAGCTGATTGCCGAGGGCGACGGCGATACGATTCGCAACGACCCGCGCGTGCAGGAGGTCTATTTCGGCACCGGCAAGACGTTCCGGCCGCATGCGCCGCTAGAGGACGCTACGGACGGCCATAGCGGACAAGGAGCGCTGCAATGAGCGAGCCGATGCTGAAAGTCTCCGGCCTCAATGCGTTCTACGGCCGCGCGCATATTCTCTTCGACGTCGGCCTCGAAGTCGGCCGCGGCGAAGTGGTGGCGCTCATGGGCCGCAATGGCGCAGGCAAATCGACCACGATGAAGGCAGTGATGGGTTTGCTGCCGCGCCGTCAGGGCGAGGTGAAGTTTCGCGGGCAGAACATCACGGCGCTGCCGCCCTACAAGATCGCGCGCATGGGAATGGGTTTCGTGCCCGAAGACCGCCGCGTGTTCGCGGACCTGACCGTGATGGAAAACCTCGACACCGGCCGTCAGCCGCCGCGCGAAGGCGCGCCGCAATGGACGCCGGACAAGCTGTTCCGGCTCTTTCCCAATCTCGGCGAAATGCCGCAACGTCCGGGCGGCCAGATGAGCGGCGGCGAGCAGCAGATGCTGACCGTCTCGCGCACCTTGATGGGCAATCCGTATCTCGTGCTGCTCGACGAACCGTCCGAAGGCGTGGCGCCGGTGATCGTCGAACAGATGGCGAACATGATTCTCGAACTCAAGCGCGAAGGACTGTCCATTCTGTTGTCCGAACAGAATCTGCACTTCGCCGAGCTGGTCAGCGACCGCGCGTATGTGCTCGAGAAAGGGCAGATCCGCTTTAGCGGCACGATCGGCGAACTCGCACAGAACGAAACAGTGAGGCGCGCTTACCTGAGCGTGTGATTCCATCGCGGCGCGAAGCGTGCCTCGTGCACGCCCTCGGCGCCGGGCAGTCGTTGCGAAAGGAGAAGCAGATGGCAGCAGAGACGTTGACAGGCTCGTCGGGCAAGGTCGCGATCAGGAACATTGGCCTGCTGTTATCCGGCGACATCGACCGGCCGATTCTCGACGCGAACACGCTGGTGATCGACGACGGTGTGATCGTTGCCATCGGCCGCGAGCAGGATTGCGATCTCGAAGGCGCGCGCACCACGGTGGACTGCAAAGGCACGGCCGTCGCCCCTGGCCTGATCGATTCGCATGTGCATCCCGTGTTCGGCGACTGGACGCCGCGCCAGAATCAGATGGGCTGGATCGAATCGAATCTGAATGGCGGCGTGACCACGATGATCTCCGCCGGCGAAGTGCATCTGCCTGGTCGTCCGAAAGATGTGCTCGGCGTGAAGGCGCTGGCGATTACCGCGCAACGCTCGTTTGAAGGCATGCGTGGCGCGGGTGTGGGTGGCGGCGTCAAGGTGATGGCGGGCGCGCCCGTGATCGAAAAGGGCATGGTCGAAGAGGACTTCAAGGAGCTGTCGGAAGCGGGCGTGAAACTGCTGGGCGAAGTGGGTCTGGGCAGCGTGAAGGGCGGCGAGGAAGCCGCGCAGATGGTCGCATGGGCACGCAAGTACGGTATTCAAAGCACGATTCACACGGGCGGCCCGTCGATTCCCGGCTCCGGCTTGATCGATCGTGACGTGGTGCTCGCGGCCGACGCGGACGTGATCGGCCACATCAACGGCGGGCATACGTCGCTGTCCTACCGGCATGTGTGCGATCTGTGCGAGCAATCGAGCCGCGCGCTGGAGATCGTCCACAACGGCAACGAACGCATCGCCTTGCTGACTGCACGTCATGCCATCGAGTTGAAGTGTCCGCACCGGATCATTCTCGGCACGGATAGTCCGGCCGGCTCCGGCGTGCAACCGCTCGGCATTTTGCGGATGATCGCGCTGATCTCGAGTCTCGCCGACGTGCCCGCTGAAATCGCCTTCTGCTTCGCGACTGGCAACACGGCGCGCCAACGCAATCTGCGGCAAGGGCTGATCGAAGTGGGCCGGCCCGCCGACTTCGTGTTCATGGACCGCGCGCAACACACGGCGGCCGATACCCTGCTCGAAAGCGTGCAACTCGGCGATATTCCGGGCGTGGGCATGGTGATGATCGACGGTCTGATCCGCTGCCGGCGCAGCCGCAACACGCCACCGGCCACCGAAGTGCCGGTGGTGCTGTGAACGCGCGCCGCAACCTGTGTCCGGCACGGTTATGAATCGCCCGGTCCCGCTGATGCTGAACGTGAACGGCGCGACGCATCTCGTCAGCGCCGCGGCCGACACGCCCTTGCTCTACCTGCTGCGCAACGACCTCGCGCTGAACGGCCCGAAATTCGGCTGCGGCCTCGGCGAATGCGGCGCTTGCACGGTGTTGCTCGACGGCATGCCGACACGAGCGTGCGTCACGACCGCGAAGGTGGCGTTGGGCCGGGAGATCACCACGCTCGAAGGCTTGGGCACGCGGGCCGCGTTGCATCCGGTGCAGCAGGCGTTTATCGAAGAGCAGGCCGCGCAGTGTGGCTATTGCCTGAACGGCATGATCATGACGGCCAAGGCGCTGCTCGATCGCGACCCGCATCCGGCCGTCGAGACGATCCAGCGCGAACTGTCGCGCAACCTGTGCCGCTGCGGCACGCATGTCGAGATCGTGCGCGCGGTGCAGCGCGCTGCTGAGTTGCTCGCGGCGCAAGCGGCCGTGCATGAAGGAGTGCGCGCATGACGGGGCCGGATTTCAGCGTCGACAGGCGTGCCGCGCCGCCGTCGCGTCAGCAGCTCTACGACGCGAGCAGTGTGTTGATCGTGGCGCGACCGCCGCAGGCGCCGATGAAACCTGCGGCCGGTCAGCCCGGCTCGCGTTCGTCGTTCTTGCCGACCGAAGCGGACATGTTTCTGGTGGTGCGCGACGACGGCAGCGTGGTCGCTTTCAACGGCCACGTCGATCTCGGCACGGGTATAGGCACGGCGCTCGCGCAGATCGTGGCGGAGGAGCTGGATGTGCCGCTGACGCGCGTGTCGATCGTGCTCGGCCACACGCGCGAAGCGCCGAATCAGGGGCCGACGATTGCCAGCGCGACGATCCAGATATCGGCGGTGCCGTTGCGCCAGGCGGCGGCGCAGGCGCGGCACTATCTGCTGGGTGAAGCGGCGGCGCGCCTGAAAGTCAGCGCGGAGCACCTCGACGTGCGTGACGGCGTGGTATTCCCACGCGACGGTAGCACCGTGCAAGGCGTGAGCTATTGCGATCTGGTCAGCGGAAAACGTGTCGAACTCCAACTCGCCGCCGACGCGCCTTTGAAATCGCCCGACGCGTACCGGATCGTTGGCAGAAGCACACCGCGCGTCGATATTCCCGCGAAGGCCACCGGCGAACTGACCTTCGTCCATGACGTGCGCGTGCCGGGCATGCTGCATGGCCGCGTGGTGCGCCCGCCGTATGCCGGTATCGCGCAAGGCGGCTTCGTGGGCAACAGCCTGCTGCATGTCGATGAAGCGTCCGTGAACGAACTGCCCGGCATCGTCAAGGTGGTGGTGATTCGGGATTTTGTCGGCCTGGTCGCCGAGCGGGAGGAAGTCGCGCAGCAGGCCGTGAAACGACTCGACGTGCGGTGGAAAGCAGTCGACGGTTTGCCGTCGCTCGATACCAGCGAAGAAGTCGAAGCCGCGTTGCGCGCAAATCCGGCCAAACGGCGCGAGCTGGTCATCGACGGCGACGTCGATGCGGCCTTGGCGCAAGATCCCGCTCGCACGCTCGAACGCACTTACGTGTGGCCGTTTCAGATGCACGCGTCGATTGGACCGTCCTGCGCGGTGGCCGACTATCGTGAGGGTGCGCTGAAGGTCTGGTCGGGCACGCAGAATCCGCATTCGCTGCGTGCCGATCTCGCGTTGCTGATGGGCATGGACGAAGCGCACATCGAGATCGTGCGGATGGAGGCGGCAGGCTGCTACGGCCGCAATTGCGCGGACGATGTCGCCGCCGACGCCGCCTTGCTCTCGCGTGCCGCCGGCGCGCCGGTGCGCGTGCAACTCTCGCGCGAAGACGAGCACGCGTGGGAGCCGAAGGGCGCCGCGCAATTGATGGACGTGCGCGGCGCGTTGAATGCCGACGGCGAACTGGCCGCGTACGACTTTGCCACGCGCTATCCGTCGAACGATGCGCCCACGCTGGCGCTGCTGCTGACCGGCACGATTTCCGCCGAGCCGCAGGTGTACGAGATGGGCGACCGCACGGCCGTGCCGCCGTATGACTATCGCGCGAAGCGGATCGTCTGCGACGATACGCCGCCGATCGTGCGCGCAGCGTGGCTGCGCGGCGTGTCCGCGTTGCCGAACACGTTTGCTCATGAGTCCTTCATCGACGAACTCGCCGAGCAGGCGGGCGTCGATCCTGTCGAATTTCGCCTGCGGCACCTCACCGATCCGCGTGCGATCGATCTGGTCAAAGCCGTGGCCGACAAGGCTGGCTGGGAACCGCGTAACGCCGAGCGCAAGGAAGAAGAGGGCGACATTGCGCGTGGCCGCGGGTTTGCCTATGCCCGCTACGTGCACAGCAAATTTCCTGGCTTCGGCGCGGCATGGTCCGCGTGGGTGGCCGACGTCGAAGTCAATCGAAAGAGCGGCGAACTGGCGGTGACGCGCGTGGTGGTCGGTCAGGACACCGGCACGATGGTGAATCCCGACGGCGTGCGTCATCAGATTCACGGCAACGTGATCCAGACCACCAGCCGCGCGTTGAAAGAGCGCGTGACGTTCGGCGAGAACGCCGTGACGAGCCAGGAGTGGGGCGCGTATCCGATCCTGACGTTCCGTGAAGTGCCGGTGATCGACGTGGTGATGATGCCGCGCCATGGCGAGCCGCCGATGGGCGCGGGCGAATCTGCGTCGCTGCCCGGCGCGGCGGCGATTGCCAACGCGCTCTACGATGCGACCGGCGTGCGTTTTCGCCGTCCGCCATTCACGCCTGAAACGATCCGCGCCGCGCTCGCCGATAGCCATGCCGATGAAGCGGCCGCGCGTAAAAAGAAGCGCTGGCGGCTGGGTTTTCTGAGCGCTTTCGCGGCGGGCGCCGCGGGTTGGCTGGGCGCGCTCTCGTTTGCGCCGCAGGCTATCGCACCGATCACGCCGCCGCTCGCGAGCACATTTGCGCCCGAACTGGTGGCGCGCGGCAAGCTGCTCGCGTCGCTCGGTAATTGCGCGGTCTGCCATACCGCGCACAACGGCGTGCCGAACGCCGGCGGCAAACCGCTCGAGACGCCGTTCGGCACGGTGTACAGCACCAATCTCACGCCCGATGGCCAGACCGGCATCGGCCACTGGTCGTTGGACGCCTTCATTCGCGCGATGCGGCAAGGCATCAGCCGCGACGGCCACCGTCTTTATCCGGTGTTTCCGTACACCTCGTTCCAGAACACCTCCGACGACGACCTCAAGGCGCTTTACGCCTACCTGATGGCGCAAACGCCGGTTCGCTCGCGGCCGCCGGAAACGAAGCTGGCCTTTCCATTCAACGCGCGTCCGTTGATGGCCGCATGGAATGGTCTCTTTCTCGGACGCAGCGCGTTCGCCGCAAGCGCGACGCAAAGCGCGCAATGGAATCGCGGCGCGTATCTGGTGAACGGGCTCGGCCATTGCAGCGCGTGCCACACGCCGCGCAACGCATTCGGCGCCGAGAAAACCGGCATGGCGTTCATGGGCGGCGGCATGGCGGAAGGCTGGGAAGCGCCCGCCTTATCGGCGCTTTCAACTGCGCCCGTGCCGTGGAGCGAGGACGAACTGTATCGCTACCTGCGTGACGGCCACGCGCCGCTGCATGGCGTCGCGGCCGGGCCGATGGCGCCGGTGGTCGGCGATCTGGCGGCGTTGCCCGACAGCGATATTCGCGCGATGGCTACCTATCTGGCGTCGCTCAATCCGTTGGAGGCGAACGCCGATCCCGCCGCGATGGCGCGTCAATATGAGCAGGCCAGCACCGTGACGGGCGCGCCTTCGGGTTTGGGCGCGCGGCTCTTCGACGGCGCGTGCGCCGCCTGTCATCACACCGGCAGCGGGCCGCAACTGTTCGGCGCGCACCCTTCGCTTGCGCTCAACACGAATTTGCATAGCGCAACGCCCGATAACCTGATTCGCGTAATACTCGACGGTATCGGCTCGCCTGCGCGGCCTGAACTCGGTACGATGCCGGCTTACCGCGACAGTTTCAACGACGCCCAGCTCGCCGAACTCGTTTCGTATCTGCGTCAACAGTTCGCCGGTGGCAAGCCGGCCTGGCAGGACGTCGCGGCAAGCGTCGCCCGAATCCGCGCGACGCCGCGGGCAGAATGACTCGCCAGCCGCTTGACTGCTTGATAACAACCAACCGCATTCCCGCAATCCCGCACTATCCATTTGATAACGGAGAAACGCATGACCACGCGCGCAGGATGGATCTCTCGCCTCATGGTGCCGACGCTGCTCTCGCTTGCCGCCTTGAGCGCGAGCGCCCAGCAGACCATCAAGATCGGCGAGATCAACAGCTACAAGGCACAGCCCGCCTTCCTCGGGCCTTATAAAAACGGCTGGAATCTTGCGCTCGACCAGGTAAATGCCGCGGGCGGCGTGCTCGGCAAACAGCTCGACGTTGTGTCTCGCGACGACAACGCCAACCCGGGCGACTCGATTCGCGTCGCGCAGGAGTTGATCGCGCGTGAGCAGGTGCAACTGCTGTTCGGCGGCTTCCTGTCGAACACCGGCCTGGCGCTCACGGACTTCGCGAAGCAGAAGAAGATTTTCTTCCTCGCCGCCGAGCCGCTGACCGACAAGATCGTGTGGGCCGACGGCAACAAATACACGTACCGTCTGCGTCCGTCCACGTATATGCAGGTGGCGATGCTCGTGCCGGAAGCCGCCAAGCTGAAGAAGAAGCGCTGGGCGCTGGTATATCCGAACTACGAGTACGGGCAATCGGCGGTGGCGACGTTCAAGAAGCTGCTGAGCGCCGCGCAGCCTGACGTGGAGTTTGTCGCCGAACAGGCCACACCGCTCGGCAACGTCGATGCGGGCGCGGTGACGCAGGCAATCGCCGATGCCAAGCCAGACGCGATTTTCAATGTGCTGTTCGGCGCGGATCTCGGCAAGTTCGTGCGTGAGGGCAATACGCGCGGACTCTTCAAGGATCGCAGCGTGGTGTCGTTGCTGACCGGCGAGCCGGACTATCTCGATCCGCTGGGCGCGGAAGCGCCGGCCGGCTGGATCGTGACCGGCTACCCGTGGTACTCGATCGATACGGCGGCGAACAAGAAGTTCGTCGATGCGTATCAGGCCAAGTATCACGACTATCCGCGGCTGGGTTCGGTGGTGGGGTATTCCGCTTTGATGTCGATTGCTGCCGGTATCAGGAAAGCGGGATCGGTCGATCCGGATAAGCTTGCGGCGGCGTTCAAGGGGCTTGGCGTGGACACGCCGTTCGGTCCGATCACTTTCCGGGCGCAGGACAATCAGTCGACCATGGGCGCGTATGTCGGCGTGACGGGTCTGAAGGATGGCAAGGGCGTGATGACCTCATACCGCTATATCGACGGCGCGAGCGTTCAGCCGTCGGATGCCGAGGTCAAGAAGCTGCGGCCTGCCGAGTAAGGTGGGCGCGTCTGCGGCGCACCGCGCCGCAGACTGATTGGGACATGGGATATGCCGTGTCCCGGCAGCTTGTGAAGGACTACTCCTCCGCGTCGTGCTCAATGACAAACCGCCTCAAATAGGCGAGCACGGCGGCCTCGACCGCGCGATGATCGGCGGTGCTTTTGGAGCCGGCGTTTTCCTCGTCGCCGAATAGCGTGGAGGGGGCGTTGTGCACGTCCACTTCCTGGCCTTCGCGGAAGATGCGAATCTCGTGAACGTCTTCGGCGTATTCGGCGATCCAGTGCACACCTTCAATATGCGTGCCTGCGCGAACGTTAGCTATCTTCATGGACGTCTCCGGTCAGACCGGACGACGCGCCGGCCCTTACCCGCACCATACGCCGTCCAGAAGGCCGGCGCGAGTCCCGCGAGCGGATTTCCTGAAGTTTTGCCGCGCGTTTTTCCGCGTGCTTCGCCGCGTATCTTGCCGCGCAATTGAAAAAAGGCAGCCTAAGCTGCCTTTTTTCCGGTGCTCCTGCTACGGCTTACTGCACCGTGGCCAGAACGTCGCCGACCGTCTTGAAGATGTGCGCGATCTGCTCTTCGTTGATGATGAGCGGCGGCGAGAACGCGAGGATGTCGCCGGTAAAGCGCACCAGCACGCCCGCTTCGAAGCACTTCACGAACGCCTCATAGGCCCGCGCACCCGGCGCGCCGTCACGCGATTCGAGCTCCACGCCGGCGATCAGGCCGAGGTTGCGCACGTCTTTCACATGCTTCGCGCCGCGCAGCGAATGGGCGGCGGCTTCGAACGTAGGCGCCAGCGTGGCGGCGCGCTCGAACAGCGCCTCGCGGCGATACAGGTCGAGCGTGGCAATGGCGGCTGCGGTGGCGGCCGGGTGGGCCGAATACGTGTAGCCGTGGAACAGCTCGATTGCGCCCTGCGCGCCGCTGTTGACGATGGTGTCGTGGATCGTGCGGCTGGCGGCCACCGCGCCCATCGGGATCGCGGCGTTGTTGATCGCCTTCGCCATCGTGATCAGGTCCGGCGTCACGCCGAAGTATTCGCTCGCCGTTGCCTTGCCGACGCGGCCGAAACCGGTGATCACTTCGTCGAAAATCAGCAGGATGCCGTGCTTCGTGCAGATCTCGCGCAGCTTCTGCAGATAGCCTTGCGGCGGGATCAGCACGCCCGTCGAGCCGGCCACCGGTTCGACGATCACGGCGGCGATGGTCGACGCGTCGTGCAGCGTGACGATGCGCTCGAGTTCCTCGGCCAGATGCGCGCCCCACGCCGGCTGGCCCTTCGAGAACGCGTTATGTTCGAGGTTATGCGTATGCGGCAAGTGATCGACCGCCGGCAGCAGCTGGCCGGAGAAGGTCTTGCGGTTCGGTGAGATGCCGCCGACCGAGATGCCGCCGAAGCCCACGCCGTGATAACCGCGCTCGCGGCCGATCAGGCGCGTGCGCTGGCCTTCGCCGCGCGCGCGGTGGTAGGCGAGCGCGATTTTCAGCGCGGTGTCGACCGACTCCGAACCGGAGTTCGTGAAGAAGATGCGGTCGAGGCCGTCCGGCATCAGCTCGGCGACTTTCGTGGCCGCTTCGAAGGCGAGCGGGTGGCCCATCTGGAACGTCGGGGCGAAGTCGAGCGTCGAGAGCTGCTCGGTGATCGCGGCGATGATTTCCTCGCGGCCGTGGCCGGCGTTGACGCACCACAGACCCGCGCAGCCGTCGAGCACCTCACGCCCGTCCGTGCTGCGGTAGTACATGCCCTTGGCCGATTCCAGCAGGCGCGGCGCGGCCTTGAACTGGCGGTTGGCGGTGAAGGGCATCCAGAACGACGACAGGTCGTCGATGACGGGGCGTGAAGTCATGGGTATCTCCTCGAAGTAGTCGCCCGAGGGAACTTCCTTCGGGGCATAGCCAAAACTGTAGCGTTCGCGGTTTAATGGCGGCATAAACAGTTGACGTAGTGTGGCGCTAACTGTGCTGGTGAATTGACGCTAACTGTGTCGATGTCCTCCTCCTGACCTCTGACCATGATCGAACTACAACTTGAGCGCGACCGGCGCGCCGCTCCCACGCTCGTCGAACAGGTGGTGCAAGGCTTCGCGCACGCCATCGAGGCGCAATCGCTGCGCGCGGGCGCGTTGCTGCCCTCGGTGCGGCAGCTCGCGCAAAGCCACGAGTTGAGCACCTTCACGGTCACGGAGGCGTACAACCGTCTAGTGTCGATGGGGCTCGTGGTGGCGCGGCGCGGGTCCGGCTATCGCGTGGCGGCGCGCACGCCGTCCGCGCGGGCGGCCGCGACCGCCTGGCAGCCGCCGAGCCTTACCGCGACGTGGCTGCTGTCAGACGTATTCGCCGACCATTCCGTGCCGATCAAGGCCGGCGGCGGCTGGCTGCCGAACGAGTGGATCAACGAGACCGGCCTGCAGCACGCGCTGCGCGCGATGAGCCGGGTGCCGGCCGCGCGGCTCGGCGACTACGGGCATCCGTACGGGTTCGCGCCGTTGCGCGAGCGGATCGCCGAGCAGCTCGACCGGCGTGGCCTGCCGGTCGACGTATCCAACGTCCTGCTCACGCAAGGCGCGACGCAGGGGCTGGATCTGATCGTGCGAACGCTGCTGCGCGCGGGCGACACCGTGATCGTCGAAGATCCGGGCTATTGCAATCTGCTGCAGATTCTCAAGCTGGCCGGACTGGTGGTGCACGGCGTGCCGCGCACGCCGGCGGGCATCGACACGGACGTGCTCGAAACGCTGGTCGCGCAGCACAAGCCGAAGGCGATCTTCGTCAACACCACGCTGCAGAACCCGACTGGCGCGACCTTCGGCATGTCGGCGGCGTTCCGCTTGTTGCAGATCGCCGAGCGGCAACGCATGTGGGTGATCGAAGACGACGTGAGCCGCGAACTCGCGCCGTCCGGCGCGCCGCTGTTCGCGGCCATGGAAGGCTTGCAGCGCGTGCTCTACGTGGGCGGCTTTTCCAAGACCGTGACGCCGGGGCTGCGCTGCGGCTACGTGGTCGCCGAGCACGCGGTGCTGCGCGAGCTGGCGCGCACGAAGATGGCGGTGGGGTTGACGTCGTCGGAGGCGATCGAGCGGATCGTCGACAAGGTGCTGCTGGAGGGGCGCTATGCGCGTCACGTCGAGGCCGTCAACGAGCGTCTCAAACTCGCGCACGCGACGGTTGAGGAGCGGCTCGATTCGCTTGGCCTCGAACTGTTTCACCGGCCGCGCGCCGGGCTGCTCCTGTGGGCGCGCTTGCCGGTCGAGGCGGAGCGCGCCGGCGAAGTGGCGACGGCCGCGCTCACGCACGGCATCTGGCTAGCGCCCGGCTCCTACTTCCGTCCCGACGACGCACCGAGCGCCTGGTTCCGCTTCAACGTGCCGTACTCGACCGACGACGCGTTGTGGCGCTTCATCGAACGAGTCGGGCAGGGTCTGCTGTAGCCAGCCTCAGGCAACCTCAGGCCGCCGGCCCGAGCAGTTTCAGCACGATCGGGTAAAGCGAAAACACCAGCAGCAGCGCCATTGCCACGTTAAAAATGCGCAGCCGCTTCGGGTCCGACAGCACTTGGCGCATGGCGGTGCCGAAACCCGCCCACAGGCAGATGCACGGAAAACCGATCACGTAGAAGACCACCGCCATCGCAATGGCGTTCATGCTGTAACTCTCGCTGAGGTGAATCGTCGTGGCGGCGGTCAGCACCATCATCCATGCCTTCGGGTTGACCCACTGAAAAGCGATGGCTTCGTAGAATTTCATGGGCCGGCGCTCGCCTTTCTTCACCTGCAATTCTCCCGACGTGCCGATTTTCCACGCGAGGTACAGGAGATACGCGACGCTCGCAAACTCGAGCACGGTGTACAGCACGGGGAAATGAACGAAGGCTTCGCCCAGCCCGATCCCGACCGACAGCATCAACAGCACGACCCCGGCGCTAATGCCGGACACATGCGGCAGCGTGCGGCGAAAGCCGAAATTGACCCCCGAGGCCAGCAGCATCGTATTGTTCGGACCGGGCGTGATGGTGGTGACGAGCGCGAACAGGATGCCGGCCGGCAGCGCGCTGAGGCTGAGGTAAGACATGGAGGGCTCCGGTGTCGGTGACTGGTACTTGGAGCATTCTAGCGAGAGTGTCCGGTACAGTACCTGTACGGTTTGTGAGATGATGTCCGGTACGGAGGCGGGTGGGTTCCGGGATCGGGCCGCGGCGTGCGGACTCTCAGGTGTTGTCCTGGTTTTGAGGGGCTTTCGCGATGGTGCGACAATCGAAAACGGATAACCCCCGTACGCTGTACACCGCCGGTCCGCTCACTCTGAAAGGACAAGAACATGCGTCGATATTTCTATCTCGCGGCATTGCCTGCTTCGTTCGTTGCCGGCATGTTTGCATCCCATCTGGGCACACTGCCGCGGGCCCATGCCGCCGACGCGCCGCTCACGGCGCAGATCATCGACCTGGCAGCCCTAACCGATGCCGATCTGGGCGCCGTGGTTCCGAATATGGGCACCTTGCGATCGAAAGGTTTGGTGATCACGCCGAGCGGAACCCTCGCCGTGCAGACCGGTAACGTACCGAAGCATACGCATCAGGGCTCTGACGAAATCCAGTACGTGATTTCCGGAAGCGGCACTTTCTGGCTGGGTAACGAACAGCGTCAGATTCACGCCGGCGATCTGATCATTGTCCCGAAGGGAACGGTGCACGCGGGGTCCATGGCGGATAGCGGGGAACTCAAACTCCTTGCGATCAAGCTGCCGCCGCAGGCTCCTGGCGACACGCAGATGGTCCCCTGACTGGAGTAATGACCCAAGCTGATTGTGAACGTCGGCGAGTTGGTTTGCGGCCAACGGAGGCTGCAATTCGAGCAGTGACTTCACTTTCGCCAGTGCGTCGTACCGGTGGCCCATCGCGGCCTAATACTGTTGATACACGATGCCGAGTATCTGTGCCTCGTCGTCGAACACGTCGATCGTATCGGTCAACGCGGTTAGCGGTCCTGCATTGTTGACGAATAGCGCGACCGTCGGGCTTCGGCCGCTCTTCGCATCGACGTAACCTGCCATCGACATCGCGACCATCTCGCCGTCGCTGATCGTCGCGCCGCTCTTCACGGAAATGCTGCCCGCACCTGGGCGGCCAGGCTATTCACCGCGGCCAACGGATCTTCAGGCGTCAGGATCGCGCCGTTGAAACCGCGTGCTTCGTTATGGTCGAAGTCGGTGAAGTCGAGCGTGCCATCGGGCTTCTGGCGGCCGCCGAACACCAGATCGCCGGCGGCCTTGACGATCAGATCGCCGTTCAGCGTGCCTGTGGCGTCGACGGTGCCGTTGCGGTACATCGCGGTATTGAAACGGTAGGCCGGTCCCAGTGCGTTGAGCGCGGTGCCGACCGCAAAGATTTTGCGGACCGAGCCGGTCAGGGAAAGCGTATCGGGCTGAATCGAATACAGCACCGCGCCCGTGTTCGCGTCCATCACCACCATCGACCATTTCGACTGCGCGCTCAGATAGCGCGGCTTGTTCATGATGGCCACGATCGGGTCTGACGCGGACACGGTGCCGCCGCACGCCACGAGGAGGCCCGCATAGGCGGCGATCAGTATGGTGATCAGCCTCGTCCGGATAGAGAGGAGGCCTGTCGATTTGCGCAAGCGTAGTGGCGTGGTCGCTCACTATCGGAATTCAGAGGCGGGGCTGCAACTTCGTATTCCGTTGAACCCTGCATCTGAAAGAAGTGCCGGTTTTACTGGAGTTTCCAGAGCAAAGCGGCGATCGTTCCTTCGTCCTGAAACACGGGAAGCACGTCGTTGATACCGGTGATGGGTACATTGGCCACCGCCATCATGAACACGAGGTGGCGCCCGCTTTTCGAGGTCAGATAGCCGGCCAGAGCCTGACTTTCCAGCGTCAGCGGCGAGGGGCTGACAAAAGTGCCTGTCTTCGCATGCACTTGCCCTTTGGCGCCGGCAAGCGTCGGATCCGCAGTGAAGTCGGTGACGAAGGCTAGCGACCCGTCGACGCCCAGCACCGGCAGCGCATCCAGATAAGCGGAATAGGTGGGCCTTTTGCTCATGCCGGCGAGCAGTGTCGTGACCGCCTGCGGCGTGCCGGTGGTGTCGCCGCCGCCGCTGCCGTCGATGAAATGCAACTGGTCTGCGGCGATCTGAAACTGCGTCGACAACACGTTCTGTTCCGCGGCAAGCGCGCCGGCCATCGTGGTCGATCCGTTCGCGGCGAGACCGAACAGCATCAGGCTCGTATCCGCGCCGAGGTTGTAGCTGACCTTCTGAATCAGCTTCGCGTAATCTGCATACGGTTGCGATACGAGCTGCGCAACCTGTGCGCTCGCTGCATACGAACCCGGCGCGGGCAGCAACTGTGTGGGATTGCTTTCGAGCGGCGCGGCCACCACGGTCACACCCGCTCGCTCGAGCGCCTCGATCAGCACGGTACGTGCATAGTTGGATGGATTGGTAATCCGGAACGTGCGGATCAGCGGATATTGATTCGTTAACGGCGGTACGAAACCGGCCGGCAGATCGCCCGACACGGTGCCGGTGCAACCGGCTGCGCCGATGCAGGTGGGTAGCTCCGGCGTCAGATCCAGTTCGAGCGGCGTGTTCGCGGCGGCCATCTGCAACGTCGATTGCACGCCGAAGGCGGCCGATTTCGGCCGCCAGTCCACTGACGCGGCGCCGCCCGCGGTGCCTGGATTGACGATGACGTCGACGACGTCGTCATTGACGAAGATCGGCTTCGCATCGAACTCCTGGCGAAATTCGAAGGGCTGAAAGAGCCGGTCGTCGATCACGACTTCACCGGTCACTTTCCTGATGCCCGCCGCGGCGATCTGCGCGGCAAGCGAGTTGTAGCCTGCAAGCGGATCGGGGGTGGTCAGCACCGCATTTTGCAGCGCGTTGGCCTCGTTATGGTCGAAGTTGCTGATAGCGAGCGAGCCGTCGGGATTGGTGCGGCCGCCCATGGTCAGGTCGCCGCTTGCGACCAGAATCAGATCGCCGTTGAGCGTGCCGGATGCGTCCACCGCGCCTTGCCGGTAGACCGGGGTGGCGAAGCGATGGTCAGGGCCTAACTGATTCAACGCCATGGCGACCGAGAAGAGCTTGCGGACCGAGGCGATCAGCGTGGGCGTCGCGGCATTCAACGAATAGATCACGTTGCCGCTATCCAGATCGACGACCTGCAGGGCCCACGTAGCGTTGCTGTAGGGCGGCTTGTGCATGACGCTGGCGATTTCCGGCGGTACCGGGAGGGGGGCCGGGCCGGAATCGATGTCTCCGCAGGCGGCGAGCGCGACCATGGCGGATATAAGGCCGATACGTGTCCAGTGATACACAGCGTGCGGGGCCATCTCAGGTCTCGATCGTTATTCAAGCCTATGGCCGGTGCGATTGGTGCGCGGCATCATTCCCCTGCGATGCATCGCGCCGAAACGACCGACGGTGCCCGGAATATAGGCGATGACCGGTGCGAAGGCAATCTGCGAGGCACCTGAAATCTGTCTCCTCCGGACACGGCCGCCTCGTGCGTCCGCGACGTGTTTTCCCGGGCGGACAGCCGCCCCCCGCGGTTTACCCATATTTGAGAACAATCCTCTACACGCGCGGGGCTTATTCTCGAGGGCCTGCCTTTTTAGACTGTCGTTACTGAGTCGCGAACAGGGCTGTTCGCCGCCGAACGAAGCAAAGTCTGGAGGTAGTCACCATGAAGTCCCTTATTCAAGCCGTTGTCGTTGCCGCTGCCCTTGCAGCGCCGGTTGCCGTGTTCGCCCAATCGAGCCATCCCATCACCCGCGCGCAAGTGCGCGCCGAGTTGATCGAACTCGAAAAGGCCGGCTATAACCCGGCTCACGGGGAAGATCCGAATTATCCGGCCGACATTCAGGCTGCGGAAGCCAAGGTGGCGGCTCAGCACGCCGCGACTGACTTCGGCGGAGTGGTGAGCGGCTCGTCTGAAGCGGGGCGTCCGGCCGTGTCCCAAGCGGATTGGAACGCGATGTACAGCCATCCGTGATGTAACGGGGGGAGGCGAGTTGGCGCCGCCTGGGACCGGGATATCGTCCTTGGCGGCTTGCCGGTTTGGGCTGCGTGCGTGACAGCTTTGTTGGCATTGTCGCGCGGCAACGTCTCTTCGTCTCAGTCCAGCTCGCTCACCAGTTCTGGCGTGGCGGTAAACAGATCGCCGACGAGGCCATAATCCGCGACGCTGAAGATCGGTGCTTCGGGGTCCTTGTTGATCGCCACGATCACCTTCGAATCCTTCATGCCCGCCAGATGCTGGATCGCACCCGAGATGCCGACCGCCACGTACAGTTGCGGCGCGACGATCTTGCCCGTCTGGCCGACCTGATAGTCGTTCGGCACGAAGCCCGCATCGACGGCCGCGCGCGATGCGCCCAGCGCCGCATTCAGCTTGTCGGCCAGCGGCTCCAGCACCTTGGTGTAGTTCTCGCCGTTGCCGAGACCCCGGCCACCCGAGACGATGATCTTCGCCGACGTCAGTTCCGGACGATCCAGCTTCGTCACTTCACGGCTCACGAACTGCGACAGGCCGCTGTCTGCTGCGGCTTCGATCTTCTCGACGACAGCGTTGCCGCCTTCTACTGCAACCGCATCGAAACCGGTCGTGCGCACCGTGATGACCTTGATCTGGTCAGCCGATTGAACGGTTGCGATCGCGTTGCCTGCGTAGATCGGACGCTCGAACGTGTCTGGAGAATCCACTGCCGTGATGTCGCTGATCTGCGCAACGTGGAGCTTTGCCGCGATACGCGGCGTGACGTTCTTGCCCGAAGCGGTTGCCGGTGCGAGGATGTGCGTGTAGTTCTTCGCCGGGTCACGCACCAGCGCCAGCACAGTCGCCTCGACGTTCTCCGCGAGACCGGCTTCGAGTTGCGGCGCGTCAGCCAGCAGCACCTTCGACACGCCTGCGATTTTCGCTGCCGCATCCGCAGCCGCTTGCGCGTTGTGGCCCGCCACCAGCACGTGCACGTCGCCACCAATCTTCTGCGCCGCTGCAACCGTGTTCAGCGTCGCGGCCTTGATCGACGCGTTGTCGTGTTCTGCTATTACAAGACTAACCAGATTCGTCATTTGCTCTGTCTCCGCGTTTTACTTAAAGCACCTTGGCTTCGGTCTTCAGCTTCTCGACCAGCGTCTTCACGTCCGACACCATCACACCGGCGGAGCGCTTGGGCGGCTCGGCGACTTTCAGCGTCTTCAGGCGCGGTGCGACGTCAACACCGAGGTCCTCCGGCTTGATCGTCTCCAGCGGCTTCTTCTTGGCCTTCATGATGTTCGGCAGCGTCACGTAG
>NZ_LXKA01000319.1 GCF_001645125.1 Paraburkholderia ginsengiterrae | reverse complement strand
GTCGATCAGTTCCTTCGGAATGGACGGCAAGGCCGTCTGGGCCTTGGGCGCCGCTTTGGGTTTGCGTGGCATACATGCTCCTTGAGCTACATGTTATGCCTTGAACACAAAATTTATGACAGGCCCCTTTCCTTGAATTCACGGTGGTCTATTGGCGTTGCCCCTGTGCGGGGCGGCACCTACTTTCTTTGCCGCGGCAAAGAAAGTAGGCAAAGAAAGCCGCTTTCCCACCGCTAACCATTAAGCGGGTCCCCTGGCTTGGAGGGGGTAGTGGAGCATCTGGAATCCGTGCTGTCGCACATTCGGCCGCGGTGACAAGGCCGTCATACTTCCCGCCTCGCGCTGCGCGCTCGCCGGAACGGTCTGC
>NZ_LXKA01000318.1 GCF_001645125.1 Paraburkholderia ginsengiterrae | reverse complement strand
GACTCGCCGAACTGCACCACCTCGACGGTCGGCCCGCCGTGCGCGCGCACCGCATCGACCTTCACCTGCGGCGTGGTGACCGGCACCACGATGATCGCCTTCACGCCCATGCGCGCCGCCGAGAGCGCCACGCCCTGCGCGTGATTGCCCGCTGAGGCCGTAATCACGCCGCGCGCCAGCGCGTCGGCCGGCAGATGCGCCATCTTGTTGTACGCGCCGCGCAGCTTGAAGGAGAACACCGGCTGGTTGTCCTCGCGCTTCAGGTAGACCGGATTGCGCAGGCGTGCCGACAGATTCGGCGCGCGTTCGAGTTCGGTCTCGCGCGCCACGTCGTAGACGCGTGCGGTCAGGGTTTTCTTCAGGTAGTCGTGG
>NZ_LXKA01000317.1 GCF_001645125.1 Paraburkholderia ginsengiterrae | reverse complement strand
GCGGGCGGCCTGATGTCGCTGCCGAAGCTCACGTTCCCGGGCGGCGCGCTGGTAGGCGATGACGCGGGCTTCCTGAACGCCTCGCGCATCAAGGGCTCGCATGCGGCGATCAAGACCGGCATGCTGGCCGCGGAAGCGGCATTCGATGCGGTGCAGGCAGGCCGCCAGAACGACGAACTGACGGCGTATCCGGAGTCGTTCAAGACCTCGTGGCTGCACACCGAACTGCATCGCGCGCGCAATTTCAAGCAGTGGATGAGCAAGGGCCTGTACCTGGGCACGCTGATGGTGGGCATCGAGCAGAAGCTGCTGGGCGGCAATGTGCCGTGGACGCTGCATCACCAGCATTCGGACCACGAAATGCTCAAGCCGGC
>NZ_LXKA01000316.1 GCF_001645125.1 Paraburkholderia ginsengiterrae | reverse complement strand
GGCGTGTGGAGGGCGGAGGGATACGGGGAGGAGGGGAGGGGAGTGGGACAGTGAGCGAGGAGGGGTAGGAGGGAGGCAGCTACGGGGGGCGGGGGCAAGGGGGGGCGCGTGGAGCGGACGAAGATGATAGGGAGGGGGGAGGCGGGTGCGGCGGGGGGCGTGGGGGTGAGGGTGGGGGGAGCGGGGGGGGGGGGGTGGGCGGGGGGGGGAGCGGGGGGGTGGGCGGATGAGGGGGGGGCGGGGGGGGAGGGGGAGGGCGGGGGGGGGGGGGGGGGGGCGGGTGGGGAGGGGAGACGGGAAAGGAAAAGCGGTGGGACAGGACGTTGATGCGCGTGCGTTCGGCGAATGGGTCGATCGACTGCGGGCAGCGGTGGAGCAGCACAAGCAGGGGGAGCGCGTCGGGGGAATGACGTGCCGGGACATGCAGAC
>NZ_LXKA01000315.1 GCF_001645125.1 Paraburkholderia ginsengiterrae | reverse complement strand
CGGCGGAGGCACGACGTGTGGCGGAGGGGGAGGCGAGGGTCGGGTGGAGGGGGGGAACGCCTGGAGATGGAGGCAAGGCGGAGACATGGTCGCGTGCGTGGAGAGGGGGCGACAGGCTTGGGGAAGGTTGGTGGGGGGGCGGAGGCAGTACTGTCGCGAGGCTGGGGACGGGAGAGGGGGGGCGGTGGGCGCTGGCGGCCGCCGCGCGCGGGGGTGGGGGGTCGGGGATGGGTGCGGACGGGGTCGCGCGCACGGTGATGGCGGCGGGGCAGTGGGCGGTGGGGGTGGTCGCCTGGATCATCGGGGTGACAGTGTTTCTGGGGATGCTGTGGCGCGGCACCAGATGGTGCGAGCTCGGGAGGCGTCCGCAGCCGTGCGCAGCGGGCAAGATCTGGGCTGGCGGGCAGGTACGCGCACGTTGCGGGAGGG
>NZ_LXKA01000314.1 GCF_001645125.1 Paraburkholderia ginsengiterrae | reverse complement strand
CGCCGGATCAGGTGGTGGTGGTGGCGCGCGCCGACGCCGCGGCGACCCATGACTGTCTGCGCGACCCCGCGGCCCCGCCCCCCCCCCCCCCCCCCGTGTCCCCCGTCGCACTGTCCCCACCGCTCGCACCCCTTCACCCCGCCCTCCTTTCCGCCTTACACACCCCGCCCCCCATCACCCTCCTCCACATCTCTTCACCCCCCCCTCCGCTCACCCTCCCTCCGCGTTAACCGCCACACTCCGCTCCCCCGCTTCCCCCGTTAATCCTATCCCTTCCTGACTTCCAAGCCCCCTTTCACCACTACGCCCCCCGTCAGTCTAACGAATCTAAAACTCGTTAACCGGCCTGCGTCCGTCTCGCTCAGTCTCACCCACACCGCGCGACGCACGTCTGCGTCCTCCCACGTGCCTCCCAGACCTCCTCGCATC
>NZ_LXKA01000313.1 GCF_001645125.1 Paraburkholderia ginsengiterrae | reverse complement strand
TGGGGAGGATGCGCGCGAAGCATGCCGGTGGCGAGTAGCGCAGTGTTGACAAGCGGGCGCAGTGAGCGGAGGCTGAGGGCGATGCATGTCGCTGCGCACTGATCGCACTGCGCGGGTTGGAGGGGTGAGCTTGTGGAGTCAACTACTGACGAGTGTGTGTGGGGGGTGTGGGGGTGGGGTGGTGGTGGGTGGGTGGGGCGTGGAAGGGGGACTGGGCGAGAAGGAGAGGGCGTTGGGCAGCGCGTGGGGGATGCTGCTGGGAGCGGGAGCGAGCAATCCGCGATGGCGGCTCGTGGAGAACTGGCGCAACGGGCCGGCGAGGACGGACTTCGCGAGGGGGTATCCGTCGACCGCGTATGCGCCACATCCGGAGTACGCGCCGGCGAACAACTATCTGATCCAGAAGGGCGACTATCCGTACAACTCACAG
>NZ_LXKA01000312.1 GCF_001645125.1 Paraburkholderia ginsengiterrae | reverse complement strand
TGACGGCGAGCGACAGCGGTGATGTGCGACTAGTTGGACTGTGGCAGCGAGAGCTGCGAGTCGCTAGGGGTGGTAGCGGGTGAGGTAGCGGGATATGCGGTGGGGCAGTGGCAGTGTCGTGGTTGCGATGTCGTGGTTGGGGCGGACGGGGTGGAGTGGGTGGTGCGGGGCGAGTCGGGTGGCGTGGGACGGTGGGGGGGAGGCGGTGGTGAGGTGTGAGGGGGGGAGGGGCGAGTAGGAGAGAGGGGGTGGGGGAGTGAGGTGGGGGGGGGGAGGGGGGGGGGGGGAGGGGGAGGGCTTGCGAGGCTGGGTGGGGCGTGCACGGGCGGCGCGGGAGGGCGGCGAAGGTCGGGGGGCGGACATGGGACGGTTTCGACGAGGGGTGAGTGGGCGGGGCGGGGCGGGGGTTGATGCGCGGTGAGGCGGGATTG
>NZ_LXKA01000311.1 GCF_001645125.1 Paraburkholderia ginsengiterrae | reverse complement strand
GGACAGACGGAGAGGAATACGTGGCAAGAAGAGGGTGGAGGGTGGAAGGGACGCGTCGGAGAATGGGATGGAGGGGGGATGAGGGAGCGTGAGAGCCATGTCGAGGCAGTACGTCGACGGCGGAATGGTGGAGCGAATCGAGGGGGCAAGCAAAACGGGAGGGACGGGGAGGAGGGAGGGAGACGGGGTGAGGGTCGGCGGGGGGGTGTGGTGGGGTTAAGGGGGGGAAGAGGGGGGCGAGAAGGGGGGGAGAGGGAGGAGGGGGGTTGAGGGTGAGGGGTGGGGGGGAGCCGGCGTATAGGCAGCGCGGGGGTGGGCGGCAAGATTGGGCGGCAGGGAGTGGACGTACGTGTGGGCGTAAGCGCGGCCGAACGGTTGGGCGAGTTCGACCGGTTCGTTGATCACTACGCGGTAGGGGATGTCGACGTTAG
>NZ_LXKA01000310.1 GCF_001645125.1 Paraburkholderia ginsengiterrae | reverse complement strand
CGGGGACAGGGGGGGGGAGGGTAGAGGAGGGAGAAAGCGAGTGGGGGACGGAGGGGGTAGGGGGAGGGAAGGCAGCGGGTGGGGGAGAGGAGAGAAGATGGGCAAGCGGAGGGCGGGGTAAGAAAAGGGGGGAGAGAGGGGGGAGAAGGAGGAGGGGAAAGGCGGGAGAAAGGAGGGGGAGGGAAAGGAGTACGAGCGGAGTGGTGCGGAGCTGGACGGGGGACAGCGAGTGGAGAGGAAGCGGAGGGTAGTGGCCGGGGGTAGGGTGGTCCAGGCAGGGCAGAACGGGCGCGCCGAGGTGCGGGGGGGAACGCAGCAGGAGCCCGTTGAGGGCGCGGGTGAGGCGCATGCCGTGCTTCTCGAGATCGACCGGGAGCAGTTAGCAGATGCGGGGAGGGTCGAGGACGATCAGTACGTGGTCAGTGGTTTCC
>NZ_LXKA01000320.1 GCF_001645125.1 Paraburkholderia ginsengiterrae | reverse complement strand
CCTTGATCTGCTTGAGCGCCGCAAATGACGTGTTGCTGCCCGGCTTGACGGGCGGCACGACCGGCTTCGCCAAAGTGGTTTGAGCTTCGGCAGAGCCGAACATGCCGAGCTGGGAAGCAGCCAGCCCAAACGCGGCAATGCTCATGAAGCCCCCACGGCCGGAGAGAACTCCGGCGGGCTAGTCGCAACGGGCCTTCTGTCACTCATGGTGGGCGCGGTAGCAGGGTTGGTAGGGGCGCTGTTTCGTCGCTCGCTTGAAGAGGCAGACAGATTCCGCGCCTTGCTCCTTGCGTGGGCACAAGCGGAAAATGTTATCGGCTTTTGCATCGTGGTCATTGCGATTGCGGCCTCGACAGCCTTAGCGGTTTGGCTCGTCGGTCGGTTCGCACCGCAGGCAAGCGGCAGCGGAATTCCTCACGTTGAAGCCGTCCTGCACGGAGAGCAACCCGCCGCCCAGCTTGTCCTTATTCCGGTGAAGTTCGTCGGCGGTGTGCTGGCGATCGGTTGCGGTCTAGCCCTTGGCCGTGAGGGGCCAACCGTTCAGATGGGCGCCTCGATCGCTTATGGTATCGGGACGCTTTTTCGCCGGGACGCAGACGATTGCCGGGTGTTATTGGCCGCTGGCGCCGGGGCTGGATTGGCTGCCGCATTCAACTCACCCATCGCCGGGGCGGTGTTTGTACTGGAAGAATTGGTTCGAAGGTTCGAGACGCGTACCGCAATCGCGGCGCTCGGCGCGTCCGCAGGAGCGATTGCGGTGGCACGCCTGATCCATGGCGATTTGCCGGACTTCCAGTTGATGGCGCAACCTTTCCCCGGCTTCGGGACGGTGCCCGCGCACCTTGCACTCGGGGTAGTCGTCGGTGTGCTTGGGGTCGCCTACAGCCAGGCAATACTGGGCGCTCTTACCGTCGCCGACCGGTTGTCGCGTTGGCCCGCCGAAGCGCGAGCAGTGCTGGTGGGTGCAGGCGTAGGTGTACTGGCCTGGTTCGCGCCAGACCTGGTGGGTGGCGGTGACGCCATTACGCAACGTGCGCTCGAAGGAACAGGCTCGTTCACCGCCATCGCGCTCATTTGTATAGTCCGTTTCGCGCTGGGCGCTGTGTCATACGCGATCGGCGCTCCGGGCGGGCTCTTTGCGCCGATGCTCGCTGTCGGTGCGCAAGCCGGCCTCGTTTTCGGAAAAATTTGCGTTCACTGGTTCCCCGGTGTGGCCGCAGATCCCACTGCATTCGCGGTTGTCGCCATGGCTGCCTTTTTTACATCCGTTGTGCGCGCGCCAATAACGGGCATCATCCTCGTTACAGAGATGACGGGAAATTTCACGCTGCTCCTGCCGATGCTGACATCGTGCTTTGCCGCAATGATTGTTCCCACCATGCTGCACTGTCCGCCGATCTACGACGCGCTGCGCAATCGCGTGCCGCAATAGAAAGGTGTCCCTGCGCATTGACACCGTGGTGCCTGACGACGGTTGGAGCGGCCCCCGCCCTGCCAAGGGGTTGTCGCCCACTTGAACAGTTCCCGCTCGATCAGCACGCGGCGCAGGACCTTGTCGAGAGGCTGAGCGCGCGGAATCGCGTCGAAAGGCGACGCGGCGGCTGGACAGCGCTCGCCTACTGGCCAAGATGAGAGAGCGCGATCCGCGCCGGAGTGCGCGAGATCTGCATCAGCCCTTCGAGCGGGTGGGCGATGTCCTCTATCAGGAAAATAGCGCCGGAAGCCGACAGCGCACAGACGAAAAGCGTCACAAAGGCGGTCCGATAGTTGACGCTAACCAGACCGAATCCGGCAAAGAGGATACCGAGCCAGAGCACCAGCACCGCCAGGAATGGCGTTGGGATCGCGCCCTCCCCTGGTCGGAACAGTATCCAGCGGGCATCCGCCAGGTCGTGGCTGCGGGCTAGGGCCTCCGATTGAACCATGCGCTGCATGTCGTTTCGTGGTGCCAATTCTCGAAGCTTTTGCTGAAGTTGCACCATGCGCTCCAGGCCCTCCAGAGCGTCCACCTTGGCCTTTCCGGCGCCTCCCTCGGAATAAAACTGATCCACAGCTGAGGCGTAGGTTCGGCGCAGGAGCTCGCGGGCTTCCTTCGCCTCCGGGCCATAATCGGCCAAGGTGCGATCGATCATGACGACGGTAGCCGCCGTCTGCGTGAACTCTTCGTTGAGTCGGTCGAAAGCAACCTTTGCCGAGGCGATCAGGAGACCAAGGACAAGAGCAGCAAGCGTCGCCATCAGGCCAGCCCCGAGCTTCACGATAGCCGTCGAATCCTCGCTTAGGTGATGGTCGGGAAGGAAACTACGAAGGCCCAGGCCGAGCAACCCGCATCCGAAGACACACACAAACACGATCAAGGCGACTACCAATGAATTCATGATTGGTCTCTGCAGTTTGACTCGAAGTCACCCCCGATCTAACGAGACTGACGACTCATGTTCGACTGCCGCGGCCGCGCTTTCCGCACGTTTTCTCCCCGGCCTGCGTGCCGCGCGTGCGAACGCGCAACCCGCGCGCCTCGCGTCGGGTGGCTCGCGTTGCTCAGGGCGCGGGCACGACGCGGTAGTAGACGCCGTTCGCGCCATACGAGGGCTTGAACCACGAATTGCCGCACAGGTAGTAGGTGCCGCCCTGGACCGCGGGCGTGATGCAACCGGCGGGCAGCGTCGCGTAGATCGCGCCCATCGCGAAGTTCGAGCTGACGGGCCGCGGCGGGGGCGCCGCGGCCGTCGCGCCGGCCACGTAGCCGGCGTTGTACGTGTTCACCGTGTTCACCGTGTTCGCGGCCGCATAGCCGCTGTTGTACGCGTTTGCGGCGACCGCCTGTGTATTCGCGGAAGCGATCGCCGCGCCCGCCGCGACACCGATCGCCGCGCCGGCCGCGGCCGCGCCGGCCGTGGACCAGCCGCCGCAGTTGTAGCAGCCCGACCCATACACGTTAACCGTGGTCGGCGGATGGTAGGCGGCGTAGGTCGCGTCGCCGTAGTAAGTGCTGTGATATGCGGTCGCGCCCGACGCGCTCGTGTAGGTCGTGTAGCCGGAGCCCTGGACGTGCGTCGCGGTGCCGCCATAGGCATTGGTCGCCGTGGTGCCCTGGCCGTAGGTGTGCGTGGCGCTGCCGCCGTACGGATTGCTGAAGCTCGTCTGCCCCGAGCCTTGCGTGTGCGTGGCCGTGTCGCCGTAGCGGTTGGTCGCGGTGGTGCCCTGCCCGGGCGTGTGCGTTTCGCTGCCGCCCCAGACATTGCTGCGCGTCATCGAGTCCGAGCCGGACGGGCGTGACCAGCCGCCCGCGTGTCCCCAAGCGCCGGCGGGGCCCGACGCGAAAGCGGGAATCACGCAGGCGGCCACGTAGATCGCAATTGTCTTCACGATGCGCCTCCTCATTGAGGATTGGCGGGCCTGGCCTTCGGCGGCGGCTTCAGACCGGGCGCGCTCGCGGCGTCGGGGCGCTCGAACGCGATGCGCGCCGCGCCGGACGCGCCGGACGGCACGAACGCGTCTGCGGCAAACGGCGGGTCCAGCACCCAGTTCGTGAGCGCGAGCACGTGGCGCAGCCGCGCGGGATCGTTCAGGTAGACCGCGTAGATCCGGCGCGGCAGCTTGTCCTCCGTGCCGATCCAGGCCTGCACGAACACGTCGCCCGTCACGTACGCGACCATGTCCGTCGTCGTGTTGTCCACGACGCTCGACTGGCCGATATAGAAGGCGATCTTCAACCCGTCGGCGATGTCCTTGTACGGGTCTGCAACGATCACGTCGGTGAACGGGAAATAGATCGCGCCGATGTCGTAGGCTTTCTTGAGCGCGTCGTCGATCGTCGGCGGTGCGTCGGACACGGCCACGAGGTGCTCGGCCGGCGAGAAGGCCGTCATCGTCTTGCCGTCGTAGTAGAACTCCGAGCGCGGACCGTCGCCGAGCGTGATCACGCGCAGCTTGTCGGGCCGCTGCATGAGGACTTCCGACTTGGTCGAGTAGATGAGGGGCGGGCCGAGTCGGCTCGGGCTCTCGTACGAGACGAAGGCCGTGAACGCCATCGACTTCGCGGCTGCGAGGCGCTCGCACGCGACCTTGATGACGTCGAGCGCGTGCTGGTCGAGTCCCGGCTGAAAGTCGGGCGCGGCAGCCTGCTGCGCATGTTTCGCCACAATTTTCGAGGGCGCGTTGGCGTGTTGCTGCGCGTTGCCGCTCAAGGCCAGGCATACGCCCAGCGCGACGACCGCTGCGTGCAAGGTCGGGTTCCACGAAGTCATCGCAGCCTCCGTGATCAAGCCGAGCGTGACGGCACGCCCGGCGGCGATCAGGGGATCATCCCGCATTCGAACATCTTGTTGGCGATCGGCGCGGCCACGCGGTCGATGAACGCGGCGCGCATCTGCGGGTCGTTGTGCATCGCCTGGATCGCCATGTCCTCGCCCTGCGGCCTCGGCCTGCCTTTCTTCTCGGCGCGCTCCTGCCACAGTTGCTCGCAGCTCGCCCGCTGGTACTTCTGCACGATCCGGTTCGCGACGGCGTCGAGGATGGGGTATTGCTGGGCGGCGGCGACGTTCATGAACAGCAGCGCGGGCGCCATTGCAAACCACAGACTGCGCTTCTTCATGATTTGCCCTCGGAGGTCGGGGAAGAGAAGGGCGGCGAGACGACTCCCGGCGTTCGCGCTTCCCGGACCGTGGCGTGAGGGTGGATTCCGTCGGACGACTTCGCCGGGAAACGCGGGGCCGGCCGCATTCGCCTGGTCATGGACAGAGTATGAGACCGCGGGCGATGCCGATAGTAGACCTTGGTCCTATATGCGCGCCGCGCGCCGGCGTCTCTCGCGTGCGCCTTGAGGGAGGAAAATGTTCCCGAAAGACCTAAACTAATATCCAATGCAGTCAGTTTGCGATACTGGCCAGCACCCTGGACCAAGATTCAATTGACGCGGAGAGTACATCAGCAACCCTCGATGGGAATGTTCATGAAGACTCTGATAGTGCTGGCATGCGCAATGCTGTCCGCGAACGCGTTTGCAGAATGTGCGACGAACGCCCGTGGCGAGACGATCTGTGGCAACGGACAGACGGCGGGCGGCTATAGCCGGAACACAGGTACGGCCTGGACGTCCCAGACGAACCAGAATGGTGTGCGGACGACTAAGACCAACCGGGGCGGCGAGGCGAAGACGATGAACGGCAAAGGCGTGGTTCACGGCCCCGGCGGAACCACCTGTTACCGGACCGCGAACAGTCACGGTTGCAACTGACAACCCTTCGACACCCATTGTTGCATTCGCCTCAATGGCCCGCTGCGAGTACCGTAACGCCGACGGATCGACGATCAGGGTGACGCTCCGATGAACGTCACTCATCAGCGAAGCTGGTCACTAGCAGCTGACGGTCCGCTGTCAGCGGCAAACCTGACGCTCGAATGTCCGCAAGTGGGTTGAGGTGAATGCCCGGACCTGGCCGCTCAGCGCCCCACGACCGAGCGCGGCGATCGTATGAGACGTGCGCTTCATGCAACGGGCACAACACGACCCGGAGCGGGCGTACGCTGTCGTGAAGTGACGGTCCCGCAAGCCGTCGCAAGCAGACGTTCCCGCTGTCGACACGACTTAGTCGTTCCGGTACGGCCTCGGGCCAATGGCTGAGCAAGGGGGCGCCAAGCCGATCGATATTATCCAAGGCGCGCCCGACAGGACGATTAGACGATGGTCCATTGCAGTCGCGCTAGCGTGCTCGACGTAGGGGCTCCAAACTTCATATCGACGATTCGATCTGGCAATCAGTTGATCGATATCGCTTTGAGGTAGCCTCGGCAGCAGCCCGATTGAAAGAGAATGGAAGTGCTCGCAACACGCTTTCAAAGGATCTTTGCGCGTTTTGGCTTCATCTCGATGCGGGCAGCTTCCTCGACCAGTTGCTCCTTGAAGGTCGATGTCAGGGGCGAGAGCGATCCATTCTCCCGCACAAGGCAGGCAATTTCGCGAGGCCAGTCCGCACGGCTCGCCTGTACGGCCCGCAATTTGTATTGCTCTGCAACGGGGCGGTGTTGGGTACTGCAAATGCCCAACATGTCCGTGCTCGCGATCAACGAAAAGACGCCGACAGGCGAACTATAGTTGCTCTGAACCTGAACGATGGGACCTTCGACATGATGCTGCTCAAAATAGGCATCGATCTGCTGTCTCGCCGACACGCTTTGCCCTGGCAGTATCCAGGTATAGCGGGACAGCTGCTCGGGCGATGCCGGTCTGTCGAGAGCGCTCAACGCATGGCCGCTTCGGCATACGATCTCGATCGATTCTCTCAATAGCCGGACGGCAGCCAGATCCTCAGGCAGTTCGACAGGCATGGGCGCAACAGCAAGATCGATCTCGCCTTCCAGCAGTGCCTGCATGAGTGAATCTGACAACTGTACGTTCAGATCAAGCCGCAACGCGGGACGGCGCTTCAGCAAAGCGAGGAACGTGCGATTCACTAACGGCTCGGTTGCCGGCGTCGCGCCGACCCTGACCTTGGCGAGGTCTCCGGAATGCAGTTCAGCGATTTTGCACAACGTGTCTTCGTAGGCTGCACGCAGATTCACAGCGTTCCGCTCAAATTCAATACCGTAGCGGGTCAGTTGCATGCCCTTTGGAGATCGCTCGAACAGCGGAACCCCCAGTTCCGCTTCCAGGCGGCGCACGGCCTTGGTCAGCGCAGGCTGACTGATACCCACCTTGAGCGCGGCCCGATGCAGCAGCCCCGTCTCGGCAATCGCCAGAAAATAAGTCAGATCGTCCAGGTTCACGATAACCAATGGTTATTGAGTGAGAAAGCAACATGCTTGTCCTGTAAATTTCCGCTGTCAATACTTCTCTCATACTTCTTACAGCGGAGACGGAGAGGGATATGGAAATGGCGAACTTGGCGTACGAGGCCACAAAGGCTGGCCCTGCCGCGCGGCGACGTCTTCGCCTGGTCGTGGCGGCTGCGACGATAGGGACTGCCCTCGAATGGTTCGACCTGGTTGTCTACGGTTTTTTTGCAGTGGTGATCGCCAAGCTGTTCTTTCCGTCGACGCATGAACTGACGTCACTGCTGGTCGCGCTGGGGACTTTCGGCGGTTCGTATCTGATGCGGCCGCTCGGCGCGCTCGTGCTCGGCTCCTATTCAGATCGCCATGGCCGCAAGAAAGGGCTCACGCTGAGTATTGCGCTAATGGCACTGGGTACGCTGATGATCGCTGCGACACCCACCTATGCGTCGATCGGGATCGCCGCGCCCATGATTGTTGTCGCTGGTCGCCTGATTCAGGGAATTTCTGCCGGTGGCGAGTTCGGGGCATCCACGAGCTTTCTTGTGGAGCATTCACCGCAAGCCAGGCGCGGCTTCTATGCAAGCTTTCAGATGGCTGCCCAGGGAGGCACCGCCCTGCTGGCGTCGCTTTTCGGGACCCTGCTGACCCGCTTTCTCACCCCGGAACAATTGTCGGGTTGGGGCTGGCGGATCCCGTTCATTTTTGGCTTGCTAATCATCCCGATCGCCTGGTTTATCCGCCGGCATGTCGATGAGACTCCCGTCTTCACTCACGACAGGCATGCCGGCAACCCTGTCAAGGAAACGTTCTCCGACAACAAGATCCGATTGTTGCTGGCGATCGGCATTTACGTCCTTGTGACAGCCTCATCCTACGTGATCGTGTTGTACATGCCGACCTTCGCAATCAAGCAGCTCGACCTGGATCCTTCGGTTGCATTTGCAGGGACCCTCCTGATGGGAGCGGTACAGATGCTTGCATGCCCATTGGCGGGTGCGCTCGCGGACCGGTGCGGCCGCAAGCGAGTGCTTCTGGTAGCTGCGCTTGGGGTCGGCATTGTGGTCGTGCCAGTCTTTGCTTGGCTGATTGAGAAGCCCGCGTCGTCGACTTTCGTCGTCGCATGCGGACTGCTTGGGCTTGCCATCAGTGCTTACCAGGGGCCGATGCCGGCCGTTCTCAGCGAGCTGTTCCCCAGCCGGGTGCGGACGACCGGTCTCGCGCTCACCCATAACCTCGCAGTCGCCACCTTTGGCGGATTCGCGCCTCTGATTATCACCTGGGCGGTCAGTGCGAGCCACAGCAGGCTCGTTCCTGCTGCCTATGTCGCTACTGCCGCATGTATCAGCATCATCTGTCTGCTGGTTTGCCTCCGTAAGTTCGGCGATCACCAGCCCACCGAATTAACAGACCTGGTCAGTGAGTAGAAACATGAGTACCAAACCGAACATCGTTTTGATCGTTGCCGATAATCTCGGCTGGGGTGAACTGGGATGCTACGGCGGCGGCAAGCTGATGCGTGGCGCCGCGACGCCACGCATCGACGCTCTGGCTCAAAGCGGCATGCGCCTGCTCAACTACAACGTCGAAAGCGATTGTGTCCCGACGCGCAGCGCACTCATGACAGGTCGACATCCCATTCGCACGGGTGCTTTTCAGTCGGTTCCGCCAGGGCTGCCTCAAGGGTTGAAGCGCACCGAGTGGACGCTTGCCGAGATGGCTTCGGAGGCCGGCTACGCCACTGCCCATTTCGGGAAATGGCACTTAGGTGACGTAGAGGGTCGTTATCCGTCGGACCGGGGTTTTGATGAGTGGTACGGCATCCCGCGTACGACTGACGAGACGCAGTTCACAACGTCGATCGGCTTTGACCCGGAAGTCGCCGATATTCCTTACATCATGGCGGGAAAAAAAGGCGAGCCTTCGGCAAACGTGAAGGTCTACGATCTGGAGACACGACGTACCATCGATGAAGAACTCATAGAGAAATCGAAAGCATTCATGCGGCGCAACGCGCTCGCGTCGAAGCCATTCTTCCTCTATCTCCCGCTGGTCCACCTGCACTTTCCGACCTTGCCCCACAAGGATTTCGAAGGACTGACGGGCATGGGTGATTTTGCCGATTCGCTCGCGGAGATGGACTTCCGTGTCGGCCAGATCGTCGATGAAATCGACGATCTGAACCTCGCCAAAGACACGCTGTTCATTTTCTGCAGCGACAACGGCCCCGAATTTCGCGCGCCGTATCGGGGTACGGCGGGCCCTTGGACAGGGACTTACCATACTGCGATGGAAGGCAGCCTGCGCGTGCCTTTTATCGCGCGCTGGCCCGGCAAGATTCCCGTTGACGCCAACAATCAGATTGTTCACGTCGTCGATCTTTTGCCGACACTTGCCGAAGTGATCGGTGGCAAGGTGCGTGACGACCGGCCGATCGATGGAGTCTCACAACTCGATTTTCTCACTGGCGGGAGACCGGTATCCAATCGCGAAGGATTTCTTTTCTACATCAAGGATGAACTTCGCGCCGTGAAGTGGCGAGACTGGAAGCTCCACTTCGTCTGGGAGCCGTACGTCAATGCGGGTGCAAACAAACTCGAGTCACCGTACCTGTTCCATCTCATCCAGGATCCGAAAGAGGAGACGGACGTTCTCGTCTGTAACACCTGGGTGCTTGGTCCCATGCTTAAAATGGTCAAGGCGTTCAAAGATAGCGTAAAAGCTTATCCGAACACGCCTCCGGGTGAATTGGACTGACCTTCCGACGACCAATTACGACCTCAAGAGTGATCACTGAGGTTCGCATCGAAGTCGGATCTTCGCCGCAATCCGGCCATTCGTTGAAATGAAGCCAGCGCCTCTTGAATCAGAGGTCACGCGTGCGTGGGACGACAACCGCCTGGCCGTGCAGTTTGCCGTTCGCGTCGAGAAGCTGCCACAGTGTGGCTTCCTCGATCATAAAGCGCTGGCCCGACTTGGTGAC
The DNA here is from genome assembly GCF_001645125.1 of Paraburkholderia ginsengiterrae. Lineage (GTDB taxonomy): Bacteria > Pseudomonadota > Gammaproteobacteria > Burkholderiales > Burkholderiaceae > Paraburkholderia > Paraburkholderia ginsengiterrae. The sequence goes on along the minus strand of NZ_LXKA01000320.1, from coordinate 64,717 downwards.
GCGCACGCCCTTGTAGCCCGCCTCGTAACCGAGCCGCTGTACGCGTGCCAGGAACTGCTGCCGCTCCTCGCGATTTGGGGCCTCGGCCGAGAGCCGGGACGGCAATCGGGTGATTTCATCCCAGCTATATCCAAAGCGGCGCTGCGCGGCCTTGTTGCCGTAAATAAAGAGCGGATCGGGATCGGTGTTGTGCGCGAGTACGGCGAACGGGGCATGCTCATAGAGCCATTCGGTCGCTTCGACCACGGGCATGGCTTGTTCCACCAGGGGCCGGCCAAGTAACCTGGCGTAGCTGTCGGCAAGGAGTTGATAGAAAGCTGGATCGCGGTGGAGTGGGATCATCTGGGGCATTTCGGCAGAGATCGGGAGGTCTGTGCTACGGCTGAAGCGCTCACGATACCGCATTCGCGGGGAAAGTCTCCAGTTTCCCGGCGTATGCCACGCGTCACCCACACCGGCCCCTCACTGTTTTGTCGCCACCGGCCGGCCGTCTTAGGCACTTCGGGCCCCACGGCCAAAAATCGCGCGATCGGCGAGCCACACCGCGAGCAGTGTCGCGCCCATTAGCGGGAAGACAATGCCGAGCAGCACAAGCCCGGTTTTCCAACCGCGCATCGGCGGGGCCGCACGTTCGCGTGACGGCGCGCCGGGCACGCCGCGCGTCGATTGCGGCCGGCGCTTCCACCACATCACGCAACCGGTCACAGCCATCGCCGCCAATCCAAGCGAAATCGCGGCGCACAGCAACTGATTGGCGAGGCCGAAATAGCGGCCCATATGCAACGACGTGCCGTACGAAACCGCCTTCGAGACAGCGCCGTAGTCGCCATAGCGAATGTCTTTCAGAATCGCACCGCTGTATTGATCGATGTACAGCGTGCGCTCGTCTTTCGGATCGGCCGGGAAGTACGACACGGTGTAGACGCCGGTCGCGGACGTGGGCAGCACGATACTGTAGCCATTCGTCACGCCGTGCGATGCCGCCAGCACGACGACTCGCCCGAGCGGTATCGCGTGCGCCGCGGGCGCATCCGCGGAGGCGGGTACGGGCGTGTTGCCGACCGCCCAGGGTGTCTGCAACAGAGGCAGGTCGTCCATCACCATGCCGGGCATCGAGTCCGCGCTGCCTGCGTGGGCACCGTGTTCGGCGTGCTCGTCGTGTGCTGCGTTCATTGTGTCCGTGGTGTGAGCGCCGCCCGTCGACGCCAACGTGCCGCTCGCCCCCGGCAATGTCGAACGCAATGCGAGCCCACCCCATGAACCCGGCGGCGCGCCGAGATTGGCGGCGGTCGCGAGCGCCTTGAACTGCTTGCCCCACGAACCCGACCATGGCAAGCCGGTCAGTACGAACACCAGTGCGCCGAGCGCGAGCCAGATCCCCATCACAGCATGCAGGTTCTTCCAGAGCGCGCGCCCCTTCAGCGAGAAACGCGGCAACAGTGCGGCACGTGCAGTGGTTTTCTCGCGCGGCCACCAGAGCGCGACGCCGGTGCCGATCATCACCAGCGTCCAGCATGCGGCCAGTTCCATCAGCAACTCGCCAGGCTTGCCGAGCAGCAGCTTGCGATGCAGCATCCGGTCCACTTGCATGAAGCGGCGCTCGACGCTCAGCGTACCAAGGACCGCGCCGTTATACGGGTTCACATAGACGCTCTGTTTGTCGCCATCCGCGAGACGGAAAACGAACTCGGCGCTGCGCCGCGGATCGCTGGCGATGATTGCGGTCAGCGCAGTGGCATCGGGCGGCATGGCGGTCCGCGCCCTGGCAAGCAACGCCTCCTCGGGCAAACGGGGAGTGGCCTGCGATTCGACAATCAGCCGCTGCGGATACAGCAGCGGTTCGATTTGCGGCTGGAAGCAATACAGCGTGCCGGTGATCGCCAGCACTACAAGAAACGGCATCACGAACAGGCCGGCATAGAAGTGCCAGCGCCAGAGTGTCCGGTAGCCCGGATGCGCCGTGACGGCTACCTGGGCCGTGCGTTGAGCGGCAGCAGTGGTGGACATGAAATCCTCCTGAAGCAAAGATGAATCGACGAATTCGAACGAAGCGGATAGATGTGCCTCGCGTGCGGCACGTTCACATGCGCAGCTTCGCGTCCACGTAGAACGTGCGGCCCGGATACGGGTGATAGACGAAGTAGCGCGCGTCGAAGATGTTGTCGACGCCCACGCCGATCTCGCTCTGTTTGGTCGGCTTGAACGTCAACCTGGCGTCCGCCACGGTGTACGTACTGGTGCCGCCGAACACATCCGGATTCGTGTCGGTATTGGTGAGCGTGTTGTACTGGCGGCCCGAATAGCGCGCGGCCAGCGTGAGCGCCGCGCGTTCGTCGATGTGCCAGGTCGCGGCAAGATCGGCACGCCACAGCGGAATCCGGTAGAAGTACTTGCCAACCGTGGCCGGGTTTTGCGCGTTGGCGATGATCTTCGATTGCGTGTAGGCCACGCTGGCGAGCAGGTCGAGGCCGCGTATGAAGACGTCCTGTCCCGAGTAGCTCGTTTCCACGCCGCGTGAGCGTACCTTGCCGATGTTCTGGAAGCTCGTCACGTTGGGAATCACGGTCGTGTCGGTCTGGCTGAAGATCGTGTTCTTCACGTCGTCCTGAAACAGCGAAAAGCGAAACACGCCATTCCAGTGCGCCCATTCGGCGGTCAGCTCTTTCGAAAGATCGTCTTCAGGCTGCAGGTTCGGATTGTTGTTGACGATGGTGGAGCCGTTGATCTTCCCCTGGAACAATTCGCTGACGGTTGGAAAGCGGTACGCACGGCCGATGGATGCGCGCAATGTCAGATCGTCGCTCACGTCGAACGAGAGCGAGGCTTTCGGCGAAAAGTGATGCTGGTTTGCGTCGCTGTAGGGAACGGCTTTGCCCGGCAAGGCCAGCGAACCGTCGTAGGCCTGCCAGTCTTCATACCGCACGCCATAGACGAGCTTCCAGCGCGGCAGAAAACGCCATGCGTCCTGCGCGTAGAGCGCCTGCGTCTGCGTCTTGCCGGTGAACGCGTTCGCAAACGAGGTGGCCGCGCCATCGCGCCAGTTCAGCGTGTTGTAGCCTTCGTTGTCGAGGAAGTAGTTGTCGTAGTGGTAACCAAAGCTCAGCGCATGATTGGCAAGCCCGGCCTGCTTCGTCGCGGGCGTATAGGTGCTGCGCAGGTCGAGGGTTTTCCAGCCGGTGCCGTCGCCGAAGATCACAGTGCCGGGGCCATTGCCCGGCGCGCCGGAATTCGCGGTGCGCGCCACGCTGTTGCCAATGTCGTAGTACGAAGCGATTGCTTCGCCGTTCCAGCCGGTGGCGTTGCGCGTTTTCAGCGAAACGCCGTAGAGCCAGTTTTCGCTGTGACCGAGACTCGGCGCAAGTGCCGCAGCGGGAATCATGTACTCGTAGCCGCCAATCGCGATTTTCCCGCTGTATACGGGGTTGCCGTTCGCGTCGCGCAGGAAACTCGAAGTCTCGCTGTTGTACGTCTGATGCCAGTAGCCGAGCGTGAAGCCGGCCTGCAGGGTCGGCGTGAAGTCGTACTGCATCTTCAGCTTGAACTGGTCCTGCACCGCGTGTTCGATGCCTTCGCCGTTCACACCGAGCACGACGGTCGGCGCGTTGGTCTGGTTGTTGTAGAAGTACGCGCCGGTAACGGGTGTGTCGCCTGCCTTCGCGGGTGTGCCGGATTGGGCGAGCGTGGCGAATTGCAGCGGCTGGCTGGTGTTTTCCAGGTGATTCACGCCGAGCTGATACGAGAACTTGCCGATGCGGTCGCCGATCGTCGCGCTCATCTCGCTGCCGTTGAAATTCTGATTTACACCGAACAGGCTGAAATGCTGGGTGAAGGCCTTGACGTCGGCGGTCGCTTCGAATTTCTTCGGCATGGCCGTGCTGATGAGCACCGTCGCTCCAAGCGAGTTGCCGGGATAGAGGGCCGAGAACGGCCCATAGATCACATCGACTTGCTGGATCTCGTCGGGAAATACCATCGACCAGCGCGGCGGAAACGAGTAGCTGCTGCCGAGCAGGTTGCTGAGCAGCAGGCCGTCCGCGTACACGAGACCTCGCGCGCTCTGCGTATTGCTGGTGCCGCGCACGGCGATGATCGAATTCAGATCGCCGATAAAGCGCTTGCGCACGGCGAGGTTCGGCATGTACTTCAACACGTCTTCGGTGTTGACCACGTTCCAGTTGTTGAACTGCTCGGGGGTGACGGTCTCGACCGAGGCCGGCAGGTTCGGATCGACGGCGCGCGGCGTGGCGGGCGTACTGGCGCTCACGTTGACGGCCGGCAGCGTGGCCTCGGCGATGACGCTTTGCGCATGAGCGGGCGCAGCGATGAAAGCCGGCACGAATGCCGGCACGAACGCTGGAACGAAGGCCGGAACAAAGGGTGACAAGCAAGCCGGCAAAAACGGCTGCGGCAGGCGTTGAAGCGAACGGCCGCGCGCGCCGCGGCGGGCGCAAAAGGGCAGCCTTCGCAGGGCGAAGTTGAACATAAACGTTTCCTTGATGCATGGAACAGGCGAGCGCGCGCCCCCTTGGCGGGTGCGGCGAAAGCGCGGTCAGGACTGGCAGCGATCAGGAAACGGCGGGTGGGGCGCGAGGGCGCCCGGACGGAAACGCGCCGAGCGGGGTAAAGCGGGTGGAGAGGGCGGGCGGCGCGGTGCCGGCCAGCATGAGCGCGGCCAGCGGCGCGGCGGCGGCAACCGTCGGCATGGCGACGTGATGCTGAAGCAGATGACAGTAGCCGCAGGCGCCGAAGGCGTCGTCATGGCTCAGATGAACCGGCGCCGGGGCAGCCTGGCTGACGCCGTTCGCCTCGCCGAGATCACGGGGCTGAAGCGCCGAACAAAGCGCCGCGAAGGGCTCGTGCGCGCGGTTCGACACCAGCATCTGACTCACGACCGGCGCGAACACGACAAGCCACATGGCGAACAGGCCAAGCCATGCGGTCATGCGGTTGCGGGCGTATAGGGTCATAAGCGGCGGACGTGAACAAGCGGGCGATTCTAGCATTGCCTGGCTGGCTTTCAGCCAGTAATCCTCGTTATTAGCGGTGGATTAGAAGCCCGAAAACCGCTCATTTCACCGCGTTACCGCCGCGCGGATTCCTTTAAGCTGCGTGGTACATGTTCCGCTTTCCGTCCGGAACATCGTCGCTTCCCGTTACCACGTACATGACCCAAACGCAGCTCGTATTCTCGATCGACGATATCAACCGGCAGGCCGTCTCGTTGTGTTCGGCCGGACAATTCGCCGAGGCTTTGTCGATGGTGACGCCGTTGCTCCGGCGCGACGAGATGCCGCAGGACGCGCACGCCGACGCGCTGAATATCGCCGGGGCCTGTTCGTTCGCGTTGCAGCGTCCCGCGGACGCGGAAGACTTCTGGCGCCGCTGCCTGCGCATCAAACCCGGCTACGCAGAGGTGTACGGCAGTCTGGGCATGCTGCTCAAGTCGCTTGGGCAGCTCTGCGCTGCAAAGGCGATGTACCGGCAGCTGATCGTTTTGCGGCCCGGCCAGGCCGACGCGCACAATCATCTCGGCACCGTGCTCTACCTGCAGGGCCACATCGAGGAGGCGGAGGCGTCGTATCGCGCGTCCCTGGCAATCCGCGCGGATTACATCGAAGCCTGCTACAACCGCGCCATCGTATTGCACGACCTGCGCCGCCTGCACGAAGCGGAAGCGGCGTTCCGCGAGGCGTTGCCGGGCCTCCCGGGCCATGCCGAGGTGCACAACAATCACGGCAACGTGCTGATGGAGCTGGGCCGTCTTGCCGAAGCCGACGCCGCTTACCGCCAGGCACTGACCATCCGGCCGCAATACCCGGAGGCGCTCAACAATCTGGCCGGTGTGCTGAAGGCGTCGTTGCGTTTGCCCGAGGCCGAACTGGCTTGCCGGCTCGCTCTCGCGATTCGTCCGGATTACGCGGAGGCGCACCTGAATCTCGGCGCGGTGCTGGCCGATCTCGAACGGTCGCACGAAGCCGAGGCCGCGTACCGCGAAGCAATCGCGCATCGCCCGGGCTACGCCGAAGCGTATTACAACCTCGGCGTGGCGCTGGCGAAACGCGAGCACCTGTTCGAGGCCGAGCAGGCTTACCGCGAGGCGATTCGCCTGCGGCCCGAGCTGGTTCACCCGTACAACAACCTGGGCGGCGTGCTGCGCCGGCTCGACCGTTTGCCGGAGGCGGTCCAGGTCTTCAGGCAGGCGCTCGACGTATGCCCCGATCTGGCGGAAGCCCACTACAACTTCGGCGCGGCATTGGCGCAACTGATGCGGCTGCCCGAGGCCGAAAGCGCATACCGCCGCGCGCTCGCGTTGCGTGCCGACTACGGCGACGCCCGCTTCGGTCTCGCTGTGTTGCTGCTAGCCATGGGCCGCTTCGAGGAGGGGTGGCAACTGTACGAATACCGCTACGCGCAACCCGGCTTCATCCATTACAAGACGCGTTCCATATTGAGCTGCCCGCAGTGGCAGGGCGGAACGCTCGCCGGTCAGTCCTTGCTGGTGTGGCAGGAAGACGGACTCGGCGACATGATCCAGTTCAGCCGCTATTTCGCGCTGCTGAAGGCCCAGGGCGCCGCGCATATCGCCTTCGCGTGCATGCCGGCTCTGCACCGGCTGATGGCCGATGTCGACGGTGTCGATGCCGTGCTCGATCACGACACGGCCCTCGCTCGCGTGTCCACGTATGACTGCTGGACGAGCCTCCTGAGCGCGCCGCTGCGTTTGCGCACGACCGTGGACACGATTCCGCGCGCCACACGTCTCGCGGCCGAACCGGCGCTGGTCGAACGGTGGCTGCCGGCGCTCGCCGCGCTGCCGCACGGCCGCAAGATCGGTCTCGTCTGGAAAGGCAATGCGAACCATCACAACGATGCGAATCGTTCGCTGCCGTCGCTCGCTCTGCTGGCGCCGCTCTGGAGCGTGCCAGGCGTGAGCTTCGTGAGCCTGCAAAAAGGGCAGGGTGAAGATGAGGCGCGGCAGCCGCCGGCCGGTCAGCCGCTGCTCGACCTTGGCTCGGCCGTGACGGATTTTGCGGACACCGCCGCGATCATCGCGCAGCTCGATCTGGTGATTTGCGTGGACACCTCCACCGCGCATCTGGCGGCGTCGCTAGGCAAGCCGTGCTGGGTCATGCTGCCGGAAAAAGATCTCGACTGGCGCTGGATGCACGAACGCAGCGATTCGCCGTGGTATCCGCACACGCTGCGGCTGTTTCGCCGCGCGCCGGGCGAGGACTGGTCGATGCCGGTCGAGCGGGTGAGGCAGGCCTGCGTGGAGCGATTCGGCGCCGCGCTGCGACCGGACTCCACGGAGACCCACGGCCGCTAACCGAGATCGCCGCCGCCCACGGGCAGCACCGTGCCGGTGATATACGACGCTTCGTCGGAGGCGAGAAACAGGATCGCGTTGACCTGTTCGTCGATCGTGCCGTAGCGGTGCATCAGGCTGGAAGCCTTGGTCTGATCGACGATGCCCTGATACCAGCGCGCCTCCTGGTCGCTTTGCGGCGCCGTATTGCGCGGCACCTTACGCGGCGGCGCGTCGGTCCCGCCGGTGGCCACGGCGTTCACGCGAATGCCGTCCTCAGCGTGTTCGAAGGCGAGACTCGCGGTCAAGGCATTGACGCCACCTTTGGACGCCGCGTAAGGCACGCGATAGATGCTGCGCGTCGCAATCGACGACACGTTGACGATCGCGCCGCGCTGCTGCGCGATCATGGTGGGCAAGACCGCCCGGCAACTCCACAGCGTCGGGAAAAGAGAGCGGCGCACTTCGGCTTCGATCTGCGCTTCTTCGTACTCTTGATACGGTTTGGCCCAGATCGTGCCGCCGACGTTGTTGATCAGCACGTCGATTTGGCCGAAGGCGTCGAGCGCGGCTTGCGTCAGCTTGCACGCGCCGGCATACGTCTCAAGATCCGCGATCACGGCGAGCGTAGGCACGCCAAGCGCGGCGATCTCCGCTTCCACCTCGTGCACGAGTTCGGCGCGATCGGCCAGCACGACGGTGCCGCCCTCGGCCGCCGCGCGCAGCGCAACGCCACGGCCGATACCTTGCGCCGCGCCGGTGACGATCACGACTTTTTCATTGAAGCGTGGTTTGGACGATGTCATGGTATTCACGCCGCGGTGCTTGCTGAGAACTTCTCGTAGTAGAAGTGCGCCGGCGTGATACCGCTGTCGCGCAGCCATTTCTGCACGGCCTCGACCATCGCAACCGGTCCGCACAGATAGACGTCGACGTCGCCGCCATTGAGCCACGCGGGGTCAACGTGTTCGGTGACGTAGCCTTTGCGGTCGTGGGCGCTGACGGCATCGGCCACGCAGGTGCGATATTCGAACTGCCCGATGGCCCGTTGCGCGTCATCGAGCTGCGCGGTTCCGACAAGATCGTGGTCGTTCGTGACGCCGTAGACCATGCGCACGGGTTGCGGGCTGCCGTTAGCGCTCAGTACGTGCAGCATCGAGAGGAATGGCGCAATGCCCGTGCCGCCCGCAAGAAACAGAACCGGCCGCACCGGATCGCGCAAATAGAAGCTGCCATAGGGCCCGGAAAACGTGATGGCTTGTCCCGGTTGGGCCTCCTCGCACAGATAGCGGCTCATGCGGCCGTCCGGCACGTTGCGCACCACGAAGGCGGCCTGCGTGGCGCCGGGGGCCGAGCTGAACGAATAGGAGCGGAAGGCGTCGCTGCCTGGAATGTCGACATTCACGTACTGTCCAGGCAGAAAACCCAATTGCCCCGGCTCGTCCACGTCGATTGAAAAATGGATGGTCGAATCCGTGAGCTTGTCGATCGCGGCCAGTTTGCCGGCGTGTTTCGACACACCGGTCTTGCACGCGGCGGAAGATGCCGGCACGCGAATCACGCAGTCCGAGCGCGGACGCGTCTGGCAGGCGAGCACGTAGCCTTGGGCGGCTTCGTCCGCGGTGAGGGCATCTTCGATATAGCTCGACTCGGGCAGATCGTACGCGCCCGATTCGCAGAAATTGCGGCACGTGCCGCACGCGCCGTCGCGGCAGTCGAGCGGAATGTTGACTTTCTGCCGATACGCCGCGTCCGACAAGGTCTCGTTGTCGCGGCAGGTGATGAAGCGGGTCACGCCGTCTTCGAACTGAAGTGCAATGCTGTGTTCCATGTGCTGCTCCCGAACCACGTCTTTCTCAGATGTGGTAAATGTCGATGACCTGATTGATGTAGTCGTTCTTCAGTACGACATACTTGTTCAGGATTTGCGGTTCGCCGCCCGAAAAGTCGATCACGTAGCGCGACATGCCGAAGTAGCTGTAATTCGTCTTGTAACGATGGCTCAGCGTGTGCCAGTTGAAACGCACCGTGAAAATGCCGTCCTTTTCGCTCTCCAGCTCCACGTTGCTGATGTTGTGACTGGTGCGCGTGTCCGGCATGGTCGCGCTCGAACGCTCGGTTTTGATGCGGAACACGCGGTCTTCGAGCCCCTGGCGATTCGGGTAGTAGATCAGCGAGATTTCGGTTTGCGGATCGGTAACGAGCTTGTCTTCGTCATCCCACGAGGGCATCCAGAACACCGCGTCCGGGTGATAGCAGGTGAGCCAGTCGTCCCATTGCTCGTCGTCGAGCAGGCGCGCCTCGCGATAAAGAAACGCTTTGATGTCGGTAATGGCAAGCGGCTTCATGCTGCGGCTCCTTCGGTCGGCGAGACCTGTTTTGCTGCCGGCGTCATGGCCGCTTTCATCGTCTCGATCCAGTAGCGGTGCTGCACGGTGTACAGCCCTTCGTCCTCGGTCTTGACGCCGCTCATCAACGGCTTCAGGCCGATCTTGTTCGCCGCTTCGTCCGGACCGTCGATCCAGTGGCGCGCGCCGCGGCACATGTCGTTCCATTCGAGCGCACTTCCCGCATAGCCTTGCTGGCACGCACGAAACTCTTCGAGGTCGTCAGGCGTCGCCATACCGCTCACATTGAAGAAGTCTTCGTACTGACGGATGCGGCGCGCACGCGCTTCGGCCGATTCGCCCTTGGGCGCGATGCAGTAGATCGTCACTTCGGTTTTGTCGACGGATAGCGGGCGCAGCAGGCGGATCTGCGAGCCGAACTGGTCCATCAGGTACACGTTCGGATAGAGGCACAGGTTGCGCGAGTTCTGGATCATCCAGTCGGCGGTTTCGCTGCCGCAACGCGCGGCGAACGCGTCGCGCTGGCTGAAATTCGGGCGGTCTTCCGGATTGGCCCAACGCGACCACAGCAGCATGTGGCCGTGTTCGAACGCATAGAAGCCACCGCCTTGGCGGCCCCAGTTGCCCGCGTCCATGGCGCGTACCTGATCGACGCGCGCGTTTTCTTCCTTGCGATGATTGGTGGTCGCCGCGTAATTCCAGTGAACCGCCGACACGTGATAACCGTCCGCGCCGTTTTCGGTCTGCAGCTTCCAGTTGCCCTCATACGTGTACGTCGAGGCGCCGCGCAGCACTTCGAGTCCGTCTTCCGACTGGTCGACGATCATGTCGATGATGCGAGCAGCCTCGCCGAGAAACTCTTCCAGCGGCAGCACGTCGGCATTGAGGCTGCCGAACAGAAAGCCACGATAGCTCTGGAAACGCGCGATCTTCTTGAGATCGTGCGAACCCTCCTTGTTGAAGCAGTCGGGATAGCCGGCATCTTCCGGGTCTTTGACCTTCAGGAGCTTGCCGCTGTTGTTGAAGGTCCAGCCGTGAAACGGGCAGGTGTAGGTGGCCTTGTTGCCGCGCTTGTGACGGCACAGCATGGCGCCGCGGTGCGTGCACGCATTGATGAAGGCGTTCAGTTCGCCTTGCCGGTTGCGCGCAATCACTACCGGCTGGCGGCCCATGTGCGTCGTGTAGTAATCGTTGTTGTTCGGGATCTGGCTTTCATGCGCCAGATAAATCCAGTTGCCCTCGAAGATATGCTTCATCTCGAGTTCGAAGAGGGCAGGATCGGTAAAGGCGCTGCGGTGCAGGCGATAGTCGCCGCGCTCTTCGTCTTCGATCAGAAAATCGTCGATACGTGTGAGACGCGGCGTGCGATCGGGGTAAATCGGAATCATGGTTGTCTCCTGAATCGTTATTGCGGGGCGAATCGCTTGGCGTGTATTCGCCCCGCGGCAGGCATTACGCAGCGGCGCGAAGGCGCTCGACTTCGCTGGCGGGCGTGGCTGCCTGCTCCGCATTCAGGCGGAAGTCGAAATCGATGGAAACGAAGGGTTGCTCGAGACCCTCGCGGCTGATCTGTTCGGGCGAGGTGATCCGCTCGATGGGCGGCACGAGGCCTTCGCGGCTTGCGAACGCGAAGTCGTCCCACAGGTACTCGTCACCGTCGATGTTGATTTGCGTGGTGAGCTTGTGGTGGCCCGGCGCGGACACGAAGAAGTGGATGTGCGCGGGGCGGCGGCCGTGGCGGCCGAGCTTGTCCAGCAGCCGCTGCGTGGTGCCGTCGGGCGGGCAGCCGTAGCCCACCGGCACGATGCTGCGAAACTGATAGCGGCCGTTGGCATCGGCAATGATCGTGCGGCGCAGGTTGAAGTGCGACTGCGTCTTGTCGAAGAAGGAGTAGTTGCCCTTCAGGTTCGCGTGCCAGACCTCGACCTGAGCGCCCGGCAGCGGCTGGCCGTGGGTGTCGAACACCGTGCCTTGCATGACCAGCACGTCTCCGTCGGCGGACTCGGTGCCGTCATCGAGCCGCGCGAAGCCTTCGCTCGCCGGTGCGCCCGCCACATACAGCGGCCCTTCGATGGTGCGCGGCGTCGCGCCGCTCAGACCCGCCGCGGCGTCCGCTTCGTCCATGCGGATGTCCAGAAAGCGTTCGAGGCCGAGCCCGGCGGCAAGCAGCCCCAATTCCTGCGTCGCGCCCGCTTCGGAGAAGTATTCGATGCCTTTCCAGACTTCGCTGGCCGTGAGGTCCAGATCTTCGATTGCCTTGAACAGGTCGCTCGTCAGCCGCACGACCACTTGCTGGGTGCGGGCGTCGACGCTGCCCTTCGCGGTGTCCACGAGGAATCCGCGGACGAGGGACTCGATGTCGGAATGTTTCATTGTCTGCTCCAGTACTCTGCTTTTCGAGGGCGCCGCAGGTATGCTGCGGGTGTCGCCGTGTAATGCCTGAAAGGTATAATTTGTTTGGAGATCAGGCTTAAGTGCAGAATAATGGGCGCCGGTTTGGCCCGTCCAACACCGATTTAGTATGAGTTTTATATCCAAAAGGTATGGTTATGGAGCTGCGCCACTTACGCTATTTCGTCGCGGTCGCCGAGGAGCAGAATTTCACGCGTGCCGCGGAACGTCTGCACATTGCCCAGCCGCCGCTTAGCCGGCAGATCCAGCAACTGGAGGAGATGCTCGGCGTGCAGTTGTTCGAGCGCGGTTCGCGGCCGCTCAAGCTGAGCGACACGGGGCGCTTCTTCTACTCGCATGCGGTGCAGTTGCTGGCGCAAACCGCCGAGCTGGAGTCGATGACCAAGCGCGTGGGCAAGATCGAACGCAGCATGTCGATCGGATACGTCGGCTCGACGCTGTACGGCATGCTGCCGAAAATCATCCGGCGCTTTCGCGACCAGAACCCCGCGGTGGAGTTGACCCTTCATGATCTGTCGACGATGGATCAGATCAAGGCCTTGAAGGAAGGCCGTATCGATGTCGGCTTTGGCCGCATCCGTCATGAAGATCCGAGCGTGCGCCGGATCGTGCTGCGCGAGGAGCGCATGATCGTGGCGCTGCCGGTGGGCCATTCGCTCACGCTGTCTAAAAGCGCGCTATCGCTGCACGATCTGCTGGCCGAAACGCTGATCATTTTCCCGAAGGCGCCGCGGCCGAGTTTCGCGGATCAGGTGCTCGCGGCTTTTCACGACCGCTCGCTCAAGCCACACCGTGTGTACGAAACGCGTGAATTGCAGATCGCGCTTGGCCTCGTGGCGGCCGGCGAAGGCATTGCGATTGTGCCGAGCAGCGTGTACGGATTGAAGCGCGACGACGTGAGCTATATGAATCTGGACGACCCGAACCTCGTCTCGCCGATCATCATGAGCATGCGCATGCTCGACGAATCGGAAGACATCAACGCGATGCTGAAGTTGATTTACGCGCTATACGTCGAAGAACAGATGGATTTCCTGCCGCCGGGCGAGCACTGAGCCGCGGCCGGCGGCGCGCGCTCATGCCTCGCTCATGCTTCGGTCACCTGCAGGTGATACAGGCCCCAGGGGGACAACTCGAAGCGGTCTTTGAGCGGCTTGTTTGAGAGTTCGGGGATATTGTCCGCGTCATACGTGGCCCATAGCGGACCCACGCCGCCGAGCGGCATCGGCTTGCCATCCATTTGCGTCGCCACGATGAAGCGATACGCGCGCACTTTGTCGAGCGTGGTCATGATGGCGTAGCCGTCCACCGCGTGCATCACGATTTGCGTGCTGCCCGCGGTTGGCGCGCCGACGTGTTCGAGCACGTCCGTCAGCAATGGGCCGCTCAAGGTGTGCTGGCGGGAATCGTATTCGGTGGTGGGCTTGATCGTCACGGCGGGCATGCCGGCAAGCATCGGAAAATCGACGCCATATGCCTCGGAGAACTTCACCTGGTGCTTCGCGAGCAACTGATCGAATGCCGGATCGAGCGCGCCGCGATTGTGCCGCTTGATCGCGCCGGTGATGGTCAGAACGACGGGGGAGGCAGCGCAGGCTTCGTGACGCTTGGGCTTGCTGCCGAATGCGGGCGCGGCAGCGGCGCTCAGCAGTGCGGCGCTGGTCAGGAATTGACGCTTGTTCATGGGCGTGGTCTCCGGGCTCGAATAGGGGGCGGCGTGTCTGGCTAATCCGTCGCGGCCTCTATTGTCAGGCAATCGCCACCGTCTGTGTCGCGGCCGCGCTTTATATTTGGCGGTCGTTCCCTATGGGCACTTCACGGGTGGCGCATCTGCGGCTGCCACTTCCGCACGCTCGGTCGCACCAGCTCTATTACATGTGAGGTAATTGGCGGGCCGCACCCCCACGCCTAATCTTCGGTTGTCGCGCGGTTCATCCCGAGCTGCGTTCACCACTGAGGACTTCATCATGTCGACGTTTCAGGTTTACACCATTGACTCCGCCCCCGAACAATCCAAGCCGGTGTTGCGGCAGCTTCAGGAAATCTTCGGCTTTGTCCCCAACATCGCAGGGGCTATGGCTGAATCGCCCGTGCTGATCAACGCCTTCATCAACCTGTTCCAGAAGGTGCATTCGGGTACGTTCACGGAAGCGCAGATCCAGACGCTGCTGCTAACGAATGCCGTCACCAATGCATGCACGTGGGCAGTGGCGTTTCACACCGCGTTGGGCTTGCAAGCAGGACTCGCTCCCGCCGACGTCGAAGCGATTCGCGCGGGCCGCGCGCCTGCGGACAAAGAGCATGCGGCGCTTTCCATTCTGGCGAAGACAGCAATTCAGAAGCGCGGACATCTCGATGCCCATGCCGTGAGCCAGTTTCTCGAAGCCGGGTTCCGCCGGGATCAGGTGCTTGAAGTGCTCGCGGTGTCGGCGGCGTCGACGATCACCAACTACGTGTGCAGCATTACGCAGCCGCCGCTGGAAGCGCAGTTCCAGGTTCACGCCTGGCAAGCCTGAGCTTCGTGAGAGAAGGAAGAGGAGGCGGTCAGCGCCGAGGAGTATGCTGATCGCTGACGTCCGGCGGATCGGTTGGCGTCGAGGCACTAAACGTGCTCGACGCTTGCCGGTCCCCCAAACTGACTGTTATCGACTTGCGGATCAGAGAGCGATGAATTCTGCGAACCCAGTGAAGAAAGTGCCGCCGAACGATCTCGGCATGCTGTTGCGCCATTGGCGAGACATGCGAGGTGTCAGCCAGTTGGACCTGTCGTTAAATGCCGGCGTTTCGCAGCGTCATATCAGCTTTATCGAAAGCGGACGCAGTGTGCCGAGCCGGCAGATGCTGATGGATATCGCGCAGACGCTCGACATTCCGCTGCGCGAGCGCAACACGCTGCTCTTGGCCGCGGGCTATGCGCCGATGTATGCGGACGGTGCGTGGAATGCGCAGGAGATGCACAGCGTCACGAGGGCGCTCGGACGCATGCTGCGGCAGCATGAACCCTTTCCGGCGCTGGTCATCGACCGCTACTGGAACGTGCTGATGACCAACGACGCCGCCCCGCGCTTTTTCAGTTGCTTCATTGACATGGCGGCGCGCGAGGGGCCGCGCAACATGCTGCATCTGATATTCGATCCCGACGGCATGCGCCCTTTCGTCGCCGACTGGCCAGGCGTGGCGGACAGTCTGATTCGGCGGGTCTACCGGGAATCGGTGGGCCGCGTGGTCGACGACTCGACACGCGAGCTGCTCGACGCGTTACGTGCGTATCCGGACGTGCCGGCGAGTCTCACGCCAGGCAGTGAGTTGGCGGCGGGTGCTTCAGCGGATGCGATGCCGGTGATCCCGATTGGCTTCGTTAAAGACGGCCGCGTCATGAAATATTTCTCGATGGTCGCGACCGTCGGGACGCCGCAGACGATCGCGGCGCAGGAACTGCGCCTCGAATGCATGTTCCCCGCGGACGACGAAACGGAAGCGTGGCATCTGGAAATGCTGGACGAAGCTTCGCAACGGACGCATTGAATCGTGAGTGGCCTGGCGGTTCGTGATGTCGGTTGCGGTTCTTATGCCGAATCCGCTGCCATCTTGCCGTCACTAAGCGGTTCTACATTCACGAATCGTTCCATCCTCGACGGAGATCAATCTGCATTCCTGATATTTTTAATTGCCTCTGTACGTGCCTCGATGGCGCGAACGACGGCCGCCATATCGGCTTGACCGAGACCTAACTCGACCGTCTCCGTGTACAGATTAAAGCAGACATCCAGCAGCGGAGACGCCAGGTGCGCATTGCGCGCCGCTTCGGCCGCGAGCCGGTTGTTCTTCAGCACGTCGTGAATGGAAGCCTGCACCGTGAAATCTTCGTTCACGAGCTTGTCGACCTTCACGCGCGATACGTTGCTTGCCATCGGTCCCGCGTCGAGCACGGCCTGGAATTGCTTCATGTCGAGTCCGTAGCGTCGCGCCAGATGCGACGCCTCGGCCAGCGCGGTCACCATTGGGATCAGGAACGTGTTGACGGACAGCTTCATCAGCAGCCCGGCGGGCACTGCTCCGCAGATTACCGTTTCATGGCACATAGGCTTGAGGAGTGGACGTACCTCTTCGACGGCTGCGGGCTCGCCAGCCAGCATCGCCACCAGTTGCCCCGCCTCAGCCGGCTTGCGCGAGCCCGAAACGGGGGCTTCGACGTACTGTCCCCCTGCCGCGCGGATGTCGGCTTCCAGACCACGCGAATAGTCGGCTGAAGTCGTGCCCATGTGCACAATGATGTGCTGTGCGACGTTCGCTGCGAAATCCGCGGTGTGGCGGCAGAGCACGCTGTCGAGCGCCGTATCTGTCGCGATCATAAGGATGACGATGCGGGCCTGGCGGAAGACTTCACTGGCGGATTCTGCAACCAGCGCGCCTGCGTCGCGCAGCGCGGCGCAACGTTCCGGTGTGCGGTTCCATACGACCAGCGGAGTGCCCGCGAGTGCGAGGTTGAGCGCCATGGGCTGTCCCATGACACCAAGGCCGATGAATCCTGTTTTCATGAGTGTCTCCTTTCAGATCGCCGCAACTACGCCTGCACACCGGAGGTGTCGATTTTCATAAGAAAAATGCACCCACTCTTCAAATAATTTCATTTTACTGTTCGCGGTGCAGCGCTCAGGATGAGAGTTCGGCAAGGGTAGCGGTGAGGGGCACGGAGGTGAGCATGCATGATCCTATTGAACCACTGATCCTCGATTTGCTGGAGTGGATTGGGCATGGCACTCGCCCTTATAGTGAGGCGATCGAAGTGTGGCGTACATCCTGTCCGCGGTTGCCGGTCTGGGAGGACGCCTGCGCGTCTGGCTATCTGACGCGCACTCATTTACCTGGCGGTGTGGCCGAAGTGGCGCTCAGCCCGGCCGGTGTTGCCTATCTGCGCGCCAGTAGAAACACGCCGGGGACGGATTCACCGCTGGGTGGTTGAGCTTTCGGGAGGGAGGTCTATTAGACGCTGTGCCGCTTCAGCCGAGTGTTTCTATTCCACGATCGTTGGGCGTTCCAGTTCGATCCAACGCTTCACAGACGGTCTTTCCCACTGATATGCGGCGTAGTCTTTCAGTCGTGCGGGTACCGGGTCATCGTTCAGGATGAGGCGATTTAGCATCAAAGCAAGATCAGTGTCAGCGATGCACCAAGACCCGAAGAGATTCTGGTCATCTCCGGCGAGCAATGCTTCGGCTGCGGAGAACAATTTTCGGGCGGCGGCTTCGGCCACTGGAGTAAGCTGCGCGCCGCGTGCACCGTAGAACACCACTTCTGTAGAGCGTTCCAGGCGGATGGGCATCAGATCGCTGCGCAACCACGCCTGAATTTGGCGTGCACGCGCGCGCATGCGTGTGTCTTGCGGATATAGCGATGCCGGCGCAAATGCTTCATCAAGATACTCGGTAATCGCTGATGATTCCGACAGCGCAAAGTCTCCGTGCGTCAGCATGGGTATGCGCTGTGTCAGCGACGTGGCTGCATAGCTCGCGTCATGATTCGCGCGACTGCCGAGGTCCACGGTCGACATTTCAAATGGAAGCCTCTTTTCGTGAAGCGCCACGAAGACCGACATCGCGTAGGGGCTTGCGAATTGCGCATCGGCATAGAGGTGAAGGCTATTGTCCGGCAATGTGCTCTCCTTGGTGCTGCGGTCGTGAAGGGCCTTGATGATAGATGGCGTGCAGAAGCGCTTCGAGATGATCCTTCCATGCGGGCCACAAAATCCTGACCCGTATAAAAGAGCAAGCACTCAATCTCCGTCAGGGATCGGAAACCGTGACGAAAACTTCACTTCACGTAGCGCAAGGCTGGACTGTATCGAAGCGATGCCCGCCTGCTTCCTCAGCACGCGCTCGACGAAATCACCGTAGGAATCCAGATCGTGGGCGACAACCTGCAGGATATAGTCCGCGTCCCCAGTGATCTTGTGACACGAAAGAACCTCGGGGCGACTGCGAATGACGGCTTCGAAATTGTCAGCCGTCTTGTCTGAATGGATGTGAAACCTGACGTGCACGAAGGCAAGCAGGTTGAGTCCGATCGCGCGCCGGTCGATGTTTGCTTGATACCCCGTAATCACACCCTGGTCTTCCAGGAGTTTGCGGCGTCGCCAGCAAGGCGTCACGCTGAGCGAAAGCTGCTCGCCGAGAGCGGCGTTCGACAGCGCGCCGTCTTCCTGCAGAAGGCGCAGCATTGAGCGATCGACGGGATCCATCTCGACTTTTGGGCGGTTTGTGCTCATTGCGGATAATTTGTAGGCGAAATTTCTAATAGTGTAGGCTTTGATGCAATCGAAAGCAAAATCATTGCAGTGATGCGTCGCTAGACTGTTGGCTACTCTCAATAGCGCAGCCAACCATGCTTACCATCTACAGCAACGATCACAGCCTGCATCATGGCGTCGAACTCAAGGACGGCGCGATCTCCGAGTCGTTCGAGAAGCCTCTGCGCGCCGAGACGGTACTCGCGCGAGTCAAGGCAACGGCATTGGGCGATGTGATTAGCCCGAAGCCCTATGCACCCTCAAGTTACGTTGGTGCGCATAGCCAGCGGTACATCGATTTCCTGGCGAGCGCGTGGAAGGAATGGTCCGCTACGGGCCGCAAATCCCAGGCGCTTCCTCTCGTGTGGCCCGTGCGCGGGTTGCCGGCCACGGAGCTGCCGCAGTTCATCGACGGCAAGCTCGGCTTCTTCTCGATGGACGCCGGCTCACCGATCAACTCAGGTACGTGGGATGCGGCGTGCTCGAGCGCCAACGCGGCGCTGACGGGCATGGATGCCATATGCGATGGCGCGCGCGCCGCGTTCGCGCTGTGCCGTCCGCCTGGCCACCATGCCGGGCGCGAATACATGGGTGGCTATTGCTATCTGAACAACGCCGCGATCGCCGCGCAACACGCCGTCAAACGCGGTGCGAGCCGCGTGGCAATTCTCGACATCGATTTCCATCATGGAAACGGCACACAGGACATCTTCTACGATCGATCCGATGTGCTGTTCGTATCGATTCATGGTGATCCAGCCGTCTCCTATCCGTATTTCTCGGGGCACGCCGGCGAGCGGGGCATAGGTGCCGGAGCAGGATTCAATCTGAACTTGCCGCTGCCAAAGGCAACGGCTATGAACGCATTCGAGGCGGCACTGCATCGTGCCGGCGCAGCGATCGGCGGACATGCGCCCGACGTGCTGATCATTTCCCTGGGTGTCGACACGTTTGAACACGATCCCATCAGTCACTTCCTTCTGCGTACGCCCGACTATCTGCGCATCGGGGAGATCATCGCGGGTTTCAACATCCCTACGCTGTTTGTGATGGAAGGTGGCTACATGGTTGACGAGATCGGGATCAATGCGGTCAACGTTCTGCTGGGCTTCGAAGGGCGTGCATGACACGTCTTTCCAACGCATGGCAGTGCAAACCGGTAATCGCTTTAAGAGAGGAGCACGAATGATGACACGATATATCGACGTCAACGATGTTTCAAAACTGGTTCAGGACGTTGGCATGACCCGCGTGCTGAATTCGATGGCGAGCTACATCGAGCAGGACTATCGGCGTTGGCACACGTTCGAGAAAACGGCGCGGCTCGCAAGCCACTCGGCCGACGGCGTCATCGAACTGATGCCGACGTCCGACGCCAAGCTTTACTCGTTCAAATATGTGAACGGACACCCCAAGAACACCAAAGCGGATCTGCTGACCGTGATGGCTTTTGGCGTGCTTGCCGATGTCGACACAGGCTATCCGTTGCTGCTCAGCGAGATGACGCTGACAACGGCGATTCGAACCGCAGCGACATCGGCGCTTTTTGCCCGCTTCCTGGCACGACCGGACTCGCGCTCCATGGCATTGATCGGCAACGGCGCACAGAGCGAATTCCAGGCGATCGCGTTTCACGACATGCTGGGTATCGACGAGATCCGAGTGTTCGATGTCGACCCTGAGGCAACCGACAAGCTCGTTCGCAACCTTGCACACCTGAGGGGGCTTCGGGTCGTTCGCGGTGCTTCCGCGGCCGATGCGGTGCGCGGCGCGGACATCGTAACGACGGTGACAGCAGACAAGACGAACGCGACCATTTTGACGGCGGACATGATCGAGGACGGGATGCATATCAACGCCGTCGGCGGAGATTGTCCCGGCAAAACGGAACTGCACGCAGATGTATTGCGCCGCGCGCGCGTGATCGTTGAGTACGAGCCGCAGACGCGAATCGAGGGCGATATTCAGCAGCTCAGTGCGAAGTTTCCTGTTGTCGAGTTTCATCGTGTGCTGTCTGGCGAGCAGAAAGGCCGCGAATTTCCCTCGCAGGTGACGGTGTTCGACTCGGTCGGCTTTGCGCTCGAAGATTTTTCGGCGCTGCGCTATCTGCATGCCGTCGCGCACGAACGTGACATCGGCATCGAGCTCGATCTCATTCCCGCGCCGCACGATCCGAAAGATCTCTTCGGTCTGGCTGCGGGCGTAAGCCATGTCGACCTTGTGCGGCGGGCCGTGGTCGTGCGGGACGAAACCGTCATTCATCAATAGAAGCGGCAAACAAAGGCAAAAACGAGCGCACAAACCTGTACTCACAAGCGCCCATCAAGGAGACAACACAATGAAGCAAGGTTACCGGAACGGCCTGGTTGCAGCAGCGGTCACGGCTCTTTCATTTGCAGCACAGGCAGATGAGGTCGTGCGTATTGGGCATGTGGCGCCGCTCACCGGCGGGATAGCCCATCTGGGCAAGGATAGTGAGAACGGAGCGCGGCTTGCGGTCGAAGAGATCAACTCCAGCGGCCTGTTAATCGGAGGAAAGCGGGTGACGCTGCAAGTCGATTCTCAGGACGATGCAGGTGACCCACGCACTGCCACCCAGGTTGCGCAGAAGTTGGTCGACGATAAGGCGGTCGGCGTTGTCGGGCACCTGAACTCCGGTACGTCGATTCCCGCATCGCGAATCTACAAAGATGCCGGCATTGTTGAAATCTCGCAGGCCGCAACGAACCCGGCTTACACGCAGCAAGGCTTCAAGACGACATACCGGGTGGTTGCCACGGACGCCCAGCAGGGGCCGGCACTTGCGGCTTACGCAGCGAAAACGCTTGGTGTGAAGAAGGTCGCTATCGTCGACGATTCCACGGCATACGGTCAGGGGCTTGCCAACGAGTTCCGGAAAGCGGCAGAAACGTCAGGCATGACAGTGGTGTCGCGCGACGCTACGAATGACAAGGCAGTCGACTTTCGCGCCATCCTCACGAAAATAAAAGGCGAAAACCCCGATGCGATCCTGTATGGCGGCATGGATGCCACCGGCGGTCCGTTCGCGAGGCAGGCACGGCAATTAGGCGTACGAGCGAAAATACTCGGTGGCGATGGCGTTTGCTCGACCGACGTCGTGAAACTTGCCGGACCCGCGGCCGACAATATCGTGTGTTCGGAGGCCGGCATGGCGCTCGAAAAGATGCCCGGCGGAGCGGCGTTCGCGCGCAAGTACGAAGCGCGCTTTCACCAGCCGCTGCAGGTGTACGCACCATTTTCCTACGACGCCGTGTACATCATCGTCGACGCGATGAAGCGGGCAAACTCCACCGACGCCGCGAAAGTGCTCGCGGTGATGCCGTCGACGGACTACAGGGGCGTGATTGGCGAGACGAGCTTCACGGCGCAAGGCGATCTGAAGCACGGTGCGATTTCGGTGTTCTCGTATAAGGATGGCAAGAAGGTCCTGCTTGACGTAGTGCAGATGTGAAATGGCCTGAATCGGTGCGGGGGGAGGCCACCTGTCAGTTGCTCGCCAACACCCCGTGCCCGCATGACGGCCGCAGCCCAACTCGCCTTGTCGCGCATCGCGCAGCGCGGGCCTTCATGCGGGCCAAGCCCGCATGGCATGACATCTGCAAGGTGCAACGCAAGCGACCGGCCGCTTGACACCTCTGCAACCGTCCTGCCCAAGGAGACATATCATGAACACACTGAACATCCACGATCTCGACAAACTCGCGGAACTCGATCGCGAAGAGATGGCCGAGATTCAAGGCGGCCGAATCAAACTCCCCGGCGGGCACGGCGGCGGTCCGATCCTCACATCCCCCGACGGCGATCCCGTAGGCGTATATGTCGACGGCGTGCTGCAAAACTCCGTGGTCGACGGCTATTACCACGGCTGACAGCAAGGGGCGCGCAATCTTGCGCCCCTTGCATCGACCAACGCCGCGGGGCACGCGCAAGCGCTGCACCATCTTGCGGTCAGGCCTGCACGCCGGGTGAAGTGATACGCGAATGGATTAAGCGGCGAAGGAGATGTGTGACCGACGTCCCGAGAATGAGCAGCATCGCGCCTGCAACGCTGTAGTTGGTGCGCAGCAATACGTCGGCGACGGAAAGCGTCAACGAGGTCAACACCATGTGACCGGCGATGGGTATCGATCGCGGATTCATCATTTCACCTGGTGTTCTTTTCAGCGGGCCTGAAGATTCGGACGGCACCGGCGAGAATGCCCCAGACGACTCAGGCGCGTTACCCGGATCGTCGGGGCGGTGTCGGACGAGCCATTCGCGGTCAGTTTCCGAAGAAGAGGGTGCAGTAGCTTGCGGGGCCGACGCACGACGATGGCGAGGTCCTCGTCACAGGCTGGACACTGCCGGAAGCCGAGGTGCCGTTGGTCGTTGTGCCGCCAACGTCGCTGTTGCCCGCCTGCTGGCTGTCCTGTGCGGCGACTTTCGCTTCAGCAGCCTGAATTTGCTCGGGATACTTCGTATGGTCGCCGTCGCCCATGCGATAGCCGGCCTGTTCGAGGCGGATCAATTCGGCGCGCACCTGCGCGCGGGTGACGGGCGCGGTGCTCTGAGCGAAGCTGACGACCGGGCTGGCAAGTGCACAGCTGGCGATGACAAGGCAACGATGGAGAAGAGCCCGTTTATCGCTGCAATAAGCCATGTTCGCACCGTGTGCGGCACGACGGGGCGCGCGGCTTCGCACGGTTGAATCGGGCCTCCGCAGGAGGGCCGGCCATGAAGGGAAGCGAGAGTGGTGGTGCCGCGCCGACAGCCTCGCCACCAGAGGTCTGAAGCGTACCAACAGTTCGGTGCCCCGCACATGCGCGAAGGCCCTCCACGTATGCCCTGGCACTTCGTCCGCGCGACGAGCCGGCGTGCCGCGGTTCTCGCAGCACGCCGCTCATACCCAGGTGGCGTCAACGTTCACGCAGCGGCACGATGATCAATTCGCGGATGTTCTGGACAACCGCTCTACCCGGTTCTTTAGTGCAACGTTCATCGCTTGCATACTGCCAATAGTGCGTTGAAGAACCTCGTCAGTCAGCGTTCCCGCGAAAATCCCAGTGAACGTTTCACTCTGGATAAAACGCGTTCTGGTGCCCACAGCTTGCAGGACGAACCGGTGTTCTCCGTCAAAGATTCCAGGAAACCAGACGTACCCCTTCCATCGCAGTTCGCGATCAGGTTGGACGGCAAGTATCGTTGGGTGAAAAGTCATCGCGTCCGAGCCAGCGCCTTCAACGAATTCGATGACGTTACCCTCCTTAAGCTGTCCGTTCAGTTGCACGATCTCAGGATTCCACGATGGATAGTTATCGGTGGCGGTGAGAACGTGCCATACATCATGAGGTGGCCTATCGATCAGAACTTCGGCCTCGATGGCGCCATTGTGGTGCATTGCCAGCATCGCGAGCAAACCCACGATACCAATGCCCGCCACGCCGACAATGAAGCGCTTCGCTAGAGTCAAGATGAATTCCTCTATGCGCCTGCAGACACGATCAGCATCATGGGACGTTCCAGTTCCTCCTCCAATTGCGGCAGATGCTCAATCTGCTCGGGTGTCGGAGCAAATTCCTCGACCCTGCGGATTTCAAAGCCCGCGCCGATCAGTGAGTTCAGCGTCGTACCTAAAGTCCTGTGGTATTTCACAACGCCCTTGGCAAACCAGTCCGTCCGGCGTTCACCCTCCACGGAATACCCGTTGATCGGCCAGGTTTTTCGGCCGTCTTCATCGCTGATCCAGTGCGGATGCACCGCCGCCATAAAGATCGGATGCTCGATCGTAAAGACAAAATGTCCGCCGGGAACCAGTGCCTTGCGGATCACACGTACGAGGCGATCAAAATCCTGAACATAGTGAAACGTCAGCGCGCTGTACGCGAGGTCGAAAGCCGCGGCGGGCAGTTCCAGCGTGTCGAGATCGGCGATGCGATACTCAACGGCGGAGTCCGCTGTCTCCGCTCTGGCGCGCGCGATCATATTCTGCGAAAGGTCGAGACCGAGCACCGAGGCCGCGCCTTGCTCGCGCATCCAGCGTGAGACCCAGCCGAATCCACATCCCAGATCGACGACGCGTTTGCCGCTCAGATCGGGCAGCAAGGCCCGGATTGCGTGCCATTCAGGCGCGCCGTCCAGGCCATGCACCTGCCGGGGTAATTGGCTGTACCCCGCGAAGAAATCAGGATTGTCGTAGATGTTCTGTGCCATGTATCTCCCCAGGATCGTGAGGGACGAGGCTCATGATCAAGCCTCGCTCTCACGAACGAAGTGTACGATCACGGCGTCCAGCGATAAACAGTGATGCTGTTGCCCTTCACGTTGTTCTTCGTGACGACGTACTCGCCCGTCGATCGCAGGTAAGCCTTGACGCCGTACATCGAATCCATGGCGCTGCTGGTGTCCACGGTAGCCGGACTGGTGTTGACCAGCGTGGTATCGAGGTTGCCTG
The DNA here is from genome assembly GCF_001645125.1 of Paraburkholderia ginsengiterrae. Taxonomy (GTDB): domain Bacteria; phylum Pseudomonadota; class Gammaproteobacteria; order Burkholderiales; family Burkholderiaceae; genus Paraburkholderia; species Paraburkholderia ginsengiterrae. The sequence continues at coordinate 39,914 of NZ_LXKA01000320.1, read as the reverse complement.
TACTGAGATTGAAAACGTCGATGTTCGGCCACGCTGGCCCGCTGATGCCGCTGTACCAGTAGCTGACGAAGAGGTAGTTGCCGGCCGCGTCCATCGACTTGGCGTAGGCGTGGGGCAGGGTGATCACCGGATTGGGTTTGGTGGTGTTGCCGGCGCTCCAGCCGTGATACACCTCGATGCGCGTGCCAATCGCCGTCCAGTCCGTTCCGCCGACGATGCCCTGCGCGAGAATCATGGTGTCGCTGTCCGCGAGGTAGACGATGCGCGTGAGCGGCTGGATGCTAGCGGGAATGGGGATCGGAATGCCGGGGCCCCATGCTGGTTTGCCGGTTCCGTCAAAGCCGGTCAGCGGGTAATGGTAGATGTTACCGGTCTTGTCGAGACCCGCCCACACGCCGCCTTTGCTGTCGATGCTGAATCCATGCGAGACCCGCTGGGTCGTATTGAACGCGGGCCCCGGAATCGATGCATCCGGAATGGCGATATAGCCATTCGCGGCGTTGAAATGGAAAAAGTAAAAGATCGGCGGGTTCTGGCCGGACGCCACGAGAATACGGTTTGCGCCAACGCTGACGAGTTGCCCGAAATGCTCGTCGCGCTGGGTATCGCTCAGGTTGATGCGCGGATCGGCCGGGTAGGCGAATGGATCGACGGTATTCGCAACGAAGGTGCCTCCCGCATTGCCGGTGTAGATGTTGGTGCCGCCGTAGAACAAGGCGCCGTCCGTGGCCGGGTCCGGCGCAGCGACGCCCTCGAAGTTGAGAGACTGCAGCGTCCACCGCAGCCTGCCGGTGGTGTCATAGTCGTGAATGTCGGTGCCGCCGTCGCGGCCGAGGTCCCAACTGCCGCCCCAGGGGTTGTTGAGCACATAGAGGTTGCCGGCGGTGTCCTTGCCGATGCCTGCGACGCGAGTGAAGCGCTTCGCACCGACCTGGCCTTTGATTCCCGTCGTGGTGTCGAGATAACCGCCCTGAACACCGAACGTGCCGGCCAGCGTAGGCGTGCGCGAAAGGGTGTAGCGCTTGATGTTCATGTCGGGGCCCTCGTCCCCGACCATGAGCTGCCCTGACGACGCATCGAAATAGAGCGACGCGGGCCGCGATTCGCTGGACATCCGGATAGTGTTCAGCAGGGCACCCGTCGGACTGAACGCGACGATCGTGCCTTCGCTCTTCTGCGCGACCCAGACGTTGCCTGCGGCATCGAGCGCGAGCGCGCCGGGGCCCGTGACGTTGATGTCCCGTTGCCAGACACCGTCGGTCGTGAAGACCCTGACGCGATTGCCGTAGAAGTCGCTCGCATAAAGGAGCGAGCCCGCCGTGGCGAGTCCGGTAACGACGTCGATACGAGGCTGGTTGTTTAATGCGGTGATCTGAATGACACGATCGCGCGTTTTGGTGGTGCGGTTGTATCGTCCCACCGCACCGCTTCCATACGACTTGCTGTCCTGCAGCGCCACGAAAATCGACGTTGCGTTGCCCGCGATCGCGCTGCCCTGAAAATCGCCATGCGCGCCGATCGAACCGAGGCTCTTGCCGTTCTGGTAGACGGCGACGCCGCCCTCGTACTCGTCCCACATTGATGCCGTATAGATGACGCCTTCGGGCGCGACCCACATCGAACGCGCGGTATTACCTACGTGGGCGGCGAGGGTGCCATACGTGTTCGCCAGCCAGTCGGTGGTGTTTTGCGCCTGAATTGCCGGCGCTATCGTGGCGATCGCCGCGGCGAGGAGCGAAGCATGAATTCGTTTTTTCGCGAGCATGACTGATGTTCTCCTTAATGTAGCGATCATTCGCGTGAATAGCCGGTAAATCGTGCCTCGTCTTCTTTTAAAACGAATTGAGGATTTACGCTAGAGCTTCGCACGGAGCGGATGACGCACATATGAATATACGGAGGACACTCTGCACATAGTGGCTCGCACCGCCAACTATGCTTGCTGCATGTTCAGTCGTCGCGTCGCTTGCTCACATGACTGCCGACCGACTTCTAGTCGACGCTCGAATGCACGGTGAGTGATCCGAGCGTCCGCACACCCGCTTATAGCGACTGCACCTGAACCGGAGCTCCCGGCTTGCCTGCCACTTGCGGCGCGATCACGAGGTAGTGGCGCTTGTCACCGGAGGTGCTCGCACCTGGCGTGACCAGTTGACGAATCTGGCCGAGCGCGTTGACGATTGCCGAGCCCGCCGGATTGGTCATGAAGTTCGCAACAACCTGCAGGTTGCCGGTGCCGTCGGGATTGTCGGCGAGACCAAGAACATAGGACTGCTTCGGTTGAAGGCCGGTCACGGCGGCCTGGAGGACTTGCACGAGTCCCTGATCGAACAGCGCGACAGTCGTAGGGGCATTGCCGGCCGCTGCCGACTCGCCCGATCCCACCGGCACCAGTGCAATGTGGGCGCTCTGGCCGGCCAGACCGAGTGTCTGCAGGTTCTGTGTGCCATCACCTTCCGGCACCGCGTTCGGCACATAGGTGACCGCTTGCGGCGCCTGCCCGATCGGCACGGTTGCGATGACCTTGTTGGTCAGTGTATCGATTGCGGTCATGGCGTCCGCATTCTCGAGGCCGACATAGATGCGGCTGCCATCACCCGACGGCCAGAGTCCATGCGGCAGGTTGCCGACCGCAATGGTCGCGACCTGCGAGAGGTCGTCCGTGCGGAACACCTTGACGACATTCAGGCCGCCGACCGTCACGTAGGCGAACATGCCGTTGGCGTTGTGCACGATGTTCACGTGGTTGGTAATTGGGCCCGTGTCGAGCGTCTTGATCAGCGCGAATGGCGGCTTCGCATCGAACACCTGGACCTTGCCGACGTCCTTGAGCGTGAACCAGACCTGCTTGCCGTCAGGCGTCGCGGCGATGTCCGGACAGAACGGGCTGGCCTGCTTGACCGTGCCGACAATCTTGTGATCGGCCACGGAAACGACCTCGGTCTCCGGGTTGAAGGACGAGCAGACGTAACCATACTTCCCGTCAGGAGAGAAGATCTGCATGCCGGGGCCGGCCGGGACAGTGATGCGTGTTTTCTCCTCATAGGTCGTCCCGTCGAGTACCGCGACGTAGTTTTCGCCGCGCACGGTCACCCAGACTTCTTTACCATCAGGCGTAAAGAAGGCTTCGTGAGGCGAGCGGCCGACGTAGGTGACATGCTTGACGGCGTTCGTCTGCGTATCGATAAATGAAACCGAGTTCGATCCGATGGAGACGACCGCTATCGTGCGATGATCCGGCGAATAACCCATGCCGTGCACGAGCAATTGGCCCTTGTACAGCGGACTGAAATTGCCCGGCGACGGGTCGCCGAGGCGAATCAGGCCGACCAGCTTGTTGTCGGCCGGATCGATCACGGACACCGTATTCGAAAACTGCTCGGCGGCGTACACGCGATCATGGTGGCTTACCGGAATGTCGGCATCGGCCAGCGATCCGGGAGCCTGTCCTGCCCAGGCGAGCTGCGCGGCGGCCAGCGCGGCCGCCGACAAGGCGATGGTGAGAATGGATGTGCGTTTCGTCATTGCTCCTCCTGCGTGTGGTTCGGCATGTTCATTTGCATACCCTGGTGAGATGTCGAGTGAGTCTGGGCGGCCGGCATGGACGCCGGCTTTTGCTGGTCTGGTGCAGGCGCCGAAGGCGGCAACGGCAGCCCGAGCGCGATGCGCATGGCGTTGATTTCCTGCTGTTGTTCGACCACGATCTCTTGCGCGATGCGGCGTAATTGCTCGTTGTGTCCATAGCGCAGTTCAGCCTGCGCCATGTCGATGGCGCCTTGATGGTGAGGCTCCATCATGGCGACGAAGTCTCGGTCGACGTCGCCTGTCGGCTTCACGGACATGCCGTCCATCATCTTTGTCATGGCGGTGTCGTTTTCCGCCAGAAACGGCGCTTCGTCGGGGGCTGCGGATTGCAAACCTGCAGAAAATGCCGGCGAATCGTAGAGAGCGGTGATCGCAAGGGCGATGATGGCGCTCAGGATCGTCCGCGCGGTACGAGGAATGGAGGGGCGCACGATGAGTCTCCTGTTGTGGTTGGCACGTTCACGTTTCTCATTGGGGTGAACCCGCCGCATGCGAAGTTATTCCGGGGACCATGAATTTTTTTCCGGAAGACGCTGCGGCGTCTCAGGCCCACCACAATTCGACGCGATGCGGCATGCCCGCCGGCTGTCTCGGGATAGTCACCCATCAGGCGCGCGGATATGTGCGCTACCGCACAGAAAGAAAGGTCGACGCAATACATACCCAATAGTCTTGCCAGATCAGATAGCCATCCGAGTGCCGACGGCGGACTGCGCACGCGTCCTGGTGGGTGGTTGCTCAAGTCAACTACAGAGGCCCAAAATGAAGCTCAACCGAAAGCTATGTTGTACGGTCAGCGTTATCGGCGCTTTGGCCGGTGTGCTCGTCTTCACATCAGGCGGCGCACATGCGCAAAGCACGCTCACTTTCTATACGCAGGTCGTTGATGGACCGCCTGCCTCACCTGCTTCACTTGGCCCTGCCACCGATGCGGTCAGTAGCGACATTGGAACGCCGGGCGCACGCTACGTCCAGGAATCGAGTTTGTTTTCAGGCTCGACGCTTACCGGAAATTCCGTTGGCAAAGTCAAAGTTGCTTGCACTGAACTCATGACTTTGCTTGACCAGGAGTGCGTCGCAACATTCGTGTTCAATGGAACAGACTCGATCGCGATTGCGGGGTTCTATACAGAAGGTACGCAGCAACCGCCCCAGTGCATCTCTGTAAATTACATTGCGATTACAGGCGGAACGGGTAAATATAGGAATGCGCAAGGGCAAGTCAAGGTCACCCACATACCCGTCTTTCAGCCAGGTGACGATGTGAGTCAGTGTCAACACGAAATACATGATTACCGATACGACATTTCGCTAACCAATCAGAACATGTGACCACTTCGAAGCAGGTGCCGCCAGGTCCAGGCTTACTCAGGAAGGGAAAAACAATGGCAACCGCTCACGCTATCAGGCACGCAGCGAATACGCTGTTTCGCGGTCTTTCTGCGATCGCACTGGCAACTGGACTTGGACTCGCTGTTTCTGCTTGCGGCGGCGACACGCTAACACCTGGCGAGCCGGCATTCGCCACGGCCGCGCGCCCGCAGATCAACGCATTGCTTGCAAACACCATGACGACCGGTGCCGTCGTGTACGTGCAATCGCCGAACGGCGACTGGCTCGAATCGTTCGGATCGGCGGTGCGCGGCACGAACACGCCGATACCGACGACGGCTCACTTTCGCGTTGGCAGCATAACGAAGACGTGGACTGGCACGGTGATTCTGCAACTCGTGCAGGAAGGAAAGCTGAGCCTGAGCGACCCTGTCAGCAAATACATTGCTAATGTGCCTAACGGCAACTTGATCACCATTGAGCAGTTGCTGACCATGCGCAGCGGCCTCTACAACTATTCGACCAGTCTCGCATTCAATCAGACGCTCGATTCGCAGCCAAACAAGGTGTGGACCACCGCGGAATTGCTGAGCATCGGATTTGGTCAGCCCGTGTATTTCGCGCCGGGTGCGGATTTCCGCTACTCAAACACGAATACGGTGTTGCTCGGACTCATCATCGAGCAGCTAACGGGAATGAGTGCCGCGGCTGCAATGCAGGCGCGTCTTTTTGCACCGCTCGGTTTGACCGATACGTTTCTTCCGCCGCAGGACGATACGTCGCTGCCCGCGCCATCGCCACATGCTTACCAGTGGGGCACCAATGTCGAGACGGCCAACAGTGACGTGCTGTCGCCTGAGCTTCAGGCGGCTGCGCAAAGCGGGGCGCTGCAACCCACCGACGTAACCAGTGTGAACACCTCTTGGGCCTGGACTGCCGGCTCGGGCATCTCGACCGCGAAGGAGCTGGCTGCATACGTACAACGGATGGTGGGCGGCGGCTATCTGAACGCCGATCTGCAGGCGCAACGGCTCGCCAGTTGCACGTCGATCCAACCGTCGGACCCGGCGTCCGCCAGCTACTGCCTCGGTCTCGCCAAATTCGGCACGTTCTACGGACACACGGGAGAAATACCTGGTTTCAACACGTTCATGGGCTACGATCCCGCCACGAAAACGACCATCATCACGTGGGCGACGACGGCTTCGGCACCCGACGGCACTCCACCCGCCAACGCCATCGCGCGGATCCTGATGGGAGAACTCAGCAAGGCGTCCGAAGTGCCGAGCGAGGGCAGGCCTTAAGCGCTACACAGTCGACGCTACACAGTCGACATCAACCTGACAATTTCCCGCAACAGATAGTTGGCGGCCGGACCGAGCCGCCGCCCGGCCCGCGTGATCACGTAGCGGTCAAACGTGCGTGCGATGGGATGGTCGATCGGCACGGCCGTGACCTGGCCGGACGCAATCCGCTCCTGGGCCGCGCCGCGCGTCATGAATGCGACGGCGAGGTTCTGCGCTGCGATGGCCGTGGCCGTCGAAAACCGGTCGCAGCGAAATGCCGGCACGTAAGTGCGTCCGATATCGGTCAGGATCGCATTGACGTGGGCCTGCAGCCCGAACTCCGCCGGCATGAAGACCAGACGCTCGTTGGCGAGATCTTCCATCTTCACCGATTTGCGCGACGCCATGGGATGCTTGACCGGGAAAATGGCGCACAAGGGCTCGCTCTGGAACAGGCGAGCGTTGAGCGTCGGATCGGTCGATGCGCCGATGGATACGCAGATATCGACCACGTCCTCGCGGATCATCGAGAGGAGCTGGGGAAGCGAGCCGGTGCGCATCTCCACGACGATGCCGGGGTATTTGTCCAGGAAGGGTTTAAGCACCACCGGGACCAGACTCGTCACAATTCCCTCGCCCATGGCAATCGTAACTTGCCCTCGTTTCAGGCCGCGGTATTCGTCGAGCTGGGCGCGAAACCGGCGGGCATTGCGCTCGCAGTCGCGATAGTAGTCGACCGCCATCTGACCTGCTTCGGTCAACTCCATTTTTCGGCCGCGACGTGTCACCAGCGAAAGCCGCAGCTCGCGTTCGACAAGGGCGACCTGCCGGCTGATCGTAGAAACGTTCACATCCAGGCCAATTGCCGCCGGACGCATCCCGCCGTACTGCGAGATTGCGACCAGGTATTGCAGCGTGCGCTCCGACAGGCTTCGTTCGAATGTGTCCAATGACATCTCCAATGTTGCTTTGCATGCAACATTTTCGCAGGTTGGATGGCAACTTAGGGTCCGGACTTTCGCTGATACTCGGCACCCAGAGATCTGCAGTGGAATGCGGGCATGCCTAAGCCGGCCAGAGTGACTCAAGACTCGAGCGAATTGACGGAGGAGCAAATTGAACGACGCGAAGCACGCAGTTGAAAGTCCGGAGCCCAAAACCCGGTTATCCGGGATGAGCGGCGCAAAGGAGCCGATCAGTCCCTATGTGCTGCTCTTTGTCATGTTGATGCTGGCCGCGATAGCGACATGGGTTGTACCGGCGGGTGCGTTTTCGCGAACCGTCGCCAATGGCGTCAGCCTTGTCGTTCCCGGCAGCCTGAAGCCGGTGGTGCGGCATGGTGTGATGCCGGGCGAGATGTTCGTTGCGCTCGCCAAGGGGATGATCGAATCGGCGCCCATCATCGTCCTCATTCTGTTCACCGGCGGTGCGCTCGCCGTGCTCGAAGCAACGGGCGCCATGCGCAGCGCGCTCGCGATCGTTGCGCATGGAGAAGGGGCGCGCACGCGCGTCACCGTGATTGTGCTTTGCGTCGTCTTTTCGCTGCTTGGCACACTGGGCGTGGTGACGAACTCTGTCGTCGCGTTCGTCCCGCTCGGGCTGCTGCTTGCCGAGTCGATGGGGCTGAGCAAGGAAATGGGCGCGGGCATGATCTACCTCGGCACCTACGCCGGGTTCAATACGGGCATCCTCAACCCGGTGACGACCGGACTGTCACAACGCCTGGCCGGCCTGCCGATGTTTTCCGGCATGGCGTTCCGGATCTGCGTCTACGTGGCATTCGTCGTGGTCACGATCGTTTTTCTCGCCGCGCGAATCCGTGTATGTCGAATCGGCGGCGGCTCGCCATCCGCGTCAGCGCCGGGGCATCAGGCGGTAGCACCGGCGGCGTCCGCGCGAGGACTCGATGGCCGGCAAGTCACGGTTGTCGGCATCGTACTCGTCTGCCTGGCGGTCTTTGTCTATGGCTCGTCGACGCGCAACTGGGCCGAGCCGGAAATGATCGCGATGTTTGTCATCTTGGCGATTGCCTCGGGGATCGTGAGTGGAATTCGGGCGAGCAGGATTGCGGATACGTTTCTTCAGGGCTGCAGCGGCCTCATCAAGGGTGCGCTTATAGTGGGGTTGGCGCGGGCCATCTCGATCGTTCTCAGCAACGGAAAGATCCTGGACACGATCGTCGACATGCTCGCCGGCTTGCTTGCACCGCTTGACTCCACGGCCGCCGCGATCTCCATGTTTCTGAGCGCCGCGCTGATTCACGTCGGCATCTCGTCCGGCTCGGGCGAATCAGCTGTGCTCATCCCCATCTTCGCGCCCCTTGGCGACACGCTGCACCTGACCCGGCAGGTCACGGTACAGGCGGTGCTGCTTGGCGAAGGCTTCATCAACTGCTTCAACCCGACTTCCGGCGTCCTGATGGCTGTGTTGGCTACGGCTGGCATTCCTTACCTCAAGTGGGTGCGGTTCGTCGCGCCTCTGCTGATCGCCTGGTTCGTCATCTGCCTCGTCGCTATTGCAACGGGCATCGCCATTCATTGGGGCCCGTTCTAGTTAGTCGCTTTTTCCTGGATCGATCATGTTATTACCCGACCTCAGTTCCGTCTCTGCCCTGAAGCCGTTCGCCGACGATATGCGCAGGCTCCGCTACACACTGCATGGCTGTCCGGAACTGGCGTTCGACGAGGTGCAGACCGCGGGGATCGTCGCGAGCCGTTTGAAGGAATACGGTTATTCGGTCGAGACCGGCATTGCCGGCACCGGCGTGGCCGGCACACTGCGATTGGGCGCGAGCGAGCGCAGCATCGGGATCCGCGCCGATATGGACGGACTGCCGATCAATGAACTCAACACGTTCAGCCACAAGAGTCTCCATCCGGGCCGGATGCATGCGTGCGGCCACGACGGACATACCGCCATGCTGCTCGGCGCGGCTCGCCACCTAGCGCAATGCCGGCGATTCGATGGCACCGTGCATCTGATTTTCCAGCCGGCGGAGGAGCGAGGCTATGACAGTGGAGCCAAGAGAATGGTGGAGCAAGGGCTCTTCACGCGGTTTCCCTGCAACGCGGTGTTCGCCATGCACAACCATCCGGGCGCGCCGGCGGGCACGTTCATGTTCCGCAAAGGGCACTTCATGGCTGCGGGCGACCGCGTATACGTGAAGATCGTGGGCAAGGGCGGGCACGCAGCCCGCCCTCATCTGGCAAACGATCCGATCGTCGCGGCAAGCAGCATTGTCATGGCCCTGCAGACCATTGTGTCCCGCAATGTCGATCCGACTCAATCCGCGGTGATCACGGTCGGAAAGCTTGCCGGTGGCTCGGCCCCCAACGTGATTCCTGGCGAAGTCGAGTTGAGCATCAGCGTTCGATCATTCGACGCGCAAGTGCGCCAGTTGCTGAAAGAGCGGATCACGAAGCTCGTGCGCGCTCAGGCGGACAGCTATGGGCTCAGCGCAGTCATCGACTATGTGGAGGGCTATCCGGTGGTGACGAACACCGATGCCGAAACCGAACTTGCGATTCAGGTCGCGAAGGAACTGGTTGGCGACGAGCGGGTGACGGAGCAGATGGACCCGTTGATGGGCAGCGAGGACTTTGCGTACATGCTGCAGGCTTGCCCCGGAGCATTCCTGAGGATCGGGAATGGCCCGGTCGACGGTGGGAACACCCTGCACAGCGCGACCTACGACTTCAACGATGAGAACCTGGTCGTCGGCTCCGCATTTTGGGCCAGACTGGTGGAACGCTATCTGCCGATCCAGTGAGCGGTCGATGGCGAACGATCTGATCATCTCGTGCGCTGCCGGAGAACCTCACTTAGCGCGACGAATGGTCGCCGCCGCAAGGCCCGCCCCGGCGAACGCGCACACGGCGGACACGAGTGCAACGGCGCGCAGCGCGTCGGTAATGGCGTCGGCTTCTGCGCGAGCCACGGGTGTTCGAGTCAGTGTGTGGACGCCGCCCGATGCCGCGTCGGTTGGCTTGTCAGGTTCGAGTAACTGTCCTGTCTGACGCGCCGCCTGCGGCACGTGAAGCTGATCGAGCCCCATCGCCAGTGATGCGTGGTGCGCCCACACGAACACGATGCCGAGCACGGCAATGGCAAGCAGGCTCGCCACGCGTGCAACAGAATTGTTGATGCCGGAAGCGACGCCGGCGCGCTCGCCTGGCACCGAGCCCATGACGGTTGTGGTCAATGGCGCGACGGTGATTGTCATGCCGAGCCCGAGCACGGTGAGGGCAGGCAGGAAGCCGGCCCAATAGTCGCCGCGCACGAACGGCAGCGCCAGCATCGCGAACCCGATTCCGGCGACACCCGGTCCCACGGTCAGCAACGCGCGCGAACCATAACGGCTCGTCAAGCCACCCGTGAAGCGCGACAGCACGCCGATGATGACCGGCACCGGCAACAGCGCGGCGCCTGCTTCGGTCGCGGTGTAGCCATGCGCACGGATCAGCGTGAACGGCAGGAAGAAGAACGTACCGCCGAGGGCGAAGTAGAGCAGCAACGTGACGAAATTGGCGCCGGTGAATTCGCGTGAATGGAACACGTCGAGAGGCACCATCGGATTGCGGCTGTTTGCTTCGATCATCACGAACGCGGCCAGCACCAGCACCCCGGTGCCGATCGCACCCAGTACGAGCGGATGACCGAACCCGCGCGCCGACGCGGCCGTCAGCCCGTAGGTGAGGGCGGCCAGTCCCGCCGCCGCGGTCACCGCGCCGAACCAGTCCAGCTGTTGCGGTGCATCCAGTTTGTGGCTGTTGGGCACCGACGACACGGCGAGGGCGATTGTCACCGCGGCAAGCGGCACGTTGAGGAAGAAGATCGCGCGCCAGGAAAACGCGTCGACGAGCCAGCCGCCTGCCACCGGCCCCGCCGCGGACGTAATCGCGGCGGCCGCCGTCCACGTGCCGATTGCCCGTGCGCGTGCTTCCCCTTCGAATACAGCGCCGATGATGGCGAGGCTGCTCGGGACAAGCAGCGCCGCACCGATGCCCTGAACGGCACGCGCGGCGATAAGCGAACCCGCATGCGGCGCAAATCCACATGCGACGGACGCCAGCGTGAAGAGGCCGATGCCCGCGATAAACACCGTGCGCCGGCCCAGCTTGTCGCCCATCGACCCGCCAACCAGCACCAGCGACCCCAGAAAAAGCAGGTATGCGTTGACGACCCATTGCATTGCCGCGACGCTCGCGCCGAGCTTGCTCTGAATGGACGGCAGCGCGACATTGACGACCGAGCCGTCGATAAACGCCATGCTCGAGCCGAGGATCGTCGCGGCCAGTGCGAGCCGCTTGCGCCGGCATGGCCGGTCGACCGCGGTGGGTTGCGTGCTGATGACCAGTTCGTCGCAAGGAGCCGCCTGCGCGGCGACGACGTGCGCGGTGCTTCGACGACTATCGAGAAGATCCTGGCCGGCCACCTTCGCTCCCGTCCTGATCGATCTGGCAGGCACCAATCTTAACTCACGCGTGCCGCCAAAGTCCGCTGCACGGATTTCCAACGTGTTACAGGTTGATGGGCGCGAGTGAGGCGTGAAGATCGCCTTCGGCCGTCGAGTGAGCGATGACCTCATCGGCCATCTGGCAATCTCCGGATTGTCAGGCCGATAGCGCCGCGACGATCTCGCCGGTCGAGACAATGGCGTTCGCGTAGGCCGGCATGTTGAACTGCAGCGAAGCGTCCATCTCGGCGTGACCGAAGCTGCCGATAGCGTCTTTCACCAGCGTGACTTCGTAGCCCAGCTCGGCGGCAAAGCGTACGGTGGACTCGATGCACGTGTTGGCGCGCATGCCGATCACGATGATCTTGCGCACGCCGTGCTTCTTCAGTTGGAAGTCGAGATCCGTGTTGGCGAATCCGCTCGAGAGCCAGTGTTCCTGCGCGACGACTTCGCCGGGACGCGGCTCGAAATCGGGGTGAAAACTTCCGCCCCACGTTCCGTCGGCGAAAACGCGCCCCTTGGCAGCAGCGGCCCCGATGGGCGGTATCGTCTTCCAATGACTGTGCAGATCACATTCACGCCAACGATGGTGAGGGGCGATGAAAACCTGCACGCCGGCCGCACGAGCCGTGGCGAGAACCTGTCGCATATGCTCGACGACGTGGTTCGCTTCAAGCGTCGAGCGGCTGGCTTCGTAGAGCTTGCCGCCCTCCGACAGGAAGTCGTTATAGGGATCGACGATCAACAGTCCCGTCAGCTCGGACTCATAGGTCAGCCCGGACCTCGACTGATTTGCCATATCCAATGCTCCTCCGGTTCGTTGATCTTGTTGCTACAATATTTGAAGTCACCAGGTTTGTAAAGAACAAAACCAGCGATCTCCGACCGGTGCCGATCTTGGATTGCAGCGCGGACAGGTTCACAATGCAGGGCTCTGTGAGAGAGCGATATGAAACAACAAACGACCGGCGAGACGCTTTGTCCCCTCGCTCGCGCGGCTGCAATCATTGCGGACCGCTGGACGATCCTGATTCTGCGCGAGCTGAGAATGGGCAATGACCGCTTTGACGGCATTCATGCACAGACCGGCATGTCGCCCAACTTGCTTACCCAGCGCCTCAAAACCATGGAGGACAACGGGCTCATCGAGCGCCGGCTTTATCAGGAGCGGCCCAAGCGTTACGCGTACTGCGTCACGGACAAGACGCGTGAGCTTGACGGAATGATGCTGACCCTGCGTTTGTGGGGCATGCGGCACTGCGGGCTGGATCCGCAGGCCGAAGGCGCCGTGACGATGAAGCATCGCCGAACCGGCGCGATCATCGGTAGCGATTGGCAGCCCGAGGAAGCGGATCTGCCATTCAACTTCAGTCAGGTCGAAACCCGGGTCAATGCGGCATGGGCTGCCGAACGCGCCGCGCGCGCGGACGCTTTCGCGGCAGGGCGGCGCGTTCAGGTTGCCAACCGCGTGCCGCAAAAAAAACGTGCAGCGGCCTCGTCGAAAACGGCAAGCAAAAAGGGCGCTCCGCGAAAGCGCCATGCCGCATCCGTGAAGGACTGACTTGTTACTTGCCGGCGAAATGGTCGTTCAGACCCGTGAACTGCTTTGAATAACCGTCGTAGCCCTGCTCAGCGGCAAAGCGCAGCGGAAGCACGCGTTTGACGAGCACTTCGCGAACGTCCGGCTGGGTGTCCAGAATCGACATCACTTCGTCGATGAACTCCGCGAGCGGCATCGCATTGGCATCGCTTGCCTGCTGTTCGCCCATCAGTTCCGTCTGAACATACGGCGGGACGATCTCGACGACGTCCACGCCCGTGCCCGCGAACTGATAGCGCAAAGATTCGCTGAACGAATGAATAGCCGCCTTGGTGGCGCTGTACGTAGGTGTGAGCGCGAGTGGCAGGAATGCCAGTCCCGACGAAACGGTCAGCACGGTCGACCTGGCTTGCTTGCGCAGCACCGGCAACAGCGCGGCCGTGAGACGAATCGGCGCGAGCAGATTCGTGGCGATTGTCGCCTCGGCGATGCTGACGTTGATGTCGTTCGTGCGCCAGTCTTCGGGTTGCATGATGCCGGCGTTGTTGATCAGCGCGTTCAACGTCGGATACTCGGCAGCGATCTTTGCCGCGACACGCGCGATGTCTTGCGGGTCCGAGACGTCCAGCACGACAGTCTCGATGCCCGGATTTGCGCGTGCGACGTCTTCCAGTGCGGACGCGCGACGCCCTGCAACGATGACCCGGTTATCGCGACGATGAAATGCTTCCGCCAGCGCGCGCCCGATGCCTGAGCCGCCGCCGGTGATCAGAATGGTGTTTCCGCTAGTCTGCATGACTGTGCTCCTGATTGAGGTTGTGCTAGCGTATGCCAATTACTCTCAATCAGGAAGTAGGCACTGATTTGTGCAGTACGAACACACTGGTAACTAATGGGAACAGGTAATGGCGAAAGGCAAACAGGCACCTCGGCGGGTGGTGTTTAAATCTTCTCTGGGGCGCTCGTCCACTGCGGAGCTGGATGCGCTCGTGCTCGACGTGCTCGGTCGCGTGGCCGACAAGTGGACGATGTGCGTGCTCGAGGTACTGGCTCAGAATGGCGTGTTGCGCTTTACGCGCGTCGGCGAGCTGGTGGGTTCGATCAGCCAGCGCATGCTGACCAAAACATTGCGGGAAATGGAGGCGGACGGGCTCGTGCTGCGAACGGTCTATCCGGAGGTTCCGCCGCGCGTCGAGTATTCGTTGACCGAACTGGGCACGAGCCTGTGCGCCGCATTTTGCGGCGTCTGGCATTGGGCCGAAAAGCATGAGCCGGAATTGCGTGCGCTGCGCGAGAAAAGGGAGGTGGGTGATTGAGGGGGCGATCGGGACAGGTAAAGGGGCTGTCTTGACCGGTCTCGATCAATGGAGCATTTACACCGTTGTTGCCAGCCCTTCCCTGACAGACCGTTAGCGTGAGTCCACAGGAGCAGATCACATGCAAACTGTATCTCCTCAGAAAACCATCCTTCTTATCGGCGCATCCCGTGGTCTTGGCCTGGCAATGGCAGAGGAATACCTCAAGCGCGGCTGGTACGTGATCGCCACCGGGCGTGCCACGTCAACGAACAAACTCCGTCACCTCACAGGAGCCATTGAAGTTGAAACCGTCGACATTACGCATCCGGAGCAGGTCGCGGATCTACGCGCCCGGCTTGCAGGCCGACAGATAGACGTGCTTTTCGTCAACGCAGGTGTCAAGAACGATGATCGGGAAACCATCGCGGATGTCTCGACCGAGGAATTCGTTCGCGTCATGGTGACGAACTCGCTTAGCCCCATGCGAGTCGTCGAGACGTTGCAGGATCTCGTCCAACCCAACGGAACGATTGGTGTGATGTCGTCGGGGCAGGGCAGCGTCGCGAACAACACCAATGGAAATTACGAGGTCTACCGGGGCAGCAAGGCCGCGCTGAACATGTTCATGCGCAGTTTCGCGGCCCGCCACGCCGATGATCCACGGACCCTGTTGCTGATGGCGCCGGGTTGGGTGCGGACGGACATGGGCGGCCCTGAAGCGCGATTAAGTATCGAAGAAAGCATCCCGAACCTGGTGAACACAATTGAGGCCTACGAAGGGCGTTCGGGATTGCATTACCTCGACTATCTCGGGCGAGTGGTGCCGTGGTGAGACGGTGGGCCGTGATTCACCAACCGCTTAGCCGTCGTTTTGTATTTCGAGTTTTCGTACATGTCGAACTCGTCAGGCAGACTATTCTCGAAAGTCAATGCCAACTGTGTCGATGGCGTGTGGACACGACGATGCTTCTCTCGAAGTCAGTTGACACCGTGTGTAACTGAATGGAGATAACGATGACTGAGTTCGTAACATGCTTGTGGTTCGATCAAGGCAAAGCGCGCGAGGCGGCGGAGTTTTACGCCGCCACCTTCCCCGACAGCCATGTCGATACAGGACATGTGTCCCCTGGCTACGCAACCCGGAGCGCTGACGAGCGACTCGACATCTGCCCGCCTTAGTTGTGCCATCAACGCGAGGCGGATGAATTGCCATAAGTCGATTCCCAGCCGCCGCCGAGTGCCTTGCAGAGAGTGATGAGATTCGCGTCAGCGGTCCCCTTGCTTTGCTCGAGATTGCTCTGCGCCTCCAGTAATTGCTTCTGCACATTCAGCACATCCAGATAGTCAAGCGCCCCGGCCTTGTAGCGCTGCTGCGCTACCGAAAGTGCCCGCTGGTTCAGCGCAACCACGGCGGTCAGCCGATCGCGGCGCCGCTGCTCGGCATCGTAGACCACGAGCGAATCATCCACCTCGCGCCATGCCTCGAGCACGGTGCGTTTGTAGACGAGCGCGGCTTCCTGCTGCTGCGCCTCGCGCAATTGCAGTGTCCCCTTGAGGCGCCCACCTTCGAAGATCGGCATGGTGATGGAGGGGCCAACTACGAACTGTCCCGACGCCCAGTTGGCGAGACTCGAAAGCTGAAGACTCTGGAAGCCCGCGCTGCCATTGAGCGAGATGCGCGGATAAAAGTCAGCTTTTGCCATGCCGATCGAAGCCGTCGCCGCATGCAGGTCCGCTTCCGCCTTCCGTATGTCGGGCCTGCGTTGCACCAGTTCCGACGGAAAGCCAATAGGTACCTGTTCAGGCAGCTCGGGCACGTCATGCGGCTCGCCTAGTGTTTGCTTCAGTGCACCCGGCTCCCTGGCAAGCAGGACACCAATCGCGTTGATCGTAGTTTCGCTTCGCGATTCGAGCGTCGGAATCAGACTTTCGATCGACTCCACCTGCGCGGACGCATTGGCTATGTCCAGATCCGTTGTCACGCCGTCACGTACCCGGACCTGCGTGAGCTTCGCGGTATCGCGGGCAATCTCGAGATTTTGCCTGGCAATGCTCAGCAATGACTGTGTGTCGCGCAACTCGATATAGTCGCGAGCGAGTTCGGCGCGGGCCGACAGCAGCACGGCGTTTCGGTCCTCGAAAGAGGCATCCGCCAGGGCTGACGCAGCCTCGATGCCGCGGCGATTGCGCCCCCAGATATCGAGCTCCCAGGAGGCATCGAAACCCATTTGATAGAGGTTGTAAGCCGGTGAACCTTTGGAACCGGGCAACGGCGCCACGCCAAGCGGCGTATTGCCCGAAGCGGATTGCGACTGGGTGCCGGTCGGGGTGACGCCGAGCAGAGACAGTATGCCGTTCGGACTTCCTCGCTCGCGGTCGTACGACGCAGCGCCGTCCAACGTGGGCATTTCAGCCGCACCCGCCACGCGCTGTTCGGCCCGGCTTTGCCGAAGGCGCGCCGACGCCGCGGCCACATCGAGGTTCGCATCGGCCAGTTGCTGTTCGAGCGCGTTCAGCGTGGGATCGTTGAACAGTGTCCACCATTGCGGACTGAAATCAGCCTCAACGGGCTTGCTGGATGCTTGCGCGGATTGGGTGCGATCAAACACCTGCGCCGGCGGGGACGTTGTTGGACGTTCAAAATTCGGGCCGACGGTGCAGCCTGCGATCACCAGGCAAGCCAATATCTCCAGGACGATCGCGCGGAAGGAAAGGGTGTTCGCGTTCACTGTGTGTCTCCCTGCCTGGCCAGCGCATCGCGATGCTGAGCGACGGCCACTTCCGTTTCGACAGACAGCCCCACGCTCAACTCGGACGCCGCCTCCTGACCGGGGTCGATTGCGATCTTGACGGGGACGCGTTGGACCACTTTCGTGAAGTTGCCCGTCGCATTGTCGGGTGCGATTGGCGCAAAGCTCACCCCGGTCGCGGGCGCGAGGCTATCCACGCGGCCGTGAATCACCACGCCGGGAAGGCTGTCGACCTTGATCCGCACGCTCTCGCCAGGCCGCATCCGGGTAACCTGGTTTTCCTGGAAGTTGGCGACGACATAGGCTTCGGAAAGCGGCACGATCGCGAGAACGGGGGCTCCCGGCGTCACGAATGCGCCCACCCGCGCTGAACGCCGCCCAACCTTGCCGTCGACCGGTGCGTGAATCTCCGTATAGGACAGGTTGAGCCGCGCCTGTTCGAGCGCCGCCTCGGCACGCGCGAGCGCGCCGGCCGCCTTGTCGCGCTGGGTCCGCAGGACGTCCAGGTTCTGCGCAGTCGAAGCCAGCGCAGCCTGGTCGTGGGCCTGCTGCGCGAGTTGCTCCGCGAGCGTGCTCGACGCATGCTGTTGCTCCTGGGCCGTTCCGGCGCCGGCTTGCGAGAGATCCTGGTAGCGCGCGGCGTTGGCGCGCGCAAAGCCGATCGACGCATCGTCGGATTTGAGCGTCGCGCGGGCCTGATCGACGAGCGAGGGCTGCCGCGCGATCTCCGCGTCGTAGTTGGCGACGGAGGCCCTGGCGGCGGCAACGTCCGCTTCGGCGCTCATCAATGCAGCCCTGAAGTCGCGATTGTCAATCCGTACCAGCAATTGGCCGGCTTTCACCGATTCGTTGTCCTTGACGAACACCTCGGATATCTGCCCGGCGACACGCGGCGCCACGAGGGTGAAATCGACCTCGACGTAAGCGTCGTTGGTGGATTCGGTGTTCGGGTTGCCTGAGAGGCTTGTGCAAGCCCACGCACCGACGCCGGCTGCGACAACCAGAGCGGCAACACGAGTGATTTTGAGGGGAGAGCGAGCAGCGGAAGACATGATTACCGTCCCTTGGTGGGAAGATGAGGTGTAGCGCACCACGGTGGATAAATACGCACGGGCAACACCGGCACGAGGAAAAGAAGGGCAATGGCAACACCGGCCATCACGCGGTAGAGATCCGCCGAGGTCAGTACGACAGCCTGTTCGTGGATCCGGTGGGCAAGCTCACCGAGCCCGTGAACCGCGTCGATGCTTTGGCTCGTCATAAGCGCGTGGTTGCCCAAATGGTCCACGAGCATGTTCGAATGAAGGCGTTCGCGACCGGTGCCCAACCCTTCGATCAGACCCGTCGCCACAGCTGCGGAAAACGTCTTGATCGAGTTGAACATGGCAGAGGCGAACGGACCGTCCGTTGGCGGCAAGCCTGTGGTCACGCCCATCAGGATTGCCAGGATCACCATCGGTTGCGCAACGATCTGAATGGATTGAAGCCAGTAGAAATTGTTTCGAATCCACTCGGACGTGATGAAGCTGCCCATCAGGCAGGTGGCGGCCATCAGGCACAATCCGATGGCCATGACCCACCGGTGGTCGACCCGCCGCAGATTCAGGACGGCAGCCGTCAGAGGAAGGGCGATCAGCAGCGGGATCGCAACCAGCAGCGACAGGGGCGCGGTTTGCAGTGGCCTGTACGCGTGAACCTTGGCGAGATATTGGCCGGGTATCGCAGCCACGCTCACCAGCAGAATGACCGCGCCCACGAGGGTCGTCAGTCCGTGCAGGAAGTTTCTGCGCGACAGCATCTGCAGCTTGAAAAACGGAAGCGGATGAAACCACTCGTTGACGAGGAATGTCGCGAACAGCAACGCACCGCCAATGAACATCGTGCGAATGAACCCGGAATCGAGCCAGTCGAGCCGATCACCTTGCAGAAAGCCGATCACGAGCATGGCGACGGCGGGAAATCCCGTCAGAAACCCGGTCCAGTTGAACGCTCCGAGCCGTTCGAGTTTGAGCGGGTCTGGCGGCAACCCTTTTTGGATCGCCACGCAGCACACGATGCCAAGCGGCACGATTTGCCAGAAGACCATTTGCCAACCGACATACTCGGTCCACAACGCCGCGAGCGGTGTGCCGAGCGCCGGCCCGAAAGTCGCCGTGAGCGCGTACCCGGCGAGTCCGTATAACTTCACTTTGGGCGGAAGATAGCGCAGCGCCACGATGATCAACATGGGCGGAAGGCATCCGCCGGCCATGCCTTGCAGGACGCGCAACACGTAGAGCGTCAGCAGGTTCGGCGCGAAGGGGCAAAGCAAGCCGAGGAGCATCGTGGCGATCACGGCGCCGATCGTGAATCGTTTGAGCGTGAAGGTGATGCCGAACCATGGCGCAAAGACCATTGTCGCGACATTGGCCGCTTCGAATAGCGCGGTCAGCCAGGTGCCGTCGTCATGCCCAATGGAGAGCGCGCCCTGAATATCCGTCATCGACAAGGCCGTGACCTGTTCGTTGAGAATTGCCAGCAGAGACGCGAACAGCATTCCGACGAGGCCAATCGTTAGACGAAACGAAAGCGCGGGCTGTCCGGCCGCTCCTGCCACAGGCACGGACACCGGTGCCGGCGGCTGTGCGGCGCTCGGAGCTTCCCGCACGGGTGCTAAAGTGTTGCCTGTGGACATTGGGGTTCCTTCTCTGCTCATAATGAGTAGCATGCCTAAGTAGCTGTGATGGATGGCGTTTGCAAATATCACAGATCCTTCAACATCGATTACGTCTTGCGGACCGGTTCAAGGCTTGCGCTGAACCTCTTCAAAGTACTGTGGCGCTTCCCGGCGATCGAACATGCCATATTCCCGGATGATGCGGATATTCCGCAGGCGTGAGCTATCCACCGGCGCCGCGGCGCGTTCGAACGCTTCAGCCGCCGCATGGTCGCGCCACGTCGCCACTACGATCACGTCGCCTGGTGACAACAACGCGCTGAAGACGTCTCAGGAAACGAGGCCGGGGGCACTTGTATCCAGACCAATTGACTTCGCCACACCCTCTGCGCCAGTCTGTTTGATCCACTCCGGCGAGCATGTCGCGTCGAGCAACGTCACCGCTTTGCCATGACCTACCTCGGTGACATCCATGCGCTGTTCGCGCAAGACCTGTCCCGCGGACAACCGGTTGTCGCCGACCACCTGGCCAATGCGAAGGCGATCGTCGGCAAACACCCGATCCCGCGCCGCTTGCTGTATCTTGTGGTGCACTGTCGTGGTGCGCCAACGAATGAGCGACTTCTCGTCGCGCCAGCTTGAGAGCGAAAGGAGCCAGCCCTCGCGTGTGAGACTTGCAAAGCAGGTGTTGTCGATAAATCCGTCGATCTTTTCGAGTTCGGGGCGCAGCATCTAAGCCATGCCGAGATAGGCGTTGAACTGTTCGGGAATGGGGTTGACTTCAAGCATTGCGGAAAACACGAACGGCTCCTTGATCAGGTTGGCGGGTGAAGCCATTGTCGAGGATTGGCTCAACGCTTCGGAAACCACCTAGGTAGGTATTGGGCCAATGAATGAGCGATTTTTGCCAACGTGCGATGGATGTCCCCGATAACCATCACTACCGGAAAGAGTCTTCTTCAAGTGGCGAGGCGGTTTATTCGGCATGGGACATTCAAATTCTTGTTTTAGCCACGCAATAACGCGAAGCGTCGCCATGCGGCTTACCACGCATAGAATCACGACGTGCGAACACGGTGATCAGGACGAGAAGAGACATGGACAAACTGCGTGAGATGGAAGTGTTCGTCGCTGTGGTCGACCGAGGGAGCTTTACCGGGGCGTCCGACAAGCTCGCCATGTCGACGGCCGCGGTTTCGCGGGCGGTCAATTCGCTCGAATCGCGCCTCGGCACACCGCTGCTTGCCCGGACAACGCGAACGATTCGTCCGACGGATGCAGGTACGGCATACCTCGAAGCCTGCAGGAAGGTGTTGGACACCATTACGGATGCAGAAGCAAACATCGCTGCAGATCAGCTGAACCCCGTGGGTACGTTGACTGTTTCGGCACCGGTTCTGTTTGGCCAGCGATATATTGCCCCTCTGGTCAACGCCTTCGCGCTGCGTTATCCCGACGTGAGCCTCAACGCCGTGTACGCCGATCGAACCGCGCGGCTCCTCGAGGAGGGGGTGGATATTGCCATCCGTATCGGTCACCTCGGCGACTCCTCGACATTCGCCGTTCCGTTGGGATTTGTGCGGCGTCGAACCTACGCGGCGCCTTCTTATCTTGCCGCGCATGGGGAGCCGCTTCACCCCAGAGATCTGACGCAGCACCAGTGTGTGTCCTTCACGGGCGTTTCACCGCCGCTTGAGTGGGTGTTCAACGAGAACGGTGCGAGGTTGCCCGTCAGACTTCAGCCGCGGATGATCGTCGACCTGGGGCCCGCTGCCATTCTTGCTGCGGTCGACGGTGTGGGGATAACCCAGTTTCTGTCGTACCAGGCCGCTCCCGAGTTGATCGAGGGCAGGCTCCAGGCTGTCCTGACCGCATTCGAGCCGGAGTCGATTCCGGTGAGCCTGCTTCATGTTGAGCGGCGAAGCACGAGCGGCAAGATTCGCGCTTTCGTCGACTTCGTTACCGAGACGCTACGCAACAACGCGCACCTTCAAGGCGTGGACGCTACAGCAACGCGAACCTCCCGGTAGGCGTCCACCAGCGCATCGAGATTGAACGCCCGGTTGAGTCCGCTTGGATTCGGCAAGACCCACGCGCGTGCGCCGCCGAATCGCTCTGTTTGCAGACCCCACTCGATACTGCGCGTGCCGGAAATTGCCGAGAGCGCCATCTTTCCAAGGAAGGCGATGTCGCGCGGCGCGTACCGCTCGATCTTGCGCCGGAAAGCCTCTCCGGCCAGCTCGATTTCCAGGCGCGACAATTCGGCGGCCTGCGCCGTTGGCCGTGGGACAACTGTAGTTAGACCACAGCCATATCGAAGGAGCGTGCGGTCGTCTTCGGGGCGAATCTGTTCGGGCGTAAAGCCGGCAAGATGCAACACGCGCCAGAAGCGATTGCCTCTGCCTTCAAAGTGATGCCCCGTGGCCGCCGCACGGATGCCCGGATTGATGCCGCAAAAGATAAGCGACAAGCCGGGCTCAAGAACGTCAGGTAGAGATTGAACGGAGTCACCGTCAGTCACGAATGATCCTGTCATTGCAAGGAAGCCTGCGTGCCTGCCTCACCACGGAATCGTTGCCGATACTGTTTCGGCGTGACTTCCAGCCGCCGCGAGAAAGTGGTGCGCATATGCGTGGCGCTGCGAAAGCCGCATTTGAAGGCCACGGTCTTCAGCGGTGCGTCGCTGTCTTCGAGCAATTTTCTCGCCGTGTCGACCCGCACCTGCTCGACAAACGCGGACGGCGTCACCTTTGCGTGCTTCGCGAAGACTCTCGAGAACGTCCGCCGGCTCACGGCCACCGCGCCCGCAAGCTGTTCGATCGAGAGCGCATCGGTAATGTGCTCAGTCACGTAGCGGTGCACTTTGCCGATAATTGGATCTTCGTCTCTTCCGGTTCCCATATACGGGCTGTACTGAGACTGGCCGCCTTCCCGCTGGATATAGACGACAAGACGTTTTGCGACACGCACCGCCAACTCGTGTCCCCAGTCTTCGGCGACGAGCGACAGGCACAGGTCGATGCCGGCGGTCACGCCCGCCGAGGTAAACAGGCGTCCATCGCGAACGAAGATCTTGTCGGGCTGCACGCTCGCCTGCGGGAATTCCTGGGCGAGGCGCCCCGCGTCCGCCCAGTGCGTCGTCACTTCCTTGCCGTCGAGCAGACCCGCGTGGGCAAGCACAAACGCCCCATTGCAAACGGAGCCAAACCGCGTTGCGTTTCGTGCCTGATCTTGCAGCCACGCCAGAAAGTCGCCGGATAGTTGAGCGTCGGGTAGTTGCGGCCCGCCGGCGACCAGCAGCAGGTCCCATTGCGTGTCGAGATCGGCAAAACCGAACGGCACGTTCAACCCCATCCCGTTCGAGCAGGTCACGGTGCCCGCGCGGGGGCCAACGAGCGACACTTCATATTTCTGCTGATCGGAAAGAATTGTGTTGGCTTCCGCGAACACGTCGAGGGGGCCTGCAACATCGAGTGCCTGCACACCATCGAATATGACAATGGCGACTTTCATACCGTGACCTTCGCGGAGTAAATGGGCTTGTTTGCGATACCGGCGTTTTGCCTGGCTTTGGCTGAGCCGCCTGACAAAGCCGATCGACCGGTGCTGACGAGCGACGGCCCAGCTTACTGTAGTGGCCCGGAAACAGGGAGGCTGCAACCGGTAAGAGTCTTTTGCGGCCAGACAATGGGATCGGACTCGGGCTTCGCCCAACGAAGATCGACACCGCCGCGCTGTTGGCCCAAAACTCACCTTGATTGGCCCGGCATCGCGCCACCGGCGTGTTTCCTCTGCCACGGCGCCTGATTAGACTGCGTTTCATGGATGCGGCTTCGGCCTCCTCGTCGAAAGTAGCGTTCTACGTTGAAACGGGACGATAACCATGGACAGATTCATCAGATTGAAAGCGGGTCATAGCTTGCACCCGGCGGTCAGCGCGTGTGCTCGCAGTGGATGCGGCCGTTCGTGTTGCAGTGTATTCCCGGAGTGATGGGGTATGCATGTTGCCATGATGCTTTACGCGGGATTCCGGCTGCTCGAAGTGACCGGCCCAATGGACGTATTCCACGAAGCGAACCGTTTGTGCGGTGCAACCTTGTACGAGCAGCACCTCGTGGGGCCGGCGCCGGGGCCTGTGCTGTGTTCGAGCGGCATCGCGGTGGGCACTACGGAAAGCTTGTCGGATGCGGATGGTTTATTCGACATCGTCGTCGTGCCGGGCTCTCCGGTTACCGGTTCGGGGCGTGAGCGCAGCGATCTGGTGGACTGGCTTAGCAAATCCGGGCGCAAGGCGAAGCGGCTTGCCTCGGTGTCCAACGGGGCCTTTTTAGTCGCCCGCGCCGGCATTGCGGACCATCGCGCGTTGACCACGCACTGGCGCGACGCGGAGCGTCTCTCCGCCGCGTTTCCCCTGGTTCACGTCATGGGTCATCAAAAGTACCTGAAGGACGGCAACCTGTACTCGTCGAGCGGCGTCAGTGACGGCATTCAGGTGGCCCTGGCGCTGGTCAGGGAGGACTTGGGCGACGAACTCGCCAGACGCATTACCCAATCATTGTCGAGGCAGTCGTGACTCACTCCCAATCCAGTCGATCTATGGTTGACGAGAATTTGATCCATAGGGCACTCGCAAACCCTTTCCGGCGGGAGATCCTGATGTGGTTAAAGACGCCGGACAAATACTTCGTGCGCGGATACGTCGATCTGGGCTGCGGGGTGCCTTCCAATGCCATTCACTCGCGCAGCGGACTGTCTCAATCGACTGTGTCGGCGCACGTCGCGGCGTTGGTCGAGGCAAGATTGCTTGTCTCGACCCGCGTGAGTCAGTGGATGTTTCTGGCGCGAAATGAAGATGTCATTCGCGCCTTTGCGGAACAGATCACGTTGCATCTGTAGCGGCCGTTTCCCTCCCAGTCGATCACGCAGTCCCCGAAGCATGTCCGCTTTCGCCCATCCGTCGTGGATCGTCGTATTCCCGCGAGATGTCCTTGTTGGTGTAGTCGCCCATTCGTGACGTGGCAATCAGGCTGACCACGGCGCACGCGAACACATAGCACGCAATGGCGTAGCCCGAATGGTAGTAAGCGAAGAGCGCGGTGGCAATGAGCGGGGCAGGGCCGCCGGCAATGACGGAAGCCAGCTGATAACCCAGCGATGCGCCGCTGTAGCGCATCCGCCCGGTGAACGACTCGGCGATCAATGCGGCTTGGGGACCATACATCATCGAATGCGGCACCAGTGAGAGCACGATGGCAACGAAGATCCACAGTGGATTCCTGGTATCGACCATTGCAAAAAACAGGAAGCCAAATACGCCGACCGCCGCGGCGCCGATCATATACATGCGCCGGCGTCCAATCAGATCGGACACGTGGCCAAACAACGGGATCGTCACGAATTCCACCAGGGAAGCCGCCAGCACCGCCATCAGCAACAGGTCGCGTGACGCGCCAAGCGTCCTGACGCCATAAGTGAATACGAAGGCGGTGTAAATATAGAAAGGCGCCTGTTCGGCCATGCGCGCAAGGGCCGAGAGAAGAATGTCCTTCGGCTGGCGGCGCAGGACTTCGAGCATGGGCGTTTTTTCGATCCTGTGCTCGGACAGGAGCTTCGCGAAGATAGGCGTCTCAAGAATATTCAGGCGGATGTATAGGCCGATCGCAACCAGGACGATACTGAGGAAGAACGGCACCCGCCAGCCCCACGAGAGAAACGCGCTGCCCGAGTACTGGCTCATGGCCAGCACCGCCAGGTTCGCGAGAAACAGTCCCGCCGGCACACCGAACTGCGGCCAGGACGCGACGAAGCCGCGATGCGCGTTGGTGCGGGTCCATTCCATCGACATCAGAACCGAGCCGCCCCATTCGCCCCCCACGCCCACGCCCTGGATGAAACGCAGCACGGTGAGCGCGACGGCGCCCCAGATGCCGATTGCCGCATAGGTCGGAACAAAGGCCACGGCGAACGTGGCGAGTCCCATCAGCAGGAGCGTGACGATCAGCGTGGCTTTGCGCCCGATGCGATCGCCATAGTGGCCGAAAATAGCCGCCCCGACTGGCCGCGCTATGAAGCCGACGGCATAGATCAGAAAAGCCTGTAGCGTGCCGACAAGTGGATCTGATTCAGGAAAATAGAGCTTGGCGAAAACCAGGCCGGTGACGGTGCTGTACAGAAAGAAGTCGTACCATTCGATCGTTGTACCGATCGTGCTGGCGAGAACGGCGCGGCGCAACTGGCGCCGGGCCTCCTCATCGGAGAGGGGCATCGCCCCTGATTGGGTGGCAGCCATTTGGCATCTCCCCACAAACACAGAACAGAAAAACGGCGTACATCTCGATGGCATCCTGGGAAATGCAATCAATGGACACAAGAGAACCCTCTGCATCCGCCGTGCTCCTGCCAGTCAGGTCGGTACGCGAAGGCGGCAACGACCCGAACGGCAGTCCAACTGAACATGCAGCAATCGGCGTGCCAGCCCCGTTACCCGGAGTCGCGCAATCCTTTTCCTTCAGCCGGGACGGCAAACATTTTCTGCTCGACGGCAAGCCTTTCCAGATCCGTAGTGGGGAGATGCATCCCGCCCGCATCCCCGTCGAATACTGGCGGCATCGCATCCTTATGGCGAAGGCCATGGGGATGAACTGCATCGCGATCTATGTCATGTGGAATTACCACGAAGCGAGTCCCGGCGTTTTCGACTTCCATTCGGGGAACCGCGATATCGGAGCATTCATTCAGCTTTGCCAGCAGGAGGGGATGTGGGTGCTGTTGCGGCCGGGTCCGTATATCTGCGCAGAGTGGGATCTGGGTGGTATTCCGTCGTACTTATTGAGTTATCCGGACATCGAGCTCAGGACGGACTCAGCTCGCGATTCTCGCTATATGTCAGCGGTGGCGGGCTATATCAGGGAGTTGGGCCCGCGCATCAAACCACTGCTCGTGAGTCACGGCGGCCCGATCCTGATGATTCAGATCGAAAACGAATTCGGCTCGTACGCCAGAAATCCGGCATACCTCGAAGAGTTACGACAGCTTTGGCTTCAGGAAGGGATACAGGGACCGTTCTATACCGAAGACGGCATCAAGCAGCTTGAGCAGAATCGCACGACCGTCACGGGTGGCGCGATTGCGTTGAGCAATGGCAATGCAGAGCAAATCGCGGCCGTCCGGCGAAAATTCCCAACTGTTCCGGCCATGGCCGGTGAAGTGTATCCGGGGTGGCTCACGCACTGGGGCGACGAGACGTTCAAAGGTACTGACGTCGATCTCTCCAGTACGCTTGACGCGTTCATGCAACGCAAGCAGTCATTCAACCTCTACGTCATTCACGGCGGCACCAGCTTCGGCTTCTACGCCGGCGCAAACGTGGACGACCGCTCCGGTGAGTATCAGCCCGACATTACCAGCTACGACTACGCCGCGCCGATCAGTGAGCAAGGCGCGGCGACTTCGAAGTACATGCGGTATCGCGGCATCATCGCCGGATATCTTTCGACGCCGTTGCCCGAGCCACCGCAACCGGTCCCGACGATCAGCCGCACAGGAAGCGATGCCTTGATGCCGGCGCGTTGGGCGTCCATCTGGGACAACCTGCCGGCCGCGCTCCCCGCCGCGCAAACCGTCCACCCACAAGCTTTCGAAATGTATGGCCAGACATCTGGCTTCGTGCTGTATCGCAAGAGGCTGCCAGGCTACCGGGGCGGCGTGCTGGATATCGCTCAGGTTCACGATTACGCGACGGTGTTCGTCGGCGGGCAATACGTGGGAGGCGTGTCCAGAGCGCTTATGCCCGAACGCTGTGCGCAACCGCTCAATGTCATGCGCCACGCGCCGCTTGAGGTTCCCCGTGTGCCGCTGCCGCCGGACGGCGACGTATTGCTGGAGATCCTCGTGGAGGGCATGGGACGCATCAATTACGGTCACGCGATGATCGACCGCAAAGGCATACTCGAGCCGGTCACGTTACAGGATGTGGAGGGTTCGAGCGACACGCTCATCGGCTGGGAAGTCTTCCTGTTGCCGATGGATTCCGCGTTCATTGCTAACCTGCGTCCGGTTTGTGCGAATCCAAACAAGGGCGGGCTGTTCTTCAAAGCGACCTTGCGGTTGGATGCGCTCGGCGATACCTATCTCGACATGCGTGACTGGACCAAAGGTGTGGTCTGGGTCAATGGACACAATCTGGGACGCTACTGGAATATCGGTCCGCAAAGACGTTTGTATTGTCCCGCGCCGTGGCTGAAGCAGGGTGACAACGAGATTGTCATCTTCGATCTGCACCAGCTGGAAGCGAAGCCTATTGAACTGGCTTGCACGCTATCGTAAAGGCACCCCAAGCCAGCAATGGGCAATCCGCAG
This sequence comes from Paraburkholderia ginsengiterrae, assembly GCF_001645125.1. Classification (GTDB taxonomy): domain Bacteria; phylum Pseudomonadota; class Gammaproteobacteria; order Burkholderiales; family Burkholderiaceae; genus Paraburkholderia; species Paraburkholderia ginsengiterrae. The sequence continues at coordinate 11,654 of NZ_LXKA01000320.1, read as the reverse complement.
CGACCTTGCTTACCCTTCGCCAGCGACAGGCACCATCTCCAGCGTGAACACGTCGAAAGGCGCGAGTGAGAGGTTGTGCGGCTGGTCCGCGTCCAGCACTGGCGGAACAGGTACGGCATGACCGTGCCACACGCCGAGCGCGCGGAATCGTTCTGATGCGCCTGCGGGCAATTCCAGTTGCCTGTGCAGGTCGAGCACGAAGTCCTGTGCCATGCTGTTAGGATTGCGCAGCGTGATGATCGACTTGACTGGCGACCATGCCGCCCATCCATACACCTCGAGTCGGTCCGGCGCACCGCCAATCCAGTGGCTGTCGCGCAGCACATCGGCATTCGCCCGGGCCCACCTGGCGGACTCGGCCAGAACGTCCCAGTCGTCGTCACTCAACAGCGATGGCGTGATGTACAACTCCTGCAGCTGGGCGCCGCTGCCGAAGTACGAATGCACTTCATGGGCGAAGTCATGGCCTTGAGCGGTATTCAACCGATCGTTGTGCTGTGCGTAGATGATGCCATGGAGCATCAGCGAGTTGAGTGGAAATAGCGGACTCCTGACTACCACGTTGTGGTAACACTGAGCGTCCCGATAGGTAATCCAGCGTTCGCGATTACTGCCTACGCCGGCCAGGTCGTCATCCTTGCCGCCGCGCCAGATCGAATCGGCGTAGCGTAGCCAGAACGGCGAGGGGTAGGTGCCGACCGTGAGGTTGACGAAGGTGTCGGGCCGGGTCCCGCGGATGTCTTCGATCAACTGGATCGCCGCGTCCCAATCGCTGCTGAAGCGGCTGCCGGGGACCACCGTGTCCACATGGCCGGTCCCATCGAACTTGAACTGATTGATGCCGCGCCGCGTGAGCAGGTCCATGACGACTTCATGAAAGCGTCGATAGTAGGTCGGCCCGGACAGTGCAAAGCGGTCGTCGATAATCTCGTAGCCGGCGGCGCGGCCTCGCGCCACACGTTCTTGCCGTGTGGCACCATAGCCGCCCCACGGCGACAGCCACACACCCGGCGCCGCGCCGTACCGGGCGGCGGCATCGCGCAGAGGCACGAATCCATTCGGAAAGTCCGTGCCGAAATTCCAGCTGCCGCTGTAGTCGTCCCAACCGTCGTCGAACAGGAACGAATCGAGTTGTGCGCCGCGCTTGTCGTGCAACTCGCGGCCGATGTCGTCGATGCGTTCAAGCGCTTGCTGCTGCGTGTACGCCGTGAGGTAACCGATGTCGTACCAGCAGTTGTAGTGAAGAAACGGGCGGTATGGATGGGCGCGTTCGCGTTCGAGATAAGCTGCGAAATCGCGGCGTAGCTGGCCGTCGCGTGCTATGCCCGCCACGGCGGACGCGACAATCGTTTTGCCTTTTTCCAGCGGCAAGGCACGCGGCAGGACGAACCTGACGGTGTCGCCGCTTACCTGACTCTCCGCCAACGGAAGCTCGAAACCGAGGTAGACGTTGCCCGTGACCACGGGTGTTCCCTTGAACTCGCCGCAGATTTGGGCGCCGAACGCCTGCGTCTCTAGCAGTGAAACGGTGGCGATGTGTTCGTCTTTGTTGATCGCGGTAATGGCCACTTGCAAGCGTAGGTACTGCGAGCTATCGCGTTGCTCAACGCTCAGCTCCACGCGCAAATCCCCGCGTTCGTCGACAAGGAGGGCGCTCACCCGTCTGCCGGCGATCCGTTCGGCCAGTCGGGATGCGTTGGAATTTGCTGCCAGCCTGTCTTCGCGCAGCGCGGCGACGAGTTGCAGGTCGGCGATGCCCAGCGTGCGGCCGTCGGCCAGCGACAGCGCAAACGGTGCGATGACCGGCAGCGTACGGGCGTGCACACGGTCGGTCAGGGTGAAATCGGTCAGATGCTGATCTCTGACGGTCCAACTCAGGGCGATCGCCGCGTTACCGAAAGAATGCCGGTCACCGTCCGTCAGAAACGTGGGCATGCCCGGATGCGTAGACACCGTTTCTTTAGTATGCATGGACGAAGCACGGGATTAGGGAGATGGTTGTTCCGTCTGCTGGCGCTCGTATTCCTTGTACTTCATCTGAAGATAATCCTGCCGATCCAACTCATGCAGTTGCCGCGGATACTGCTCAGTTGCATCGAACCAGCTAATGAGGCGTTGCTGCAGGCGCTTGTCAGATGTGCTGGACAGGGATCCAAGATAGGCGTCTATCGCCAGGTAGTAGCGCATGGTATTGCGTTCCACCAAACCGCGCACCCCGCCTATGTATTCGGGTTGCGCGGAGGACGAACCACCCGTGGTGGTAAAGCCGACCTTGCCGCTGCCGATTGTCGCGAGATAGGTTTTCATGGCGAGGCGGCCCGCCATGCCGTAGCCGTACGAGTAGGTCAGGTGCAGAAAGGTCCGGTTGGCATCGATGCCAGCCGCTTCGAGCACAATGCGGTAGTCCTTTGTGCTTAGCGGACCGCTGTCGGCGGTGAGGTCCACCTGGAAGTAGCCTGGGCTCGTCGCGACTGGGCGGTAGCGGAACTGTATGCGAGAGGCGTCCGCGAGTTTCTGCTCGACTTTTTTGCCGATGTACACGGTCAGCATGTTGCCGCTGGCGCTGGCCGAGGCATGGCAATACTTTGTGTTGAGGTGCAGTATCAGCACATCGCACCAGTTGGCCGGGCCATGCACGGGATCATTGAGCGCGCCGCTGACGGTCGCGTACGGATAGTCCAACACGGCGTAAATGTCGCCCTTGATCGTGGACGGCGACTCTACGGATTCAAGATAAATAGGACGCTGGAACTGGTTATGTTTGAGCTGTTGCCCCAGGCTCTGGTATTTGTCGCGCAAGTTCGCGGCATCGTCCGCCGCGAAGGCGAGCAGGCCATGGCACAGGCAGAACATGGCCACGATGGCCAGCACCAGTGTCAATCCGAGCGGCTTGTTGTTGCCTACGTTTTTAGCAAGCGTGACCATGAATGTGCCAGAGCCTCCTGCCTGGGATTATAGGCTCCTGCCGTGCAACATACCGTCTATCGCTCCCGGACCCCAGGCGCCAATGCCTTTACAATCCAGCATTCGTTCCGACAACGGTGATTTGCGTGATGAACCTGAAATACCTTCTTGCCCCGACGTTCGCGGCGGCTATTCTCGCCGCAAGCGCAGCCGCGACAGCCCAAACATCCGGCGGCACCGATACGCCCAAACTGCAGTGCGCTATCGGGTATGTCACGGGCGTGGGTGGCTCGGAACAGAGCGTGCGTGAATACCTGGCGACCCCTTCGAGAGATCAATACCGCTATATTGCGGACAACCCGATCCACTGCAAGGTCTCGGACGAGGGGCGCGCGTCCGACTGTACCGGCATCACCAACCTTAGCCGTGAAAAAGTCAGCGTGTACGACGAGGTCGACAGCGCGATCGTTTCCGTGGTCGCGCGCGTGGAACTCGAACACGGAGACATCTATCCGGTGATTATCGCTGTGCCGAGGAAGGATGTGAAATGTCAGGAGTGACCGGCGTCACAGCACGGACGCCGGGTTAGCGCCGTCTCGCTTCAGAAAATGACGTAAACCTTCCGCATGGTTTCCTCGACTTCCCAAAGCCCTTCGGTATTCGCTTCGAAAAAGAGCGTGTCGCCGCTGGCAAAGTGAATGGTTTCCTCGTTGTCGGGCGTGAAGCGTCCGCGGCCGGAAAGGAAATGCATGACCTCCGCCTGTTTGACCGAGCGGCGGTACGTGCCGGCCGTGCATTCGAAAATGCCGGTGTCGATGGATTCACTGCCCTCAATGACACGCTGTACGCCCGACACCTGGAGCGGCGTCGTGCCGGGCAGCCCGGCCGTGCCCCAATCCTCCAGGTGCTGCAGATTGACGCTCTGTTTGATCTGTTGAACCTTCATTGTGCGTTTGCCTGTTGAATGGGTATGGGCCAACTCATGCGTTGGCTGCAACGGTTTGCTCGACCTTGCCGAGCCGCACGACCGTCACGCCGGGGCGCAACTGCCGCAACGAGGGCATGACGAGCATGCAGTTGTCGTAAGGCGTGGACACGGCCTCGCCGTTCGACCAGCCGATCACGGTGCCCGCGTCCGGGAAGACTTCCAGCCCGGTGTACGGCGCGGCGAAACGGAAGTCCATGCTGGTCGCCACCACCGGCTGCGTGACCCGCACGATGCGCTGAGCGGGCGGCAACGGTGCGAGCCAGCCGGCCGGCAGGTCGGTCTCGTCGATAACCCCGGACAGCAACAGAAAGCGCGCCGTCGTGTCGCGCGCCACGGCGACGGCGCCACGCTCCCAGTGCTGTCCGCATTCGATCAGCAACGCGTTCTTCGGGCTGCCCGCGTCGCCGAAACCTTCGTAGTCACGCATGCGCCGGCCTTCCGGATGCCCTTCGTCGCAGATCACCGTGGCCGGCGTGCCGAGCCGCACGGCCAGGTCGATCCCTTTCTGCAACGGTCCCGCCACGATTAGCGGCGCGCTCTTCTCATGCATCGAATGGAGATCGAGCAGCATGTCGACGGTGTCGATCACCGGCCGCATGGTGCGCGCGCGGGCCAGTTCGCTCGACGTGCGCGCGGTGTCGTCGAGTGCCGCGGCGGTCCACACGCGGTTGAAGTCCTGATCGACGAAACGGGCCGCGTCCGGCTTGGCGGGATCGAAGCTCTGGTAGGCCGCCACGTTCGCGAAGGCGAGCGTCAGGCGTCCGCGGCGCGGCCTCAGCGAGCGGCGCAGCAGCTCGTCGACGACGATCGCGCCGCACACTTCGTTGCCGTGCGTTAGCGCATTGATCATCACGTGCGGGCCCGGCGCGCCGGAGTCGAACGTGTGCACGTAGGCGATGCCGCGGGCCGAATGCTCGTGAACCGCGATGTCGGGGAATTCGATTTCGATTGGATAGGTGTCGGTGCTCATGTCGTGGCTCATTCGAGGTTGCCCTGGCAGAGGTACTTGATCGAGAGATAGTCGTCGAGACCGTACTTCGAACCCTCGCGACCGTAGCCCGATTCCTTCACGCCGCCGAACGGCGCGGCTTCGCTCGACACCGCCCCTTCGTTGATGCCGACAATACCCGCTTCGAGCGCACGCGCCACGCGGTCGATGCGCCGCGCGTTGTCACTATAGAAGTACGCGGCGAGGCCAAACGGCGTAGCGTTGGCCGCTTCGATGGCCTCGGCTTCGGTATCGAATCGGAACAGCGGCACGACCGGGCCGAAGGTTTCCTCGCTGTTCAGCTGCATGCCGGGGGTGGCGTCGGCGAGCACCGTCGGCGCGTAATAGTGAGGGCCGAGCGCGGTCAGGCGCTTGCCGCCCGTCAGCACGCGCGCGCCCTGCGAGACGGCGTCGTCCACGTGACGGGCGATCTTGTCCAGCGCGCGGCTGTTGATCATCGGGCCGATCTGCGCGGCGGGATCGGTGGCGGGGGCGACCTTCAGTGCGCCGACGCGCTCGGCCAGCATGGCCCCGAAGCGGTCATACACGCCGGCCTGCACGTACACGCGGTTCGGGCACACACAGGTCTGTCCGCCGTTGCGGAATTTCGCGGCCAGCAGGCCCGTGACGGCCGCGTCGAGGTCGGCGTCGTCGAACACGATGAAGGGCGCATTGCCGCCGAGTTCGAGCGACAGCTTCTTCAGCGTTTCAGCCGATTCGCGCGCGAGATATTTGCCGACCGGCGTCGAACCGGTAAAGGTGATCTTGCGCACGCGCGCGTCGTGCAGCCAGTCGGCGACAGCCGCGACCGCGCGATTGCGCGAGGCGGTGATCAGGTTCAGCACGCCCGCCGGCACGCCGGCTTCGTGGGCCAGCAGCACCAGCGCCGAAGCGGTGAGCGGCGTGTCTTCCGCGGGTTTCGCGACGACCGTGCAGCCGGCGGCGAGCGCCGGCGCGATCTTGCGCGCGATCATCGCGAGCGGAAAATTCCACGGCGTGATCGCCGCGACGATGCCGATTGGTTCCTTCACGGCCGTCATGCGCTTGCCGCGATGCTGCTGAGGAATCACGTCGCCGTAGATGCGCGTGGCTTCCTCGGCGAACCACGCCACGTACGAAGCACCGTACGCCACTTCGCCCTTGCCTTCGGCAAGCGGCTTGCCCTGTTCAAGCGAGATTAGCGCGCCCAGCGCGTCCTGATTCGCGACGATCAGCGCATGCCAGCGATGCAGCACCGCGGCGCGTTCCTTGGGCAGCCAGGCGCGCCACGCGGGCAGGGCGCGCGCGGCGGCGTCGGTGGCGGCGCGGGCGTCGGCGGGGCTGCTGTCGGCCACGTCGGCGATGACCTCGCCGGTGGCGGGATCGGTGACGGCAAAGCGCAGGTTGTCTTGCGCCGGCTGCCATTGACCGTCAATGAAATTGTCCGAGCGAATCAGCTCGCTCAATTCGAATGTGCGTGCCATGAGGCCTCCTCGTGCCTTAATCGTGTTTAAGCCAGTTTCGCCGCGATCGCCTGGCCGACCTGGGTGGTGTTCGCCTTGCCGCCGAGATCGCCGGTATGCGGGCCTTCGACCAGCGTGGCTTCGATGGCCTTGAGAATCGCGTCGTGCGCCTCGCGCTCGTTGCCCGTGTGATTGCCGAGGAAGTCGAGCATCATCGCGGCGGACCAGATCATCGCAATCGGATTGGCAATGTTCTTGCCGGCAATATCGGGCGCCGAGCCGTGCACCGGTTCAAATAGCGACGGAAACTTGCGGTCCGGGTTCAGGTTCGCCGACGGCGCGAGACCGATGGTGCCCGTGCAGGCCGGCCCTAGATCGGAGAGGATGTCGCCGAACAGATTGGTGGTGACCACCACGTCGAAGCGATCGGGGTTCAGCACGAAGCGCGCGCAGAGAATGTCGATGTGCTGCTTGTCCCACGTCACGTCGGGATACTGCGCGGCGATGCCGGCCGCGCATTTGTCCCACCACGGCATGCTGATCGCAATGCCGTTGCTTTTCGTGGCCACGGTGATCTTCTTGCGTTCGCGCCGTTGCGCGAGGTCGAAGGCGAACTTCAGCACGCGCTCGCTGCCGTGCCGCGTAAACACCGATTCCTGCAGCACGAATTCGCGCTCCGTGCCTTCGAACATCACGCCGCCCACCGAGGAATACTCGCCTTCGGTGTTCTCGCGCACGATCCAGAAGTCGATGTCGCCCGCCTTGCGGCCGGCGAGCGGCGAGGGCACCCCGGCGAAGAGCCGGGCGGGGCGCAGGTTGATGTACTGATCGAACTCGCGGCGGAATTTCAGCAACGAGCCCCACAGCGAAATGTGGTCGGGCACCGTGTCGGGCCAGCCCACCGCGCCGAACAGGATCGCGTCAGACGATTGCAGCTGGGCTTTCCAGTCGTCCGGCATCATCTTGCCGTGCTTCGCGTAGTACTCGCAGCTGGCCCATTCAATGTGCTGATATTCCAGCTCGATACCGAAGCGCGCTTTCACCGCCTCCAGCACGCGCAGGGCTTCCGGCATCACTTCGACGCCGATGCCGTCGCCGGGAATGACCGCGATCCGATATTTTTTCGACATGTTGCTGCTCCTCCAAATGGGGTCTTCGATGATTCGATAGCGGTTATTTTATTCCTGCTGTTTCGGCTTAAAATAGTCGCTTCAGTTAAGCCACTGTGCACGAATCGTGAATAAACTCCTGTGCCGCTAACCGACCTATGAACGGCTTCCCATCACCCGATCTCGACGATTTGCGCGTGTTTTGCGAGGTCGCGCGCAAATCGAGTTTCAGCGCGGCGGCGGAGACCCTGTCGGTGTCCGCGGCGTACGTCAGCAAACGCATCAATGTGCTCGAGACTACGCTTGGAACGCGCCTGTTGCATCGGTCCACGCGGCGCGTCGCCATTACGGAAGCCGGCGAGCGCGTCTACACGTGGGCCGAAAAAATTCTCGACGACGTCGATCAACTGGTGGAAGACGTGTCCAGCACCCGCCGCATTCCCGGCGGCAAGCTGCGCATCTCCAGCAGTTTCGGCTTTGGCCGGCGTTTCGTCGCGCCCGCGCTGGCGCGCTTCTCCGACCAATATCCGCAGTTGAGCGTGCGGCTCGATCTGTTCGACCGTCTCGTCGACGTGGGCGGCGAAGGCTTCGACCTCGATATCCGCATCGGCGACGAGATCGCGCCGCATCTGATCGCGCGGCGGCTCGCGTCGAATCATCGCGTGCTGTGCGCGTCGCCGGGTTATCTCGCAAGGCATGGCGCGCCGCGTCAGCTCGCCGATCTGTCCTCGCATGCGTGCCTGGCGATCAAGGAGCGTGACCATCCATTCGGGCTCTGGCGCTTGACCGTGCGCGGCGAAACGGTGTCGATCAAGGTGACCGGGCCGCTGTCGACCAATCATGGAGAAGTGGCGGTGCAATGGGCTCTGGCCGGACGAGGCATCGTGCTGCGCTCCATGTGGGATGTGCGGCCGCTGCTCGAGAGCGGCCAGTTGCAACAGGTGCTGCCCGATGTCACACAGCCGGCAAATCTGTGGGCGGTTTATCCGGCACGGCTCGCGCAATCAGCGAAGGTGCGGGTGTGCGTCGACTTTCTGAGCGAGGAATTCGCGCAATGGAGTCCGCCGGCCGATGGGGCGGCCGAGGCGGCGCCGCCGAACGGCAGGCCGCCAGGTCAGGGGGATTAGAAAATGACTAGCGCCAAACGGCGATATAGAAGATTACATAAAAGGCTACGGTTGCTATTGCAAGCAGAAGTATATTTTTCGCTATAGAGGAAGTAGCGCGAGTCTTTTTGAATCCGACGATTGTCCATAGCAGGCTTGGCGCCACAATAAAAACTGCGATAGCCACGTATCCCCACGCCGAGCCGTGACAATGCTCGATGTCCCAGCAATCGTGCCAATGCGTATTGATTAACGGCCAGGAATGGCGCGTTGCGAATCGGCTGATCCAGACAGCCGACTGCCATGAAATCAAGGCACCTATGCAAAGGTAAATCATCGATAGGGCCACGCGCTTCACTTTATGTCCCAAAAGAGAATTTGCTTCGACTTGCCCAAATCAGAGTACCAAGCGGACGATATGCCAAGAGCAAAGCGAAAAAACGATGTGGCACGGCCCTGAAAACCCGGTGACGTTAGGGTGCTACCGTTCCACAAGTCGATATGATCGCCCGACGTCTGTCCGGCACGATCAGTATTGCGCGCCCAGTACCCTGAGAAAAACACGATCCCCGTGCGACCTTTGATTTTGTCCTGCCATCCCGGACCAGTAATGTCCGCTGGCGAAGGAAGGCCGGCAAACGGTTTCAACTTTAGCCATTGTGCCATTTCGCCAGCGCGCAGAGCGGTTCGCTTCCCATCAATGCGAATTTGTCCTTCCCCTTTGAACGATTTCATCTCGACGCCGACAGTGTGCAGCGTGATACTTAGGCGGATTGCACACTGATTATCCGCATATACGGGCACCGCGCCGGTCTTTGAGTCGCGGAATGGGGCTTCTTCATCCGGGTACGCGGCCCAAAGCTCTTGAAACGTGAGCACATTTAGCTGAACATCTTTGATCGAGCCTTGCGTAGTGTTCGTTTGAACATGCGTTTTCGCGTTCGGCATTACTTCCATCCCTCATGTGCCAAGGCTTCATCGCCCCAATGGATCGTGTAGTGAGCGGCGGTGTCCGTGTAGATGCGTGGCAAGCGGCTGGAACTATCAATACGCCCGCATATAGCTTGCCCGTCTGCTGTCTCGATTAAGTATGGATAGCCCGCGAGCGACATGCGGGGAGCGCTTGCCATTACCTGCTCGTCGTAGTTGACGCCCGAACGCGTAGACGGATGCGTAGGAGTAAGCGCCGCGCGACCCTTATCTATATACATAACGCTACGCGCGTAGCGCGATATGACGCGCGGGTGTTGCTCGCACTCGCAGATAACAATATCGCCGCCCACGGCCTCCCATGAATTCTCGCGATTGTCAAAGCCCCGAAGGCCTTGTTCGATTTTTGCGCCCGCGAGAATCGGGCCGCTCGTCCCGCAAACGCCGCAGAACGCTACGTGTCCGATGTACGTTTGGCGGCGCGGGCGGCCCTCGTCATCGTCTATGGTGGAGTAACTGGAGCCGTTCAGAACCCGACCCCCATGCCCGTTATCGAGCGGATCGCCTTCTACTACCGCGTAGTAAATCGTCATCGTTCCCTGTCCCTGTTGTGCGCTCAAACTGCTGCGCCTTCCGCCTGCATCGCAAGCGCCTCGTCGCCTCAATAGACCGTGTACCGCTGCGCTCCATCTTTGGCGATGCTGCCGTCGCTCTCACGAGCGCGATATCGGACTCATCTGAATTGGGGTGGGAACAATGCAAGGCGCATGGCGACGCGCGCTTGATTTGACATTCGACAAAATGTTCTTAGGCTGTGTTTACAATTTGACGTAAGACCCGAACGCGCAGGCAAGGGCCGCAGACACGAGATAGCTGTCCGCGAGCTTGTCGTACCGCGTGGAGACTCTACGAAAATGTTTGATACGATTGAAGACGCGCCTAACAACATTGCGTGTGCGGTTCAGCGCGCGATCGCAGCGTCGTTTGGTCTTGCGATTCGAACGTGGAGGAAAGACGACCTTCGCTCCCATAGCACGCACGGCCTGTACAAAGGCATCGGATTTGTAGCCCTTGTCAGCAATGATGGTCGTGGCGAAAGTCGTCACTCAGCAGTGTGCGAGCCATCTTGTCGTGCTCGCGCAAACGACAAGATGTAAGCCCATTTCTGCGAGTGTAAACAGAGCCTAGTTGTGGTTCTGCGAGAACAGCGTTTCGAGCGGGTAGTGACTCTTCACGAACGGCGACTTGATGATCACGTAGCTGAAGTACTTCTCGATACCAATGTCGCGTTCCAGCAGACCTTCCACGATGCTCTGGTAGTGGCTCACGCTGCGCGTGACGAACTTCAGCAGGTAATCGTAGCCGCCGCTCGCCAGATGGCACTCGACAATTTCATCGACATCCTTGATCGCATTCACGAACTTGATGAAGTCTTCCCGCCGATGATCGGCGAGCGTGACTTCGGTGAAAACGATCTGCACGTCGCCGAGCTTTTCGAGCTGGATCTGCGCACCGTAGCCGATGATGTAACCGGCTTTCTCCAGACGCTTGACCCGGATCAGGCAAGGGCTGGGCGAAAGGCCGACCGCATCGGCAAGCTCGACGTTGGTTATGCGGCCTTTCTTCTGCAACTGGGAGAGTATGCGTAGATCAATGCGGTCTAGCTTGCAGTCGCTGCTCATCGTAACGTCGTCGCTCCGGCGAGTGGGGTAAGTGGCTGGGGGTGCCCTCTACTCTAGCATGCGGTGGCATGAGTTTTGACGTTCAGCGCGGCGCGTACATCGGCTTGTGCGAGAACATCGTCGAGGGTTTTTTCGAGCCGTTCAAACAGCAGGTCGAACTCCGCCCCGGTATACGACAGCGCCGGTGCAAAACCGAGAATGTTGTCGCCGAATGCACGGAAAATCAGGCGGTTTTCATAGGCGGCAGCGGCAATTCGTTCGGACAGTTTCAGCGCCGGGTCGAAGCCCGCCTTGCTGTCCTTGTCCGCGACGAGCTCGAGCGCGCCGAGCAGGCCGCGATCGCGCGCGTCCCCCACGAGTGCGTCCGCGAGCAGCGTCTCGCGGCCCCGCGCAAACCGCGGCGCGCGCGCCACGCCGTGCGCGAGCCGACCGCCTTCGTGACAAAGACCCAGCACTCCGCGGCCGCCCGCCGCCCCCCCCGGACGCGCCGACGCCCTCTGTCCAT
>NZ_LXKA01000308.1 GCF_001645125.1 Paraburkholderia ginsengiterrae | reverse complement strand
GTGGCGAGGGGACAGGGAGGGTGAGCAGTGAGTGAAGTGAGGGTGGGAGGGACGGCATGTGTGCGTGGTGATGAGAGGGAGGTTGGGGTGGGGAAGGGGGGTGAGGAGGGTGCGGAGAGTGGGAAGGGCCGTGGGGAGGAGCGTGACGGTGCGGGCGGTGGGCGTGAGGAGTGGGAGGGGGCGGGGGGAGAGGGGGAGTGGAGAGGGCGAGATGAGGGAGGGAGAGGGGGTGAGGGGCGGGAGCTGTGGGGGGAGCGCGTGGCGAGGAGGGCGGGAGGAGGTGAGCGGGAAGAGGGGGGATGGACGCAAGAGGGCGCGGAGGGGGGGGGGAGAGGGAGGGGGGGGGGAGGGGGGCGCAGGGAGGTGTAGGCTAGTGGGACGGAGGGCGGGTCGGGGGAGCGGGGAGAGCCGACGTGGGAAGCGGTTGCGGCG
>NZ_LXKA01000307.1 GCF_001645125.1 Paraburkholderia ginsengiterrae | reverse complement strand
CATCCGGCGACAGCACATCGGCAAACACGATCACCTGTGGCCGCTCGCACCGCATCAGCACGCGCACGTCGCGATCGTGGGCACGGATGCCGTTGCCGCCCCCCACCGGCATCTCGTCGTCTTGATATGTTTGCTGCGCGGCTCTCGCCGGCGCGGCTTCACTCGCCTCACCCGCGTCTCACACGTGGCGGTCCGGCCTTTCTCCGTCGCCCTTGACCCCCTCCTCGCGCCCCGCGTCACCCTCCCACCTGCCCTGCCCCCTCACCCTCCGCCCCCCCACGCACATTCTCTCGCTCGCCTCTATCTGCACTGCTCCCCCGCCCATACGCCGACAGCCCACCGCCCCTGCCCCTCCTACCTCCCACCCCCCGCACTCCACACTCTCGCGCCTCCCCTCCTCCACGTCACCTACACTCCATCCTTACCCCTCTC
>NZ_LXKA01000306.1 GCF_001645125.1 Paraburkholderia ginsengiterrae | reverse complement strand
ACTTACCTTTTGTCTGGCTGATGAATCACGCCTGGCTCATTCTGACCGATTCCGGCGGTATTCAGGAAGAAGCGCCGTCATTAGGTAAGCCGGTATTGGTCATGCGTGAAACCACAGATCGTCCGGAAGCCATTACCGCTGGTACGGTAAGACTGATCGACACGGCCTCCCGGCGCATTGTGGCGGAAGTTATGCGTCTGCTGCATGACCAATATGCATATCAAACCATGAGCCGCGCCCATAATCCTGATGATGACGGGCAATCATGCGCGCGCATTTTACAGGCGTTAAAAAGTTATAGGGTATCGTTATGAGTTTTACGACCATTTCTGTTATTGGGCTGGGGTATATCGGATTACCGACTGCGGCCGCTTTTGCTTCCCGCCAGAAGCAGGTTATCGGCGTGGATATCAACCAACATGCGGTAGACAC
>NZ_LXKA01000305.1 GCF_001645125.1 Paraburkholderia ginsengiterrae | reverse complement strand
ATGTTCGGCAGCGTCACGTAGCGCGGCTCGTTCAGGCGCAGGTCGGTGGTGACCACCGCCGGCAGCGTCAGCGACAGCGTTTCGGCACCGCCGTCCACTTCGCGCGACACGGTGGCCCGCTTTTGCCCACCCTCATCCGCCACGACAACCTTCGAGGCAAACGTAGCCTGCGGCAGGTTCGCCAGCGCGGCCAGCATCTGGCCGGTCTGGTTCGAATCGTCGTCGATGGCCTGCTTGCCGAGGATCACCAGCGAAGGCTGCTCCTTGTCGACCAGCGCCTTCAGCAGCTTGGCCACCGCGAGCGGCTGCAGGTCTTCGTTCGACTCGATCAGGATCGCGCGGTCCGCGCCGATCGCCAGCGCCGTGCGCAGCGTTTCCTGCGACTGCGTCACACCTGCCGACACGGCGAGACCTTCCGTCGCCACACCCGCTC
>NZ_LXKA01000304.1 GCF_001645125.1 Paraburkholderia ginsengiterrae | reverse complement strand
TGGGAGGCTGCGGTGTCGATACGCGGATGGAGAGGCGGGGGGGTGAGACGCGTGTGCAGGGTGACGGAGGGGGACGCGCAGTGGCGGGTCGTGGAGCATGGGCGAAAAGAGGGGGGGGGCGTGCATCAGGGCGGTCAGGTGCGGCATGGGGGGGGTGATGGGGGCGGGTGGGAAAGAGGGCGGGAGTGTGGACAGCGGGGAGGTGGCGTGGCGCTGGAGGGGACGTGTTCCCTATCTGCTGACGTGGACGGTGCAAGGTAATGCGGCACGTGAGGGCGCTATGATGGTGGCGAGCATCGAATCGACAGCGCACGACGACGAGGCTGACGTCCAGCTGGATATCGACTCTGGAATTGCGGAAAAGAGTGCTGTGAAGATCGACGTCCACGTGCACAAACCACGTCTGCAGGACATCGAACAGCTGCATCGCATC
>NZ_LXKA01000303.1 GCF_001645125.1 Paraburkholderia ginsengiterrae | reverse complement strand
GGCGGTGTGGTAGGGGAGAGGTAGGAGATACGTTGGCTGAGTACGAATGTGAGATTGCTCGTCAGCAGCGGTGCGGGAACCGTGATACGACCGCGCTGCGCGAATGAACATGAAAAGAGCAGCCCCGGGGACCTCAGTGCCCTGGGGGGGCAGCAGAGCGCAGAAGTCGGAGAGAGGGGAGGAGAGCGGATAAAAAGAGAGTGGGGGCAGGGAAACGGAGGGGTTGGGGGGAGGGGATGCAGGTGTACGGCGTGAAAAGCATGTTCCGCTGCGGGGTGATGGCGCAGCGTGGCACGCGCGAGCCGGTATAGGGGGCGGTTGTGGCGGCGAATCAAAAGCTGGAAGGCCGCGCGGGCGCGCGCCTGGACACGGTGGAGAGTGTCCGCATCGGGGTCTGCCAATCCGCTGGAGTACACGTCGGCCATTGCGGGAG
>NZ_LXKA01000302.1 GCF_001645125.1 Paraburkholderia ginsengiterrae | reverse complement strand
GACGCAGGCGCCAGTAGAGTCAGATGGGACCAGAGAGTGAAGACTATCAAGCAGGTGTTGCTAGCAGCAAAGCTTGCGGCGCGGTCCACGCGAGCGAGTGCCGCGGGACGGGCCACTCTGTCGACGCAGGCAACGCCCGATCTGGTGACCAGCCAGTTCCTGCGTGCACTGAACAGCGGCACAGGACCGGCAATCAACACGTTGCCACCGGCGCAGGCACGTCAGGTGCTGATCGGCGCGCAGAACGGCGTGAAGGTCGATCTGTCCGGCATTGATGTGTCGAACAAGACCATCGAACAGGACGGCATCACCGTCCCGATCACGATCGTGCGGCCCCGCGACGCAACGGGTACGCTGCCGGTCTTCACGTCCTTCCACGGTTGCGTGTGGATCCCTCGTCGGTTCCGCACTCACACTCCACCGTCCCCGGTCC
>NZ_LXKA01000301.1 GCF_001645125.1 Paraburkholderia ginsengiterrae | reverse complement strand
AATCAAGGTACTAATGGACAGGACCGTGTGACAGTGACGCTGAATAGGGTCTGATGGTAGCCAGGGCGACACGGACATGGAAGTCACGTGGATCCAGCGAGGCACGCTGCGTGCGCGGCACAAGATATTGGCCGACATCGGCATCGTGTTGAACATCCAAGCCACGAGCGTCGCGACACAGGCCGTGCAGCAGAGCGTCGCTAGAGGGTCGCTCATGAGGGGCAAGACCGGCAAGGAAGTGCTCTTCTCGGCGAACGATGCGGGCGGCGGCGGTGGCGAACTGCCGGGCACGCTCGAGGCCCGTCGCAGCGGCCAGAGCGCAGGACGCGAAGGCGGGGCGGTCGGCGGCATCGACCAGAAGTGCCGCGCCCTTGGCGGGCACGATTCCCGGCACGGCGGCAGGATCGACTCGCCCGTTGCGGAGCTGCGCAACG
>NZ_LXKA01000300.1 GCF_001645125.1 Paraburkholderia ginsengiterrae | reverse complement strand
GCGGGAGGCGACAGGGTGAGACGGGGTGGCGCGGAACGCGGCGTGGCGGGAGATGAGCACCAGTGTGGGCAGCGGTGGGGGCGAGGGGGACGGCGGGGGAGCGAGTGCAGTGTGCGCGCACTGCGAGGGCAGAGGGGACGGCGGGTCGGAACTGGGGAAGGTAGACGGAATCCGGGTGGGGGAGGGAGGGGTGGAGAGGAAGGAGGTTGCGGTGGGCGGGGTGGTGCAGGACGGGGGTCTAGGCTTCCAGCGCCGTGAGCACGAAGAGGGGAGTGTGTGGGTCGGATGCGATGAGAAGGACTGTGAGGGCGGCGTGACGCAGGGGCGGGGTGGGAAAGCGGGTTGAGATTTGAGGCGCCGGGGGTGACGGCGTGCGGGAGAGGATCGTCGCTCTCGGATTCCAGCAGAGCAGGCGCTGCGGGCGGCGTTTCCAG
>NZ_LXKA01000299.1 GCF_001645125.1 Paraburkholderia ginsengiterrae | reverse complement strand
CGGGGGGCTGATGGTGGAGCGGAGGCGGGAGGCGAAGCCGAAGGAGTGGCGGACGGGATAGATACACAGCACAACGGTAACGACGAGGGGGGATGAGCAGATGTCGGGTGATCGTGAGCAGAGAGGACGCGGGGTGGGCGGCGCAATGGTGAGGCAAGTGGAGCGCAATGAGGTGAGGCGGGTGGGGGGCGGTGCCGGCGGGGCGGTGGGAGTTGCGGGGGTGGCAGACGCACTGGGGGGAGGAGGCGGCGGGGACGAAGGACAGATGGGCGGCGGCGGGGGGAGAGGGGGCAAGCTGGCAGGCGCGGTGATGGGGGAGTAGACGATGAACGTGTCGGAAGGCGAGCGGAGGGGCGGAGAGAAGATCAAGGAGCAGATGAGGCGGACCGGGTAAGAGGGGATGAGCAGGGGGGGGGGGGGGGGGGGAGAGTGCG
>NZ_LXKA01000309.1 GCF_001645125.1 Paraburkholderia ginsengiterrae | reverse complement strand
CGGCGATGAACCAGTTCGCGATCCTCTACGAGGACCGCTTCACAAGAAACCACTCATAAAATGCATTTGATGGCCTGCCATCCGGCAGGCTTTTACCTGCCTTGCACACAAAAATTCGGACACTCCCACCAAATGAGTTTAAAACGTATCGTTAAGCGAGTGATCACCTAAGCAGGCTAAAACGCGAGCAAGACCAATATTTCTGAAATTTCCCAAGCCGCCGCATTGATATCGGGGCCACGCCCGGCGAGAACATCAAAAGAGAAAAAGCAGAGCGCATGGTTAGAGAACAACCGCTGGGGCGCGCGCAGCGCCGCCGGAAGAATGACTGCTTTGTCACTGACGCGGAATGTGCGAGGACACAGATTCCAGATGCACCACTACCCCCTCCAAGCCAGGGGGCCCCGCTTAAGAATTTGCGGTGGGAAAGCGGCTTTCTTTGCCTACTTTCTTTGCCGCGGCAAAGAAAGTAGGTGCCGCCCCGCACAGGGGCAACGCCAATAGACCACTAAGAAATCAAGGAAAGGCCAACACCGCAAAGAACACAGCCCAAAGCGCCGCGCAGGCCAAAGAAAATCACTCGGGCAACTCAGCCGCCCCCATCCTCCGAGCGATAACCCGAGAGCGCTGCGCCAGATACCCTGACCCTCGATGCTCATCGAAGTACTTAGGCTGCGGCAACATAACAGCCAGGCGAGCCGACTGCGCAGCAGTCAACTTACTAGCCGATGTCTTGTAGTAATAATGAGCAGCCGCTTCAGCCCCATAAACCCCATTCCCCCACTCAACGGAGTTGAGATAAATCTCAAAGATCCGCTGCTTATCCATCAGAGTCTCAAGCATCCAAGTAATGATGAGCTCCTGCCCCTTCCGGATATAACTCTTCTCCCGGGATAAAAACAGATTTCGCGCCAACTGCTGAGTAATCGTCGACCCACCCCGCACGATCTTGCCCTTAGCCTTATTCCGCTCCCAGGCCTGCAAGATAGCGTCCGTCTCATACCCATTGTTATTGACGAAATTGGCATCCTCAGAAGCAATAATCGCCCGCTTCAGATTGTGCGAAATCTGCTCATACGGCACCCACGTATGCTGCACGGAAAGATCCGGCCGATCCTGCGACAACCGCCACGCATCCGAGCGCATGAAAGCCGTCGTCTGCGGATTGACGTAATTCCAAACCGCGATCTGTGCGAAGTAAAACGCCTGCGTCGCAAGCCAGGCGATCGCCACCACGGCCCCTACATACACCACCCATCGCGCCAGACCAGGCCGGTTCGCGCGCCGTGTCGCGTTCATCGTGCTCTCAATCCCCGTGTCGATAAGTGCCGCAAAACAAAGCGCTGCCTCAAGCTTGCGGCGGCGCCGTCAACAACGCCCGCAATTCGGCCAGCACCGGCGCACCATCTGGCCGCACGCCACGCCACACGTAAAACGATTCGGCGGCCTGCTCGACCAGCATGCCGAGCCCGTCAGCGCCGCGCGCGCCCAGCTTCGCCGCGTACTCCATGAAGACTGTAGGATGCGCGCCGTACATCATGTCGTAGGCCAGCGTGCCGCTGCCGAACGCACGGTCGTCGCACTCGGGCAACGACGCGTCCAGACTTCCCGCCGTCGCGTTGACGATCACATCGTAGGCACCCGCTTCGATCGCCCCCGCACTGCCGCCGCTCAAACGGCAAGCGGCATCGCGCGCGGCTTGCGCGAACTGATCGACCAGCGCCTCGGCTTTCGCCGCCGTGCGATTGACGATAGTCAGCGTATGCGGCGCGCGCTCGAGCATCGGCAGAACCACGCCACGCGCGGCGCCGCCGGCGCCCAGCAAAAGAATCCGCGCGCCCTTCAAGGACACGCCGAGATTCACTTCGATGTCGCGCACGAGGCCGAAGCCATCCGTGTTGTCGCCATGCACGCCGTTTGCATCGAAACGCAGCGTGTTCACCGCACCGGCCGCCGCCGCGCGCGGCGACAACGTGTCGGCGAACGCATGCGCGTCGAGCTTGAACGGGACGGTTACGTTCAGCCCGCGCCCGCCCGCGTCGATAAACTCGCGCACGTGCGGCACGAACGCATCGACCGGTGCGAGCAGATGGCTGTATTCGACCGGCTCGCCAGTCTGCGCGGCAAACCGTCCATGAATGAACGGCGACTTGCTGTGGCCGATGGGATTGCCGATGACCGCATAGCGGTCGCGGGACTCGTTCGCGCTCATCGTCCCGGCTCCGCAATCTGCTGGGTGGCCGCACCGCTCGCGCCGTCGCCGCCTTCGGCGTCACTCTGCGCAGCCGCTTCGCCGCCGTCGAGATCGGCTTCAGCCTGGGCTTCCGCTTCGCCTTCGGCGGTTTCGTCCGGCGCGTCGATGATTTCCTCGTCGCCCTCGTCCGCTTCCTCAGCCTCGCCGCCGCTCGCCACGGTCGGCGCGTCGAGCACGTGCAGGAGACGCACGGACGCTTCGACGGTCAATTCGTCGATCGACATCACTTCCATCTGCAGGCGCGTGCCGCGCGCGTGGACGCCGAGGCCAGGCACATGCAGCAGCAGCGGAATCTCTTCGAGCCGTACCAGGTCGCCCTTCACCACCGACGCCACCACCTGCTTCCGGTTCTCCTGTTTCAGCCAGCGCAGGCACCAGAAGTACTCCATGCGGCGCTGGTGATCGGCGTAAGCGGTGTAGGTGTCGTCGAAACCTTGCACGACGGCGAACAGGTCAGCATCTTTCGGCTTGAACGGCGCGGCCAGCTTCGCGGTCACTCCGTGCTGCACGCAGGCAATCAATTGCCACTGGTTCACCAGGTCGACGTAGCGACGCAGCGGCGACGTGCTCCACGCGTATTGCGTGACGCCGAGGCCTTCGTGCGGCGCGGCATTGGTCTGCATGCGCGTGCGCTTCGGGCCGCTCGGCGCGCCGAACGCGCGCTGGGTGCGGTAGATGCCCGGCACGCCGTGGTCGTGCAGGAACGCACCCCACGACGAATTGGCGAGAATCGCCAGCTCGGCGACGATCGTGTCGAGCGGCGACCCGCGCCGGCGCGGCGTGATCGTGATGTGCTCGCCATCCACGTAGAAGTTGAAGTCGGTGTTGCGCTGCACTTCGCGGCGCAGACCGTAACCGGCGCGCGCGGTCTGGCGCTTTTCGAACAGCGCCTGGGCGAACGGCCACAGCACGGCGATGTCTTCCTTGTGCGGATACTCGCCGGTGCCGGCGGCGAGCGCCTCTTCGGTAACCAGTTCGTCGAGCGTGTTGTGACGCAGGTTGTTCTTCACGAACACGCGCTCGGCACGCGTTTCGCTCGCGACGATTTCCTGCGTCTCGCGATTGATGATCACATACAGCGAGAGCGCCGGGCGCAAGCCGCCTTCGGCCAGTGTGAACGCCTCGACCACGCTGTCGGGCAGCATGGTGATCTTGTCGCCCGGCATGTAGACGGTCGACAACCGCGTGCGCGCGATCGCATCGACCTCGTCGCCACGCTGGATGCCGAGCGCCGGCGCGACGATGTGCACGCCGATCCGCACGCGGCCATCCGCCAGATGCTCGACGGAGAACGCGTCGTCGATTTCAGTGGTGGTGATGTCGTCGATCGAGAACGCCTGCACGTTCGCTTCAGGCAGATCGTCCGGCAACGTGCCCGCGGTGACGGGCGGAAACCCGATGCCGTGCGGGAAAAACTCCGACAGGAATTTCGCCTCGTGCAGCGCGCGCGCCGACGGAATGGCGCCGCATTCGAGCATCAGGCGCGCTTGCGAAATGCCGCGTGCCGCCGCGGCGGCTTCGAGCGCCTTGTATTCGATCGTGTTCTTGTCAGGCTTGGTGAGCAGCCCCAGCGCCTTGCTCCCGGTAAAGCCTTCCGGCAACCGCCCCGCTTTCAGCTCGTCTTCGTAGCCCGCCTGCACCAGCGCCTGCTGGCGCTTGCGCTCGAGACCGGCGAGCGCCATTTGCAGCTGTTCCTGCGGCGCGCGCTGATACATGCCGCGCCCCTTGCGGCGGAAGTACACCGGCGCGCCGTGCATGCGCAGCACCAGCGCGGCCCGCTCGATCGAGCCGAAGCTGTCGCCGAAGTACTCGGCGCCCAGCGTGGCAAACGGAAATTCGTCGTCCGGCGCGCACTCCCACAGGAAGTCCAGATCGATATCCTGCGCGGCGGTGTCAGCCTGCTGCATCAGCTCAGCGGCGCTCGGCTTTTCGAATTCGATCAGCACGTCTTTGGCGCGCACCTTGGCGCGCCGGCCGCCCGGCAGCTCGACCTGAAAAGCATCGCCCTGGCGCGACAGCACGCTGCCCGCCTTGAAACTGCCCGATTCCTCGAAGAAAACGTTCACTCAATACTCTCGTTCTGACTTGCATCTGCCAGCGCGCCCGATCCTGTCCGGCGATCGGTCACTGCTTACGCGCCACGGCAACGTGTTCGTGGTGGTGGATCCGCGGCGCGATAAACGCGCCGGCGGTTTGAATCTGATGGGCGGCTCTTGCCTATCGCCGCCTCTGTGCCGGACCCTCCGGCCTCAGGCCGCTTCGCGCGGTGCCGGCGGTTCGAGGTCTTCCGTGTCGCAGAAGTCGAGCACTTGGTCGACGTACTGCTCGAACTCGCTGATCGCGTGGTCGCTCCCTTCGATCAGCGTAGTGCGCGCGCCGGGATAGTGCGCGAGCATTTCGCGGTAGTCGAGCACTTCGTCGCCGGTGGCGGCCATCAAATAATAGCGTTCGGGCCGCGTGATCGACGCGACGGCGAGCGCGCGCAACTCATCCAGATGATGCGGCTCGACGACGATGCTGCCGCCGCCATGCCACAACGGCTGCTCGCCGAGGTACGCGCTCAGATCGCGCTGCGGCACGACTGCCGGGTTCAGCAGCACCGCCGGCCAGCCGTGCTTCTCCGCCAGATACGTAGCGAAATAGCCGCCGAGCGAGCTGCCGATCACCGTCACATTGGCGGGTTTCGCGGCGGCCACCAGCGCTTCGGCGAGCGCTACGGTCTCGAACGGCGAGACCGGCAGCATCGGGCAGCACCATTCGTCGCCGCGGCCGAGTTCGGCAAGCCGCGCCGCCAGCACGCGCGCCTTGAACGAATTGGGCGACGAGCGGAACCCGTGCAGATAAAGAATCACGACGCGCCTCGCGCGGAAAGTGCGTCGAGCAGCTTCTGATGCACGCCGCCGAAGCCGCCGTTGCTCATCACCAGAATCTGGTCGCCGGGGCGCGCGGCGTGGACCACGGCCTTGACCAGCGCGTCCAGATTGTCGAAGGCTTGCGCTTTGCCGCCGAGCGGCGCGAGCGCCTCGCCGAGGTCCCAGCCGAGCGCGTCACGGCCGCTCGGCGCACCGTAGCCGAACACCAGATCGGCGTCGGCGAGGCTGCCAGGCAGCTGGGCTTTCATCACGCCCAGCTTCATGGTGTTCGAGCGCGGCTCCAGCACCGCCAGAATCCGCGTGTTGTCGCGGCCCACACGGGCACGCAGCCCGGCGATGGTGGTATCGATCGCCGTGGGATGGTGCGCGAAGTCGTCGTAGACGGTCACGCCGTCGACGCTGCCGCGCACTTCCATGCGGCGCTTCACGTTGCGAAAGCTCGAAAGCGACTTCGCGGCCTGCGCCGGCGGCACGCCGACATGGCGCGCCGCGGCAATCGCGGCCAGTGCGTTCATGCGGTTGTGTTCGCCCTGCACTTGCCACTCCACCACGCCAACCCGCTCGCTGTTGTGATAGACGGCGAAACGCGCGTCGACCGGCACGCCGTCTTCGGCCGGCAGGGTTTCCCAGCCGCCCTGCACGCCGAACCGCTCGACTTCGCTCCAGCAGCCGCGCGTCAGCACACGCTCGAGCGCGTCTTCGCGGCCGTTCGTCACGACCCGGCCAATGCCCGGCACCGTGCGGATCAGGTGATGGAACTGCGTTTCAATCGCGGCCAGATCCGGGAAAATGTCCGCGTGATCGAATTCGAGGTTGTTCAGAACCGCCGTCTTGGGCCGGTAGTGGACGAACTTCGAGCGCTTGTCGAAGAAGGCCGTGTCGTACTCGTCGGCTTCGATCACGAAGAAGCTCGAGTCCGTCAGCCGGGCGGACACGCCGAAATTCAACGGCACGCCGCCGATCAGGAAACCCGGGTTAAGGCCGGCGTCTTCGAGCAGCCAGGTCAGCATCGAGCTGGTGGTGGTCTTGCCGTGCGTGCCGGCCACCGCCAGCACCCATTTGCCATTCAGCACATGCTCGCCCAGCCATTGCGGACCGGAGACGTACGGCAGGCCGCGGTCGAGAATCGCTTCCATCAGCGGGTTGCCGCGCGAGACCACGTTGCCGATCACGAACAGATCCGCGTTCAGGCCGTTGAGCTGGTCCGCGTCGTAACCCTCGATCAGGCCAATGCCTTGCGCCTCGAGTTGCGTGCTCATGGGCGGATAGACGCCGGCATCGCAACCCGTTACGGTGTGGCCCGCGCCGCGCGCGAGCACCGCAAGACCGCCCATGAACGTGCCGCAGATACCGAGGATGTGGATGTGCATAAGCCTGTCGTGCCGCGCGGGCGAGTTTCTTGCGAGGGATGGGAGTGCAGAAGAGCGGCCGAAACGACCGTCTGCAAAGGTCGTCATTGTAACCGACGCACCCGCTCGCCCGATGCCCGGCCGCCGCGTGCCGGCATGGTCCGGTGGCCGGCGCGGCGCGCCCCGCCCAGAAAGGGCTGTCATCAATCTCTAGTATGATTGGGAGATGGTTCGCAAATCACACATCGATCCGCAGCGCATACGCGAGGAAATCGCGATCGCGGCTGCACGCATGATCGCCGAAGACGGTCTGGACTACGCTACGGCCAAGCGCAAAGCGGCCCGGCAAGTCGTCGGCGAGAATCGTATTGCCGGCGAATGGCTGCCGCATAATGATCAGATCGAAGAAGAAATCCGCGAATATCAGTCCCTGTTCCAGGGCGACAGCCAGCCTGCGCTGCTGCGGCGCCTGCGCCGCATCGCGGTCGACTGGATGGAGCGGCTCGCGGCGTTCAACCCGTATCTGACCGGCGCGGTGCTCAGCGGCACGGCCGGGGAACATTCGGATATCCACCTTCAGGCGTTCTGCGACAACCCGAAAGAAGTCGCCATTTACTTCCTGAATGCCAATATCCAGTACGACGTGTCGGAAACGCGGCATTTTGCCGGCCGGGGCTACGTGGAGACGCTGAGCTTTCTGTGGCGCCCCGAGAATGAAGCGCGCGAGGCGGAGCCGGTTGGCGTCCACGTCGCGCTATACGAAACGGACGACTTGCGCGGCGCGGTGCGGGCCGACGCGCGCGGGCGCACTGCGCGCGCCAATCTGCAAGCCGTGCAGATGCTGCTCGACGACAGCAACGTCGCTCCCTCAACTAACTAGACAGAGCAAGATGAATACGAGACGGATTCTGGCGGGCGTGTGTGTCGCGATCGTCGCGGCGGTTGGCGGCGTGCTGGCCAATCACTGGCTGACGGGCGGCAACGACGAAGTCGCGCACGCCGCGCAGCCGACGCCGGCCCAAAGCGCGGTCGCGCAGCTGTGGGCGGCCCCCGTGACCACGGTGGATGGCAAGCCCCAAACGCTAAGTCTGCTCAAAGGTCATCCAATCGTCGTCAACTTCTGGGCCTCGTGGTGCGGCCCCTGCGTCGAGGAAATGCCCGCCCTCTCCCAGCTTCAGCGCGAGTATGCGAAAAAAGGCATCCAATTCATCGGACTTGGCGTCGACTCGGATAAAAACGTCCAGGCCTTCCTGCAAAAAGTGAAAGTGGCGTACCCCATTTACGTGACAGGCTTCGGCGGCGCGGATCTCGCACGGGCCTTTGGCAACAATGCGGGCGGTCTGCCGTTCACCGTGGTCATCGACGCCAAAGGCAATATCCGCTCGACAAAATTAGGGCAAATCGACCCGCAGGCGCTCAAACAGACGCTCGACGCGCTATAAATTTCACATTCTTTTGACGCTCGATTACCCGCGGAACGCGAGAAAATACGCGCAATTCGTGAGGAATTGAGAGAAGATGGGCGCCCGGAGCGCCGGCAAAACGCCGCCGGCATCGTTCCGTACGTGCGGGAAACTAGACAAGTTTCTCTAATCAGCGCTAAAGTGCGCCCAATTCCACGGAAAAAGAAGCGACCATGACGCGACTGCTGGTACTGCACGGCCCCAACCTCAATCTTCTCGGCACCCGGGAACCCGAGGTTTACGGCCGCGTGACCTTGCCGCAGATCGATCAGGCGCTGGCGGACCGCGCAGCGGACGCAGGCGTCGAGTTCGCGTCGTTCCAGAGCAACCACGAAGGTGCCTTGGTCGATCGCATCCAATCCGCCCGGACAGAAAAAACCGATTTCATACTGATCAATCCCGCCGCGTACACGCATACCAGCGTGGCCATTCGGGACGCACTGGCGGGGGTCGGCATCCCGTTCGTCGAGATTCATCTGTCGAACGTGCATCGTCGCGAACCGTTCCGGCATCACTCGTATTTCTCCGACCAGGCAGAGGGCGTGATTTGCGGCCTCGGCTGGAAGGGATATCTGTACGCGCTCGAATTCGCGCTCGACCGGCTCGCCGCCGGGTCGTCGCGCGGCTGATTCCAAACACGTCTAATTTGCGCCGGCTGCGTACGCGCCGGCACTCTACGCATTGAAAGGGGCTTCCTGATGGATCTACGTAAACTGAAAACTCTGATCGACCTCGTCTCGGAGTCCGGTATTTCCGAACTCGAAGTGACTGAGGGCGAAGGCAAGGTTCGCATCGTCAAGAATGCGCCGCCGGTTTACGTGCAACCGTCCGCTACGTACGCGCCGCAATACGCGCAAGCAGCGCCGGCCATGGGCGGCGAAGCCCCCGCCGCCGCCATTGCAGGCGCTCCGGCCGCGCCGGCCGCCGCCGCGCCGCAAGGCCACGTGGTGACCTCGCCGATGGTCGGCACCTTCTATCGCGCGCCGTCCCCGGGCGCCGATCCGTTCGTCCAGGTGGGCGACACGGTCAAGGAAGGCCAGACGATCTGCATCATCGAAGCCATGAAGCTGCTCAATGAAATCGAGTCGGACAAGTCCGGCGTGGTGAAGGAAATCCTCGTCGAAAACGGCCAGGCGGTCGAGTACGGCCAACCGCTGTTCGTGGTCGGCTAACGCGGCACACCTTGCGCCTCGTTGTGCGCATGCCGCCCGCGCGCCCGCTGTACCCAGGCGCGCGACCGATCCTCTGAGGCAGCCGGTGTTGTGATCAACCCGGCGCCCATTGATGAGTCGAAAACCCGCTATGTTTGAAAAAATCCTCATTGCCAATCGTGGCGAGATCGCGCTCCGTATCCAGCGCGCCTGCCGCGAACTCGGCGTCAAGACGGTCGTCGTCTATTCGGAAGCCGACAAGGAAGCCAAGTACGTCAAGCTCGCCGACGAGGCGGTCTGCATCGGCCCGGCGCCTTCGAACCTGAGCTATCTGAACATGCCCGCGCTGATCAGCGCGGCGGAAGTCACCGACGCCGAAGCGATTCACCCCGGCTACGGCTTCCTTTCGGAAAACGCCGACTTCGCCGAACGTGTCGAACAGTCCGGCTTCACCTTCATCGGCCCGCGCCCGGAAACCATCCGGATGATGGGCGACAAGGTCACGGCCAAACAGACCATGATCAAGACCGGCGTGCCTTGCGTGCCGGGTTCGGAAGGCGCGTTGCCGGAAGATCCGAAAGAGATCGTGAAAATTGCCCGCCAGGTCGGCTATCCGGTCATCATCAAGGCCGCGGGCGGCGGCGGTGGCCGCGGCATGCGCGTGGTCCACACGGAAGCGGCGCTGGTCAACGCGGTCAACATGACGCGCGAAGAAGCCGGCCGGGCCTTCGGTAATCCGCAGGTCTACATGGAGAAATTCCTGGAGAACCCGCGGCACATCGAAATTCAGATTCTGTCGGATTCGTTCAAGAACGCGATCTGGCTGGGCGAGCGTGATTGCTCGATGCAACGCCGTCACCAGAAAGTGATCGAAGAAGCGCCGGCGCCGGGTATCGCGCGCCGCATGATCGAGCGTATCGGCGATCGTTGCGCGGACGCCTGCAAGAAGATGGGCTATCTTGGCGCGGGTACGTTCGAGTTCCTGTACGAAAACGGCGAGTTCTACTTCATCGAAATGAACACGCGCGTGCAGGTCGAGCACCCGGTGACCGAACTGATCACGGGCGTCGACATCGTGCAGGAACAGATCCGCATCGCGGCCGGCGAGAAGCTCGCCTTCCGTCAGCGCGACATCGTGTTCAAGGGGCACGCGATCGAATGCCGGATCAACGCGGAAGATCCGTTCAAGTTCATTCCGTCGCCGGGACGCCTGACGTCATGGCATATGCCGGGCGGCCCGGGCATTCGCGTCGACTCGCATGCCTACAATGGCTATTTCGTGCCGCCGAACTATGATTCGATGATCGGCAAGCTGATCGCCTACGGCGCCACGCGCGAGCAGGCTATCAAGCGGATGCGCATCGCGCTGTCGGAAATGGTGGTGGAAGGCATTCAGACCAACATTCCGTTGCACCGCGAACTGATGCTCGACGCGAAGTTCGTCGAAGGCGGCACCAGCATCCATTACCTCGAAAACCGGTTGGCCGCGAAACAGCAGGCCGCGCCGGAAGAAGCGTAAGTCATGAGCTACCGGGAACTGATCGCCGAGCTGGCACGCGAGCACGCGGAAGAATTCTCCGACGCGCTGCTCGAGTTGGGCGCGTTGTCCGTATCGGTCGAAGATGCGGACGCCGACACGCCCGACGAGCAGCCGCTGTTCGGCGAACCCGGTCTCACACCGGATCGCAGCGCGTGGCAGCGTTCACGCGTGATCGCGCTGCTCGCACCGGAACATGAACCGGCCGTGCTGCTCACCGCCGCGGCCAACGAGGTCGGGCTGGAAGCCGCGCCGCCGTTTACCGTGCGAGACGTCGAAGATCAGGATTGGGTGCGGCTCACGCAGTCGCAGTTCGATCCGATCAAGATCGGCGAGCGCATCTGGGTCGTGCCGTCGTGGCACGATGCACCGGACCCCGAAGCACTGGTATTGGAACTCGATCCGGGTCTGGCCTTCGGCACCGGCAGCCATCCCACCACGCGGCTGTGCATGGAGTGGCTGGAGCAATCGGTGAAAGCCGGGCAATCCGTGCTCGATTACGGCTGCGGCTCCGGCATCCTCGCGATCCTCGCGAAGAAGTGCGGCGCCGAGCCGGTGTACGGCATCGACATCGATCCGCAAGCGGTCGAGTCGGCGCGTCACAACAGCGAACGCAACCGCGCGGACGTCACATACGGTTTGCCCGAGGACTGTCCCACGGGCGAGTTCGATATCGTGGTCGCCAATATCCTCTCCAACCCGCTCAAGCTGATGGCGTCGATGCTTTCGTCGAAGGTCAAGCCGGGCGGACGGATCGCCTTGTCCGGCATTCTGGCGCGCCAGGCGGACGAAGTCGCGCAGGTCTATGCGCGCTGGATCGACATCGGCATATGGCGTGAACACGAAGGTTGGGTATGTCTGTCGGGAACGCGCCGCGAAAGCCATTAGAATAAGGCGTATTGCCCAACCAACGGCCTTCGGCTTACCGGCTCAATATGCTCCTGGCGACGCGTTGCCCCTTCTGCGAAACCGTATTCCGTCTGCAAACCGAGCAGCTCGCGCTGCGCCGTGGCCTCGTGCGCTGCGGGCATTGCCAGGAAGTATTCGACGCGTCGGCGAGCCTGTACGACGTGACTGCAGGCGGCGACTTCTCGACCGCCAAGCCGGTTGCTGCTGCCGCGGCAATCGAAGCGCTCTCGGGCGTGCGCCCTAAAGGTCCCGACTTCAGCGCCGAGGCATGGAACCCCTGGGCACCGACGCCCGACGCGGCGATCGACAATCGCTTTCTCCATAACGCCGGCAATGTTCAGCTCGGGAAGGCTGCCACTGGGGCGGACGCCGCAGCCACACCGCGCGCCGCAACGGAACCCGAGTTGCCGCCTGCCGCTACTCCGGCGCCCCTCTCCCCGAGCGACGAACCGGCGCAGACAGAAGCATCGCGCGAGCCCCCCGCCTACCGGGCTGATCCGTTCATGGAAGAAGCGCCACGAGTCTGGCACAAGACCGAGCGCACCTCTGAGTCTCCCGGTGACGAACCCGTTCTGGGCGAATCGGCCGCCCTGCATGGCATTCCAGACAATGAACCGCGTTTTGGCGCGACCGGCTTAGGTGCGGCCGGCTTAGGCGCGGCCGGCCCAGCTGCGGCGGACCCAGGCGCGGCCGGTTTGGGCGCCGGGGCTGATACAGCGGGCATGGGTGCGGCCGGCCGCCCCGACACGGCCATCCCCCCCGCCGCCTCCCGCCCCGAACCGTTCTTCGTCCAGCCGGTCAATGGCGGCGCCGATCCCTTTACCGTCGTGCGCGAAACCCGCGCGCCGGAACCGCGGCGCCTCGGCTGGATCATCGCCGGCTCGGTGGTGGCGGGACTGCTGATCATCGCGCTGCTCGCGCAACTCGCCTGGTGGCAGCGCGAAACCGTGCTGGTCGCGATCCCGCGCTCGCAGGCGCTCTACACGAAGGTCTGCGCGACGTTCGGCTGCCAGATCACGCCGCCGCACGACATCGACGGCTTGCAGGTGGAGCCGTCCGACCTGCGGCAGATCGACGGCCCGCACAAGCTCGAACTGAAGATGCCGCTGCGCAATCGCTTCAATGTCGCGCTCGCCTATCCGGCCATCGAACTCACGCTGCTCGACGATCAGAACAATGTGGCCGTGCGCCGTGTGCTATGGCCGCAAGACTACGTCCCGCCCGGCACGCCGATCGCGGGCGGCCTGGCGCCACACACGACGCAGGTCATGATCGTGCACCTCGACACGGGCAATGCAGTCGCTTCCAATTTCCGCGTGCAGATTTTTTATCCGTAACGCATCCTCGCGCACCCGGCATTGAGCGGGTGCATTCACCGTCAACACTGACGAATTTTCGGAGCACATCAACATGAGTCAAGTCACGCTGGGTGGCAACCCGATCGAAGTAGCCGGCACGTTCCCGTCGGTTGGCCAAGCCGCGCCCGCTTTCTCGCTGGTCGGCAAGGATCTGAAGCCGCTGACGCTGGCCGATTTCGCCGGCAAGCGCAAAGTGCTGAACATTGTTCCGAGCCTCGACACCCCGACCTGCGCCACGTCGACCCGCAAGTTCAACGAAGCAGCCGCCAAGCTGAACAACACGGCGGTCATCGTCGTGTCGGGCGATCTGCCATTCGCTGCATCGCGCTTCTGCACGACCGAAGGCATCGAAAACGTCGTCACGGCCTCCACGTTCCGCGGCCATGAGTTCGCGCAAGCGTACGGCGTCAACGTGACGAGCGGCCCGCTGACCGGCCTGACGGCACGCGCCGTGGTGGTGCTCGACGAGAACGACAAGGTCGTTCACGCCCAGCTGGTCGGCGAAATCAAGGATGAGCCGAACTACGATGCAGCACTCGCCGCACTGAAGTAAAACCTTCGCGCACGAACCCCGGCGCCGCGCTTCATGCGCGGCGCTGTCGCATCGTCGCCCCATTTTCCCTATCGTTTTTACAGGAACGCTCGCCTTGGCTACGCTGATTTGCGGCTCGCTCGCCTACGACAACATCATGACTTTCGAGGGCCGCTTCCGGGAGCACATCCTGCCGGAACAGGTCCACATCCTGAATGTGAGCTTTCTCGTGCCGACCATGCGCCGCGAATTCGGCGGCTGCGCGGGCAACATCGCCTACTCGCTGCATCTGCTGGGCGGCGACGCGCGCATCATGGGCACGCTCGGCTCGGTGGACGCGCAGCTCTATATGGAGCGGTTCAAGCAGCTCGGGCTGTCGACGGAGAATGTGCTCGTGGTGCCGGACACCTATTCGGCACAGGCCATGATCACGACCGACCTGGAAAACAATCAGATCACCGCGTTCCATCCGGGCGCGATGATGCAATCGCACCTGAATCGCGCCGACGAGGCCAAGGGCATCTCGCTGGGCATCGTCGCGCCGGACGGCTACGACGGCATGATCCAGCATTCGGAGCATCTGGCGGCTGCGGGCGTGCCGTTCATCTTCGATCCGGGTCAAGGCTTGCCGCTCTTCGACGGCGCCTCGTTGCGGCGCATGATTGAACTCGCCACTTATGTAGCTGTCAATGATTACGAAGCTAAACTAGTCAGCAACAAAACGGGTTGGTCGATCGAAGAAATCGCCGGCAAGGTCGAGGCGCTGATCATCACGCTCGGCGAGCACGGTGCGCAGATTCATCACGCCGGCGGTGTCGAAGAAATTCCGGCGGTCAAGGCGCAGCAAGTACTCGATCCCACAGGCTGCGGCGACGCGTTCCGCGGCGGCTTGCTGTACGGTATCGAGAACAAGCTGGGCTGGGCCACCACCGGCCGTCTCGCGAGCCTGATGGGCGCGCTGAAGATCGAACACCAAGGCCCGCAAAACTACGCGCCCCGCCGGGCGGAGATCAACGAGCGGTTCAAGCAGGCGTTCGGATACGACCTGCCGTAATACCGAGAGCTATTGGAGTTAGGGAATGAGAACAACGAGTCGCCTGGTCGTGGCCGCCTTGATCGCGGGTTCACTGGCCATGTCGGGCTGTGCCTACAACAGCAGTTCTGCTGACGTTTATACGGCGTCGCAGGCACAGCGTGAAGAAACGGTCCGCATGGCTACGGTCGACAGCGTGCGCGCCGTGAAGATCAGTTCGAACAACGGTCAGCCGAGCGGTCTTGGCGCGATCGGCGGCGGTGCGCTGGGTGCGGTGGCCGGCAGCGCGATCGGCGGCGGGCGCGGCTCGATCGTCACGGGCATCATCGGCGGCCTGGCTGGCGCGGTGGCGGGCAATTCGATCGAGAACGGCGTCGCGGTGCGCGACGGTCTCGAGATCACCGTGCGGCTCGACAACGGCGACATGCGCGCCATCACGCAAAGCTCCACTGGCGAGATTTTCCGCGCCGGCGACCGGGTCCGGCTTCTGTCGAGCGGCGGCGTGACGCGCGTCACCCACTAACGTTTTCCCCTCTCGCGCGGTCAGGCCACACGGCCGCCGCGGCGACCTCACACGCATGCCCACCCCTGTGCATGCGTTTTTTTCGCCCGTCCGTTTCTCGCCAAACCGTTTCAAACGACGCTGGCCGCCGGCACTCAGCACCTGGCGCAGACAAAAAAAATCCCGCCGCCGGAAACCGGCAACGGGACCCTGACCGAGTAACGCTCGCAACCCAACGCAAGCGCTACTCGATCATCGGACACATCGTGCGATGCGCCGAAATACTTCTACCGCTTGTCGCCCTCTTACGGACGGCTGCCCGTCGGGAACGGCCATGCTGCTGCCGGGTTCAGCGCGGTCTTCACCGTTGCTGCCGGTGCGCTCGAAACCGAAGCCGCAGCGGGTGCCGGAGCTGCCTTCTTGGCGACAGCCTTCTTCGCAGGGGCAGCCTTCTTGGCAGGAGCAGCGGCCTTCTTCGCAGCAGCCTTCTTGGCAGGCGCAGCCTTCTTCGCGGCAGCCTTCTTGGCAGGCGCAGCCTTCTTCGCAGCAGCCTTTTTCGCAGGCGCAGCCTTCTTCGCGGCAGCCTTCTTAGCCGGTGCAGCCTTCTTCGCAGCAGCCTTCTTGGCCGGTGCTGCCTTCTTCGCTGCAACCTTCTTCACTGCTGCTTTCTTGGCCGGTGCCGCCTTCTTGGCCGGCGCTGCCTTCTTCGCTGCAACCTTCTTCACTGCGACTTTCTTGGCTGCAACCTTCTTGGCCGGAGCAGCTTTCTTCGCTGCAACCTTCTTAGCCGGTGCTGCCTTCTTTGCCGCAACCTTCTTCACTGCGACTTTCTTCGCCGGAGCGGCCTTCTTTGCCGGAGCAGCCTTCTTTGCTGCGGGTTTCTTAGCGGCGGCTTTTTTTGCAGTTGCCATCATTTTCTCCTTCAGGTTTTCAGATGAGAGTCAGTTCAAACTACACCCTTCGTCAAAACCCGCTTCCCACGGACGCTTCTCAGGGCGCGCGTTACGAAGCGGGCTATTCATCGGCGTACGCAGGTGCTGCGCGCTTACGCTAATGAATGCGGTAAGGCGCGCCGTGCCCTTGGGCACCGCGCGCCAGATCTGGTCGGCGCTGGATTTCAACGCCGGCAATTGCTTGATCGGGCCGCCGGCGATCACGCCAGCGGCTTTTTCCGGGGGGAAGTTTGCCCATCCCACTGAAGGGTTCGCAAAGTGCCAGCCATGTTTGTGGGCCGCGAAGGCACGCGGCGCACCGGGCACGATTTGCATCAGGCGGTTCTGCTCCTAACTAAATTGCCGCGGCCCTGGCCAACGGCATCCCCATCAACGAATGCATCTGCGACACGATCCCGGATTACTCCCAGGTCAGCGCGCCGCCAGTCTGATATTCAATCACTCGCGTCTCGAAGAAGTTGCGTTCCTTCTTCAGGTCGATCATCTCGCTCATCCACGGGAACGGGTTTTCCTCGTTCGGGTACAGCGGATCGAGACCGATCTGCTGGCAACGGCGGTTGCAGATGAAGCGCAAATAGCTCTTGAACATCGACGCATTGAGGCCGAGCACCCCGCGCGGCATCGTGTCTTCCGCGTAACGATATTCAAGTTCGACCGCTTGCTGGAAGATCTCGCGGATTTCCGCGCGGAACTCAGCCGTCCAGAGCTGCGGGTTTTCGAGTTTGATCTGGTTGATCAGGTCGATGCCGAAGTTGCAGTGCATCGACTCGTCGCGCAGGATGTACTGGTACTGTTCCGCCGCGCCGGTCATCTTGTTCTGGCGGCCGAGCGCCAGGATTTGGGTAAAGCCGACGTAGAAGAACAGCCCCTCCATCACACAGGCGAACACGATCAGCGAGCGCAGCAGCGTCTGGTCTGCCTCGAGCGTGCCGGTCTTGAAGGCCGGATCGGTCAGCACGTGGATGTACGGAATCAGGAATTCGTCTTTCGCGCGGATCGAGGGGACCTCGTGATACGCGTTGAAGATTTCGCCTTCGTCGAGGCCCAGCGATTCGACGATGTACTGGTAAGCGTGCGTGTGGATCGCCTCTTCGAACGCCTGGCGCAGCAGGAACTGGCGGCATTCGGGCGCCGTGATGTGGCGGTAGGTGCCCAGCACAATGTTGTTGGCGGCCAGCGAGTCGGCCGTCACGAAGAAGCCCAGGTTGCGCTTGACGACGCGGCGCTCGTCTTCGGTCAGCCCGTTCGGGTCTTTCCACAAGGCGATGTCGCGCGACATGTTCACTTCTTGCGGCATCCAGTGGTTGGCACAACCCGCCAGATATTTTTCCCAGGCCCACTTGTACTTGAACGGCACCAACTGATTGACGTCGGTCTGGCCGTTGATGATGCGCTTGTCGGCGACGTTGACCCGCGCTTCCGAAACGGCAGCCGTTCCAGTTTCTGCACGAGCGACGGGAGCGACCGGGAGGTCGTTCGCGAAGACGTCTTGAGCCGAGGGAGCATGAGGAGCGGAACGCGTTCCGACTTGCGAACCGACAGCCGATCCCGCAGCGTTGCGCAACACGTTTTGTTGCGTAGCGCTCGAGGGAGTTACGGCAGTGATCTCGTCATCCCAGTTGAGCATAAATGTCACCATCAATTTAGAACGGTTTGTACCATCTTTTCACGAGCGATAAAAGAGTTCGCTGATGAAAAATCCTGTTTTCGATTCGCGTTGCTACGTTCATACAACACTTTGTTCAACAGACTGTGTGCGTCACCTCATGTGAGGTGCGTTGAACGTGTGTCGTCGAGGTGCTTCGCGAGCTCGAAGAGCAACGTGTCGAAGCGACATTTCGCTGCTCTATCTATCTGTATTGCGGAGCGTGCTTGTAGCGAGATGAAGTGCATTGCGATGTCGAGCGATGCGTCTGGCCGACTATGTTTTGATCGCCCTGCCGATCGAAGCGTGTGCTGCGCGCACCGTGTCGCGCGCTTCGTCTGGTGCTGCTGACTGCTGCCTGCTGAACCACCGTTGCTTCACGACTTCAGCGGCTTATCCAACTTCGCCGCTTTGCTGCTTCGCGACGAGCGGTGCGGCCTCACTTTCACTGACCACCCCGCTCATCGACTTCTCTTCTACTTCACTTCGATCAGGTTTGCTGATCGCCGCGTACGGGTCATTACCTACCCCCCGTCAGCAAGCGGCGGTCCCGCCACTTGCCTCGCGCTTGACTGCTTGCTTCACTGCTTGTTACTGGCAAGCCTCGCACTCGTCGAAGCCAGGATCGCCCGGACGCATCATGCACACCGGACCATCCGCTTCGGGCGCTGCTTCGACTGCCGCTGCCGGCGTTGCCGCGGCTGCCTGGATACCGCCGGCACCACCCGCCACACCACCGCCCACCCCGAAGCCACCCGCTGCGCCACCCGAGCCTTCACCACCGCCCGAGCTCACCGCGTTCAGCGCGCCGTGCGCCACCGTCGATTTCTCGACGTGGGTCGCCGCCATCGTGCGGAGGTAGTAGGTCGTCTTCAGACCGCGCACCCATGCGAGCTTGTAGATCTCGTCGAGCTTCTTACCCGATGCGCCGCCCATGTAGATGTTCAGCGACTGCGCCTGGTCGATCCACTTCTGACGGCGCGACGCCGCTTCGACCAGCCACTTCGGATCGACTTCGAACGCCGTGGCGTAGATCGCGCGCAGGTCGGCCGGGATCCGGTCGATGCGCGAGAGCGTGCCGTCGAAGTACTTCAGGTCGGCGACCATCACTTCGTCCCACAGGCCGCGCGCCTTCAGGTCGCGCACCAGGTAGTCGTTGACCACCGTGAATTCGCCCGACAGGTTCGACTTCACATACAGGTTCTGGAAGGTCGGTTCGATGCAAGCCGACACGCCGATGATGTTCGAGATCGTCGCCGTCGGTGCGATCGCGATGCAGTTCGAGTTGCGCATGCCGTGGGTGGCGATGCGCGCACGCAGTTCGGTCCAGTCCATCGACTCGCTCGAGTCGACTTCGACATAGCCGCCACGCGCCTCTTCGAGCAGCTTCACCGAGTCTTGCGGGAGGATGCCGCGATCCCACAGCGAGCCGCGGTAGCTCGAGTAACGGCCGCGTTCCTGCGCCAGTTCGGTCGACGCGTAGTAAGCGTAGTAGCAAACCGCTTCCATCGACGTGTCGGCAAACTTGACGGCCTCTTCCGACGCGTACGGCGTGCGCAGCAGATGCAGGCAGTCCTGGAAGCCCATGATGCCCATGCCGACCGGGCGGTGCTTCAGGTTCGAGTTACGCGCCTTGGCAACCGCGTAGTAGTTGATGTCGATCACGTTGTCGAGCATGCGCATCGCCACGCTGACGGTGCGCTTGAGCTTGTCGTGGTCGAGCACCAGCGTGCCGTCGGCCTGTTCCTTCAGGTGCGCGACGAGGTTCACCGAGCCCAGGTTGCAGACGGCGATTTCGGTGTCGCTCGTGTTCAGCGTGATTTCCGTGCACAGGTTCGACGAGTGGACGACGCCGACGTGCTGTTGCGGCGAGCGCACATTGCACGGATCCTTGAACGTGATCCACGGGTGGCCGGTTTCGAACAGCATGCCCAGCATCTTGCGCCACAGTTGCGCCGCCGGGATCTTCTTGAACAGCTTGATCTCGCCGCGCGCGACCTTGTCTTCGTAAGCCGTGTAAGCCGTTTCGAACTCGGCGCCGAACTTGTCGTGCAGGTCCGGGCAGGTGGACGGCGAGAACAGCGTCCAGTCGCCGCCTTCCATCACGCGCTTCATGAACAGGTCGGGAATCCAGTTCGCCGTGTTCATGTCGTGGGTACGGCGGCGGTCGTCGCCGGTGTTCTTACGCAGCTCGAGGAATTCTTCGATGTCCAGGTGCCACGATTCCAGGTACGCGCACACCGCGCCCTTGCGCTTGCCGCCCTGGTTCACGGCGACAGCCGTGTCGTTGACGACCTTCAGGAACGGCACGACGCCTTGCGACTTGCCGTTGGTGCCCTTGATGTGCGAACCGAGCGCGCGCACGCGCGTCCAGTCGTTGCCCAGACCGCCGGCGAACTTGGACAGCAGCGCGTTTTCCTTCAGCGCTTCGTAGATGCCGTCGAGGTCGTCGTCGACCGTGGTCAGGTAGCACGACGACAGTTGCGAGCGATGCGTGCCCGAATTGAACAGCGTCGGCGTGGACGACATGAAGTCGAAGCTCGACAGGATGTTGTAGAACTCGATGGCGCGCGCTTCGCGGTCGATCTCGTTCAGCGACAGGCCCATTGCTACACGCATAAAGAATGCCTGCGGCATTTCGATGCGCACGCCGTCGTGATGCAGGAAGTAGCGGTCATACAGCGTTTGCAGACCGAGGTAGCCGAACTGCAGGTCGCGGCTGTTGTCGAGCGCGGCGCCGAGGCGCTTCAGGTCGAACTGCTGAAGCTTGTCGTCGAGCAGGCCGGCGCCGATGCCGCGCTTGATGAACTGCGGGAAGTACTCGGCATAGCGGTCGGCCATTTCCGTTTGCGTGACTTCCTCTTCGAGGATCTCGCGGCGGATCGTGTGCAGCAGGATGCGTGCGGTGACCTGGCTGTATGCCGGGTCCTTTTCGATCATCGTGCGGGCAGCCAGAATCGCCGAGTCGTAGACCTGGCCCATCGGCACGCCGTCGTACAGATTCTTCACCGTTTCCGCGATGATCGGATCGGCATTCACAGCGTCGCCCAGGTTCGAGCAAGCCAGTTCGATGATGCCGCGCAGCGCAGCCATGTCGAGCGGACGCGTCACGCCGTTGTCCGTGACATTCAGACCCGGGGTGCTGGCGACGATCTGCTCGTCGTGACCGCGCGCCTGGGTGCGCTTCTCGCGATACAGCACGTACGCACGCGCGACGTTGTGCTCGCCACCGCGCATCAGCGCGAGTTCGACCTGATCCTGGATGTCTTCAATGTGGAACGTGCCGCCGTTCGGGCGGCTGCGCACCAGCGCGCGCACCACGTTATGCGTCAGTTGCTCGACCAGTTCGCGCACGCGCGCCGACGCCGCGCCTTGACCACCGTTGACGGCCAGGAATGCCTTCGTCACGGCGATGGCGATTTTCGACGGTTCGAACGACACCACGCTGCCATTGCGGCGAATCACCTTGTAGTCGGCGTAGCTCGCATTCGGCGCGAGCGCTTGTGCGCCTTGTGCCTGGCCGAAGGCCTGGCCAGTCGGTGAGCCCTCGTACCGGGTCGTCACGTTGTCGGTGGTTTGCATGTGCAAAGCTCCTGGTCCTGGAAATGTTGCGGGTAATCCGCGGATTAAAACGAACGCTGCGCCGCCGCGTGCGCAAGCGATGGGGGGCAGGAAAGGGACCGGCTGTGCCGGGTGGCGGGATGCGACTGCGACGAAGCCTGGTTCGAATTGAAAACGGTCTTCATCGTGCGTGTCGCGATCACTGGCTAAGCCCCTTTCCTGAATGTTTCTGGATGCCGCCGGCGGTCTTTCCGGCTGCGCCACAGGAATTTTTTTTCGCTGCCTGAAATGCTTGCGGCGCCATGCTCGAAGAGCGGACGCCGCTGACTTATCCACCCAGTTGTGCACCCGGTTATTCACATGGTTATACACAGAGCACCACAAGATGTAGTGCACAACTGGATTTGTGGCACCAAGTATAGTGGAGATTCGAGACAGGTCAAATCGATTTATTTTGTCGAGAAAGGGTTGACAAGGCATCGCGCGGCGCGAAGCCGACTCCCCGGAGAACAAGGCAGCGCCTTGTTCTCCTCGCTTCACGCGCAGTCGCGCGAAGGGTCGTTACGGGGTTTCGGAAAACTTGAGATAGGGGAAATACCGAGCGGCCAGCGCGGTGTCGCGCTGCAGACGCTGCCACTCGAAATGCGGCCCTGGATCGGTCTTGCGGCCCGGCGCGATGTCCGAGTGACCGGCGAGCGCCTCGATGGGATAGCGAGCCTTGAGTGCGCTCACGAGAGCGCCGAGCGTGAGATATTGCGACGCTTCGAATGCGGTGGTGTCACTGCCCTCCAGTTCGATGCCGATCGAAAAATCATTGCAGCGCTCGCGGCCGAAAAAATTCGACGGCCCGGCGTGCCACGCGCGCTCGTTGCACGACACGAATTGTTCGAGCGCGCCGTCACGATGAATCACGAAGTGCGCCGACACCCGTACGCCGCGCAGGTGCGAGTCGTAGTAGGGGTGGGCGTCGCAGTCGAGCGTATTGAGGAACAGTTCGGCGATCGCTGGGCCGCCAAATTCGTTGGGCGGCAGGCTGATGTTATGAACCACGATCAGCGTCGGCACGGCCCCGGCGGGTCGCGCTTCGAAATTAGGCGATGGCAGTTTGCGTGCGGCGGCGACCCAGCCGTCTGCATCGACGGCGAACTCGACGCTCATCGGGCGTCGCGCCCCGTGGGTCGCGCGCTATGACGCTGCGCGTGGGCGGCGCAGCAGAACGGCTGCCCCGCTACCACCACGGAGTCGCTCTTCGGCGCGTGCACGCCGCATTCGACGCAACGGATCATGGGCTCGGCGAGTTGCGCCGCCTCGGCGCCACGTGCGGCGCCGTTGGCACCATTCGCGCCATTCGCACCTCTTGCTCCGGCGTTGCTGTTCGCACCGGCGCCGGTGCGATTGGACGTTTGCGCGTCATGGCGCCGCAGCGCCTTCACCAGCCACTGGCCGACGATGAACAACAGGATCAGCAGAAATATTTGTCGCATGGGACACACTCACACTACAGCGCGGTGCAACAGCACCTCGAAAACAAAGCGGCTGCCGACGTACGCCAGCAACAACGCGACGAACGATGCCAGCACCCAGCGCAATGCCGCACGGCCGCGCCAGCCGGATACCTTGCGCGCGGTCAGCAGCGCGCCGAACATCACCCAGGAAAGAATCGCGAAGACAGTCTTGTGATCGAGCTGCAATGCGCGGTTGACCAGTTGCTCGCTGAACAGGATGCCCGATACCAGCGTCAGCGTGAGCAGCACGAAACCCGCGCCGATCATGCGGAACAGCAACGTCTCCAGTGTCAGAAGCGGCGGCAGCGTATCGAGCCAGCCCGACAGCCAGCCGTTGCCGGCCGCGGCCGAATGACGCTGCGCGATGCCGCCACGCATGGCGTGCAACCGGCGCTCGACCAGCAGCATCAGCACGGCGTGCAGCGCCGCGATCGCAAACAGGCCGTACGCAATATTGGCGATCACGAAGTGCAGCTTGAACAGGGGCGCGGCCGAATACGGCAGCACGCGCACGCCGTTGAACGCCAGCGGCATTAAAGAAGCGATGCCGGCGAGCGGCAGCACCAAGAGGCGCAGGCCGTCGAGCGGAAAGAAAAAGCTCTCGATCCAGTAGATGCCGGCGCCGAGCCAGAACATGGCCGACAGCGCGAACGCGAACCCGAACACCATCGCGTTCTGCGGGAAGATCGTGGTGTGCAGCAGCACGCCATGGGCGAGCAGCGCGACGAACAGCAGCGCACGCCCCGACGTGGTCATGCCCGAAGCAGCTGATGCGGCCGACGCGCCGGCGACGGCGGGCACCGGCGGCACACTCTCTAGCATGGGGCGCACGGCCGCGTGCCGGTGCGAGCGCCAGCCGGCCACGGCTAAACCGCCGTAGAGGAGCGCAGTGAGGGCATACAGTACAATATCCATATTCGAAGTTTACACTAGGCCCCTGCTCCGCGACGTCTTCCGCTTCGTGTGCCGCCCGGGCCGCACTGTTCATCGCTCCCCATGCTCGACAATCTGACTCAACGGATGGCGCGCGTCGTCAAGACGCTGCGCGGCGAAGCCCGGCTCACCGAGGCGAACACCCAGGAAATGCTGCGCGAAGTGCGCCTTGCGCTGCTCGAGGCCGACGTGGCGCTGCCCGTCGTGCGCGAGTTCGTCGCCAAGGTGAAGGAAAAGGCGCTCGGCGAGGAAGTCATCGGCAGCCTGTCGCCGGGTCAGGCGCTGGTGGGCGTGGTGCAGCGCGAGCTGACCGCGATCATCGGCGGCGACTACGAAGGCAAGGCGGTCGAGCTGAATCTCGCCGTCACGCCGCCCGCCGTCATCCTGATGGCGGGTCTGCAGGGCGCCGGTAAAACCACCACGGTCGGCAAGCTCGCCAAGCTGCTGCGCGAGAAGTACAAGAAAAAGGTGCTGACCGTTTCGTGCGACGTCTACCGCCCCGCGGCTATCGCGCAGTTGAAGACGGTGACCGAGCAGGTCGGCGCGGATTTCTTCCCGTCGGAACCGGATCAGAAGCCGGTCGACATCGCACGCGCCGCCGTGGATTGGGCCAAGCGCCACTATCACGACGTGCTGCTGGTCGACACGGCCGGCCGTCTCGGTATCGACGAAGCGATGATGCAGGAAATCACCGCGCTGCACAGCACGCTGAAGCCGGCCGAAACGCTGTTCGTGGTCGACGCGATGCTCGGCCAGGACGCGGTGAACACCGCCAAGGCCTTTAGCGACGCGCTGCCGCTCACCGGCGTGGTCCTCACCAAGCTCGACGGCGATTCGCGCGGTGGCGCGGCGCTCTCCGTGCGCCACGTGACGGGCAAGCCGATCAAGTTCGTCGGCGTCGCCGAAAAACTCGACGGCCTCGAAATTTTCTACCCGGATCGCATGGCGAACCGGATTCTCGGCATGGGCGACATTCTCGCCTTCGTCGAAGAAGCGCAGAAGGGCGTCGACGTACAGGCCGCGCAGAAGCTCGCCGACAAGGTCAAGAAAGGCGGCGACTTCGACCTCAACGATTTCCGCGCGCAACTGACGCAGATGAAGGGCATGGGCGGCCTGTCGTCGCTGATGGACAAACTGCCCGCGCAGTTCCAGCAGGCCGCATCCGGTGCCGACATGGGCCAGGCCGAAAAGCAGATGCGCCGCATGGAAGGCATCATCAATTCCATGACGCCGCTCGAGCGCGCCAAGCCGGAACTGATCAAGGCCACGCGCAAGCGCCGGATTGCCGCGGGCGCGGGCGTGCAGGTGCAGGAAGTCAACCGCATGCTGAATCAGTACGACCAGATGCGCACCATGATGAAAAAGCTCAAGGGCGGCAATCTGCAAAAGATGATGCGCGGCATGAAGGGCATGTTGCCCGGCATGCGCTAAGCTTTACCAAGACGGCGGGCGCCGCGTTCCGCGCACGAACCACGGAACGCGCGGCTGACTCCGGAATTGTGCGGGTTTATTCTGTACCGCGCGCCGCCGTTCTC
Source organism: Paraburkholderia ginsengiterrae (assembly GCF_001645125.1). GTDB lineage: Bacteria > Pseudomonadota > Gammaproteobacteria > Burkholderiales > Burkholderiaceae > Paraburkholderia > Paraburkholderia ginsengiterrae. The sequence continues at coordinate 50,710 of NZ_LXKA01000309.1, read as the reverse complement.
ACCCACACTATGTATACAGTTACCGCCCGTCAGACGTCATGAACCGCGAAGAAGCCCTCCACATCTATAGCCACTCCGAAGAAATCGTTTCGGCCAAAGACGTCAATGCGTCGATCAGCGGCATGGCGGCCGCCATCCGCAGCGAAATGAGCGAGGATTTCCCGCTTGTACTGTCGGTCATGGGTGGCGCAGCGGTGTTCACCGGCATGCTGTTGCCGCACCTCGATTTCCCGCTCGAATTCGATTACATCCACCTGACCCGTTACCGCAACACCACCAAGGGCGGCAACGAGATGCAGTGGCGCGTGGCGCCGGCCGAGTCGGTGAAGGATCGCGTCGTGCTGGTGCTCGACGACATTCTCGACGAAGGCGAGACCATGGCCGCGATCCGCGACCGTATTCTCGCAATGGGCGCGAAGCGTTTCCTGAGCGCGGTGCTGTGCGAGAAGATCATTCCGAAGGCCAAGCCGCTGCGCCCGGACTACTGCGGCTTCGAAGTGCCGGACCGCTATGTGTTCGGCTGCGGGATGGACGCGAAGGGTTACTGGCGCAACCTGCCCACGATCCGCGCGCTGACCGACGGGGCGTGACGGTTCCCGGAAGCGGCCAATCGCCTTTCACGAGGCGGACAGGTATAAAAAAAGCGGCCCGTAGGCCGCTTTTTTGTTGGCAACTTATGGATTGCCACGGGGATGAATGCCCCACCGGATCAAGCATCACAGCTGATGCACGAAAGCCCGGATCCCTCCGAGCATCATCTCGACCGAGATAGCCACCAGCACCAGACCCATCAACCGTTCGAAGGCCATCATGGCGCGCTCCCCGAGCCAGGCCTGAATGCGCTCCGCCAGCATCAGCACGATCGCGCAGACGATCATCGTGACGGTGAGCGCACCGATCCATTCGAACATCTTGCCGGGCGCCTGCGAGGTCAGCAGCATCACGGTTGCCAGCGCGGAAGGTCCGGCCAGCGCCGGAATGGCGAGCGGCACGATGAGCGGCTCGCCACCGCGCGTGTCGCCACCGAACGGGCCGTCCGGGTGCGGGAACACCATGCGCAGCGCGATGAGGAACAGCACGATCCCGCCGCCGATGCGCAGCGACTGGTCGGTCAGGCTCATCATGCGTAAAAAGCCGTCGCCGACCACCATGAAGATCAGCAGGATCGCGAAGGCGATCGCCACCTCGCGCAGAATGACGATCGTGCGCCGCTTCGGCGACACTCCACGCAGACAACTGATAAAGAGCGGAATGTTGCCGAGCGGATCGGTGATCAGAATCAGCAGAACGGTCGCGGACAGGAACGTGTATTCCACGGCCCGTTCCGCTTAGCGCGCCAACGCCGCGCGGACCTTCGCAATCACCGTTTGCGCGGCGTCTTCGACCGGCAGCAGCGTCGCCTCGGCATCGCGCCGACCCTGATATTCCAGCTTGCCGTCCTTCAGGCCGCGATCGCCGATCACCAGACGGTGCGGCACACCGATCAGCTCCCAGTCGGCGAACATCACACCCGGGCGCTCGCCACGGTCGTCCAGAATCACGTCGACGCCGGCTTCGACCAGTGCCGCGTACAGCTTGTCGGCCTGCTCGCGCACGGCTTCGCTGCGGTCATAGCCCATCGGGCACAGCACCACTTCGAACGGTGCGATCGACTCGGGCCAGATGATGCCCTTGTCGTCGAAATTCTGTTCGATCGCGGCGCCAAGGATACGCGTGATGCCGATACCGTAGCAGCCCATTTCCATCGGCTGCGGCTTGCCGGTCTCGTCGAGGCAGGTCGCGTTCATTGCTTCGGAATACTTGGTGCCGAGCTGGAACACGTGACCCACTTCGATGCCGCGGCAGATGTCGAGCACGCCTTTGCCGTCCGGCGACGGATCGCCCTTCTTCACGTTGCGAATATCGGCCACGACCGGTTCCGGCAGATCGCGGCCCCAGTTCACGCCCGTGGTGTGGTAATCCACCTCGTTCGAGCCGACCACGAAGTCGCTCATGTTCGCGACCGTGTTGTCCGCGACGACCTTGACCGGCTTCTTCGTGTTGATCGGCCCGAGGTAGCCCGGCGGCGTGCCGAAGGTTTCGATAATCTCGGCTTCGGTCGCCATGCGGAAGTCGGCCAGACCCGGCTGCTTGCTCGCCTTGATCTCGTTCAGGTCGTGATCGCCGCGCAGCATCAGCAACCAGATGGTCGGCTCGGCGCCTTCGTTTTCAGTGGCGAGGACGATCGACTTGATCGTGCGCTCGAGCGGAATGTTCAGCAATTCCGCGACGGCCTCGCACTTCGCCTTGCCCGGCGTGGACGTCTTTTTCATCTCCTCGGCCGGTGCCGCGCGTTGCGCGTAGAGCGGCAGCGCTTCAGCGGCTTCGACGTTCGCCGCGAAGTCCGAGGTCGGGCAATAGGCAATCGCATCTTCACCAGTGTCGGCGATCACGTGGAACTCGTGCGAACCGCTGCCGCCGATCGACCCGTTGTCCGCCGCCACCGCGCGGAAATCCAGGCCAAGGCGCGTGAAGATACGCACGTACGCTTCGTACATCTTGCGGTACGACTCGCGCAGGCCTTCCGCGTCCTTGTCGAACGAGTACGCGTCTTTCATGATGAACTCGCGGCCGCGCATCACGCCGAAACGCGGACGGATCTCGTCGCGGAACTTCGTCTGGATCTGGTAGAAGTTCACCGGCAACTGGCGATAGCTCTTGATCTGGTTGCGCGCGATATCCGTCACCACTTCTTCGTGGGTCGGTCCGATCACGAAGTCGGACTGCCTGCGGTCCTTGAAGCGCAGCAGCTCGGGGCCGTACTTGACCCAACGGCCCGATTCCTGCCACAGCTCGGCCGGCTGCACCGCCGGCATCAACAGTTCGATCGCGCCTGCCCGGTTCATTTCCTCGCGCACGATGGCTTCTACCTTGCGGATCGAGCGCAGGCCGACCGGCAGATAGTTATAGATACCGCCGGCAACGCGGCGGATCATGCCTGCGCGCACCATGAGCTTGTGGCTGACGATCTCTGCGTCGGCGGGAGCTTCTTTCAGGGTACCGATAAAGAAACGGGAAGCTTTCATTCAGATTATCCAAAAGCGGCGGCGCCGGAGGGACCGCCCGAAAGGTGAAAACGGTGGGGAAATCGATTCAGATCCGGCCCTGAGCCGGTACGGTTCGCCTGATACCGGGCACTTGGCACAGCACTGCCCGCGCGCGGCGCCGAAGCCGCCGCGCCAGGCCTTTGCACAAGGGATAAGGCACGGAAAGACTGACAGGCTACCGCAAACATGGGCCTTTTGCGGCGAATCGCTCCATTCTGGGGCGAATCGGTGCGTCGGGCCCGTTATCTGTTTATAATCAAAGCAATTTTAAAGGATTCGAAGGTGGTTGTATGCTGGATCGTGAAGGCTTTCGCCCGAACGTCGGCATCATCCTCTTGAACGCGCACAACGAGGTGTTTTGGGGCAAACGGCTCCGTGAACATTCCTGGCAGTTTCCGCAAGGGGGCATCAAGTATGGTGAGACCCCCGTGCAAGCGATGTATCGGGAGTTACACGAAGAAACCGGGCTGCTTCCTGAGCACGTCAAGGTGATCGGTCGCACACGCGACTGGTTGCGTTACGAGGTGCCTGACAAGTTCATCAAGCGCGAAGTACGCGGTCATTACCGCGGCCAGAAGCAAATCTGGTTTTTGCTCCGGATGGTTGGACGCGACTGCGACATCTGTTTGCGTGCGACCGACCACCCTGAGTTCGATGCGTGGCGCTGGAATGAGTACTGGGTGCCGCTCGACTGTGTGATCGAGTTCAAGCGGGATGTGTATCAGTTGGCGCTGACGGAGCTATCCCGTTTCATGCGCCGGGCTGCGCCGCGTGCGGAAAAACCTGGCGGGCATCATGGGCCGCGCTATCCCCGGATAGCGTCGTCAATGGAAAGTCCGCCGGATTCCACGGTAATGACGATGACCACCGTGACTTCGGTGACATCCGTCAGCATCGAAACATCGGTTCACGCAACGATCGCGTCCGATTGCGGTCCGGGTTCCGGGTCGGCGGCCAAGACAGGCGCCGCGCTGGAGCACGACGACGAATCGGCAGACGAAACGGCCGGCTCGCTGTTCCGCCCGGGCGTGCGCAATTAACAACGCTGTGCGGCTGTCCACGCCGCCTCTGCTGGCGCGGCTCCTCGAGCCGCGCCAGTGTTTCGAGGAAATCATATTGAAAGCACTTGCTCTCGTCGTGGCGTGCGTCGCCACCGGCGCCCTGCTGGCTGGCTGCTCGAGCGCCGGCAAACCTACCAATAAAGACGACAGCGCGTTTACCTATCTGCTGGACCGGCAGAGCAACTGGGTTGAAAACCCTGTGGACACCCTGCCGCCGCTGCCGCAAGACGCGAATCTGCTGCCTTTCGAGGTCTCCGGCAATACGCCGCTGCATTTCGCGGTCGATCGCAATTCGCTCACCGTCGGCACGGACGGCGTAGTTCGCTTTACGGTGGTCGTGACGAGCCCGAGCGGCGCCCGCAACGTGATTTATGAAGGGATTCGCTGCGACACCTATGAATGGCGCCAGTACGCGGGCCTGAATGCCGATCACGACGGCTGGGACAAATCGGTCGCGACCGATTTCGCGCGCATTGAGAACGGCACGTTGAACGCTTATCAGTCGGCGCTGTATCAGGACTATATGTGCGCGAACAAGATGCCCACGGGCAAGGCGAGCGCCATCCTCGAGAACATCCGCTACAAGCGCACAGCGAGTTCCTTGATCCACTGAGGTCTTCTCGGGCCAGGCGCATCAACGACAAAAAAGCCGTTCCAGCTTCCGCTGGAACGGCTTTTTCTTTGGCCACACGCGCTTGATGGTCCGTGAATCAGACCAGCACCAGATTGTCCCGATGGATCAACTCCGGCTCCAGCATGTAGCCGAGCACTGATTCGATCTCACCACTCGGACGCCGTTGAATCAGCTTGGTTTCGGCGCTGCTGTAGTTGGTCAGCCCACGCGCCACTTCCTTGCCGGCGGCGCTCAGGCAAGCAATTACCTCACCACGCGCGAACGCGCCCTGCACGCCGACGACGCCAATGGGCAGCAGACTCTTGCCGCCTTCGGTCAGCTTTTCAACGGCGCCGTCGTCGATCACCACATGGCCGCGCACCTGAAGATGGTCCGCCATCCATTGCTTGCGCGCCGCCATGCGTGCGGTGCGCGCGATCAACTGCGTGCCGATCGCCTCGCCCGAGGCCAGACGCGATAGGACGTCCGCCTCGCGGCCGCTTGCGATTACCGTGTTAGCGCCGCTATGGGCCGCACGCTTGGCCGCGAGAATCTTGGTCAGCATGCCGCCGCGGCCAAGGCTCGAGCCCGCGCCGCCTGCCATTGCTTCGAGCTCCGGCGCACCGGCATCGGCCTGCTGGACGAGCGTGGCGCTCGCATCCTTGCGCGGGTCGGCGGTGAAGAGCCCCTGCTGATCGGTCAGAATGATGAGCGCGTCGCCTTCGATGAGATTCGCGACGAGCGCGCCCAGCGTGTCGTTGTCGCCAAACTTGATTTCGTCGGTAACGACCGTGTCGTTCTCGTTGATGATCGGCACGACACCCAGACGCAGCAGCGTGAGCAGCGTGGAGCGAGCGTTCAGATAGCGTTCGCGGTCAGCTAGGTCGGCATGGGTGAGCAGGATCTGCGCGGTCTGGATCGAATGCTCGGCAAAGCGGCTTTCGTAAACCTGCGCAAGGCCCATTTGACCGACGGCGGCGGCCGCCTGTAGCTCGTCGATCTCGCGTGGCCGTTTGGTCCAACCGAGCCGCTGCATGCCTTCGGCAATGGCGCCCGAACTCACCAGCACCACTTCCTTGCCTTGCGCGCGCAGGGCGGCAATCTGCGCGGCCCAGCGGCCGATAGCCGCATGATCGAGACCGCGCCCGTCATTCGTGACAAGGCTTGAACCGACTTTCACTACCAATCGCCGTGAATCTGCGATGACCGAACGCATTGTGCGCTGTCTCCCAAGATGACGCGTGATGCATGCCGGCAGTCCATTCAGGCACCGACCGGCGCTCGAACTTGTTATTCCTGCGGATCGATACCGGATTCGTCGCCCACGGCCGATGCTTGCGGCTTGTCGCGGAAACGCACGTCGGCGGCGAGGTCTTCGGCTTCAGCCGCACGCTGAGCGTCCGAATGCGCGGCAATGTGGTCGAACACCGCGTAGCAGAGGTTTTCACAGCCTTGGCCAGTCAGCGCCGAGATTTCGAACACCGGACCGTCCCAGCCAAAGCCTTCGAGGAACGCCGCGACGCGCGCTTCGCGCTCGTCCTCGGGCACCATGTCGAGCTTGTTCAGCACCAGCCAGCGCGGCTTTTCGTACAGGAGCTCGTCGTATTTGCGCAGCTCGTTGACGATCGCCTTGGCTTCCGCGACGGGATCGATCTCGTCGTTAAACGGTGCGATGTCGACGATATGCAGCAACAGGCCCGTGCGCTGCAGGTGGCGCAGGAACTGGTGACCGAGGCCGGCGCCTTCCGCCGCGCCTTCGATCAGCCCCGGAATGTCGGCAATCACAAAGCTGCGGCTCGGCCCGACGCGCACCACGCCGAGATTCGGCGCGAGCGTCGTGAACGGGTAATCGGCGATCTTGGGCTTCGCGTTCGACACAGACGCGATGAAGGTCGACTTGCCGGCATTGGGCATGCCGAGCAGGCCAACGTCGGCCAGTACCTTCAACTCGAGGCGCACCATGCGGCGTTCGCCCGGCTTGCCGTCGGTCTTCTGGCGCGGCGCGCGGTTCGTACTGGATTTGAAATGCAGGTTGCCAAGACCGCCCGCCCCGCCCTGAGCAATCTGCACGATCTGGTTGTGCTCGGTCAGATCGGCGATCAGCTCGCCGGTCTCCATGTCGGTAATCGTCGTGCCGACCGGCATACGCAGCGTGATATCGTCGCCGCCCTTGCCGTAGCAGTCGGCGCCACGGCCGTTTTCGCCGTTGCGCGCCAGGTGTTTCTTCGCGTACCGATAGTCGATCAGCGTATTGATATTGCGGTCCGCGACCGCGATCACGCTGCCGCCCCGGCCGCCGTCGCCGCCATCCGGGCCGCCGAAGGGAACGAACTTCTCGCGGCGCATCGACGCGCTGCCATCCCCTCCGTCGCCGGCGATGACTTCAATCCTCGCTTCGTCAATGAACTTCATGCGTAACTCCGTCCCGTGGTGTGCTGCCAGATGGTGCAACTAAAGTGCTGCTAAATGGATACTGCTATTTTGCCGCGCCCGCCGCGCGATGAGCAATCGACCGGACGGCATAGGCGTGCCGGTATGAACAACGCGTTCGAGCCCGTTCATCCGGTGAAAAACGCCAGAATAAAAAAAGCCCCGCGAACTTCGCGGGGCCTTTTTCCGGTCCTGAAGCCCGTGCCTGATTAAACTCAGACTGCTGCCGGGACGACGTTGACCATGTGCTTCTTCGCTGCGCCCTTCGTCGAGAAATTGACGTGGCCGTCCGTCAGCGCGAACAAGGTGTGATCCTTGCCGATACCGACGTTTTCGCCCGGGTGCATGCGCGTGCCGCGTTGACGCACGATGATGCCGCCGGCGTTGATAGCCTGACCGCCGTAAACCTTCACGCCGAGACGCTTCGATTCAGAGTCGCGGCCGTTGCGGGATGATCCGCCTGCCTTTTTGTGTGCCATTTGATTTGCTCCTTAACCGTTGCGCTTACGCGTTGATCGCGTCGATGCGCAGTTCGGTATAGTTCTGGCGGTGGCCGCCATGCTTCTGGTAGTGCTTCCGGCGACGCATCTTGAAGATGGTCACTTTTGCGTGACGACCTTGCGACACGACGGTAGCCTTGACGGAAGCCCCACTGACCAGCGGCGTACCGAACTTAATCGATTCGCCTTCGCCCACTGCGAGAACCTGGTCGAGCGTGATTTCAGCGTCAATGTCTGCCGGTATCTGTTCTACTTTAAGTTTTTCGCCGACGGCAACTTTATACTGCTTGCCACCGGTTTTTATGACCGCGTACATTGAGAACCTCACTCTGTGTTCATTTTTCCCACGCACCGCGCGCGGAAACCCGTGATTATACATAGAGTTAGCTTCTCGGTCAAAACTCATTGAGCGCCGCCGCGCACGAGGCCGGGCAGCTGTCAAACCGCCCCGGCGGGCGGGCCAGCAGCAGCCGCGGATACGCCGCGCCACAGCCCGCGACCCGGAACTGCCGCCTTCGCCTTATAATTCGCGGCACTACCCAATTCAGCCATCATGTCGTCGACCGCCATCCCCTCCTCCAACGCCGCCAGCCTGCTCGCTCCGATCGCCGAAGACATGCAGCAGGTCAATCGCGTCATACGGCACCGTCTCGCGTCCGACGTGATGCTGATCAATCAGATTTCCGAGTACATCATCAGCGCCGGCGGCAAGCGGCTGCGGCCCGCGCTGCTGTTGCTGGTGGCCGGCGCGCTGGGCGAGACCACGGGGCACCGGCATGAGCTGGCCGCGGTCGTCGAATTCATCCATACGGCCACGCTGCTGCACGACGACGTAGTCGACGAATCCGACCTGCGGCGCGGCCGCCAGACCGCCAACGCCCTGTTCGGCAACGCGGCGAGCGTGCTGGTGGGCGATTTCCTGTACTCGCGCTCGTTCCAGATGATGGTCGGCGTGGGCAAGATGCGCGTCATGGAAATTCTGTCGGAGGCGACCAACATCATCTCCGAAGGCGAAGTGCTGCAACTGCTCAACATGCACGACGCCGACGTCGACGAAGCCCGATATATGCAGGTGATCCGCTACAAGACCGCCAAGCTGTTCGAAGCCGCCGCCCAGCTCGGCGCGGTGCTGGCCGGCGCGGACGCGAAGACCGAGGCGGCCGCGGCGGAATTCGGCCGGCGCATCGGCACGGCCTTCCAGATCATGGACGACTGGCTCGATTACACCGGCACGGCCGAATCCATGGGCAAAAACGCCGGCGACGACCTGCGCGAAGGCAAGCCCACGCTCCCGCTCATCTATCTGATCGAGCGCGGCACGCCGGAGCAATCGACGCTCGCGCGGGAAGTGATCGAGCACGGGGGCACGGACCGTTTCGACACCATTTTCGAGGCCATCACGCGTTCCGGCGCGCTGGATCACACGCTGGAGTGCGCGAAACAGGAAGCGCAGGCAGCCGCAGCAGCAATTTCTTCATTTCCCGATTCCATTTTCAAAGATAGCCTGCTAGAATTATGTTCTTACTCGACGGCAAGACAGTCTTGAACGAGACTGAAACGCTGGCTTAGTCTGAATCGAGTCTGCAGTACAAATCGGGGTGTAGCTTAGCCTGGTAGAGCGCTACGTTCGGGACGTAGAGGCCGGAGGTTCGAATCCTCTCACCCCGACCAGATTTTCCTTGTTAGTTCAAGGCTAGAAAAACCGCCCAGCTTGCTCGGCGGTTTTTTGTTTTGGGTCGCGGTTTTTGTAGTCCCGAGTGCCCGGAACGAACGTACCGTTGGCTTCCGGCCCACACAGCGGAACGGCTCGCCCATCCCCCTCTGCTATATTCTCTCCATCCTTCCCCCTATCCTTCACGACGCGTGGAACAACTTCCCTTATGGGCGCAGATTGGCGCCGTCTTTCTGCTGCTTATCTGCTCCAGTTTTTTCTCGATTTCCGAAACGGCGATGATGGCGCTCAACCGCCATCGCCTGAAACATCTCGCCAATCAGAACGCGCTCGGTGCGAAGACCACTCAGGGCCTTCTCGCGCGCACCGATCAACTGCTGAGCGTCGTGCTGATCGGCAACAATCTGTTCAATACGATCATTCCGGTGCTCACCACCTCGATCGCGTTGCATACGTTCGGCCGCAACAACCTGGTACTGTCGATCGCAACCGGCATCGTCGCGTTTCTGATTATCGTGTTCGCGGAGATCACGCCGAAAATCGTCGGCGCAACATTCCCTGAGAAAATTGCGCTGCCGGCCAGCCTGTTGATCGCGCCGATGATGCGTGTCGCCAAGCCGCTCGTCTGGTTCGTCAATCTGTTCGCGAACGCTATCTTGCGCGTGCTGCGCATCAACACGAAAGGCGCTCATGAACAGCGCCTCTCCACCGAAGAACTGCGCACTATCGTGCTCGAGTCGGGCAGCTTCATGCCGACCAAGCACCGCAGCATTCTGCTGAACCTGTTCGACCTCGAAAATATTTCCGTGGACGACGTGATGATCCCGCGCCGCCGCATCGAGGCGCTCGACTTCGACGCGCCGTTCGAACAGATCCTGCATCAGCTGGAAACCTGCTATCACAACAAGCTGATCGTCTATCAAGGCGACATCGACCGCGTGCTCGGCGTCCTGCACGTGCGCAAGACGCTGGCCGCGCTGCACAACCAGGAGCTGGAGCGCGAGACGTTGCGCGAGTTGCTGGCCGAGCCGTATTTCGTGCCCACCGGCACGCCGGTGTTTCAGCAACTGCAGTACTTCCAGGAGAGCCGCCATCGGACGGCGCTGGTCGTCAACGAGTACGGCGAGTTACAAGGCCTCGTCACGCCGGAAGACATCATCGAAGAGCTGATCGGCGAGTTCACCACGTCGATTCCGCGCGGCGCTAATTCCCGCGGCGGCTGGAACGAGAGCGGCGAATGCATCGTGGCGGGCAGCATGCCGCTGCGCGAGCTGAACCGCTGGCTGCAACTCGCACTGCCGACCGACGGACCGAAAACCCTCAACGGTCTGATCCTCGAAATTCTCGAAGACATTCCCGACGGCGACGTGTGCGTGCAGATCGGCGAGGTCAAACTCGAAGTGATGCGCAGCGACGATCAGGCGATCCGGACCGTCAAGCTGTTCAAACCGCCGTCACGGGCGAAGGCCGGCAAAGCACTGCGCGGCTAGACGGAGCATCGCACATGAATGCGGGGGGCGCCATTAGCCGATTGGCTGAGTAGCGGCGCCCGCTGCCGTCCCGGAAGATAAGGCCATCGTGTTCTACAGGCGGCTCATCACCGGTTTCTCATGCAAGCGTCTTCTCAAGCTGCGGCGTCAACGCCGCGCCCCATTGCGCATCACCAGGAATTCCCAGCGAGGGCTAAGCCCAACTCATTGGCCGCGGACGCGAGCACAGCTAGTCTCGCCGATCCCGACAATGCGCCCGCCGTGCGTCTGCTGACTGAGACGTTGCAGGAAGCGACCCGCCGCAACGCGTCGGACCTGCACATCGAACCGGCTGAACACGGCTGGCGTGTGCGCTTGCGAATCGACGGCGTGTTGCATGAGATCGCGCCGCCGCCGGCGCATCTGCGCGACGCGTTCATTACGCGCGTCAAGGTTCTCGCACGCATGGACATCGCCGAGCGCAGGGTGCCGCAGGACGGGCGGCTGCGCATTGCCACTTCGCCAGGTCAGGTCGAAGACTATCGCGTCAACTCGCTGCCTACGCTATTCGGCGAAAAGCTCGTGCTGCGGCGACTCGACGCGCTACCTGCCAATCTGTCACTCGACTCGCTCGGCCTCGATCCGCGCCAGCGCGAGACGGTCGATGCCGCGATTCGCGCGCCGCACGGTCTCATGCTAGTCACCGGACCGACCGGCAGCGGCAAGACCTTGTCGCTTTACTGCTTCCTGAACATGCTGAACGGCGAGGCGCGCAATCTTTGCTCGGTGGAAGATCCGGCGGAGATCCAGTTGGCCGGCATCAACCAGGTCAGCGTGCGCGAAAAAGCTGGCCTGACCTTCGCGGTGGCGTTGCGCGCCTTTCTCCGTCAGGACCCCGACGTAATCATGGTGGGCGAAATCCGCGATGAGGAGACCGCCGACGTCGCCGTCAAAGCGGCGCAAACCGGCCACCTCGTTTTGTCGACCCTGCATACGAACGACGCGCCGGCGGCAGTTGCCCGTCTGATCGATATCGGCGTCGAGCCATACAACCTCGCCGCCGCACTGAGGATGGTGACTGCGCAGCGGCTGGTGCGTCGCCTGTGCGTCGCATGCCGGGCACCTGCGCCACAGTCGGTGGCCTCGCTACGAGCAGCGGGTTTTACCGAGTCTCAGCTCGACGGCTGGCAGCCCTATACCGCGACCGGCTGTCCGGCGTGCCACGGCATCGGCTACCGGGGCCGCGTCGGCGTTCATCAGGTGATGCCCGTGTCCGATGCCATGCGAGAGCTGATCGTGGCGAACGCCGGGACCCACGAACTCGCACGGCTCGCACAGACTGAGCAGGTGGCGACTTTGCGCGACGCTGCGTTGGCGCGGGTGCGCGACGGCACCACCAGTCTCGTCGAAGCGCTGGCCGCCACCGAGGTCGCATGAGCACGGCCATGCTCCATCGGCCGCCGGCCTCCGACCTGCGCTTCAAATGGCGCGGTGTCGACGCCAACGGCGTGCGGAAAAACGGCGCACTCATTGCGCCGGACGCTGCCATCGCGCGCGCGGTGCTTAAACGCGACAACGTGTTCGTCGTCGAACTCACGGCACATGGACCCGCGCCGCGACCGAGCGCCAGTGCCACGGAGGTCACGCTGTTCACGCGGCAACTCGCCAGCCTGTTGCGCGCCGGGCTGCCGCTCGCGCCCGCCCTGGAGCTGTTGGCGCAAGCACAAACGTCGCCGCGCCAGGGGATGCCGCGAATCGTGAGCGCACTCGCGCGCGATATCACTGGCGGCCTGCGTTTTTCGGCGGCGCTGCAGCGCCACCCGGCACAATTCAGCGAGTTGTATTGCCAACTCGTCGAAGTCGGCGAAGCAGCCGGAGCCCTGCCGGCCGTCCTCGCCCGCATCGCCGATGACCGCGAACGCGCCGCCGCGCAGCGTGCCAAAGTGCGCGCAGCGTTGACCTATCCAATCGCGATCCTTGTGCTCGCAGTGGCCATTACCGCGGCATTGCTAGTGTGGGTCGTGCCGACTTTCAAACAGATCTTCGACGGCTTCGGCGCGCGGCTGCCCGCACCGACGCTGTTCGTGCTGGCATTGTCGTCCGGCGCGGCGCGATGGAGCGTGCCGGCCATTGCCATGATCTTCGCGGCTAGCTCGGCTATGACGTTTCTGCTTCGACGTTCCGAAGCCGCACGTCTCCGGTTCGCACGACTATCGCTGAAAATGCCGGTCGCCGGCCCGTTGTTGCGAACGCTGTGTGCGGCGCGCTGGAGCCGCGCGCTCGGCACATTGCTGTCGGCCGGCACACCTTTGGCCGACGCGTTCGATTCGCTCTCGCACGCCACCGGCAACGCCTTCTTCGACCATGCCACGGTGGACATCGCCGCGCGGCTGCGGCGCGGCGAACGGCTCGCCGCGGCCATGCGCGCTGCGCGCTGCTTTCCTCCCGCGGTGGTGCAGCCCATCGCGGTTGCCGAGGAGTCCGGCGCGCTCGACACCATGCTGATCGACGTCGCGTCGCTCGCCGATCGTCAGGTAGACGAAAAGATCGGCACGCTCTCGAGCCTGTGCGAACCTCTCGTCATCATGGTGCTGGGAGCGCTGGTCGGCGGCCTCGTGATCGCGATGTATCTTCCCATCATTCAACTCGGCAACGTGGTGTAGGATCGCAGCCGAATCCCCCTTTAACTATGCAGGCGACTAATCCACTCGTGCCAGAAACATCTTCCAGCCTGCTGTCGGCCTTATTGCCCGACCGTATCGACCACTTCGCAACCGGTCTCGGCATGGCAGTCAACAGCTTGCCGGCGGGCCTGCGGATCACGTTCGCCATCGTGTTCGGGCTCGTGATCGGCAGCTTTCTGAACGTGGTCGTGCATCGGCTGCCGATCATGCTCGACCGTGCGTGGCGCGCGGAAATCAGCGAGTCCGCCGACGAACCCGTGCAAGAAGACGGCCTCCCGGCGCGCTACAACCTGTGGGTGCCGCGCAGCGCCTGTCCTCACTGCGGCCACGTGCTGAGCGCGTGGGAGAATCTGCCAGTACTGAGCTACCTGCTGCTGCGAGGGCGTTGCTCCGCGTGCAAGACACGCGTGAGCCTGCGCTATCCGCTGCTCGAGATTGCCAGCGCGGCGTTCGCCGTCGGCACGCTCGCGCTGTTCGGACCGACCCTGATGGCGCTCGCGGCCTTTGGCCTGTGTGCGGCATTGCTTGCAATGAGCGCGATCGACATCGACACTCACCTGCTACCCGACTCGATGACGCTGCCTCTGCTGTGGGCGGGCATTATCGTCAACTTCAACGGCATGTTCACGAACCTGCACGACGCGGTGCTCGGCGCGATCTTCGGCTATCTGGTGCTGTGGGCGGTACATTGGCTGTTTCGCCTCGTGCGCGGTGTGGAAGGCATGGGCTACGGTGATTTCAAACTGCTTGCCGCACTTGGCGCGTGGCTCGGCTGGGCAGCGCTGCCGCAGATCGTGCTGATCGGGGCGGTAGCCGGCGCGGTAATCGGTTTGCTGGCAACATGGCGTGGCCGCATGCGCTTTGAAGAACCGTTGCCGTTCGGGCCGTTTCTTGCTGCCGGCGGGGCAATCACCCTCTTTCTCGGCACACCGCTTTACCTCGCTCTGGGAGGCTGACGCATGTTTGTTGTTGGGCTGACCGGCGGCATCGGCAGCGGCAAATCGACCGTCGCCAACCTGTTCGCCGGGCATGGCGTGCCACTCGTCGACACCGACGTGATCGCGCACCGCATCACCGCGCCCGGTGGCATAGCAATGCCGCAGATCGCCGCCGAGTTCGGCGAGGAATTCGTCGCGCCTGACGGCTCGCTCGACCGCGCCCGCATGCGCACCCTCGTCTTCAGCGACGAGCGTGCGCGCAAGCGTCTCGAAGGCATTACGCATCCATTGATTCGTGCGGAGACCGAACGGGAGCAACGCGAGGCGCAAGGCCCTTATGTGATTGTGGTGGTGCCGCTGCTGGTCGAGTCCGGCAGTTGGAAAACCCGCGTGAGCCGGGTGCTGACAGTCGATTGCAGCGTCGAGACGCAGATCTCGCGCGTGATGAGCCGCAACAGCTTCAGCCGCGATCAGGTGCTGGCGATCATTGCCCGCCAGGCCACCCGCGAAGCGCGCCTCGCCGCGGCCGACGACGTGATCGACAACGACAATGCGCCGCTCGACACGCTCAAGGCTCAAGTGGACGCGCAGCACCGCGTGTACCTGTCGCTCGCCGGCGCGTGACGCCGCCGTGACACCCCGGGAAATCCCGGTTGAACTTCGCGGTGATGCGTCTGCCAAAGCGCGTTGAAAACTGCCCGAAACACGCGAAAAAAGTTGCAAAGCCGTGCGGAAAAAGTGCGTGATTGCTAGGGTAGTCCCACGGCATTAGAATGTTCTGCATTCCCGTCACCGACCACGCCCGAGGCGAGCCCGCTTGATCCTTTACGAGTATCCCTTCAACGAGCGAATCCGGACGCTACTGCGCCTCGAAGATCTGTTCGAGCGCTTCACGTTCTTTCTGACTCAGGAAGACCCCAGGGAACATCACGTCGCACTGACCACGTTGTTCGAAATCTCCGAGGTGGCGGGTCGCGCGGATCTGAAGTCGGATCTGATGAAGGAGCTCGAGCGCCAACGGCAAACGCTGGCGCCGTTTCGCGGCAATCCCGGAATCGAGCAGAACGCTCTCGAAGCGGTACTCGGCGAGATCGAGCAAACGCTGGCCGGGCTTTCGCAGATGCAGGGCAAAACCGGTCAGCATCTCGCGGACAACGAGTGGCTTGCCAGCATCCGCAGCCGCGCGATCATCCCCGGTGGCACCTGCAAGTTCGATTTGCCTTCCTACTATGCCTGGCAGCAGATTCACCCCGATCAGCGCCGCCAGGATATTGCCAAGTGGGTGACGCCGCTGCTGCCGCTGCGCGACGCGGCCACCATCGTTCTGCGGCTCGCGCGCGAATCCGGTCAGGCGTCCAAGGTCATGGCCATGCAAGGCAGCTATCAGCAGATGCTGTCCGGCCGTTCGTATCAATTGATGCAGGTACGGGTGGCACCCGAATTGCGCGTAATTCCCGAGGCTAGCGCTAACAAGTACATGCTCTGGGTGCGCTTCACGGTTCAGGACGGCGATCTGCGCCCGCGTGCCGTGGATGTCGACGTACCATTCCAGCTCACGCTTTGCAGCCTGTAAGCAAGTCTGCAGCATTCACCTGGTTAAGCTGAATCGAAGAGGCTCGCCTTTAACAGGGCGAAAAATGCCCCTATATTCGTTACTTGTTCCGTTTGCGATTGACTGTCTGACCGTATGCCTACCGTCGTCAAATGCCCCACTTGCGGAAAGGACGTCCGCTGGACCCCTGAAAACCGTTTCCGCCCTTTCTGCTCAGACCGCTGCAAGCAGATCGATCTCGGCGCCTGGGCCGCTGAGAAGTACAAGATCGGCGGGACCGATCAGGAAGCGTCGTCGGACGAAGCGCCCGGTGGGGACTACAACCCACATTGAGCGAAGCCCGCGGCGTGGGCTACCTGGGGGCCGCACGGGCCGGCGCTGCTAGCGCAGCGCCCACTCCCGAGCGCCCTTCCATCCGCCCTTCAGTTCTTTTCTGCCGCGAGCCATTCCAGCACGGGGATGGTTGCCGGCAGAAGCGGCTCGACATCCGCGGGCAGCGTCTGCCAGACAAAGGCCTGACCTTCACGGCCGTGCGGCTCGCCGGACCACTGCGTCACCTTGCAGAAAAAGAGCCGCACATAGGCGTGCGGATAGTCGTGTTCGAGCGTATGCCAGAGGTGGCACGCTTCGACGTCGATACCCAGCTCCTCGTGCAACTCACGCGCGAGCGCCGCCTCGACTGACTCCCCGGCTTCCAGCTTGCCGCCCGGAAACTCCCAGTAGCCCTCGTACGGCTTGCCCGCCGGGCGCTGCGCCAGCAGATAGCGCCCATCCGGCTGAACCAGCACGCCGACAGCGACTTCCGTCACCTTGCGGCCGGCGGCGTTCACCTGGGTATCGTTCGTGCCTTGGTTCATGCCGTCGCTCACGCTGAAGTCTTACGGCCGGACCAGTCGCGCGCGAACTGCCACGCAACCCGGCCCGACCGCGACCCACGCTCGAGCGCCCACACCAACGCATCGCCGCGTGCCGCTTCGACTTCGGCGTCATCGCAACCAAAATGCCGCAGCCAATGGGCAATGATCGACAGGTAATCGTCCTGCTTGAACGGGTAGAAACTGACCCACAGCCCAAAGCGCTCGGACAGCGAGATTTTCTCCTCGACCAGTTCGCCGGGGTGAATCTCGCCGTCCGCCGTGTGCTTGTATGTCTCGTTGTCGCTCATGTATTCGGGCAACAGATGGCGGCGGTTCGACGTCGCGTAAATCACCACGTTGTCGGATTGCGCGGCGACCGAGCCGTCGAGCGCAACCTTCAGCGCCTTGTAGCCCGACTCGCCTTCCTCGAACGACAGGTCGTCGCAGAACACCACGAAGCGCTCCGGCCGCTGCGCGATCAGGTCGACGATATCGCCCAGGTCGTGCAGATCGTCCTTGTCCACCTCGATCAGACGCAGGCCGTCTTTCGCGTACGCGTTCAGGCAAGCCTTGATCAGCGACGATTTGCCCGTACCGCGCGCGCCGGTCAGCAGCACGTTGTTGGCCGGCTGCTTGTGCACGAACTGGCGCGTGTTCTGCTCGATCAACCCTTTCTGCCGATCGATGTTCTGCAGGTCGTCGAGCGTGATCACCGAAATAGCCGGCACCGGCTGCAGGTAGCCGCGGCCCTGGCGTTTGCGCCAGCGGAAAGCGACCGCAGCCGACCAGTCGATGTCCGGTGACGCGGGCGGAAGCATCGCCTCCAGGCGGACGAGCACGGCTTCGGCCCGGGTCAGAAACTGTTCGAGTTTGTCCATGGTTATGAGGTAAGCGGCCAAAGGCCGCGTAGGGAACCTGGTTACGAACGATAGTCGGCGTTGATGCTCACGTAGTCGTGCGACAGATCGCAAGTCCAGATCGTGGCTTGCGCATCGCCGCGCCCGAGTACGACACGAATGCCGATCTCGCTCTTTTTCATGACGCGCTGGCCGTCTTCTTCACGGTAGGCCGGATTGCGGCCGCCGGAAACGGCGACCAGCACGTCGTCCAGATACAGATCGATCTTGCCGACGTCGAGATCGTCCACGCCGGCATAGCCGATGGCCGCCAGAATGCGGCCGAGATTCGGGTCCGATGCATAGAAGGCGGTCTTCACGAGCGGCGAGTGGCCGATCGCATACGCGATCTGGCGGCATTCGCCGACGCTCGATCCGCCTTCGACCTGCACGGTCATGAATTTGGTCGCGCCTTCGCCGTCGCGCACGATCAGTTGCGCGAGGGTCTGGGCGACGTCCGTCACCGCGTCGCGCAGCGCTGCATAAGCGGGCGAATCGGTGGACGTGATCGCCGGCAGGCTCGATTTGCCCGACGCGATCAGGATGAACGAATCATTGGTCGACGTATCGCCGTCGATCGTGATGCAGTTGAACGAGCGATCCGCCACGTGCCGGACCAGCGCGTCGAGCACCGGCTGGGCAAGCGCGGCGTCGAACGCGAGGAAGCCAAGCATGGTCGCCATGTTCGGCTTGATCATGCCCGCACCCTTGCTGATACCGGTGAGCGTGACCGTGTGGCCGTCGATCGTGACCTGGCGCGAGGCTGCCTTGGGCAGCGTGTCGGTGGTCATAATCGCCTGCGCGGCGTCGTACCAGTGGGCTTCCTTGCGGTTCGCCAACGCGGCCGGCAAGCCGGCTTTCAGACGGTCGACTGGCAGCGGCTCCAGAATCACGCCCGTCGAAAACGGCAACACCTGTTCCGGCGCGATGTCAACCAGACGCGCGAGTTCGGCGCAGGTTTCGCGCGCATGCGCGAGGCCCGATTCGCCCGTGCCCGCATTCGCGTTGCCGGTGTTGATCACCAGCGCGCGAATCGGCTTGCCGCCTGCGCGCACGCGCTCCAGGTTCTCACGGCATACGGTGACGGGCGCCGCGCAAAAACGGTTCTGCGTGAACACGCCGCCGACGGTGGCGCCTTCGCCCACGGAAATGACGAGCACGTCCTTGCGGTTCGGCTTGCGGATATTCGCCTCTGCCCAGCCGAGCGAAACGCCGGCGACGGGGTGGAGTTGAGCGGGATCGATGGAAGGGAAATTGACAGCCATGGTCGCGACCTGTCGAAGAAAATGCCGGCAGGCGCCGGCATTGAGGGAGACGGAAACTGGCGGCTCAGGCGAATTGCCGAGCCACCGCGAAATCAAAGCAACGTGTTACGCAATACCAAGGCGGCGCACCGGAAAGCGCGCCGCCTTCGGCATTACACAATTTTTCCGTGACACTGCTTGTACTTCTTGCCGCTGCCGCACGGGCACGGATCGTTACGGCCGACCTTCGGCACGTTGTCCGCGTTCACGTTCGGGGACGCCGCATGCGCGTGGCTCATGGCGTCGCCGATCATGGCAGCGGTGGCCACTTCCGCGGCAACGGGCGCTGCGGCCTCGGCGAATTCGGCGTGGCGGAACTCGACGTTTTCAAGGTGGCTGCCCTGCTCTTCCAGCTGTTCGGCGGCCTGCTCCAGCTGTTCCGGCGACTGGATCTGCACGTTCATCACCACGCGGGTGACTTCGAGCTTCACGGCGTCGAGCATCGCGGCGAAGAGTTCGAACGCCTCGCGCTTGTATTCCTGTTTCGGATTTTTCTGCGCATAGCCGCGCAGATGGATGCCCTGCCGCAGATGATCGAGCGCAGCCAGATGTTCGCGCCAGCTACGGTCCAGCGTTTGCAGCATGATCGAGCGCTCGAACGCGCTGAACGACTCGCGGCCGACCAGTTCGACTTTCGCCTCGTAGGCTTCGTCAGCAGCGGCTTCGACCGCTTCGAGAATCTCGTCCGCGTTGATCGAGTTCGACTCGTTGATCATTTCCTGGATCGCGAGGTCGAGCTGCCATTCGTTGCGCAGCACTTCCTCCAGCTCGGGCACGTCCCACTGCTCTTCGATGCTGCCGGCCGGCACGAACGGGTGCACGATATCGCCGATCACACCCTTGCGCATTGCGCCGATGGTTTCGGTAATGTCGTTGGCTTCGAGCAATTCATTGCGCTGCTGGTAGATCACCTTGCGCTGATCGTTCGACACATCGTCGTATTCGAGCAATTGCTTACGAACGTCGAAGTTGCGCGCTTCGACCTTGCGCTGCGCCGATTCGATCGAGCGCGACACGATGCCCGCTTCGATCGCTTCGCCTTCCGGCATCTTCAGGCGGTCCATGATCGCGCGCACGCGGTCACCCGCGAAAATGCGCAGCAGCGGATCTTCCAGCGACAGATAGAAACGCGACGAGCCCGGGTCACCCTGGCGGCCTGCACGGCCACGCAGCTGATTGTCGATCCGGCGCGATTCGTGGCGCTCGGTGCCGATGATATGCAACCCGCCCGCGGCCTTGACCTGATCGTGCAGCGCCTGCCATTCGTCATGCAGCTTCTGAATGCGGCGTTGCTTCTCGTCGTCCGCGAGCAGCTCGTCCTGCTCGATGAACGACGCCTGCTTTTCCGCGTTGCCGCCGAGCACGATGTCGGTGCCGCGGCCTGCCATGTTGGTGGCGATCGTGATGCGCTGCGGGCGGCCCGCTTCGGCGACGATCGCGGCTTCACGCGCGTGCTGCTTGGCGTTCAGCACTTCGTGCGGCAAACCGGCCTGCTTCAGCAGATGCGACAGCAACTCGGAGTTCTCGATCGACGTGGTGCCGACCAGCACCGGCTGACTGCGTTCGTAGCACTCGCGAATGTCGCGGATCACCGCGTCGTAACGCTCTTTCGCGGTCTTGTAGATCTGATCCTGCTTGTCGATCCGCTTGGGCGGACGGTTGGTCGGAATCACGACCGTCTCGAGCCCGTAAATCTCGTTGAACTCGTACGCTTCCGTATCCGCCGTGCCGGTCATGCCGGCCAGCTTGGCGTACATGCGGAAATAGTTCTGGAACGTGATCGACGCGAGGGTCTGGTTCTCGCTCTGGATCTTGACGTGTTCCTTCGCCTCGACGGCCTGATGCAGCCCGTCCGACCAGCGGCGGCCCGACATCAGACGGCCCGTAAATTCGTCAACGATGATCACCTCGCCGTTCTGCACGACGTAGTGCTGATCCTTGAAGAACAGCGTGTGTGCGCGCAGCGCAGCGTACACGTGGTGCATCAACGTGATGTTCTGCGGCGCGTACAGGCTTTCGCCCTCGCCGATCAGGCCCCATTCGCCGAGCAGGCGCTCGGCCTTTTCGTGGCCCGATTCCGTCAGGAACACCTGGCGGCCTTTTTCGTCTAGCGTGTAGTCACCCGGCTTCTCGACGCCGGTGCCGTCGGCTTTCTCTTCGCCAATCTGGCGTTCGAGCAGCGGCGGCAACGCATTCATGCGCACGTACAGTTCGGTGTGATCTTCGGCCTGTCCGGAGATGATCAGCGGCGTACGGGCTTCGTCGATCAGGATCGAGTCGACCTCGTCGACCACCGCGAAATTGAGTGCCCGCTGCACGCGCGCGTCGGTCTCGTAGACCATGTTGTCGCGCAGGTAATCGAAGCCGAATTCGTTATTGGTGCCGTACGTGATGTCAGCGGCGTACGCTTCCTGCTTGGCACCGTGGTCCATCTGCGAGAGATTGATGCCGACCGACAGACCGAGGAAGTTGTACAGGCGCGCCATCCATTCGGCGTCGCGCTGGGCCAAGTAGTCGTTGACCGTGACCACGTGCACGCCGCGCCCCGACAACGCGTTCAGGTACACCGGCAGCGTGGCGACGAGCGTCTTGCCTTCGCCGGTGCGCATTTCGCCGATCTTGCCGTAGTGCAGAACCATGCCGCCGATCAGCTGCACGTCGAAGTGGCGCATTTTCAGCGTTCGCTTGCTGGCCTCGCGGCACACCGCGAAGGCTTCGGGCAGGAGCTTGTCGAGTGACTCGCCGCTCGCGACGCGCTGGCGGAATTCACCCGTTTTGGCGCGCAGTTGATCGTCCGTCAATTGCTCGATCTGCGGCTCGAGCGCATTGATCGCCGCGACGGTCTTTTGATATTGCTTGACTAGCCGCTGGTTGCGGCTGCCAAAAATCTTCTGTAGAAAACCGGTGGTCATCGGATCGGTGTCTGCGTCGCGGCTTCGGCTGGGTCGCGGCGTGCAGTTTCGTGCACGTGCGCTCCGGGGTCAGAAGAGCCTCGGCGGCTTAGTCCAAGAGTGAATTCGAATCGCGCATTTTAGCACGCGCCCCCGACCGCGCCTGTGTCAGAGGCGCGACGGCGGCAGTGCAGCGGAAGGCCGCCCCGGTGCCGTTTGGCAAGCCGCATTGGGGCGCGCCCGCGTGCATCCCGCGCGGTACAATCCCGGCGTGAACGCGCATGGTGTGCGATCGCGCCGTTACCAGCGAACATGAGCCGTTTTTCTTCCTTTTCAAGGCCGCCCCAGCAGTTCAAGGCGCGCCGCCCGCAACCCGTCGCCGAAGTGCTCAATCGCACGGACGCGTACGCGGCCCTGCGCGCGGGTGTCGAGCAGATTGCGGCGCTGGAGAAGGATCTGCGGGTGCTGCTGCCCGACTATCTGGCAACCAGCGTGGAGCCTGGCTTCATCAAGGAGGGCGTGCTCGCGCTGTTTGCCGGCCACAATGCGCTGGCGGCACGGCTGCGGCATCTCGAGCCGCGCTTGCTGGCGGATCTGCAGCAGCGCGGCTGGCCGGTCAACGCGCTGCGAATCCGCGTGCGGCCTCAGCCCGCCAAAGCGCCACCGCCCGTCAAGCAGGCCCGCATGACGCCGGCCGGCGCAGACGCGCTCCATGCGCTGAGCGAATCGCTCGCGCCGTCGCCGTTGCAGGAAGCGTTGGCGAAAATGGCCGCCCGGCACCGGAGAAATCGCTGAACGAAAAAAAACGGCCCTGATGGGCCGTTTTTCACATGCTTCTTGGGGAAGTCTCACCCAAAGCGTTAGGCAAAAGCCGTCTGCGTGTCGAATGCGAAGCCGCGCGGCGCCTTCTGCGTGTCGTCGAAGGTGACGATTTCGTACGAGTCTTCGTGCGCCAGCAATTCGCGCAGCAGCGCGTTGTTCAGGCCGTGGCCCGACTTGTACGCGGTGTACGAAGCCAGCAACGGATGGCCGACCACATACAGGTCGCCAATGGCGTCCAGCATCTTGTGCTTCACGAACTCGTCGTCGTAGCGCAGGCCGTCGTTATTCAGAATGCGGTATTCGTCGAGCACGATCGCGTTGTCCATGCTGCCGCCGCGCGCCAGACCCAGTTCACGCATCATTTCCACTTCGTGCGCGAAACCGAAGGTGCGCGCACGCGCGATTTCACGCACGTACGACGTATTGGCGAAATCCACTTCCAGCGCCTGGCCGGTCTTGTCCACCGCCGGGTGGCGGAAGTCGATCGTGAATTTGAGCTTGAAGCCGAAGTACGGATCGAGACGGGCGAACTTGTCGCCGTCGCGAATTTCGACCGGCTTGGTGACCTTGATGAACTTCTTTGCTGCGTTCTGCTCTTCGATCCCCGCCGATTGAATCAGAAACACGAATGAACCGGCGCTGCCGTCCATGATCGGGATTTCTTCAGCGGTGACGTCGACATACAGGTTGTCGATGCCAAGACCGGCGCAGGCGGACATCAGATGCTCGATAGTCGAAACGCGCGCGCCGTCTTTCTGCAACACGGAAGCCAGACGCGTATCGCCAATCGCCATCGCCGACGCAGGAATGTCCACCGGCGTGGCTAAGTCCACGCGCGAAAACACGATGCCCGTATCCGGCCCGGCCGGACGGAGCGTCAGTTCGACTTTACGGCCGGAGTGCAGGCCGATGCCGACTGTCTTGACGATTTGCTTAATAGTGCGCTGCTTCAACATGGTGATCTTCTATTCGATTGAAAATCCCAATCGGGACTTTTTATTCCATAGCGCGAATTATACTCCAATACCCTGGGGAGCGTTGTTGCACGGAACGTATCAATCTGTTTCGCTGCATTACCTCTGGGCGCCCGTCAGGGAAAGCGTGACGGGCCGATGCCCCGGAACGGAGGCGTTTCCGGTCATCGGCCCGCGTAACGGCCTGTCACAAAAGCGTCTTATTGACCGTTGCCCGGGCACAACGCGTGCCGCATGAATGCCCGATGCGAAGGTTACGACGCGAATGTGACTAGCTCAACGTAGCGAGGATACTCCTTGCATCGCTGACTTCGAATTTGCCGGCAGCCTCGACGTTCAACGTCTTGACCACGCCGTCGTCGACCACCATCGCGTAGCGCTGGGAACGGATCCCCATGCCGCGCGCCGACAAATCCTGCTCGAGACCGAGCGCTCGCGTGAAAGCCGCACTGCCGTCCGCCATCATGCGCACCTTGCCCGAGGCGTGCTGATCGCGTCCCCACGCGCCCATTACGAACGCGTCGTTGACGGACACGCACCAGATCTCGTCGATGCCAAGCGCGCGCAACGCGTCGGCATGCTCGACATAACCCGGTACATGTTTGGCCGAACAGGTCGGCGTGAACGCGCCCGGCAATCCGAAGATCACCACGCGCTTGCCCGCCGTCTGCTCGCGCACGTCGAAGCCGTTTGGCCCGATCGTGCAGCCCGCCCGCTCGTCTTCGATCAACTCGAAGAGCGTTGCGTCGGGCAGCTTGTCACCTGCCTGAATCATGCTCAGTCCTTTGCATCGATGCGAAGCACGCTCGCACGTCGTCGTGTCGCAGTGAAATTCGGCGTGAGCTTAATAACAGCTCCACCGTCCGGCGACAGTTGCCCAATCCGCTTCGCGTTTCCGAAGAGGGCAGTTGTCCTTGCCGCGAATCAGACGATACGCGACTTGTTTGCCGTTCACCCGCCACGCTCGTGCATTCGTCCGCCAGCGCCTAAAAAACAGCGCGGCAGCGAAAGCCTGCTCGTGCGCTCAGTCCGCCTGCTTGCGCAGGAATGCCGGAATGTCGTACGTATCGACGCCCTTTTCCTGCAGCGCCTGCACGTGCGAAGCCGCCGTATCGCGCGACGTGCGCCACACAGCCGGCGTGTCCAGCGCGCCGTAGTCGGCGGTGCTGGCGTGCGACGGCGCGTAGGCAGCGTGCTGCATCGTGCTGATCGGCTGATTGTCGGTGCCGGTGCGCAGCAGCGTCATCGGTGCCGATTGCTGCTTCTTCGCCGCGCGGCCCAGACCCGTTGCCACGACCGTCACGCGCAGCGCGTCCCCCATTGCATCGTCGTACACCGCGCCGAAAATCACGGTCGCGTCTTCAGCAGCGTAGCTCTTGATGGTGTTCATCACTTCGCGCGTTTCCGACAGACGCAGCGAACGGCTCGACGTGATGTTGACCAGCACGCCGCGCGCACCCGACAGATCCACGCCTTCCAGCAGCGGGCTGGCGACAGCCTGCTCGGCAGCCAGACGCGCGCGATCGACGCCGGCAACCGTCGCCGTGCCCATCATTGCCTTGCCCTGCTCGCCCATCACCGTCTTCACGTCTTCGAAGTCGACGTTCACCAGACCGTCGACATTGATGATTTCCGCGATGCCGGCAACTGCGTTGTTCAGAACGTCGTCTGCGCACTGGAAGCACTTGTCCATCTCGGCGTCATCGCCCATCACCTCGAACAGCTTGTCGTTCAGAACGACGATCAGCGAGTCGACGTGATCCTCCAGTTGCTGCGAACCTGCTTCCGCCACGCGCATGCGCTTGCCGCCTTCGAATTCGAACGGCTTGCTGACCACGCCAACGGTCAAGATACCCATTTCCTTGGCGATCTGCGCGACCACCGGCGCTGCGCCCGTGCCCGTGCCGCCGCCCATGCCGGCCGTGATGAAGACCATGTGGGCGCCGAGCAGTGCGTCGGCAATGCGCTCACGTGCTTCTTCCGCGGCGGCTCGACCCATTTCCGGCTTGGCACCGGCGCCCAGACCCGTGTTGCCGAGCTGGATCACCGCGGTGGCGCGCGAACGCGACAGAGCCTGCGCATCCGTGTTCATCACGATGAAGTCGACGCCTTGCACGCCTTTGTTGATCATGTGCTGGACGGCATTGCCGCCAGCGCCACCTACTCCGACCACCTTGATGATGGTGCCGTTCGTTTCGGTTTCCAGCATCTGGAATTCCATGTTGCCTCCGTCAAGATAAAAAATTACAGCCACTCGGCCGTTATTCGGCAGGAGATCGGGCAACCCCCTGTCGCGCGCCAGCCGCCGGCACCAGCGCGTATTTTTCGAAACCGTTAGAAGTTGCCGAGGAACCAGTCCTTCATGCGCGTGAAGACCTGTCCCATCGACCCCGACTGCACGGCGACCTTGCGGCCGCGCATGCGTTGCGAACGTCCTTCGACGAGCAGCCCCATCGCCGTCGAGTAGCGCGGATTGCGCACCACATCGGCGAGACCGCCCGCGTATTCCGGCACGCCGATGCGCACCGGCTTCAGGAAAATGTCTTCACCCAGTTCGACCATGCCGAGCATCATCGACGCGCCGCCGGTCAGCACCACGCCGGAGCTCAGCAGCTCCTCGTAACCCGACTCGCGCACCACCTGCTGCACGAGCGAAAACAGTTCTTCGACACGCGGCTCGACCACCGCCGCCAGCGCCTGGCGCGACAGCGTGCGCGGACCGCGCTCGCCCAGCCCCGGCACTTCGATCATTTCGTCCGGATCGGCGAGCGCCTGCTTGGCGATGCCGTAGTCCACCTTGATGTCTTCCGCGTCCGGCGTCGGCGTGCTCAGCGCCATGGCGATGTCGCTCGTGATCTGGTCGCCGGCGATCGGAATCACCGCCGTGTGACGGATCGCGCCTTCGCTGAAAATCGCAATGTCCGTCGTGCCACCGCCGATGTCGACCAGCACGACGCCGAGTTCTTTTTCGTCTTCCGTCAGCACCGCCAGCGACGACGCCAGCGGCTGCAGGATCAGATCGTTCACTTCGAGCCCGCAACGGCGCACGCACTTGACGATGTTCTGCGCCGCGCTGACCGCGCCCGTGACGATATGCACCTTCACTTCCAGACGAATGCCGCTCATGCCGATCGGCTCGCGCACATCTTCCTGACCGTCGATGATGAATTCCTGCGTCAGGATGTGCAGCACCTGCTGATCGGTCGGGATGTTGATCGCCTTCGCCGTTTCGATCACGCGCGCCACGTCCGTCTGCGTAACTTCTTTTTCCTTGATCGCCACCATGCCGCTCGAATTGAAGCTGCGGATATGGCTGCCGGCGATCCCGGTAAATACGTTGGTGATCTTGCAGTCGGCCATCAGCTCGGCTTCCTCGAGCGCGCGCTGAATGGACTGCACGGTGGCTTCGATGTTCACCACCACGCCTTTCTTGAGCCCCTTCGATTCGCTCTGGCCGAGGCCGATCACCTCGTAGTGACCCTCGCCCTTCAACTCAGCGACGATGGCCACGACCTTCGACGTCCCGATGTCGAGGGCGACCAGCAGATCTTTATAGTCTTTACTCATAGCGTGCTCATTGCGTGTGATGTCCGTTTACTTCTTGCCTTTGTCGGGCTCGCTGATAAAGCGCATGCCAGCGGCCCGAATCGCGAAACCGTTCGGATAGCGCAAGTCCGCATTCTCGATATCCTTTCCCCATCGTTGCGTCACTGCGTTCCACGCCGCGGTCAGACGCTTGCTCCGATCGAGCAGCGTGTCCTGATTGCGTTCGCGCCCAAGTTCCACCTGCGTGCCGTTCGAGAGCTTCACTGTCCACGCATACCGCGGCGACAGCGTCACTTCTTCGGGCGTCGCGCCCAACGGCGCAAACCATTTCTGGAAGTCGTGATAACGCGCGACCACCTCTTTTGCCGTACCGTCGGGGCCGTCGAACGCGGGCAGATCCTCTTCGAGCTCGCCCTGATTCGCCGTGAACAGCTCGCCGTCGACGCTCACCAGCTGATCGCTGCCCCACGTTCCCAGCGGTTTGTACTCCTCGAGCGTGACAGCCAGTGCATTCGGCCAGACTCGCCGCACGCTGGCATGCCGCACCCACGGCATCTGCTCGAACGCCTGGCGCGCGACGTCGAGGTCCACCGTGAAAAAGTTGCCTTTCAACCGTCCCACTACGCCGGCACGCACCGTCGGCGAATTGATGTGCTCGGTGTCGCCGTCGATCTGGATTTCGCGCAGCGCGAAATTCGGGCGCTGGATCAGCCAGTAACCGCCCGCCGCCAGCAGCACGAGCACCAGCAACGCATGCAATGCGTTGGCGGCGAAATTGAGCTGGCGAACGTTGTTCCACATGGTGTTGCTTTCGGGTCGCCCCGGTTAGTCCTGCCGTTAATCCTTCAGCGTCAGCGCCAGGACGCCGACCACCAGTTCCTGATAGCTGATGCCGACCGCGCGCGCCGCTTTCGGCGGCAGCGAGTGATCGGTCATGCCAGGCGCCGTGTTCACTTCGAGGAAATACGGGTTGCCGTCCGCGTCGAGCATGAAATCGGCGCGGCCCCAGTCGGTACAGCCGAGCACGTCGAAGGCACGGCGCGCCAGCACTTTCAGGCGTGCTTCAACGTCTGCCGCCAGACCGCACGGGATCAGGTATTGCGTGTCGTTCGCGATGTACTTCGCGTGGTAGTCGTAGAACTCGCCGGCCGGCACGATGCGGATCACCGGCAGATCAAGATCGCCGGCGATGCACGCGGTGTATTCGCCACCGCCTTCGATGCTCTTTTCCACCACCACGATCTTGTCGTACTTGACCGCTTCGAGCAGCGCCGCGGGCAGCGCGTCGGCACTCTTCACCTTGATCACCGCAACGCTCGACCCTTCGCTCGCCGGCTTCACGAAAAGCGGCAAGCCGAGCTTCGCGACGATGTCCTTGGCGCGCGCTTCGTAATCGTCGCCGCGCAGCACCGCTTCGAACGACGGTGTCGGAATACCGAGCTGCTGCCACACGAGCTTGGTGCGGAATTTATCCAGCCCCGGCGCCGAGCCCAGCACGCCGCTACCCGTGTAACGGATGCCGTAGAAGTCGAGCGCGCCCTGGATCTGGCCGTTCTCGCCGTAGCCGCCATGCAGCGCATTGAACGCACGCACGAAACCTTCTTCCTTCAACGCGGCGAGCGGACGTTCCGCCGGATCGAACGGATGCGCGTCGACGCCGGCGTCGCGCAGACCTTGCAATACCAGGCGCCCGGAATTGAGCGACACCTCGCGCTCGGCGGAATTGCCGCCGAGCAGCACCGCCACCTTGCCGAATTGTTTAGCGCGTTGATCCGTTTTTGTGCTGCTCATGTCACACCTTCGTTTCCTGCGCAAGGCGACCCGGCACACCGCCGATCGAACCCGCGCCCATCGTGATCACCACATCGCCGTCGCGCACCACTGCTGAGAGCGCGTCCGGCACTTCATCCACCGTATCGACAAACACCGGCTCGACCTTGCCCGCCACGCGCAATGCGCGCGCGAGAGCACGGCCGTCCGCGGCGACGATCGGCGCTTCGCCTGCCGAATAGACTTCGGTCAGCACGAGCGCGTCGACGGTCGACAGCACTTTCACAAAATCTTCGAAGCAGTCACGCGTACGCGTGAAACGGTGCGGCTGGAACGCCAGCACCAGGCGGCGGCCAGGAAATGCGCCTCTCGCGGCCGCCACCGTGGCGGCCATTTCGACCGGGTGATGGCCGTAGTCGTCAACCAGCGTGTACGTGCCCGCCGCTTTGCCTTCTGCGATCACAGGCACTTCGCCGTAACGCTGAAAGCGCCGGCCTACTCCGTTGAAATCCGCCAGCGCTCGCTGGATATCGGCATCTTTCACTTCAAGTTCAGTCGCAATTGCAATTGCGGCCAGGGCGTTCTGCACGTTGTGCTCGCCCGGCAGGTTCAGCACGATGTCGAGCGGCGCCGCGTCTTCGCGCATTGCCGTGAAATGCATCTTGCCTTCGTGCGCTTGAACGTTGACCGCGCGCACCTGCGCATCCGGCGCGAAACCGTAGCGGATGATCGGCTTCGACACGAACGGCAGGATCTCCTTCACGTTCGGATCGTCCACGCACAGCACCGCGATACCGTAGAACGGCAGACGGTGCGTGAATTCGATGAACGCCTGCTTGAGCCGCGCAAAATCGTGGCCGTAGGTGTCCATATGATCGGCGTCGATGTTCGTGATGACTTCGATCACCGGGAACAGATTCAGGAACGACGCATCCGACTCGTCCGCCTCGGCGACGATAAAGTCGCCCGTGCCCAGGCGCGCATTCGCGCCCGCGCTGATCAGCCGGCCGCCGATCACGAAAGTCGGATCAAGACCGCCCGCCGCCAGCACGCTCGCCACCAGCGAGGTGGTCGTGGTCTTGCCGTGCGTGCCGGCAATCGCAATGCCCTGCTTCAGCCGCATCAATTCCGCGAGCATCACCGCGCGCGGCACGATCGGAATGCGGCGATGACGCGCGGCCAGCACTTCCGGGTTGTCGCTGCGCACTGCTGTCGAGACGACGACCGCGTTCGCGCCTTCGATGTTCTCCGCCGCGTGACCGATCGAGATCCGCGCGCCGAGTGCGGCGAGGCGGTCGGTAATCGCGTTGCTCGACAGATCCGAGCCGCTCACCTGATAGCCGAGATTGACCAGCACCTCGGCGATGCCGCTCATACCGACACCGCCGATGCCGACAAAGTGAATGTGTTTGACGATGTGTTTCATTGCTTTCCTTCTGGGCTCGCGCCCGAAATCGAACCCGCCACGGCCGCGCAGATCTGTGCGACCTGTTCCGTGGCGTCGGGTTTCGCGAGCGAGCGCGAACGCTCCGCCATCTCCGCGAGGGTCTCCCGCGTCTGGCTGCGCAACCAGTCGGCGAGGGTTTGCGCCGACAAGTCGCGTTGCTGCACGACCAGCGCCGCGCCGTTGCCGGCGAGAAACGCTGCATTAGTAGTTTGATGATCGTCTACGGCATACGGGAACGGCACGAAGTACGCCGCCACCCCTACCGCTGAAATCTCCGATACCGTCATCGCTCCCGAGCGGCAAATCACCAGATCCGCGTTCGCGTAGGCACTCGTCATGTCGTCGATGAACGGCACGAGTTCGACATCGGCGCCGGTTTGCAGACCCGCTGCCGCGTAGTTCTCGCGCAGCGCGTCGATATGTTTGGCGCCTGCCTGATGCACGATGCGCGGCCGTTCGCCCGGCGCGAGCAAAGCCACCGCGCGCGGCACCACTTCATTCAACGCCGCCGCGCCCAGACTACCGCCCACGACCAGCACATTCAGCGGACCACTGCGTTGCGCGTAGCGTGCTTTGGGTGCCGCGGCGCGCGCAAGTTCCGCACGAATCGGATTTCCGGTCCATTCGCTATCCGGCAGTGCATCCGGGAACGCAACCAGCACGCGTTTGGCGACTTTCGCGAGCACTTTGTTCGCGAGGCCCGCAATCGAATTCTGTTCATGCAATACCAGCGGCCGTCCGCTCAACGCGGTCATCAGGCCGGCCGGAAACGTGATGTAGCCGCCCATGCCAAGCACGACGTCCGGCTTCACGCGACGCAGCACGCTCAGGCTTTGCGTGCAGGCGCGCAGCAGATTCAGCGGCAGCATCAGCTTGGTTTTCAGGCCCTTGCCGCGCAACCCGCCAAAGCGCACATATTCCATCGGGATGCCGTGCTTGGGCACGAGCGTCGCTTCCATGCCCGCCGGGTTGCCGAGCCAGACGACCTTCCAGCCCCACGCCTGCATCAGATGAGCGACCGCGAGCCCCGGGAACACGTGTCCCCCGGTGCCGCCGGCCATCACCATCAGCGTGCGTTGCGGCAGAGCCGTCATACCTTCCCCCCGCGCATCAGCACCCGGTTCTCATAGTCCACGCGCATAAGCACAGCCACCGCCACGCAGTTCAGCAAAATGCCCGAACCGCCGTAGCTCACGAGCGGCAGCGTGAGACCCTTGGTCGGCAGCAGGCCGAGGTTCACGCCCATGTTGATGAAGGTCTGCGCGCCAAACCAGATACCGACACCCTTCGCGACGAGTCCAGCGAACGTGCGATCGAGCGCGAGTGCCTGGCGGCCGATCTCGAACGAGCGGCGCACGATCCAGTAGAACATCAGGATGACGACCAGCACGCCGACAAAACCCAGTTCCTCGCCGATCACCGCGAGAATGAAGTCGGTATGCGCTTCCGGCAGATAGTTGAGCTTCTCGACACTGCCGCCGAGACCCACGCCGAACCACTCGCCGCGGCCGAACGCGATCAGCGAGTGCGTCAATTGATACGCCTTGCCCTGGGCATAGCGGTCGTCCCACGGATCGAGGTACGCGAAAATCCGCTCGCGGCGCCACGGCGAAGCCCACACCAGCAGCGTGAACGTGCCGACCGCGGTGGCCACCAGCCCGCCGAACAGCTTGCCGTTCACGCCACCGAGAAACAGCACACCCATTGCGATCGCCGCGATCACCATGAACGCACCCATGTCCGGCTCGAGCAGCAGCAACGCGCCGACGAAGCCGACCGCAACCGCCATCGGCAAAAAGCCCTTGGCAAAGCTGTGCATGTATTCCTGCTTGCGCACGGTGTAGCTCGCCGCGTAAATCGTCACCGCGAGCTTCATGATTTCCGACGGCTGCATGTTCGTGATGCCGAGCGGAATCCAGCGGCGCGCGCCGTTCACGCCTTTGCCGACGTGCGGAATCAGCACGATCACCAGCGCAGCCAGCGAAATCAGAAAGAGCTTCGGCGCGTACTTTTCCCACGTTCCGATCGGAATGCGGAACGACGCTACGCCAATCACCGAGCCCATGACTACGAAGATGATCTGACGCACAAGGAACGCGTAGTCGCGGTACGACGCATACTTCGGCGAATCGGGCATGGCGATCGACGCCGAATACACCATCACGACGCCGAGGCCGAGCAGCGCGACCACGACCCACAACAGCGAGTGATCGTAGTCGAGCATGCGCGAGCGCAGCGGACGCACGCCGTTGACGGCGCTCGCGAGACCGCTGCCGCCCGTGCGGCCGGAGGCGCGAGCCGTGCCGCCCGCACCGCCAGCTTCGCCGGCGGCCGCCTGACGCGAACCGAATCGTTCCGACCAGCTCATATCATCGTCCCCCGTTCGGCCGCGATGTCTTCCACGGTGCTGCGGAACACCGCGGCACGATGCGCGTAACCCTTGAACATGTCGAAGCTCGCGCAAGCCGGCGACAGCAGCACAGCATCGCCGGGCTCAGCCAGCGCGGTGGCGGCGCGCGTCGCTTCTTCGAGCGTGGCGTGGTCAGTCATCGCGATACCGGTGTCTTCCAGCGCGGCGCGGATCTGCGGCGCATCGCGGCCGATCAGCATGACGGCGCGGCACCAGCGCATGACCGGCGCGCTGAGCGGATCGAAATCCTGGCCCTTGCCGTCGCCGCCGGCGATCAGCACCACGCGCTGCGCCAGCCCGTCGAGCGCGGCTACCGTTGCGCCGACGTTGGTGCCCTTGCTGTCGTCCACGTAATCAATGCCGTCGATCGACGCGATCAGTTCCACGCGATGCGGCTCGCCGCGATATTCGCGCAGGCCGTGCAGCAGCGGCGCGCCCGGCAAGCCGACTGCACGTGCGAGCGCGTAGGCGGCCAACGCATTGGCGGCGTTGTGCAGACCGCGGATGCGCAAGGCGTCGGCGGGCATCAGGCGCTTCAATGCAATGTCGGGCGGTGTGACCGTTTCGTTCTTGCGGCGGCGCTTCGGCACAGGCTCGTCGCTTGGGTCGCGGTCGTGCGCCTGGACGAGCCAGATCATGCCGTTCTCGCGCAGCAGACCGTAATCGCCATCGTTCTTCGGCTCGGTTACGCCGAAGGTGACCATCTCCGCGTCGCTCTCCGCAGAGGGCGCGAGCGCCATGACGCGCGAGTCGTCACGATTCAGCACGCGCACGGTTTGTGTACCGAAAATGCGCCCTTTCGCGGCGGCGTATGCGTCGAGCCCGCCGTGCCAATCCAGGTGATCTTGCGTGATGTTCAGGATAGCCGCTGCGTCCGGTGTGAACGTGTGCGAGGTTTCGAGCTGAAAGCTCGACAGTTCCAGCACCCACACATCCGGCAACGCGGTGGCGTCGATTGCTTCGGTGAGTTTGTCGAGCAAGGACGGGCTGATATTGCCCGCCACCGCGACCTTCCTGCCGGCCCGTTCGCACAGCAGGCCGGTCAGGCTCGTCGTCGTAGTCTTGCCGTTGGTGCCGGTGATGGCAATCACCTTCGGCGCGTAGCCGCTTTCGCCGAGCGTCTTCAGCGCTTGCGCAAAGAGTTCGAGTTCGCCCCACACGGGGATGCCCTGCTCGCGCGCGGCCGAGATCAGCGGCAGCAGATCGGCGGCCAGCGGCGACAGGCCTGGGCTGATCGCGACGAGTTCGACGCCTTCGAGCAACGCCGGCGAAAACGGGCCGCCGACGAACTGTGCGTCGACGCGATGCGCTTCCAGCGCGGTCAGGTTCGGCGGCACTTCGCGCGTATCGGCCACGCGCAGCCGACAGCCGTGCCGCGCGCACCAGCGCGCCATCGCGAGACCGGATTCACCCAGTCCCAGCACGAGCACCATCGGCTTTTGCCGATCCCGAAACTTCTCGCCGAACATCGCCTGCTTCCCCTAATACCTGCTTAACGCAACTTGAGCGTGGACAAACCGAACAGACACAACATCAACGTGATGATCCAGAAGCGCACCACCACCTGCGTTTCCTTCCACCCAGACAATTCAAAGTGATGATGCAGCGGTGCCATTTTGAAGAGACGCCGCCCTTCACCGTATCGGCGCTTGGTGAACTTGAACCACGTGACCTGCAGCATCACGGAAAGCGTCTCCGCGACGAAAATGCCGCCCATGATGAAGAGCACGATTTCCTGACGCACGATCACCGCCACCGTGCCGAGCGCGCCGCCGAGCGCGAGCGCGCCGACGTCGCCCATGAACATCTGCGCCGGGTGCGTGTTGAACCAGAGAAACGCAAGCCCCGCGCCGCCCATTGCCGAACAGAAAATCAGCAGTTCGCCCGCGCCGGCGATATGCGGAAACAGCAGGTATTTCGAGTAGACCGAGCTGCCCATCACGTAGGCGAACACGCCGAGCGACGCGCCGACCAGCACGACCGGCATGATCACCAGACCGTCGAGGCCGTCGGTCAGATTGACCGCGTTGCTCGCGCCCACGATCACCAGATAGGTCAGCACGATGAAACCCCACACGCCAAGCGGGTAGCTGATCGATTTGACGAACGGCAGCATCAGGTCGGCGCGCGCCGGCAGGCCCATCGACAGGCCGCTCCTCACCCACGCCATGAACAGGTCGAACACGCGCACATTGCTCGCTTCGGACACGCTGAAGGCCAGATACACCGCTGCGAACAGGCCGATCAACGATTGCCAGAAATACTTTTCGCGCGACGACATGCCGCGCGGGTCCTTGTAGACCACCTTGCGATAGTCGTCGACCCAGCCAATCACGCCGAAACCGAACGTCACGAGCATCACGATCCAGATGAAGCGATTGGTCAGATCGGCCCACAGCAACGTAGCCACGGCAATGCCGAGCAGAATCAGCACGCCGCCCATGGTCGGCGTGCCGGATTTGACGAGGTGAGTTTGCGGACCGTCTTTGCGGACGGCCTGACCGACCTTCATCGCGGTCAGCTTGCGAATCACCGCCGGGCCACAGACGAGCCCGATCAGCAATGCGGTGATGGTCGCCATCACCGCACGGAAAGTCAGATAACTGAACACGCGCAAGAAGCTTGCGTCATTCTGCAGCCATTGCGCCAGCGCCAGTAGCATGCTTCGGTCCTTCTATTTCAATGTGCGGCGGGCGCACTGCCCGCTGCGTTGGGTTGTGGACTCGTAACGGCGTCCACCACGCGCTCCATTTGCATGAAGCGCGAACCTTTCACGAGAAGCGTTGCGGCAGGACCGAAACCGGCCTGCTGCAATTGCGCGACCAGCGTGCCGACGTCGGCCACGTGATGCGCGCCCGCGCCATACGCGCTGCAGGCGTCGCGCGAGGCGTCGCCCATGGCGTATAGCGCGTCGATGCCGCGTTCTTTGGCGTAGGCGCCAATTTCGCGGTGAAACTCCGGACCGTTGTCGCCAACTTCGCCCATGTCGCCCATCACCAGCACGCGCGGCGCGGCCCGCGAGGCGAGCACGTCGATCGCGGCACGCATCGAGTCGGGGTTCGCGTTGTAGGTGTCGTCGATCACGGTCGCGCCGGCGAGCGTGCCGAGTGCGGCCTGCTTCACTTGCAGGCGGCCCTTCACCGCGCCGAACGATTCGAGGCCGCGCTTGATCGCCTCGAGCGAAACACCTGCGGCCAATGCAGCTGACGTTGCCGCCAGTGCGTTGTGCGCGTTGTGGTTGCCGAGCACTTGCAGCGTCACGTCTATCTGGCCTTGCGGCGTGTCGATACTCAGACGGTTGCCTGCGAACGTGCCCGTTACCGCGGCTTGCGTCGTGCGGTCAGCGGAGTTCAGTGCGAAATCGACGATCCGATTGCCGGTTGCGGCCACGCGCCAGATGCTTGCGTAGGCGTCGTCGGCGGGGAAAACGGCGACGCCTTCCGGCGCGAGCGCGTGGATCACGCTGGCGTGTTCGAGCGCGACGGCTTCGACGGTCGCCATGAATTCCTGATGCTCGCGCTGCGCGTTGTTCACCACGGCGACAGTCGGCTCGGCGATTTTCGCGAGTAATGACGTTTCGCCCGGGTGGTTCATACCAAGCTCGACCACCGCCAGCTGATGCGCGGCGTGCAGACGGAACAGCGTGAGCGGCAAGCCGATGTCGTTGTTGAAGTTACCCGCGGTCGCGAGACGCGCGTCCACACCGACCGCGGCGGCAAAGATCGACGCGATCATTTCCTTGACCGTGGTCTTGCCGTTGCTGCCCGTCACCGCGACGAGCGGCATGCTGAACTTGCGGCGCCAGCCGCGCGCGAGCGCGCCGAGCGCGACGCGCGTATCGGTCACGCGGACGGACGGCACATTCCAGCCGTCCGGCACGCGTGCAACGAGCGCGGCCGTGACATTGCGCTTGGCGACCTCCGGCAGGAAGTCGTGCGCGTCGAAACGATCGCCCTTGATCGCGATGAACAGATCACCGGGGCCGGCGCTGCGGCTGTCGGTCGAGACGCGCTCGAAGGCGACGTCAGCGTCGCCGAGCACGGTCGCGCCGGGGATCAGCGCAGCAGCTTCACGCAGCGAGAACATGCTCATTCGCCACCTCCGCGTACTTGCGTGGCACGCGCGGCGAGCGCGAGGCGTGCGTGGTCCTGATCGGAGAAAGCGCGTTTCTTGCCCATGATTTCCTGTGTTGCTTCGTGCCCCTTGCCGGCCAGCACGATGACGTCTTCCCGCGCGGCGCTGCGGATCGCTTGCAGGATCGCGCTTGCGCGGTCTTCGATACGGCGCGCCTTCGACGCGTCCTGCATGCCCGCCGTGATCTGCTCGATGATCGATTGCGGATCTTCGCTGCGCGGGTTGTCGCTGGTCACGACGACGCAATCGGCGATCTTCTCGGCAATCGCGCCCATTAGCGGGCGCTTGGTGGCGTCGCGGTCGCCGCCGCAGCCGAACATGCAGATCAGTTCGCCGCCGCGCGCGGCCGCCATTGGGCGCAACGCGTCCAGCGTCTTTTCCAATGCGTCCGGCGTGTGCGCGTAGTCGATCACGACGAGCGGCTCGTCGTTTTGCAAGCGGCCGCCCAAACGCTGCATGCGGCCATTCACCGGCTCGAGCTTCGCCAATTCGGCGAGCGCGGCGCTAAACGGCACGTCGGCGGCGAGCAACGCGCCGAGCACGCCCAGCAGATTGCTGACGTTGAACGCGCCGAGCGTTTGCACTTCGACTTCGGCATCGCCCCAGTCCGAGGTGCTCAAGTGGAAAGCCGTGCCCGTAGCCGTGGCGCGCACGTTCGAGGCGAGCAGCAACGCGTCGGCCTGCGGCGCGCCTTGCATCGTCGCGTCGAGCCCGTAGGCGATCGTGCGCGCATGGCCTTGCGTGCTGGCAAGCAGACGGCGGCCGGCGGCATCGTCGCGATTGATCACCGCCGCGCGCAGTTCCGGCCAGGCAAACAGACGCGCCTTGGCCGCTTCGTACGCTTCGAAGGTGCCGTGATAGTCGAGATGGTCCTGTGTGAGATTCGTGAACACGGCGATGTCGAACGCAGTGCCGTTCACACGCCCCTGATGCAGCGCATGCGACGACACTTCCATCGCCACCGCCTGCGCGCCCGCGTCGCGCAGCTGCGCGAGACTGCGTTGCAGCTGCGGCGCGTCCGGCGTCGTAAAGCCGGTGTGCACAAGCTGGCCCGGCATGCCCGTGCCGAGCGTGCCGATGATCGCGCAACGCGTGCCGAGCGCCGTCAATGCCGCCGAGATCCACTGGCTGCACGAAGTTTTTCCGTTCGTACCGGTAATGCCAACTGCCAGCATGGCGTCGCTCGGATCGCCGTACCAGGCGCTCGCAATCGAACCGGCGAGTTCGTTCAACGCCGGCACGGCCAGCATGCTGGCCGGATCGATCTCACCGTTAAAGCCTTCCGGTTGAACCAGCACGGCGGCGGCGCCACGTTCGATCGCACTGTCGATAAACGGCCGGTTGTCCGCGCCATCCACCGCATAGGCAAAAAACGCGTCGCCCGCCGCGAGCGAGCGCGTGTCGGCGTGCAGATGCGCGCCTGGCTGCACGTGGGCGTGCAGCCAGGTCAGGGCGTCGGCGATCTGCCGGTGCGCGGGATGCTTGTTACGCAGCGCGCTCATCGCACAACTCCGGGGTGGCTCGTTGCGTTCGCGGAAATCGTCATCTTCTTCGCGCCGGCGCTAGTCGAGAGTTTCTTGACCGTTGTGGGCGTGGCGGGCGCACTCGGCGCGGCCGGCGCCGAATCGTCCGACACCACCATTTGCTTGACCGGCATATCCGGCGGGACATTTAGCGAGCGCAGCGTGTCGCCGACGATGCCCGAGAACACCGGACCCGATACCTGGCCGCCGAAGTGGCTGCCCGCCGTCGGCTCGTCGACCGACACGGCCACGACGATGCGCGGATTCGGCATAGGCGCCATGCCGACAAACGAAGCACGATATTTCGAGTGGTCGTAACCGTGAGCGCCGTGCTTGTACGCGGTACCGCTCTTGCCGCCGACGCGATAACCGGGCACGGCCGCATCCGGCGACGTGCCGCCCGGAGCAGTCACGGTCTCGAGCATGGCGCGCACTTCGCGAGCGGTGGTCGGCGAGAAGATTTGCGGCCCGGTGGCCGGTTGATCGCCAGGCGTGCGGAAAATCGACACCGGCATGATCTCGCCGTCATGCGCGATCGCGGTATAGGCACGGCCCAACTGGAACAGCGAAACCGAGAGACCGTAGCCGTACGACATGGTCGCCTGCTCGATGCGGCGCCAGCTCTTCCACGGACGCAGACGCCCTGCCGCCGCCCCCGGGAAGCCGACCTTCGGGGCCTGACCGAGACCGATGCTGGTATACATATTCCACATCTCTTCAGGCTTGAGCTGCATGGCGATCTTCGTCGCGCCGATATTGCTCGACTTCTGGATCACGCCGCCCACCGTCAAAACGCCGAATGCGCTGTCGTCGGTGATCGGTGCGCCGTCGAGCACGAAGCGGCCACCGCCCGTATCAACCAGTGTAGTCGGCGTGACGCGGTGCAAATCAAGCGCGAGCGAGACCGTGAACGGCTTCATGATCGAGCCCGGCTCGAACGTGTCGGTCAGGATGCGGTTGCGCAACTGGTCGCCGGTCAGGTGTGAACGGTCATTCGGGTTGTACGTCGGGTAGTTAACTAGCGCCAGCACTTCACCGGTGCGCACATCGATCACCATCGCCGCGCCGGCCTTCGCCTTGAATTTCTCGACGGCCGCCTTCAGGTTCGCATAGGCGATGTACTGAATCTTGCTGTCAATCGAGAGATCGACGTCCTGGCCGTTGTGCGGCACAACCTGCTCGTCCACGTCCTCGATGATGTGGCCCATGCGGTCCTTGATCACGCGGCGGCTGCCCGACACGCCGGCGAGCATCTTCTGGTCGCCGAGTTCGACGCCTTCCTGGCCTTCGTCTTCGACGTTGGTAAAGCCGATCAGGTGAGCCGTGATCTCGCCTTCCGGGTAGAAGCGCTTGTACTCGTCACGCACGTAAATGCCGGGGATATCCAGCGCGGTGACTTGGGCGGCGACATCCACCGGCACCTGGCGCTTCACGTAGACAAAGGTCTTGTCTTCCGACAGTTTGGCGCGCAGTTCCTTATTGGTCATGCCTAGCAGCTTGCCGAGCGAAGCCAGCTTGTCCGCGCCGAGGTCATCCGGCACCGATTCGGGAATGGCCCAAATCGCGCGCACCGGCAAGCTCGTGGCGAGCACGAGGCCATTGCGGTCGAGAATCTTGCCGCGCGTGGCCGGCAATTCGAGCCGGCGCTGATAACGGATTTCACCCTGCTTCTGATAGAACGCGTTGCCCGGGCCCTGGATCCAGAAAGCGCGCCCCGCGAGCGCGACGAACGCCATGAATAGCAGAAACACCACGAGCTTGGAGCGCCACATCGGCAGGCGCACTGACAGGATCGGGTTGGCCGAAAAGGCAACGCTCTTGCGAGCCGACGATTTTTTCATCGCACGCCTCCGCGGCGGGTCGCCACCGGCGCCGAGGCCGGGCCGGAAGTCGGAATCGGCGCGTCTTCAGCTTTCGCCGCGCCGGCATCGAGCGTCAGGTACTGGGTGCGTCCGGTCGTGACCGATTGCATCTTCAGCGAATCCGTGGCGATCTGTTCGATGCGCGAGGTTTTCGACAGCGCACTCTGCTGATATTGAAGCTGCGAATAGTCTTGCTGCAGCTGACGCTCCTGCGATTGAGCGCGCTGCAACTGAATGAATATCTGACGTTGCTGATTGGTCGCGTTGACGACAGACAAGGCGCAGCCCATCACGATGATCAGCAGGAAGATATTGAGGCGGTTCATGGTGCAATCCGCTCCGCCACGCGCATCACGGCAGAACGGGCGCGCGGGTTCGCGGCGACTTCAGCGTCGCTCGCGAATACGCGGCCGATGATTTTGAGCGGAGGGCTCGGCAGATCGACTGCGCGAATCGGCAGGCGGCGATCGACCGCGGGCGTACTTGCGTGCGCCTGCATGAATCGCTTGACGATCCGGTCCTCGAGCGAATGAAAGCTGATGACCACCAGCCGCCCCCCTTGCTCCAACAGCGACAACGCTGCTTCTAAAACGACTTGCAGCTCCGCAAGCTCTTGATTGACGTGAATCCGTATAGCTTGAAAGGTGCGGGTTGCCGGATCCTTGCCCTTCTCACGGGTTTTGACGACGTTAGCCACGATTTGGGCAAGCTCGCCCGTGCTGACGAGAGGCCCAAGACGGTCGGACTCTGCCCGGCGAGCAACAAGCGCCTTTGCAATCTGAAAAGCAAACCGTTCTTCCCCATAATCTCGTATCACCTCCGTCAATTCCTGCACCGTGGCCCGCGCCAGCCAGTCAGCGGCAGACTCGCCGCGCGTCGGGTCCATCCGCATGTCGAGCGGGCCATCGGCGCGGAAGCTGAAGCCCCGCTGTGGATCGTCGACTTGCGGCGACGACACGCCCAGATCCAGTAAAACGCCCGACACCCGCCCAACCCCGCGTTCCGCAATCGCGGTGCGCAGTGAAGCAAAACTCTCGTGCACGATGCCAAACCGCGGATCCGCGATCTGCTGCGCCGTGGCAATGGCAAGCGGGTCTTTGTCGAACGCGATCAGACGCCCCGACTCGCTCAGCTTGTCCAACACCAGGCGGCTGTGCCCGCCCCGCCCGAACGTACCGTCCACATACACGCCGTCCGCACGCGTAACCAGCGCTTGAACCGCTTCTTCCAGCAGCACCGTGCGATGCTGCAATTCGTTTCCCATCGCAGGTGCCATATATGTATGTATGCCGCGATCAGAACGTGAAATTCTTTAATGCTTCGGGCATGCCCTCGGCGATCGCCGCCTGTTCCTTCGCGGCGTAAATTTGCGCGTCCCACAACTCGAAGTGGCGCCCCATGCCCAGCAAGGTCACTTCCTTTTCCAGCGAGCCGGCCGCGCGCAATTCCGGCGACACGAGGACGCGGCCCGCGCCGTCCATATCGACGTCCATTGCATTGCCAAGAAATATGCGCTTCCACCAGGCTGCGTTCATTGGCAGCTTGTCGACCTTGTCGCGGAAGATCTCCCATTCCGGGCGCGGAAAAAGCAACAGGCAGCCGTCCGGGTGCTTGGTGATCGTCACCCGGCCCTCTGCCTGTGTTTGCAGCGCATCCCGATAGCGAGAGGGGATCGACATCCGCCCTTTCGCATCGAGTGTTAGCGCCGACGCCCCCTGGAACACTTCGCTCTCTCCCGCGGCGCTTTTGCGCCGGCTGTCCAATTTGTGAAAATCTACCGGAAACCGCCTGTGAGATCACACAAAAATACACTTTCTCACACTGTCTCCCACTTTAGAGGAACGCTAAACAGGGGTCAAGGGAGAGACACGCTTTTTGAGCGAATTTTGTTTGTTAGAACAAGGACTTAGCTCGACTCTTTCATGTCAGACATAAAACGGAAAACCGTTATAAATGAATGAGCTAGTGCAACTTGTGAAGGTGATACGTGAAAAGTGCGAGGGAAACGCGTGGAATGTAAGAGATCGTGAAGCGGGATTGGGAGGGGTTTGCTGGCGTTCCGGGTATTTCGGCTGGACGGCGCGCGAGGCGCCGTCCCACTTTCGGGCGGTGCTTGAACAAGGGCCTCGAATTTTAGATGTAATAGGCCGTGCGCGTCATGACTTTCGACACCGCGCGCATCAGTGCGCGCGCGGGAAATGGCAACTCGACGCCACCTGCGTCCATAGCCGATTTGCCGTGCTCCGCCTCATCCACGCGCATCTGCTCGACGATCGCGCGCGACTCGCGGTCCGCAGCCGGCAACTGATCGAGATGGCTATCCAGATGCTGCTCCACCTGGCGCTCGGTTTCGGCCATGAAGCCGAGACTGACACGGTCCCCCATGCGCCCGGCCGCCAGACCGATTGCCAGTGAGCCGGCATACCAAAGCGGGTTCAGCAGACTGGGACGCGAATCGAGGGCCTCGAGACGTTTGGCGGTCCACGCCAGATGATCCTCTTCCTCGATTGCCGCGTGGTTGAACACGGCCTGCAACGCGGGCGAACGGGTGGCGAGTTTCTGGGCCTGATACAACGCCTGCGCGCACACCTCGCCGACGTGGTTCACGCGCATCAAGCCCGCCGCGTGTGCACGTTCAGCCGGTGAGAGCTCGGGCGCCTCGCCCATCACCGCCGATTCTTGCGGAACCGGCAATGGACGACTCATCCGCGACACCCCGGTCATTGAGCGTAAACCCCGATCAAACTCGCTAATCAACTCGTCCAGAAACATTAAGCACTCCCTGACTCAACAACCGCCTCACCGATCTGGCAGGCCCGCGCTATAAGGATTTGTGGCGTCAAACCTGCCTGGCGGGAACCACCAATCCGCATGAAATAGGCGACCAGCTTTTGATTTTAGACCATGTTGCGTAAACGAAACAGGAGAGGCTCCGGCCCTCTCCTTTTTCTTTGTGCCATGTATGCCTTTTGTTACATTACGTGCAACTTCTCGCGAAGTTGGACAAGCAAGGCCTCAACGCTAGACAAAAATTTCGCCTTGTACAAAAGATTCGTATTCCTTGGAGATCATTCGATGAAAAAGTCGCTTCTCGCTCTCGCAGCACTGGGCGCATTTGCAGGTGTCGCTCATGCACAGAGCAGCGTGACCCTGTACGGTATCATTGACGAAGGCTTCAACATCAACACCAACGCGGGTGGCAAGCACCTGTACAACCTGTCCAGCGGCGTTCTGCAAGGTTCGCGTTTCGGCCTGCGTGGCACGGAAGATCTGGGCGGCGGTCTGAAGGCCATCTTCGTGTTGGAAAACGGCTTTGACGTGAACACCGGCAAGCTGGGTCAAGGCGGCCTGATGTTCGGTCGTCAAGCTTACGTCGGTCTGTCGAGCCAGTTCGGCACGGTCACGCTGGGTCGTCAGTACGACTCCGTCGTTGACTACGTCGGTCCGCTGGAAGCAGGCGATCAATGGGGCGGTTCGATCGCTGCTCACCCGAGCGACCTCGACAACTTCAACAACTCGTTCCGTACCAACAACACGGTCAAGTACACGAGCGCAAACTACGGCGGCCTGACGTTCGGCGGCACGTACAGCTTCGGCGGCCAAGCCGGCAACTTCTCGCAGAACCAGATCTGGTCGTTGGGCGCTGGCTACAACAACGGTCCTCTCGTTCTCGGCGTTGGCTACTTGAACGCGCGTACCCCGGCAAATGCAGGCGGCCTGTTCAATACGCCGTCCGCTCCGAGCGCGGCAAATGCAGCTGTGACGTCGGGCGTGTACACGGGCTTCGCTTCGGCTAACACGTACCAGGTCATCGGCGCAGGCGGTGCATACACGTTCGGCGCAGCAACGATCGGTGCTACGTACTCGAACATCCGCTTCGGCAACCTGGGTGCTACGTACGCATCGCCGTTCGCAGGCCAATCGGCTACGTTCAATAACGCGGAACTGAACTTCAAGTATCAGTTGACCCCGGCGTTGCTGGTCGGCGCAGCGTATGACTACACGCGTGGCGCGGAAATCAACGGCTCGTCGCGTGCTCAGTACCACCAAGGTGCAGTTGGCGTGGATTACTTCCTGTCCAAGCGTACCGACGTGTACGTGACGGGTGTGTACCAACACGCTCTGGGCGAGACGCTGAATGCGGCAGGCAAGGTGGTTGATGCAACGGCATCTATCGCCAGCATCACCCCGTCGGCGAACCAGAACCAGTTCACGGCTCGCATCGGTATCCGTCACAAGTTCTAATAAGTCGTAAAAAAGCAGTTTGCCTCAAAGGCGCCTTCGGGCGCCTTTTTTTATGGCAAGCTGCGGCGCCTGTCTGCGGGGCTGGCGTTAGCAACTGCGATTGCTCAATAAGAAAGGCAAAGGCCCGGCAGACTTTCATCCGCCGGGCCTTTGCCATTTTTCCGCTACACACTCTTTGCAATTTTCCGCTACACACTACTT
Source organism: Paraburkholderia ginsengiterrae (assembly GCF_001645125.1). Lineage (GTDB taxonomy): Bacteria > Pseudomonadota > Gammaproteobacteria > Burkholderiales > Burkholderiaceae > Paraburkholderia > Paraburkholderia ginsengiterrae. The sequence goes on along the minus strand of NZ_LXKA01000309.1, from coordinate 5,823 downwards.
CGTGCCGGCTTCGTGCTCGATCATCATCCGAACCACTCTTATACGCGGCCGTCGCGCAATTCCCGGCGCAAGATCTTGCCGACATTGCTCTTAGGCAGTTCCGTGCGGAATTCCACGATCTTCGGCCGCTTGTAGCCGGTCAATTGCTCCTTGCAATACGCAAAGATGTCGGCATCGGTGAGGGACTGGTCCTTCTTCACAACGAACAGCTTTACCGCTTCGCCCGAGTGCTGGTCCGGCACGCCGACCGCGGCGACTTCGAATACGCCCGGCAATTTGGCGACTACGTCTTCGATTTCGTTCGGATAAACGTTGAAACCGGAAACGAGAATCATGTCCTTTTTGCGATCCACGATCTTGACGAAACCGCGTTCGTTCATCAGACCGACATCGCCTGATTTGAAGAAGCCATCCGCGGTCATCACTTTCGCCGTTTCATCCGGCCGCTTCCAGTAGCCCGCCATCACCTGCGGACCACGGATGCAGATTTCCCCCGGCTGACCCAGCGGCACTTCGTTGCCTTCGTCATCGCGAATCGAGATTTCGGTCGACGGCAGCGGCAAACCGATCGTCCCACTGTATTCGGTGACGGTAACCGGATTACAGGTCACACACGGTGACGTCTCCGACAACCCATATCCTTCGATAATCGGCGTACGGGTTTGCTCGTACCAGCGCTTGGCGACGGCCTCCTGCACGGCCATACCGCCGCCGTTTGCAGCAATCAGCTTGGAAAAGTCGAGTTTGTGAAAGTCCGGGCTATTCAACAGTGCGTTGTACAGCGTGTTGACGGCCGGGATCGTGGTGATCGGATAGCCTTCCAGCGCCTTGATCATGCCAGGAATATCGCGCGGGTTCGGAATCAGAACGCCGAGGCCGCCGGTACGGATCGTCAACAAACCGCAAACAGTCAGGGCAAACACGTGATACAGCGGCAACGCAACAACCGTGACGAACTGATCGATATCCGCGCGGTTCGTGCGGACCGGATTCAGCCAGATTTCCGACTGCAGCACGTTGGCGATCAGGTTCCGATGCAGCAGCGTCGCGCCTTTGGCCACGCCTGTCGTTCCGCCGGTGTACTGGAGAAATGCGACATCGTCGGGACCTTGCTGGACCGGTTTGAAACTGTAACGCCCACCTTCGGCGATCGCCGTGTTGAATTTGACGTGCCCCGGCAGGCTCCACGCGGGCACCATCTTCTTCATCTTGCGCACGACGAAGTTCACGAGCGCGCCCTTGACGCCCATCAGGTCACCCATCGCCGCGACGATGACATGCTTGATCGACGTGTTGCGTACGATCGCCTGCAAGGTGACCGCGAAATTCTCGAGCAGGATGATAGCTTCCGCGCCGCTGTCCTTGAGCTGGTGCTCGAGCTCACGCGGGGTATAAAGCGGATTCACGTTCACGACCACATAGCCCGCGCGCAGAATGGCCGCAATCGCCACCGGATATTGCAGCACGTTTGGCATCATGATCGCGATGCGCGCGCCACGCGCCAGCCCTTTCGCCTGGAACCATGCGGCGAGCTTGCGCGAAAGCACGTCGAGCTCGCCGTAGCTGATCTCTTTGCCCATGCAGACGAACGCCGGTTTGGTTCGATGCTCGCGAAAGGCTTCGTCGAGCAGGTCGGCGACCGACGAATAGCGCGTCGGGTCGATCTCTGCGGGAACGCCGGGCGGATAAGATTTCAGCCAGATTTTGTCCATGCAGCGTCTCCTCCTTTATTTTCGAATGGTCGTGCTAAAAACGCATCGTAGCATGGGCACCCCGGTGCAATTCGCGAAAAGCGGCTAGGTTAGACTGCAGCCTCCAACCTACCGCGAAGGAGCGCGGCGGGATTTTTTACCAGTTTCAGGCGCGCTCGACTTCGACGAGGCAGTCATAGAAGGTCGCCGATCCCCCAAGGTCGGTGAGCGCCTGGCTGGTGACCTGATTGGCGTTCCTGCCATCGGGCGCCAGCTTTTTCCACCAGATCGACAGACCCACGACCAGCCCTTCGCGCGCTTTGTCGGTCACCCGGGCGCGCGCCTGCATTGAGCCGCGATCGTTGAAGATACGCACCTGGTCACCGTCGGCGATGTTTCGCGGCTGCGCGTCAGCCGGATGAATGTCCAGATGCGGCTCCCCTTCCGTCGAACGCAGGCTTTCGACGTTCACGAACGTGCTGTTCAGAAAGTTGCGGGCGGGGGGCGAGATCATCGCGAGCGGATAACGGGCAGCTAATTCGGGTGCGCCGTCGGCGGATTCGTAGGGCGGCAGATAGTCTGGGAGCGGGTCGAGGCCCTGTTGCGCGAGGCGCTCGCTGTAGAACTCGCATTTGCCGGACGGCGTTCGGAAACCACCTTCGGCGAACGGTGCCTCGGGAATGTTCAACTTGGCCCAACCCCTCTGTTTCAGCGTCGTCCAGTCCACGCCTTCAAGTGCTTTGTCTTGCCAGCGGAACGCGGACTGCGCGACGGTTTCGTCGCTCTCGAATAGTGCCGGTTCATCGAGCCCCATGTGGCGTGCGATGCCGCGAAAAATCTCCGTGTTCGGACGCGCGTCTCCGACCGGGGCGATGGCCGGCAAGTTGACCATAACGTCCGTGTGGCCGTATGACTTGTGTACGTCCAGGTGTTCGAGCTGGGTCGTCGCAGGCAGGAGTAGATCGGCGTAGTCCGCGGTGTCGGTCTGGAAATGTTCCAATACGATCGTGAACAGATCTTCACGCGCGAAACCTGCCGCGACTCGTTCCGAATCAGGTGCGACGGCGACCGGATTAGAGTTGTACACGACGATGGCTTCCACTTTGGGACCGAACACTGCGTCACCTTTGTGCAGAAGCGCGTCGCCGATCGCGTTCATATTGATGACGCGAGTAGGTTTGGACGGCCATCCGGGCATCAAATCGGGACGCTGCAACGCATGCGAGTCGACCGGCGCCCAGCCCCCGGACGATAGCAGTACGCCTCCGGCTCTCTCGCGCCACGCGCCGGTCAGTGATGGCAGGCAGGCAATTGCGCGCACGGCATTGCCACCGCCACGCACGCGTTGCAGACCGTAATTCATCCGGATAGCGGCCTTTTTCGTGCTGCCGTAAAGCCGCGCGAGATCGACGATCACCTGTTCTTCAATGCCGCAAATTTCAGCGACGCGAGAAGGCGGATAACTGAGCGCACGAGTCTTCAACTCGTCAAAGCCCAGTGTATGGGCTTCGATGTAGGTATGATCCAGCAGGTTTTCCGTGATCAGAACATTCATCATGCCGAGCGCCAAGGCGCCATCGGTGCCGGGTTTCAATGCAATGTGCTGATGGCATTTCTCCGCGGTTAGCGACCGATAAGGGTCGATCGCGATAAGACGCGCACCGTTTCGCTTGGCCTGCTGGGCACGGGTCCAGAAATGCAGGTTAGACGCGATGGGATTCGAGCCCCAGATAATGATGAGCTCGCTCTCCTCAAAGAACTCCGTAAGCATGCCGAGGCCCGCGCCGTAGGTGTATTTCAATCCGGCCGCGCCGGCTGCCGCGCAGATCGTACGATCCAGTTGCGAGGCGCCGAGCTTGTGAAAGAATCGCTGCGCGATGCTGTCACCCTGAATCAAACCCATCGTGCCAGCGTAGCTGTATGGGACGATCGCTTCCGGCGTGCGGAGTGTAATCTCCGATAGACGGCTTGCAGCGAGCTGGAACGCCTCGTCCCAACTGATCGGCTCAAAGCTGCCCGCGCCTTTGCGGCCGACTCGCTTCATCGGCGTTGTCAGCCGGTGTGGGTGATGAACGCGTTCTGCATAGCGGCTGACCTTGGTGCACAGCGCACCTTGGGTTGGAGGATGCTCGGGGTCCGCGACGACCTTGATCGCCCGTCCTGCCTGGACGGTCACGCGCATCGCGCAAGTGTCGGGGCAATCGTGCGGGCATACGGCGCGAGCGAAATCAGTCGGGGCATTCATCGGCGGTCCGTCCAGGGCGGCGGTTGGCTGTGTGAGCAATGGGAGATTTTATTACGCCCGTTGCCCGTTGGCCTCATGGTGCCGCCAAATAGGGCTTCGGCGTAGAATCAGTTATCAACCGTGCCCGGGCCAATGTTGCCCCGAGCGATCCCACGCAAGTCAAAGCACAAGCGCATCATCACTCCATCATGAAACTGATCCCCGAAATCCAGGCCGCTCGCGGCGAAATCCAAGCCCTTCGACGAACAATCCACGCCCACCCGGAACTGCGTTACGAAGAGACTGCAACGGCAGATCTGGTGGCACGAACCCTCGAGTCCTGGGGCATCGAAACTCATCGCGGATTGGGCAAAACGGGGGTCGTCGGTGTACTGAAACGCGGTAACAGTTCAAGCTCCATTGGCCTGCGGGCCGACATGGACGCACTGCCGATTCAGGAGCTGAATAGCTTCGATCACCGTTCGAAAAACGACGGCAAAATGCACGCGTGTGGCCATGATGGGCATACCGCGATGCTTCTCGGCGCTGCGCAGCACTTGGTTAAACATGGCGACTTTGACGGCACGATTGTGTTCATCTTCCAGCCCGCCGAAGAGGGTGGCGCCGGCGCACAGGCAATGATCGACGACGGCCTGTTTGTGAAGTTTCCAGTCGATGCGGTGTTCGGCATTCACAATTGGCCAGGCATGCCGGCGGGTCACTTCGGCGTGACTGAAGGCCCGATCATGGCATCAAGCAACGAGTTTCGCATTGAAATCAAGGGTGTAGGCGCGCATGCGGCGATGCCGCATAACGGCCGCGATCCCGTCTTTACCGCGGTGCAGATCGCGAATGGACTGCAAAGCATCATCACCCGGAACAAGAAGCCACTCGACACCGCGGTGTTGTCCATCACCGAAATTCACGCCGGCGACGCGGTCAATGTCGTGCCGAACGATGCATGGATCGCGGGCACGGTGCGCACATTTACCACCGAAACGCTCGATCTGATCGAATCACGCATGCGTAAGATCGCCGAGAGCACCGCCGACGCCTACGATTGCTCCGTCCATATCCATTTCCACCGAAACTATCCGCCGACGATCAACAGTAGTGAAGAGACGCGGTTTGCCGTCGAGGTCATGAAGGAGTTAGTCGGCGCAGAAAATGTCGACGATGCGGTCGAGCCGACAATGGGCGCGGAGGACTTCTCATTCATGCTTCTGGCAAAGCCCGGTTGTTACGCATTTCTGGGCAACGGTGAGGGTGGTCACCGGGACGCCGGCCACGGAGCAGGACCGTGCATGCTGCATAACGCAAGTTATGACTTTAACGACGATTTATTGCCGATCGGCTCGACGTACTGGGTGCAGTTGGCGCAGCGATTTCTTGCCCAAGGAAACTAGAATTCCTTGGTGGAGGCTTGAGGCGGTGATTTATTTGCCGCCGCTTGTCCCGTCTCGGTATGGCTGCAGTGTCGGCGTTGGGGACCCGTTACCCTGAAGGTAATGCATCAGTTGGAGAAGTGATGCAGTATTTTTTGGGTATGTAAACGCAGAAACCCCACCTTTTGGGGGTGGGGTTTCTGATACTGCAGGGGGAGCCTGACGATGACCTACTTTCACACGGGTAATCCGCACTATCATCGGCGTGGAGTCGTTTCACGGTCCTGTTCGGGATGGGAAGGGGTGGGACCGACTCGCTATGGTCATCAGGCTTTGACGGGTTGCTGCGTCGCCCGGGTTTTGGTCAACCCGGCGCCACAGCCAATCTGGAAGAAGTAGTTTCTGGTGATGCTCACCAGAGGGAGATTCGGGGGTTGTGTTGTTTCTGGCACAACACTGATCTCAACCTGTGTGTTCTGCAAACCCGTCTGGGGGTTCACATGTGCCCCCTTCGGGGGTTGCC
>NZ_LXKA01000297.1 GCF_001645125.1 Paraburkholderia ginsengiterrae | reverse complement strand
GTGGAGGAGTAAGGGCGTGGGGGGGGGGGGGGGGGGGGGGGCGGGAGCGGAGGGCTGGAGGATGGGGGGATGGGTGGGGGGGGGGTGAGGGGCGGGGGAGGGGGAGGGGGGGCGGTGGGGGGGGGTGGGGGGTCGGGGCGGCAGGGGGGGGGGGGGGGGCGGGGGGTGGGCGGGAGGGGGAATGGGGGTGGGGGTGGTGGGCAGAGTGAGTGGGGGGGGTGAATGGCAGAGGGGGGGGGGGGGGGGGGCGGGCGGGGGGGGGGGGAGGGTGGGTGGTGCGGGTCAATGGGCGGGGTGTAGCGTGGGGGAATGGGGTTGGTGTTGGGGGTGGGGGGCGGGGGGTGGGGACGGCTGGGGTGGGGCGGCCGGTGGGGGGGGGAGAGGGGCGAACGACAGGTTCGACGCGTTGAGCATCTCCACGCAAGGTGTTGCGA
>NZ_LXKA01000296.1 GCF_001645125.1 Paraburkholderia ginsengiterrae | reverse complement strand
ACGTGTCACATGTCGACGAACTACGCAGTGTCACTGCCGTAGGGGATGGGGTTCGTGTGGGCGCAGCCATCACTCACGCGGAAATCCAGGACGGGAAGTACGAGCCTTTGCGTAACTGATCTATTCAGTATGTCGCTTCGGGTATTCCATCTCGCGCGATTCGTACCAGCGGCACCATCGGCGCCAGTCTGGCTCATGCCGATCCCGCAGCGCACTGGTCGCTGGCCCTTTCGACCCTTAATGCTCGGCCTGAGCTCGCTAAGGCGGGCGGTACGCGCCAGGCGCTCGACAGCGCGTTCATGCTGGGCGCCTTTACAACGCTGCTTGCGGCCGGCCGACTTATCGCAGCGTGTCTGCTGCCGAAAAACGGCGTGCCCCTCGGGGGGGGCCATCACACGCTTTGCCGTGATAAGCGACGTGTCCCCCCTGCAGCG
>NZ_LXKA01000295.1 GCF_001645125.1 Paraburkholderia ginsengiterrae | reverse complement strand
GTCGTGCGGTAAGCCACCGGTTGTGCGGAGGTGCCCGCGGACCCGCCTGATCCGCCCGCATCCCCGGCTCCCGCCCTCCCCCCCCCCCCGCCGCGCCCCCCCCCCCCTCCCCCACCCCCGTGCCTCCCCCCCCCCCCGCTGCCTCCCCCCCCCCCCGCCCCCTCCATACCCTTCCCGCCCTCCCCCTCCCCCCCCACCGCCCCCCCCCCCCCCCCCTCCGCCCCCCCCCCCCGCCCGCTGCCTTCTGCCCCCCTCACCCCCCCCCACCTACCTGCTATCCCCACCGCTCCCCCACCCCGCCTGCTCCTCCTCCCTCCCTTTCCCATGCCCTCGCACGCCTCCGGCCCCACCTCCACCCCCCCCCTCCAACGCTCCCTCTCCATACACGGCCGCCGCCCGCCCGCGTCGCTCTCCCCGCCCCCCCCCACGCTGCCA
>NZ_LXKA01000294.1 GCF_001645125.1 Paraburkholderia ginsengiterrae | reverse complement strand
CTACTACCTCCCCCCGGATGCCGCGACCTACTTCTCCCACTGCCACATCACGCCGCCGCCGCACCTCCAGCTCGCCATCGTCGGCCAGATCCTCGTGCCGCCGCGCCAGACCCGCGTGCCCGCCAGCGCGCCCCTGCACGCCCCGCTACCCACCCACCCACTGCCTCCCCCCACCGCCCCCCGCAACGCCCTTCTCCGCACGACCCCCCTCCCCCCGCCCACCCCCTCCACGACGTCTCTTTCACCTCCCCTCCACCCGCCGTCCCCTCCCCATGACCCCACGAATTCTCCCCTCCCGACATGCCTCCTCCCCTCCCTCTTCTCCTGCCTCCTTTCCCCTTTCTTCCCTCCTTCCCTCCCGCCCTCTCGCCGTCTTCCCCTCCCTTTTCCCTCCCCCCTTCTCCCTCTCTTCCTTTTCCCCTTTTTTTCTCTCCTC
>NZ_LXKA01000293.1 GCF_001645125.1 Paraburkholderia ginsengiterrae | reverse complement strand
GGGAAGAGGGGGTGGCGAGCGTGGGCGGGTGAGAGATGGGAGGGAGGAGTAGGCAGTACGGAGGCGGGTTGGGGGGGGGGCAGCAGGGAGGGCTGGGGGTAGGCGAGAGGGGGAGTAGGTGCGGCGCAAGGCGGCGGGGTAGGCGGTTGCGGAGAGGGGAGTGCGGAGCGGAGGCGGGCGGGAGGGCGAGGGCGGGCGAGCGCGGAGGGGGAGAAGTGGAAGTGAAGGAGCATAGGGAAATGGAAGGAGGGGCCAGGCCAGCAAGGCAGGAGGGAGGGCGAGTAGGGCGGGGGACGGACGGGGAGCAGGGGGACGAAGGGCACGCGCTGGGGGTGGAGGTGGGCGGTGGAGTGGGGGTGCCGGTTCGGCGTGCGCTGGGCGGCTAGCCAATCGAAATGTCGGGCCCAATACTCGGCCAGATCGCGCAGCCATGCAC
>NZ_LXKA01000292.1 GCF_001645125.1 Paraburkholderia ginsengiterrae | reverse complement strand
GATACTTCAGGCGCGAACAGCTTCTGCATCAATGCTGGCGAGTACTTCATGGAAGTTCGTCGTGATCCCACGACGACTGCGCAGTCACCGCATCCTGCGGGTTCCCCCCTTCATCCGGTTCCTGTGGGCTGCCATGTTCATCCTGGCCGTCTACACGAACGTGGTGGGATGGTTCGCGGCACAGGACCTCGGCGATCCGCGATGGGTGCAATTCCCGTTGATCCAGCTCGGTTTCACGGTGGGATTGATCGCGGATGACCTGTGGTGGCACTGGCGGGATGGCGTGGCCCATGCGCTGCACTTCGAGGACGTGATTGACGGAACCTGCCCCGACACTGAACAGCAAATCTGCGAAGCCGCTGTGTGGCGCTGGTACGAAATGCAGGGCAGACCGTGGCGAATCAGTTCGCGCCGTGATCGCCCGCACGTGCGGTTTG
>NZ_LXKA01000291.1 GCF_001645125.1 Paraburkholderia ginsengiterrae | reverse complement strand
GTGTTGCCGTTGGCCCTGCGCTACGTTGGCCGCGCTCCGCTGCATCCCACCGCGCCAGCTTATGCGGCTGCGCAACCCACGCCCCCCCACCCGCCTCCACACCCACCGCCCCCACCCCCCCTACACCCCCGCTCCGTCCCCCCCCGCTCCACCCCCCACCTCTCCCCCCCTCCAACAACAGACACTCCTTCTACCCCGCCCCCCGCACCGCTCTCCGCGCCCACGTCTCCTCCAACCACCTCGCCGCCCCCTCCCCCACTCCCCCGCCCGCTCCCCGTCCCCTGTGTCCTCGCCCTCTCGCTCCTGTGTGGCTTGCTCGCTTCTGCCGTGCCCCCACCGTCCGCTCCCCACCCCACTCCCCGCGCCGATGTGTCCGTCGACGTGCTCCGCTTCCCTTGGTCCCCACTCTCCTTCGTCCCTCTCTACCCCTCTGTCCCT
>NZ_LXKA01000290.1 GCF_001645125.1 Paraburkholderia ginsengiterrae | reverse complement strand
TCTGAAGTCGATCATGCAGAAGAAGTCGGGGAAGGTCGCGCTGCCGAGCGTGATGGAGGAGGAAGAGTGGGACGGGGAAAAGAGCGCGATGGTCACGAAAGACGAAGACGAGACCGTCAATCAGGGCAGCGCAGTGTGGACCCGCGCGAAGAACGACATCACCGACGAGCAGTACCAGCAGTTCTATCAGCACCTCGCGCACGATCATCAGGACCCGCTAGCGGGTCCTGATGATCGTGCGCGAGGTGCTGATAGAACTGCTGGTACTGCTCGTCGGTGATGTCGTTCTTCGCGCGGGTCCACACTGCGCTGCCCTGATTGACGGTCTCGTCTTCGTCTTTCGTGACCATCGCGCTCTTTTCCCCGTCCCACTCTTCCTCCTCCATCACGCTCGGCAGCGCGACCTTCCCCGACTTCTTCTGCATGATCGACTTCAGA
>NZ_LXKA01000289.1 GCF_001645125.1 Paraburkholderia ginsengiterrae | reverse complement strand
AGACGAGACGATGTCGAAACAACGAGCCAAACTGGCAGTCGGTAACTGGAAGATGCACGGGCGCCCCGCCGAGAATGCCGCGCTTTTGCAAGCCGTGGCGCACGGCGCGGGTCAATTGCCGGCTGACGTGCCGGTTGGGGTTTGTGCGCCGAGCCCGTATCTCGCGCAGACGCAATCGCTGCTGGAAGGTATCTGCGTCGTGTGGGGCGTGCAGGACGTCCCCGCATTTACGTATGGCGCCCACACCGGCGAAGTGGCTGCACCTATGGTGGTGGAACTCGCTGCCTCGCTCGCGACCGTCGGGCACTCGGAGCGTCTCGCTCATCATCGCGTACGCGCCGAGCTGGTTGCTGCGCAGTCGCAGCGCTTCCTCTATGCCGTCTTGCCCCTCACCGTATGTGCCTGCAAACCTCCCTCATTGCGCCAACCGACTCAGACC
>NZ_LXKA01000288.1 GCF_001645125.1 Paraburkholderia ginsengiterrae | reverse complement strand
CATGGATGAGCGCGCTACGGTATGGAGTAGGAGCGAGGGTTGAGAGTGGAATGAGGCGAGTTGTGGCACAGGGGCGCAATGGTAAGGATCTAGTGAAGATGGTGCATGGTGGTCGGGGCGGGGAGCAGGGGCGGGGGGAGGGAGGAGTGGGGGAGGAGGAGAGCGGGGAAGGAGGGAGTGTGGGGGAGGAAGGCGTAGGGAGGAGAGGGGGTCCGGGCGGCGGGGGTGGAGTGCGGCGGAGGGGGTAGGAGGGCGGAAGGAAGGGGGAGGTGGAAGAAGGCGGGCGTAGCGATGAGCAGCAGGGGTTTAGGGGTGAGTCGGAGGGGCGCGGATGGGGGGGGGGATAACGGCAGCTTGGGACGGGGAGTTCAGGAAGAGTACCTCCGGAGATTGGTTTGGCCTGCCGCACACATGATTGTTTGCAGCGGATGGAGACAGTC
>NZ_LXKA01000298.1 GCF_001645125.1 Paraburkholderia ginsengiterrae | reverse complement strand
CAACCCATCATCTGGCGAAGCGCCGAAAAGTTGGTCTCGCGGACCTGGCACGCGAAAAGGTCTTCTGGTTCGAACGGGCGCGACAGCCCGCGTTCTACGACCACTGCCAGGCGGTTTTCTCACGCCACGGGTTCGCCCCGTCAAAACTGAGGGAGCCATCGGACCATCACGTTTTACTGGGTGAAGTCGCGAACGGACGTGGTGTAGCCCTGCTGCCGAAATCGTTCACCGCTTTGAAGCGGGCAGGCGTCGTCTACAGGTCGCTGGTCGAGGGCGAGGCACTATCGGTTGGTATCGGACTCGCTTCGCGCGCCGATCGGCCAGGCGTACGAGAAACACTGGCAGCAGCGGCAGAAGTGAACCAGCCGAGGGTTTCAATGGCCTGTCGAATTGCTTGACCTCTGTGGGCCAGGAGCGGACCTCCGACATCAATTCAAAAATCCGTTGATCAGGAACCGCGCCAATTGAACATCGCCCTCCGTAATACAACCCAATCGGATGCAGATGCACTCGTAGCCATCCGCATCGCCGCGATGCGCGAGAGCTTGGAGCGAATCGGTCGTTTCGACGCGCAACGTGCTCGCGAGCGCTTCCTCGCGTCGTTCGACCCCGCGCTGTGTCGATTCATAGAGGTCGATGGTGTTCAGTCAGGTTTTATCCTGATTCGCCCACAGGAAGACCACTGGCTCCTGGACCACTTTTACATTCTGCCGGAGCACCAAGGGAAAGGAATCGGCGCAGCCGTCTTGCAGGCAGTCTTCGCAAACGCCGACGTGCAACGCATGCCAATCCGCCTAGGTGCTTTACGCGGCAGTGATTCAAACCGCTTCTACCAGCGTTATGGCTTCATACCGACGGACGAAGCAGAATGGGACATCTTCTACGTGCGCCAGCCAGGCGAACCTAAACAGATTTCGTGACCGTCCGCTCGCCGCCTGACACGAGACGGCTAATCATATCGACTATCGACGCGCAGATGCCACGCCCATCAGATCGATGCTGCCCCGTCGCCTTGCTTTGCCAGATCTGTGAACACGTCCAGCGCTTCGTAGCACCCCAGGCAGCCGTTGCTCCGTCAATACGCAGGCAGTTCAGGATCGCGACGTGCGAGTATGCCCTCCATGCGTTGTCGTAGCGGTTCGTCAACCATTTCCGGCTGAGGCAACAACCAGTAACGCCCCTCTCGAATGCCGGTGAACACACGTTCAGCGAATTCGTCCGGCGCCAGTCCGTACGCCGACAGCATCGTGCGCAGCTTCTCGACGAACTGCTGGACTTCAGGGCGCTTCGCCGCATCGACAAGGGGCGCGTTGAAAATTCCGCTTTGAACCGGGCCGGGTGCGAGCAACGACGCGCCGATCGGCGCGTTCAGCATTTTGAGTTCACCGTGCAGCGATTCGGTCAGCGCCACGACCGCGAACTTGCTGGCAGAGTAGGGAGCCATCAATGGGCTCGGCAGGAATCCGCCAATCGACGCCGTATTGACGATATGTGCGGGCGTGCCCGCGTTCAGCATCCTGGGCACGAAGCTACGAATACCGTTCAGCACGCCGTGCACGTTCACCGCGAAACTGCGTTCGAATTGCTCGAAAGAGATCTCCCAGGTGAAGCCGGTGGCCATCACGCCTGCGTTGTTGAACAGCAGGTCCACTCGACCATATCGCTGCCAGGTTTGTTCTGCCAGTGCGTCCACGGCGTCAGGGTTGCAGACGTCAGTGACGACGGTCAGCACGTCGGCGTCCAGCGTGGCGGCAAATGCGTCGAGTCGCGGCCGATCAACGTCGGCCAGCACCAGACGCATGCCGAGCGATGCCGCATGGCAAGCAAGGCCGCTGCCAATACCACTGGCCGCGCCAGTGATCACGGCGGTACCGCCGTCGAAGCGAATGGGTGTCGTCAAGATCAGGCTCCGGACGGAACAATGTGTGGATGGACCACGTCCGACAATATCGGCGGAGGCAACAGTTCGCGTCCGTCAAGCGAATAGACGGGCAGTTGGCAGGCAAGCGGAAAGTGCAGACTGTGCGCGACCAGGCCGGTCCGTTCGCGTGCTGACAGGTGACAAAGCGCAAGCGCCGTTTCGGCCAGGTACTCGACCGCTTCGGTCGGATATTGCGCTGGGATATGCTGGTCAGCGCCTGGCGTGCGAATGGCCGTACTGGGTGCCACGGAATTCACCGCGATGTTGTCGGCCTCCAGTTCGGCGGCGAGGCCTTGGGTAAGGCGGTTGACCGCCGACTTGATCGCCGCGTATACGGTTACGCCACCAGCGCTATCGAACACAGAATAGGGACGCAATGGCGCAAGCGCCGTCACGGAACCCAGGTTCAGGATCCAGCCGGCGCCACGTGCGCGCATCAGCGGGATGGCCGCCTGACTCAACGCGAAGGGAATCCGCAGGTAGTGATCCAGCGTACGGTCGAACATTGCCATTGGCATTGGCTCGACGGGGCAGTATTCGGCGAAGCCGGCGTTGTTGACCAGAATGTCGAGGCCACCCGCCGCTGCGGCCGCACGCGCGACCAGCGTGTCGCGCTCCGCTGTTTTTTCCAGGTCGGCGGCCAGTGCGATTGCATGCCCTCCCGCCTGCGTGATCAACGCCACGGTCTCAGCCAGTGTCCCCGGCAGAATGACGGAGTGTTCAAGGCTTCGGCCGCTGACTATCACCGTTGCACCTTCCGCGGCGAAGCGCTGGGCAATGGCTCGGCCGATGCCGCGGCTTGCGCCGGTGATGAGCGCAACTTTGCCGGTCAATTTTTGTTGCCTGTTGGTCGTATCGTTCATTGCGTGATGGCGGGAAGGGTCAGGATGCTTGATTCCAGTGGGCAGAAGGCATGAGAAATGGCCGCCACTGTCCATTCGGGAAACTCAGGGTCGAACCAGCGGTCCACCCAGCCCCAATGAAAAGGGTGTGTCAGATACTCCCCCTGAAGGTCCTCGACGCAGGCGAACTCCTGCTGCCAGACGTGGGTCCACGCACTCGGCGACGTGACCCGGCTCAGTTGCCAGTTGCGAATGGTCGGCATGTACGTCGGCATGCGCAGCAGATCGCGCTCCAGGGCGGCGACGTGTTCGCTGCATGCCTCTGGCCTTACGCGCAATAGCAACGTGCGCCAGACACCGTTTTGCAAGCCAGCCGCCCGCTGGCCATCGTCTAGCGGCCGATACACAAGATGATCCGCACGCGACACGCCCGGCAACCGCGCGAGGCAGGCAGCGGCCGTAGCATCATCGGCACCGTCCTCGAAGTGCAGATCGACGGTATAGTCGCCGGCCCCCCAGCAACCTTCCATGTTTCGCCCAGAGACAATCCGGCGCAGACCGGGTAGCGAGTGAGCACATGCGGCCAGTTCGCGCTCCAGCGTATCGGGGCAAGCGTCATGCTCAACATAGAGCTGGGCTGTTTCAAACCGCATCACGACACTCCAAGGGTTCAGGCAGAGGCTGCTCGGCATCGGTCAGAACATGGCGACGGCGACGATGAGCGAGTTGATCCACCGCCGACCAGAATTCGATTACTTCCAACCCGGCGGCGGCGCGCATGCCGTAGTAGGCGAACACATCCGGTAACTGCCACAGTAGCCATAACGTATTGGATTCGCCTGGGATGGCCACGGGCGGCGATACCCAGCGATTGAGCAGCGCGAGCCCCCGTGCCGAACTGTCACCAAGGTTGCGCTCCTGCAAAAGGGTGAGCACGGCGGGTAGGTGCTCGGCATTCACCAGGATTTCGTCCAGCACGTGGATCATCGGTTGCCTCCTTGATGCGCAGTGGCGTGGAGGCAAGCGCTAGGGCGCTGCAGCGATGGTCTGCCGATCGTCATGGTTCGTATGTTCCGTTTGCGTGAGCGTGTTCGCCTGGGCGGCAGGGACCCGCAGCGGGCAACTGCGCCTGGCTAGGTCTGGGTGTTGCGGGAAAGACCCGATCGTCCCGTTTTGCACGGAAGCGCGAGCGAGTGAATTCATTATGTGGTGGGTCATTAAGCGTGACCCTTACCCCATCGATCGGAAAACACTACCGTGGCGATCAAAACGGGCTTTGCGTGAAGGCGACGCGGCAAGCCGTGTTTGACGTGGGCGCCCTGAGCCTTCCAGCCCGCTACTGGCGACGGCGAAAATGGCTGGGCGCCTGCCCAGTCCAACGAACGAAGGCGCGCCGAAAGGAGGCTTCGTCGCTGAAGCCCAGATGGCCAGCGATGCGGCTCATCGACCAGTTAGTTGAGTGCAGACAGCGCACAGCGAACTCTCGCAGGCATTGTTCACGCAACGCCTGGTAGCCGGTGTTTTGAGCGGCCAGGCGCCGTCGGAGTGTCGGCTCGCTAATAGCGAGGTATGTAGCGATTTCGCTCAAGGTGGGAAGAGGAACTTCCCGCGCCAATGCGGCATCGAGGAAGCCGTATACCTGCTGGGAAACTGACAACGCATCCGGAAGCGTTCCGGTCAGCCGATACGGCACGTCCATCAGGAATGGGGCGAGCTCTGCCGGCTGACGCAGCACGGGCCGCGTCAGCAAAGCGGCGTCGAATGTGAACCCATAGGTCGGCTCACCGACAGCGACCGGCGCCCCGAACAGACCGAGGAAGGGGGAGGCATCTTCGCGCAGCGGATGTGCGAGAAAAACCTTGTCCGGTTTCAACGGTTGCCCGATTAACCAGCTGAAGAGCTGGAGATAGAACAGCAAGCCCGTCAGGTCAACCAGGCATGCCGCAGAACTTTGCCGTTGACGCAACGAGTCCATGCAGAACGTTGCGCTCAGCTGGGTCGCCTTCAAACTCAACGCGCCAGCCCGCGGATGCAGCATGGCGCAGAAGTCGATCGCGCAGTGTATGGCTTCATCAAGCGAACGGCAGCTGAGCAGGCACCGGCACATGAGGTCGACCTCAGTCTTGCGCATCGGAGGATGGCCGTCACCTTGCGCGACTTGTGCCTCCAGTTGCTCGATAGCCGCGCGATACATCTCGACGAAATGATCTGCCGAAAGAGGGGCGGCAGCATCAGGCAAAACCGGCAG
The DNA here is from genome assembly GCF_001645125.1 of Paraburkholderia ginsengiterrae. Taxonomy (GTDB): domain Bacteria; phylum Pseudomonadota; class Gammaproteobacteria; order Burkholderiales; family Burkholderiaceae; genus Paraburkholderia; species Paraburkholderia ginsengiterrae. The sequence continues at coordinate 71,655 of NZ_LXKA01000298.1, read as the reverse complement.
CGTGCTTGCGGCGTTCGTGCCGCCATGGCGGCTCAGTTCGTCCAGCAAACGCGAGCCCAGGCCCTGCGGCACGCGCGCCGTGTGCCGCTTTCGCGAAGTTGCCACGCAAATCTCCTTTTGAGCGAGGTCGTAGCGGTTGATGATCGAAACGGTAAGCGTTGCGCTTCCGTACCCACTCGATAATGACATCACGCTGCAAGCCCGTCTGCCAGGTCATGTCCCTGTTAGCGATTCTTGCAGGCTTGCGGGCACGGCGATGATAGTCCTCAGGCGTCGGCCTGTCACTTTTGAACAGAGCATGAGCATCCTCGCAAAGGGCATGCATGGGAATTCTCCCGCCTGATTGCGAGCGACGCTCCACGGAGATGAAATGGAACCTGCAGAAGGTGCTGCAATGCGTGCGGTCGTACTGGATCGCGTTGGCGGACCGGAGGTCATGAAGATCGCCAGTGTTCAGAGACCCGAAGCCGGTCCCGGCGAGATTCTGATCAAGGTCGCGTATGCAGGCGTGAATCCCGCGGACTGGAAGTGCCGGGAAGGTTATCTGAAATCGTTCATCAACTATGCGTTTCCCTTTGTCATCGGGTTTGATCTTTCCGGAACCGTGGTCGATATCGGGCCCGACGTGGTTGGCTTCGAGAAGGGCATGCGGGTTTTTGCACAGAGTGATGTTGGGGCCGGCAAATGGGGAGCCTACGCGGAATTCGTCACGGTTTCGCAGGCGTCAGTGGTGCGCATGCCCGAGAACCTCAGCTTCGCGCAGGCCGCTGCCGTGCCGACACCCGCTTTAGCCGCATGGACGGGGATCTTTGATGATGGCGAGCTCCAGCCCGGTCAGCGCGTGCTGATCCACGGCGGGGCGGGGGCCGTTGGCGCATTCGCCATCCAGTTTGCCAGGCACGTCGGCGCCCACGTCGCGGTCACCTGCGGTGACTACAATTTCGACTATGTCACGGCGCTCGGATCCGACTGCAACATCGACTATCGAACCCAGGACATCCCGGCTGCCGTTTATGAATGGTCGCCGGCAGGGGTTGACCTGATCCTGGACACAGTCGGCTGCGCCACGCTGCCTGCCGGGCTCGACATGCTACGACCGGGCGGCACCCTGGTCAGTATCCTCACCTTGATGCAAGGCGACACCGGGCCGGACCGCGAGGAGGCCGCACGGCGGGGTCTTCGGACCAGGTTGGCGTTTAGCAAGATGCCAAGTGGCCAGCAACTTGGCCAGATTGCGAATCTGCTCGCTGGCGGCCAGGTCCATCCCCCTCGCATCGAATCGTTGCCCATCGACGAAGTGGCGCGCGCTCATAGCATGGTTCAGAACGGCAAGCACCGCGCGAAGCTCGTTTTGCAAATCTCTGACGACCTGACCTGATAGCGCAGAAGCTGATTTCAGTTACACCGGGAACCAGTCAAATAAACTATTCATCAATATGAAGTGAGACAAAGTGATGCCTTCACGTGCAGTAACATTCGGATTGCTTAGTATTAATGCGGCAATGATATTCGCAAGCACTTCCGCGGTGGCCTCCATGAGCTCGGAGGAGGTCAATCAGTTGGGTAGCTCGCTCACGCCGATGGGAGCGGAGCGTGCGGGCAACAAGGATGGAACCATTCCAGCATGGACAGGAAAATGGTTGGGCTTGCCGCCGGGCGTCGCATACAAGGAGGGGGATCGATATCCTGATCCGTACTCGGGCGAACAACCGCGCTTCGTCATCACTGCGCAAAACATGTCCGGATACCAGGCGAACCTGACTGACGGGCAGAAGGCACTATTCAGGCAATCTCCGTCGACGTTCAAGATGATCGTCTATCCGAGTCACCGAGATTTTCGCTACGACGAAGCTGCGTATAAAAATATCAGAACGTACGCACAAAGTGTGCAAATGACCGCGGACGGCAACGGCCTCAAGAGTTATCCTCCGCAGGCGCCTTTTCCCGTTCCTCATAGCGGACAGGAGTTGATGTGGAATTTGCGTTTCTCATCAGCGATCTGCACCGAGGCTGCGGTTTACGATCAGGCGGTCGTCTATCCGACCGGCAATATTGCTTGGGGAAAGTGGAAATACGACATCTGGTCGCCGATGAACGGCCCGAAGTTTGATCCCAGCCAACCATTTATCGACAGGACGTTCGCTCGTGTGGGAACGGATCTGCCGCTTAGCGATCGTGGCAGTCTCATTGTCTCGCAGACCTACTGGAACCACGAAGGATCCGACCTCACCAAAACATGGGTTTACAACCCCGGCACGCGGCGTGTCCGTCAGTCTCCCGAATATGGATTCGATCAGCCTCAGGGGCCGGGCGGATTCAGGACGGTTGACGACGACCGTCTGTTCAATGGTTCTGGTGAGCGTTACGACTGGAAAATTCTCGGGAAAAAAGAGATCTATGTCCCTTACGACAATTACAAACTGAACGATTCTTCGATCAAATATGCGTCGCTATTGACGAAAGGCCATCCCAATCCAGATTTTGTCCGCTATGAGTTGCACCGGGTTTGGGTTCTCGAGGCTACGTTGAAGCCAGGTTTTCGCCATGAGTACGCCAAGCGGGTGATCTATCTTGATGAGGACACCTGGATGGCGTTGCTGGCCGATAACTATGACGCCCATGGCCAGTTGTGGCGAACCAACATGCAAGCGACGTTCTATGCGTATGACGCGCAGCGATTCTATCCAGCAACCGTGTTTTATCAGGATCTTGTTTCTTCGGCGTATATGGCCGATCGAATGACGAACGAGGGCAAGATGGTGCGTCTGAATAGCGACCCGGAATTCAACGAAGGTTATTTTTCTCCGGATTCAATTCGAGCATCAGGTCTTTGAGGCTCATTTTTCTACGCTTCCCGGCAGCCAGGCATCTCCGCGATGCAGGTGCCGGGCGCCTCAAAGGGGGCGTTCGGAGACAGCCGAACTGCGCGAGTCGTGGCACCCATGTCAGCCCACCCGAACTTCCGCAAGAACGGAGGTAGTCGTCCTCAAGTTCTACGGTACTCGCAACCAGGCAACTAGCGCGGCGCGTGGCCATCGTCGAAAAAATACCCGATAAAAAAGCACGCGAGCGCGACGGCGGCACCCAGCACGGCCACCGTCCAGGCGAGCGCGGTGCCGTGCCAGAGTCCGTCGAACCATTGATGAAACTGCGCCATCAGCACCGCCGCATTGCCGCCGATTTGCTGCAATTCGGCCTGATAGCGCGGATCGGCCATGCTGTACATCGCGACGGCGCTATCCGGCGGCGGCGTTGTCGCATAGATGATCGCCGCCGCGATCAGGGCGGCCACGAACACCGCCGTGCCCGCGAGATAAAGCCGCTTCTGGAAGGGCGAGCGCCGTACTGCCGGGTTCTCATCGTGACTGCCGCTCATCGTGTCTGTCTATCCGCTGCTGTCGTCATGGCGACAGTATCGCAGAGCGGCGAGCACACCTCGGCACAAGCCTAGGTTTTCGACGTCAGCAGTTTGAAGCCGGCGATGCCGAACATGATCGCGAGCGAGCCGTCGAGCCAGCGCCGGATCGCCACGTAGATGCGCCGCGCGGACTCGGTCGAAAACAGCACCGCATAGCTGCCGAACACGGAGATGCCGATACACAGGCAGCCGAGCACCACCGGCACCGTGTGCGAGGCACCGCCCGCCGGGGCCATGGCGAGCGACACGATCGACATCCATACGAGGATGGATTTCGGATTCGTGAGATGAAGCGCGAGGCCGCGCAAGTAAAGTCGCTTGAACGGTTCGTCCTGCCGCCTGATGGTCGCCGGCAACGTGCCCGGCCGGAAAGCGGAACGCGCGGATTTGACGCCGAGCCACAGCAGATAGAGGCCACCGGCAATCTTGACCGCCACGAGGCACTCCGAGTAAGTCGCGAGCACCGCCGACAAACCCAGCGACGCCAGCAGAGCCCAGAAGAACGATCCCGAGATCACGCCGAGCGCGAAGCTCAGCGCCGAGCGGCGGCCCGCGCTCATGGCGAGCGACATGATCGCGAGATTGCTCGGCCCAGGGCTCGCCGTACCGACGAAGTAGGCGCTATAGGCGATCAGGACATCGGCGGTGATGAAGGGGCTGGCGATCATGGGCGATAAACCTCGGCGGTGGGCAAACCGTGCGGCTCGGCACGAACACAGGGGGAGGGTACGCGCACGCGAATCGGTGCGCGAACAACGATTCTACGCGCCGCAAGGTGACCCTCACAGGAACAGTTGACGGCGCTCGCAGCAGGACAATTCAGCGCGCACGGCAGCGGCCTGGGCAGCGCCTCAGGCGCTCGCCGCCGCGCCGATGCAGTCGGCCAGTGCGTCCGCCACGGCCTGCCGGCTATGCCGCGGACGCTGCACGAGGCCGATTTCCCGCTGGAACGTCGCGTCGCCGAGTTCGAGCGCCACGACATTGGCGGGCCACTTGCCGAGTCCCGCCGTGTTTGGAAGCAGCGCCACGCCGATGCCGCGCGCGACCAGTTGCACGATCCCCTGCAATTCGTCCAGTTCGATCACGTCCTGTACGTTCAGCCGCGAACGCCTCAGAAAACGGTCCACCAGCCGGCCGCCGAAAGACGTGCGGTCATAGCGGATAAACGGCTCGTTTCTGAGCAGCTCCCGCCACGGGCGCGCCTCGCCCTTGAGACGTGCCAGCGCCTTCGGCACGAGCAGCACGAACGGCTCGGCGACGAGCGTGCGCCATTCGAGTTCGGACGGCAGTGCGAACGGCGGTTTGATGATGACGGCCAGATCCAGTTCACCGGAATCCACTTGCCCCAGCAAGCCGAGCGACACGCCCGGCACGACGCGAATCCGCCAGCCGGGGCGGTCGTCGCGAAAGCGCGCCAGCGCGTCCGCGAGAAACGACACCTGCGCCGACGCGATCGCGCCCACTTTCAGCATGCCGCTTTCCGCCGCGACCGTGCCGCGTTCCGAGAGCCGCGCGTAGAGCGTCATCATTTCTTCGGCGAGCGCGAGCGTTTCGCGGCCGGCGTCGTTGAGCGTGGCGGAGCGGCCAGTGCGGTCGAAGAGGGCAAAGCCAAGCTCTTCTTCCAGCCTCTGCATCTGCGCGCTCACCGCGGATTGCGTGAGGCCGATGCGCGCGCCCGCGCCGGAAAACGTGCCGTACCGGCTAACCGCGATAAAGGTCCTGAGTTCGCTCAGCATGATTCGATTGATCGATTTTGGTGATGGTCAGCTCAAATATATATCGTTTTTCACCAAATTTGATCATGGTTAAACTTTGCTTCACGCGTGCGGCCGGGTTGGCCGGCACGTTTAATCCCAGTCCTGTTAGCGAGTGTTCCCACCATGAGCGTTGCCAATACCGTTTTGCCGCCGTTCCATCTGGCGTTCCCTGTCCATAGCCTCGCCGCGGCCCGCGAGTTTTACGGCGTGCTGCTCGGCTGTCCGGAAGGGCGCAGTTCGGAGGAATGGGTCGATTTCAACTTCTACGGCCACCAGATCGTCGCCCACCTCGCGCCGGAGGAAATCGGCCACCGTCAAACCAGCAAGGTCGATGGCGACGCGGTGCCGGTTCGCCACTTCGGCGCGGTGCTCTCGATGGAACAATGGCAGGCCGCCGCGGATAAACTTCGCAACGCCGGCATCGACTTCATCATCGAACCGCATGTGCGCTTCAAGGGCGAAGTAGGGGAGCAGGCGACCATGTTCTTCCTCGATCCGTCGGGCAACGCGCTGGAATTCAAGGCATTTGCCGATATGTCGTCGTTGTTTGCCAAGTAAGGTTGTTGAAAACCACCGCGAAATGCATCCTTACGTTTACCTTCCTGACAATCCCGCCATTTTCGCGCCATGCAGGTGTTGGTGCTAACGATCTAGCATAAGCGCTGATTCACCTTCCCCTTCTGACCTGCATTTTCTCGGGCGCGTTTCATGTGGATCGTCAACGTTGCGCTTAAACGGCCATACACGTTCATCGTGATGGCCATTCTGATTTTGCTGGCGACGCCGTTCGTGCTGATGACCACGCCGGTCGACGTGCTGCCGGAAATCAATATTCCGGTGGTCAGCATCATCTGGAACTACACGGGCCTGTCTGCCGAAGACATGGCCAACCGCATCACCTCGGTCAATGAGCGCAGCCTGACCACCACGGTCAACAACATCCAGCACATTGAATCGCAGTCGCTCGCGGGCATTGCGATCCTGAAGATTTTCCTGCAGCCGGATGCAAACATTCAGACCGCCATTGCTCAAACGGTGGCGGTCGAGCAGGCGCAGCTCAAGCAGATGCCGCCGGGTGCCACGCCGCCGCTGGTGATCAGCTATTCGGCGTCGAGCATTCCGGTGATCCAGCTCGGCCTGTCGAGCCCGAAGCTCTCCGAGCAGGCGCTCAACGATACGGCGCTGAACTTCCTGCGCCCCCAGCTCGTGACGATTCCCGGCGCGGCCGTGCCTTACCCCTACGGCGGCAAGTCGCGCCTGATTTCGGTCGATCTCGACACGCGCGCGTTGCTGGCAAAAGGCCTGACGCCGTCCGACGTGGTCAGTGCGTTCAACGCACAGAACCTGATTCTGCCGACCGGCACAGCCAAGATCGGACCGAAGGAATACACGATCAACATGAACGGCTCGCCGGCGACCGTGGAAGGGCTGAACGATATTCCGGTGCGCACGCTGAACGGCGCGACGACCTATCTGCGCGAAGTCGCGCACGTGCGTGACGGCTTCTCGCCGCAGACCAATATCGTGCGGCAGAACGGGCATCGCGGCGTGCTGATTTCGATACTCAAGAACGGCAACGCGTCGACGCTCTCGATCGTCAATACGCTGCGCGATCTGCTGCCGGGCGCGCGCGCCGCGTTGCCGCCGGATCTGAACATCACCGCGCTGTTCGATCAATCGGTGTTCGTGAAAGCGGCCGTGCAGGGCGTGGTGCGCGAGGCGCTGGTCGCCGCCGCGCTGACTGCCGCGATGATTCTGCTGTTTCTCGGCAACTGGCGCAGCACCTGCATCATCGCGATCTCGATTCCATTGTCGATCCTGTCCTCTCTGATTGCGTTGCATGCGCTCGGGCAGACCATCAACATCATGACGCTCGGCGGTCTCGCGCTCGCGGTCGGGATTCTGGTGGACGACGCCACGGTGACGATCGAGAACATCGAGCGGCATCTGCATATGGGCACGAATCTCCACGACGCGATTCTCGACGGGGCCGGTGAAATCGCGATTCCGGCGCTGGTGTCGACGCTGTGTATCTGTATCGTGTTCGTGCCGATGTTCTTCCTGACCGGCGTGGCGCGTTACCTGTTCGTGCCGCTCGCCGAAGCCGTGGTGTTCGCCATGCTCGCCTCGTACATCCTGTCGCGTACGCTCGTGCCGACCCTGGCGATGCTGTTGATGGGGCACGCGCACAAGCCGAAGGACGGCACGAAGCCGAGCCTGTTCAGGCGGGTTTATCTACGCTTCGATCACGGTTTCGAGCGCATGCGTGCCGCCTACATCATGATTCTCAGCAACGTGCTGGTGCGGCGTGGCGTGTTCGGCAGCGCATTCCTCGGCTTTTGCATTGTGTCGATGGGGCTGATTTTCGTGCTCGGCGAAGACTTTTTTCCGAGCGTGGACGCCGGCGACATTCGCCTGCACATGCGCGCGCCGACCGGCACGCGCATCGAGGAAACCGCGCGCCTTGCCGACGAGGTCGAGAAGGTGATCCGCGAGGTCGTGCCGCCGAAAGAACTCGGCACGATTCTCGACAACCTCGGGTTGCCGTATAGCGGCATCAACCTCTCGTACAGCAACGCGGGCACGATCGGCACGCTCGACGGCGAGATCCAGGTGGCCCTGAACGAGAACCACAAGCCGACGCAAGGCTACATGGACACCCTTCGCAGAGTATTGCCGCAGCGCTTTCCGGGCGTCGAGTTTTTCTTTCAGCCGGCGGATATCGTCACGCAGATTCTCAACTTCGGCTTGCCCGCAGCCGTCGACGTGCAGATCGCCGGGGCCGATCAGGAGGGCAACCTGGACGTGGCGCGCAAGCTGCTCAAACAGGTGCGGATGATTCCCGGCACGGTGGATACGCATATCCAGCAGAAACTGGACGAACCGGCGATCAACCTGCAGATGGATCGCACGCGCCTTCAGCAACTGAATCTCAGCGCGAGCAACGTGGCGCAGAACCTGCTCATTTCGCTGTCCGGCAGTTCGCAGACGTCGCCGGGTTTCTGGTTCAACAACAAGAACGGCGTCGAGTACAACGTCGCGGTGCAGACGCCGCAGTACCAGATTTCGTCGATCGATGCGCTGTTGCGCACGCCGGTGTCGGGCTCGGCCAACGGGCCGACGCAACTGCTCGGCAACCTCGTGCGGGTTTCGCCGCAGAATCAGTTCGCGGAAGTCACCCACTACAACATCAGGCCGGTGATCGATCTCTATGTGAGCGTCGAAAAGCGCGACCTGGGCAGCGTGGCGAATCAGGTCGACAAGTTCGTGGACAACGTGCGCGCCTCGCTGCCGCGCGGCAGTCAGATCACCGTGCGCGGCCAGGTGGAGACCATGCGCAGTTCGTTCTTCGGTCTCGGCATCGGCGTGGCGATGGCGATCGTGCTGGTGTACCTGTTGATCGTGGTGAATTTCCAGTCGTGGGTCGATCCGCTGATTATCGTCAGCGCGTTGCCGGCAGCGCTCGCGGGCATCGTGTGGATGCTGTTCCTGACGGGCACGCATCTGAGCGTGCCGGCCTTGACCGGCGCGATCATGACGATGGGCGTGGCCACCGCCAACAGTATTCTGATGGTGTCGTTCGCGCGCCAGCGGCTCTCCGCCGGCGCACCGCCGCTCACCGCCGCGCTCGAAGCCGGGGCAAGCCGGATCCGGCCGGTGCTGATGACGGCGTTCGCGATGATCATCGGCATGATTCCGATGGCGCTGGGTCTCGGCGAGGGCGCCGAGCAGAATGCGCCGCTCGGTCGCGCGGTGATCGGCGGATTGCTGTTTGCCACGGTGTCCACGCTGTTTTTTGTGCCGCTCGTGTTTGCCGCGATTCACACGCGCCTCGCACGGCGCCACGGCGATGACGATGACGCGAACCCGACGGATACCCACGGCGGCGCGGGCACGCCCGCGTAAAGATACATGGCTGACTGAATTGGCTGACTAATCTGGCTGACTGAGATGACCGAAAAAACTCACGCATCGCTAGCAATTCCCGCGCGCGAAACCGAAAGCGGCCGCGCGTTGCCGCCGCGCCATCAGGTATGGAAGCGCGCCAGGATCGCCGTCTGGATCGTGCTGGCGCTGCTCGCCCTGGGCGCGTTGCGCACCGTAGTCGCCGACATGATGCAAAACCGCTCGGTAGCGGAGACGACGAGGCAGAATGCCACGCAGTATGTGAACGTGGTGAGCCCGACGCAAACGGACGGCGGCGGCAATACGCTGCTGCCGGGCACGTTGCGCGGCAATGTCGAGTCGCCGATCTACGCGCGTTCAACCGGCTATCTGCTGCACTGGTACGTCGATATCGGCGCACGTGTGAAGCAGGGGCAGTTGCTCGCCGATCTGGACACGCCTGAAATCGATCAGGAGCTTGCTCAAGCGCTGGCGCAGCGCCAGCAAACCAGCTCGAGCCTCGGCCTTGCGAAAAGCTCGCTGGACCGCTGGCAGCAACTGCGTCAGCGCGATGCGGTGTCGCAGCAGGAACTCGACGAACGGCAGAGCACCTATACGCAGGATGTCGCCAACCTCGCCGCCGCGGACGCCAACGTGAAGCGCCTGCAGCAGCTCGAATCGTTCAAGCGCATCGTCGCGCCGTTCGCGGGCGTGGTCACGCAGCGCAACGTCGATGTCGGCGACCTGATCGACGCGGGCAGCGGCACGAGCCGCGCGCTCTTCGCGCTGGCGCAGTCGGATCCGCTGCGCGTCTACGTGCAACTGCCGCAGGCGTATGCGCAGAACGTGTCGGTCGGGCAGAAGGTGGTGGTGACGCAGGCGGAACTGCCGGGTCAGCAGTTTCACGGCACGATCACCCACATATCCGGCGCAATCGACGTGCCCACCCGTTCGCTGCAGATCGAAGTCACGCTGCCGAATCCGGACGGCACGCTGCGGCCCGGCGCGTATGTGCAGGTCGCGGTGCCGGCCGCCGCGCATGCACAATTGATGGTGCCGGGCAACGCGCTGCTGTTTCGCGCTGAAGGTCCGCGCCTTGCGGTGGTCGATGGGAAAGGCAACGTGCAGTTGCGCAAGATCGTGATCGCGCAGGACCTGGGGCAGTCGCTCGAGATCGAAAGCGGGATCGACGCTGGCGACAAGATCATCATCAACCCGAGCGATTCGATCGCCGACGGCGATCACGTGCAGATCGTGCAACCGCAATCCAGCAGCAAGGGGGCGTCGTGAAAGACGTGGTCTCCCGCCGTGCGCTAACGGCGCTGACCGCGCTGGCGGGCACGGCCATGCTGGCGGCGTGCACGGTCGGGCCTGACTATCAGCGGCCGCAGGCCGAGGTGCCGCCTGCCTGGCAAACCGATTCCTACTGGCGTGTGGCCGTGCCTTCGCATGCGCCGATTGCGCCGGACTGGTGGAGCGCGTTCGACGATCCCACGCTCGCCACGCTGGAAACGCAGGCGCTCGCGCAGAATCAGACGCTGGTGGCAGCCGGCGCGCACTATGAGCAAGCCAAGGCGACGCTCGCCAACACCCGCGCGCAGCAGATTCCCGAAGTCGATCTTGCGGCATCGGCCTCGCGCTTCAGGATCTCGAAGGACCGGCCGCTCAGCAATTACGCCACGCCCACGACCTCGACGGTGCAGAACAATGTGCAGTTCGGCCCGTCGATCAACTACGACACCGATCTATTCGGCCGGATACGTCGGGAAGTGGAGGGCGCGACGGCGTCCGAGCAGCAATCGGCGGATGACCTCGCCAACGCGCGGCTCGTCCTCACGACCGATCTCGCCACGGACTACTACTCGCTGCGCGAACTCGACGCCGAGATCGACGTGCTGAACCAGTCGGTGAAGCTGCAACAGAAAGCGCTCGACTATGTCAGCTCCGAGCACGAGCTCGGCGCGGTATCGGGACTCGATGTGCTGCAACAGCAGTCGCTGCTCGACTCGACGCGCGTGCAGGCGCAACTGCTGCTGAATCAGCGCGCGCAGTACGAACACGCGATCGCGGCGTTGGTCGGCGTGCCCGCGCCGCAATTCTCGATCGCGCCGAAGGTGCTCGACCCCCAGGTGCCGGCGATACCGCTCGGCGTACCCAGCGACGTGTTGCAGCGGCGGCCGGATGTCGCGTCGGCGGAACGTGCGATGGCGGCGGCGAACGCGCAGATCGGCGTCGCCAAGGCGGCGTACTTTCCAAGCCTGACGCTGACGCCGGGCATCGGCTGGGAGAGCACGCAACTGGCGAGCCTGGTGAGTGCGCCCACGCTGTTCTGGACACTCGGCGCGACGGTTGGCCAGGTGCTGTTCGGCGGCGGCCGCCGCGCGGCCAACGTGAAATTCGCGAGCGAGGGTTACAAGGCCACGGAGGCGAACTACCGGCAGACGGTGCTCGCCGCGTTCCAGCAGGTGCAGGACGGCATCACCGGACTCTCGGTGCTGGACGGCGCCGCGAAACAGTCGCGCGCGGCCGTCACCGACGCCCAGCATCTGCTTTCGCTGGCGAACGACCGCTATTCGGGCGGCCTCGTCGCCTATCTGGACGTGATTACCGCGCAGCAGTCGCTGCTGAACAGCGAGCGCCAGGACGTGCAGATTCACGGCCAGCAGATGACGCTGGCGGTATCGCTGGTGAAGGCGCTCGGCGGCGGCTGGGAGGCTGGCGCGCAGCAGGACGCCCGATCCGGCGAATCGACGCAGGCGCTGGCTCCCGCGCGGTGAGCGGCCGGATCACGACGCGGCAGGCGCGAGCAAAAGGAATGCAAGGCGTTTCGTATAATGCGGATACAAGGGGACGCGCATGAAATTGCTGATTGTTGAAGACGAGCACAAGGTGGTGGACTACCTGCGCTCCGGTTTGACAGAGCAGGGCTGGGTGGTCGACGTCGCGCTCGATGGCGAGGAAGGCATGCACCTGGCTACCGAATTCGATTACGACGTAATCGTCCTCGACGTGATGCTGCCCAAGCGCGACGGCTTCAGCGTGCTGAAAGCGCTGCGCATGCGCAAATCCACGCCGGTCATCATGCTCACCGCGCGCGATCATGTGAACGACCGCGTGCGCGGCCTGCGCGAAGGCGCCGACGACTACCTCACCAAACCGTTTTCGTTTCTCGAACTGGTCGAGCGGCTGCACGCGCTGGCGCGCCGCACCCGTTCGCAGGAGTCGACGCTGATTTCTGTCGGCGATCTGTTCGTCGATCTGATCGGCCGGCGCGCGACGCGCGACGGCGTGCGACTCGACCTGACCGCCAAGGAATTCCAGCTGCTGAGCGTGCTGGCGCGCCGGCAAGGCGACATTCTCTCGAAGACGGCGATTACCGAGCTCGTCTGGGACGTCAACTTCGACAGTCATACCAACGTGGTCGAGACCGCGATCAAACGATTGCGCGCCAAGCTCGACGGCCCGTTTCCCTCCAAGCTGCTGCACACCGTGCGCGGCATGGGTTACGTGCTCGAAGTGCGTGAGGAGGCGGAGCAGCCATGAACCGTTCAATCGCCCGTCGTCTGGCGCTGATGTTCGCGCTGGTCGCGCTGTCCGTGTTCACGCTGGTCGGCACGGGGCTGTTTCTGGTGCTGCGCACGCAACTCGAACACCATCTGCGCGAGTCGCTCGACGATCGTACGCAGATCGCGCGCATCATCGTCTATCACGCCGTGACGCCGGACAAATGGCGCATGTGCCGCGAAAAACTCACCGACATGACGCCGCACGACGGCAGCACGATGTATTCGGTGGCGAGCACCGATCCGTATTTCAAGTTCGGCAAACCGGTCGAAGGCACGGTGGTGACGAACTGGCCGGGCGGTTACACGCGTGTGAAGCCCGCCGGCGGCGGCCCCGACATGCTCACGTCCACGGTGACGATACCGGCTTACGCCACGCGTCCGCCGGTTCAGTTGCAGGTGGCGGCTAGCTATTCGCCTAACGCCCGCACCATGCGGGTGTTCGCCTCGGCGCTGGCGGCGCTGTCGGCGATCGGCAGTCTCGCCGTGCTTCTGCTCAGCTACTCGGTGACGCGCATCGGTCTCGCGCCGCTCACGCGCCTGACGCGCGACGCGTCGGCGGTGAGTCCGAACAACCGTTCACAGCGCTTGAATACGGCCTCGCTGCCGCTCGAACTGAACGATCTGGCCAACTCCTTCAATGGCGCGCTGGAACGGCTGGACGGCGCGTATGGGCGGCTGGAGTCGTTCAATGCCGACGTCGCTCATGAACTGCGCACGCCGGTGACGATTCTCATCGGGCAAACGGAAGTGGCGCTGACCCGCAATCGCTCGGTCGACGATCTGCGCCATACGCTGCAATCGAATCTCGAGGAATTCGAGCGCATGCGCGCGATCATCAACGACATGCTGTTCCTCGCCCGCGCCGATCAGGGCGAGCGTGCAACGGGTCTCGTGGAGGTCTCGCTCGCCGCGGAAGTTGCGCATACGCTGGAGTTTCTGGAGATTCCGCTCGAGGAAGCGCGCGTGCATGCGCAATTGCGCGGCGACGCGCCGGCGCGCGAGAACCGCTCGCTGTTCGGCCGCGCCTGCACGAATCTGCTGATGAACGCGATCCAGCACTGCGAACCCGGTGCCGTAATCAGCGTGACGATTGCGCGCGACGGCGATCAGGTGCGCGTGTCGGTCGCCAATCCCGGCGAGCCGATCGCGGCAGGTGTGCTCGAACATCTGTTCGACCGGTTCTATCGCGCGGAAGTCTCGCGCACGAACAGCCGCGAAAACCACGGCCTGGGTCTCGCGATCGTGAAGGCAATTGCGGAGATGCACCGCGGCACCGTGTCGGCGCACACCGCGCACGGCACCAACACGTTTGCTTTCTCGGTTGCTGCGGTTGATGCAGTCGCGGCGGCCCCGCACATGGAGGCCGGCGTGCCGGCGGCGCGCCCCAACGCGGCTACGGCCACTGCGGCGGCGGACGGTGCCGCTTACTCGTCGCTGGTGAAGGGCAAGTCGGCCTGAACCGGCAAACGCCGCTGCGGCGGTTGCGCGTTGGCCGGGCTTAGCGCGCTGACACGCACGCCGAGGAGCCGCAGCTTGCGGTTCAATTCCACGCGGCGCAAACATTCGGTCGCGGCGCGCCGGATCTCGGCGGCGTCCGCGGTCGGCACGTCCAGCGTCAGGTCGCGCGTGACCGTGCGGAAATCGTCGTAGCGCAGCTTGATGCCCACTGTGCGCCCCACATAGCCTTTGCGCACCAGATCTTCGGCGACCCGCACGCACAGGCCGGTAAACGAACTGGACAGCGCGGGCCGGTCGTGGCGCGGATGCAGATCGCGCTCGAAAGTCGTTTCGCGGCTCATCGACTTGGGTTCCGATTCGACCACCACCGGCCGCTCGTCGTGGCCCTGCGCAATCTGCACGAGCCATGCCGAGTAGCTGCGTCCAAAGTGATCCTGCAACAGGCCGGCGTCCGCCGCCGCCAGGTCGCCGACCGTGGCGAGGCCGAGCGCGGTCAGTTTTTCCGCGGCCTTGGGCCCGATGCCGTTGACCTTGCGCACCGGCAACGGCCAGACGCGCAACGGCACATCGGCCGGGGTGAGGATCGTGAGGCCGTCGGGTTTGTCGAGTTCGGAGCCGATTTTCGCGAGCAGCTTGTTCGGCGCCACGCAAATGGAGCAGGTGAGGCCGGTGGCCTGATTGACCGCCTGCTTGATGCGCGCGGCGATCTCGCGCGGCTCGCCCGGCAGATCGGTCAGATCGACATAGATTTCGTCGATGCCGCGGTCTTCGATCCGGTCCGTGAAGGTGGCGACCGCCGCCTTGAAGAGGCGCGAGTAATGGCGATACGACTCGAAGTCGGTGGGCAGCAGAATCGCGTCCGGCGCGAGCACGGCTGCCTTCATCATGCCCATGGCCGAGAACACGCCGAGCGCGCGGGCTTCATAGGTGGACGTGGTGACCACGCCGCGGCCCGCGTATTCACGCAGTTTCGCAAAACGGCGGGTGCCGTCTTCGAGCGTTTGCGGCGCAGCATTGCGGCCGCCGCCGATCACCACCGCCTGGCCACGCAGTTCCGGATAGCGCAGCAGTTCGACGGACGCGTAGAACGCGTCCATGTCGAGGTGCGCGATGCGGCGGTTGGCGGAGCTCATGAATCGCGGAAACGGTGGCTAAACCGTCATATTACCGTGCGCCCTTTAAACGGACAGGCTAGGCTCGGGACGAGCCGAACAGTTCATGCCGCAACCGCTTGACGCACGCCTGGCTGAGCGCCTGTTACAGTTTGATGCCTTCAGCCTGGATGTGCAGCGTGGTTTGCATGTTAAAACCGTAGGCCTTGCCGAAGTCGACGCCGAAGTCGTCACGGTTAAACGTCGCGGTCGCTTCCGTGCCGCACACTTCGCGCTTGAGCATCGGATGCGTGATGCACTTGAACGAATCGAGCTTCAGATTGACCGGCTTGGTGATGCCGTGCATCGTCAGCGTGCCGATCACTTCCACCGGCTTGTCGCCGTCGAAGCGGATCTGCGTGCCCTTGTAGGTCGCATTCGGGTATTTCGCGGTGTCGAAGAATTTGTCCGAGGCCAGTTCCGCGTCGAGCTTGTCATTGCCGATATCCGCCGACTTCATGTCGATCGTGACGTCGACCGTGCCGGTCTTGGCCGCGCGGTCCAGCACCACGGTGCCGCTCGCCTTCGTGAACTTGCCGCGCCAGGTCGACACACCGCCCATGTGGTCGGTTTCGAAGCTCGGCGAAGTGTGCTGCGGGTCGAGTTGGTACGTGTCGGCTGCCATCGCGTTGAACGACAGGGCAGCGGCCATTGCGCCGGCGGCGATCAGAATGTTTTTCTTCAAGGTGTACTCCAGGTTGCAAAAAGTGCTGAGACGCTTCAGTAGTGAGTTATTTCTTCGAAGCGACGAGGTGAAATTTAATGACGACTTCGTCGGCGACCACCGACGTGTCTTTCCATTCGCCGGTGCCGACGTCGAACTGCGAGCGCTTGACCGGCAATGCACCGTCGAAGGTTTGCGTGGCGCCCTGGCTGGTAATGGTGACCGGCACCACGACGGTTTGCGACTTGCCCTTGATGGTGAGCTTGCCGGTGATCTTGTACTGGTTGCCGCCGGCCGGCGCGACCGCGCTGGAGACGAACGTCGCGGCCGGGTAGGTGGCGCTGTCGAACCATTCCTTGCCCTGGGCCTGCTTGTTGTAGTCGTCGGCGCCGAGGTCATAGCTGCCCGTGTCGATCGACACATTGGCGCTGCCCGCGGCCGGCCTGGCCGGATCGAAATTCAGCTGCGCCGAGAATTTCCGGAATTTGCCGTCTACCGGCACGTTCATCTGCTTCGTGGTGGCGACGACCGTGCTCTTGCTCGTGTCGATGTCGGCGTGCGCGAGGCTGGCGCCGGCCAGTGAGAGGGCCGCGATGCCTGCGAGCGTCACGCGATGAATGGAGTGGTAAAGGTTTGATTTCATGGTGGGACGCATCCTATCGAATCCGCGGGCGTTAATTGCGCACCGTTGGGAATTAGATTGGCAACATGCCGTAGTCAATGGCCCGCTGCCGGTTACGTGTTCATTCTTTCGGGTGCGAGGGTTGTCGCGTGTTGCGGGAGACCACGGATAGTAAGAAGGTCAACGGAAACTGACTAGGCCGCGAGGCGTGAACAGATCGTTCTGGCAGTGACGCTAATGTGACTGGATTAAAATGGCGCGGCGGCGGGAACGGGTGGCACGGATGCCTCCGGCAATCTGCAGAGAACATCGCACTCGCGCGCACTCAATTATTCAGGGCTCATGTTGTGACTTCCGTCTTTTTGTCTTGGGGTATTGCCGCTTTCGCCACCGCGGGCGTCATCGCCCGGCCGTTCAAATGGCCCGAGGCTGTCTGGGCCGTCGCCGGCGCGCTGCTGCTGGTGTCGCTGCGCCTCCTGCCGGTGCCGCTGGCGATCGAGGCCATCGGCAAAGGGACCGACGTCTATCTGTTTCTGTTCGGCATGATGCTGCTGTCGGAAGTGGGGCGCCGTGAAGGCCTGTTCGACTGGGTCGCCGTGTATGCCGTGAATCACGCGCAAGGGTCGCCTCGCAAGCTCTTTCTGCTCGTCTATCTGGTCGGCGTGGTCATTACCGCGTTTCTGTCAAACGACGCCACCGCTGTGGTCCTCACTCCGGCCGTGTTTGCCGCCGCCAAAAAAGCGAAGACGCATCCGCTGCCGTTGCTGTTCGTGTGCGCGTTCATCGCCAACGCCGCGAGCTTCGTGCTGCCAATCTCGAATCCGGCCAACATCGTGCTATACGGCAACCACACGCCCGCGCTCGGCGCCTGGCTGATGCGCTTCACGCTGCCTTCGCTGTTGTCGATTGTCGCCACGTATCTGATGCTGCGCTGGACCCAGCGTGACGCGCTCGCCGGCACCTGCGAGGCGAATCTCGAGCCGCTCGTCCTGTCGTCTAGCGGCCGCGTAGCCCTCGCGGGTATTGCAGTGACGGCGGTCGTGCTGCTGACCGTCTCCGCGTTCGATATCGCGCTCGGCCTGCCCACGGCGATACTCGGCACGCTGACCGCAGTGGTCGTGCTGATCCAGGAGCGCAAATCGCCGCTGCCGATGATCCGCGAAATCTCGTGGAGCGTGCTGCCGCTGGTCGCGGCGCTGTTCGTGCTGGTCGAAATGCTGGCGCATACCGGCGTTATTTCGGCTCTGGCCGAGCTGGCGCAGCGCGGCGCGCAACATGACGAGCTTGCGACCGCGGGCTGGGCGGGCAGCATCATCGCGCTCGGCAGCAATCTGATGAACAACCTGCCGGCGGGTCTGATCGCCAGTTCGACCGTGATGCAGGCGCATAGTCCGGAACGTGTGATCGACGCACTGCTGATCGGCGTCGACCTCGGCCCGAACCTGTCGATCACCGGCTCACTCGCCACGATCCTCTGGCTCAACGCGATTCGCCGCGAGGGCGAAGACGTGAGCTTCATGACGTTTCTGAAGGTGGGGGTAGTGGTGATGCTGCCGGCCCTGGTACTCGCGCTCGGCGCGCGGATGCTGACGGGTTGAGTGGGGGTGGTCGGGTTTCGACCGATACGATGAATCGGTAAATCGACCGTGGCGTATAAGGCCCGAACTGCTATCTTTGACTGACGAGTTAGCTGACCGTGGCGCCTTCGGACGCATCGTGACGAGCGAGCCGAAGCAAGTGCAGTACATGCGGAAAAACCGTGCCCGGAGGTACGTGATGAACGAAGTGACCTGGCTCGTCGTAGCTGACGGCGGCCGCGCACGTGTTTTCCAGACAGTTGGGCTCACGCTCGACTTGCAGGAAATCGAAGATATCACCAACACCGAATATACCGGCACCATGCTAACGGAGAAGGATCGCGAGAAGTTCGCGAAGCGCGTCGCCGACTATCTGGAGCGGGGCCGGTTGCATCAGGTCTATCATCGCTTGCGACTCGCCGTCGAACCCAAATTTCTCGGCATGCTGCGAGCGGATCTGAGCGGGGAGACCCGGCGGTTGATATTTGAACAGATTAGCGAAGATCTTTTGGCGCTCAACACGCGAGAGATCGAGGCGCACCTGCGGCGAGGCTGACAGACGAGGATGGGCCGGTGACCGGCGCGTCAAGTTGCGGTGTCGTCGCGGTGTTCGGCTTGTGTGGAACCGCGGGACTTCTCGATTTGACTGAACCATTGTTCCGCACGGGAACGGTCGGCGACCCACGAGCGGGACTGCTGCGAATTGAACTCACGGTCGATGAACCGGCATCCCCATTCCACCCCGTCTCTGATCGCCTCTTCTTCAGTTAGCCACTCTGGCTGAACAGTCTTCGGACGGATATCGACAATCGTTCGGGTTCCGAGACTCACGCTGACGCTTGCGACCCACGCACCGTACTCGTTGCGCTCGGGGTGCGCGACGATCTCGAATTCGCCGTACGAAACATGGCCTGCATGCATCGTGTTCTCCTTTCAATCGCGAAACCAATCGCGAAACGTCGATCTTCTGCGCAAGTGTCATCATGCCGCAATTTCGGCTGGCATGATCCGTGTCAGGATTTTAATGTTGCGTGAGTCGCCTATATTGTTCTGGTGGGTAGGCAACGGCGGCCGGCGTTCACGCTGCAACGCACTGAAAGCATACCTTGCGTGAGGGGGCAAAAATGCAGGAATTCGATTTCTACATCAACCTGAAGAAACCGACGCTCGGGCTCTACGTGCGCACGGGAGCAGGGCTCCCCGATATCGTTGACCAGGGTGACTGGCAACTCAACGGCCATGTCTGGCAAAGCGAGCTGTCCCCCGACATCCTCAAGGGACTCGAGGCCAATGGCCACGCATTTCAGGAGCTTGGCGCGTGATTGCGCGTCAGCCGTGGCGCAGGAGGGAACAATGTCAGCACAACAGGTCGCATTGAGTGATGAGTTCATCGCACAGCAACGCAAGCGCCTCGAGACAATGCGCCAGCAATTGCTGGGCGCAGAGGAAGACACGATCGCCGACCGGCGCGCGGATGAGGAGCAGCACGGCGGCGAGGCCGAGGAGTTCGAGGACGACGCGCAGGGCATGACGCAGGAAGAGGTTAACCAGTCGCTGCGTAACGTGAATGATCAGCGCATTAGCGATATCGAGCGGGCATTGCGGAAGATCGCGGAGGGCACCTATGGCCTCTCCGATGCCAGTGGCGAGCCGATACCGAAAGCCCGGCTCGAAGCCGTGCCTGAGGCCATCCTGACCGTTGCCGAGCAGGAGAGCCGCGAGGCCGGCAAGTAAAGGCTTGTCGCTGCCCAGGCGGTCATGGTGTGTCACCAATTCATATCATCGGAAAAACCAATATTTCTTTCTTCGTGACCCATCCATAGAATTCAAGGGCGTGTGTGGGGTTTCGTTATGCTAATCACGCTCGAGTTCCGTTCTGATCACGGTGAGAGATTACGATGCCAGCCCTCTGTGAAATCTGCCATGCCCGTCCCGCTGTCGCCCGTGTGACCGTTGTGCAGAACGGCGAGCGGAAATCCATGTCGATTTGCGACTACGACTACCGTCAGTTGATGCGGCACCAAAGCGCGCTCAACCCGTTCGATTCGCTACTGGGAGGCGGCGGCCTGTCGCGCTTCTTCGGCGGCGTGGGGCACGAGTCCGGGCACGACGACGAAGAGTTTGCCGCCGAGGTGCCGCGCGAATCGGTCGATGCCACCGACGCCTTCAGCGAACAGACGCTCGAATTGCTGCAGCGCGCCGCGGAGAAGGCGCACGAACTGCACCGCAATGAACTCGATACTCAGGATCTGCTTTACGTGCTCGCGGACACCGACGTGTGCACAGCGCTGCTGAAAGAACTCAAGCTCTCGCCGCAGGACATCAAGGGATACATCGATCAGCACGCGCAGACAGGAACCGCCGACCCCGACGCGCCGATCGACAGGATGACGATCTCGCCCCGCTTGAAAAAGGCGTTTCAATACGCGTTCCAGGCGTCGCGCGATCTGGGGCATTCCTATGTCGGTCCGGAGCATCTGCTCATCGGGCTCGCGGCCGTGCCGGACAGCATCGCGGGCACGCTGCTGAAGAAATATGGCGTGACGCCGGAGGCGTTGCGGCAGAAGGTCGTCAAGGTCGTGGGTAAAGGCGCGGAAGACGGTCGCGTCGACACGCCAAGCGGCACCCCCACACTCGATAAGTTCGGCCGCGACCTCACGGCCATGGCGCGGCAGGGCAAGCTCGACCCGGTGCTCGGCCGCGCGCAGGAAATCGAGAGCACGATCGAAGTGCTGGCGCGGCGCAAGAAAAACAACCCCGTGCTGATCGGCGAGCCGGGTGTCGGCAAGACCGCGATCGTCGAGGGGCTGGCGCAGCGCGTCGTCAACGGGGATGTGCCCGAAGTGCTGCGCGGCAAGCGGCTCATCGAGGTCAACATCAATTCGATGGTGGCGGGCGCGAAGTATCGTGGCGAATTCGAGGAACGCGCCAAGCAATTGATCGATGAAGTCACGGCGAAACAGGACGAACTGATTCTGTTCATCGACGAACTGCATACGATCGTGGGCGCGGGGCAAGGCGGCGGTGAAGGCGGCCTCGACATCGCGAACGTGCTTAAGCCGGCGCTCGCGCGTGGCGAGCTGAGCCTGATCGGCGCTACCACGCTCAACGAATATCAGAAGTACATTGAAAAGGACGCCGCGCTCGAGCGGCGCTTCCAGCCGGTTCTGGTGCCGGAGCCGACGGTCGAGCAGACCATTGTCATTCTGCGTGGCCTGCGCGACAAGCTCGAGGCGCACCACCAGGTGACGTTTGCCGACGATGCGTTCGTGGCCGCCGCCGAACTCTCGGACCGCTACATTACAACGCGCTTCTTGCCCGACAAGGCCATCGACCTGATCGACCAGGCGGCGGCGCGCGTGCGCATCGGCGCGACTTCGCGACCCGCGGAGATCCAGGAGCTCGAGGCCGAAATCGCCCAGCTCAAACGCGAGCAGGACTATGCATCGTCGCGCAAGCGCTTCGATGAGGCGAAGTCGTTCGAAGAACGGATCGGCGAGAAGCAGGCGAAGCTCGATGAGCAGACCGAGGCATGGCAGCGCAAGACCGGTTCGGAAACGCTCGAGGTGACCGTCGCGTCGATCGCCGAAGTCGTGTCGCGTCTCACCGGTATTCCGGTCACGGAGTTGACACAGGAAGAGCGCCAGAAGCTGATTGATATGGAGAACAAACTTCGTGAGCGCGTGGTCGGCCAGGATGACGCGGTGGTCGCCGTGAGCGATGCCGTGCGCCTGTCGCGTGCGGGGCTCGGCCAGGCAAACCGGCCTATCGCGACGCTCCTGTTCCTTGGACCCACCGGCGTCGGCAAGACCGAACTCGCGAAGGCGCTGGCCGAAACAGTGTTCGGCGACGAGCAGGCGGTGATCCGCATCGACATGTCGGAGTACATGGAGCGTCACGCGGTGGCGCGGCTGATCGGCGCGCCCCCTGGCTACGTGGGTTATGACGAGGGCGGCCAGCTGACCGAGCGCGTCCGGCGGCGCCCGTACAGCGTGATCCTGCTCGATGAGATCGAGAAGGCGCACCCCGACGTGAACAACGTGCTGCTCCAGGTGTTCGACGACGGACGCCTGACCGACGGCAAAGGCCGCGTGGTGGACTTCAGCAACACGATCATCATTGCGACGAGCAACCTCGGGGCGTCGATCATCATGGATAACCTCGAAAAGCCCGAGGCCGATCGCCAACCGGAGAAAGAGGTTCGCGAAGCATTGATGGGTGTGCTCAAGGGCCACTTCCGTCCTGAGTTCCTCAACCGCATCGACGAGATCATCGTCTTTCATGGGCTGTCGCGCGAGAATATCCGCTCGATCGTGTCGATCCAGCTCGAACGCGTGGTGCGTACCGCGGCTGCGCAGGACATTACGCTCAAGATCGACGCTACGCTGACCGATCACCTCGCCGACGCCGGTTATCGGCCGGAGTTCGGCGCACGCGAGTTGAAGCGTCAGATTCGCCAGGAACTGGAAACGCGGCTCGCGAAGGAGATTCTCGGCGATCGCCTGAAGTCTGGAGACACGGTGGAAGTAAGTTACGACAAGGAAAGCGGTGAAGTGAAGTTCAGCAGGAGCGAGGTGCCGCCCGAGGAAGCCCCCAAGACGAAAAGCGCCAAAGCCGGCAGCGGGCGTGCGACGAAGAAAGCGTCCAAAGAGACGGGCAGCGCTGGGTCGACTGCAACCGCCAACTCGAAGTAGTAATCTACGCAACAATCCGGGAGACACCGCTGCGCCAACGCTGGCGGCGTACGGACTCCCGGCCTGACCGATACACGTGTTACTGCACTGTGCTCTGCCGCCACGGGTCGATCTGTGCCTGTCGCGGTGTCTTGATCCCGCTAGACTGAAACGGCATTCAAGCTTTGCGCCGCCCACGCGGCGTAACCCCAGGCAAAACAGTCTCCAGGTCTCCTGGGGCAGTTTGTGGAGCCCACACTATGAGCACGCGACGCGAAGTTCCGGGAATCCGGCCGTATGATGCACCTGCCGGCGGTTGGGGTGCGCTCAAGGCGACAACCCAAGCCATCCGGCTGCAAATGGACAGCATCAAGGCTCCGCTCACTCTGCTGCGGACCAATCAGCCCGACGGCTTTGATTGCCCCGGGTGCGCGTGGCCCGACAAGGAGCACAAGTCCACCTTCCAGTTCTGCGAAAACGGCGCTAAAGCGGTCACCTGGGAAGCCACCAGCAAGCGGGTGCGCCCGGAGTTTTTCGCGGCGAATACCGTGTCGTCGCTGCTGGAGCGATCGGATTTCGAACTGGAGGACATGGGCCGGCTCACGCATCCGCTCGTCTACGACCGTGCAACGGACACGTTCCGCGCCGTCGAATGGGAGACGGCGTTTGGCCGGATCGGCGAAATCCTGCGCGGACTGTCGCCCGACCAGGTGGAGTTCTATACGTCCGGCCGGGCCTCGAACGAGGCTGCGTACCTCTATCAGCTGTTTGCGCGGGAACTGGGCACCAACAATTTCCCGGATTGCTCGAACATGTGCCATGAACCGACCAGCGTCGGCTTGCCGCAGTCTATCGGCATCGGCAAGGGCACCGTGTCGCTCGACGACTTCGAGAAGACCGATCTGATCATCTCGATCGGCCATAACCCGGGCACCAATCATCCGCGCATGATGGGCACGCTGTGGGAAGCGTCGCGCCGCGGCGTCCCGATCATCGTGTTCAATCCGCTGCGCGAGCGCGCGCTGGAACGCTTCCAGGACCCGCAGGCCATGCTGCAGATGGCGACCTTCGGCTCAACCCGGATCGCGTCGACCTATCATCAGGTGAAAGCCGGCGGCGACGCGGCTGCCCTCAAGGGCATTATCAAGGCGCTGCTCGCGCTCGACGCCGAGCGCGGCGACGTGCTCGACCGCGAATTCATCGACACTTATACGGAAGGATTCGACGCGCATGCCGCGGATATCGAGGCCACGTCCTGGGAGGACATCGAGGCGGAAAGCGGCCTGACCCGCGAGGAACTCGCGGACGTCGCCGACGCGTACGCGAAAGCGAAGTCGACGATCATCACGTACGGAATGGGCATCACGCAGCACAACAAGGGCACCGCGAACGTGCGCCTGATCTGCGACCTGCTGCTGATGCGCGGCAACATGGGCCGCGAAGGCGGCGGTATCTGCCCGCTGCGCGGCCACTCGAACGTGCAGGGTAACCGCACGGTCGGCATCACCGAGAAACCTTCGACGGAATTCCTCGAGAAGATCGAGGACGTGTTCGGCTTCAAGCCGCCCGCGGAGCATGGCCACGACGCAGTGGCGGCCATGCAGGCGATGGTCGCAGGCAAATCGAAGGCGCTGCTGTGCCTCGGCGGCAACTTCGCGGTCGCGCTGCCGGATTCGCAGCAGTGCTTCCCGGCCATGAAGGCGCTCGATCTGAGTGTGCATCTCGGCACCAAGCTCAACCGCTCGCACCTGCTGGTGGCGAAGGAAACGTACATTCTGCCGGTAATCGGCCGCACCGAACTCGACGTGCAGGACGGCATGGGCCAGTCGATCACCGTCGAGGATTCGATGTCGATGGTCCATGCCTCGGCCGGCAAGCTCACGCCCGCCTCCGAGTTCCTGCGCTCCGAG
Organism: Paraburkholderia ginsengiterrae; assembly: GCF_001645125.1. GTDB lineage: Bacteria > Pseudomonadota > Gammaproteobacteria > Burkholderiales > Burkholderiaceae > Paraburkholderia > Paraburkholderia ginsengiterrae. The sequence goes on along the minus strand of NZ_LXKA01000298.1, from coordinate 46,974 downwards.
CCCGCCATTGTGGCCGGCATCGCGAAGGCGACGCTCCCGGACAGCAAGGTCAACTGGATGGAACTGGTCGCCGATTACGACAAGATCCGCGACCTGATCGAGAAGACGATTCCGGGCTTCGAGAACTACAACGCGCGCATTCGCGTGCCGGGCGGCTTCCGCATGCCGCTGCCGCCGACCGAGCGCATTTTCCCGACGCCGACCAGCAAGGCGATGTTCTCGGTGTACCACGGCGTGAAGGAAGACGCGCACGTGGACGGCGACGACGTACTGCGCCTCGTGACGCTGCGCAGCCACGACCAGTACAACACCACCATCTATGCGCTGGACGATCGTTACCGGGGCGTGTTCGGACGGCGTGACGTGCTGTTCATGAACGACGACGATCTGGCCGACCGTGGACTCGAACATGGCGATCTGGTGGACATCGAGACGGCGGTAGCGGGCAGGCCGCTGCGACTCGAGAAGATCACCGTGATTGCCTACGATATCGCGCCGGGTTCGGTCGGTGCCTACTACCCGGAAGCAAACGTGCTGGTGCCGCTCGACTACATCGACAAGGACAGTGGTACGCCTTCGTACAAGTCCGTGCCGGTTCGTGTGGCCCGCTCAGTGATAGTTTGATTCTGGAAGGGAGGGGCGGTCCGTCATGGAAATCTTCGATGCGTTTCACCTCGCCAGGTTGCAATTTGCGTTCACCGTTTCGTTTCATATCGTTTTCCCGGCGATCAGCATCGGCATGGCCAGTTTCCTGGCCGTGCTCGAATGGCGTTGGTTGCTAACCGGGGACGTCGCCTACAAGGACATGTTTCTGTTCTGGTCGAAGATCTTCGCGGTCGGCTTCGGCATGGGGGTGGTCTCGGGTGTGGTGATGGCCTATGAGTTCGGCACCAACTGGAGCGGATTTTCCACGGTCGCCGGCAACATCACGGGGCCGCTGCTGACCTATGAGGTGCTGACGGCGTTCTTTCTCGAGGCCGGTTTTCTCGGCGTCATGCTGTTCGGCTGGCAGCGCGTGAGTCCACGCGCGCACTTCTTCGCCACGCTGATGGTCGCGGTAGGCACCCTCATCTCGACGTTCTGGATTCTCGCGTCGAATAGCTTCATGCAGACGCCGCAAGGATACGCCGTCGAGAATGGCCGCATCGTACCGGTCGACTGGATGAAAGTGATTTTCAACCCCTCGTTTCCGTATCGCCTCGCGCACATGACTATCGCCGCGTTCATTGTCGCGGGCTTTATCGTGGCCGCCTGCGGTGCGTGGCATCTGTTGCACGGCCGGCGCGACAAACCGGTCACGCGCAGTTTCTCCATGGCGTTGTGGATGCTGCTGTTACTGACGCCGATACAGATTTTCATCGGTGACGCGCACGGACTCAACACGCGCGAATATCAGCCTGCGAAGATCGCGGCCATTGAAGGCCTATGGGAAACCGAGCATGGCGGCACCGCGCTGAACCTGGTCGGCCTGCCGGACATGAAGGCCGAGGTGACGCGATACGCGATCCAGATACCGCATTTGGGCAGCCTCATCCTGACTCATAGCTGGGACGGAGAAATTCGCGGACTGAAGGAATTTCCCGCGAAAGACCGCCCGTATTCGCCGATCGTGTTCTGGACGTTCCGGATCATGGCGGGTCTCGGCATGTTGATGCTGTTGACCGCGCTGCTCGGGCTGCTGCTGAGAGCGCGAGGGCGTCTCTACGAGACCCGGTGGTATCAGTGGTTCGTGCTGTGCATGGGGCCGTCTGGAATTATCGCGCTATTGGCCGGGTGGATCACGACGGAGGTCGGCCGCCAGCCCTGGACGGTGTATGGTGTCCTGCGTACTGAAGACTCGCTCTCGCCTATCAGCGCTCAGCAAGCAGGGGTTTCGCTGCTGATCTTCGTGCTGGTGTATTTCCTGGTGTTCGGCATGGGGATCTACTACATGTTGAAGATGATGAGGCGTGGACCGGAGGAGCACGTCAAGCGACGCGAATCCCGCAAGCATCCGGTGTTGCGCAATCGCGCCCTCGACGCACTGGGAGAGGAGTGACCGCCATGCAGATCGATCTTCCCGTGGTGTGGGCCGCGATTATCGGACTCGGTGTTTTCATTTACGTGATGCTGGACGGATTCGATCTCGGCATCGGCCTGCTGTTTCCATTTTTCGAGGAGAAGGGCGATCGGCAAGTGATGCTCAACACCATCGCGCCGGTGTGGGACGGTAACGAAACGTTCCTCGTACTCGGCGGCGCGGGGCTTTACGGGGCGTTCCCGGTGGTCTATTCGACGCTCCTGCCGGCGAACTATCTGCCGCTCATCCTGATGGTCGTGGGCCTGATCTTCCGCGGCGCCGCTTTCGAGTTGCGTGCCAAGGCCACCCGCACCCAGCATGCCTGGGATATGGCTTTTATCTGCGGTTCCGCGCTCGCGGCGCTATGCCAGGGCATTGTGCTGGGGTCGCTGCTGCAAGGCATCAAGATCGCCGATGACCGTTTCGTCGGCGGCCCGTTCGACTGGCTCTCGCCGTTCAGCCTGTTCTGCGGAATCGGCGTGCTGTTCACGTATGCGACGCTCGGCGCCGGCTGGCTCATCCTGAAGACGGAGGGCGAGCTGCAGCGCAAGATGCGTCAGGTAATGAAGCCGCTCGTGATCGTCCTGCTCGGCGTAATGGCCGTGGTGAGTCTCTGGACCGTGATTGGTTTGCCCGCGGTTGCGCATCGCTGGTTTGGAAGCGGCAATCTAGGATGGTTCCTGCCGGTGCCGATCCTCGTGGTCGCGTGTATCTGGGGCATCTTCCGGTCGCTGCGGATGCAGCATGAAGCGATCCCGTTCATCCTCTCGCTTGCGCTGTGTTTTCTCGGCTACAGCGGTTTGCTCATCAGCATCTGGCCGAACATCGTTCCGCCTTCGCTGACGATCTGGCAAGCCTCGTCGAGCCATTCGAGCCAGCTCTTTGCACTGGTTGGCACGGTGATCGTGCTGCCGGTCATCCTCGTCTACAACGCGATGCAGTACCGCGTTTTCCGGGGCAAAGTCCGGGAAGGGGACGCCGGCTATCGCTGATGGTGCCGGCGCGAACAGTACACTAGAAGAAACGGGCGCATCATGATTGTGAGGCCAGGGGAGAACTGGTTCCGGTTGCTGTTTATCTGGAACGGTTCAGTGTTGCAGTCGATTATTCCCCAGCTGGGTTTCATGGGGGCGGTCAGCTGCCTCGCGGTACTGACGCAGGGGCGCATTTTCGGCGAGAAGATTCCGCTGAATACAGCACCCTTCACGTTGTTCGGCCTCGCTCTCGCCATCTTTCTCGCGTTTCGCAACAACGCGAGCTACGAGCGCTTCAATGAGGCGCGTCATCTGTGGGGCAGCCTGTTGATTGCCGCACGCGCGCTGACGTCGCAGATGCTGTGCTACGCGCCGCACAACGATGAAAAGCTTCGCATCGCCCATACGGTGATTGCAAGTGTCTATGCGCTGAAACACCAGTTGCGCAAGACCGACCCGAGTCCGGACCTCGTTCGCCTGCTCGGCCGCACGCGAGCCGAAGCATTGCAGCACACCTGCTACAAACCGGTTGCGCTTCTCAATGAGATTCGCCGCGACTTCGCGGACCTGCACACGCGGGGACTGGCAACGGACACGAAACTCTGGATGTTCGACGCGCAGATCAACGAACTGGGCAAGACGATTGGCGGATGCGAGCGGATCGCGTCCACCCCCATTCCCTTTGCGTACAGCGTGTTGCTCCATCGCACTGTGTACGCTTATTGCGTGCTGCTGCCGTTCGGTCTCGTCGATTCGACAGAGTTCTTCACACCGCTTCTTTGTGTGTTCATTTCTTATACGCTCATTGCGCTGGAGGCGATCGCGAGTGAAGTCGCCGAACCGTTCACGACTGCGCCGAATGCGCTGGCGCTCGACGCCATGACCCGCAACATCGAGCGATCCATTCTCGAACTGTGCGGATGCGAACTTCCCGCCGAGGTCGAGCCGGTGCGCGCTTATCAGCTGACCTGATTGAGCGCACGCGATTCAGCCGCGGCCGGCGTGCCGCTAGCGGGCGCACATCGCGACGAGCTTGCCGACGGTGATTACCGCCTGCTCGATTTCACTCGACCAGGGGCTGCTGTAATTGAGGCGGATGAAGTTCCGGTAGGTCGTCTCCGAGATCGAGAACATGTAGCCGGGCCCGATGGTGATGCCCTGTTCGAGCGCCAGCTTGTAGAGCCGCATCGCATCGACCTTGGGCGGCAGTTCGACCCACAGCACGTATCCGCCCGCGGGGTTGGACATGCGCGTGCCATCGGGAAAGAACCGCGAGACGATCGCCTTCATGAGATTGGCCTGCTGCGCGTAGGCTTTGCGCACCTTTCGCAGATGATGCTCGTAGCCGTCGCGTTCGAGGTATTCCGCGATGGCCAGTTGCGGAATTGTCGGAGACGTCAGCGTGTTCAGAAACTTGAGCTTCTCGACCTGATCGCGATAGCGCCCCGGCAACGCCCAGCCGATCCGGTACGCCGCCGTCAGGCTCTTCGAGAACGACGCGCAATGCAGCACCAGCCCCTTCGTGTCGAAGGACTTCAACGTGCTGGGGTGAGCGCCGTCAAAATGTAGCTCGTTGTAGACGCCGTTCTCAATGACCGGAATGTCATGCTTCGTCAGGAGCTGGACCAGTTCGCGCTTGCGGTCGTCGGGCATCTGGAAACCCAGCGGATTCTGAAAGTTCGGCATGACCATGCAGGCGGTGACAGGCTGCGACTCCACGATCGCGGCCAGCGCCTCGATGTCGATACCGTGCTCCGGATGAGTCGACACCTCGATCGCCTTCATGCCCATCCGTTCGATCGCGTGGAACATCGCGTAGAAGGTCGGGGACTCGACAGCGATCACGTCGCCCGGTTTCGCCACGGCCTGAAGGCAAAGATTGATCGCCTCTGTCGCGCCGACCGTGATGATGATCTCGTTTGGATCGACCGCCATGCCGTTTTCCAGGTAGCGGCGCGCGATCTGGCGCACGAGCTTCGCGTTGCCGGGCGGTAGCGCGTCCGTCACGCCCCAGCGCGTCTTGCCGCGTCCCGCGTCGTAGACGTACCGGTTGAGCCGCTCGAATGGAAACATGCTGGCGTCGGGGTAGGGCGATCCGAGCGGGATGGCATCGTCGACGCCGATCGAGCGCAGCGTCGACAGCACCAGCCGGCTAATGTCGACCGGCGACGAAATCGGGATCGGTTTCGACGGCCGGAGTTCGAGCGTCTTGCGCTCGCCCTCGCCGCGAAAGTTGACGAAATAGCCGGATTGGGGCCGGCTCGTCAGCAAGCCGCGGCTTTCGAGCAGCAAATACGCGCGAATCACCGTGGTGACGCTGAGCCGGTGCTGCTGGCTGGTCTGCCGCACCGACGGCAGGCGCTCGCCGTGATGGTAGACGCCTTGCCGGATCATTCTTTCGATGTCGTCTGCCAGCTTCTCATAGAGATTCATCGGACGATTCCCCCGACCCTTCGCCGTGGCACGTGGTTCCGGCATTCCTTGCGCCTCGTGCGCCCCTGCGCCGGTATGCGGCCCCTCTGTGCCGGGATCGCGGCCGAACTGTACTGACCGGAGCCGGGTCGATCTGTGCACTCTGCAACGGGCGCTCCGGTCTTAATCTTTGCTCCATGGAATGCATGGTGGGAGGTCCGGACCTTGGGACCCCGCCACGCGTAAGGATTGGAGCTAGAGCATGCAAGAGGCAAAACCGAAGGGCCGCACCCGCGCGTGCCACCAGCCGTCCGCAAGACCGGCCGTGGAGGGGCATCACGGCGCAAAGGCAGGTGGGACACCGTGAATCTGCTAGAAGCCATGCGCATTTACGTTCGAGTGGTTGAGCGCGGGAGTATTTCCAGCGCGGCAAGGGACCTCAACATCGGACAGCCGGCCGCGAGCGAACGCATCGAGCGGCTCGAGAAAAAAAACAAAATCATTCAATTGCACCCCGGAAGAAGCCACGTTCTACGAGCGCAGCAAGGGGATTCTGCACGCGGTGGACGAGGCGCTCGCGGAGGTGTCGCATGACGAGCAGGTTCTCAAGGGGACGATTCGCATCGCGGCGCCGCACTGCTTCGGCGAGACGGTGGTACCGGAGCTTTTGGCGCTCATTCGCGTGGCTTATCCCCAGCTGGATCTGGAACTGGTGCTGAACGACAGGACCGTCGATCTCGTGACGGAGGGCGTGGACATTTCCTTTCGTCTCGGGCAGCTCGGAGAAGGGGCGTTCATTGCTCGCCACCTGGGGCAGGTAGGGCGCGTTCTCGTTGCCGCGCCAGGCTATCTGAAACGGCACGGTCCCATTGGCGCGCCGTCCGAACTGATCAAACATCCGTTTATTCGGGTTCAGGGCATGTTCGGCACGGACCAGCTGCCGCTCAGGCAAGCGGCGACCGTGGTGGAGAGCGTGCCGATTCATACCGCAATCAGGACGAGTCATTGGCGGCCCGTGTATGAAATGGTGATGTCCGGTGTCGGCATTGGCGTGCTGGAAGAGCCGGCTTGCGTCGATGCGCTCGCGGACGGCCGGCTGGTGCGCATCGTGCCGCAATTCGAGGTGCTGCCGTTCGATCTGAATATGCTGATCCAGGCCCAACGTCCAGTGCCTCCCCGTGTGCGGATGATCGTGGCGATGTTGAAGAACTGTACTCCCGAAATCCTGGAACGAGTGCGTGTCGAGTGCGGCAACGCGGCAAGCGTGTTTGAAGTACTTTCCGACGATAACGTTTCCGTCCTTCCAAAGCCATCGTTGCAGCCCAGTATCACGTAATTCGTAATCCGAATAAAAGTAGAGCAGATAAAGCACTCATTAATTCGGACCTAATGATGCATCGCGGCAGCGATCAGAAGATGAAACGGAAGTACGAGGAGTGCCGTTCCGCCGACTCCGAGCAGCCACAAGGCAATGAACCATAACAGGCGTTTGCGGGACGATTGACCGGACTCGTGGCTATTGTGTGACATGGCGGCGCTCTCCTGGCAAGCAGTGATGCTGATTCGCCGGTTGCAACGTATTGCCTTATCGCGCGGCGACCTTGGCCAGCGTATCACGCAACCACATGTTCGCGGGATCGGCGTCGCTGCGCGGGTGCCAGGCGGCAAACATCGTGAAGCCGCCCGCTTCGAACGGCAGTTCGAACGCATCGAGCTGACCGGCATGCCTTTCCACCACGCGCGACGGCAGCGTCGATACATAGTTCGTCCGCATGAGCACGTCGGGCACCAGCGTGAAATGCTGAACGGACAGCGCGACACGGCGTGCGCGCCCGAGCGCTTCGAGGTGTTCGTCGACGAAGCCAAAAAAACTGCCGCCGCTCGTGGAGACGAGCACGTGATCGAGCGCGCAGTACGTATCGAGATCGAGCGGCGCCGCGCCGCGCGGGTGGCCTTTGCGCTGCACGACGATGAAGCGTTCGTTATAGAGCCTGCGTGCCTTCATCGCAGGTGAAACCATCCGCTCGGAACCCAGCAGCAAGTCGACTTCGCCGCGTTCGAAGCGCTCCATGGGCGTGCTCTGCTCCGCGGCAACGAACGCGAGCTGCACCCCGGGGCCGGCGTGTTCAGGCCACGCCTCCATCAGCCGGAGACCGAGCACGGCGACCGCCTGGTCGCTCGCGGCAATCGTGAAGCGGTGCGAATCGGTGAACGGGTCGAACTCGGGCTGGCGCCGCACCACCGTTTCGAGCTGCTTCAGCACCGCGTTCAACGGCTCCATCAGCTCGACCGCCCGCGCGCTGCGCGTCATGCCGCGGCCATGCTGGGCGGGAATCAGCAGGGGATCGCCGAACATGTCGCGCAAGCGCGCGAGCTGGGTGGAGACGGCAGGTTGCGTCAGATGGAGCCGCTCTGCAGCCCGTGTGACGTTCGCCTCGGCCAGCAGGACGTCGAGCGAGACGAGCAGGTTGAGATCGATGCCTCTGAGATCAATCATATTGATAGGTGGAATTCGAGCAATTGATTTCCAGAATACGTGGCGGCTGTCTACAGTTCAAGCGTCCAACCACTTTGAAGGAAGCGACCATGAAAGCCTGGATGCTCGATGAACCCGGTAAGCCGCTGGTGCTGCGCGACGAACCGGCGCCCCAGCCGCGACGCGGTGCCGTGCTGATCCGCATGGAAGCCGTGCCGCTGCTCAGCTACACGCGCCAGTATGTCGAGGGCAAGCTGCCGTACGCTTATCCGCCAGGACCGTTCTCACCGGGAACCAATGGTGTTGGCCGCGTGGTGGCCGTAGGCGAGGGCGTGTTGTCCTGCCGATCCGGCCAGCGCGTGGCGGTGCATCCGTATTGGGTGTCGGACGAGGCGGTCGGCGACCCCGAGCAAATACTCATCGGCCTGACAGGTATCAGCGCGGGCAGTGCGCCGATGCTCGCCGAATATCCGCACGGCACGCTGCGCGAGCTGGCCGAGTTCCCGGCCTCGAATGTCATCGCGCTCGACGGGCTCGACGAGCTGCCCTCGACGCGGCTGGCTGCGCTCGGCAAGTTCTCCGTGCCATTCGGCGGCCTGCGGCGCGGCCGGCTGGCCGCCGGGGAGACGGTCGTCGTCAACGGCGCGACGGGCTACTTCGGTTCCGCCGCCGTGCTGGTCGCGCTGGCGCTGGGGGCGAGCAAGGTCGTGGCGATTGGGCGCCGTGCCGCGCCGTTGGCGGCTCTCGCGCAATTCGGCGAGGGGCGCGTCGTCCCCTATGCGTTGACGGGCGACAGCGCGAGCGACATCGCGGCGATCCGCGAAGCCGCGCATGGCGGCGCGAATCTCGCATTCGATATGGTCGGCCATGCGACCGAAGCGGACGCGACGCTCGTCGCATTGCGCAGCTTGCGGCGCAACGGGCGGCTCGTGCTGATGGGCAGCATGGAAGTCCCTTTGCCGGTGCCTTATCAGGAGCTGTTGCTGAACAACTGGGAGTTGATCGGCCATTTCATGTACACCGGCGCCGATTACCGGGCGCTCGTTGCACTGGCTGCGTCGGGTCAACTGGCGCTCGACGCGGTCGAACTGGCGGCGTATCCGTTTGCCCAGCTCGAAGCCGCGATTAATCGCGCCGGCTCGGTACAAGGGCTGCAATGCGCGTTGGTCTACGCGGATGGCGAAAGCGGCTGGGAGTGAATGCGGCCCATACCGATTCCAGCGTCCGTTCATCTACGGCAGCTGGGAAAGGGTTCGCTTCGCCTCCAGTAGCTGAATCAGCAGTTGATCGCGTTGGTGCAGCATTTCCGGAAAATCGTACGACTGCAATTCGGCATCGACGCCTTGCGCGATGGATTCGATGTAGTCGTCGGTTTCCGGATAGGTGCCCAGGTCTCTCGCCCACTCGCGCTGGGCCGGACCCAGATGTTGCAGCAGAAGCGTGATGCCGCCGGGGCCACCCGAAGCGTGAAGGTTGAGAAACGGACCGAGCAGCGCCCAGCGCAGGCCTGGTCCGTAGGAGATCGCCGCGTCGATGTCCGCCACAGAGGCGACCCCGCGCTGAACGAGACTAATCGCCTCTTGCCATAGCGCCACCTGCAGGCGGTTTGCAATATGTCCTTTGACTTCCTTGTTGATGCGGATGACCTTTTTGCCCGTCGACGCATAAAACGCCATCGTTCTCGCTATGTTTTCAGGCGATGTGAGATTGCCGCCACCCACCTCGACCAACGGGATGATGTGTGACGGATTGAATGGATGACCCAGAACAATCCGTTCCGGATGTCGTGCGCCTGCCTGAATTTCACTGATCGCCAACCCCGAAGACGACGATGCGATGATCGCATCGGCACGTGCCCCCGCTTCGATGCTCGCGATTAGCGAGTGTTTGATATCCAGCCGCTCGGGGCCGCTTTCCTGAATGAAGTCGGCATGGCGCACCGCTGCGTGCACGTCAGGGGTGAAGGTCAGGTTATCCCGCGAGGCGCCATCCGCGAGCCCGAGTCGCTCGACGACGGGCCAGCAGTTGTCGATCCAGTCGCGCAGGCGCGACTCGGCCCCGTCGGCAGGGTCCGTTGCCGTGACCGCGAAACCCCGCGCGAGGAAGTGTGCCGCCCAGCCCGCACCAATCACGCCCGTGCCGACAATGGCGATGTTGACGGTTGGCTTTGTCATGATCTAACTCGCGAGGCACGCGGCCTTGATGGTTTCGTGCAACGGCCGCAGTCCGATGATTTCCCGCGCCTCTGCCGGCGTGGCCGGCTCATAACCCATCTCGCGCACCAGCCGGACGAGCCGTTCGACCAGTTGCACGTTCGTGGCCAGCTCGCCGTGCTTGTAGTAAAGGTTGTCTTCAAGCCCGACGCGCACGTGCCCACCGAGCAACAGCGAATTCATCGCGGCGGGCAACTGCGCCGCGCCAATGGCGCTCACGTTGAATACGGTGTTGCGGGGCAGGTGGTCGACCATCGTCTGCAACAGGCGAGGCGTGTAGGGCAACGCGCCCTGGAAGGCATTGGCACCGATCACGATATTGATAAAGTGGGGGGCATCGTCGAGGCCTTCGTTGATGGCCCGCTGGACATCCTGAACGATGTCGGCAAGACCAAACACCTCCCACTCCGGTTTGATGCCGCGCGCTTTCATCATCGCGGCGATCTGGCGGATTCGCGAAGGGGGCGTCGCCACCAGTATTTCCTTGCCGCCGAAACTGGCGATCACGGTCTGTGCGTCGAGCGTGCACATCTCGACGCCGTCACCCTCCATGCCTTTCAGGCGCTCTTCCCACTGGATTTCCCACAGACCGTTGTCGAGTTCGCGGACCATGTCTCCGTTGATGCCACCGCCGGTGGAGTTGTTCAGAATAATGTCGCACTTGTCGCGAATCAGACGGTTGATGTGACTATAGATTGCCGGATCGCAGGTGGCCTCGTCGTCCGGACGCCGTGCATGGACCGCCACGACACTGGCGCCGGCGTTGTAGCAGCGGTAGGTGTCGTCGGCGATTTCCTGCGGCTGGGTCGGCAGGTTCGGGTTCATTATCTTGGTGGCCATGCCGCCCGTCGGGGCAACCGTCACGATGACTTTGGGCTTGCTCATGCTGGTTTCTTCCAGAAAAGAATGGGGTAATGGACAGGATGGGTTAGGGCTGCCGGATCAGTGTGTGCTCGTGTTTTCGCCCGGCCCCACGCGGACCGCGCTCTTCGGCAGGCCCAGCAGGATCGTCAGGCCGCCGCCAATGACAAGTGCGATCAGGCCCAGCAGGCCGATCTGGATGCTGCCCGTCGCGCTCTTGATCCAGCCGATCAGCGTCGGGCTGACGAAGCCGCCGAGAATGCCCAGCGAGCTGATCACCGCGATACCGGCTGCGGCTGCGTCGCGGCCGAGATAGGTCGGCGGGATCGACCAGAACAGTGAGCCGCCGCCAAAAATGCAGAACGAGGCAACCGACAGCAGGACCATCACCGGGACAACCGCGGCGCCGAGAAAGGACGTGGAGGCCAGTGCCACCGCGCCAAGGACCAGGGTGCCACCGACATGCCAGCGGCGCTCCTTGAAACGGTCCGAGCTGCGGCTGATGACGAGTACGCCAAGCGCGCCGAAGATATAGGGCACCGCCGTGTACCAGCCGATCGTCGCGATCGGGGCGATGCCGAGACCTTTGATCATGGTCGGCAGCCAGAACGTGAGCGTGTAGACGGCACAGGCGCAGCAGAAATAGACGAAGGCAAGCACGTAGGTTTTCGGGTCCGCCAGCGCCGCGGCGAGCCTGCCTTGGTGTCCAGCTTTTGCTTCGCCCCGGTGGTCGGCGTCGAGGACCGACTGCACCAGCACTTTTTCTGCGGTATTGAGCCAAGGCGCGCGCGCCGGACCGTTCGGCAGCATGCGGTACAGCACGAACCCCAGCAGAACGGTCGGCAAGCCTTCGACGAGGAAGAGCCACTGCCATCCGTGCATGCCGCCCAGGCCCTCCATGCCGCTCATGATCGTTCCCGACAGCGGGCCGCCGAGGACGCCCGTAATCGGCATGCCGAACAGGAACAGGCCCGTCACCCGGCCGCGCCGCTGGCTCGGGTACCAGTACGTCAGATACAGAATGATGCCGGGGAAGAAGCCTGCTTCGAATAGGCCCAGCAGCATCCGGATCACATAGAAATGCCACGGTGCCGTGACGAAGGCGGTCGCCGCGGACGCAATGCCCCACAGCACCATGATCCGCAGGAAAGTGAGCCGCGCGCCGATCTTTTCGAGCAGCAGATTGCTGGGCACCTCGAACAGCAGGTAGGTGACGAAGAAGATGCCCGCACCGAGTCCATATACGGCATCGGAGAAAGCAAGATCCTGCTTCATCTGCAACTGCGCGTAGCCGATATTGATTCGATCGAGGAACGCGAACACGTACGCGATCAGCACGAGCGGCATGACGCGCCAGCTGATCTTGCGAAAGACGGTATCTTCGACAACGTGGCCTGCCGCGCTGTCGACGGGCACGGCTGAAGCGGGCAGCGGACGAGCGGGAATCATGCGTGTCTCCTGGTCTTGTATGACACGCATTATTTCGAGCGAGCGCTTGCGCGACTGTCGATGGCGCGACAGTGTCGGTCAGCGTAAACACCAGGCAATGCGACCAGACCACGCAGCCAGGCCACGCGCGAACGCGGCCGAAGCGCGATGTACCGTGCTAGCGCGCCAGCGCGCGAAGTCCAGGCAGATCCAGCACGACGATGCCGCCGTACTCGGTGCGCACGAGACCGGCATTCTTGAAGCGGGTCATCGCCTTATTGCACGTTTGACGCGATACGGCCGCCAGGTTGGCGAGTTCTTCCTGAGACATCGTGAGATGTCCCACCCCGCCCGGATTGGACAATGGGTGCACCATGCCCACCAGCGCCCGCGCGACAAGGCTGTCGGTATCAAGCAAGCCGTGCGCGGCGACTGCGCCCATGAACCAGTGCAGACGTTCGTTGACCTGCAGCAGCAGAAACTCGTTGAACGACGGTTGGGTCTCGCGAAGCCAGTTGAACGTGGCGTGTGGAATCTGCGCGACGCGGCTGTCGCGCAACGCGATGAGATCGGACTCGCGTGGTGCGTTGCGAATCAGCGTGCCTTCTCCGAACCAGCTGCCTACCGACTGTCCGCCTAACGTCACCGACTGTCCGTCGCGCGCGGTGATCGACCACTTGATGATGCCTTCGAGCACGCCGAACCATACGTGTTGCCGTTCGCCATGGTGCCCGAGGGTTTGGCCCCCGGCGACCGAGCGCTCCGATGTGTCAGCGCGCACGCGAGCCTTCACGGGCTCGTCCAGCCGCGCGAACCACGGCGACTGTGCGAGCAATTCGTCGAGCGTCAGCGAAACGGTGACCAATCGCTTTTGTCTGGTCATTTCCCGCTCCCCGAAGCGCTCGCGCTGCGGCCGATGCGAACTGTCGCCGCGGTGACAGTGCTGCGAGTGCAATACACGCACAATGGTCGGACTGGAAACTGGAGCATAGGCCCGTGAGTAAAGAAACTGTCTATCGTGTCAACGTGCAATTCGGCGATTGCGACCCGGCCGGGATCGTCTTTTTCCCGAACTTCTCGAGCTGGATGGACGCCGCATCGCACGATTATTTTATACAGTGCGGCCTGCCGCCATGGCGGGAGATGCAAACGCTGCCCCACTGCGTCGGCGCGCCGCTGCTGGAAGTCGCCACCCGTTTCCACACCTCGGCGACCTACGGCGAAAGTCTCGAGGTGCATTCCCGCATCGAGGAATGGCGCGGCAAGGTCTTTATCCAGAGCCATCGAATCATGCGCGGCGATACGCTGGTTTGCGAGGGTCGTGCGACTCGTGCGTTGTGTATCAAGCAGGACGGCGGACGGTTGAAAGCGGTCCCTGTGCCGGACTTTATACGCGCCGCCTGCGACTGAGCGGCGAGCGTGATCCAACTCGGAAAAGAGGATTCCATGACCATATCGAAATGCTCCCGCGTGCTGGTCACGGCGGGTGCGGGCGGAATAGGGCGGGCCATCACGGAAGCGTTCGTTTCGGCGGGCGCGAGTGTCTTTGTTTGCGACATCGATGAAGCGGCGCTTCAGCAAATGCAGGCGCAGTGGCCAGGCGTCAGGACAGCGGTGTGCGACATCGCCGATCGCGCGGCGGCGTCGCGCATGGTCGCGGACGCCGCGTCCGCGCTCGGTGGCCTGGACGTCCTGATCAACAACGCGGGCATTGCGGGACCGACCGCAAGTGTCGAGGAATTGGATCCGGACGCGTGGGAGGCGGTGCTCCGTCTGAACCTCACGGGCACATTCACGGTCACGCAGCAGGCCATTCCTTTCCTGAAGCAATCGGGCTCTGGCGTGATTCTCATCATGTCCTCTCTTGCCGGCCGCTTCGGTTATCCAAACCGCAGTCCCTACGCAACGACCAAATGGGGGCTCATTGGCTTCGCCAAGACCTTGTCGCGTGAACTGGGCGAGTTCGGCATACGCGTCAATGCAATCCTGCCGGGCGCCGTGGAAGGTCCGCGTATTCAGCAGGTTCTGGCGGGACGCGCGTCAGCCAGCGGCCGCACCGTCGAGCAGGAAGAGGCGGCTGCGCTCGCGAACCAGTCCATCAAGCATTTCGTCGATCCGGCGGACATCGCGGCGCTCGCTGTTTTTCTGGCATCCGACGCCGGGCGCTCCATTTCCGGGCAGATGATCCCCATCGACGGAGATTCACAAAGCGCGTCCTGAACTCAGGGTAAACATCCATCAGGACATGTTGTGCTTTAAAATAGTTGGTGTACGGAGTATATTCGTCGCCAGGATGATCGAGACTGATTGGAGGAAGACATCATGCAATTTCATAACGACGGTTTTCGCGTCGGAGATCCCACGATCGAGCCGGCCGCCGACGGTGCGCCGCGCGCGGACATGCCCGCTACGGTCGACGTGCTGATCGCCGGAAGCGGCCCGGCCGGGCTAGTGCTGGCGGCCCAGTTGTCGCAGTTCCCGTCGATTACGACGCGTATCGTCGAGCGCCGCTCGGGCCCGCTGCTGATGGGGCAAGCGGATGGTGTCGCGTGCCGCACGGTCGAGATGTTCAATGCATTTGGCCTGAGCGAGCGCCTGCTGCGCGAAGCTTATTGGGTCAACGAGACGGTCTTCTGGCGGCCCGATGCAAACGACCGCGGCGCGATCGGGCGTACCGGCCGTGTTCAGGATACCGAAACAGGTATCTCGGAGTTTCCGCACGTCATCGTCAATCAGGCGCGCGTGCAGGACTACCTGCTCGACGTGATGCGCCGCTCCGCGCAGCGGCTCGAACCGGACTACGATCTCGAAGTCGTGGAGGTGCAGCGCGATAACGAGGGCGAGTATCCGGTGCGCGTTACGCTGCGCCGCACGGATGCGGCGCGCCTCGATGAAGTGATCGTCGTGCGCGCGCGCTATGTCGTGGGCTGCGATGGCTCGCGCAGTCGCGTGCGCACGTCCATTGGTCAAACCCTGCGCGGCGATGCGGCCAATCATGCATGGGGCGTGATGGATGTGCTCGCGGTGACGGACTTTCCCGACATCCGGCTCAAGGCTGCGATTCAATCCGCGAACCAGGGCAACCTGCTCATCATTCCGCGCGAAGGCGGCTATCTCGTGCGCTTTTACGTCGACCTTGGCGAGGTCACGCCTGAGAATCGCGACACCGTCAAGCAGGTCACGGCCGAGCGCATGATTCAGACCGCGCAACGGATTCTGCATCCCTATACGCTCGACGTGAAAGAGGTTGCGTGGTTCTCCGTCTATGAAGTGGGGCAGCGTTTGACTGATCGCTTCGACGACGCGATCGCCGCCGACGGAACGTCTCGCGAGCCACGCGTGTTTATTGCCGGCGACGCCTGCCATACGCATAGTGCGAAAGCGGGTCAGGGCATGAATGTGTCGATGCAGGACGGGTTCAATCTCGGCTGGAAACTCGGCGCGGTGCTGCAAGGACGGAGTGGCGCCGACCTGCTGCGTTCGTACTCGGATGAACGCCAGCCCGTCGCGCAGGAGCTGATCGACTTCGACAAGGCATGGTCCGCGATGATGGCCGCGCCGCCGAAAGATCCCAACCGGCCCGATGCAGGCGGTGTCGATCCCGCCGAACTGCAGGCTTACTTCGTGCGGGCGGGCCGCTATACGGCGGGCGTCGCGACGCGATACCGGCCGGGTGCATTGACGGGCGAACCGACGTATCAATCGCTCGCCACCGGCATTACCATCGGCACGCGCTTTCATTCGGCACCCGTCGTTCGTCTCGCCGACGCCAAGCCGATGCAACTCGGCCACGTTGCGCGCGCCGACGGTCGCTGGCGCCTGTACGCTTTTTCGGACGCGAGCGGCCGTGCGCTTCATGCGCTGTGCGACCATCTCGCCAGGTCGCCGGATTCTGTCTTGCGTCTCGTCACGCCAGAAAATGCTGACGTGGATAGCGTCTTTGATCTGCGCGCTGTGTTGCAGCAGCCTCATCGCGAAGTGCGACTTGAAGATGTGCACGCGTTGCTGCTTCCGCGCAAAGGGCGCTACGGCCTCATCGACTACGAGAAGGCGTTTACGAGCGACGCATCGGCTGATATCTTCACTGAGCGCGGCATCGACCGCGAGCGGGGCGCACTGGTCGTGGTCCGCCCGGACCAGTATGTCGCGCATCTGCTTCCGCTGGACGCGTACGCTGAATTGAATGCGTTTTTGCGGCCCATTTTCCGAACGAACCCGCCTTCTCCTTGAACGCCGAGAAATTGCCAACCAAACACGATTACCCCGAAGCGCTGTCGAGATTCACGGGCAGCCTGGTGCGCCGCGCCCAGCAGCGTCACGTTGCGGTATGGCTCAGCGAAGTCTCCACCGAGATCACGAGCGTCCAGTACGCGGCGCTCGAAATCTTGCAGCGGGCGCCCGGCATCAACCAGCGGCAGCTGGGCGATGAACTCGACGTGGACCGTTCGACCATCGCCGATCTCGTCGCGCGCATGGTTCGCAACGAGTTGATCGAACGCTCGGACGATCCCGTCGACAAACGTAGCTATGTGCTCTTCCTGACACCTGAAGGCAAGAAGAATCTTGCGGCGTTGCGTCCGCGTGTCGAGGAGGTCGAGCGCGTTCTCACCGCGCGGCTGACTCAGCGCGAAAGTGTGGAGTTGCGGCGCCTGCTTTTGGCACTGTTGCCGCCCGGCGAATAGTGCGTTTATTATTCGCGGTGGCGTTCTGGAAGAGGTCGTTGCAGTCGCGAGAAGGGTAGCGGCTGTTTCGGATCGCCTGCGTTCGATCGCGGCCCGCTAGGCGCGGAGGCTTCTATGCCAATTGAGTAGGGCAGCGATCGGCTAAAACCATAATGACGCATCCGGTACCCAGAGTCCAAGGGGAAGCATGAAATTCGATTTCCATGAGACGATCGCTCGACTTGTCCTCATGTTCCTGCTGGGAATTGCCCTATCGGTCATCCTGAAGAGACTGGATTGGCCCAGTACTTTCTGGAAAGATGTTCTGTCCGGCGGCGGCTCATTCGTGTTGACTGACGTCTTTTTCAACTTCTCGTCGAATCAAAAGAAGCAATGACCGGCGTCGCCTTATGCTGAAAAGAAGTGCATTCGCCACGTTGCTATGCTTCGCCTTGTTGACGGGCAGCAAAGCGGCCGAGCAACCACCAAGGCCGCCAGGACCGGTCATGATGGTCCATTTCGATTACTACCCCAAGGACCGCGCGCGAATTCGCGCGCTCGAGCATCGGCTGGCAAGCGCGATAACGCGAGCGGGCGTTGGCGAGCTCGGTGAGACCGAGATTCACATCGACGGCAACGATGGCTATTTGTATATGTACGGCCCCGATCCCGATCGACTGTATGAGGTGGTCGGTCCTATCCTGAAGTCATCCAGACTGATGACGGACTCCGAAGTCACGAAGCACTATGGTGTGCGCACAGAGACGTTCGTGACAAACCGGGACGGCGCGCGATAACGAACTTGCGCGCCTACGATCCCGGGGGCCGGCTATATTCCGTCGATCATTGAACCCGCTTACGAAGGTTCGGTGTCCAGAAAAACGTAGAGTGCCTCGATCTTCCCATCACGAACGATGATGATATCCACGCCCGTATAGTCGGCCGCCTCACCACGCGGACCGGAGCCCCAGTTGAGCCGGCCCGCGTTGTGGAGGGGTTGAGCGTCACCGAGTGGCGTATAAACAAAATGCGGATGCGTCGCGCGAAGCTCTCCCGAGAATTTATCGAGCGCGTCGTGCCCGACGATCTTGGCCGCCGGCGTGTAGACCACGCAATCGTCGGTATAGAGTTCCTTGATGGCTGCGCGACGGCGTTGTGCGTCGCCTTCGCCAAATACTTCCTGAAGGTTGCGATAGAGCAGTTCGTTGATACGGTCGTTCATCTGGATACTCCTTGGTGATGGATGGCGGGATGAGTCACGTTGCGTTGCGTAGATGCCTGAGAAATGCGGGCTCGCATCGCGTTAGCGGGCGAGTGCCGTGGTCTTCGCAATGGCGGTGACGACAGCGGGGCGCGTCGAGATTTCTTCGAACCAGCGAGAGACAAACGGGAATTCGTCGAGCGTCGCGCCGATGGCCTGATGGCGCCATATCCACCCGAAATGGGCGATGTCCGCAATGCTGTACTCGACGCCGGCCACGTACGGATGGTGCTCGAGGACCTGGTTGAGCACGCCCAGCGTCCGGTCGACCTCCGCCAGCGCACGCGCTTTTGCTTCGGGCTGCGGCGACGTCTGGATCGCGACCAGGAATAACTGCAGAAACGCCGGGCTGAGGCCGGACGCGTGGAAGAACAGCTGCTCGAAGACTTTGCCGCGCTCTGGGCCCTCCTTTGGCAGAAGGTGGCCGGTCTTCTCCGCGAGGTAGACCAGGATCGCGGCCGACTCGCCGAGCGTCACGGCGCCGTCTCCGGGAACCGACCGGTCGATGAGAACCGGGACCTTCGCGTTCGGATTCATCGCCTTGAATGCGTCCGTCTTCTGCTCACCCTCGCGCAGGTTGACGGGAACGAGGCGGTAGTCGAGCCCCATCTCTTCCAGCGCGATGGGCACCTTGATGCTGTTGGGTGTGGCGAATGCATGAACTTCGAGCGTTGTGGTCATGGGAATTTCCTTGGTCGATTGGTCGCCGGTGAAGGCGCCCGTAGAGCGGTTAAAAGCGCTGTTGAAAGCGCGATTGGAACTGCGACAGGACAAATTTATGGCAACGTGCTATTTTTCGAAATAGAAATGATTGAAAACCATCGTTGCAGGATTGTCGATGTCAAAACTGCCGGACTTCGAAGGGTTCGCGATGTTCGCGAAGGTCGCGGAAGAGGGGTCGTTCGCCGGCGCGGCGACGGCGATGGGCGTCTCGGTTGCCACGGTTTCACGGGCGGTCACCCGCCTGGAAGAGCGGCTGGGGGGCAGGCTGTTTAACCGTACCTCGCGGCGGCTTGCACTCACGGACTACGGCCACATGCTCGCCGAGCGAGCGGCAAAAATTTACGCGGACGCCGAGGAGGCTGAAGATTTCGCTCGTGAGACCTCGAGCCGGCCGCGTGGACTGGTCAAGCTCGCCGCGCCACTCTCCTTTGGCGCTCGCTGGGTCGCGCCGCTCCTGCCGGATTTCTTCCGGATTTATCCGGATATCTCGGTGGATCTTCATCTGACGGATGTTCATGCCGATCTGATCGGGGAGGGCTTCGACGCCGCACTGCGCATCGCCATTCTGGAAGACTCGTCGCTCGCGGCACGCCTCATTGCACCCGTGCGCCGGTTTGTCGTGGCATCGCCTGCGTATCTGTCCCGCTATGGCCGTCCGCGGCATCCGCAAGATCTGGATGCACACCAGTGCCTCACCTACGTTAACCGGACCCGGCGCGATGTTTGGCGCTTTACCCGCTCAAGTGGCGAGGAATGCACGGTCACGCCAGGCGGAGCATTGCGCGTGACGAGCGTGGAAGCGTTGCTGCCCATGCTCGTCGCGGGACTGGGCATCGCAGAACTACCCGAGTTTGTCGCGACTCAGTATTTTCCGGACGAGCGGCTCGAACCGATCCTGACTGACTGGCGACTGCCTGAAGGTGGCCTGTACTTCGTGACCCCCACGGCTCGCGCGCGGCCGGCAAAGGTTAGCGCGCTGGCCGATTTCTTCATCTCCAGACTTGCCGAAGCGCAATGGAGCGCGGAGACGCTGATGGGTTGGAAACCGTCAGGCTCTTAGTCCGACAGCCGCAATTCCCCATGCGTCATGGAACTGCTCCTGTCGGATGCCGGCGGTTCAGGACTGCGCAGCGGGGGCGAGTTTGAAGTTCGCTTTGGCCCACGCGGCAAACTTCGTCGGCTGCACACCGGCGACTTTGTTGGCGAGTTCGATCGCGACGCGCGACTCCGTGCCGAGATACGTGTGCGCTTCGAAGTAGGCGAGCATTGACGCAATGCCCTCGGCGCCCGGGAACAAGCCGGCAAAAACCTCGCGCGGGACGTGCTGGAACGAGAAGTTGTTTCCCCGACTATTCAGCGTGGCGATAATTTCGTTGAAGCTCAGAAAATCGCCGGCAAGCGGCAAATGCTCACCGTGCCCAACGCGTTCCGGTTGCGCGAATGCGCCCGCCACGATGCGGCCGAGTTCAGCAATATCGCCCATGTGGATGACCCGTCGCTTGGGATCGAGCGGCAGCGCCCAGCCCGTGTTGCCATCCGGCAGTTGCTTCGGGGCCATGACGCCGGTCAGATTTTGATAGTAGAACGGAGCGATCACGAACGTGTGGTAGGCAAATCCAGCTTCGCGTACCACGCGCTCGAACTTCGCCTTGTTCGTGAAGTGGGAAACACTGATCTTGCCGCCGCTGATCGTCT
Source organism: Paraburkholderia ginsengiterrae (assembly GCF_001645125.1). Taxonomy (GTDB): domain Bacteria; phylum Pseudomonadota; class Gammaproteobacteria; order Burkholderiales; family Burkholderiaceae; genus Paraburkholderia; species Paraburkholderia ginsengiterrae. The sequence continues at coordinate 26,211 of NZ_LXKA01000298.1, read as the reverse complement.
CTACGTCAGGCAGCGTCGACCAGATCAGGTGTTGCACGCCGGCGGCCTTCGCCGCATTGACGGCGGCGAGGGCTTGCTCCGATTCGCCCGCACCGGCTTCCCAGGAGTTGGTGACCAGGAAAACGCCGTGTGCTCCGGCAAACGCGGCTTTCAGCGTTTCCGGACGATTGACATCCGCCAGAACGACTTCGTCACCCAGATTCGGATGTTTGGCCGGGTTGCGCGTGAGCGCACGCACTTTGAATCGACCGCTCGCCTGCAGCGCGCGCACAACGGCGCCGCCTTGCTGACCGGTTGCGCCGACGACGGCGATGAGCTTCTGGGTGTTCGACATGGTAGTTCTCTAGCGGATATCGTGTTGGAACAATGCGACCTCATGCGGCAAGCGCGGCGGTCTCCTTCTTTGCCGAGGCCAAAGCATCACTGCGTGCCTCTTCGCCCATCGCCACGCCTTCCGCGCGAATAAAGGTGATATCCGTGATGCCCAGGAAGCCGAAGGCCGCTTTCAGATAGGTTTCCTGATGATCGTAGGCGGCGACCGGCGAGGCCCCGCTGTAGACGCCACCACGCGACGAAGAAATGACCAGCTTCTTGCCGCCGCACAGTCCGACCGGGCCATGCTCGCCGTAGCGGAACGTCTTTCCGGCAACGGAGATGCGGTCGATCCAGGCCTTCAGTTGGGAGGGCACGCCAAGGTTGTACATCGGCGCGCCGAGGACCACGATATCGGCGGCGAGGAAGTCGTCGAGCGCGAGCTGGCCCAGCGCAACGTCGGCCTTCAACGCATCGTCGACGGGAGCGCCTTGCGCGGCCGCGAGGTGAGCAGCCGTCAGATGGCCGATCGGCGTGGCGGCGAGATCGAGACGCGTGACCGTCAGGTCGGGATGGCGAGCCTTGAAGGTCGCGACGACATCCGCCGACAGATCACGGCTGACAGAACCCTGCCCGAGGATGCTGGAATCAATGTGTAAGAGTTTCATGAGACTGATCTCCGGAGGGAATTACTGCTTGAGTGCTTCGGCCGAGATGAGCAGCTTGGTCTTCATGCCGAAGCCGTATGTCTTGCCAAAGTCGACGCCGAAATCGCTGCGATCGAATTCGCCCACCGCGTCCACGCCACAGACTTCACGCTTGAGCATCGGATGCGGCATGCACTTGAACGAGTCGATGGTCAGCGTCAGCGGCTTGGTCACGCCGTGCATGGTCAGGGTGCCGACCACCGAGTCCGGCTTGTCGCCTTTGAACTTGATCGTGCCCTTGTAGGTCGCGTCCGGGAACTTGGTCGCGTCGAAGAACTGATCCGTCTGCAGCATCTGGTCGAGCTTCGGGCTACCCGTGTTGACCGACGCAATAGTGGTCGTCACGTCAACGGTGCCGGTCTTTGCCGCGGCGTCGAGCGTCACCGTGCCCTGCGATTTGTTGAACTTGCCGCGCCAGACCGACAGGCCGCCGATGTGGTCGGCCTCGAAGCTCGGGTAGGTGTGGTCCGGATCGAACTGGTACGTCGTCACGCCGGCGAATGCCGAAATCGACAGGGTGGCGGCGAGTGCGCCCGCCGCGATCATCAGATGCTTCTTCAATTCAAACTCCTTGAAACGTTAAGTTGCCGCGCCCGTGCGCGGTATCGGTTGATGCAACGCCGCCGCGCTTACTTGTTGGCAACGATATGAAACTTGATCTGCACGTCGTCTGCGACGATCGACGTATCCTTCCACTCGCCGGTGCCGACGTTGAACGCAGAGCGCTTGACCGGCAGCACGCCGTCGAAGGTTTGCGTCGCGCCGCTCTGCGCAATCGTGACCGGTACCGTGATGGTCTCGGCACGGCCCTTGATCGTCAGCTTGCCGGTCACGTTGTACTTGTTGCCGCCGGCGGGCGCGATCGCCGACGACACAAAGGTCGCCTGCGGATACGTCTTGGCGTCGAACCAGTCCTTGCCGGCCACCTGGTCGTTGTACATCTTGTCGCCGAGGTCGAAGCTGGCGATGTCGATCGACACCTGCGCGCTGCCTTGCGTGGCATTCGCCGGGTCGAACTTGATCTGCGCCGCGAACTTCTTGAACACGCCCTCGGTCGGCACGTTCATCTGCTTCGAGATCGCGGACACTTTGCTCTTCGACAGGTCGGCGTCGGCCAGCGCCGCGCCCGACGCGACGAGCGAGGCGGCCACGAGCGTTGCCGCCATGAAGCGGGAGAATGACTTTTTCATTGGGTCCTTCATCTGGAAAAGGGGAGCATGCGTGACAGCAGGCCGTCGCGGTCGAGCACCTGATGCTTGACCACCGCGAGCAGGTGCAGCACGACAAGGGAAAGCAGAACGAAATTCAGACTCACATGAAGTGTCTTGAAGGCTTCCTTCAACACGGGATCGGGATCGATCAGACGCGGCAGCGGCACGACGCCGAGGTACACGACCGGGATGTTCGACGCCGAGCTGTAGAGGTAGCCGGTCATGGGAATCGCGAGCATCAGCACATACAGCAGGACGTGCACCGCGTGTGCGCCGAAGCGCTGCAGCGGCGGCAAGTCGGCCGGCAAGGGCGGCGGCATGTGGGTTGCGCGCCACAACACCCGCACGATGGCGAGCGCGAACACCGTGACGCCGATCCACTTGTGCCATGAGAAGTACCTGAGCTTCGTCGGCGTGAAGCCAGGGATGCTGGTCATCACCCAGCCGAGTGCGAAGCCGCAGATGATTAGCAGTGCGATAAGCCAGTGCAGCGCTATCGCGGTCCGCGTGTAGCCGGTCGGCGTGACCGGCACGGAATTCGAAGCCATGTGTTCCTCAAATTGACAAAAGGTCGGGGTCGCGGTCGGCCGGGCGATCAGTACACCTTGATGGCGTGCGGCGGCGAGCTCGATCGCAATTCGACCTGGCCTGCCGGCAGTCTGGAAACAGATGCCTACTGTGCGACACCTGAAGTATGGGGATGTAAGGCGTTTTGCACTAGATGGTAGAATAGGATTTGATTAATCCATTTTTGGAGGAATCCAATGCTCGATCTGAATGATCTCGCGATGTTCGTGCAGGTCGTGCGCGCCGGCAGCTTCTCCGAGGCGGCACGGCGCCTGCATATGCCGGCGAATACACTGAGCCGGCGCATCGATCAACTCGAAGTGCAGCTTGGCACACGTCTGCTGCATCGCTCTACACGCAAACTCGCGCTGAGCACGGAAGGGGAGGTGCTGTTCGAGCGCTATGCGCCGGCGCTTGACCAGATCCTCGAGATCGGGCGGCTCCATGCGGACAAGCAGGCACCGTCCGGCTCGGTTCGCGTCACCGCAATGGCCGGCCTGTTCGAATTCTTCCGCATGGAATGGCTGGCCGAGTTCTACGCGCGCTATCCGCAGGTTAGCGTCGACTTCCTGCTCGACGATTTGCCGTCCGATCTGATCGCCGAGCGTATCGACCTGGCCTTGCGCATGGGTGTCGAGACCAGTAGCGGTTTTAGAGTACGCCGGCTCGCGCCGAGTGCAATGATCCTCGCGGCGAGTCCCGCCTATCTGGCGCGGCGTTCTTCTCCACGCACGCTGCGCGAACTGGCCGACCACGACTGCCTCACCATTTCCACTCGCCAGGGCCGCAACACGTGGCGTCTGCAGGGGCCGCGCGGTACTCAGGAAGTGTCGATCAATAGCCGGTTTGCGGTCAACGATATGCGCGTGCTGACGCAGGCGTGTGTCGCGGGGCTCGGTATTGCGCTGTTGCCGCAGCTGATCGTTGAGGCCATCATCGCGCAAGGGAGGTTGATCCATTTGCTGCCGGCCTATCGGCGATCGAGCGCCGGACTCGGCCTGCAGCTCGTCTACACGAGCCGGCCGCCGGTGCCGCCCGCGGTCGCGGCTTTTGCTGATTTTCTGTTGGAGAAACTGGGCGAGGCGCTGGCACTTCCCGCAGAGAAGCCTGCGAGCCGATAATTAGGCCGCCGGGCCGCCCAACGAACCGCGAACGCGGCAATGACGCGGGGCAGTTACTCTTCCACGCACTGACGCGTTTCAAGCCTGCTCAGCATCGCTTCAAAACCCTCGATGGGAAGCGGGCGGCAGAAATAGAAACCCTGATACGCGTAGCATCCCGCGGCAGCGAGGAAGTCGCGCTGAGCCTCGGTCTCGACGCCTTCGGCGATGACACCCAGGCCGAGGCTGCGCGCCAGCGCCACAATGGTCCTTGCGATCACGGCGTCGTTGAGATCGACCAGCACGTCGCGCACGAAAGAGCGGTCGATTTTCAGTTGATCCAGTGGCAGGCGTTTCAGATAGGACAACGACGAATACCCAATGCCAAAGTCGTCGAGCGAAAAGACGATGCCCTTGGCCTTGAGCGCGCTCATCTTCTGGATGATGTCCTGCACGTTGTCGACCAGCACGCTTTCCGTCAACTCCAGCTTCAGCCGGTCGGGCCTTGCGCCCGTGCGGCTGAGAATGGCGAAGATCTTGTTGACAAAGTCGGGTTCGCCGAACTGCTGGGCGCTGACATTGACCGCAATGGAAAGATGCGCCGTTTCCGGCCGCCTGGCCCAGCGCGCCAGTTGCGCACAGGCGGTTTCGAGAACCCAACTGCCCAGCGCGAGGATCAGCCCAGTTTCCTCCGCCAGCGGAATGAATTCGGCGGGCGGCACGATGCCGCGCGTAGGATGCTGCCAGCGCACCAGGGCTTCGGCGCCCGTGATGCGGTTGTGTTCGATCTGTGCCTGGTAATGGAGCAGGAACTGATTTTCCTCGATGGCGTTGCGCAATCCCGCTTCGAGCGCGGCCCGCTCCACCACGACGGTCTGCATGTCCGGATCGAAGAAACGCACCGCGTTGCGTCCGCGTTCCTTGGACTTGTACATGGCGAGGTCGGCCTGTTTCAGGAGTTCGTCGATCGAGGCCTGATGCCCCCTGAACACCGTGGCGCCGATGCTCGCGGTGCTGCGGTACTCGATCTCGCCGAGTTGATACGGACTGCCGAGGACGGCGAGGATTTTCTCGCCCATGGCCTCGGTTTGATTGGCTGCCTCCTGCCGGTCCTTGTGCAGGTTCCCCAGCACCACGACGAACTCGTCGCCTCCCACGCGGGCCACGGTGTCGCTCTCGAGCACGCTGTCCGCCAGACGTTGCGCCACCTGCTTGAGCAGCAGATCGCCTTTGTCGTGACCCAGTGTGTCGTTCAGCGTCTTGAAGTGATCCAGATCGATGAAGAGCAGGGCGCCGCAGTCTTCGCTGCGGGCACTGGCCGTAATGGCCTGCCTCAGCCGATCCAGCAGCAGCGTGCGGTTGGGCAGGCGCGTCAGCGCGTCGAAGAAGGCCAGTTCCTTGATTTTCTCTTCGGCGATCTTGCGTTCGGTAATGTCCTGATGGGTGCCGACATAGTGGCTGACGATACCGTCGTCGCCCGTCACGGCGGAGATCGTGAGCCACTTCGGATACACTTCGCCGTTCTTGCGGCAGTCCCAGATTTCACCTTGCCATCCACCGGCATGATGGATCGCTTCCCACATCGCCTTGAAGAAGGCGGTGTCGTGGCGGCCCGACTGAAGCACGCGTGGCGTCTTGCCCACGATTTCCTCGGCCGTATAGCCGGTGCATTCGGTGAACGCCGAATTGACGCGCAGGATTTTGCCGGCGGCATCGGTGATCATCATCGGCTCCATCGAATCGAACGCGACCGCGGCAATGCGCAGTTCGGCCTCGGCGTGCTTGCGCTCCGTGATGTCGCGGCTGCTCGTGCGAAAGCCGATGAAATCGCCCCTCGAACTGGCGATCGGAACGTAGGACGCGGACAGCCACATGAGGGAGCCGTCCTTGCGAACGCAGCGGAACTCCAGGTCGTCGCCGCGAAAACCGTTCAGCGCTTTCTTGAACTCGGGTGAAACGCGCGGAATATCCTCCGGATAGATCACGGTGCCGCTGAAGTCGGACATCGCCATGCACTCGTCGACCGTGTAGCCGATGTACTGCTCCACCGCCGAATTGATCCAGCGTGGCTTGCCGTCGGTTCCCCACCAGATTTCCCAGTTGACCGTACAGTCGGCAATCGCGCGGAATTTCTCCTCGCTTTCGCGCAATTCCCGGGTCATTGCAGAGGCGAGCCGCATCGTGCGGCCGCGGCCCGTCATGATCAGCCAGGTGAGCAGCCCCAGCAGCAGGCTGAGACCCGTGCCGGTGCCGGCGATCGCCAGCGAGGCGTTACGGCCAAAACGTGCCTTGAAGTCGTCCTGGGCGCTCATGGACAGCGTCCAGTCGTGGCCGCCGACCACCAGATATTCATTGGCCGACATGTCCGTCGCCTGATGATGCCCGGCCGTTTCCGGCGTCTTGTGCAGGAGTGCCGCGGGCGACGGCTCCACGCCGTCGTAGATGGCGATCGTGAGGCCGGGCAACTGCTCGCCATACAGGCTGGCGACCACGTCGTGCATGCTGAACGAGGCGTAGACCCAGCCGACCAGATGCGCGCGGCGCTGGGCGGCGCTATCCTGCGGCTGCCCGCGGGCATAGATCGGCAGGTACATGATGAACCCCGTGCGAGAGCGGGATTCGTTGTCCACCAACAGGCTGACCTTGCCGGACACGGTCGCCATGCCGGAGTCGCGCGCCTGTTCCATGGCGCGCCGCCGTACCGGGTCCGCCCACGCGTCGTAGCCGAACGCCGGGCGATCGACGCCGTTATGCGGCTCGCGCTCAATGATGAGCGCGTGGTCCTCGTGCGGGACGGATGGCGGCAACGTGAAGCCGCGCAACGCCTGCTGGCGCAGGGTGGCTTCGCGGCCGTCCGTTTGCGCCGCCGGCACCCACGCGGCGACGCCGATGGCCCGGATGCCGGAAAAGTTGGCGTCGACATTGAGCGTGTCGACGTAGCCGCGAAAGCGCTCCGGGTCCATCTCCGCGCTGGCGGCAAAGAGGCTCTGCACGCCGCGCAGCATGAGTTCGTAGGTGCCCATGCGCTGCTCGATCCGGCTGACTGCATCGCCCAGCGCGAAGTCGAACTGGGCCTGCAACTCATGACGGGCAGCTTGCCGCTCGTGGTCCCAAAGCGTCCACGTCACGCTGAGCGCAGCGGACAGGACCAGTAGCGGGAGCAGGACAAGGCGCGTCCAGTTCACGGCGGCGTCTGGAAGTCGACCATCGAATCGGCGAGGTCGGGTTTGAAATACTTTTCGAAGATCCGCCGGACGGTGCCGTCCGCGCGCATGTCGTTCACCAGAGCGCGCCATTTTTCCCGCTCGGCCGGCGGCAGCGCCTTCTTCGACATGATGAGACCGTGAGGTATCGCGGGGTCGTCGAACTCCACGATGGTGGTCACGTCGCGGATGCGCTTTTCGTCGATCGCAGGGTAATCGAAAGGCTCGATGATCATGCCCTGGATGCGCCGGAGAATCAGCGCCTGATACAGCGGATCCAGCCCGCCGGCCTGGCTGACGCGGTTTTCGGCCGAGAGCGTGTCCACCAGCCGGTTGGCGGATTCGCTGTAGCGGAAGCTGCGGATCACGCCGAGCTGAAACTGGTCGTTGTGCTCGAAATCGGACATTCGATGGATGCCCGCATCCTTGCGCACCAGCAAATAGTATTTGTTGCTGAAATACCAGGCGAAATCCGCGTATTGATTACGCTCGTCGTTGGCAATGCCCGACAGGCTGAAATCGAGTGCGCCGGATTCGATCAGCTTCCAGATTCGAGCCCGTGACATGAGGCTGACTCTGATCTGGCAACCGCTGCGGCGGCTCAATTCTTCGGCGAAGTCCTTGTCGATCCCGGTGTCAGTGTCGGCCGAATAGAGCAGGCCATGATCGTGCAACGCCAGCGTATACGAACGCGAACAGTCGGGGCCCGCGGCCATGGCGCTGCCAAGACAGCTCAGCGCAAGCAGCAGACCACCCAGGCCATGTCGAATCACAATCTCTCCATCCTGCGAAGGTGACTTGAGTACCGCATTTCGTTATTTCAGCCATGCGTTGATGACAGATGCCACCGTGTCATCACATTGAATCTGGCAGATGAGCGCGCGTATTTCCGGACTGGCCAGCATACACCGGACAGATTGACCGGTGGAACATTCTGCCGATAAGCGCTCGTTACGCAATATCGGCGGCAGCCTGCAGTTCTTTAGGGCAAGGCAGTTATTTTTTTGCAATGGCCAGTGGGGCTTACGCGTTGGCGATTTGTCAGCCTGCACTACACGTTCTGCGAATTTGTTATCCCGGAGGATCGACGCTAATAAGTACTTTGGCTGCCTGAATTATTCGGCCTCACTCAGAACAACTGCCTTTGCCCGGACATCAAGGTCGTGAAATCATCGCGCAGCAGCGGCAGGATCGCGTCGGCAACGGGCTGCAATTGCCGCGTCAGATAGTGTTCGTAGTCGATGGCCGAGCGCAGCGTTTCCAGCGGTTCGGGTCCGGCTACCGTCATCACGTAGCTGATCCAGCCGCCGTTCTGGTATTGCAGCGGGCGCCCCTGGCTGCGGTTGAATTCATCCGCGACGCGCGCGGCCCTGACATGGGGCGGCACGTTGCGCTCGTATTCGCCGAGCGGCCGGCGCAGGCGCTTGCGATACACGAGTTGCTCGTCGAGCTTGCCTTCCAGCGTGTCGCGCACGTAGTCGCGCACGTAATCCTGATACGGCTGCTGCTTGAAGATGCGCCGGTATAGCTCCTGCTGAAATTGCTGCGCGAGCGGCGTCCAGTCGGTGCGTACCGTTTCGAGTCCTTTGTAGACGATGTCTTCGCTGCCGTCCGGCAAAACCGTGAGGCCCGCATAGCGCTTCTTGCTGCCTTCCTCCGCGCCGCGAATGGTCGGCATGAAGAAGCGCCGGTAGTGCCGCTCGAATTGCAGTTCGAGCGCGCTGTCGAGGCCGAACCGCTCCTGCAGATTCTGCCGCCACCACGCGTTGATATGCTCGACCAGCGCGCGGCCGATGCGGCTCGCGTCCTCTTCGCTGTGCGCGTGCTTGAGCCACACGAAGGTCGAATCGGTGTCGCCGTAAATCACTTCGTAGCCTTCGCCCTGAATCAGCCTGCGCGTGGCGTGCATGATTTCATGGCCGCGCATGGTGATCGACGACGCGAGACGCGGATCGAAGAAACGGCAGCCGGTCGATCCGAGCACGCCATAGAAGGCGTTCATGATGATCTTCAGGGCTTGCGAAAGTGGCTTGTTGTGCTCGCGTTTCGCCGTTTCGCGGCCCTGCCAGACCTGTGCGACGATCGACGGCAGACAATGGCGCGTGCGCGAGAAGCGTGCACCGAGAAAGCCTGGCACCGAGTGTTCGTCGGCGGGATTTCGCATGCCTTCCACCAGCCCCACGGGGTCGATCAGAAACGTGCGGATGATCGACGGATACAGGCTCTTGTAGTCGAGCACCAGCACCGAATCGTAGAGGCCTGGGCGCGAGTCCATCACGAAGCCGCCGGGACTCGCGGCGCCGGCCACATCGCCGACATTCGGCGCGACATAGCCTTGCCGGTGCATGCGCGGCATGTACAGATGCGTGAATGCCGCCACCGATCCGCCGCTGCGATCCGCGGGCAGGCCGGTGACGCTGGCGCGTTCCAGCAGGAACGGCAGCAACTCCGTCTTCGCGAAGATGCGCGTGACGAGTTCGCAGTCCTTGAGGTTGTACCGCGCGAGCGCGGGCTTGTCCTCGTCAAAGCGGCGCTGGATTTCGTCCATGCGCTGATACGGATTGTCGATCGCTTTGCCTTCGCCCAACACCGAGCGCGCGACATGTTCGAGACTGAACGATGGAAAACTCCACGTCGCCGAGCGCAGCGCCTCGATGCCGTCGATAATCAGGCGTCCCGCGGCGCCCGCAAAAAAATGATTCTTGTGGATACCGTGTTCGCGCCAGTCCATCACTGCGCCGCCGCGGCCGAGCCGCAGCGGCACGCGAAACTGTTCGGCGTGCTGCTGCAGCACACGCAGATCGAACTGCACGAGATTCCAGCCGATGATCGCATCGGGGTCGTGCCGCGCGAGCCATAGGTTCAGCTTTTCGAGCAACTGGGCGCGGGTTTCGCAGTATTCGAGCGCGAAGTCGAGCGCACCCGCTTCTCCGTCGCCGTCGCCGCCGTCACCATTAGGCGGCCCCAGCATATACACTTGGCGCTGCCCGCAGCCTTCCAGCGCGATCGAGTAAAGCTCGGCGCGAGCGCTCGTTTCGATGTCGAGCGAAACCGTCTTCAATGCAGGGCGATAGCCGATGGCCGGCTTGAGGTCGCCGTTCAGCAGCGGGCCGCTGCTGCCGGCGCCCCCGCCATCGCCGCCGAACCACACCGGTGCGGTGATGAAGCGCTCCATCATGTAGCGCTCGGGCGGAAAGATGTCCGCTTCGTAGACGTCGACGCCGCCTTGCTTGAGACGCTTTTCAAAGCCGGTTAGTTGCCGGTATTGCGGGCAGTAGAGCCCCATGACCGGCCGATGCTGAAAGTCGCTCAGTTCGAGCGGACGGAGATCGAGCGGTGCTTCGCGGCGCAGGATCGTTTCGGCGCGCTCGCGCTGCTCGGCGGGAATGAACGCCACTGAAGGCTGAGGGCGCAGACGGATGTGACGGGGCCCGCCGTCGGTTGCCAGCCAGAAATCGACTTCGGTGCCCGCGGGCGTGTCCCGCCAATGCCGGGTCAGAATGAAACCCTGTTCAAGCTCAGTCAAACGTCCACCTCTAAAGCAGGCGCCATCGCCTCAGGCGATTTTAACGCCATGCGCTTCGAGCCGGGACGCCGTCTCCTGGCGCGACCGGGCAGGCGCAGGGGCTGCCCGCATGAGGCCTTCGCGTGCCAAGGCTGCAGCCATGCTGCTCAGTCTGTATCATCCGGGTGGAGCGTTTCCTTCGGCGCGGTCCATGCGCCGGTCAAGTCTACTAACAACGGAGTGAACGAAATGACGTTGAGCAAACTCGTGGTGGTCGTCGCAGTGGCTGCAACCAGCCTGGGTGCGCAGGCGCAAGTTGCCGGCACGCAGCCGCTGAGTGTCACGGTCGAACAGTCGAACGCGCTGTTGAGCGGCTGGAGTGTCAAGAAGAGCATTCTCGGCAAGGCCGTCTACAACGACCAGAACGAGAAAATCGGCACGGTTCGTGATCTCGTGGTCGCACCGGATGGCTCGCTGTCCGCCGCAATCGTCTCGGCAGGGGGCTTCCTCGGCGTGGCGTCGCACGACGTCGCGGTGCCGATCGCCGCGCTGGATATCCGCCAGGGCAACTTCTATCTGGCCGGCGCCACTAAAGACGCTTTGAAGGCGACGCCTGAGTTCCAGTACAACAAGGTTCAAGCGCCGCCGAAGCCCAAGAAGCTGACGGCGCAGTAAGTGGGATAGGGCCGGCGAGGCGACCGGCCCTTCAGACCGTCACAGGCCATCAGGCCTCGAGAGCCAGCGTGGCGAACGTGCCCAGCCAATGTTCGCCCATGTAGTCGCCAGCCACGTGCGGCAGCGCGCTTTGCAAATGCCGCTCGGCCGAGTCGAATAGCACCGCCCGGCGCACGTCGCCAGTGGGCAGCGCGCGCGCCAGCGAGCGCTGGCACCATGCGCGGCTGAGATTCAAGCCGTCGAGATGCGCGATCTTGCCGTCGGTGCGATCCGTCACGGTGACCGGCTCGAACAGCGTGGCGGGCTTTTTCGCGCCGAGATCCGGCAGAAAGCGCCCGAACCAGTCGACGAATTGCGCGGGCGGCAGCACGCGCCGCATCAGCTCCGCCTCCATTAACGCGGGCGAGAGGAATTCGTCGCCCGCGGGCTCCCATGCCTGACACGCGACGTCGTTCAGGAACCAGCGCTCCGCGGTATTCACGATCAGCGCTTCAAGCGATTCACGCGACGTTTGCCGGGCGAAATCCAGCGTGAGCGCCAGCGCGAACGCCATGTTGAAGTGCGTCCCCACGCGCAACGGATAGGTTGCTTTCGGCAGAAACTCCTCGAAGCGTTCGACAAAGGCCGCGGTGAGCGGTGCAAAGGTTCTGGACCAGCGTGCCGCGTCCGAGAGTTTCAGCGACTCGAGCTGGGCGCTGAGCGCGAGCAGCCACGCCCAGCCATACGGACGCTCGAAACCACGGTTGTGCGGCAGATCGAGATACGCGCGCTCGCCGGCCACATTGGCATCGGTGAAATGCTCGTCGACCACCGCGACGATGCGTGCCGCTTCAGGCAGATCGGGAAAGCGCTCGAGCAGATGCAGGATCAACCAGTAGCCGTGCACGCACGAATGCCAGTCGTAGCTGCCGTAAAAAATCGGATGCAGCGCGCGCGGTCCTTGCACGTCCTGCGGCCCGGCGAGCGAATGCGTCAGCTTGTTCGGGTATTCGCGTGTGAGATGGGCAAGCGCGAGATTGGCGAATCGGGATGCGAATTCGGGCGTGAGTTGAGTTGTCATCGGCGCCTCCTCAAAAGCGGCAAGCAAATAGTATGACAGTATGGTACCCGATGACGCCGGCGGGATTGCGCGGGACTTTAAGAGACTAGATGCCCCGTCCGACAGTGCGCAAAAGATCGTTGACTGATGCCCGCGTATTGATCGCATTGATGATATCGGTGAGGAACCACGGCAGGATAAGCTGCGTGTTGGGATCGCTCACCCCGACGCTAATGACCGGCGCATTCGCGGGCGGTGCGATGGAGTTCCGATCGTTCACGGCGACGGGTGTGGGTGCACGCGTATCGGGTTGCGCCGTTTGCGCGAGATGAACATTGGCGTCCGGCCACGCTGGCGAACACGCGGCAGTGAGCAGGATAAGGGGCACTGCAAAACGAAGGGCGCTCATAAGGAGATCTCCAAAGAAGGGACGGGGTTTGCTTTCCCCGGACGACCACCGGCATTGGTCATTTCAAGGCGTGCACCGGCGAAAGGGTTGCGTGGCGATTGGAAAGCGTCGTCGCTGATCGGGCGTAATACGGGGTGCAATGCCCAGCAACTCTGTCGCGGCATCTATTACCCGGGCGGCGTCAAGCGTCAACAGGCAATCGCTCCCGCTATCGACGTGGCCTTCGCAGCCCTCCAGCTTGCAGGGCACGCATGCGCCGGCGCCCTGAAGCAGATAGACGTTGCCGCGCCGCCCGGACCCGGAAGTTATCCAGGGACTGCTGCCGGTCCAGCCCTTTGGCCACGGTCCCCAGCGAACCGGATTCGACGGGCCGAACAGAGCGAGGGTCGGGGTGCCCGTGGCAGCGGCGATATGCGAGGCCGAGGTGTCAGGTCCGAGGAAGAGCCGCGCGCGTCGAATCACTTCGGCGGTTGCCGCGAGGCTCAGCTTGCCGACCACATCGACTGTTTCGATTCCGGCACGCTCACGAATAGTGCGTGCATACGTCACTTCGGCTGCGGCAGGGCCGCCTGTCAGCACAACGGCATAGCCGCGTGCGTGCAGGAACGCCAGCACGGCGATCCAACCTTCGGCGTGCCACATCTTGTAGGCATACCGCGGATACATGTGCACTACTGCGTAGGGCTTGCCGGCAATTGATGCGAGCGACTGCTCGAGATGCGCGAGCTGCGCCGGCTGGCTGCGCACCGCGGGCGGCACGACTTCAAAGCAGGGCGTGATGCCCAGCAAGGTCGTCAGCAAGACACCGCTTTGGACGGCATGGAGGTCGTGATCGCGATCGACTATGAACCGGTGCAGCATCCATTTCTTAAGGCAGCTTTTGCGCAGCGAAGCGACGATGCCGATTCGCTTTCTCCCTGCCATCCAGCAAAGAAAACTGGCGAGGCTGGAGGTCCGCAGCGAACATCCGAGGTCATATTGGCGCCAGATCTTGCGTGCGTCGTTGAGGCGCTGGGCAAGCCCCGCACGGGGCGAGATGGGAATCACTCGGCGTATATCGGGGTTGCTCTCCAGCACGCCATCGGTGCCCTCGAAAACCAGCATGTCGATTTGCGCATTGGGCCAGTGCGATTTCAGGGAACGCGCAACCGGCGTGCTGAGCAACACGTCTCCAATACGCCCCGTGCAGACGATGAGGACCGACCGGGGCGGGGCAGCATCAGGGAAGAGTTCGGCCATGTAGCGCTCGATTGGCGGATATGCACCAGTGGATCGACCCGTCAAGTATTGTAAGTGCGTTTCACGAAGTTGGCTCAATGGTGCACACAGCATTGCCAATCCGCACACAGTCGAGGCGGTTAAACGTCGTCAGGCATACGCCGGCTTGCATGATCCAATCCCTGGAATTCAGTAGACCGCTGGTGTACCTGCCGGGCGATGTTTGAAGCGTCTGTGTACCCAGTAGTACTGGTCGGGAAGGCGCCGGATCTGCTTTTCAAGAAAGGCGTTCATTGTGCGTGCGTCGTGGCTTTCGCTATAGGTGGGATAGTTTTCGAGCGGCTCGAAGATGGTCAGCTTGTAGCCGCGAAATTCGGGCAACACCTCGGTCACAAAGGGTACGACGCGCGCGCCGGCCAACTTCGCAAGTCGTGACACGGAAGTCAGCGTGCAGGCCGGCACACCAAAGAGCGGCGCGAACACCGAACCCTTTGTGCCGTGATCCATGTCCGCTGCCAGCATCACGGGAATGCCCGAGCGCAGGAGTCTGACGACATGCTTCGCACTCGCGCTGCGTTCGATCATGTGAGCGCCGAACCGTCCGCGCTGATGCCGCGCGAGCTCGCAGACACGCGCGCTCGACATTCGCGTATAGAGCGCGGCGACTGGCAGACGCGAGGAATACAGCATGCAACCTACTTCGATTCCGACGAAGTGAAAGCCCATGAAGATCGTCGGTGGCGCATCCGGGTTGTACAGATCGATGCGACTGTCCAACTCGACCAGCCGCTCTATCGTGCGCAAACTGCCGAACCACTGAAAGCCCCGCTCCAGGTAACTGCGTACAACGTGCTGAAAATGCGCGAGCGCGAGTTCTTCGCGCTTGCGCTCGGTCTTCAGTGGAAAGCACAGGCGGAGGTTGACTAGCACCACGTGCTTGCGGTGGCTCGGCAGCATGTACAGCATGGCGCCAAGCGCATTGCCGGCTCTTGCAACCAGCGCGTACGGCAGAACCGACAGCAGACGCAGCAAACCGAGCAGCAGCCAATAACCGAGACTTTTCATGCGGACGTCCGTTGTTAATGGATACATTGATGGCCACGCAGTTCAAGGTGCAATTGAACCAGCCACGCAAAAGGGCAGTCATCGTCTATCGATGCTTCAAGACCCTGCTTGCCGATCAGCTGAACCTTATGCGCCTGTCTCGCTGCATCGAACGCCCGCCGCGCTCGCCAGCGCAGCACCAGCATGATCAGGGCGGCGAGCAGAAAAATGCTGCCCTGGTACGGCCATATAGGCGCACCGTCGTCGAGCAGGCCGAGCACCGATACAAGGCTGACGCAAGGGACGATCGCGATAGCGATCGAAACCAGACAGAGCACGAAGTTGGCGCGCAGTGCGGTCGCGGTACTGGCTTTCATGGACACGCTCCTACAATCAGATGATCCAGGTTCCCATGTTGGACGCGCATGGCTTACCCGACACTTACCGGTGCGCTGCGCAGACCGTCATGCGTCGGCTCTGCAGTTATTGAGGAGAGGGATCCGCGTAGTCCGGCAATTTGTCGGCGTCAGCGGATTTCGTCGAGAGCATGCGGCGCCTCTGCAGGTAGAGGTCCCGAGTGAACGAATAGGGATCGATCGCCGCCTGTGAAAGCAGATTGGACGCGCTTAGCAGATCGGCGCGGGTGCTGACCAAGCGGGTACCGGCCACCGATGCCTGGACAGCAACCGGTGCAGCCGCGAACGGGTTGAGGAAGCTGTCGACGGCGACGTTACTCACATCCCGCACGCTGCTCGGTCCGAACAGAGGCATCACCAGATACGGCCCGATCGGTACGCCATAGTGAGCGAGTGTCAGCCCGAAGTCCTGGTGGTGCTTGGGCAACCCCGCGGGCGTGGCCCAGTCGATCAAACCGCCGATCCCCAGCGTGGAGTTGAACGCGAAACGCACCACATCTTCGCTCGCGTCCGTTGCTTTCAGTTGCAGCAGGTCATTGGCAAAGTTGCCGATGTCGCCAAGGTTGGAGAAGAAATTGCGCACAGCGGTTTGCACCGGTGACGGCATCACTTTCTGATAGGCCTTCGCGGTCGGTTTGACCACATAGGTGTCGACCTTGTCGTTGAACGAGTAAATGCTCCGGTTCATCGGTTCGAGCGGGTCGCCGGCGGTGCGCCCTGGCCCGGTGGCACATCCGGATGAAAGAAGCACCGTGACGATGAGTGCCAGGGTATTCAGATCGCGCCTTTTCATCGCGGGACTCCCGGTACAGGAATGACAAAAGGGGTACTAACCATGCCGCGCTGCTGCCGTGGCGAAGGAAGGTCGATGCGATGGTGCGACCGGAAGACTTACCGGCGACTTACCGCTCAATGCGCGCTCACTGAACGATCACCTTGCAGTCCCTTACCGCTAATTCGGCGTGAATCGTTCGGAACCAGGCAGGCTGCGCGAGCCGGATGGCAAGTGTCGGGTAAGTCACGCGGCTGCACGATTGCGGCACGTACTGCAGCGGTGCGGCGTATGGGGGCGCACGGATCCGGCTCCGCCGAGCTCGAATCTCACTTCCGCGATTTGGGGCCATAGCGTCAACAGATCAGTTCTGGTGGTTCACCATGGTTTGAGTAAGTAACGAGTAAGTCGGCCGGTCCTAAAGTCGAGTTCGCCTCATCCCTCTACTTCAGGAACGACTGTGAAAAAGACTTCTCGCCGTGGGTCCCCTTTGCTGCTGGCCATTGTGTCAGTCCTGCTTCATTCGGGTAGCGTACGGGCAGACAGCGGCAGCGAAGATTCAGCCGAGGCGAATGATTCGGGCTTCACGGTGCTCAGCAACGCCACGAATGTGACCCACTGGGGTCTTGGCGTGGGAGCCGGCGTTGAGGCGTCGCCTTACAAAAGCGGCAAGACCAAATTCTCGCCGATTCCGCTGGTATCCCTGGATAACAAATGGGTGCATGCTTTTGGCACGACCGTCGACCTGAAGATCGGAAAGTGGGACAACGTAAGCGTTGCGTTGCGCGGCAGTTTTGCAATCGGCGACGGCTACAAGAATAATGATGCGTCCATCCTCAACGGTATGGAAAATCGCAACGGTGCGTTCTGGTACGGCCCGGCGCTCGCCTGGAAGACGGCATTCGGCACCTTGGAGGGCGACTATCTGCTGGGAGGGAATAAGGGCGAGCGCGCTAAAATCGACTTCAGCAAATCCTTCGACTATGGCAATTTTTCCTTTGAGCCGCACGCCGGTGTCGAATGGCTGAGTGCCAAGTACGTCAATTACTATTACGGCGTGCGGTCGTCGGAGGTGAGAGCGGGGCGCCCCGAGTACACTGGCAAGGCAGCCTACGACGTGTCGGTCGGCACGCGTGTGGACTACAAATTCACGCGCCATCAGATAGTGATTCTGGACCTGGGCGTGTCGCACGCCACCAGCGGCATCACCAACAGCCCGATCGTAGGACGGAGTTACATTCCGGGAGCCCGGATCGGCTACCTGTATCAATTCAATTGAGCACTGCGTTATGTCGCGAGTTGCAATTGTCGAGGATCACGAACGTTTGGCAGAGATGGTGCGCCAGGCCCTGGTGGCGGCAGGAATCGAGGCCGATCTGTTTCACAACATCTCCGAGGCCAGATATGGCGTGAGCCGAGCCGACTATGCGGTACTGATCGTGGACCGCGGCTTGCCGGATGGCGACGGGCTCACCTTTCTGCGCACGCTGCGCGCCGCTGGCCAGATGACGCCGTGTCTTATGCTGACTGCGCGCGATGCGCTGCACGACCGCGTGGACGGACTCGAGAGCGGCGCCGACGACTATGTGACCAAGCCGTTCGCCATGAGCGAGCTGGTGGCGCGTGTGCGCACCTTGATGCGCCGTCCGGCGGCGCTGACGGCACTGGTTGCGTCGTACGCCGATATCACGGTCGATCCCCAGCAACGTGCGTTGCGCTGCACCACTCACTCGGTTTCACTCGCTCCGGCGGAACTTCAGATCCTGCTGAGCCTGATCAGCGCGGCCGGCCAGACGGTGCGGCATTCGGCGCTGGAGCATGCCGCGTGGGGGTTGGGTGAGGCAGTGACGCCCAACGCGCTGGAGGTGACCGTACACCGGCTGCGCAAGAAACTGCTCGCGGTGGGCGCGACCACCCGGCTGGCGAACATCCGCGGCGCCGGCTTCGTGCTGCAGCCGGGCTCCGGGTCAACCGGTGCGCGCGGTGAGCACGGGTCGTAAGGGAGTGGCATATGAAGAAGCTGATCCTGGTAGTCGACGGCGACGTTGCCTGCGGTGATGCAGCCGTGCCGGAATTGATCCACACAGTACATGCTAAGGGATACGTGTTTCGTCCGCTACCTGATGAGAAGGTTCACAAGGCGTCGCGCTCATTGACGCCAGCCGTTAGCCCGCAGTGAGAACGATGCGGACTCACATCAGGTGACCTGCTAGCCGGCCTGGACCCTGGATACACGCAGGGAAGTCAATTAACGGTAACTCATCTGACATGCTCAATCACTGGATTCGAAGTCTGTCCGCGCGCCTGTGGGTGACTAGCATCGTTGCGCTCGCGGTGTGCCTGACTGCGTTGGCCATGGGCATCACCTACATGTTCAATCATTTTCCGGAGCAGATGCTCGGGCGGCACGAACAGAAGGAAGGTGCCCAGGACGTCGCGGACGGAATCACCTTTGACGGCACTGGCCGTCCGATCTCCGTCAAGCTTCCCCCGGAGCGCGCATGGCTGTTCACAGCGGCGCCCACTGAGGCCGGCTATCGTGTGCTCGACGCGCGGGGAAGCGTGTTGCTCGCATCAGTTGACGCATGGGACGATAAACCGTGGGTTCAGGGCGATCTCACCGAGATGGTGAACAAGAGTGAGAGGGTGAAGATCCGCGGCAAGCCATTCGACATTACGACGCTTGCGGTTCGGCACGGACAGGCGGTCTTCTATGCCCAGACTGCAACAAGCGCACGCCTCCTCGAAGCGATGATTGGCTCGAAGGTCAAGCAGATTCCGGCCACCGTCAGAATCGTCGTATTCCTGGCGGCGATCATTTTCGGCGTGACGCTGAGGTTTACCGTGCATCGCGTGCTGAAGCCGCTAAGAGAGGCGTCGAGCGCCGCTGCGCTGATTACGCCGCGAAATCTGAGGACACGCTTGCCGTTAGAGGGTGTGCCGACTGAGATCAAACCGCTGATTCACGCGTTCAACGAAGCGTTGGGAAGACTGGAAAACGGCTTCTCTGTGCAACAGCAATTTCTTGCGTCGGCTGCGCACGAGCTCCAGACGCCGCTTACCTTGATTCGCGCACAGATTGAACTGCAGCCTGAAATCAATGGAAAGGAACTGCTGTTTCGCGAGATCGATCTGATGGCGCGACAGGTTCGGCAGCTGCTGCATCTGGCCGAAGTCAGCGAATCGCAGAACTTCAGCTTCGGCGATGTGAACCTCGTGGAGGTCGCACGGGACGTCCTCGCGTATCTCGGGCGCAAAGCGGACATGAAACACGTGAAGCTGGAACTCGAGACTACCGATCCGCCGGCATCGATATGGGCGGACAGGAGTGCGCTATTCATTCTCCTGAAAAACGTCGTCGAAAACGCCATCAACGTTTCGCAGCCCGATAGTGCCGTATGGCTCATTGTCGGCGCGGGCTCAATCGAGGTGCGCGACGAAGGACCAGGTATCCGGCAGGAGTACATGCCGTTCCTGTTCAAGCGTTTCTGGCGCGCGCCGGATGCGAGGCATGATGGCGCCGGTTTGGGACTGGCGATCTGTAAGGAAATCGCCACTGCTCATGAATGGCGGTTGACTGTCAACAGTTCGTTCTCTGGAACTGGATTTATTGTCTGGCTGTAGCGGCAGCCTCACGCATCACATTGTGTGTGGCGACGACTTCTTTGTACAGCTACGGACTTTTCGTGCGTCATCAAGTACCAGGAAGAGGCAGGTTTAAAACAACTCGAGAATCCGGTGATACATCATGCCGAGTTCCAGCGCCGGCCCACGCAAGGCCGGGCCGCCGGGAAAGCGCGCATGCCGCAACCGGGCGAACAGGTCGAAGGCCGCCGTCTCGCCGGCCATGGCCTTCGCAATGACGCGTCCGGCAATGCCGGTCAGCGCCACGCCGTGCCCCGAAAACCCTTGCACGTAAAAGTAGTTGGGATCGATCGAGCCAAAGTCGGGCGCGCGATTACGCGTGACGTCGACAAAACCGCCCCAAGCATAGTCGACGCGCACGTCGCCGAGTTGCGGGAACACGCCGATCATGCGCTTGCGAATCTCTTCGCCCAGTTGCACCGGTGAAGCCCCGGTCGAACTGGCGCGCCCGCCGAACAGCACGCGATGATCCGCCGACAAGCGGAAATAATCGAGGAAGAAGTTGTTGTCGCAAATCGCCTCACGCCCTTTGATCAGCGCGTTGGCGCGCGCCTCGCCGAGCGGTTCGGTGGCGACGATATACGACGCGATCGGTGCGATGCGCGCGGCTACCGGCGCCGGCAGCACGTCGCCGATCGTCGCATTGCCGCACGCCGCGACGAAGCGGCAGCGCACTTCGCCGCGGGCGGTGCGCACGACAGGCCGCGCGCCGCGCACGACCTCGATCACCGGCGAATGCGCGAACAGTTGCGCGCCTTCGCGGCGAGCCGCTTCGGCGAGGCCGAGGCAGTACTTGAGCGGATGCAGGTGGCCGGAAAAAGGATCGTAGACGCCGGCCAGATAGCGCTTCGATGCGACGCGCGCACGGACCTCGTCGGTATCGAGCCACGAGAGTTTCGTATAGCCCCAGCGTTGCGAGGCCGATTCCATCCACGCGCGCAAATCCGGCACACGTTTCGGTTTGGTGGCGACCGTCAGATAGCCGGATGTGAAATCGCAATCAATGCCGTAACGCTCGATGCGCTCGCGCACCAGCGCCACGCCTTCCACCGACATGGCCCACGCGGCGCGCGCGCCGTCGAGTCCGAGCTGGCGCTCCATGATCTCGTCTTTCGCGAAACCCACCAGCGTCTGCCCGCCGTTGCGGCCCGACGCACCCCAGCCGGGGCGGTGCGCGTCGAGCACGACCACCGACAAGCCGCGTGCCCGGCACTCCAGCGCCACCGACAAGCCGGAGAAGCCCGCGCCGATCACGCAGACGTCGGCCTCCAGCGCGCCGTCGAGCGCAGGGTCGTCGACGGGCGGGCGGGGCGCGCTCGCTTCATAGTAGGAGTTGGCGATCAGCGCGTCGGCGCGAAGGTCGAGCGGGTTGAAACCGGGAGTCGGCGCATTCATCAAAGCAGATCCTTCATTCGATACCAGGCCATGGCGAGCACGAGGGCAGGGGTGCGCAGTGTAGCGCCGCCAGGAAAGTCGCGGTGGCGAATCTTGCCGAACAGATCGAAGCGCGACGCCTGGCCATCGATGGCCTCGGCGATCAGTTTACCCGCGAGTCCCGTCGTGTTCACGCCGTGGCCCGAGAAGCCTTGCGCGAAATACACGGTAGGCGACAGCCGGCCGAAATGCGGCGCGCGGTTCATGGTGATGTCGACGTAACCGCCCCACGCGTAGTCGACTTTGACGTCGTCGAGTTGCGGGAAAGTTTTCAGCATATCGCGGCGCATCGCTTCGCCGAGATTGCGCGGCGCGAATGTCGAATAGCTGACCTTGCCGCCCCAGAGCAGCCGGTTGTCGGGCGCGGGGCGGAAGTAATCGAGCACGAAGCGGCTGTCGCAGACGGCCGCCTTGGCGGGCATCAGCGCTTCGGCACGGTCGGGGTCGAGCGGTTCGGTGGCGATCACGTAGGTGCCCACGGGCATGATCTTGCTCGCGATATCCGGCGCGAGCTTGCCAAGATAGGTGTTGCAGGCGAGCACGACGAAGCGTGCCTGCACTTTGCCGCGCTCAGTTTCGGCGACATGTCCGCCGTTTTCCGCACGCAGCGCCGTGACGCAGCTATCTTCGAAAATCCGCACGCCGGCCTCGCGCGCCGCGCGCGCCAGCCCCAGCGTGTAGTTCAACGGATGCAGATGGCCGCTGTCCGCGTCGAACAGGCCGCCGAGGTAGCGTTGCGATTGCACGTATTGGCCGACGCCGTCAGCGTCGACGTAACTGAAGCGGTCATAGCCGAAGCGCTGGTGCGCTTCGTCACGCCATTTTTGCAGCGCGTCGGTATCGCGCGGCTTGTTTGCCGCGGTCAGATAACCGATGGTGAGATCGCAGTCGATGTTGTGCTTCGCGACGCGTTCCTTGACGATGTCGAGCGTTTCGATCCCCATGTCCCAAACACGCTTCACGTCGTCCGCCGGCATGAACTTCGCGAACGTGTCGATATCGCACGCGAAACCGCCGATCAACTGGCCGCCGTTGCGGCCGCTCGCCGCCCATCCGACTTTGGAGGCTTCGAGCACCGCGACCGAATGGCCGCGTTCGGCCAGATTCAACGCGGTGGAAATGCCGGTCAACCCGGCGCCGATCACGCACACGTCGACGTGAATCGTTTCGTCGAGCGTGGGATAGCGGGTCGTGTCGTTGGCAGTGGCGGCGTAATACGAGGCGACGTGAGGCTGGTTCGAGAATCGGAGCATAGGCAGGGTATGCAGAAGATGCCTGCGCGTGGCCTCTCTGGAGCCAGGCCACGCGCGGGCAGTACGGATTAGAACGAGTAGATGAACTGGGTCGCGAGCAGGTCGTTGGACTTGCCGTACGAACCGTCGTTCTTCAGGAACACCTGTTTGTTGGCCCAGTCGTGGCGGTATTCCACCTTGACCGTGATCTGCTGGGTCGGGAAGAACAGCAGGTCGAGCGCCACGTCCTGACGGGTCGCGCCCTTGCACTCGAAGCCGACACCACCGTTCGCCTTCGAATTGGCGAGACAGTCCGCGCCGATACCGAAGCCGTCGGCCGTGTCCATGCCGTTCGAGTTCAGCGCGATGCCACCGCCACCGCCGCCGTTCTTGCTGTCGACCAGCAGGTCATAACGCACGGTTGCACCCATGCGGCCCACCACCGGCAGATTGAACTTGCGGTGCGCGAGCAGCGAGAGGCCGTACCATTGCGCCTGGCCGCCGTTGAACGCGCCGTTCTGCTGCTGGCCGTAGTCCAGTTCGGCGTTGTACTGCACGTCCGCGAGCGTGTAGGTCAGGTCGGCTTCCGTGAAGAAGAACGTACCGCCCGCGCTCGGCGAGTTGCCGCCGACGCCGTACACGAACGAACCCGGAATCGGGGCGCCGGTGGCATCGGTTGCCTGCGCACTAGGCAAAGTCTGACGGCCGATGTTGAACGAGCCACCCACGTCGAGCGCGCTAGACCACGTGTAGTCGACCCGCGACGTGAAGGTCGGAATCTTGTTGCTGGTCGTGATCGGATCGCCCAGTGCATTGGTGCCGACCTGCGTCGTCGCGCCATACGTGCGGTACTGCTCGTTGCCGAGGAAGAACTTCCACGCCCAGTCGCCCTTCGTGTAGTTCGCGCCGATGCCGATGTAGCTGCCCGGATCCGAGAAGTCATACAGCAGGTTGTGCGTGAGCGTGAGCATCTGGTTCGACTGCTGCACCTCATAGCCGCCGAAGCTCGGAATCAGACCGGCCACGAGCGTCGTGGTCGCGTTCAACGGCACGTTCACCACGGCCGTGTTCAGGATGTTGTTGCCGATATTGCCGTGCTCGTTCTGCAGCAGCGTAATGCCGTTGCCGCGGTTCGGCATCAGCGTGATCTCGGCCGACGGCGCCATCGGGCCGACACCGAAGGTCTTCTTGATGTCGAGGTACAGGTCGCCGAACGTGCTGTTGAAGTAGTTGTAGGCGCTCTCGTGGTTCGCGAACAGGAACGACGAGCTGCTCTGCGCGCGGTTATAGATGTAGGTCGGATCGATATAGCCGGTCACCGACAGGCCCGCGATCGGGCCGGTATTGGCCGCATCCACCAGCGAGTCGACCTTTAGCTGCTGGTTGGCGATCTGCTGCTTCATCGAATCGACCTGATCGTTGGTCAGCGTGGCTTGTGCCTTGCCGTAGTCAGGCGACGAGATGTCCACCGGCGCGGCCACCACTGCCGGAGCAGGGGCTGCGGCGGCGGCTGCCTTCGGTTTGGTGGCGACTTCCGCCCGCAGCTGCTTGACCTCCTTTTGCAGCGCGTTGAGTTGGGCTTGCAGCGCCTTGATCTGGTCGCTGGTGGCATCTGCCATGGCCATGCCAGGCAGACTCCCCGCCACCAACAGACAGATGAGCTTCTTTCTCATGCAAATTCTCCTTATTGGTCGTATTGCAAAAGGACTTCTTATGCGCGCGCCGTACCGAGCGACTTGCGTGCCACTGCCTGGGGTGCTGCCGGCAACGGGTCGGCAGCAGCCTCTGCATCGGCAATCGCGAACGCCATCTGCATGTCGCGGGTGCGCTTGCGTTCACGCAACTGCATCCAGCGGTTCACCGCGATCACGCCGATCGTCACCGTGGTGATGAAGATCGTGGCAAGCGCGTTCATTTCCGGATTCAGACCCAGGCGCACCCGCGAGAACACGACGAGCGGCAGGGTGGTCGAGCCCGGACCCGACAGGAACGCGGAGAGCACCAGGTCGTCGAATGAGAGCGTGAACGAGAGCAGCCAGCCAGACATCAGCGCCTGCGAGATCAGCGGCAGGGTGATCAGGAAGAACACCTTGAACGGCGTGGCACCCAGATCGAGCGCGGCTTCCTCGATCGACTTGTTCAGTTCCTTCACCCGCGACTGCACGATGATCGCCACGTACGACACGCACAGCATCACGTGGCCGATCCAGATCGTGAAGAGCCCGCGCCCCTTCGGCCAGCCGAGCATCTGTTCGAGCGCAACGAACAGCAGCAGCAGCGAGATGCCCTGAATCACTTCGGGAATCACCAGCGGCGCGTTGATCATGCCGGCGAACAGCGTGAAGCCCTGAAAGCGCCCGAAGCGCGCCAGCACGAAACCCGCCCATGTGCCGATCACGACCGAAGCGCACGCGGTCAGCAGACCAATCTTCAGCGAAAGCCACGCAGCGTTCAGCAGTTCGCCGTCCTGCAACAGCGCCCCGTACCACTTGAGCGAGAAGCCGGACCAGACCGTGACGAGCTTTGATTCGTTAAACGAATAGACGATGAGGCTGATGATCGGGATATACAGAAACAGGAATCCGAACGTCAGCACGCTATTGGAAAGCGTTCTGTTTGGCTTGATCATTTTGTACCTTCTAGTTCCTTGACCTGGTAATACTGGAACACGGCCATCGGCACGAGCAGCAGCACCACCATCGCGACCGTCACGGCTGACGCCATCGGCCAGTCCATGTCGTTGAAGAATTCATCCCACATCACGCGGCCGATCATCAGCGTGTCGGCGCCGCCGAGCAGTTCCGGGATCACGTACTCGCCCACCGCCGGAATGAACACCAGCAGGCTGCCGGCGATAATCCCGTTCTTCGAGAGCGGCAACGTGATGCGCGTGAACGCGGTCCACGGTTTGCAGCCCAGGTCGTAAGCGGCTTCGAGCAGCGTCAGGTCCATCTTCACGAGGTGCGCGTACAGCGGCATCACCATGAACGGCAGGTACGAATAGACCATGCCGATATACACGCCAATATCCGTGTGGTAGAGACGCAACGGTGAATGGATCAGGCCGATCGCCATCAGCGTGTGATTGAGCAGACCGTCGTCCTTCAGGATGCCGATCCATGCATAGACGCGGATCAGGAACGACGTCCAGAACGGCAGCATCACGCCCATCATCAGCAGGTTGCGCTTCGTGGGTTCCGAGCGGGCGATGTAGTACGCAATCGGAAAGCCGATCAGCAGGCAGAAGAAGGTCGAAATCGCCGCCATCTTCAGCGAGCTGATATACGTGGCGATATACAGATCGTCCTGCAGCAGGAACGCGTAGTGGCTCAGCTGCATGGCGAAATGCACCATGCCGTCCTTGACCGTCACCAGATCGGTGTAGGGCGGAATGCCCAGGCGCAGATCGGCGAAGCTGATCTTCAGCACCAGCACGAACGGCACGGCGAAGAACAGCGTGAGCCACAGGAACGGCACACCGATCACCGTGCTGCGGCCCGAGGGCAGCAGCATGGCAAGGCGCTTCTTCAGCAGACCCAACAAACGGCTGCCGGACGGCGCGCCGAGCGCCGCGGGGGAGGAGGTAGTGGGATTGCTCATTGCGTCAGCACCACGCCGCTAGCCGGCGACCAGTAGACGAACACGTCGTCGTTGTACGAGGGCGCACCTTCGCTCATCAGGTGCGAGCTGGACAGATTCGACACCACCGTCTTGCCGCTCGG
>NZ_LXKA01000286.1 GCF_001645125.1 Paraburkholderia ginsengiterrae | reverse complement strand
GTCTGCTCCTGGATCAGCTGGAAGTACCACGCGCCGTCCTTGACATCGCCCTACAGGCCCGCGCCGACCACCCGGCTGTCCTCGAGCACAGGATGCCTGTAGAGGCCGCTCCTCGGGCCGCCCAGCACCATGCCTGCACTATCAGGGCCACCCATGAAGTCCCCGGCCGAATACAGATCGACGCCCGTGACTTTCAGCTTGGTCGCCGTCGCGCGCTGCACGTAACGCCGGTGACCCGCCCCTGCCAGATGTGCGCCACAGCCACGCCCCTCGTCCCAGATCGGCGCCACCAGCCCGAAGCTCGCCGTGCGGTGCTGCACGCATTCCCCGACCCCGTACCCCCCCCGGTCGTCCGTCCGCAAAGCATCCTCCCCCACGATCGCCCGCCCGCACTGCAGGCCCGACTGCCTGGCGCGCTTGACATTCGCCGTACACCCCCC
>NZ_LXKA01000285.1 GCF_001645125.1 Paraburkholderia ginsengiterrae | reverse complement strand
GGTGTGGAGGGACGGGCGAGGCAGCGATGAGCGGAGGAGGGGCGGGCGGAGGAGGGAGCGGAGCCGGGAGGGGGTGGCGGGTCGGGCGGTGCAGGGGCGCTGGGTCGGGGCGGAGTGGGACGGCTGTCTGGGCGTGGTGCGGGGCGGGGGGGGTCGGGAGGCAACGGAGGGCGGGGGCGGTGAGAGGGCCGGGGGGGGGGCTGTGGGAAGCGGCGGGCGTGGCAGTTGCGGTTCGGGGACCGGGCGGGTGGAGATGGAGCAGGAGGGTGTGCGGGGCCGGCGGAATGGGAGCGGGGCTGGGACGATGGGGGCTGGGGGGAAAGTAGGGGTGGGGCGCGTGGCCCGCTATGCGTTGCCGGGCGACAGCGGGAGCGACGTAGCGGGGATCCGCGAAGCCGCGGATGGGGGGGCGGATGTCGCATTCGATATGGTCGGCCATG
>NZ_LXKA01000284.1 GCF_001645125.1 Paraburkholderia ginsengiterrae | reverse complement strand
GCGGTGTCGCGCCCCTCGAAGATCTTCATCACGCATCCCGTTCCCCGCAAGCGGCTTCCCTGGGACAAGACCATGCACGATTTCCCCTCGGCACACGGTCTCAACACTCCACGCCAGCCTCCCCGCGACCTGCTGCCTCCCTCGCAGTCCCTCACTCCGCACAAGCTCCACCACTCGCCCTTCGCGACTCATCCTCCCCCGCCCTCCCTTGGCCGCTGCTTGCTCGCGCACCGCTCGCCCGCCCACTCCTCCCTCCGCACCCCACACCGCTCTTCCGCTCCCCCACGTCCGCCTGCCCCTTCCTGCACTCGCCCCGCTCCCCTCATTCACCGCCCCCGCCCTTGTCTCACCACTTCTTGGACCATCCGTTTACTTCTCGCAATCCTTCCCCAACTCACCACTTTCTCGTCCTCCTCTCCAACTCCTTTTGCCCTGCCCGT
>NZ_LXKA01000283.1 GCF_001645125.1 Paraburkholderia ginsengiterrae | reverse complement strand
CCCCACGTGCGCGACGGCTACGCGCCGCAGACCAACATCGTGCTCAGCGACGGCAAACCCGCCCCGCCGCTCACGCTGCAAAAATCCTCCCGCACCTCGACGCTCACCCTCATCCCCCTGCTCCACGCCCTGCCTCCGCCTTTCGCCCCCCCCCTGTCGACCCCGCTGCCTCCCACCGCACTCCCCCATCAACCCTCCTTCTCTCCCTCTGTCACTTCATCGCTTCCCCCCCCTCCCTCCCTCCTCCCCCTCCTCCCTTCCTTCCCCGCTCCCACTCCCTCCCCTGTGCCCCCCACCCCTCGCCACGCCTCCTCGTACTGATACCCATGCACACACACCACCCCCTCTACAGCTATGCCCTCACGTACCCCCCACACCACCCTCCGCTCCCCCTATGCGCGCGCTCACTACACTCCCTCCGACTCCAGTCCCCGACTCGT
>NZ_LXKA01000282.1 GCF_001645125.1 Paraburkholderia ginsengiterrae | reverse complement strand
CTACGCCGTGCGTCGTGCGCTTGTCGACCCCTGCCCCCCCCCCCCCCCCCTTCCCGTACCACGACACCGTCGCTTTCGAGCCGCCCGCCGTGCTCGTCGACCAAGAACCCTGGCCTACTCTCGCCGCTCGCCCGACGCCGCCCCGCCCCGCCTCTCTGCCCCATCACCATCTTGCAGCGTTCTCCGACCACCCCCCTCGCCACACCCATTCGCCTCTCCTCCAGTCTCCCTCCAACCCCCTCCCCCGATCTCCTCCTCTCCCACGCTGCGCTCTTCGTTCCGCATCCTTCCCACACCACGCACTCCCAACCCCCCCACTCCCCCTCTCCCCTTCTCCATCACCACACCTCCCCGGCCCCCCCCGGCCGCGCCCATCATCATCCTTTTGCGATCCCCGCCCTCCCCACTCTCTACCCTCCGCTTCCACTTCTACTCGCCGAC
>NZ_LXKA01000281.1 GCF_001645125.1 Paraburkholderia ginsengiterrae | reverse complement strand
GCGGGTGGGGGGAGAGGGTCGGGCGGGGGGGGGGGGGGACGGGTGGGGGAAGGGGAGGGGCGTGGGTGTGCGGGGGCGGGGAAGGGAGCGGGCAGGGGGAGGTGAGAGGTGGGAGGGTGGGGAGGGGGGGGGGGGGGGGAGGGGAGGGGGGGGGGGGGGGGTGGGGGGGGGGGGGGGGGGGGGGGGGGGGGGGGTGGGGGGGGGGGGGGGGGTGGGGGGGCGGGGGGGGGGGGGGGGGGGGGGGGGGGGGGGGGGCGGGGGGGGGGGGAGGGGGGGCGGGGGGGGGGGGGTGGGGAGAGAGCGAAGTCACAGAGAACAGGGAAGGACAATGATTGACGGGGGAGACGGTGAGGAAGAGACGAGGGCCGAGGTGGATCGAATCGGCCGGAGGAATGGGGGTGCGATAGGGGAGCTAGGGTGGGCCGACGACCTGTACTGGCG
>NZ_LXKA01000280.1 GCF_001645125.1 Paraburkholderia ginsengiterrae | reverse complement strand
GGTTGACAAGGATACGGGTGGACAGGGAGGGGGGATGAGGAACGTAGAAGGGAGGAGAAGAGAGGCAGAAGTGGAAGGAGGGAGCGTAGCAGAAAGAAAAACGAGGGAGGAGAGGGGGAAGGGGAAGCGGGGGAGGGGGAGATGGTGCGGTGGAGGGCAGGGGGTAGGGCGAGCAGGAGAGAGGGAGGAGAGGGGAGAGAAAAGGGGGAAGGAGGAGGGGGAGAAGGGGAAGGGGAGGGGAAGGAAAAGAGGGGAGGAGAGGGAAAAGGGGCAGGGGGGCGAGGACAGAGGGAGGCAGGCCGCGGGGGAGGAAAGGAACGCACGGCGCAACCCCACCACGCGACAGCCGCGACACGGACGTCAGCGGGCAGGCCGGACCGCCCCGTCGCTGCTCGGTGTCGCGCACGGTCCCGCCCATGGCCACGTACGGAGACAGCCCAA
>NZ_LXKA01000279.1 GCF_001645125.1 Paraburkholderia ginsengiterrae | reverse complement strand
GGGTGGAGCGTGCAGGTGTGGTGCGCGCAGGCTGCGGAGCGTGGCGGCGGAGGCGTGCTGTAGCGGTGGGCGGTGTGGGGCGTCGGCGCGACGGGAGGGGGTCAGCGGTTGAAGCGAGTGGCGGCGGGCGCGGTCAGGGAGTGTGCGGTGCTGGTGGCCGTAGGGAGAGCGAACTGCCGGGCGGGGTGGGGGACGGTTACGCAGCGATTCGCGGGGGCGCTGGCGGGGGGTAGCGTGCTGGGACTGGCAGGCGGGGTCGTGGTGATCGGCAAGCGGCCGAATGCGGCGGCGAGCAGGTGAGCGGTGATTAGGGTCTTCAGACAGAGATCCGGCGGGCCAGCGCGTCGGTGGAGATCAAGCTGCTCGACCGCTTCGAGGCTCAACAACGTCTCCAGTCTCGGGACGATCGCCAGAGTGATCGCTACGCGCCACACGTCGGGAT
>NZ_LXKA01000278.1 GCF_001645125.1 Paraburkholderia ginsengiterrae | reverse complement strand
TCGAATCGCTGATCGGCGAAGAGCTCGGCTGGGGTGATGCCGGGCTTGCCGTTTCGATCGGCGTGGCGCCCGCTCCGTTGATCATGGCACACTCGATCGGTAATCAGGAACTGACCGCCATGGTCACCGCCAACACTGGTTGCTGGACGCGTACGCAGCCCGACCCCGGCCCCGCTGCCGCGATTCTCCGCCGCGACGGGATCAGCGCTGGCGGCAAACATCCTGCGCGTAGTCTCACTGCCAAGGAGCGGCCAGCCGCAATACTCATCCACGGTCAGCGTCCCGCGGTGTCCTCGCAGGGCACGGTGTACATCACCGCGCCCCGAGATATGCTGACGTCTCATGGCGAAGTGCTGTCTGCCCACGCACGTCGGACTACTTCTGAGATCGGGCTCCGCCGACCCTGTCCGCTCAACCTGCTCGGTGTTACGATCGCCTATCCC
>NZ_LXKA01000277.1 GCF_001645125.1 Paraburkholderia ginsengiterrae | reverse complement strand
CTACGCGCTGCGCGCGTATCCCGCTCGCGTGCTTATGCTGGTGGCGTTCTACGGCGTACAGAGCCTGCTTACCGACGTGGCCGACCTCAGTAACGGCGTTCAGATCGACCTCGACCCCTTCGTGGGCGGGGTGATTAGGGTGGGGTTCGTCTAGGGGGCTTACTTGGGGGAGACGTTGCGGGGCGGCGGCCGCGGGGGACACGGCGCGACCGGCGACGGGTTCGGTCGTGCGGGAAGGGCTGGGCGAGTCCGGCGGGGGCTGAGCGCGGGTCACGCGGGGGAGGATCGCCGGCGAGACGGGGGTGGCCGCGCGGGCGCCCGGCGAGCGCTTGGGCGTGGCGACCACCGCGGGCGCGGCGGCCATGACCTCATGGAGGGCCGTCTTGGCGGCGGCCTGTTCCGCCGCACGACGGCTCGCGCCGGAGCCGGACACTTTCACCTCC